>NZ_JAGGKH010000017.1 GCF_017873565.1 Lederbergia galactosidilytica
GATACTTAAGTTATTGAACCGCCGTATACGAGAACCGTATGTACGGTGGTGTGAGAGGTCGGCTAATCAATTAATGATTAGCCTCCTACTCGATTGGTTCTCAATGTAGGTCTAAAGCTTCGTTCATATATCGAATTTCCTATTTAAATTAAAAAGGGGTTCGTTTATGCTGAGTGCAGTAGGATTTCCTAAAAGAGGTGTATCGTTTGTTAAAAAAAGCTGGAGAGATTTTAGGTTATATAGGATTAATTTTATTATTTGTTGTAGGAACTGTTGCACTGATCACCGATTATATTGATGATTATAATTTATTAAATGCAGAGAAAGAAGAAGCAACGATCATAGGGAAAACAGCTGAAAAAGGTTTGTTTTTAGCACCAGCTTATTATGTTAAAGTCGATTTAAATGATGGAAGGGAAGAAGCAACTTTTAAAGGGTATTTAAACCGAATATCGAAAAAACAAATGAAGAACCTTGAAGTCGGGGATAAAATTAACGGCTTTTCCACGGGGAAAGACTTTTCAACGATCCGTGACTTTTTATTCGATAGTATCTTTTATTTACTAGGTATTACTATTTTTGGCTTATTAGCATTGGTCCTCTTTTTTGCGCTAATCTTAGAAATAAAAATTGTCGACCGCTTTTTCACACGTCTAGATGAGTCACTCGGTAAGTTCATCTGGAAGATGATTGGTTGGTGTTTTAAGGTTCTTGCCATTGCCGTAGTACTTTACTTTTCCACCGGATATTTGTCTAATCTCTTTCATAAAATTATCCCGATAGCGCAAACGAAGACAGAGGCGGTAATTACAGAGAAACATGCGGATATTTCATATAAGAAATATCAAGATTCTTCTTATGAATTTACATTAGAATATACAAGCAAAGCTGGTGAGGATATAAGAGTAGTGAAGGCAGTGACGAGACATACTTATAACAAATACGAAGCTTATCAAAATGTTCCTATTTCATATCGTAATTCGGATCCATATAATGTATTCATTCAGGGGACCAATGGAATCGATCTATTGAATATGGTGACTTATATTGAATGGATGCTATATATGATGCTTATTGGTTTATTTTTCATCGTTGGATTCATTTATTTTCATAAAAGAAAACAAAATCGGACAAATGATTTCGAAGGGAAAGAAATTAAAGAAAATTAAAATTATATAAGAAAAGTATTTTTAGGGAAGATTCAGAAGTTATAAACATTTCCCTATTAGAAATATCTGAAATTGTACTTATACCAATGTAGATAAGGGCTTGGGCTTCCCAGCCTTTTTTTGTGTCTTTCAAGGCGGGAATTATCATGCTTTAACGAATATACAATCTAAAATCATTATGTTAGTATACTTGTATACAGCTATACAAGAAGAAGGTGAAATTATGAAAAGGTTCTATCCGCAAAATAGATTAACGGAATCCTCAATGGGTGAACGGGTGATAGCGGATTTAAGAATGAGAATTATTTCCCAGGATATCAATGAAGGAGCGATCCTTTCCGAAAATAAATTATCTCAAGAATACAATATGAGTCGGTCGCCAATTCGTGATGCGCTTAAACTGCTAGAAAAAGAAGGTTTGGTCCAACAGAAACGAATGGGAGCAAATGTCATTGGTATTTCAGAAAAAGACATTGATGAAATCTATGATATTCGGCTAATTATTGAATCCTTTGTATTTAAAAGATTGCTAAAGTCTGAAACGGCTTCATTAATCAATCAATTAAATAAAATTTTAGAGATGATGAAAATTGCGGTTAAATATAATGATGCGGATGAATTTTCATTCAGGGATATAGAGTTTCACGAGAAAATCATCACCTCAATCCACCACCGACACATAGAAATTCTTTGGTCTAATTTGCGGCCCATTATGGAGTGTCTTGTTTTATTATCGATGAGACATCGGATGGAAGAGAATAAAGAGGATTTTGACCGTGTGATTCAAAACCACGAGTTACTGATTCAAGCGATTGAGAACAAAGATGAACGATTAGTGGATGAAGCTTTTTATAAAAACTTTAATGATGTGCACAAACAATCAGATGATTTATGGAGTAACCCTATATTTCTAAAGAGAGCGAGTATGTATCATGAATAAAAATAAATATATGTTAGGTGTCGATATTGGTACAACGAGCACAAAAGCTGTATTGTATCGTGAAACAGGTGAAATACTAGCCGTAGAAAACAATGGATATGAGTTATATACACCTGATAGTGAAACAGCTGAACAGAATCCAGAAGAGATCTTTCAGGCGGTTCTATTATCAATTGGGAACGTTATGAAAAAGTCAAAAATAGATCCTAAAAATTTATCTTTTATTTCTTTTAGTAGTGCCATGCATAGTGTAATTGCGGTGGATGAAAATAATCAACCGTTAACAAACTGTATTACTTGGGCTGATAATCGCAGTGCTAAATGGGTACAGAAAATAAAAGAAGAAATGAACGGTCATGAAATTTATCGGAGAACAGGAACACCAATTCATCCGATGTCACCGCTTTGCAAAATTACTTGGCTTGAACAAGATTGCCCCGAAATTTCTCGTAAAACGAAAAAGTATATCGGGATTAAAGAATATATTTTTTACCAATTCTTTAAGCAATATCTTGTCGACCATTCTATTGCATCATGTATGGGTATGATGGACCTTGAGTCACTGGAATGGGATAAAGAAGCGTTAGCAGTAGCCGGGATTTCAGAAGAGAAATTATCACGCCTTGTCTCAACGAAGGAAATTGTAACAGGTTGTGACCCGAAATACGCGGAGAAGATGAACATTTTGCCTGAAACTAAATTTGTAATCGGAGCGAGTGATGGCGTTTTATCCAACATTGGTGTAAACGCGTTAAAAAAAGGAGAAGTCGCTGTTACGATTGGAACAAGTGGTGCAATCCGCACGGTAATACCGAAACCACAGACAGATCCTAAAGAGCGGATCTTTTGCTATGCTTTGACAGAAGATCATTGGGTGATTGGTGGCCCTGTTAATAATGGTGGTATGATCTTTCGCTGGGTTCGTGATGAATTAGCTGCCAGCGAAGTGGAAACAGCGAAACGTTTAGGAATGGATGCGTATGATGTTCTCACAAAAATTGCCAGTCGTGTCCCAGCAGGTTCAAATGGCTTACTATTCCATCCGTTTTTATCAGGTGAAAGGGCTCCATTATGGAATGCTAATGTTAGAGGCTCTTTTATGGGATTAACATTAAGTCATAAAAAAGAGCATATGGTACGGGCGGCTCTAGAGGGCGTTATTTTCAATTTATATTCAGTCTATTTAGCATTAGTTGAAGTCATGGACGAGCCTGTGACCTCATTAAAAGCAACGGGTGGATTTGCTAGATCGCCCTTATGGAGACAAATGTTGGCCGATATTTTTGACCGAGAAGTGGTTGTACCAGAAAGTCATGAGTCATCTTGCCTTGGTGCTTGTCTGTTAGGATTATACGCATTAGGAAAAATCGACTCATTTGATGTTGTTGAGGACTTAGTTGGAACAAGCCATAAACATACTCCAATTCAAGAAAATACAAAGGAATATGAACAATTAATGCCCATTTTTATCAGTATTTCACGTGCCATGCTAAGTGAGTACGAGAAAATCGCGCAATATCAAACGAGATTAAATCAAAATAATTGATTACATTATACAACAGTGACGTGTTCAAAAAAGTTCGAGCGATACTATGATGGGCTTCTTGAACAACGGTTAAAGACTACCATGATAGGAGAAAAAGAAAATGGAACATTACCTTCCACTAATTATTGTTGCATTAGGAGTGATCGTTTTATTACTTCTAATTACCAAGCTGGAGCTTGATACATTTATCTCACTCATTATTACCGCTTTTCTTGTCGCTTTGGCACTCGGTATGCCATTAGATAAGATAGTTGAGTCGATCGAAGGCGGGATGGGGGGAACCCTCGGCAGCATTGCTTTGATTTTTGGTTTTGGTGCGATACTCGGAAGATTAGTGGCAGATGCGGGGGGTGCCCAGCGTATTGCTACTACTTTAATTGATAAGTTTGGAGAAAAGAATATTCAGTGGGCGGTTGTGATTGCTTCCTTTATAATCGGGATTGCTTTGTTCTTTGAAGTTGGGCTTGTTTTATTAATCCCCATTATTTTCCAAATCGCGAAAGAGTTAAAGATGTCACCGCTATATTTAGGAATTCCAATGGCAACAGCTTTATCGGCTACACACGGATTTTTACCTCCTCATCCGGGCCCAACAGTGATTGCTCAGCAATATGACGCAAATATTGGAATGGTATTAATCTATGGTATCATCATTGCAATTCCAGCAGTAATCATTGCTGGACCATTATTTACGAAAGTGATTCGAAAAATTATCCCAGCTTCATTTGAGAAACAAGGGAATCTTGACTCCTTGGGAGAAATAAAGACATTTGATCTCAAGGATACACCTGGATTTGGCATAAGTGTTTTAACATCATTATTTCCAGTCTTACTCATGGCGATATCTACGATTGTTGATTTAATTCAAGATCTTGGAAATGTATCGGATAATATGCTTTTTAAGATTATTCATTTAATTGGACAACCAACGACTGCCTTATTAATTTCCGTTTTGTTAGCTATTTATACGATGGGAATCAAGCGTAATATTCCAATGAAGAAAGTGATGCAATCCGCGGAAGAGTCAATTCGCGCTATTGGTATGATGCTATTAATCATTGGTGGTGGCGGTGTACTAAAACAAGTATTAATTGATGGTGGAGTTGGTGATGCTGTTGCTGCCATATTTGAAGGTAGTTCCATGTCCCCATTATTATTAGCTTGGATTATAGCAGCAATATTAAGAATTGCATTAGGCTCTGCCACAGTCTCAGCTCTTACAACAGCTGGGCTTGTCATCCCATTGATGCAAGGAACGGGTGTGGATCCTGCTTTAATGGTGCTAGCCACAGGGGCTGGTAGTTTAATTGCTTCTCATGTCAATGATGCAGGATTCTGGATGTTTAAAGAATTTTTTGGCTTGAATTTAAAAGAGACCTTTGCCACTTGGACATTGCTTGAATCAATCATTTCGGTTGTAGGTCTTGCTGGTGTATTAGTCATAAATTTGTTTGTATAAAGGATGGAACGATAGGTGAAAAATACAATAGGTGTTTATGGTTTAGGTGTAATGGGAGCGAATTTAGCTAAGAACATGCTCCATAATGGAGAACGTGTGGCCATTTTTAATTATACTAGGGATTTAACGGATGCATTTCTGGATGGGTATTCTCATCCAGAAGTGTCTGCTCATTTTAACTTAGAAAGTTTTGTTCATTCACTAGAAAAACCACGTAAAATATTTATGATGGTGACAGCTGGTCCAATTGTGGATTCGGTCATTCAGTCACTTATCCCTTTATTGGAACCAGGCGATATCATTATGGACGGAGGAAATTCCGATTTTCATGATTCTAATCGCAGATATCAACAGTTAGAAGAACAAGGAATTCATTTTATTAGTGTAGGGGTATCAGGTGGAGCGGAAGGGGCTTTACATGGTCCGGCACTTATGCCGAGTGGAGATCCAGATGCTTATAAACAAGTGGCCCCAATTTTGGAAAAAATTGCAGCAAAAGTAGATGGGAAGCCTTGTTGTACTTATATTGGACCGGCAGGATCTGGTCATTATGTGAAGATGGTGCATAATGGAATTGAATATGCAGATATGCAATTGATAACCGAAGCCTATTTATTTTTGCGCAAAAAGCTTGGACTCACGGTAGAAGAGATTGCAACAGTATTTAAGTCTTGGGATGAAACAGAATTAAAGAGCTATCTTATGGAAATTACCTCGGAAATTTTGACCAAAATGGATGAGGAAACAGGAAAGCCAATGGTTGATGTCATTTTAGATAAAGCTGGTCAGAAGGGTACGGGAAAATGGACAAGCCAAGATGCATTAGATTTAGGTGTGCCATCTTCGATACTGACAGAGTCCGTCTTTGCTCGCTACCTTTCTTCTTTAAAAGAAGAGAGAACCTATGCGGAGCAGCATTTAACAGGTCCTAAGCTTGTTAAAGATGAAGCGGATAAGGAAGCATGGATTCAATTCGTTAAAGAAGCTTTATATATGGGGAAAATCTGTGCTTATGCCCAAGGATTTTACCAATATAAATCGGCTTCTGTTCAAAAAGACTGGGCACTAGATCTAGGCGAAATTGCTTTGATTTTCCGTGGTGGTTGTATTATAAGAGCAGACTTCCTTAATGATATTAGTGATGCTTATAAGGGAAATCAAGAGGTCACTAATCTATTATTAGCTCCTTTCTTTATGGACAAAGCGAATCAAATGGAGTCATCTTTAAGGAAAGTTGTGATTAAAGGGTTTGAGAATGGTCTTTCTTTACCATGCTTTAGCGCGGCCTTATCCTTTTATGATGGTTATCGCTCATCTGATAGTGGAGCGAATATTATTCAAGCGCAACGAGATTATTTTGGTGCGCACACGTATGAAAGAGTCGATAAAGAAGGAACTTTCCATACAGACTGGTAATAGAGTATATTAGATAAAAATTTCCTCCCTCTTTATACGTTTAGTTGCTAATCCAGCTAAACATATAAAGGGGGATATTTTTATTGGCAAAAAGTTGTAACGATAATTGCTGACTACTTATGCTTGGATTGTCTTAAAGAAGATGAAGATTCTCACGCGAAAAAAGTAAGCATGTTATGAATGAACTGATGAATAATAAGAATTAGACGGGAAGGGTTATCTTGGTAAAGGAGAAACAGTATCCGAAAATTTTTTAGCAGAAAATGTTATAATGTTGGGTGCCTTGACAATTTATTATGAGGAAACAGGAAGAGGATATAAAATGATGGAGCAGGAACGATGTAAGGTACTTATTGTCGACGACGAAGTATTAATTCGACAGGGTATTAGGCACTATGTAAATTGGGATGAGGAAGGATTTGTCATTATTGGAGAGGCTTCTAATGGAGAGGAGGCTCTCAATATTATCGAAAAAACACCTCCTCATATTATCATTACAGATATTGTGATGCCGATTATGGATGGGATTGAACTAACTAAAAAGGTGAAAGAGGAATATCCGGAAATTGAAGTTATTATCTTAAGTAGTTTCAGTGATTTTGATTATGTTCGTTCGACTTTTCAAAGTGGTGTGGCTGATTATATATTGAAACCTAAACTAGAAGGACCGGAATTATTAAGGGCTCTCAAACAGGCATTACGGCGCTTGCCAAATTTTGATCTAGATTTGTCTAACCAATCAATTACCACGACGGAAGATTGGATCCGTTATTTGATGGCCGGTTATGAACCGATTAATCAGAAACAATTAGAGTATGAATCATTTCCCAAAAGTCACTTTTGTCTTATGGAAATTGATCTAAAATTAGTGAAGGATATTCATAAAGTGAAAAAGAATATCATGGAACAACTTCCTTACGTCTTAGCCGATTTTAATTATTATCCGATTCTGTTAGAAGATCGCAGTTTTTCCTATATTATTAACATAGATAAGGAAGAGTTTTCATCGCTTATTGCTACTATTAAAAAGGTAGCAGGGAAGTCAGAAAAAATAGGACACTCCATAATTTGGTTACTTGGTGAGCCATTTAAAGAAATGGCACAATTAAAAAAGCATTATGAAGATGAGTTAAAACGTTTAAGAAGCTATCGATTTTATTTTCCTGAACAAAACTTTTTAATGTTAAGAGAATTACCAGAGGTTCCAGAAGAAAGTAGCTTTGAGTTGAATCGTTTTATTGATGTATTTAAGCGGCGTGACTTTGAGAAGGCTTTTGAAGAACTGAATCAATATACTGAATATCTAACTCACCAATATACTGTAAATGAAAATGAATTTAAAGCAATATTAGGAAATATAATTTTCAACATTACGCTCCTTTTAGAGGGGATGAAATTTGACCTGAATCAAATGCAGCAAGATAGATACCAATACTTTGCAATGTTAAATGAAGCAGACAATAGTAAAAGTGCAAAAGATTGCTTTACCAACTTTTTAGAAGAAGTTCAAAATTTGATTACTTCACAAATGAACACTCAAAATCAGTCAAATATGCCGCAACTATTGGAGTATATCGATCAACATTATAACGAACCAATTAGTTTAGCTGATTTAGCAAATCATTTTCATTTTAATCCATCTTATTTATCCACCTACTTTAGTCAACATCATGGAATTGGATTTAATGAATATCTTAATCAAATTCGGATCGAGAAAGCAAAATCTTATTTGGAAAACAAAAATGTTTCGATTTCAGAGATTAGTGGATTTGTTGGCTATTCGGACCATAGTTATTTTTGTAAAGTATTTAAAAAAATGACAGGAATGTCACCGAGTAAATATCGGAAAAGTTCGCTTATATAAGTGCCAAAAAGAGGCAGGGACAGTATTTTTACCAAAGAAAAAACGAACGACTAGAGGGGATATACCTCCGCTCCAGAAATATACTTTGCTTTCCGAAGGCCTACAGGATGTGGTCATGCAGGCGTTGCGACGTACAAGGAAGTACTAGTGTAGGTGAAGTTGCGCTTTGACTCTACGGCCAGGACGGCGCGAACTTAGCCTGCGTTTCCTAGTGGCAAGTCACCTCGGGCTTCGCCTTCTGGGGCCTTGCCGAACTCTCACTTCTCACAGGAGAGATACTTGCTTTCACTAGCTTGATTCTTTTGAAACATGCATTTGATAGGAATGGATAAAGATGATAAAAAATTATATAGGCAAATTTAAAAGAAACAGTTTATTTTTTAAAATGTTTCTTGTCATGGTGACAAGCATTGTGACGGTTTCTATCTGTATTACATTCGCCATGATTCAGATGTCTGAAAAGCTATTTATCGATCAATTTAGCATTACAAATGCAAAGGTGGTTGAACAAATCACTTCGAATTTTGAAAATTATAGTTATTCAACTGCTTCTGTTATGCATCAAGCACAACAAAGCGGAACCGTTAAAAACTTTTTGATCGATAAAAATACGGAACCAATTGCATTAGCAAAGGCTACTTATAAGATTAAACAACAAATGGACTATTATGATTCATTACTAAACCATGATGGAGTTAATATTGTGCTTATGGGAGAGAATAATCGCTCTTTCTCGACCAATTATGTGAAATGGCCATTTCCACAGGAAATATTACGTGAGCACGCCATTACATTAAATGCTTATAAAAATCCAAATCAAATTCTCTATCAATATGCATCTCAAGATCCCGTCGATACGGCAATCCCATCGATTGTCGCAACCAAAGCATTAATGGATCGCTCTAATAACCATATTTATGGAGTGATTTATGTCTCATTGCGGGAAAATGACTTTAGGCAAATGTATTCGAGGTATACAGGAAATGGAAATGATGTGTATTTAATGGACCAGTCTGGAAGGGTTGTATCAAGTAATAAAAAGGCTATAATTGGTCAGAATGAAAGTGATTTATTAAAACAGGTAAAAGATATTGAGAATCATAATTTAGAATTGAAGCAAGTAAACGTATTTAACAAAGATTATTTGTTGTTTTCAAGCTACTTACCAACATTTGATATGTATTTAATTAATTTGATCGATCGTGAAAATGTACAAAAGAATTTGGTGGACAAAAAAACCATTGTTTTCATTAGCGCTATTATTGTCTTAATTACACTTTGTATTGTTTTTCTAATTTCTCGTAGAATGACGAAATCATTATCAGGATTAGTAAAGGAAATTTCTGATATGAGTAAAAGTAATTTTGATTTTTATGTAACTGAATCAGGTAGTTATGAAACTAAACAATTGGCAAAATCATTTAATTATATGTTGGATGAGCTCCATGAGTATGTTGAGCAATTAATCGAAACGCAAAAGAAACAGAGAAATGCAGAGTTAGAGGCTTTACAACAACAAATTAATCCGCATTTTTTATATAATACATTGGCATCTGTAAAATTTATGGTTCAACAGGGGGATCGGGAAAAATCGGTTGAAACGATTCATGCTCTAATATCATTACTCCAAAACACGATAGGGAATATTAATGAGACAAATACGGTGGAACAAGAACTGGATAACTTAAAGAATTACGTATATATTAATCAAATGCGTTATGGCGATAGAATAAAAATGCATTATTTTATTTCTCCCGAATGTTTAGCGTGTGAAGTTCCTAAGTTAATGATTCAACCCTTTATCGAAAATGCCTTTTTTCACGGGTTTAATCAAAAGAAAGAAGGATATATCCAATTACTCATCTCTCAAAGGGAAGAGGAGTTGCTTTGCGAAGTTGTCGATAATGGGGATGGGATGGAAATAGAATCACGGAGCAATCTGCCAAAATCAAAGGGAAAGCGTCATTTCTTTTCAGGGATTGGTATTCTTAATGTCCAAGAAAGAATTCAACTTTTATATGGAGAGAAATATGGTATAGAGGTAGATAGCATATTAGGAAAAGGAACAAGGATTAGGATACGTCTTCCTGTCATTAAATCTAAATAAAATACAAATACCAAAATAAAATCCAAATTATAAGTATTCGCTTTCAAAACATCAAAATAAAGTCAAAGCTTTATCTAAAGATCGTTCTAACGATCTTTTTTTATGCATGCTACAATTTTAATTGTAAGGTAAAGTAATCGCTTTCAATTAATGGGAGGTTTAGAAGATGAAGAAAATTTTATTTATTCTTATTGCAAGTATATTAGTATTAGCAGCATGTAGTTCTGGTTCAAAAGAAGGGAAAGAGTCAGAAGGAAACGGAAAGAAAGATCCTAATACTATTACAGCATGGGCATGGGATCCAAAATTTAATATTGCTGCACTTAAATTAGCAGAAGAAAAATACTCCGGCGATGAAGAGATCAACTTAGATATTATTGAGAGCGGACAACCAGATATTATATCTAAATTAAATACGGGCTTAAGTTCTGGAACGATGAAAGGGATGCCAAATCTTGTATTAATTGAGGATTATCGTGCTCAAAGTTTCTTGCAAGCGTATCCAGATGCCTTCTATGACTTATCAGATTATATTAATCCAGATGATTTCGCAAAATATAAAATTGAATCCGCAAGTTTAGATGGAAAAATTTATGGACTCCCATTTGATACTGGTGTTGCAGGTTTGTATGTGAGAACAGATATGCTTGAAGAAGCAGGATTTACGGTAGAGGATTTCACGGATATTACGTGGGATGAGTTTATTGATATGGGGAAGGAAGTAAAAGAGAAAACAGGAAAACAAATGTTAACAGTAGATCCTAATGACCTAGGAACTATTCGAATGATGATTCAAACAGCAGGTGAATGGTATTTGAAAGATGATGGAACTACCCCGAATCTTGCAGGAAATGAAGCGATGGCTGATGCGTTTCGAGTCTATAAAACAATGCTAGATGAAGGAATTGCGGGTATCCATTCGGACTTCAGTCAATTATTAGCTACAATTGGTGAAGAGAAAGTTGTAACTGTTGCTCAAGGAAACTGGATTACACCAAGTATTACAGCAGAAGAAGAACAATCTGGAAAATGGGCTGTCGTTCCAATTCCGCGATTGAATGTACCGAATGCAGTAAATGCATCAAACTTAGGGGGAAGCTCTTTCTATGTTTTAAATATTGATGGAAAAGAAAAAGCAGCTGAGCTCTTATCAAATACATTCGGATCCAGTGAAGACTTTTATCAAGATCTCGTTTCCGAAATTGGAGCGATTGGCACCTATATTCCTGCTGCAAAAGGTGAGGCATATAAAGAAAAGGTTGAGTTTTTTGGAGGACAAGAAACAGTCGCAGATTTTTCCGAATGGATGGAAGAAATTCCTGGTGTAAATTATGGTATGCACACATATGCGATTGAGGACATCCTTGTGGCCGAAATGCAAAATTACTTGAATGGACAAGATATCAAGGAAGTACTTGATAACGCACAAAAACAAGCAGAAGCACAGCTAAAATAAATGACTAAATAAAAGTGAGGTGGGGCTTGCCCCCTTCATCTTATGAAATCCTTTTTCATTTTTAAGTTTTGTACGTAGGCCAGCGAGTTAGGTTATGACGACACAAACTTAGCTGTTCATCCTTAAACAAGCGCCTAAGCTAGTTACAGCAGGCGCTTGAGCTTTAGTATAGGGAGTGAGAATAATGAGTAATAAGTTTAAAAATAATACGATTGGTTGGTCGTTTGTTTTAGTCGCTACGTTTTTTATCGTCATCTTCTACTTTTATCCCATGATCCAAGCGTTTATTTTATCTTTTAAATCAGGAATGGGTAATAATTTAGAATTTGTTGGAATGGATAATTACACTCGATTATTTGGAGACCCAACCTTTATTGCTGCCATAAAAAACACCTTTATTTATTTAATCTTTCAAGTTCCCATTATGATCATTTTAGCGTTAATCTTTTCAGTTCTACTAAATGATCCCAAATTAAAGTTAAAAGGCTTTTTTCGCACAGCGATCTTTTTACCAGCCGTGACTTCACTTGTTGCATACTCTATTATTTTTAAATATTTATTTGGACAAGATGGCATTATTAATCAATTCTTGCTGAATATTTCACTTATCTCTGAGCCAATTCAATGGTTAACAGATCCAGTATTAGCAAAAGTGACGATCATTATTGCCATTACTTGGCGCTGGACGGGATATAATATGATATTTTATTTATCCGGTTTACAAAATATTGATCAATCAATTTATGAAGCTGCAAGAATAGATGGAGCGAATGTCTTCCAAATCTTTACTAAGATTACAGTTCCAGCTTTAAAACCAATTATTTTATTTACATCCATTACTTCAACGATTGGAACATTGCAATTATTTGATGAAATTATGAATATCACAAAAGGTGGACCAGGCAATGCTACAGTTTCCATCTCTCAATATATTTATAATTTATCCTTTAAGTATACGCCTGATTTTGGCTATGCAGCAGCTGTTTCCTTTGTTATCGTAATACTTATTGTATTATTTTCAGCCCTACAATTTAAAGCGGCAGGTGATCGAAATTGACAACATTTAAAAGAGTATTCGCCTATGTTTTCTTATCGATAGCTGCATTTATCTCCATTTTTCCATTTTTATGGATGATTATTAGTGCAACCAATACATCGAGTGATGTGACGAAAGGACGTTTGCTTCCTGGAAGTCACTTATTTGAAAATATGAAAAATCTATTTGAGACGGCTGATATGGGAACAGCCTTAACAAACTCAGCCATTATTGCAATTGGAACAACTATTCTAGCTTTGGTTATTGGTTCATTAGCAGGCTATGGTTTTGAAATTTACCGAAGCAAAAGGAAAGATATTCTTTTTAATATCTTACTACTATCTATGATGATTCCGTTTGCCGCTTTAATGGTTCCTCTCTATCGGATGTTTGGCGGCATTTCATCTACAGTACCATTTATCGGAATTGACACATTAGCAGCCGCTGCTCTACCAACGATTACCACTGCCTTTCTAATCTTTTTCTTTCGACAAAATACGAAAATGTTTGCGAAGGAATTGGTGGAAGCTGGGAGAATAGACGGATTGTCGGAACTCGGGGTCTTTTTCCGAATTTTTATGCCTTCCATGAAAACGACATATGCTGCTGCTGCAATCATAACCTTTATGAATAGTTGGAATAATTATTTGTGGCCACTAGTTGTTTTACAATCACCTGGTAAACAAACTATCCCACTCCTTATCTCTAACTTGGGTTCAGGATACTCACCAGATTTTGGAGTTATTATGATGGCTATCGTCATTGGTACCTTACCAACAGCACTAGTATTTTTCTTAATGCAAAAACATTTTGTCGCTGGTATGATGGGGTCAGTGAAGTAAAATTAGGGGGACTGTCCCCCGTTGCTTTAACGCATTGCCCTAGTGGGGGACAGTCCCCAAAAAATTAAGAAAGAAGGTTTATGAATTGTTGAAAAGTGCAGAGAAGTTCCGCTATACTCCACCTAAAAATGGTTATCCAGAATGGAATAATAATCCGGAAATTTTTCAGTTGAATCGATGTGAGGCTCATGCTACTTTAATGCCATTTGATACAGTAGAAGAGGCTTTACGAGGGAAACGTCAAGCTTCTAAAAACTATCAATCATTGAACGGACAATGGAAGTTTTCTTTCTCTGAAACTCCTGAAGAGAGAAGCCAGGATTTTTATAAAGCAAATTTCGATAGTAGTAACTGGGATACAATTAAAGTTCCAGCTCATTGGCAATTACAAGGCTATGATTATCCACAATATACGAATGTACGATACCCATGGAGCGAGACTGAAGATATTCAACCACCTTTTGCACCAACGAAGTATAATCCAGTAGGACAATATATTCAAACCTTTACATTACCGAAACAGTGGGAAAAGCAACCTGTTTATATTCATTTTGAAGGGGTGGAGTCGGCTTTTTATATTTGGGTGAATGGAGAGTTTGTCGGCTATAGTGAAGATACATTTACACCGGCAGAGTTTGACCTCACTCCTTATTTGCAGGATGGTGAGAATAAAGTTGCTGTCGAAGTTTACCGTTGGAGTGATGCAAGCTGGCTCGAAGATCAAGACTTTTGGCGTTTAAGTGGGATTTTCAGAGATGTATATCTTTATACGACTCCTATTGTTCATGTTCAAGACTTTTTTGTTCAGACGGATTTAGATGCACAGTATCGTGATGCGGAATTGAAAATCGAGGCTAAGATTCGCAATTATTTAAAGCAAACAGACGAAAATATTAAGTTCAGCGCGATGTTGTATGATCAAACGCAAAATCAAATAATGAAGCAACCTGCTATGCTTGAGCTTAATATGGGTGATCAAGAAATGCGCGAAATTCATACAAGCGTTTTTATTGAAAATCCCCTCAAATGGAGTGCAGAACAGCCAAATTTATATACTCTTGTTTTATCTCTTGAAGATGAAAGGGGTAACATATTAGAGACTATAAGTTGTAAGATAGGTTTCCGTAAATTTGAGCTTAAAGATGGTTTAATGAAAATCAATGGAGAACGAATCGTATTTAAAGGTGTGAATCGTCATGAGTTTCATGCAGATAAAGGCCGTGCTATCGAATATGAAGATATGGTTCACGATATTAAATTAATGAAGCAATTTAATATTAATGCAGTTCGGACATCACACTACCCCAATAATCCATATCTGTATGAACTTTGTGATCAATATGGATTATATGTGATTGATGAGAATAACTTAGAAACACATGGGACGTGGAGATATGGGCAGAAGGAACTTGAGGATACTGTTCCAGGTAGTAAGCCGGAGTGGACAGAGAATGTGTTAGACCGCTGTAACTCGATGTTCCAACGTGATAAAAACCATCCATCCATTATTATTTGGTCCCTAGGGAACGAGTCTTTTGGGGGCGATAATTTCTTAAAAATGTATCAGTTCTTTAAAGACAATGATCCAACTCGTTTAGTTCACTATGAAGGCGTATTCCATTATCGCCCATCTGAAGCAGCGTCTGATATAGAGAGTACAATGTATATTCCACCAGCTGATGTGGAGAGATATGCTCTTGAAGCAGAAGCTTCTGATCAACCAGTAAAGCCATATATCATTTGTGAATATAGCCACGCGATGGGGAATTCTAATGGGAATTTATTTAAATATACTGAGCTATTTGATCAATATCCCATTCTTCAAGGAGCATTCATTTGGGATTGGCGTGATCAGGCATTACGCACTAAAACAAAAGATGGCGTTGAATTTTTAGCTTATGGTGGAGACTTTGGTGAATCACCACATGATGGGAACTTTTCCGGAAACGGTCTCATTTTTGCAGACGGTTCTATTACTCCAAAGTTAATCGAAGTGAAAAAATGCTATCAAAATGCTGAATTTAAAGCTATAGAGCTTGAAAATGGAATTGTTCAAGTTTGGAACAAGAATCTTTTTACCAATTTACGAGATTATACATTGAGCTACGAAATTACAACAGATGGCAAGCGGATTAGGACTGGGGAAGTCGATATCGATGTAGAGCCACTAGAAACAAAAAATATTGAACTTGGTTTTAACCTTGCTGGGATAGAGGAAAAAGGAGAAGTCATTTTGACGATTCACCTTTTGAGAAAAAGTTCTACCATTTGGGCAGAACAAGGGCATGAAGTTGCATTTGAGCAATTTATCCTTCGCGAAAAAGAACCCGAAAATAAAGTGTCTCAAGATGGTTCATTAAAAGTTGAAGAGGGAACTACGGACTTAGTGATTTCTGGGAAAAACTTTATCGTTTGTTTTCAAAAGGAAACAGGGGATCTATCATCCTATCGATTTGCTGGTGAGGAGTTATTGAAATCACCATTGCGTCCTAATTATTGGAGAGCTATGACAGATAATGATCGGGGCAGTCAGCTTGACCAACGCAGTGTGACATGGCGTGAAGCTGGAATAAAGCGACAACTAGAAAGCTTTACATTTGAAACATCCGAGGATCAAGTAGTCGTTTCTGCAAAATATCAATTACCGACTTCAACTGAATCAACTGTTGAAGTAAAGTATACGATCGACCTATCAGGTGAAATTTTAGTCGATTCTACTTTAGTACCAGGTGCAAGTCTACCGGAGATTCCAGAGGTAGGAATGTTATTTACAATGGATTCTAACTTCGAAAACATTGATTGGTATGGCAAAGGGCCACATGAAAATTATTGGGATAAGCACAAAAGTGCCAAAATTGGCCTTTATCAAGGCAAAGTTGAAGAGCAATATGTTCCTTATCTCAAGCCACAAGAATGTGGGAATAAGACAGACGTCAGATGGGCGGCTGTGACAGATGAACGAGGAATAGGCATCGAAATTACAGGAGTGCCTACGGTGGAAGTCAATGTACTTCCTTACCTACCAGCGGAACTAGAGGAAGCAAGCCATCAATATAAACTACCGGAAAGTGATAAAACGGTAGTTCGTGTTAACTTGAAACAAATGGGTGTAGGTGGCGATGATAGTTGGAGCCAAAAAACACATCCAGAATTCACATTATATGCTGACCAAACTTATCATTATCAATTTAAACTTAAAGCAATTCAAAAATAACGCAGAAAAAGGGATATCCAATACGTCATTCTTCTTGGCGCTTGGGTATCCCTTTTTGTTTGTTGAAATGAGGCGGTACATAATTAAAATGTTAAGCGTCAAAGATGAACGGTGCATTATCATAGCGATGTAAATTTCCGGAGGGGGTATTGTACTTAGTAGTTCGGTTTTTCTTTGGTGTAAAAAACTTTTGTCCCAGTCTCAAATTAACATTTCAAAAATACGTTATTTGATTTTCATGTTTTAATTATGATCGTATTGGTGGTATGTGGTCGGTCTTTAAATGATCGAATTCCCTGCTATGTCTCATCTTATGAACTTTGCTGATCGGCTTTTCTCTGCTTATGCTGTGTATGGTTTGTTCCCCATTCATGCATAGCTTCTAAAATAGGTTCTAAACTTCTTCCATATTCTGTTACAGAATATTCAACTTTGGGAGGAACTTGGGGATACACAACACGTTCCACAATATCTTCCTCTTCTAGTTCGCGCAATTGTTTTGTTAGCATTTTTTGGGTGATTCCTGGCATACTACGTTTAAGTTCACTAAAACGTTTGGTGCCTTCCTGCAATAAATACAGCAAAATAATCGGTTTCCATTTCCCTACTAAGATACTAAGAGCATCTTCGACACGGCATTCTTCAGGCACTTTTCCCATATTATCTCCTCCTAAGTATCATTTTGTATACTATGTACCTTGAAAGTGCGTACTTATTTAATTTGACATTATCGACTACAATAGCATAGGAAGGATAAAATGAAAAGACCTAATATTATCTTTATTATGAAGAGGAAATGGAATAGAGGATTTGAGTATGGCTAATACAATAGGCTTCATTTCCTAGTAATGAGTCGAAGGTTAGCAAAGTATGTCAAAAAATTGCGCCGGACAATACATACTAGAGGAGATGATCGCTGTTCTCTATTTGCTAGAATGACTGATCCATATCTAAATGAGCGCAGATCAGTCAAATCCTACTAATAATCATAATTATAGTTCCAGAGGTGAAAAATAAATGGAAACATATCGCATTGACCCTAAAAAAGGTTTAGAGTTTGGTATTTATACATTAGGGGATCACTTGCCAAATCCCTTAACAGGGGAGAGGGTTTCAGCTAGTGAACGAGTTCATGAAATTATTGAATATGCAAAATTAGCTGAACAGGCAGGGCTCGACTTTTTTAGTGTAGGAGAAAGTCATCAAGAGTATTTTGCAACTCAAGCGCACACTGTTATGTTGGCAAGTATTGCCCAAGCGACAGATAAAATAAAAATTGGAAGTTCTTCTACAATTATCAGTACTTCGGATCCGGTCCGAGTCTATGAAGATTTTGCCACAATTGACCTAATCTCAAACGGACGTGCTGAAATTATTGCAGGTCGAGCATCTAGAGTAGGTTTATTTGATCTACTCGGTTACAATCTCCGCGATTATGAAGAATTATTTGAGGAAAAGTTCGAGTTATTAAGAAAGATAAATGAAGAGGAAATCGTCAATTGGAGCGGGGAATTTCGTCCTCCATTGAAAAATGCAAAAATTCTTCCGCGTCCGAAAAATGGTATATTACCGATTTGGCGGGCAGTCGGAGGATCGCCTGCAAGTGCAATTAAAGCTGGTTATGCAGGTGTGCCAATGTTTATGGCTCATTTAGGAGGACCAGCAGTTATTTTCAAACGAACGGTTGATGCTTATCGTGAAGCAGCTAAACAAAATGGCTTTGATCCATCTGAATTACCTGTTGCAACGGCTGGCTTCTTCTATGCTGCTGAAACGTCCCAACAGGCTCTAAAAGAATATTATCCTCATATTAACGAGGGGATGAAGCTCACAAATGGACAGGGCTTTTCAAAACAACTATTTGCGCAAGGGGTCGATCCGCATAATATTATGAACATCGGAAGTCCTCAACAAATTATTGAAAAAATCCTTTATCAGCATGAAGTGTTTGGCCATCAAAGATATATCGCGCAAATGGATTTCGGGGGAGTACCCTTTGATAAAGTACAGAAAAATATAGAAATCATTGGAACAGAAATTCTTCCAGCTATTAGGAAATATACAGCAAAAAAATAAAGAGGTGTAAAACGTGAAAATTGTTGGACTATCCGGATCAAAAGTGGGGTCAAAAACAAGAACTGCAATGGATTACACAATGACAATGCTCCGAGAAAGATACCCGAATTCGGATACGGTTGTGATAGATTTAGCAGAGTATGAAGTAGAGTTTAGTGATGGACGAAATTATTTAGAATATGAGGGAGATACCAAGTATGTCGCTCAAACGATTATGGAAGCAGATGCTATTATTATTGGAACCCCCATCTTTCAGGCGTCGATTCCCGCGACATTAAAAAACATTTTTGACTTACTGCCGATAAGTGCTTTTAGAGACAAAGTGGTAAGTATCTTGGTTACGGCAGGTTCAGCTAAGCACTATTTAATACCTGAGCAACAGTTAAAACCAATATTGTCTTACATGAAAGCACAAATTGTTCAAACCTATGTTTTTATTGAGGAAAAGGATTTCTACCGTAAAGAAATTATTAATGATGATGTTATTTTACGGATTGAACGCTTAGTAGAAGATACTCTCGTTTTAACAGAAACCTATATGAAAATTCGAGAAGCGAAAGAAGCGGAATACGGATTTTGAACTAATTTTATACTCTTCACAAGACAGGACATTTTGTTTAAAAAGTGTCCTGTTTGCTTTGCTCCCTATTGGAGAGTTTGATAGGAAATGCGTTAAACTTGATTTCCCCCCGGTGTTATGTAGAATAGAGTAGAAAATGATTCTTGCAAATCAGACTTGATCATTGGCTAGGAGCAATTCAGCAACAAAGTCGAAGATGAATCGATTTCCTCGGAAGCATTGCATATGGTGGAAGGGGGCACAGAAAATAATGCTGTTATACAAATCGATTTGAACAATTCTCATCAACTTACCCATGATTTAGGCTCAGATAGCAAGATATCATCATTTTATAATACTCAATTCGTCTTGGTTGATCTACCAGATGTAAATGAAATACTTTCCTCTATTCGTCGTTCAGGAGAACCTCTTTCTCAACTCATAATGGAACGACACACACACTTGATCAAACCCTAAGAATAAAAATTATATTTATCTAGGCAACAGGTAGTCGCTTTTTTCGTTAGGAATAAGGTTTATTAGTGCTTTATTTTGTTACTGGTTTCACAAAACAAGAAAGGAGTGAGGACAGCGAACGTATAAAATTCTCATTATAACAACTGAATAAAGGGAGGGAAAGAGTCGAAAA
The DNA here is from genome assembly GCF_017873565.1 of Lederbergia galactosidilytica. Classification (GTDB taxonomy): domain Bacteria; phylum Bacillota; class Bacilli; order Bacillales; family Bacillaceae_C; genus Lederbergia; species Lederbergia galactosidilytica. Next base: position 20,334 of record NZ_JAGGKH010000017.1, read on the forward strand.
AATCAAACAATTCAATAACCTAAGTCAAAAACAATTCTATTTGTTACCCTTTTCACAAAGGCTGTATGAGATTTTTGATTGCATTTATGGAAAGTGGCGAGCTACTTATTTTCTTTCTGAACTAATTCACTATTAAACGTTTCAAATATTAAGAAAAAGGACATGTTTGTATATATGTACTGATTAAGGAGGATTTATACATGCAATTACTGCCGCGTGAAATAGACAAGCTATTAATTGTAGTGGCTGCTGATCTTGCGAAGAGAAGAAAACAAAGAGGACTAAAGTTGAATCATCCTGAAGCTATGGCTTTAATCACATATGAAGTCATGGAAGGGGCAAGAGATGGAAAGTCAGTTGCAGAATTAATGGAATATGGTGCAACCATTCTAACAAGAGATGATGTTATGGAAGGAATTCCTGAAATGATTGAAGATATTCAAGTGGAAGTTACTTTCCCAGATGGAACAAAGCTTGTTACTGTACATGACCCAATACGCTAATGTGAGAGGAGTGAAATAATCGATGATTCCAGGAGAATATATTTTAAAAGAAGAAGAAATCATCTGTAATGCTGGGCGAGAAAGCTCAAAGGTTACGGTTATTAATACGGGAGATCGCCCCGTACAAATCGGTTCACATTTTCATTTTTATGAGGTAAATGAGGCGATGAAATTTAACCGTAAAGAGGCATACGGGAAGCGACTGAACATTCCAGCAGGTGCTGCAGTACGATTCGAACCAGGTGATGAAAAAGAAGTAGAATTAATTGATTATGCTGGAGAGAGAAAAGTATTTGGCTTTAATAATAAAGTGGACGGTCCATTAGAAAGTGGGGAAGCGTAATGAGTTTTAAAATGTCTAGAGAACAATATGCGCAGATGTATGGCCCAACGACTGGTGATTCCATTCGCTTGGCGGATACTAATTTATTTATTCAAATCGAGAAAGACTTTACTACCTACGGAGAAGAAGTTGTATTTGGTGGAGGGAAGGTCATTCGGGATGGCATGGGACAACATCCGTTAGCCACACGTGGAGATGGAGTACCTGATACGATTATTACAAATGTCATTGTTTTGGATTATACCGGTATTTATAAAGCCGATATTGGGATCCGTGATGGGAAGATTTCTGGAATTGGGAAAAGTGGAAACCCGTTAATTATGGATAATGTCGATATTGTCATTGGTGCATCTACTGAGGTAATCGCTGGAGAAGGAAAAATTGTGACAGCAGGTGGGATTGATACCCATGTCCATTTTATTAACCCTGCTCAAGTAGAGGTTGCTTTAACGGCCGGTACAACTACGTTAATCGGTGGGGGAACAGGCCCGGGAGCTGGATCTAGGGCTACAACTGTTTCTCCTGGAGAATGGAATATTCATCGAATGCTTAAAGCGATTGAAGGTCTCCCTATTAATGTAGGTCTAACCGGAAAAGGACATGCTGCGACAGAAGAGCCGTTAGCCGAACAAGTACGTGCTGGGGCAATTGGATTGAAGGTACATGAAGACTGGGGGGCCACGACTTCCTCATTAGATTATTCCCTTCGCGTGGCTGATAAATATGATGTTCAGGTTGCTCTTCATGCAGATACATTGAATGAAGGAGGATTTATGGAAAACACGATGAAAGCTGTGAAAGATCGTGTAATCCATATGTATCATACGGAAGGAGCTGGCGGAGGGCATGCTCCTGACTTAATCAAATCAGCCGGGATGATGAATGTATTGCCATCCTCTACCAATCCAACTATGCCTTATACAGTCAATACGATTGATGAACATCTAGATATGTTAATGGTTTGTCACCACTTAAATCCGTCTGTTCCTGAAGATATTGCTTTTGCTGATTCAAGAATTCGGAGAGAAACGATCGCGGCAGAGGATATATTGCAAGATATGGGTGTCTTTAGTATGACAAGTTCAGATGCCCAAGCAATGGGACGCGTGGGAGAAGTAGCCCTTAGAACTTGGCAAACAGCAGATAAAATGAAAAAGCAATTAGGTATTATGAAAGGGGATAAGGAGTACGCAGATAATAATCGGGCTAAACGATATATTGCTAAATATACGATTAATCCAGCGATAACTCATGGGATTTCTGAGTATGTTGGCTCAATTGAGGTTGGAAAAATTGCTGATCTCGTTCTATGGGATCCTAAATTTTTCGGAGCAAAGCCAGAAATGATCTTAAAAAATGGTCTAGCTGTCCAAAGCTTAATGGGAGATGCAAATGCCTCCATCCCTACACCACAGCCGATGATTTATCGTCCCATGTATGCTTCTGTAGGAAAAGCCCTTCCTAGTAGCTCGATTACTTTTATTTCACAAGCGGCTTATGACGATAAAGTTCATGAAAAACTAGGTTTAGAGAAGATCATCCTACCTGTACGAGGAATTCGGACCTTAACGAAAAAAGATATGAAATTAAATACGGAGACACCTGAAATTGAGGTCGATCCGCAAACATATGAAGTAAAAATAAACGGAGAGCTTATTACATGTGATCCTGTTGATGAAGTACCAATGGGTCAACGTTATTTCTTATTTTGAGGTGAAAAAATGATCATTGAAAAAGTGATAACAAATCTTGATGCTTTAGGACAGGATGAAATTAAACGACGTCATATGGAAAAGGTGTATTTAGAAAGCGCCCATTTAGTGAAAAGAATTCAGCGGGTCAAAACAGACCATGGTCGAGAATTGGGAATTCGTTTAACTGAACCACGTGATTTGGAAGCTGGGGATGTGTTGTATATGGATGATCAAAATATGATTGTCATCGATGTTCTTTCTGATGATTTATTAATTATTCGTCCCCGCTCCATTAATGAAATGGGAAATATTGCTCATCAATTAGGTAATCGTCATCTCCCCGCACAGTTTGAAGGCGATGAAATGCTTGTCCAATACGATTATCTTGTAGAAGAATTATTAGAAGAATTAAGGATACCTTTTACGCGTGAAGAAAGAAAAGTAAAACAGGCATTTCGCCATATTGGGCATAGTCATGAATAACGCCTTAACATTGTTTCAATTATGTGATTCAAATTTCCCTACAGGGGCTTTCAGCCATTCATTTGGCCTTGAGAGTTATATTCAAAAAGGGACTGTTCATAATGCAGATACCTTTTCTGAATGGCTTCAAGTCTATTTACATGAACAGCTTGTTTATTCCGATGGACTCGCTGCTGCCCTTGTATATGATGCTTTGGAGCAAGATGATTTAGAAACGGTATGGAAATTTGATCGTTTACTAACTGTGCAAAACCTTGCTAGGGAAACGCGGGAAGGCACCCAACGTATTGGGGAAAGATTATTAAAAATCACTGAAACTTTGTATGAAGCACCAATTTTGGCGATCTATCTAGATCGAATTAAAAAGAAACAATCATATGGCCATCCTGCCCTTGTATTTATCATGGTAGGCCATTTCTTACGCGTAGATAAGGACACTATTCTTTTATATTATTTGTATTCTACTATCGCCAGTCTTGTTCAAAATGCAGTCCGAGCCATCCCGCTCGGACAAACAACCGGACAAAAAATTATTTACAACTTTCAAACAGAGTTAACCGAAGCAGTAAGGGTGATCCACAATCTAAGAGAAGAAGATTTTGGGGTTGTCTCCCCTGGATTAGAATTATCGCAAATGCAACATGAAAGAGTGAATATTAGAATCTTTATGTCATAGGGAATGTTCAAAAGTCTGATAAAGGGACACTGTGGGTATAAATCTTCGCCTAAGTACGAACATAACTTGTCGCTACGATGCGTAAGTCGTTCCCAAGCTTTCGACGTATTGGGCGTACCTTGAGCCGACTTGAGGCTTTTTATCCTTCATTTTGAACATGCAAAGAAAATTTTAAATAGAAAAAGGATGTGTAATAGATGAACACAATTAAAATTGGGATAGGTGGACCTGTTGGTGCAGGAAAAACAATGTTAGTTGAAAAATTAACTCGCCATTTACATGATGAAATTAGTATGGCAGTCATTACAAACGATATTTATACAAAGGAAGATGCTAAGTTTTTAGTTAAAAATGGCATTTTACCAGAAGATCGAATTATTGGAGTGGAAACAGGCGGTTGCCCGCATACGGCGATTCGAGAAGATGCTTCAATGAACTTTGCTGCAATTGAGGAATTAGAAGAGAAACATCCTGATGTTGAACTTATTTTTGTTGAAAGTGGTGGAGATAATTTAGCGGCTACCTTCAGTCCTGAGTTGGTGGATTTCTCTATCTATATTATTGATGTGGCCCAGGGGGAGAAAATTCCCCGCAAAGGTGGACAGGGAATGATCAAGTCGGATCTGTTCATTATAAATAAGACAGATTTAGCCCCTTATGTAGGAGCGAGTCTTGAAGTAATGGAATCTGATACAAAAGTATTTCGTGGGGATAAACCATTTGTATTCACAAACTTAAAAGACAATCAGGGTCTTGATCAAGTGATAGACTGGATAAAAAAAGATGTTCTATTAAAGGACTTAGAACAAAATGGCTGATTGGACGGGAATCCTTCAGCTTGATGTGGAAAATCGTCAAGGAAAATCCGTTACAAAAAACTTGTATTTTCAAGGGGCGTTTAAAATTATGCGTCCCGTCTATCATCAACAATCTAAGCACCCATGTTACTATATTTTAAATCCAGGTGGCGGTTATTTAAATGGGGATACTTATCGAATGGAGGTATCGGTTCAAGAGGAAGCGAAAGCCACTCTTACGACTCAATCTGCTACCAAAATATATAAAACACCGAGTAAACATGCTTATCAAGAAACAGAAATTCATCTTAAACAAGGTAGTTATCTAGAGTATTTGCCTGACCCGTTAATCGCTTATAAAGATGCTTGCTATGTACAGAAAAATATTGTGCGTATGGAAAAAGGAGCCGAATTTTTATATACGGATATATTAACGCCAGGCTGGTCACCAGAAGGAAAACACTTTAGCTACGAATCACTTCGTCTGATCAATGAAATATATCTAAATGATGAGATTGTCGTTTTTGATCACCTTCACCTATCTCCGAGAAATAAGGCGATGAATGGGCTGGGACATATGGAAGGCTACACACATTTAGGTTCCTTAATTGCCATAAGTGAGAAAGTGAATGATGCTTTCATAGAAACTTTATATAATACGCTCGAACAAATGGAGGGGAATTTTAAAATTGGCATTTCGCGACTTGCTACAGAAGGATTGTCCATTCGGATAATGGCCAACTCTACCCAATTAATTGAACGTATTTTTACAGCATGTCATCATACAATCAGTATGGAATGGTTTCAAACCAAACCAAGTTTCCTAAGAAAATACTAAATTGAAATATAGAAGATAGCAGAAAGAGGAAGGGTGGCAAATAATCCTGAGCTGAAGAAGGGAGGAAATTCCCTTCGTAGGTTCAGGTTTATTTAATGCAGCACTAGAGACAGCAACAAGATAATTATTTATAGTTTTCATTGATTGACTCATTACGTGCTAATTTGAAGAAACTAGCGTACTACTACTTTAATAAAAATATATATCTTTATAGGGAGGGGACTAGATGAGAAAGATTGTAGTAATAAAGTTTTTATCATTGTGCTTTTTTCTTATTCTATTAACGGCTTGTGGTCACTCGGCTGAACCAAGTTCGGCTCAAGAAAAATCAACTGGTCAGGATGTAAAGGATGAATTAACTTTAGCCATTGGTGGAGAACCTGATGAAGGGTTCGATCCAACAACAGGTTGGGGCCGTTATGGTTCCCCACTTTTTCAGAGCACATTGCTCACTTTTGATCAAGATTTTGAAATTCGGAATGATTTAGCTGTGAGATATGAAGTTAGCGAAGATGGATTAGAATGGAAGGTAAATATTCGTAATGATGTGAAGTTCTCTGATGGAGAACCATTAACAGCCAAAGATGTTGTCTTTACATTTAACACTGCGAAATCAAGTGCCTCGATTATTGACCTGACAAATCTAGAAAAAGTTGAAGCTTTAGATGATCAATCGATTAGATTTACGCTAAAACACCCTCAATCTACTTTTATCTATTTATTAGCTTCCATGGGAATTGTACCTGAACATGCTTACACAGATTCATATAATGAAAATCCAATTGGCTCAGGACCATTTGAATTAGTTCAATGGAATAAAGGGGAGCAACTAATTGTCCAAGCAAATCCATACTATTATGGCAAACAGCCATTCTTTAAAAAACTTAACTTTGTCTTTTTATCAGAAGATGCTGCATTTGCTGCTGCTAAAGCAGGTGAAGTAGATGTCGCAGCTGTTACATCAGTATTTGCCAAAGAAGATATTACGGGAATGCATTTGGTGGAATTAGAGAGCGCTGATAATCGCGGGATCATGCTTCCGTATGTACATGAAAGGAAATTAGAGGATGGTACATTAATTGGAAATAATGTGACTGCCGACCAGGCAATTAGAAAAGCGCTAAATATTGCCGTGGATCGGCAAGAATTAGTCGATGGCATTTTAGAAGGATATGGAACGCCTGCTTATTCTGTTGCCGATCAATTACCATGGTGGAACCCTGATACAGTGTTTGAAGATGGTAGGATGGATGCTGCGAAAGAGATGTTAGAAAAAGCTGGTTGGAAGATAGGGAAAGAAGGTATTAGGGAAAAAAATGGTTTGAAGGCGGAACTTACCTTACTTTACCCTGCCGGAGATCAAATGCGGCAATCTTTGTCATTAGCATTTGCTGATATGGTGCGTCCATTGGGAATTTCAATTAAAACAGAAGATAAGAGTTGGAATGACTTAGAAAGACTTATGCATGCCAATCCCGTGATGATGGGATGGGGAAGTCATGATCCATTAGAAATGTATTATATATATAGCGGTGATACAAGGGGCGAAGGTTTTTATAATGCCAATTATTACAAGAATCCAGTTGTGGATGAATATTTAAATAAGGCGATAAAAGCGAATGACCAAGATGAGGCAAAGGCATTCTGGCAAAAAGCTCAATGGGATGGAAAAACAGGATTCTCTGTTGAAGGAGATGCCCCTTGGGTGTGGTTAGTCAATCTTAAACATTTATATTTTGTTCGCAATGGATTAGAAATTGGAGAGCAAAAAATACAGCCACATGGTCATGGATGGCCAGTGACCGACTTTATTGAAGAATGGTATTGGAAAGATGAAGAGGATGTTTAAAAAGGGTTATGGAACATTACTTTTTTACATGCACATAAAGAAAATAGGAGGAATGACTTATTAAACAAGTAGTTATGTTTAGCCTTCGTCATATTATTAAATTAATAACCTTGTTAATAGCAACTTGTTCATTATCATTTCTCCTTGTTAGTTATTCACCTATTGATCCAGTACAGACATATGTTGGGGCCGATATGATCCGTGTCAGCCCTGAGCAAAGAGAAAATATTGCAGCGTATTGGGGATTAAATAATTCGCGAACCGAGCAATTTCTTAGTTGGACGAAAGCTGTTTTACATGGCAATCTCGGTACCTCCTTAATATATCGTGCCCCGGTCTTAAGCGTTATTGCCGAACGCTTCGTTGCTTCTTTGGCCTTAATGGGAGTCGCTTGGATTTTGTCAGGCATTATTGGTTTTATTTTGGGCATTATAGCGGGGATGCGAGAGGGGACGATTTGGGATCGATTGATTAAAGGATATTGTTTCCTACTGGCTTCTACTCCTGCTTTTTGGTTAGGATTATTACTTTTAATTGTATTCTCAGTATGGTTAGGTTGGTTTCCAGTTGGGCTTGCATCTCCTGCTGGGGTTTTAGCGGAAAATGTATCTTTGGTTGAACGGTTACGACATTTATTTTTACCGGCTTTAACCTTGAGTATTTTAGGGGTAGCAAATGTAGCTTTGCATACAAGGCAAAAATTAGTCGAAGTTTTGCATAGTGAGTTCATCCGTTTTGCCAAAGCAAAAGGTGAACGAGGTTTCCATTTACTTTATAGACATGGCTTGCGCAATATTTCACTTCCAGCGGTCTCCTTGCATTTTGCCTCCTTTGGCGAACTTTTTGGTGGAGCTATTTTAGCGGAACAAGTTTTTTCATTTCCGGGGCTCGGCCAGGCAATTGTCCAAGCTGGCTTAGGGGGAGATGTTCCACTGCTTTTAGGAATTGTCATGTTTAGTACACTTTTTGTTTTCACTGGCAATTTACTGGCAGATTTATTGTACCGATTCATTGATCCCCGGTTAAGAAGGAGGGGAGGATGGTGAATGCGCGTATTTTCATCTCGAAAACAAAAAATATAAGAAGAAGGATCGTTCTTACAATCTGTATCGCAACTATCTTCCTGGTAGGCATAGTGATAAGTAGCTTTTTCATTGAATCTAGCAAACTAGGGGTAAATCTAACTTTAAAGAATAAGCCACCTTCGTGGGGGGATCTTTTTGGAACTGATTGGTTAGGAAGAGATATGTTTGCTAGGACGTTAAAGGGACTGTCTTTAAGTTTTGGTGTAGGACTGTTGGCTGCATTTGTCAGTACTCTGATTGCCTTAATATTTAGTTTGCTTGCTTCAATTGATCGAAGAGTGGATGCGGTAGTGTCATGGTTCATTGATCTATTTCTAAGTGTACCGCATATTGTCACTTTGATCTTGATTTCCTTTGCAATGGGAGGCGGATTTAAAGGCGTGGTTCTTGGATTAGCACTCACCCATTGGCCTAGTTTAACAAGAGTGTTAAGAGCAGAGGTCATGCAAATTAAAGCTACAGATTATGTAGCTGTTTCTTTAAAATTGGGCCAATCGCGATTATGGATCGCTATCCATCATATACTGCCACATATACTGCCACAGCTTTTTGTCGGCTTTGTTTTATTATTCCCTCACGCAATTTTACACGAAGCTGCAATTACGTTTTTGGGTTTTGGATTATCTTCTGAAACACCAGCTATTGGTATTATCTTATCAGAATCTATGGGGTACCTTTCGACAGGTATGTGGTGGTTAGCCTTTTTTCCAGGGATCTCTTTATTAATAATGGTTGGACTTTTTGATGTGATCGGTAGAAATATTCGGAAATGGAATAATCCTTTCCATAGCAATGGTTTTTAAGGAGAGGTGAGAAAGTGACTTTAGAAAAACAATCAAAGATCGGAACAGAGCCGTCTCTATTTGCAGTGAAGCAGTTTTCACTTGTCTTTCGTCAATATGAAAAAGGCTGGCAGGAATCAAAGATTCAAGCGATCAGTGGGTTTAATTTAACGATTCAAAAAGGAGAAATCGTGGCGATTGTTGGAGCGAGTGGATCTGGAAAAAGCTTATTAGCTAATGCAATTTTAGGAATATTACCTGAAAATGCAGAAACAGATGGGGAGATTTTATTTGAGGGAGAAGCCTTGACACCTAAAAGGCAAGAAGAACTAAGGGGGAAGGAAATAGCCCTTATACCACAATCAACGAATGCTCTTGATCCATTAATGAAAGCGGGCAAACAGGTGCAAACGATGATAAAAGGGAAAAATAAGAAAAAGATTCAAGAGGGAATTTTCCACAAGGTTGGATTAGCAAGTGAAGCAGGGGAGCGATATCCGTTTGAGTTATCGGGAGGTATGGCAAGAAGAGTGTTAGTCACTACAGCTATAGCAAGTCAGGCAAAACTGATTATTGCAGATGAACCAACTCCCGGATTGGATGAACACTCTCGTAACGAAACCATTCAATATATCAAACAGTTAGCTAATGAGGGAAAAGGAGTTATGTTTATTACCCATGATATTATGGCTGCCTTAGCAATAGCTGATAGAATAGCTGTTTTTTATGCAGGGCAAACGGTTGAAATAGCTAATACCGAAGATTTTTATGGGAAAGGTGAACAATTGCGACATCCTTATACAAAGGCATTATGGAATTCCCTTCCACAGAACGAGTTTAAGCCATTGCCAGGCTCCCAACCAGCACCTATCACTGTTTTAAATGGTTGTGCTTTTGCGCCAAGATGTCTAAAAGCGACCTCAATATGTAAACAAAAGCAACCATTAAATCGTTCTTTGAATCAAGGGATGGTGAGATGCTTCCATGCTTAAAGCGAATGGACTAGGTTATCATTATCCAAACAAAAACTGGTTGTTTCATAAGCTTGATCTTTCTATTCATCCTGGTGAGGTGGTCGGCTTATATGGAGAGAGTGGAGCGGGGAAATCGACATTAGCAAGAATAATGGCAGGTTTTTTGAAACCAAATCGGGGTAATATAATGGTAGAGAATGAGCAATATCCCATTAAAGGAGTACACCCCGTTCAATTAATCTTGCAACACCCAGAAAAAGCTGTAAATCCAAGATGGAGAATGGGGAAAATCCTTTCAGAAGGTGGTATTCCAGAAGATTCCCTTCTAAAAGCTTTTGGTATTCAAGAAGAGTGGTTATCTCGTTTTCCAAGTGAAATATCTGGCGGAGAATTACAACGTTTTTGTTTGGCTCGTGCATTTAAGCCTACAACAAAGTATTTAATTGCCGATGAAATCACAACGATGCTGGATGCTGTAACCCAAGCACAAATTTGGCAAACAGTTTTAGAAATCACACGGCAACGTGGTATCGGAATACTTGCGATTAGTCATGATCTATACTTATTAAAAAGGGTTTGTGATCGGATTATTCAATTTAATGATAAACAAGAACTTTTATAGGGTGTAGAAGGGATTCCCTTTGCCTCTTGGACTAAAAAAGCTTGAATGCTTGTTTCCGTTCACCATCTTCTGTATACTTTCTACGAAAGAGAATAGGAAACTTTATTTTTGGAAAAATAACCTAAAGTCTATATAGAATTATGAGAACCCTATTGAGAGGTGTATGGAAGAATGGATGATTTCAAAGTTGAGACCGTTTATGAAGAACGGACATATGAACGCTATCGTTTCAGTTTTTCTATAGATGGAAAGGAATATAAAGGGAATTTCCATGAAGGAGAAATTCAATGGCTTCATCCTCATCCGAAGCAGGACCTGAAGGAAGATCAGTTACAATGGATTGAGTCAGAAGTGCGAAGCCTATTAACAGAGAACGATGTGATGGATGCGGATGAAGATTTAGATAATCTTGAAGTTGAACCGATGTTTCCAGACCAAGTTCATCAGGTCCATCAATTTAAGTTAGATATTGAAGGGGAACAATTTAAAGGGATGATACGTAATGGAAAGTTGGAATGGTTTCACCCTAAACCAAGGCGAAAATTGGCGAATGACAAAGTGGAAAAGGTAGAAAAACAAATCCATGAAAAAGTAAAAAAGCATATAGACGAAGAAGACGAAATATAGAAAAACAAACATCATGAGCATTAAAATGGGCCGCATTCTTGCGGCTCTTTTTATATGCTCAAGAATTGAAACCTTTTCTAGCTATAAATCGTAAGCTCTTTTACAGGGGGGGGAGACGAGATGAGGAAAATTATTGGTATTATCATAATTATTTTTAGTTTTCTTATTGCGATTGGCTGTTTAGCAGACATTAAGAATTCACCGATTGCTTCAATCGTTGGTTTAATTGTCATTTGTTTACCACTTTATTTTATTGGTCATCTGGTCCGTACATCTAAAGAGGAATTGAAACGCAATGGGGTGCGTTGGCTCACGATCTTTGTCTTTTGCTTAATTATTCTCCCACTTATTTTCTATACGTATGAACACTATGAGATTCTAAAATGGCAAGCAATTGATGATGGAAAGTATATATTTTATGAACCAAGTTCCAATGAAATAGGTAGTTTATCGTTATTATTTTTGATGGCATTGCTTCTTTTAGTACCGATTCGCCTTTTTAGCCCTGAGCTAAAGAGAAAGCGATTAATGAGTCTAATAATTGTTGTGACGCTTCTTCTTTATGGTGGATTTCGCTATTATACATGGCTTGATTATCGGGGGGTACACGAAGAGTTAGGATTAATTTCCCAAAATTGGGCGGGAAAGCAAACTGTTCAGTCTTTTGATCAAATCAAAGAAATATACATAAAGCCGAATGTATATCATGGCAGTCTTGGTGATCCAACAGATGAAACTGTGTTTACGTGGAAGATGGTTTTTATGAATAAAAATGGGGAGAACACCACTTATTCGTTTCGGAGTCTATCTAAAGATACTTTGGAGAGGGCAAACCGACTGAAAGCCATTGCTAATGAAGAGCATACACCCTTCATTGTCCAAAAAATGAGCAATAAGGAACGCGAATGGTTTGACCTTGAATTGGAATTAAAAGAATTGGAGAAAGAACCATTTTATGATTTCTTTTTGAATGGAAGAGCTGAATAAATTTTTGATGACTTGTAAGGGGGAGAGAGCATGATCATTGAGTTAACTAGAAATAGTGTAGCGATGGGAGATGATGTATATGCACCACATGATCAAAAGATCATAATCCCCTCCTATAAACAGCTAGACCATTTATGGAACAAAATGAAAGAAATCCGGTATTTACCATCCATTTATGGGGGAGAAGCAACTAGGATCTTATATCGAACGGACAATGATTTACCGCTAGCTGTAGTGGCTCAACAATGGGAAAAAGCAAAGTTTTTTGTTCAATCGCAACAAACGTTAGCTCAATGTTTTGAGGAAGTAAATCGAATCACTTTACATTTTGTCTATAGAGCCCAAGAAAATCCAGATACTGTCTATCGAAATTTATTAGAGCATTTTTGGTAATGGAAGTGATCTTTCTTTTGGATAATGCCAATGGAATAATCTCCTTGTCCGCGGGTGTTAATAAGCCTAATGACAAGGCGATATGAATAAAGCTTTTGATCGTTTTTAGGCTTGTACTGATGTGAATCCCACGTGAAAGATTCATTTATTTTTGCGCTTTTTGTTGTTGGAAACTGAGTGGACAACCCCTATTTTCCTTATAATTTTGCACAAGTTTTTGAATAGAGGAATTTGCTTTTATGAATGCCAGTTTGGCCATAAGTCGACAAATCGCTTTGCTGGGGAACTTTACTTTGATGTTACCCATTTTCCTAGCTTCTTCATAACTTGTAAAAGTTTAATATACTCTTCCAGCTGACCAGATTTGGTCAGCTGGAAGAGTGTAGACAAAAGGGTTGGAAAGCAAAATGATTTCCAACCCTTTTGCTATTAATACAGAATAATTCTATGAAAAAGAGCCATAAATGCTCTCCCTATGTTTTCTATTACGCCATGGTTGCCGTGATCCATGTCCAGCTGTTCGCGTTCATTACATTTGATTTTTCGTCACCATATCCATCACCTCATTCAGTTAATAGGAAACACCGTTGATTGGAGCGGAGAGCGGCGACTCCAGCGGGAACAGCGCGAGCTGAAGACCCTGGACTGAGCGCAGCGAGGGAAGCGGCTGAAGCCGTGCCCGCGGAAGGCGTCCGCTCGCAGCGGAAATCAACCTTTCTAGCTTTTTCTCTATTTTAAAAGAAAAAAGACTGTAGGCAAACACCAAATTCATGGTGTTTGTCTACAGTCTGAGCTGACTAGATTTGGTCAACTTTTCTGTTATCATTTTCCCGAAGAACCATACAGACAAAATAAACTCAACTTCTAGGGCATACCGACTATAGTTGTTTCTTCAAGTTGTAAAGAAAGGATAATGTCAGAAACCGATTTTTTTAAATCTTTCCCGATGCGCATACCAATTTGATAATATCGTTTGTAGGTATATGTCCCTATTTCTTTAACTATCACTATATGGCGAAATAAATGAGGATGAATGTCCATAGCAAAAAATAAACCAAATGCAACGACATAACGTTGTTGTAATGAAGTTAGTTCAACTAAAGAGAATTTTCTTTAAAAACAAGGAAAATCTAAACTTAAAAATTGACTCTATTTGCGCTTCGAGGTAGTATTTTTAGGAAGTTAATCATGAGGGAGAAAGAACGATGAAAAAGAGAAAATTTACATTACCACTTTTGTTAATAAATTTATTTATTGCTTTTTTGGGAATTGGACTAGTAATCCCTGTAATGCCAACACTTATGAATGAACTTGGGATTTCTGGGTCTGTTGTCGGATATATGGTAGCCGCTTTTGCCATTTCACAGCTGATAATGTCTCCGTTTGCAGGACGATGGGTGGATCAATTCGGTCGGAAGAAAATGATCGTGATCGGATTACTATTTTTTAGTATTTCTGAATTATTATTCGGACTTGGACAGGACCTGTTGTTATTATTCACTTCGCGAATTTTAGGTGGAGTTAGTGCCGCTTTTATTATGCCTGCTGTAACAGCATTTATAGCGGATATTACGACACTAGAAACTAGATCAAAGGCGCTCGGTTATATGTCTGCGGCTATTTCTACCGGCTTTATTGTCGGACCAGGGATTGGTGGTTTTCTTGCCGAAATTGGTACTCGAGTTCCATTCTTTTCGGCCGCTGTACTCGCATTTATAGCTGCAGTTTTTTCCGTATTAATGCTTAGGGAACCTGTGCGTAATCAAACTGAATTAAAGCAGGAATACAAGCCAGGGTTTAAACGTGTTTTTGCCCCAATCTATTTTATCCCTTTTATGATCATTATGATTTTTTCTTTTGGTTTAGCTTCGTTTGAATCGATTTTTAGTTTATTTGTCGATCATAAATTTAGCTTTACTCCTAAAGATATAGCCATCGTCATTACAGGAGGAGCGATCTTAGGGGCAGTAGCCCAAGTGATCTTATTTGATCGCCTAACGAAATATATTGGAGAAATACGTCTCATTTTGTTTAGTTTAATTTTTTCCGCTTTCCTAGTTTTTATGATCACAGTGGTGGAAACATATATGAGCATTTTGTTCGTCACCATTATTCTCTTCGTTGGTTTTGATTTAATGCGTCCAGCTGTTACCTCTTATCTATCAAAAGTTGCTGGTGAAGAACAAGGATTTGCCGGGGGAATGAATTCAATGTTTACAAGTATTGGCAATATTTTTGGACCAATTATCGGTGGTATGCTCTTTGATATTAATTTAGATTATCCTTTCTACTTTTCAACGATCATTTTAGTAATCGGTGTGGCTTTAGCATTGGCTTGGAAAAAACCAGCTAGCATTAACGAACCACAGTTTTAAATTATATGAGTGATTTTCTTTTATATGGGCAAGCTATACCTCCCGACAATTTTTTAATAAAAAGGGAGGGTAATTAATTTGGCAAAAATTGCTGTAGAAACGCCATTAGAAGATGTGAAGCAAGCTTTGGAAGAAAAAGGACATGATGTCTTTATGTTTACAAATGAGGAAGAGGCAAAAGGTGCTAACCTTGCCGTTGTTCGAACTCTAAATGAGATTGATGCAGATGCAGAACAATTTGATTTTCCGTTCGTAAGTATGGAAGGTGCGTCTGTTGATGAAATTGTTGCAGATGTTGAACAAAGATTAACCCGCTAAGTAGATGAATCCGACCTCTTTTTAGAGGTCGGATCTATTCATTAGAGATCTTGCGGATTTACTGAATCTAAGTCTTTTAGTGCTGGACCAGCTACAACCTTGCCTGTGGGACTGAAGATGGAGCCATGACAAGGACAATCCCATGTTTGATCACCATCGTTCCAGTGTACTCCACATCCCAAATGGGTACAAGTAAGGTCTAAATAATGGATATCTCCCTTTTGATCCTTAAATAGACCGATTTGTTGGTCACCAATTTCAATCGTTGTGGCCTGATTATTTTTTAAATGTACTGCTTTGGATTGTAAAGAGGAAGCTTGTTTCTGCCTTTCCTTATCAGCCTTTTTTTGCACTCGGTTTGGCGCAAAGACATCTTCGTAACGATTTTCCTGTTTCGTAATTAAGTCACAAATTAAATTTGCCCCAACTGCTGCATTCGTCAATCCCCATTTATTTAATCCTGTAATCGTGTAAATATTTTCTTCCTCTGAAGTGAGAACTCCTATTAAAGGAATGCGATCCTCAGTAACCAAATCATGTTCTGACCAATAAGCGCAGACTTCTGAAGCATTAAATTTTTGTGCTGCAAACTCGGCTAATTGTTGATAGCGATCAAAAGTCGAGTGTTGATCCCCGGTTTTATGTGTTTCCCCACCAATTAGTAGATACTCTTCATTACTTTCTTTCGTATGGCGAATGCTTCGAACTGCAGGATCTACACTAATATACATACCACCTGGAAATTCTTGAGGATAACGTAATGCTAGTAAATGTGATGTAACAGGCTGTAAATGATCTGCATAAAAGGAATCAGGATCATAGGTGGGAAATAAAGTCGCAAATACAGTATGTTTACATGTCACTGTATAGCCTGAGTTCGTAGTTAATTGGATACAATCTCCCTCTTTTTTTAGCTCTGTTACCACGGTGTTTTGATAAATTCTGCCACCTAATTGTTTGATTTCCTTTAACATTGCTAGTGAAAATTTAACTGGATGGAATTGGGCTTGATCTTTCATGACCAAGGCGGAGTCTATATCCCAATCAAAGGGACAATCTTTCTTTAGCTCGCCGTTAATAGAGAGCTTTATATAAGCCTCCGCTTCTTTTTCTAATTGGTTTGATTCATCCTTCGTTTGTGCATAGACATAGGCATCCATTTTTTCGAAATCACAATCTATATCATATTTCTTGACTAAACTTTCAATAAAATGAAGTCCCTCCTTATTGGCTTGATAATAGAGCTTTGCTAATTCGATTCCATACTTATTTAATAAATCTCCATAAATAAGGTGATGCTGTGCCGTTAATTTTGCGGAAGTTCCTCCTGTTGTTCCACTGACGAGATCACGAGCTTCTAATAAAATTACAGATAACCCCGCTTTTGCCGCTAAAAAGGCAGTTAGAATACCTGAGATCCCACCTCCAACAATGGTTACATCTGTTTCACGACTCTCAGATAAGGTAGGATAGGATGGAACCTCAACAGTAGATGTCCAGAAAGAGTGACTCTGTTTTGTCGAAAAATCCATCAGAACACGCCTCCTTAAAAAGTTTACTGTCATTTCTATTACCTTAATAAAAAGTAAATAAACTAGAAAAATACAATTGTTTATCTACCCAAGCAATAACTCATTTTTTTAGAGGTGTAAAAAGTATACTTTAACAGGGGGAGAAAAAAAGAAATATTGAGAAACAGTGAAACAGATGCAGGGGAAATAATTTTTTAATTACGATAACATCAATGCATATAGAGATATCTTTAAGGGAGTTTAATAAAAAAGTATTGCAATAGGGAATTGAGTATAGTATTTTTAAAAGTATACTAAATAAAAGCGGAAATCAATAATCAAATCGTATATTGTTTATTTTGTATACAATTTGGTTATTTGGTAATCGCTTACAAATGTGAGCGCTACAAGAAGGGAGAGTGGATAAATTTGAAAGAAATTGAATCTGGCCAATTGATGGCAGAAAAACAGCAATATGTTTCACAAATTAATAACAGACCACCAATCGGAAAAAAGTTAAAAAAACATTGGCGTCTATATGTATTAATCGCACCTGCTATTATTTTTTTCGCTATCTTTAATTACTTTCCGATGTATGGAGTGATTATTTCATTTAAGGATTACGTCGCTACTAAGGGAATTTGGGGGAGTTCCTGGGTTGGATTTAAACATTTTGAACGCTTCTTTCATGCTTATAATTTTTGGGAGCTAATAAGAAATACATTTTTTATTAATATTTATCAATTGGCTATGTTTCCAGTGTCTATTATTGTCGCTTTATCTATCAATGAAGTTAGAAATAGCTTTTTTAAAAAGAGTGTTCAAACGATTACTTATGCTCCACATTTTATATCGGTTGTTGTAATGACAGGGATGATTGTCGCTTTCCTAAGCCCATCTACAGGAATTATCAATAAGGGGATTAGCCTCTTAGGCTTTGAACCAATCGCTTTTTTAGCTGAACCAGGCTGGTTTAAAACAATCTTTGTACAATCTGGAGTATGGCAGGGACTTGGTTGGAGCGCTATTATTTATTTGGCTGCATTAGCGGGGGTTAATCCGGAGCTTCATGAGGCGGCTAGAGTTGATGGAGCATCTAGATTTCAACGGATTATACATATTAATATCCCTGCTATTATCCCCGTAATGGTTATTTTATTAATTTTAGATGTTGGCAATCTATTATCTGTTGGTTTTGAAAAAATTTATTTATTACAGAATCCATTAAATATGGAAGCCTCCGATGTCATTCAAACATACGTGTATCGTGCTGGTTTATTGGAAGGACAATATAGTTTTTCCGCAGCAGTGGGATTATTCAATTCCATTGTTACATTGATTCTATTAATTATTGTCAATTATATTGCACGAAGAACAACTAATAATAGTCTTTGGTAAGGAGGTGGGATAAATATGAAAAGAGAAAGCTACGCTGATAAAGTATTTATTGTTTTTAATAGTATATTCCTTTGTGCACTCGTGTTTATCGTGCTTTATCCATTGGTATATGTTGTAAGTGCTTCAATTAGTAACCCAGTACTCGTCAACACAGGGCAAATGTGGCTATGGCCGAAAGAAATTACATTTGAGGGCTATAAAAGAGTTTTTGAGAACTCGGATATTTGGATGGGATATAAAAATACAATTATTTATACCCTCTTAGGTGTGGCGATTCACTTATTTATTTTACTCCCCTGTGCTTATGCTGTCTCGAGAAGAGGATTAATGGGGAAAAAGGCAATCATGTGGTACTTCTTATTTACGATGTTTTTTAATGGAGGGTTAATTCCTACTTATTTGCTAGTGAAAGATTTGGGAATGGTGAATACATTATGGGCAATGGTTTTACCTAATGCCCTTGGAGTTTGGTCCATCATTGTCGCTAGAACCTTTTTCCAACAAAATGTTCCGAATGAATTGGTCGAGGCTGCTGAAATTGATGGAGCAAATGATTTTTATATCTTTTTTAAAATTGTAATCCCAATTTCTGCACCTATCATTGCTGTTATGGGGCTTTTCCATGGAGTAGGGCTCTGGAACCAATATTTTAATGGATTAATATATTTAAATGATCATAGTAAATATCCTTTACAGTTGATACTGCGAGAGATCCTTATTCTTAATCAGATGGATACCGATATGCTGATGGACTCAGCGCAAAATCTCGAATCCTTGGCAGAACAAGCAAGAATTGCAGATATTATTAAATACGCAGTTATGATTGTATCGGCACTACCATTATTAATCATATATCCATTTCTACAAAAATATTTTGTGAAAGGGGTTTTGATCGGTTCTATTAAAGAGTGAATTCCAAAGAAGACGATAAGAGTCTTCCATAATTAACAAAATTATAGAAAACGCATTCATAACAATTTTAAAGGGAGGAAAATGAAAATGAAAAAAACCCTTCAAATAATGCTCATTATTTTTGCTGTTCTCACACTACTTGTTGCGTGTTCAGACAAAAAATCAAGTAATCAACAAACTATGGCAGTGAATAAAACTGGTTTTCCAATTGTGGATGAAGAGATCACGATAAAAATGGTAGGGCAAAAGTCTCCAACCCAAACAAATTGGGACAAGATGAAAGTATTAAACAGTTACGAAGAAAAAACAAATATTAAGATTCAGTGGGATACACCTGCAGGGGATGGTTATAGGGAAAAACTCAATCTTATGTTTGCGAGTGGTGAATATCCTGAAGCGTTCTTTGGTGGCGGATTATCTCGTGATGATGAAATAAAATACGGATCACAGGAAATATTAGTCCCTTTAGAGGATTTAATTGATGAATATGCCCCGAATTTCAAAAAAATTCTCGATGATAATCCGGATATTCGTCGAAGTATTACTACACCAGATGGACATATTTATGCTTTGCCTACAGTGATTGATGTTCCCCGTGATTTATCGGGTCCAAAGCTATGGGTGAACAAAAAGTGGATTGATGATCTTGGGTTGGAAATGCCAAAATCTGTGGATGATCTTTATACTATCTTAAAGTCATTTAAGGAAAATGATCCAAATGGTAATGGAGAAGCAGATGAAATACCGATCGGTTCCTCCAAACTGGAGGACATAAAATACGGTTTAATGGGAGCGTTCGGATACCTAGGGAGTAATAATTTTAATGCCGTTGATGACAAAGTTGTTTACGTTCCGAGTACTGAGGAATATAAGGAATTTCTAATGTATATGAATAAATTATATGAGGAAGGTTTACTTGATAAGGAAACTTTCACACAGGACGCACAAGCTGTAACAGCGAAAGGCCAAGAAATGCGACTTGGATTATTTATGGATGCAGGAGCATTTCTAAAAGTTCCAGTTGAACAAAGTGATCAATATGTTGCCTTACCACCCCTTACTAGTTCGGTTAATCAGGAATTAATGTGGCCGAGAACATCTGGCATTTCATCAGGGTCCTTCGCGATCACAGATAAAAATCCACATCCAGAAGCAACAATGCGTTGGGTAGATTATTTTTATTCTGAAGAGGGGAGCACTTTTATTGGAGTTGCAGGAGGAGTAGAGGGTGAAGATTGGGAGTGGATTGATGAAGAGAAAACAAAATGGGAACAGATTGTGCCTGAAGGAAGAACAATGGCTGAGATGGGAGCAGAGAGAACTCCAGCAGCAGGTACATTTGTACCTCACGTAATGAGGAAGGAATGGGTACTAAAAGAACATTCCCCCCTTAATAATGAGATTGATAAAGAGGTTAGTGAAAAATATGAAGAATACTTCAAAATTCCTTTCCCTGATACGTATTATACAAATGAAGAGATCGAAGAAGTGAATGCCATTCAAAGTGATATTAGTGATTATGTAGAAAGGATGACAGCTAAGTTCACTGTTGGAGAAGTATCTTTTGATGAATGGGATCAATATACGAAACAATTAAATAAGCTAAAACTGGAGCAATTAATTGAAATTCAGCAAGAGGCATATGATCGTTGGAAAGATAGTTAATCAAAAATAGAAGATTAGAATAGTAGATGAACTTGTAAAGGGACATGTAGAGTCAATTTATTGATGAATGTCCCTTATAATTTTACGGTTGGTAATTAAGAGGAGTGAGTTGAAAACCAATGGATATTAAGATGATAGAGCAATTTCAAAATCCAGGAATGGAGTTTCGTGGGAAACCTTTTTGGGCTTGGAATGGGAAATTGGAAGAAAAAGAATTATTACGACAAATAGATATTTTAAAAGAGATGGGATTTGGTGGATTTTTCATGCATTCTCGAACTGGATTAGTAACGGAATATTTAAGTGATGAGTGGTTCCATCTCATCAATACATGTGCAGATCGAGCGAAAGAATTAGGAATGGAAGCTTGGCTTTATGATGAAGATCGCTGGCCAAGTGGAACAGCCGGAGGCGAGGTAACGAAAAATCCTGAATACCGTTTGAAGTTCATTCGTTTAAAAGTGCTTTCTATCGAGGATTTTCAATGGGATAAGAGAGTATTTGCTGCTTTCATTTGTCGATTAGAAGACGGCATAAATTATTATGATTGCATTCAATTAAAAAAGGGAGATTTACCTCCTCCAGAAGAAGGAAAAAGTATTCTAGCCTTTTCAATTGAAGAAATGGAAAAGGAAAGTTTTTACAATGGGTATACATACGTAGATACAATGAATAGAGAGGCTACGGAATATTACTTACAATTAACACATGAAAAATACAAGCAGTTTAGTGGCGACCGATTCGGTTCATCAATCAAAGGAATTTTTACAGATGAACCACATCGGGGGGCGGTAATGAATGGATTTGGTATCCAAAATGAGGATCCTGGCTATTTAACACCATGGACACCAAAATTATTTGCAGAATACCAAAGGAAGTTTGGCATCGATCTTGTTGAAAATTTACCAGAGTTGTTTTTACGGAAGAATGGTGAAAAGGTATCTTATGTGAAATGGTGTTATGTTGAACTTCTTCAAGAATTATTTCTGCAAAATTATGCCAAGCCATATTTGGAATGGTGCCAAGAAAATGGATTGCAAGTGACTGGACATGTATTACATGAAGATAATTTGACTTCACAGGTAGCATTGAGTGGTTCGGTTATGCGCTATTATGAGTATATGGATTTGCCGGGAATTGATTTGCTTTCAGAGCATAATGTAAGTTTCTGGGTTGTGAAACAACTTTCCTCAGTCGCAAGACAATTAGGTAAACCGTGGATGTTATCAGAATTATATGGGTGCACAGGCTGGCAAATGGGATTTCAAGGACATAAGGAAGTCGGAGATTGGCAAAGTCTATTTGGGATTAATGTACGCTGCCATCACTTATCTTGGTATACGATGGAAGGAGAAGCGAAGCGGGATTTCCCAGCTAGTATTCACTTTCAATCTGGTTGGTGGAAGGAATATAAAGCTGTGGAAGATTATTTTTCCCGTTTAGGTTTCATGCTACAGCTAGGAAAACCGGAATGTGATGTTCTCGTGATCCATCCAGTTGAAAGTGTCTGGTGTCAAGTATATCCTAACTGGTCTAAAACATTAATGACTCAATCAGAAGATGTGATAGAATTAGAGAAAACTTTCTCGGAGTTATTTTTCTCATTAGCCGGCCATCAGATTGATTTTGATTACGGTGATGAGGAAATGATTTCTCGTTTATATAGTATTGACCATGATGAGAGTGGGTTTCCACTATTAACGATTGGCCAAGCTGCCTATAAAACGATTGTAGTTGGAAAAATGACAACGATAAGGAAAACGACATTAAGTATCCTCAAAGAATTTATGAATGCTGGTGGACACGTTATATTTGCGGGAGAAACACCGGCATTTGTGGATGCAAAACCATCTGATGAAGTAATAAAACTGGCAAATCAAGCTATTCAAATTGCTTTTGATGGAGAGCAAATTGCAAAAAGCTGTCTATCGGTAATTTCCCCATCCTTGCAGATCAAGGATCCAGAGTCAAATGCAGTCATTTCCGATATATTTTGCCAAGTTCGAAAAACAGCTGAACAGACGATTTTTGTTTTATTAAATAAAAATCGAGATGTCAGCTACGAGAATGTTAGTGTACGTTTATTTGGAAATGGCAGTGTAGAAGAATGGGATTGTTTAAGCGGAAAGAGGTGGAAAATCAAAGGGAGAAAATCAGATGGTGATATAGAATTTAAATTGGACTTTTGTCCATCTGATCTCCATGTCCTTGTATTTCAGCATAAGCACGAAGACAATGCACTTCCAATCAAGGATTCTTATAAAGTGATCGCCACTGAGAGGATTGAAAATTCCCTTTCTTATCAGTTGAACGAACCAAATGTTTGTGTGCTTGACCGAGCACGATTTCAATTTCAATCATTAAAGCAGCAAGAGGAAAAAGATATTCTAAAAATTGATCAGACGATTAGAAGGCATCTCGGCTTAAAATTAAGAAGTGGAGAAATGATTCAGCCTTGGTATATCAACAAACAATCCAAAAATAAAGACCATCTTTATGGTCCCTTATTTCTTCATTATGATTTTGAAATTGACTGGATACCAGCAATGGGAATAGAGCTTGTACTTGAACAACCGGAATGTTTTAAAATCAAATTAAATAACGAGGAAATAAACAATCCAGAACTAAATGGCTGGTGGATTGATCCCTGTTTTAAGCGAGTGAAACTCTCAAGCGAGCAACTACGGATAGGGAAAAATACGATTACTTTAACAACAATGTTTCGACAAGGTTGTAATTTAGAAGCTATTTATCTGATTGGAAACTTTGGCGTGAAAATTGACAATGTAAAAAAGACAGTGACAAAATTACCGGAAAAGTTGAAGATTGGCGATATCACGAAACAAGGCCTTCCTTTTTATTCTGGAAGCATTTCTTATGAACTAGATATTGTCAAACCAGAAGCGGACGAGGAAAGAATACTCTTATGCCTAGAAGGTTTTGCTGCGGCTTGTGTAAAATTAAGTAATCATAAAGAAAGCATTTTATTACCATGGCAGCCCTATGAATATGATATTACCAAGATGATTTCAAAGAATAGTAAGATCAATTTGGAGTTAATTTTAACTAGAAGGAATACATTTGGTCCATTACATCAAATTCCAATACACACTCCTTCGTATGGTCCTTTAAATTTTATAACCGAAGGAGATCAATTTTCAGAAGAATATAAGCTTATTCCATCTGGGTTGCTAACCAGTCCTCAAATAAGGAGGGCATACAGTTATCAATCTCAAGTGAAAACTAATATGGAATGAATAATCATAAGCAGTCGGAGATGAACTCTGGCTGCTTTTTTCTGTGGAGAAGGGGCGGAGCTACGCTAAAGGAGTTCTATTTAGCATATAATGAGTACACTTCATTCATGAAACCGAAGCGGCTACGCCCATACCACCTTATATACAAGGGTACCTGCTTTATACTTTACCCCCTCATGAATGTTTTTGAGAAGGTTGCATTTGTTGGAATTAAAAAGTATACTTTACTTGACTGGAGTGTGAACGTTTTGGGAAGTATAAAAAAACCGTTATACCAACAGATTATAGATGATTTAAAGGATAAAATAATGAAGGGAAAGTTTTCTCCTAATGATCCCTTTCCTACGCAAATAGAATTGGCAAAATTATATGGAACGAGTGAAATAACATCCCGGCGTGCTTTAACAGAGCTTGCAAATGAAGGGTTAATTTATCGGATTAGGGGAAAAGGGACTTTTATTCATGATAAAAAAACACACTTACCTAAAGAAGAAACTCCTCCTCAGTTAAAAAGATTATTTTTTATTTATAAAAATGTAGAAGTACAATCATTTAATCATCGGTTTTATAGTGATATGTTTAAAGGGATTCAAGAGGTATGCCAGCAAAACAATGTAGAATTTCATCTAATCAATATAGGGGAAACATTTGACTTACCTAGATGCGATGATGCCGGCTATATCTTTTTGTCAGTTGAATCTGATGAGAATTATAGCAAAGCTTTGACACAATGGAAAAAGGAAAATAAAAAGATCATGACCGTCCATACTTTTTATCCCCACCTTCAAATCCCCTATGTAGTTGTTGATAACTATTCAGGTGGTTTTTTAGCAACACAGCATTTATTATCGTTCGGTCATCAACGAATTGGGATTGTGGTAACTGGCAATTCCCTTTTAGAAATGAGCAAAGAATTTACACTTCGTTTGCAGGGATATAGACAGGCACTTTTGCAAAACCAAATTCAATTTGATCCCGAACTAGTGTATGTAACAGAAGGAGAGTTTGAATCAGAGGAAATGGGGTATAAAGGGCTTAATCATTTAATGAAGCTAACAAACCCACCTACAGCTATTTTCTTTACTAGTGATTGTAAGGCTGTTGGTGCGATGAGAGCAGCAAGCGAAATGGGATTATCAATCCCTGATGATATTAGTATTGTTGGATATGATGATCTTGTCACAAGTGAGTATCTCATGCCGGGATTAACGACTATTAACCAAAATACGTATAAAGTAGGGAAGAGGGCAGCAGAGATTTTACTCTTTGAATGGGATCATACCCTTTCCAACGGCTACCTAAAAGATGAAATTATGCCAAAGCTTGTTGTTAGAGGAAGTACAGCAGAAGAAGCAAAGTTTAAAATGGCAAGTAAATAATTTGAATGTTAATGACCTTACCAGAGATGAGATGGTAAGGTCATTTTTAATGCAAAAAATAAAGTATTCTATTGATATGCAAAAGTATACTTAGTATAATGAATAACAAGTATTGAAAGCGCTATCTATACTGTGGAATAAAAAATATATTAGGGGGGACGGTAAATTAACAGAAAAATAGTAGATTTGCAGGTTAGTTCGGATTATTAATTGATGAAGGTAGGTTTTTAGTTTGACAGGAACGACTAACTATATGGGAAAGATTCCTTCTTGGGTATGGCATGAAGATGGAATGAAACAAAAAGAGATTATTATTAAAAAAACATTTCACCTTTTAAATAAAGTTGGAAATGTTTCATTTAAGATGGCGTTAACGGGAACAGCAAGTGTTTTTCTTGATGGGATTCTTATTGAGACGCTAAAAGAACATCCCCGTTTAGTCACTCGTTTTGAAGAAATCACAAATTTTCCTAACCATTTAAAAGCTGGTCAGCATGAGCTCAAGATTGAAATTAAATGTGAGACACCTATGCCTGTGGCACCTATTAGTATTCATTTGTCAAACCGTTTATTAGGAATGATTGGCTATTTAGAGGGGGATGATCTCTGGATACCTACTGATACAACATGGATGACAGAGAATAGGCAAGTGACTGAAATCTGTGTATATGGAGAAGAACCTTTTGGTGATTTAGAGAATAGTCCACCTTCGTTTATTAGAGGCGGTTTTGAGGATATTGTGACTAAATCAATTAAAGAGATTACTATTTTAAAGGAAAATTTACTAGAATCTAAGTGGCAAGATCAATTGGAAATTTATGGGGATTTGGGAGAAACATTTCCTCTAAGTGAATTTGAAGAGAAGGACAGATTTATTTTTTATCATGTTCGAAAACAGACAGAATGGCGAGAAAAAAGAAAATGGCAAAGAAGCCTGGACCTTAGGGGAATTCCTAGTATAAGAATTGACCTACAAAAAGAATATAATGCCAGATTTATCGTTAAAAATAAAGGCGCGATCCCCCTCACTATTCTTTGGAATGGATCTGAATCTATTGATGAATTAGAACATTATGATGGATGTATGACTGATTGGTTAGAAATAGAGCCAAATTGTCAAGCAAGCATTTTACCTCAAGGAATGCGTTACTTGGATTTCTTCATCTATGGACAACCAAACTGTAAATTTCATGCGGAAATAGGCTTTGAAGAGGCCTATGCTGAGTTAGAACAAGTTGGTCGTTTCACAAGTGATCTGCCGTTATTAAACAATATTTATGATGTGGCAGTTCATACTAATCGGATTTGTCATCAACTTGGATTATGGGATGGTATTAAACGAGACCGCTTGAATTGGGTTTATGATTACTACATGGCAGCCAAAGCGGATTATGTTTTATGGGACGATTTTAAGGTTTTGAAACGATCAATTGTTGAACTTGGCCATGGAACTCCATACGGTTATTGGATGAATAGTATACCATCGTATACACTATGGTGGTTTAATAATGTTTGGGAATATTATTTACACACGGAGGATAAGGAGTTTATCCTTGCGATGAAAGAAGATATTCAGAAGCATCTCCAATGGGTAACGGATAATATAGAATCTGATACAGGATTTTTTAAGGAAAAGCATGCTCCTTTTTTAGAATGGGTGCCAATGGAAGAGGAGGAATATTGGAACGCCTTTCATGCTCTCCTTATGATCACGAAGAAAAACTTGAATCAATTGATCGCATATGTTCCCGAGCTAGGTAGTCCAGTAAAATGGCAAGAACCCAATTTAAAGGAAGAAGACTTTTTAGTAAATAGCCAAGCTTTAATTATTCCTTTAATGGGGATTTTAAGTGGTGTTGTTTCCGATACAAAGGCGATTGAGTTTCTGAAGACATATAAACCTACTAATCCAATTTCGCCTCTATCCGCCTTTTGGATGGCAGAGTGTTGTTCAAAATTTGGATTACAAGAACATGCATGGAATGTGCTCCAAATTGTTTGGGGATATATGCTTGAAAAAGATAGTACAACTTTTTGGGAAAGTTCAATATTAACAGGGAAGCGTGATTTTCATCATAATCAAACTACTTATACGGCTTATGATTCTTATCGGATGAGCTTATGCCATAGTTGGTCAAGTACCCCGGTTCAATGGATCAGTCGTTATATCTTAGGGATCAAACCGATGAAGCCAGGATTTAGGGAGGTTGTTTTCAAGCCTCTGCCGTTAGCTGAATTAAGATATTGTTCTGGTTCAATAAGCACGCCTTTTGGAGCTATTTATGTGCAGGTAAATAAAGAGAAAAATGGGGAGCTTGCGACAAAGGTAATTGCCCCACCTGAAGTTAGAATAATTTGACATTATTTAGTTTTAAATCCTTAATAATTATATTTTTAATAGAGTGCGTGAAATTTACTAAAAATGGGGGCGTATTTAATGAAGAAAAGGTACTATGTAGCATTATTAGTAATATTTATTTGCATCCTAGCCGGATGTACAAACGCTAAAACGGAAGGACAAACGGATAAAGGTAATCAATCCGGAGAATCCTCAGAAAACTTTAACTCTGAAGGTTTCCCATTGGTCGATGAAAAGATAACTTTGAACATGATGGGAGCATCAAGCGCAACGCAATCTCAAACATGGGATGAACTTGACGTATTTAAAATATATGAGGAGAAAACCAATATTGCATTTGAATTTAATACGCCAGATTCCGCGAATATCAGAGAAAAACTGAATTTAGCTTTTGCCAGTGGAGATCTACCGGATGTATTATTCGGTGCGGGATTAACACAGGAGGAAGAGGCGAAATTCGGTTCCCAAGGACAGCTAATTCCGTTAGAAGGTTTAATTGAAAAATATGCTCCCAACCTTCAAAAGCTATTAGAAGAAAATAAAGAAGTAGCTCGTTCCATTACTACAGCAGATGGTCATATATATTCATTACCATTTGTAGATACAGAAATAGGTTTTGGTCCATACCCGAAAATCTGGATCAATCAAGTATGGTTGGAAAATCTTGGGCTTGAAATGCCTGAAACAACAGATGATCTATATAATGTTTTGAAGGCTTTTAAAGAAAAGGATCCAAATGGTAATGGAGAAGCAGATGAAATACCCATGATTGCTTCACAGGACGTCAATATAGCTGGTGCTATGTTAAACCATTTTGGATTTACTGGACATCTGGACGTTACTTCCGGTGAAGTAAGATATGCCCCTATAGAAGAGGAATATAAAGCGTTTTTATCTTACATGAATACGTTGTATAAGGAAAAACTGTTGGATCCTGAAGCATATTCACAAAATAAACAGCAGGTAAATGGAAAAGGGGAGAATGGACAACTTGGTGTATTTCATGATGCAGGTCCTTTTCTGACTGTTGGTGTAGAGAGAAATGAAGAATATGTTGCTTTACCGCCATTAACTTCGGAAGTGAATAATGAAAAGTTAGCAACAAGACACTCTTTAGTAGCAACAGGAGTCTTTGCGATCACTAGTGCTAATGAGTATCCAGAAGCTACTATCCGTTGGGTTGATCATTTCTACAGTGATGAAGGGGCAATCTTTTTAAATTATGGTGAAGAGGGGGAGCACTTTGAATATGTTGACAATAAAGAAGGATTAAAAATATTAATCCCTGAGGGAATGACTAGAGATGAATATAGAAATACCTATACACCTGTCACTACACACCCAAGAATTCATGCTCCTATACAAACTCTTGAACTGTATAAACAAGATGAGTTTGAACCATTAAACTATCATATTATGCAAGAGACTAATAAAAGTGTAAGACCTTATGCCAAATCAACTTTTCCGATTGTACATTTTACCCAAGAGGAAAGGGATGAATTAATTCAAATTAGAACAGATATCGAGGATTATGTGGAGCGGATGGAGGCTCAATTTATTACAGGGGTGCAATCTTTAGATGGTTGGGATAAGTATATCAAGAAGTTAGAAAATATGAAGGTAGATAGATATGTTCAAATTCATCAAGATGCTTACGACCGTTGGCAAGCTGTAGAGTAATCTGTGTCGGAATGAATAAGGAAGGAGTATTGATATGAAGCGCATGAAAAATTATTTGGTAGGAATCGTTTTAGTCATGATCATCCAACTCGCCTTTGGACAAACGGTTTTGGCAGGACCTTATCATCCCGACATCGTAGAATCAGACAATTACAGGACAGGGAGCGCCATTTATGCAGAAAAAGTCATTAATGACTTTAATACACCAGAACAAGCCACACAATGGAAGCCGGGAGAAAATACGAAAGAGATCAACTATGCTACAAGTATGGCGCAAGGGCCTGTCTACGAAGGGGCCGGTGTTTTAGAGCAAGTACCAGAAGATGTAAAAGTATATGAATGGAGGACGATTTATCGAGAGTTGGACAAACCATTAGATTTGTCGGAGTATAACTATTTCGCCTTAGCCGCAAACTCTTGGGCTTGGCAGTCTGTTGATTATTTTCTTAAGATCCGGTTGTACAGTGGAGACGATGTGTTTGAATCAATAACGAAAATGAATCCGAATACTTGGAACCCATTATTTTTAAATATTAAAGACTGGGAAAATAGAGACTCTATTACCAAAATAGACATTTCATTTTTGCAAAACTTTGATTTAGAAGGAGTCGCCCCCGGGGATCCGGGTTATGACAGTTGGAATGGACGTTTCCAAATTGATTATATTGTAGCAACCAATATTTTAGATTTAGAATTTTCCGTCGATGGAGAAACAGAAGGGTTTATGGCTCAAAATGGTCGTTTACATGTTCAAGATGGAGCGCTCCATTATGAAATATCTGATCAAAATACGTATTTAGAGTCACCACGATTGTTACAAAATCTGTCTGTTGCGGATACATTAGTCGTTCCAATGCAAAACACGACAGATGCTCAGCAAGTGAGAATTTCTTGGATTACTGACGAAGATCCAAAATGGGATGAGAAAAAATCAAAAGTTTTTGAGATTGAATCATCGATAGAATTTATTAACTATCAATTTAGTTTTGCGAGTAATCCAAAATGGAAAGGGACTTTGGAGCAATTTCGGATTGAACCCATCATGACCACACCAAGTGGATCTTTAATTATAGACAAATTTAAACTGGATATATCGTTAAATATTGATGATGATTACCAAGGGCGAATTGATGTAAGCGAACTTACGAATAGAGACTCAATTCAAATTGGCGGAATGGTGGACCAGCAATATTTAGAAGCTAATCCTCAGGCTGAATTAAGATTGTATGAATTACAAACGTATGAAAAGCTAGACGATATTGCTGACTTAACGCCTATTGCCAAAAAGGAAGCTGAAGCTACCTTTACATTTGATTTTCCTTTAAATGAAAATGGCCATAGCCGCTTATATTCGAAATTTGTTGTCACCTTAAACAATCAAGCAGGGGAAATATCATTTGTTGATAGCCCACATTATATAACAAATCCCGAGAAATTAGCGGAAAATGACTATCCGTTCCCACAAGGGAAAAGTAAGAAGGGCTTACAAGTGCAAATGACAGATGATGCCGAGGAATTAGGTGTAAGCCACGCTGCGATTAACGTTTCGTATAATTCAATGTTATATAAGGAACATAATCATCCAGATGATACAATCGTCTATGATTTCGAAGGGGAGACATTTTATTTTAAAGAAAACTACGTGAGAAGTTTGGATAGTAGCATAAAAAGTCTATCAGACAATAATAATGTCGTTTCATTAATATTAATTCTTTATAATGAAATGGATCCTGACTCACCAAATGAACATTTAATTCATCCAGATGCAGAATCGGGAGGTACTGTATATGCGATGAATACGGCGAATTCAATGGGTGTCAAATATTATAAAGCAATTACAAACTTCTTAGCTGAGCGTTATACCCGTACAGATGAAAAATATGGACGTGCTGTAAATTTTATTGTCGGTAATGAGGTCGATGAAAATCAGATATGGAATAATATGGGGCCGAAACTTGTTACAGAGTATATAAAAGAATATGCTCAAACCTTAAGATTGACTAATACAATTGTCAAAAGTAATTATGAAAATGGCCGAGTTTATGTTTCCTTAACACATAGTTGGGATCGGGATATACCGGCAGGGGCGATGTGGAGTTATGATGGCAGAGATATCGTTGATATGTTACTCCAGTTTATTCGTTCCGAAGGAGATATTGCTTGGAATATAGCTTATCATCCTTATCCAGAAAATCTCATGGATCCCGTTTTTTGGAAAGACCCAAATGCTGGGGACAATTTTGATACTGATGTCATCACCTTCAAAAACCTAGAAGTGTTAGTCGATTATATGAAACAGAACGACCATTTATTTGATGGTGACATGCGAAGAATAATATTGTCTGAGCAAGGGTTTCATAGTCTTGATAATTCACTAGAATCACAAAAAATACAAGCGGCAGCCTATGCGCTCGCCTATTATAAATCTAAATTTTTAGATGGTATTGATTCCTTTATTCTGCACAGGCATGTTGACCACAAGGAAGAATATGGACTCCATCTAGGATTATGGACGTATGCGGATGTAGGAAATAGTACTCCACAAGATAAGAAATTTATTTATGATGTAATGAAATATATTGATACAGAACGTTCTTTAGAGGTAACGGAATTCGCAAAGCCAATTATTGGTATTGATAGTTGGGAAGAGATGATACCAAACTTTGACCCTGAACTATTAGCGGAGAGACAACTCCCAGTTGCTGTTGAAACAGGGGTCGTGAAAAAACAGTGGCATAAGAAGAAAATAGCGGATTTTGACGATGGGATTGGTCTATGGGAGCCTGCAGATAATACGCGGTCAATAGATTGGAATATCAAAGATTCATTGGCTGGAAAAGGTTCTTTACAAGTGAATTTTAATACATTTGCTAAATATTGGCGGGGAGCTGATATAAAACTAGATAAGCCAATAGATGCTGAGGCTAACCCCTATTTAAGCCTTGGATTAAAAATCCCCAACGCACCTAAGGATCAACTGTATACAGCCAAAGTGAAAGTTTATAATGGAGAAAATTATGCGGAAGGCATTTATTCATTCAAGGATGAAAATGAGTGGAAGCAAATTGCTTTAAATCTAGAAAAATGGCAAGGGAAAGAAGCGATTGATCGTATAAAAGTTTGGATTCAATCAACTACAATAGATAATTGGGATGGTTCATTTTTAATTGATGAAGTAAGCTTAGCAACTGCTGTAGAGATGCAACCTGAACTAGATGATTCTAAACTTGTGGAGCTACTCGATGAAGCTAAATCAATTAAGAATGAAGGAAAGTATACGGAAAACACATATACCGCCTTGCAAAGAGCTATTTTGGCTGCAGAGAAATCTCTTAAAGAAGTAACAACAGAAGAGGAACTGAACATGGAGATTACAGCTTTACAGTCAGCTATAGATGGACTTTTAGCTTTAGATGATCTTGATAGTTCTTATATGCAGTCCATCCTTGAAAAGCATAAGGGAGAGTTATCTGAGAAAGACTATCGTTCCTTAAGTACTCATTTGATAGCAGTAGGTCAATTTGAGAAAAAAGGTATGGCTGCAAAGGTGATAAAACATATGAAAAGCTTCAAGCAATTGATTGATTTCCAGTTGACAAACAATTCGATTCTTAAAGAACTCCATGAGGTGCTAGAGAAAGATGCTGATTCCCTCATTCTGAAGTGGCAAGAAAAGTAAATAAAGATCTAATTGACGAATAAAGAGGGCTAAAAGTCGAGAATCCCTAAAAAGCCTCCTATGCCAATGGCATCACTTCAGACTCCGGTCAATAAGAAGCAATACAAAAACGTTGTGCGGTACAGGAATTATAAGTGGAAAAGAAGTAAGGACGCTGCAGATTGAGTTTGTCGTCAAGATGCGCGAATATTTGTCTTTGATTCACTGTCATTCATTTCAGAGTCTTAGTTGATGATCTTCCCATCGGTGTTGTCGTTTTAGGGACCTTTGACAACTAGGAGCTACGGAACGTTTCTACCCTAGTTTCCTAGACAGCCTCTTTTCACTTTAGAATCCAAATAGAAGTTTCCGCTTTGTTTGGTAGCCTTCGGCTAATTAGCTGTATCTAAAAAAATAAAGAAAAAAACAGATATTCGGAAACATAACCAGCTTTTGGCTGGATAAGCCAAAAGAATTGTCCTAATTGACCACGACTTATTGCTAATCCATTAGTAAAATGATAACTAACATTTTTGAATAGAGATGGATTACGTTTTGAAATGAGGGAGACCTAGATGAAAATGATTTTTATTTCTTTGGACACTTTAAGGGCGGATCGATTAGGGTGTTATGGATACACTTCACCGACTAGTCCCTATATAGATAAAATTGCTAGTGAAGGTGCCTTATTTGAAAACGCTTTCGCGTCGGACATACCGACAGAAGTAGCCCATACGAGCATTTTTACTGGAAAAGTAGGATTAACAACTGGGGTTGTCTCCCATGGGGCTGCTTCTACCTATTTATCAAAAGACCAACAATGGTTACCGGCTACATTACTGCAAAGTGGCTTTACAACTGCAGCAGTCGACAATTTATATAATTTAAAAGAATGGTTTGCAAGAGGGTATCGTTATTATATCAATTCAAAACAACCGACAAGATGGATTGACGGTAAGAATATCAATGCATTGGCAAAACCGTGGATCAAAGAACATAAGCATGAGGATTTTTTCCTTTTCTTACATTATTGGGATCCACATACTCCCTATTTGCCACCTAAGAGCTATATTCCTTCCTTTTATGATCAAAGAAAAGATCCTTATGACCCCGCGAATAATAGCATGGAACCTGCCTTTAACCATGCAGCTTATCCGTTTTTTAAATATCATCACTATGACTTGCTAGATGGGATTACAGATACAAATTATATGAATGCTTTATATGATGCGGAGATTCGTTACTTAGATGATTTATTAAAAGAATTAGATTTGTTTTTGGAGGAAGAGGGACTAAAAGAAGATACACTATTAATCTTATTTGGTGATCATGGTGAAAGTCTGACAGAGCATGATATTTATTGGGATCATTGTGGATTATATGATCAAACTGTTCATATTCCGATGATTATGCGGTGGCCAAATAAAATTCCAAGCAACAACAGAGTTCAGTCCCTTGTTCAGCATGCAGATATTATGCCGACAATATTAGAATGGCTGCAACTAGATATGCCTAACGATTTGGACGGAAGGAGCCTAGTTCCACTAATTGAGGGACTAAAAGAAAAACAACACAAAGAAATATTTCTATCTGAATGTGCTTGGCAAGCCGCTAGGGGCATTCGAACCGAAAGATTTAAATATATTGAAACCTATGATGCCGGTCCATTTACCCGCCCGCCTGCTGAGTTATATGATCTACTAATTGATCCTAACGAAACGACAAATCTCGTAGAATCTCTTCCAGAACAGGCACATATCTTTCAGACTCGCTTGCATAACTGGCTAAAGGGGAAGATTGGAGAAAAGGAAGATCCGATGAAATACATTTTAAGAACAGAAGGTCTACCCTTTAAGAGAAGGATACAAAAAGTTTTAGAGGAATATGGATTGACTTGGGATGAGTGGAAGCGGAATCCAAGTCGAATGAGGATTGATGGGATAGTGAAAAAATAGATTTAGGTAAGGGCTAATTGATAGAACAATTTCCTAACAGACTTGTTGGGAAATTGTCTATTATAGACAATTATATAAAAAAAGGGGGAATTTGCAGTTAAATGACGGAGTATTGCGTCAACATTAGTCGAAAAAGTTGTAGAGGAGGAAGAAAATGAAGGGCTCGATCAAACTATTTTTCATCTTTTTACTCGTATTATCAATGGCCATAGGGGGATGTACACCCAAAAATGAACCATCCAGCACTGCAAAAGATTCTGAGAAAGAAGACACGGTGAAAGAGGAAGAAAAAGTGGTAGATGTAACAGATATTACGGAGTTTGAGCAGGCACCGATGCTGGATGAAAGGGACCTTCCACCAGTTAAAGAGCGGCTACCAAAGGAACCAAAGATTCCAAATGAATTACCATCAGATCAACTTACTGTTGAAATCGGGAAATATGGTGGAACATTAAACACTGTTGCACAAAGTGTCGACTGGGATCCTGATTTATTTGTTATGAATAATGAACCACTCCTAAATACGCCAGGAATTTTGGGAGAAGAGGTTACAGGAAATGTTCTGAAAGACTATGAGGTCTCTGATGATGAAAAAGAATTCACATTTTATATGAGAGAGGGATTACGCTGGTCAGATGGTGAACCAGTTACAACAGAGGATGTAAGATTTGCTATTGAAGATGTGCAATTTAATGAGGAGATAACACCAATTCTACCCGCATGGCTTCATTCGGGAGGCAATGTAGATGGCGCGCCAATGAAATTAGAGATTGTCGATGAAAATACTTTTAAAATTTCTTTTGATGAACCGAATGGAGGATTTCCAATTAGCTTGGCCATTCAAAGTTGGCGAGGATATGCCGATTTGTTAAAACCAGCTCATTATTTAAAGAAATTTCACAAAGATTATGCAGATCCACAAGAATTACAAGAGAGTATTAAAGAAAATGATTTTGCCGAAGGAGAAGATACGGATTGGGTAAATAATTTTAACTATCTTGACATTACAGAAAGAGAATTAAATCATTCCAACGCAGTAGATTTTCCTGTTTTATATCCGTGGTTACCAAAGGAAAAGACAAAAACACATGTTACATTTGAACGAAATCCTTATTATTTCAAAGTCGATGCAGAAGGGAATCAGCTTCCCTATATTGATACTTTGAAGAGTGCAATTGTACAAGATACAGAAGTGACTGCTTTGAAAGTTATTGCTGGAGAAGTCGACTTCAATCGTGAAGCTACAGCATTAACCAAAATGCCTGTTTACCGTGAGAATGAAGAGCAAGGCGGGTATAAGGCGATTTTGGCTGATTTGCATAACACTCCAAGCGATGTTTTCTTGAATTTGACGTACGAGGACCCAGTCTGGCGTGAAGTTGTACAAGATTTACGTTTTAGACAAGCCCTAAATTATGCGATTGATCGTGAAGAAATTATTGAAACGCTCTATTTTGGATTTGCTGAGCCATCGACGATTATTGATAGTACTTTTAACATTGATAAAGCTAATGAGCTGTTGGATGAAATGGGAATGGAGAAAGATTCAGACGGTTATCGAATGGGACCAGATGGTAAACGCTTTACTATTCCATTTGAAGTTCAAGCAGCTGCACCTGATATTGTACCTCTTGCAGAACTATTGACAGAAATGTGGAAAGAAATCGGTATCCATGTAACAGTTAAAACGATCGATGAAAGCCTTTGGGGGAATAAAAACGAAGCAAATGATCTACAAGCATCAATTATGTGGACACATACACCACTTTATTATATGCAAGATTTAGGAACGGGATTTTGGGGACGGCAATGGGAAAGTTGGAGAAACTCAGGCGGGAAGAAAGGGGAAGAACCACCAGAAAATGTAAAGAAATTTTATGATTTAATGGCAGAAATGAATGTGAGTAATCCAGAAAGAGCTGTTGAAATTATGGATGAATTACGACAAGAAATGCATGAAAATGTTTACTATTTTGTGCATATTGAACATGTTAAGCAGCCTTTAATTGTGAATGCTAATTTGGGAAATGTAACGGACGGTGGCTTAGCGATTGCCATTAATTTCGCGGGTGAGCAAATGTTTTTTAAAGAATAATGTAAAGGAACTTAGGGAGTCGATTAATATTACAAGACTACCTAAGTTTTCCTCCTGTTTTTCTTGAAAAAGAGGAAGTATAACTTTCGATTAATGTTGAATTTAGCTTTAGCTGTCTTGCGCTTTTCATAGAAAGGAGAGGATAGGATGTTACATTATATCGGACATCGCGTTTTGCAATTGATTCCACTAATCATCGCCATTAGTATAATATCTTTTGCTTTAATTCAACTACCTCCCGGTGATTATCTCACAACGTATATTAATCAACTTGAGTTGTCAGGAACGGAAGTGTCGGAAGGAACGATTATGAGTTTGCAAAGACAGTATGGACTTGACAAACCAATGTATGCGCAATATTTTATCTGGATAAAAAATATTGTTTTACATGGTGATTTTGGACGATCCTTTACATGGAATGAACCAGTAAGTGATGTGATTGGCGAACGGCTTGGATTAACGATTGTCATCTCTATACTAACGTTAATTCTCACTTGGATTATTGCCATTCCAATCGGGATTTATTCTGCTATCCGTCAATATTCTATTTTTGATTATATTTTTACATTTATTGGTTTTATTGGACTGGCTATACCTAATTTCTTGATTGCTTTATTTGTCATTTATACGGTGTTTGTTCATACAGGGGTGGCAATCACAGGGTTATTTTCTCCTGAATATGTGTCAGCACCATGGAGTATCGATAAAATCCTAGATATGTTGCAAAGGATTTGGGTACCTGTTCTTATTATTGCTGTGTCAGGGACAGCAGGCTTAATTAGAGTCATGCGCGGAATGCTTCTAGACGAATTACAAAAACAATATGTGATTACAGCACGGGCAAAGGGAGTGAAGGAGAAAAAATTATTATTTAAATATCCTGTCCGCATGGCGATCAATCCGATTATCAGTACAATTGGTTGGACACTTCCGGCCATCATATCGGGGGAAGCGATTGTGTCGATTGTTTTAAACTTACCGACAACAGGACCTATGTTATTGGAAGCCTTAATGAATCAAGATATGTATTTAGCTGGAAGCTTTATCTTACTCTTAAGTATTCTCACCATCATTGGCACATTAATATCTGATATTTTATTAGCTTGGTTAGATCCGAGAATAAGATTTGGAGGGGTGGAAGAGTGAATCCCGAGATTACTACGAATAATCAACAAGTTCCCGTTCAGCCGAATCAAAATACAGATGATCATTATGAAGTTGCTTCACAATGGAAATTAATGTGGATGAAATTTAAAAAGCATAAATTAGCGATTATATCCGCACCAGTTTTACTGGTTTTGTTGATTTTAGCTGCTTTTGCTGAATTTTTGAGTCCGCATATTCCATTAGAACGATTCTCTGATTATAAATATGCACCTCCACAAACTTTGCATTTTGTTCATCCTGAAAATGGCTTTAGTTTACGTCCTTTTGTTTATGATCTCAAAGAAGAAATGGATCAAAAAACATTTCGAAAGACTTTTACAGAAGACCCTTCCAAAGCTTATTATCTACATTTTTTTACTAAGGGGACTGAATATAAATTTTGGGGGCTGTTTAAAACAAATCGCCATATTATTGGTCTAGAAAATGCGGATGCTCCCTTCTTCTTAATGGGAACAGATTCGCTTGGGCGTGATTTATTTAGCAGAATTTTACATGGCTCAAGGATTTCGCTTTCTTTTGCTTTTTTAGGAATTATTTTAGTTGTGATTCTTGGAGTCGTTCTAGGAGGTATTTCTGGTTATTTTGGTGGGATTGTAGATACGATTATTCAACGTTTAATTGATTTATTAATGTGTATTCCAACGATCCCCTTATGGATGGCATTAGCCGCAGCATTACCATCAAGTTGGTCACCAAGCAAAATATATTTAGGGATGGTAATGATTTTATCGATTATTGGTTGGACTGGACTAGCGAGAGTTGTTCGCGGAAAAATTCTCTCTCTTCGTGAAGAGGATTTTACAATGGCAGCAAGGCTCGCTGGAGCAAGTAACTTTCGGATCATTATGAAACATCTTGTTCCTTCATTTGCTAGCTATATCATTATTAATGTGACAATTTCGATCCCAACGACCATCTTGGGGGAAACTTCATTAAGTTTCTTAGGACTGGGTTTACAGGCCCCTGTAGTCAGTTGGGGAGTGTTATTAGGGGAATCTCAGAAATTGGAAAATTTAGCTCACCACCCGTGGTTGTTGTGGCCAGCTGCATTTATCATTGTTGCTGTGTTAGTGTTTAACTTCCTTGGAGATGGTTTGCGTGATGCAGCAGATCCTTATAAATAAAGGAGTGAGTAGGGAATGAGAAAAAAGTCAGTTGTGCTTGAAAAGAAAGCTACAATTGCCTCTACTATCCATGAGGATGATGAGGTTCTTTTAGAAGTCTCTAATTTAAATGTCCATTTTCCATTAGAGGAAGGAATATTGGAAGCCGTAAGTGGAGTAGATTTTAAATTAAAGAGAAAGAAAACGCTCGGTATTGTTGGGGAAAGTGGTAGTGGGAAAAGCGTTGCCACAAAGGCGATTCTCCAAATTGTTGAGAGCCCAGGGAAAATAGCCGATGGAGATATACTATTTCGTAGAGATGATCAACAAAAACAAATTGTGAATATTGCGGAACTTAATCCGAGAGGAAAAGAAATAAGGGCAATACGTGGTGGAGAAATTGCCGTTATTTTTCAAGAGCCGATGAAGGCGTTCTCTCCTATTTACACAATTGGAAACCAATTGGTTGAAGCTATTCTCTTGCATATTACAGGAGATGAGAAGGAAGCTAAAAAAATTGCAATTGATACATTGAAGAAAGTAGGAATGTCAAATCCCGAACAAAGAATGGAACAATATCCTCATGAATTATCTGGGGGAATGAGACAAAGGGCTATGATCGCGATGTCTCTATGTTGCAATCCGTCTATCTTGATTGCGGATGAACCAACAACTGCTTTAGATGTCACTGTGCAAGCGCAAGTCTTAGATTTGATTAATCAGCTAAAAGATAATTTTAATTCAGCTGTTATTTTTATTACTCACGACTTAGGAGTAATCGCTGAAATGTCTGATGAAGTTGCCGTTATGTACCTTGGAAAGGTAGTGGAATACACAGATGTCGATACTTTATTTTTCGGTGCATTACACCCCTATACTCAAGGATTGCTGCGATCTATCCCAACTGTGGGAAAAAGAGATGAACCATTAGATTCCATTGAAGGAGTAGTTCCGATTCCAATTAATTTACCAAAGGGTTGTGGTTTTTATTCCCGATGTCAACTTGCTGAAGATGGTTTATGTAATGTTGTTGAAATTCCTCTTGTGGAAGTTAAGGATGGCCATTATGTAAGATGTGTCAAAGTGAATCAGAATCAAAAGAAAGGAGGTCAAAATAATGGAGAATAAAATACTGGAAGTCGAATCTCTGAAAAAATACTTTCCTATTAAAAAAGGTTTCTTTAGAAGACATGTTGGTGAAGTAAAGGCTGTGGATGATATATCCTTCTATGTGAATCAAGGGGAGACATTTGGGCTTGTTGGGGAATCTGGATGTGGAAAGTCGACACTGGGAAAAGGATTATTACGGGCAATTGAACCATCTAGTGGGGAGGTCAAATTTAAAAATCGCCATGGTCAAATAGTCGATGTAACAACATTGGATTATAAAGAATTACGAGATATTAGAAGGGATATGCAAATGATTTTTCAGGATCCTTATTCATCCTTAAATCCAAGAATGACAGTATTAAATATAATTGGCGAACCGTTAATCTGTAATGGAATGGCTAAAGGGGAGGGATTAAAAACAAGGGTAAAAGAATTGATGGAGATTGTTGGATTAAATAGTCGTCATCTGGAAAGGTATCCCCATGCCTTTAGTGGAGGACAGAGACAACGTATAGGAATTGCTCGGGCGCTTGCAACTAATCCGAAATTTATAGTTTGTGATGAGGCCGTCTCTGCCTTGGATGTTTCAATTCAGGCACAAATTATTAATCTATTAGAAGATTTACAAAAGGAATTTCAGTTAAGTTATTTATTTATCTC
Source organism: Lederbergia galactosidilytica (assembly GCF_017873565.1). Taxonomy (GTDB): domain Bacteria; phylum Bacillota; class Bacilli; order Bacillales; family Bacillaceae_C; genus Lederbergia; species Lederbergia galactosidilytica. The sequence continues at coordinate 61,589 of NZ_JAGGKH010000017.1, forward strand.
ACATGATTTAGGTGTTATTGAGCATATTTCTGATCGGGTAGGTGTCATGTATGTCGGGAAGATGGTCGAAATGGCAAAGACGGAGACATTATTTTCTACTCCGAAGCATCCATACACAGAGGCCCTTTTATCTGCAAAACCTGTTCCAAATCCAAGAATAAAGAAGGAAAGAATTATTCTGAAAGGTGAAGTAGCTAATCCAGCTAATCCTCCAACAGGGTGTTATTTTCATCCGCGTTGTCCATATGTTAAAGAGATTTGCCAGGTGGAAAGCCCAGTCCTCCAAGAAGTTAGTGAAGGTCATCATGTGGCTTGCCATTTTGCCAAAGACTTGGATTTGAAAGGCTCTGTTGCCATATGATTCTTCTGCTAGTGATTATGTATGCAATTTCACTACTCCTAATTATGTTAGGCTCTATTTGGTGTATGAATGTGTTTGCGAAAAAATATATTGGAGAAAAACATCTTGTATTAGAAGAGGTAACAAATGGTGAGGTTCCGGAAAAGTGGTCAAGACAATATCAAATGAAAATAAAGAATTTAGAAGCAAAAGGTAATACTAAGAAGGCCTCACGCATAGAGAAGACAGCTCAAAAATCATATTCAAAAAAATTGCAACGCTTAGTCCGTTATATCCAAAAAACGAATTTAGTTGAAAGTGAAGAGACCCGTTCCATATTGCTTTCAGATCTTGAAAAAACACGTCGACAATGGAGGAATCAACTTCCAAATGAAGAATGACTCCAAGGGCCAAGCAACGATACTGAAGCTAACAGTATTGGGATTAGCCACCATATCAGCCGGAATAGCATTGGGTCTTTGGTTTGTAATAAGAGATACATTGATGACTTATCTTTTGTACCTTTCTTTTGATAAATGGAAAATACCGGCAGTCGATAATTTTTCTTTTGTGTTATTAGGGATTGGTTGGCTCATTTATGTGTTTCTTATCCATTATAAATTAACTAAAAGCTTGGAAAGTCGTAAATTATTTAGTACTTTTTTGATCGTTTGCGGCTACCAAATTCTGTTGTTATTTCTTTGTAATGTTTCAAGATTATTATTTATTGGTCATTCAGAATGGAGTAGTGTATTTCTGCGTGGAGGAGAACTAGCTATAAGTTTGGCATGTTTGCTTATAGCATATAGCTGGAGAGCGAAGAAAAGGTTTAGAGACGTAAAGCAATCAAAATGATGGAGGGATATAAATGGATGTAGGCGTGGTATCAAGAAGCTTTCCCGAAATGAGTAATAAGGAAACAGCAGAATTTTTGGCAAAAGAGGGTTTTAAGTGGACGGAATTATGTTTCTCACAAACCGATTCTAATTATTGGGTGTACAATGGTAGATCTGATTTAACAACACTTACAAATAAGAAAAGTAAGGAAATTATTGATGTATATCAAGCATATGGGATTGAGGTAACAGCAATTGGTGTATTTACGAATCTATTAGAGCTAGACGAAGGGGAGGCACAACAAAACTTAGCTTATTTTGAGCGATTGATGGAGATTGCTGCTATCAATAATATTCCTTATGTTGCGACAGAATGTGGCTTTATTCCAGGAAAAAGGGGAATCAATGCTGATACCTATGAATCTGCTTTTGAGCTATTTAAAGATCGCCTAGGTCAGCTTGTGCAAAAGGCGCAGAGTTATAATATATCGATTGCCCTAGAACCATGTGTGTTAGATATTATCCCAAGTGCGAAACGAACAGTAGATTTGATCAAACAAATTGGTTCAAATCATCTTAAAGTCCTTTTAGATCCAGCCAATTTGATTGCCAATCAATCTGAAGAAGATATGTTTAGATATTTGGCTCCTTATATTGCTTATTTCCATGGGAAAGATCGTAAAGTTAATGATGCATATGGACGTGCCATTGGAGATGGAGATATTAATTGGCCATTATTTTTCCAACTATATCATCAGTATACGGAAGGTATTCCCTTTATTATGGAGTATGTGAATTTAAATAATTGCTGTGATATACGTGATCGTGTTTTACGGTTTGAGAAACAATCATTGACACTTAAATAATCGGACTAGGGATGTCCTCTCGAAAGTGACATCCCTAGATTGAAACTTATTGAGGGATTACGCTCTCCTTTCTATAAACAACCGGAAAATCATCGCCTTTTAACTCCAACTCAATATAAACGACAATGTTTAGAATTGTGAATTCTAAAAAATTGTCCGAATTGACCATGAACTTGGCAGAATCCACAATGTAGCATCTATTAAATCTCTGTAGTATATAGATAAAACAACAGAGAGAAATACCTAATTTAGAAAACGCTTACCATCATATTAATTAGAAAAGCCTTGATTAAGACTGATCGTAATTTGTCAACATGAGCAAAGTCGCTTTGCGCCAAGTAATCGTGTGTACAACAACGGGTTACTCCGTTGAATAAAATAAATTAAAAGAGGATGATTTCATGACATTAAAAGTAGCGATTGTCGGTGTAGGGAATATTGGGAATACGCATGCCCCAGTTTACATGGAAAATACGGATACGAAGATCGTGGCGGTTTGCGACATCGTCAAGGAAAAAGCGGACAAAGCCGCTCAACAATACGGTGCAAAAGCTTTTTACAGTGTCAAGGAAATGCTCGCTAGTGAAATCCAATTAGATTTAGTAAGTGTCTGTACAAAAGGGGAGGAAAATGGTGGCGAGCATTATGCCCCTACAATGGAATTACTTGAGGCTGGAATTCCAGTATTAGGAGAAAAACCAATCTCCAATAAACTAGAAGAAGCTCAAGAAATGGTTGATTATGCTCAGGAGAAACAAATTCCCTATGCAGTCAATTTGAATCATCGTTTTACCCCAGCTGCTGAACGTGCCAAATCATGGATTGAAGCAGGACGTCTAGGAAAGATTCATATGATTAATATGAGAATGTGGATTAATAATCCTGTTGAAACCTCTCCATGGTTCCATCTTCGTGCTCTGCATCCCCATTCCTTTGATGTAATTCGTTATTTTTGTGGAGATGTCAAACGAGTAGCAGCCTTTATGATGAAAGGGGAAGGAAGAGCGATTTGGTCGAATGCTCAAATTATCTTGGAATTTGAAAATGGCGCGATTGGTCATTTAGTAGGTAGTTATGATGCAGGGGCAAGCTACGGATTAGAGCAATGTGAAGTGGTTGGATCGAAGGGAAGATTTGTGCTTGAGGATGCATGTGAACATTTAACATTTTATCCACGACATAATATTGAAACTGAAAAGTATAGCTATCTAGGTGGAATGCGCGCTTTTCCTGAGACATTTAAAAGTCGAATTAATGCCTTTGTTGATCAGTTGAATGCGGGCGTAACATACGATCGAGTCAATGGCTCTGGGGAGGATGCATTGAAAGCACAAATGATTATTGAAGCGGCGATCCGTTCATGGGAAACGGGAACAATTGTTGATGTGAAAGACTTAGAGCGAATTCCGGGAGGGGTAAAATAATGAAACTAGGAGTTAATTCCGTTTTATTTAAAGACTTTGATTTCGCTACTGCGGCCAAGCAAATTGCTAGTTGTGGCTATGACGGTGTGGAGATTGCAGCCATTAAGGGAATGTGTGAACATCTACAGTTAGATCGGTGGCGAGAACAAGCAGAAGAATTACGGGCGATTGTAGCAGACAATGGATTAGAATTTTTATCCATGGAAGTAGCTTCCCTTGACGAAGAGCGACTTATTCAAGCTTTTGAAGCTGGTGCCGAATTAGGAATCCCCGTTATCAATGTAGGACCGGGTGGAACAGCAGGAGATGAGAATAGTTTATTACATTCCATTGAAACCCTTCGTTCCTTATCGAAAAAAGCGGAGGAATATGGAGTGACTCTATGTGTGAAAGCACATGTCGGTAATGCGATCTATAACACTCCAACGACTTTGCAAGCAATGAAGGATATTACTTCACCTGCATTTGGGATTGATATGGATCCAAGTCATATTTATCGTGGAAATGAAAATCCTGAAGAAGAATTGCCAAAGGTATTAAGTAGAATGAAGCATGTGCATATTCGTGATTGCAAAGGAAGAACGGCTGGACCTGGGGACATTCAAAACCAGGCTTGTGGGCGAGGGGACATCGACTTATTCGCCTATTGCAAGGCTTTGGTGGATGGGGAATATGAGGGCCCTGTATGTCTTGAAGTAATTGGCGCTAACCAACATTCCCTAGCAGATGTTTCGATTGTGGCTGCCGAAAGTTACGGTTATTTAAATGCCTGTCTCCAAAAAATAGGAGTTCGGAAGCCAAAGTTGGTAAAAGAGTGAACCTGGCGTTTTCACTAGAGAAAAAAGTCTAAAATTCTAGCTCATGCTGGATCTAGCCCTAGCGCCCGACAACTAGTAAACGTGCGGTGCCTGCTTGCGTAAGTCAATATCGATTCGCCTGTTAGGATCCCTTATTCGACAGTCAGTTTATAAGGGGGTCAACAGAATCTAGCTAGAACGGTGTTGAGATATACAGGGATGGACTGTGTAGACGAAGCAACCAGGCAGTTGCACCTTAATTTTACTACCGAAGGACGGTGTGAACTTAGCCGTTCATTCTTTAAATGGGCGTTGGCGTTTTTTTTGAAAAGGAGAGATGAGAGATGAAGAAACCTAATATTATTATGTTTGGTATTGATAGTCTGCGCAGAGATCATATGAGTTCCTACGGATATGATCGTTTGACGACCCCTCATATGGATCAATTCGCAAAAGAGGGTGTGTTGTTTGAAAACTATTTTAGCCCTAGTATTCCAACTACACCTGGTTATGCTTCTATGCTAACGGGGATGGATTGTTTTGGGACCGATGTAGTGGCACTTCGTCATAAGGGACCATTAGGAGATCATGTACAGACCCTTCCAGAAATCCTTGATGATCATGGATATCAAACAACTTGTATCGGATTTACCGGTAATCCATCATCACGAGGTTTTCAAAAATATATCGACTATCCGGGATGGGGACCAGATGAAACGGGAAAAAGCCCAAAAGCAGAAAACTTAAATAAAGTCGCGATCCCAGAACTGAAAAGATTAGCTAGTGAAGAAAAGCCCTTCTTCTTATTTATGCGTCATATGGATCCTCATTCTCCATATTTACCACCTGCGCCATTTGATCGGATATTTTACGATGGGAATGAATGTGACCCAACCAATACATCATTAGAAAAATTAAAGGAATTTAAACCCTTTGCAGATTATATCACTTCATGGTTACCAGAAGGTTGTACAGATGCTGATTATGTGGATGCTCAATATGATGGAGCAATTGCTTATATGGATGCTTGTATTCAAAAGATATTAACAAGTATCCAAACATTAGGAATTGAGGAAGAAACATTAGTGATTATTACTTCTGATCATGGAGAGACATTGAATGAACATGATTGTTGGTATGATCACCACGGTCTTTATGAACACAATCTAGTCATTCCCTTAATTCTTAAATTTCCAGGTAAATTGCCGGCAGGGAAAAGGGTGAAAGAATTCACCTTAATAAAAGATCTGACACCAACAATATTGGAATTACTTGATATTAAAGTGGATATTTCATTTGATGGACAAAGTTTGCTTCCGCTTGTTCATCATGATCTCCAACGTTTCCAGCAAACATCAGAGTTTTATATTACAGAATGTACGTGGATGAGGAAGCATGGTTGGAGAACACCGGAATGGAAATTAATTCGTGCGTTGGAGCCTGATCTTCATTTCAAACCGGAAGTGGAATTATACAATATTTTTACAGATCCACTTGAATTGAATAATGTGGCCGAGCGAGAGCCAGAAATTGTTAAGGCATTGACTGAAAGAATGGAAGCATATATCGCGAAAAGAGAACATGCAACAGGCAGGACTAATCCAATGTACACAAATCTACATTGGCATGGGCTTGAACAAGGTCCATTTGAAACATCGCAGGAAGCCTTTGATTCAATGTATATTGGATCAATTGAAACGGCACAAGATTTACAAGCGAAAGAAAAGGAAAAAGCGAACGAATCGAAGGTGTGAGGAAGAAATACATTCATAGTGCAGATGTGTCGAAGATAATGTAAAGAAGATCAAAAAATAATGCGTGAGGCTGGGACATAACTAAAATGCTAATCCTCAAAAGCGAATATTGCATTACCTTAGCGAAGTATATTTCCGGAGTGGGTTATTTTCACGCTAATAGTTCGGACTTTACTCAAGCGAAAACACTTTTGTCCCAGCCTCATTAAAGCATCGAAAGGGTTGATGTTCTTGTTAAAAGCTGCGGTTGTTGGATTACGGAATATCGGAAAATTGCATTGTCGTTATTATCAAGAAATTCCTAATGTGAGATTGGTGGCGGTTTGTGATCTGGATGAAAAATTGGCTGAAGCAGCATCACTACAATTTGGTGTAAAATCTTATACTGATTTAAAAGCTTTATTAGAAAATGAAGAAGTAGATGTGGTCAGCATTGCAACAGGAGGAATAGAGAATGGATCTCACCACTTTGCGCCAGCCATGCTAGCAATGAAAATGGGAAAAGATGTATTAGTGGAGAAGCCGTTATCCAATCAACTATCCGAAGCACGAGAAATGATCGCATTTGCAAAAGAGCAAGGTATAAGGCTTGCTTGTAATTTGAATCATCGATTTGCTCCAACCGCTCACAGGGCAAAAGAATGGGTGGAACAAGAGAAGCTCGGTTCTTTACTATATATAAATATGAAACTAACGATTGGAAATCCAAATGAATCGACCCCATGGATCCACTTACGGGCATTGCACCCTCACTCCATAGATGTTATGCGCTTTTTTGGTGGGGACATTCAACGAGTACAGGCATTTATGACAAAAGCACCGGGGAGAACGGTTTGGTCGACTGCTTCTATTAATATGGAGTTTGCTTCAGGGGCTGTTGGACATTTAACTGGCAGCTATGATATGGATAATCGCCACCCTATTGAACAATGTGAGATAGCGGGAACAAAAGGAAGATTCGTTATCAAGGATGTCTATAATGAGGTTACTTATTATCCCCATCAGCATTCAGAGTTAACAGTGATTCGTAATTCCGTTTTAACAGGTATGGAAGGATTTAATGCTACATTTAAAAATAGATTACAGACATTTATTCAAGAAATCATATTGAACATTCCCCCAGACGACATATCTGGCTCAGGTTCGGAGGCGCTGGCAGCACAGGAAGTAATCGAGGCAGCCATCCTTTCTCATCAGGAAAATGGTGCTGTCATTGAAGTAAAGAGTTTGAGCAAAAAGACCAAATAATAAGAGGCTTCTTTTCATTGCTTTGTGTGGAACGTACTGTTGTTACTAAATGTCAAATTGATTAATATACATTTGTTTTGTAAAATTAAATAATTTCAAACAAATACGTAACTTTATCTAATCGCTCTACCATTTCATCTTGATCTATAAGGGAGGATTGAAGATGAGTACGATGAGATATCGAAGCCAAGAATATATGAAAAATAATGCATTTCCATTTTGGATTCAGCAATATCGTCATGATTCCATGAATGTTCCACCAGTTCACTCTCATGATTTTGTGGAATTGGTATATGTAGTAAAAGGTGAAGGAAGACATGTTTTTGAAGGACAGTCTTATCAAATCCAAACAAATGATGTTTTTATTATTAATCCAGGCGAGGTTCATACATTTGAAATTGAGGTAGGGAAAAAAATTGATATTATCAATTGTCTGTTCTTACCTAATTTGATTCAAGATTCATTGTTAAAGGAACTAGGTGTCTCACAATCAATGGATTATTTTTATATTCATCCATTTTTGGATAATAAGGAACGATTTCATCATTTGCTAAATTTGAAAGGAATCTATGCTGAGCGGCTCCATTCTTTATTAGAAGGAATGATGTACGAATATAGAGGAGAAGGCTCCTGTTACTCTACCCTTATTCGATTACAGTTAGTGGAATTATTAATTTTATTATCACGAATATATAATGAACAACAAAATAAACAGCTAGATTCTTCAGCAGTTGAATCTAGTAGTTTATTAGTTCAAAGAGTATGTGGTTACCTAGCCAGAAATTACGATCAAAAGATTTCTATCCCTTCATTATGTAAGTTATTTACGATCAGTCCCCGTCATTTAAATCGTCTCTTTAAACAGGAGACTAATCAGACGATCGTGGAGATGCTACAATTTATTCGAATTGAAAAGGCAAAGAAACTTTTAATTGGAAGCGATGACAAAGTTATAGATATAGCTATTAAGGTGGGATATGATGACCCAGCCTTTTTTAGCCGGTTATTTCGCAGAGAAGTGAATTGTTCCCCAGGTAAATACAGAGAGGAACAACAGAAATTACTAATAACGAATCAATAGGGATGTTAAACAACTGCTGGAATTTTGAAAGGATGAGTGTATGAAAACGCAAGAAATTCAACCATCTCTCATTAGCCCACATGGAGGAGAGTTAATGAATAGAGAGGTACCCAATACTGAAAAAAGCGATGCACTGAAAAAAGCAGAAACATTACCAGCCTTAACGATCTCAGAGTGGAGTTTATCAGACTTAGAATTACTCGCTAATGGGGGATTTAGCCCATTAATAGGATTTATGAAGCAAAAAGATTATCTAAATGTATTAGAGCATATGCATTTAGCGAATGGGTTACTTTGGAGTATCCCAATCACATTGCCAGTTCATTATGAAAAGGCAAAGGAATTTTCTATTGGTGAAGAGCTTGTATTAAAAGGCAAAGATGGCAAGATATATGGAACACTCCTTCTCGAGGAGAAATATAGTTACGATAAGTTGAAAGAAGCTGAGAAGGTATATGGAACGATCGATCATACACACCCAGGTGTGCAAAAAATTCTTGAAAAAGGCGAAATCTATTTTGCAGGTCCGATTCGTCTATTACAAAAGCCCAGTCATCATCCTTTTACAGCTTTCCATAAAACACCCCAAGAAACTAGGGAAATGTTCCAACAGTTAGGCTGGAAAACAGTTGTCGGTTTTCAAACGAGAAATCCGGTTCATCGTGCCCATGAATATATCCAAAAGATTGCTATGGAAAATGTTGATGGTTTGCTCCTTAATCCATTAGTAGGGGAAACAAAAGCGGATGATGTACCAGCCGAAGTACGAATGAAAAGTTATCAAATCTTATTAGAAAAATATTATCCAGAGGATAGGGTAAAATTAGTAATTTATCCCGCAGCAATGCGTTATGCAGGGCCAAGAGAAGCAATCATGCATGCTCTTGTCCGCAAAAATTACGGGTGTACTCATTTTATTATTGGACGTGACCATGCAGGGGTAGGAGATTTTTATGGCACATATGAAGCACAAGAACTTGTCGGGAAGTTTGAGGCGGAAATTGGGATAACGATTTTGAAATTTGAACATGCATTTTATTGTAAGTGTTGTGAAAGCATGGCTACATCTAAAACCTGCCCTCATCATGAGAAAGACCATATCCATTTAAGTGGAACGAAAGTAAGGGAATTACTAAGGAAAGGTGAAAAACCACCACGTGAATTTTCGCGTCCAGAGGTGGCAGAAGTGTTAATCGTAGGATTGCAATCATCTAAAGATTGAAAGGAGAGAAGATGGATGAAATCGCATATTACGTGGCAAGATCAACTGGTGACGAAAGGGGAAAGACAACAATTGCACAGTCATAAAAGTGCTGTTGTTTGGTTCACAGGACTCTCTGCTTCAGGAAAATCGACATTATGTGCTTCCGTAGCCAAAAAATTACATGAACAAGGAATAAGTACATATGTATTAGACGGGGATAATATCCGCCATGGTTTAAATAAAAACCTCGGTTTTAGCCAAGAAGATCGTTCTGAAAATATTCGTCGGATTGGAGAAGTGAGTAAATTATTTGTGGATGCTGGTATACTCACATTTACAGCATTTATTTCACCTTATCAAGAAGATCGTGAACTTGTCCGCAAAATGGTAGAACCTGATGAATTTTTTGAGGTTTTTGTAAAATGTAGTTTAGAAGAATGTGAACGGCGCGATCCAAAAGGATTGTATAAAAAAGCAAGAGCTGGAGAGATAAAGGGATTCACTGGAATTAGCGCTCCTTATGAAGAACCGACAAACCCTGAAATTGTGATAGAAAATGATCAACAAGATATTGAAACATCTGTGAATCAAGTAATTGATTTTTTACAAAAGCGCGGAGTATTCGCTCTATAATTATTGAAAAAACCATTAGGAAGAAACAACTATTCTTCGTTTGAAAGGATAGTTGTCTTTGTTGTGTAGAGACAAATAATCAATATCCAGTCTAAAAACAAGGGGAATTTTCCTTGATAATGAAGTGCTACCCCCCGGCCACTATAGAAAATAGCTATTTTCCAAGATAATAAAACCCCCCTTCTCTATTTTAAGAGAGGGGGAGTTTACTGGCTATTCTTCCCAAATATCATGAGCAATTTGGACAACATGCTGTACTTTCGACCATTGCTCTTCCTCTGTAATGAGATTTCCTTCTTCAGTTGAAGCAAACCCACATTGAGGACTTAATGATAGATGTTCAAGATCAACATATTCAGCAGCTTCAGCTACGCGTTTCTTAATCTCTTCAGGATCTTCTAATTCCGCAGTTTTCGTTGTAACTAAGCCTAATACTACGTTCTGTTTCTGAATATAACGTAGTGGCTCAAAATCTCCTGAGCGTTCATTATCAAACTCTAAAAAGAATGCATCTACATTGACTCTAGAAAATAATTGCTTCGCTACTGCCTCATAATCTCCTTCATATAACCAGGCAGATTTGAAGTTTCCACGACATACATGGAGAGAAATCATCATATCTTCTGGTTTATTGGCGATCGAATCTATAGTTATATCGGCAAATCTCTCCATGATTTCATTTACATTCCAACCCTTAGCTTCCAGCTTTTCCCGAGATGCCTGACTGAAGAAAGCACCCCAACTTGTATCATCTAGTTGTAAATAGCGACAACCTGCATCATAGAAGGCTTGGATCGCATCTTGATAAACTTTTGCGATATCCCTTGCAACATCATCCAGAGACGGATAAGAAGGATTAGCAATGTATAATTCGCTGTTCAAGACTCCAGAATGAAAGATCATATTTGGACCAGGAATCGTGATCTTAGCCGTATGATCGCCTGCTAATCCATGCAAATAGCGAAAGTCAGCTAAAAATGGATGATCAATAGGAAATTTTAGCGGAGCATCAACTGTGTAAGATGTAAGCTTTTTCATTTCCCCTTGAAAAAAACCAGCCACTTCCACTTCCACCGTACGAATCCCTTCCAAGGCACAAATAAAATCAGCATGCCAATATTTACGCCGAAATTCTCCGTCTGTTACGACTTGTAGACCAGTTTCCTTTTGCTTTTCTACCAGCTTGGCAATCTCTAAATCTTCAATAGAACGTAAATCTTCTTTAGTGATTTCCCCTGCCTGAAATTGACTCCGTGCATCTTTCAATGATTGTGGACGTAAGAAGCTTCCAACAATATCTGCACGAAATGGTGTTTTTGCCAGTGTTTTTGTCATTTTCCCCGCTCCTTTTAAACTAAGTATAACCTCTTCTAAATAACGGAAGAGGTTGGGTAATGCATGTTGCTACTCTTCTTACCTTGAAGATGGTTGTTAGAGACCTTAGTAATATGGAAACCTGTTCATTCAAATTCTCCATCTTTAGTGATAAGACAAGTCTATGTATTTGTCATTTAATCCTATAGTGATTAGCGATATGTGTCAAGGAGAATTTTGACTCTTTGCTTTATTCATAATAAATACAAGGTTAATAGGTGGATTTTAAACATAATCTAAATTTTCTTACATATTATAGTTAACAACGTTGTTATTTTGTTGTAAAATAGTAGCAACCTTACTCAAAGATAGAAGAAGTAGGGGAAACTAGGAGGGATATGGATGAGCAAAAGAATTTGTAAGCAGTTGGTCATGTTTGTTTTCATTTTGTTGCTATTACTGGGTTGTAGTAAGAGCGGAAGCAGTGGTACTAAAGAATCGGCAACAGATCAACCATTTGAATTTTCGATTATGCTAAATTTGCATGTTGCAGAAACACCTGATTCTAACTTGCAAACCTTACTCGAAGAAGCTACAAATACTAAAATGGAAATTCAATGGGTACCAGATAATACGTATGAAGAAAGATTTAATACAGCTCTTGCTACAGGAACCTTACCAGAAGTTTTCCTAATTAAACCAGTAAATTTCGTTCAACAAAAAGATGCCATTCGTGATGGTCAATATTGGGAAATAGGTCCATATCTTGATGAATTTCCTAATTTGGGTAAATTAAAATCAGAAATTTTGGATAATACACTTGTTGATGGTAAAATTTATTCTTTGTATGCTGGTAGGCCCCTTTCTCGACAAGGTCTTATTTACAGAAAAGATTGGGCAGAACGCTTAGGTCTAGAAGCTCCTACTAATCTTGATGAATTATACAATATGATGAAGGCGTTTACATTAGAGGATCCAGATGAAAACGGAAAGAATGATACAATTGGATTAACAGATCGGCAAATACTGGGGACCTTTCAGAACTTCGCTACATGGCATGGAGCCCCTAATAACTGGGGAGAGAAGGATGGTCAATTATTGCCGGAATTTATGTTTCCTGAATATCGAGAAGCAATGAAATATTTTAAGGATTTATTTGATAATGGATATATCAATAAGGATGCACCCGTTACAAGTAAAACAGATCAACAAAACTTATTGAAAAACGGCACAGCTGGAGTCTATATTGGAACAATGGGTGATGTGATCACTTTGTATGAGGATGCCAAGAAACTTAATCCTGATCTTGAATTTGATGTTCACAATTATATCGAAGGGCCTGATGGTGAATATCGTACAAGAGCGATCCCAGGCTATGGAAGCTTACTTATGTTTCCAAAATCAGCGGTAAAATCAGAGGAGCAATTAAAGAAAATACTAAGCTTCTTTGACTATTTAATGACACCAGAAGGATCTAATCTTCTTTATTGGGGTGTGGAGGGAGAACATTATGAAGTAATAGAAGGAAAGGCCTCCATTATCCAAAGTAATTTAGCGACCTATGATCGAGAAATTAGACCATATACACCGTTTGAAATTGGGGAGCCTGAAACAAATGGTAGATATGAAGGATATTTTGAATATGAGCCTCGAGCAAAAGCAGATGAATTGTACTATGACAATAATAATTATCTTGTTCATGATCCAACTGTTAACTTAGAGTCAGAAACATTTATTAAAAACTCAGAAACTTTAGCGCAAATTATGGAAGATGCTACTTATAAGTATTTTCTTGGACAAATGGATGATCAAGGATTTGATGCAGCGATCGAGGAATGGAAAAAGGCTGGTGGGGAACAGGTAATAGAAGAGTTTAATGCTTCCTATCAAGCTTCTAAATGATTAGGTTGAACTACTCACCACTTAATTTCTAACGAAATTTGAAGTGGGAGATTCCTGCGAACACCAAGGCATCCCTCGGTTATTTTAGCAGGCTCTACCCGTAGTCCCTACGGTGAAAGCTTTATATGTCCTGTACGTTGACTCGCCACGCACCCTACTTTAGCTTGGTTTTCGCAACTTCGGAATGCGTGGAGGCGATAGAACGTCGAAGATTTTACGTGACAGACGTTTTTCCTGTCACAACCTCATATCTTCAGTTTTCAAAGAACAACTTACAGGAATATTGCACCAGGCAAACGTGCGTTCTGCATACCCCAACCGACAATCATCTCCCACTTATTTTTGGGCTATGCCCTGCACAAAATTGAAGAGGGAGTCTTTTGTCGGAAAATGATAAATCTTTAATAAAAATAACATCAGAGCATTCTTATCTTTTAAATCAATCGAAAGATAAGGGTGCTTTTATTTTTTGTAATTGTGTTAGTTTTGTTAAACTTCAACAAATATTCACATATTTTATCATGGATATACTTGCCAGGACAAATTTAGATTATGCATAATAGAGGAAGAAGGGGGAGATGACTTGCTACCAATTGAAAGACAACAGCAAATTTTAACATGGTTAGAGGAAGAAAGAAGCCTACGTATAGCGGATATTAGTAAACGGTTTAATGTCTCCGAAATGACAGTGTATCGCGATATTAAGCCATTATTGGACCAGAAAAAAGTGTTAAAGACATCCAAAGGGATTTCCATCTTACCAAAACAATCCATATCACTAGATGTTTGTACATATTGTTTGAAACCAGCAAAATCGAGATTTTCAGTCCAATTAATAAGATTTGACCAGGAAATTGAAACAACATGCTGTGCTCATTGCGGTCTACTGCGCTACAAAGATATCGCAAAAGAGGTATCGCAAGTTATCTGTCATGATTTTTTAAAGGATACAACGATCAGTGCAAAAATGGCAACTTTTATGTTGGGAACTAATTTAAACTTAAATTGTTGTGAGCCACAAGTACTTGTATTTGAATCATACCAAGAGGCAACCCAATTTCAAAAAGGGTTTGGGGGAGAGCTTTATCCATTTGCTGAAGCAGTTGTAGCAATTGATAAAAAAATGAATGGGACCATTTGCCAACATTCGAAATTAAAATGATGAGGAGAATCGATATGAAAAGAACAATTGGGAGTGTCATGCTAGGAATTGCGCTTATGTCGTTAGCTGCTTGTGGGAATGATGCCAAAACTCAGGATGATGAGGTGCCTGCGATACTTGAAGTTCAGTTAGAAGTAGCTGAACATGTTGAAGTTGATGAGAAGATGGATTTAAAAGCTGTGGTGACACAAGGTGATGAAGATGTTGCTGATGCAGATGAAGTCCAATTTGAAATTTGGGAAGAAGGAAAAAAAGAAGAAAGCACTATGATTGATGCGGTGAATAACCAGGATGGGACCTATGAGGCTGAAACAACTTTTGATCATGATGGAGCCTTCACTGTTCAAGTGCATGTGACAGCAAGAGGGATGCATAATATGCCGAAGCAAGCTGTGACAGTAGGAGAAGGAGCAGCAGAGGAGAGTCATGACGACGAAGGAGAAGATGGCCATGGAGAACATGGCCATGGAGAACATGCGGAAGGCTTTAGCATGCATTTTATGGAACCTGAAAATGTAAAAAAAGGGGACGAAACAGACTTAATCGTTCATATTCAACTTGAGAATGAGCCATTGAAGGATGCGCGGGTTCGTTACGAAATTTGGGAAGAAAACGCGGAAGAACATGAATGGCTAGATGCTGAAGAGGGAGCGGTAGGAGAATATTCATCATCATTTATCTTTGAGGAAACAGGGAATTATCATCTAATCATTCATGTTCAGGATGATGAAGATTTACATGAACATGAAGAGCATCAAATAGCTGTAAAAGAATAAAAAAATTATTAAATTCCGAGGCGAACTTTAACGCTTCGGGATTTTTTTGGGTTCACGCAGCAGAATTTATCAAGTTTTCCCCTTTATAAAAAAATGGATTCCTAGATTCTTAAAAAGAAAGTTTTCAATACCCCTTGTTCTTTGAAAACATTTCCTTCATTCTAATTATAGATATTTTTACAAAAAATAATCCCTTTCGACAAAAAAGGATAAATACGTGTAAGGAGGTATTTTTTTCGAAAAAAGAAAGTTTAAAGATATTGCTAAGAATAAAACAATGAAATATACTGCTACTTTTTGGAAAAGAGGACTATTTCCATTTTTATATAATGCGATTTGTAAAGATGTTTATTGAATTGTCGATATTAGATTATCAATAAGTTATAAGGAATGTGGAACTGAGATTATACGGCATTATGGAAAACATAACATTACATGCTCCTTTTGCATGGCCTTATTATGAAGTAATGAGCGTAATGAGTGACCGCAAATCGACTAATTCGAGTATTAGTAACTTTTTCAGCGAAATATCATGAACATGGCTTATTGTGAGTATATATTTTAAGAAGATGCTTAACTCTCTTGGGAATAGTAAAGTCAAGATTACTTACAGTTAAAAATAAGTAGCAACTGTAAGATATGAAATGATGAACATTGAATTAATAGAGGTTGACCGTGAGTATTCTTATCCTAAAATAGAGTTGCTGAAAATTAGGTTATGCCTAATCCAGTAAAAAGGTTTGAGCATCGCTTGGGGAACTCAACAAATATTCCAACGTTCCTTAAAGGTATGAGAAGAAAAATATTTGACAGGGGATAGGTTAAATGATTATCTTCATCTAGAGAGTGAAGCAATCATATGAAAAAGAGAAAGACGGTTGGAAAAATTATGCTTCATTTCCATATACCAAAAAGGAAGCATAGGAGAGTATATTCAACAGAGTGATTTCACTATTATATGAAACACTTCCAAGCCGATAGTAAAAACGGAGTATAATATAATTAGAGAAGCATCCTATTTCTTAATCTGAAATTTAGCAGGGAATAAGGTTCTTCTTGAATTTAAATTTGAACTGTAGTTACTTCGAGGCTAGCAAGATATGTTGAGTGATGTTTAAAAGAATTGAAATGATCGTCTAGTGATTTTGCTAATAGTTTATCCTAGGAAATTTATGAGAAGATCATCCTATCTTATACTGAATCAAAAAATAAAACTGTCTTAATGGGGAGAAAACAATGAGAGCAAACAAAACAAAGCAAAAGAAAAGAAAGAAAATACTATGGGGAATCTTGAGCGTATTTTTTATTGCGGTGATAGGAGTGGGAATATATGTCGCCAATCTCTATTTTTCCTTTACATCTGCTCTGGATAATATGCATGAGAAAGTGGAAAAATCAGATAAGCGAGTAGAGGAAGTTTCTATTGCAAATAATGATCCTTTTTCGGTTCTGCTCTTAGGAATTGATGATGAAGATAGCGATGTAGGAAGATCAGATACGATGATTGTAGCAACTGTAAATCCTAAATTAAATACAATTAAAATGTTAAGTATTCCAAGGGATACACGTACTGAGATTGTTGGTAATGGTACTACGGAAAAAATTAATCATGCCTATGCACGAGGTGGAGTGGAAATGTCGATTGCCACTGTCGAACATTTTTTGGATATTCCAATTGATTATTATGTGGAAGTTAATATGGATGGTTTTACAGGGATCATTGATGCTTTCGATGGGGTGACAGTTAAGAATGATATGGATTTAACGTATAAAAAGCATCATTTTCCAGAAGGGGAAATTACAATGAACGGTAAAGAAGCCCTTATTTTTTCACGTATTCGCTATGAAGATCCACGAGGAGACTTTGGTCGCCAAGTTAGACAAAAACAAATTATTCAAGCGATTTTGAATAAGGCGAGAAGCTTATCTTCTTTATTAAAGTATGATGATGTATTAAATGAATTAGGGGATCAAGTGAAAACGAATTTCTCCTTTAAAGAGATGGTCAGCCTTCAACAACAATATAAAGGGATTGAAAAGAATATAGAGCAATATCAATTTGAAAATTTTGATGGTGGCTATATTGGAAAGTACTGGTACTTCTTTCCGGACAAAGAAGAAGTACAGAAATACCAAACCTTATTAAAAGAGCATTTAGAGTTAACAGATGCCTCTTTAGTCAATAATGAGGGGGCTACTTACACAGTCCAAGCCAATGACACATTAACAAGCATTGCGCAAAAATTGGGAGTGACAGAAGATGATCTTGTGAATTGGAATCATCTTAGCGATCCTAATAGTCTTCAAGTTGGACAAACGTTATCGATAGAAGCTCCAATTGAAAAAGGACTGCAGGAAGAAACAGATCAGCAAACGGATTCTGGCACAGGGCAAGCTGAACTAGATAGCAGCGACTCGAATCACATTCAGAATGAAGAGTCTTCAAATGAGTAACAGCTGAAAATAAATCATGGATCGGGCATAAAGCCGATCCATGATTTATTTTTGTGTAAGAAATTATAAAAATTTTAACTAGTTGCTTCTTTATGGTAGAGATGACAAGTTTAATTCAATGCTTAGGAAGACGGTGCGTACTTAAACTGTATTCCTGAACCGGCGGGCTTTTACGTTTAATCTTGCTATCGTTGAATCAAAGGATTTTTATCTAAAATATCCTCTGTTGCGGTCCATACTGGAGGAAGAAATTGTCGCGCTCTTTCAGCTCGTTCTAATAAGTCATCTGTCGAAAAAACACCTAAATCACCGACAGCTGCTTGAAAAAATGGAAAATATTCATGATGTAAGGATGGAGCATCAACGGCAAGGATAGTATGACAACGTGCAAAGGTAGCAATAATCCAAAACACAGCTTCTCTCTGATGGCCACTATCAATAAGTGATTGGCTACCACTAATTGCGATTGGGCGGGATTCCTCCGTAATATCTGAACTAAAGAAAAAGGGAGTTTTTGCTACCTCCACTGTTTTATCAAATGTTTGTCGAAGTGCTTCTAAATGTTGTTGAACTTGTTGAGGATGCCAATGAGCACAACCCACTAAATCTAATAAATCTTCATAAAGAGTTTCATAGCCATAGTTGATCAAGACTTCCTTTGTTTTTAGATAACGCTTTCTTACGGTCGGATTCTCTAAAGCAGCGACAAGGATGATGTGAGTTATGACGCCTGTTGGAAATAACCAAGAGGTCACTTGTTCGTGAAATGCAGCATTTCTATTAATGGAACGGAGGCCATTCTTGACCTTTTCTCGGGCATTTAAACATCTGCGCCGTACCCATTCCAGCTGATAAAAGTGTTGAGAAACAGCTTTTTGTAACGAACGTAATCGTCCGGTTGGATCATCAATAATTGTATCGACACGGAAACTACCAGCCAAATGATAAGAGCTAAGAACCTTTTCGACGGTGGACAATGGCTTCCAAGTTAAGTATGTGACTTCTAATAAAGTCCCTTTGTAAATGAATTTCCCTAATTTAAAGGGAGGCTCATCTTCTGTTATAACAACAATATCTACATCAGAAGAGGGAGCCAAATCATCTTGCTCAGATAATCCGATTATTGAACCACTAAAATAAGCTCCACTATATCCCTGGACATGACGAGCATGAGTATAAACCCACTCAGATGCATTGGTCCGTGCATGCTGTACTTTCAAACTGTTGACCTCCTAGTAATAAGATTTTGAGAAGAAAAAACTTTGTACATTTAAATCATAACATTATCGTGACTTTATGAGAAAACTAGTTTTCTTAATTTAAGGGAATGGCATTAAGGAGGAGTTTATAAATAAATCAAATGTATTGACTAATTACCAAAAAATGGATAAAGTGAAAATTCAGATATGTATATATAGTTTGTTTATTGAGAGATTTCCATTTTTCTAACAGAAAGGAGGATTGAGCTTACTATACTGCCTCAGGAATGAATCGATCATAAGCTATCCAAGAAAATTAGCAAAAAATGAGTTTGCTAGAGGGAAAGACAGCGGTTCAGTGGAATATGAGATATAGGCTCCCAAAATTAGAGGCTCACGCTATATTTGTTCACATTTGAAAAGCAGCAGAGTTATAACAGCTTGTAAACTCAAAAATGAATTCGTATAAAAACGGAAAATCAACACCAAATATTTTACGAGGTAGGGATTATATGAAGATTAATTTATTAATCAAAAATAATATGAACCACGTTTTATCGATGATGCTTGTGACCGTTCTCATCTTTTCCATACCTGCTTTGCATACCACAGTTCATGCAAAAGATTCCGAAAAGCAGATTAAGGCTAACACAGTGCCACCATTATTAATTACGGAAATTGTCCCACAATCTACTCGGATGAACGATACGGATGCCTTTGAGTTTATTGAAGTTTATAATAATACAAATCAAGTGATAGATTTTGCAGAATATCAAATTATTTATCGATATCCCGTAGGTCCGGAAAATGATTTAATTTGGGTGCCTAATAAAAGAGATATTAAGATCGAGCCTGGAAAGCCTCTTGTCTTATGGATAGAAAATAGTGCCAATAAGGATATGAATGTTACAGAATTTAATGAGCTTTATGGTAGTGATTTAATTGAAAATAAAAATATTGTGAAGATGCCAGGTGGCATGGCAAATCAAAGAATGAGAGATATTATCATTAGAACGAATACAGGTGAAGAAGTAGCTGTTGCTCAATATAATAAAGCCACTTTTGATGTGGGAGAGAATTTAGGGATTTTTTATCAGTATCCACAGGATGGATCTAATCAGATGGTGAAAGTGAGTGCGGCAGAGAAAATGGCCACTCCTGGAATTGTAGAATCTGAATTGATTCCAGAAAAACCTGTGATGATTGACACAAACAAGGCTCCATATGTTGAAGATCAAACAAAATCACAGCAACCAATTGATCATGTTCAAGTTAAAGCTTCGGCAGAAGATCATTATCTCTTAACGACTATGACTTTATATTATAAGGGAAAAGAAGAAAAAGACTATCATTCACTTAATTTAGAAAAAGATGATGAAGGATTCTATCAACATCAAGTCCCCATTCAAAATCTTATCGGTATGGAGGAGTTAGACTATTATTTAGAGGCTTCCAATGGATTTAAAAAGACAACTACCGACATTAACTCTATTACCATTACTGCTGCTGAAAATGAAAACACGCCACCATTATTAATTACAGAGGTAGTGCCAGATTCTTCAAATGTTGATGGTGCAAATGCTTACGAATATATCGAAGTTTATAATAATACGGACCAACGGCTAAACTTTGGAGATTTTCATATTATTTATCGCTATCCAACAGGGTCTGAAGCCATTTGGTTTGAAGGATTAACAGATATTATGATTGAACCAGGGAGGCCTCTCGTTCTTTGGGTAGATAATGGGAAAAATGGAGAAGAGACAGTAGCGGACTTTAATAAAAATTACGGAACAGATTTAGTAGAAAATGAGGATATCGTCAAAGCGCCTGCTGGTGGAGGTATGGCAAACACGGCTGAACGCGATCTAGTCATCGCGACAAATACAAATATAGATGTGGCTGTAGCAGGTTATAATAAATCCACAAAAGATGTATATAAGAATATGGGCATTTTCTATCACTTTCCTATTAGTTCAAACCAAATGATTAAAGTACGTGATAATGAACCTGCAACACCAGGAACTGTGGAAAAAGATTTGATCCCTGCAGAATTACAAGCTATTGCTCCAGATATGAAGCCAGTCATTCAAAATCAGACAGATGTAGAATTGGCACATCCTGGGGAAATGGTGAATATTGCAGCAGAAGTAAATGATGATTTGTTCGTTGCAGATATGAAATTATTTTATAAAGATGCACAGGACGAAGAGTTTCATTCTGTTTCTTTAATTAGCGGTGAAGAATCAGGTTTATTTCAATCTACCGTTGAATTTGGTAATGATGATCTCCAGTATTACTTTCTTGCATCGAATGGAATCAATCAAACAAAAACGGAGACATTCACTATCGAAAAGGAAAAAGTACTAGAATCTGCTCATCTTCGATCGCCAGAAAATAATGCGATGGGTTTAGAGACTGATATAGAATTAAGTGTCACGATTCCTAATAAAGAAGAATCTGAATTAGATGTACATTTTTATGAGGGAAAATCAATCAATACAGTATGGAATGATGAAATAAAAATCTACAAAAATGCAGTAGATACAGAGCCGCCGGCAGAGAGAGTACCAGATGGTGAGTCTGAATTTACTGAAGAAGAATATGAGTTATTAAATAATCCGAAGATTGGAAAAATAACGACGGATGCTGAAGGGGAATTTCCATATCATCGTTTTGAGATTCCTCTAGATGAGATGTCACTCCAACAAGAGGAAGTGGAGATTGAGTGGCAAGGTTCCTCCCTTGAGGGAAGAAAAGTAACGATGTATGCTTGGGATTTTGCTTCAGATCAATGGAAAATGGTTGATTTTACGGTTGCAGATTCCGAAGAAATCTTTGTTTTAGAAGGGGAAGTAGTAGTTGAGGATTATGTTCGCGATGGAATTATCCATGTACTTGTACAGGATGAAATTCCACCAAGTGATGACTATGATTATAGTTTTGTCTGGTTATCTGATACACAATTCTATACAGAAGTATTCCCTGAACTATATGAATCACAAGTTAACTGGATTGCAGACAAAAAAGATGAGCTGAATATTGAATATGTCTTCCACACAGGAGATCTTGTTAACACTTATAATCAACTATATCAATGGGAATATGCAGATCAATATATGAAGGTATTAGAGGATGCAAATGTCCCTTATGGAGTTTTAGCGGGAAATCATGATATTCAATTACAGCCAGAATTTGATTATACAAACTATTATACTTATTTTGGAGCAGATCGATTTCAAAACCAACCATTCTATGGTGATTCTTATCAAAATAATCGAGGACATTATGATTTAATCTCATCACATGGTATGGATTTTATAATGGTTTATATGGGGTGGCAACCAGATGCCGCTGGAATTAAGTGGATGAATGATGTTTTAGCACAATATCCTGATCGTTTTGCTGTTTTAAATTTCCACGAATATTTGAGTGGAAATGGGGACAGATCGAATATTGGAGAACGCCTTTATCAAGAGGTTGTATTGCCAAATGAAAATGTAAAGCTTGTACTTGGCGGACATTATCATGGAAGTAAAGTTCTCTTACGAAACGCCTCTCAACCTATTCAAGTATTATCGACAAAGGTCGATGATGATGGGGAT
The DNA here is from genome assembly GCF_017873565.1 of Lederbergia galactosidilytica. GTDB lineage: Bacteria > Bacillota > Bacilli > Bacillales > Bacillaceae_C > Lederbergia > Lederbergia galactosidilytica. The sequence continues at coordinate 84,184 of NZ_JAGGKH010000017.1, forward strand.
GGAACTCCTAATCGGGTTGTTCATCAATTATTGGGAAATTTCCAAGATGCAGATCGTGGCGGTGATGGGTATATGAATGTAATGAATGTTGATATGGAAAGTAATAAAATTTATGTCAATACGTATTCTCCAGCACTAGATGCATATGATTTATTCCCACCGTACACGTTAGAGCTTGATTTAGAGCTGATGACGAAGCGAGTATCAACTAACTATTTAGGGATTAATGTCTTTACAGATGAAGAAATTGATACTGTCAATAAGAAGTTTAAAGATAATGAGTTGGTGACTGTACCGTGGAATAATTTAGCGGCAGATAAAACTTATTATTGGTACACAACAATCGAAAATGAAGTGGGAGAAAAGGCGAAATCAGCCATGTGGAGTTTTACAACTGCAAAGAATGAAGAAATGGTTAGCATTGGTGGAATCCGTACACTCCTTGATGAATTAATTGCAAGTGATGAAGTGAGAAAGCCATTAAGTAATCAACTAACCAATACACTAAGACAGGCGGAGCATCATCAGCAAAAAGGGCATAAACAACAAGCTGTTAAATTTTCAGAAAAGTTTTTAGAGACAATCGATAAGCCGCAGATGCAAAAGCATATTACTTCGGAAGCAAAAGGTATTCTTCAGCAACAAATAAATGAGCTACTAAATATGTGGAAAGGAGAATAATAGATAGGGAAATGAAGTACAAACAAGGATAGGAAAATGATGGGTCTCATTACGGAATAAATTCTACGAAAATCGCCAAAAGTGTCGTATGACGCAGGTCTTGTAGACCTGTGACAAGGGAGTCCTTTTGGCGATTTTCGACTTTTGGAATAGCCCCATCTTTATACATGGAAAGCCTCTTTATCTTTGGTCGTGAACTAAATCGTTCTTCCACTTTATTTTTAACAACGGTGATTGTGGTCCACCTAATAGACCAAAAATGGCAGATAAGCCATGTTTAGCATAATGGTTATGCTTGCTGTCTTTAGCTTTAAAGTAATTCCCTAAATGAAAAGCGGTAAAATATTCAATCCAGCTTGGATAGGATTCTTGAGAGCATTGGGCAGCTTTGACCATAAATCTTTTTGCCTCATCTTTAGATAAATAGCCAAGTCTTCTTCCAAATCGGCTTAAATAGATCGCCCATGCCCAATCAACTGCTACAACCCCGTTTTCTGTTAAGGTATGTATTCCACGATTGGCAAGAAATAGTTTGGGATAATCTGGATCATCTTTGGATAAAGAATCAATATATAAATCTCTAGCTTTTTCGGATAAGGGCATTAGCTGATGGAGAACATGATTAAACTCTTGTTGTATCTCCCCATCAAGCAAATCATTTATCTTCTGCTTTAATTCAGATGGATTGGTAATTTCCCATTGCTTCAGTACTTTGGTTAAAAATCTCTTCCCAATCAAACGATCTCGAATATAAGTGAAATCATAGGCAATAAAATAACGTTCTAAGAAATTACTATCCACACAACCAGCTGAAAGACAACGGAAATAGAGTTCCCGTCGCTTTTTTCTACTAAGCATGAACAGCGGCAAAAATTCGCCTTTTAAAATTTTTGCAATTTCCCAAAGAATAGGGATAAGGAGTAAAGCCGTATATTTAAAGGGCAAGGGTGTGCATAGTAAAACAAGAAAAGCAAATAGATAAACCCAAGCTCTTCGTAAAATGATAAAGATATAAGCAAGTACATTATTCAAGAAAAATTTACTTTTTATTTTAAAATCTAGTTTTGGCATCGGAACTTTTCTAGTTTTTTTATTAAGGACCATTGATTGATAAGGCCGAAACTCTGGGCGTTCGGGATGTAGCTCAATCGCTTTTGTAATCCATTCATAGGCTGTATTTTCATCATGTAATCCGAGATAGCTTTTGATCATTAATAATAATCCACCTAGATGTTCTGGATGATGTTCTAGAAGTAATTCACAATCTTGGATGGTTTCAGTAAATTTCTCAGCGCTAAAATGTAACTGAGCTTGATAAAGCAAGGCATCTGGATCAGTTGGAGAAATGGATAATTTATTCGCAAATGCCTGTTGTGCTTTTGCATAATCATGAACGCGTAAATAATAAATCCCTTGTAAATGCAGTAAATCTGGATCAGACTGAAAAAGTTGAAAAGCTTGGTCTAAGGCTTCTTCAGCAGATACTAAATCATCTTCCATTAGAAATACTTGTGCATCCGCTCGTAACTGTAAATATTCTTCATAATCGAATTTAAAATCTTTATTAAAATAATCATATCCCAGCTGCTTAATGCCGTTAATATTTTCAAGTAAAAATTGTTTTGTAATTCTTCCATATCGGCTTTCTAATTCTTCCTTATTTTCTTGCCAATAGAAGGTTTGATCGAGTAATTGCCAAATAGCTACAGGTAGGAAGGGACAGTCCTCTAAAAACTCAATTAGGCGATCTTGCAGAGGCTCTGAATATTGTACATTCCAAATAATATCCTCCTGCAGTAATGACTCCCAATTTTTAATATCAATCCGTGCAAAGAAATCATCATAAAGATCCTGAACTTTCTGGATGAATTGGTCTACTGGATGCTCTTCAATAGGAAGATCCAACTCATGGGGATCATAATCCTCTACCCGATTAAGGGAAGTCTCGTATTCTTGGGAAGGGGATACTACGAAAATCCCTTCCTTTGCAAGTTTGATAGCAGAATCATATGCTTCTCGAAGCCGTTGATAACCTACAGGATCTTCTTCAGGATGGTAGGTTTTTAAAGCTTTTGCATAAGCTTTTTTAATCGCCTTCAGATCATCTGTAGGTTCAATTTCTAATGTTTCCCAGACGCTCATCGAGAATAAATCCACCTTTCGATATTTTCTAGTTGCTCATTAAATGTTTTTGCTGCTTTTTTTATTTCTTTTTCATTTTGGGTCATTAAGGCTTGTTCAAATTTCTGTAAGATAAAAGCGATTTTTTCACGTTCTTTTCCAAGCATTTCCTCATAAAGCCGTTCACCTTTAGCTAAGAGTAAGCGGTTTTCAGTACGATCACGCGGATGCACTTTTATGTTAGCAAGCTCCTTAAGTCTAGCATCAATTTCTTGCTGTGTAAGTCCATTTGAGTTTTGTTCAATAATAACCTTTTTTTTCTCACCGGTAGTATGGCTGATCACTTCCACTTCCAGAATACCATTAATATCATATGTATAACGAACATCTATCGCTTGAGTCCCTGCCGGTGCAGGAGGAACCTTAATGGTTAGTTCGCCTAATTTAATATTGTTAATAACCTTCCGGCTTTCTCCTTGATAAACGCCTACATTGACGCGTGTTTGATTATCTTGAACTGTATAAAGTTGCTCTACGCGGCTAACAGGGATAGGCGTATTCCTTTCAATAATCGGGAAAAAATACCCTGCTTCTTTTTTGCCTTGGCCAAGTTCTTCGACAACATTAGTACCTAATGTGTATGGACAAACATCTGTTAATATAACTTCTTCAAGGGTCTTGTTTCGTTCTTTTAGAGCAACTTGAATGGCTGTTCCTAATGCAACTGTTTCGTCAGGATGAATATGAGCATAAGGAATGCGTCCAAACATTTTTACAATGACGGATTTAATTAGGGGCATTCGTGTTGCGCCACCAATCAGAATAACTGCATCCATATCACTCGGTGAAAGTTCGGCATCACGTAAGGCACGTTCAATCGGATAACGAAGTCGCAAAAGAAGCTGTTGGGAAATTTTTTCAAACGTAGCTTTTTCAACTGTTGTTTCGAAAATCTCTTCATTAATGGTGATCCTCATTGTACTTGCTGAAGCTTCACAAAGGGAAAGTTTACAGCGTTCAGCTTGAGTATAGAGGAGAGATTTTGTTTTTGTATCTAAATCATCTTTACTCAATGGGTGCTGTTCCAAAAAATGAGAGATTAAAAGATTCGTAAAATCTTCCCCACCTAGATAGTTATCGCCTGCGATGGATTGTACTTCAATAATCCCTTCAAATAACTCGAGAATGGACACATCGAATGTTCCCCCACCTAAATCAAAAACTAAAAATTTTGTTTCAGGTTCTTCTTGGTTTAACCCATAGGCTAAAGCAGCTGCTGTAGGCTCACTTATTAATCTTTCAACTTCCAACCCAGCCAATTCAGCTGCCCTTTTGGTTGCTTTTCGTTGTGTATCATTGAAATAGGCTGGAACACTAATGACAGCATTGGTGATCTCTTCTTGTAAATAAGCCTCTGCATCGGCTTTTAGCATTTTGATAACAAAAGAAGAAAGCTCCTCAGGTGAAAATTGATAGGGCCCCAATGAATACACTTTTTCTGTGCCCATAAATCGTTTGAAAATCGAAGCTGTATGCTGCGGGTGTGTGACAAGTCTTTCCTTTGCAACTTGTCCGACCAGGATTTCCCCATTTTCATCTACACTCACAACTGATGGAGTAAGGTACTGATCTAACACATTTGGAATAAGACTTGGTTTATCTTGATCCCAGTATGCAACTAAACTATTGGTTGTTCCTAAATCGATTCCAATTGTTGTCATGGAAAAATCCTCCTTGTCCTTCAATGATATCTTACTATATTTAGAAAAGGAGGGAAATAAACAGCAAGTAGGATTTATTACGAAGTTCAACTTAGATTGAATTTAATTAACTTTAGCAAGTGGGTGCTTTTTAATTATAGAGGCTTCCGTTCTAAGCATTTTTAATGCTTACCATGTGGACCCGTTCCATAAAAAATGCTAAAAATATCGTCTTTCGGGGATGGATGATATAGTGGATCGTTTCATTATGATATTCGCTTTACATCCAGTAAGACAGATTCAAGAATTTCTTCAACTTAAAAAAGAAAAGAGGCTGAAACAAAAGACTTTTCTAGAAAACCTGGGTGATTAGCTCATGGTACTAACGAACCTGTTCCAGAAAAAATCTTTGTTTATTCGTCTATTCTTTTCAGCCTCAGGGTAATAAACAATTCGGTGAATTTCATTCATAAAAGCTGTCAGGAATACCGCCCATTTTCCGTCGGTGATACAATAACGGCTGTTTATCAGTACTAAGAATGTCTATGACCTCTCCAATAAGAATCATATGATCCCCAGCTTCTATTCTCTTAAAAGTTTTACATTGTAAAACGCCAGCAGCTCCTGAAATGATTGGCAGATTTCTGTTAGAGAATTCCCATTCACATTGGCTAAAACGATCTATATCCTTAATGGCAAATGAAGAGCAAATATCAGCTTGATCATTGGCTAGCACATTGATTGCAAAGTGATTTGTTTGGGTAAAAACAGGATAGGTTGAAACGGATTTATCGATGGACCATAAAACTAATAACGGATCCAATGAGACGGAGGCAAATGAATTAACAGTTAACCCAAGAGGGACCTTTAGGTCATTCGTTGTGGTAACTACTGTGACACCCGTTGGGTAATTTCCCATAACTTCTAAGAAACGATCAGTGTTTAAGCTTTTGTCCATAATTTTTAACGCACCTTCCAGAATAAATATAAATTGATAATTATTATTTTATGTTCTTTTTATGGATGATTGCCGATATAAAGTAAATTTTTAAAAAACTGATTATTTTAGTTGGAATTAGCCCCTGAATTTTTGCGAATTTTAAATTGGGTTAAAGATTATCATACTAGATAATTGTCATCCTTCCAAACGAAAGGAAGTTATTTAATAAAACTGATTGGATAACTCAAGTTAAAATACATGGAAAAAATCCTCATTTAAACATTAATGAGGACTTTCCTGTAGTTACTTAATAATATGGTGAAATCATAATATATACGAGTACACCAGTTAAACTAACATATAGCCATATAGGCATGGTCCAGCGTGCGATTTTCCGATGTCGGGCATTTTCCATATTCCAAGCACGTGCTACAGTTGTTAAGGCAAGTGGTACAATGGCAGCAGCCAATAATATATGAGTAATCAGTAGAAAATAGTACAATCCTGCCATAAAGCCTGTGCCACCATAAGAAGTGGAAGGTGATAAATAATGAAAGGCAACATACGTGACTAAAAATAAAGAAGTTGTGATAAAAGCAGAATAGATAAAACGACGATGGACTTTAATATTTCGCTTGCGTATAGCTATTAAAGCACATAACAAAAATAAAAAAGTAAAACTGTTAAATATAGCATTAAATAACGGGAGTAAAGTTACATCAAAAGCATCAAAATCCTCTACACCCGGTAACCCTGAAAGTATCCCAATGATCCCAATTAAAACAATGGAAATGGAGATAATAGCGGGTTTATAATTACGTTTTTTATGCCCAGATTGAATTTGATTCGTGTTTTGTATCATTCGATTGTACACTCCATTATGATATTGTAACTATTCAAAGCTCTAGCAACTGGAAAGACGTCTGTCATCTTTCTGTATAGTTTTTCCTCTATATAGAACGAATAATCAGAAGTCGGGATTCTGTTGCTAGTACTCCAAGCAGTTGTTGATGGTTTGCTTATCTCAAATAGTGTATCATATCAATGGTAAATAAACATGTTAGCAAAAGGAAGATTCACAGTCTTTTCATAAATTAAAGAATGGAAAAATAAATTTTGTAAAAAACTATGAAGGAAGGGGACATATTGCAGTTCTTTAAAAAGTTATATATAAGGCGAAGGTCATTGATTAATGGAGATTGAGCACTTCGCCAAGAAGTTTAATATCATTTAATATATATGGTTTTATAGATTCTGGAGATTGATAATATTCCTCCAACAAACGACCTAGTTCTCTGATAAAAATTAGGTATTCCTCTCTGTCTGGCATTTACACTACCTCATTTTTATTTGTTTAGTTAAAAGTATACCGGTTAGAGCTCTATAATTCAATCAAGAAATCTAGTTTTACTTAATATTTTTTCTGTTTAACTACAAAAAACAAGTGTCTTATAGACTAGGACTTTAGATTTTATAATATAGGTGAATCAATTTCATAATAGAGATTGTAGCATCCAAATCCAAACGACGTTGATTTACGCTTCAGGTGGACGCTTTCCGGGGGCGTGCGGTGAGCTTCCTCGTCGTCTATATGCAGAGTTGAAAAAGCTAGCTCAGGCAAACAGGGAATATAGAGGTTAGCAGGAAAGGTAATCTAGCAAACAATAAGGAAAATGAAAAAAAAGGGTGCCCCAAGGTCGAGTTATCAACGTTAGGCCCCTCCGTATTTCTAAAAATATTTCTTGGGAAATATGTCGATAGAATAAATAGTTCTGATTGAATCTAAAGGAAGTTTCAAAATGATGTCGAATCATTGGGCAACTTCTAGCTTATAATTTGAATTACCCAGTTCGGTTTATCCCCCACCTCAAGGCTTTAGAGAATACGAGAAGCATAGGTGGGAGATGAAAGAGTTCCCACTGATTGAAGTTTCACTTTATGGACCGAACCACGTTGTTCATTTATTTGGGTAATGCAACCCAATGCCCTTTTGAAACCTCCACTAATTCAGAATTGCGTAGATTATATTTGTCTACTTCATTTTGTTCAGTCATAAGGGCCCTTTTTTTCTTTGCCTCAACTTGTGGATCCGGAATAGGAATGGCTGAGAGGAGCGACTTTGTATATTCATGCTGTGGGTTGCTATACAATTCTTCACTTTCAGCTAATTCAACAATTTTACCAGCATTCATCACAGCAACGCGGTCACTAATATGTTTGACCATCGATAAGTCATGGGCAATAAATAAATAGGTTAATCCTAAACGATGTTGTAGATCTTGGAGCAGATCTACAACTTGAGACTGGATCGATACATCTAATGCTGATAAAGGTTCATCACAGACAATAAATCTTGGGTCAACAGCAAGTGCACGGGCAATTCCAATTCTTTGTCTTTGTCCACCAGAAAATTCATGTGGATACCGTTGGGCGTGTGATGGTTCAAGTCCAACCATATCAAGTAGCTCTTCTACTTTTCGTTTTCTTTCAGCTTTACTGTTTGTAATTTGATGAATATCTAGAGCTTCCCCAATAATATCCAATACTTTGAAACGGGGATTTAAAGATGAATAAGGATCTTGGAAAATCATTTGCATATGTCTACGCATCATTTTCATTTCTGACTTAGAAAAACGGTTGATAGCCATACCTTGATATAAGATATCTCCATCCGTTGGTTCATATAATCGTAAGATCGTTCTTCCTGTTGTTGATTTTCCTGAACCTGACTCTCCAACTAGCCCCAATGTTTCGCCTGGACGAATTTGAAAGCTAATATTATCAACTGCTTTAAGTTTATTCCCCTTACCAATATCGAAATATTGTTTAAGAGAACGGACATCAAGCAGGGGAATAGAGGAATCTTTGCTTGGAACGATAAGTGGAGCAGGCTTTGGCTTCTTTTTTTCATCTAATCGAGGTAGAGCGTTTAAGAGTTTTTGTGTATAGGGATGCTCAGGAGCAGCGAAGATTTCCGCAGTTGTCCCAGTTTCCACCACTTCACCTTTTTTCATCACAACAACCCGATCGCACATTCCAGCCACAACTCCAAGATCATGAGTAATCAGAATAATCGAGGTACCAAGCCGTTTTTGAATATCCTTCATCAGATTAAGAATTTGAGCCTGAATCGTGACATCTAGAGCTGTAGTTGGTTCATCTGCAATTAATAAGGTTGGACGGCAAGCAAGGGCAATGGCGATCATCACTCTTTGTCTCATCCCACCAGAAAATTCATGCGGATATTGCTGATACCTCATCTCACTGTTGGAAATGCCAACCAGTTTTAACATTTCAATAGCTTCCGCTTTTGCTTCTTTCTTTGAAAGTTTTTGATGTTTTATTAAGCTTTCGGAAATCTGCTTGCCAATGCGGATCGTAGGGTTCAGGGAAGTCATTGGATCTTGAAAGATCATCCCAATATCCCGACCACGGATATGTTCCATTTCTTTTTCCGACTTATTGGCTAAATTTTCACCAAGAAAAAAGACCTCTCCTTTTTTTATATGGGATGGAGGAGAGGGTAACAAACGCATAATTGTTCGGGCCGTGACACTTTTACCACTACCTGATTCCCCAACAATTCCTACTGTTTCACCTTTATGTACATCAAAACTGACTCCACGAACAGCTTCAAATTCTTCTTCCCGCGAATAAAATGATATATGGAGGTCATTGACTTTTAAGATAGGTTGCAAATTTTTCCACCTGCCGCTATTTTTTGACATTTATTGACTTCATGATAAAATTTGTTTAATTACTTTACAAGTATATTAACGAAAAGTATACTACACCTATCGGAATTGTTCAATCTAGAGGGAGGAGGACATATTCATTGTGAATGAAGGGGACAAACAATCAAATCAACATTCATTTTTAAGCATGGTTAGTTATACATATGGCAAAATTTTGACAAGACCGGCTTATAAATTTTGGGTTATATTACTAGGACTTCTTGTGCATATCCTGGTCTTTTTTATCTATTTATACAAAAGAAAACAGGATCCTTCTCTACGTGTATTAAAAGAAACGCAAGATAAATTGGAAGCAGCTGGTTACAAAGCACAGTTAATGAAAGAATTTGAAAATGAATATAGAAGAAAACAGGAATTCTTTTCTAAAAAATTGGATCAAAAAGAAATGAACCAGCATGCTAGAAAATGGACTGAAACACAATTCCAAAAGGTGGTTCTTGATAAAACGAATGAGCAGTTAAAGAAGAATGGGATCAAAAGTGTTACATTTAAGGATACCTTTCAATCACTTTTACAACAGCCAATTTTCCTTTTATTGACGCTAATACCAGGAATTTTTATGTATCTTCTAATTTTCATTTATAGTAACTCTTACGTAAAATACATCTTTGAAAGATTAATAATGAGTTTATTCGTTATTATAGGTGTGGCAGTTTTTGTGTTTACGATTTTATATATTTCGCCGCTAAATCCAGCAGCTAATATTTTAGGTGAAACAGCTACAAAAGAACAAATTGCGAGCTTTAATCGTTTGTATGGATTAGATCAACCATATCTTGTTCAGCTTTGGGAAGCTGTAAAGGGGATACTCACTTTCGATTTAGGAAATTCGTTTACGGGAAATGAAGATGTAGCAGCTAGTATTGCGAAGAAATTCCCAATTACCTTTTCACTCACCCTTGTTTCATTGATCATGGCGATTATAATCGCGATTCCGATAGGAATAATTTCAGCTACAAAACCGAATTCTTTTCTAGATTATTCGTTTATGTTTATAGCCTTAATCGGTCTTTCCATTCCTAACTTCTGGCAAGGGCTCATTTTTATTTTGTATTTTTCCATTAAAGGGCACTGGTTACCTGCTACTTATACTCCAGGGGATTTATTATCGATGATTATGCCTGTGATTGTACTTGGAACAGCCTTAACAGCCTCTGTTGCCAGAATGACACGTTCTTCTATGCTGGAAGTTGTGAATGAAGATTATATTTTGACCGCTCGCTCGAAAGGTTTAAATTACCAGCAGGTCTTGTGGAAGCATGCAATTGGAAATGCCATTATTCCAGTCATTACGGTGATTGGCTTGCTCTTTGGTGGAATGTTAGGAGGGGCAGCTGTCACAGAAAAGGTATTTAATATCAGTGGGATTGGTAGTTATATTGTGGATAAACAATTTATTCCTGATATACCTAGTGTGATGGGGGGCGTTGTGTATGTCGCCATTACGATTTCTTTGGTAAATTTAATTATCGATGTTTCATATGCATTTTTTGACCCACGGATTCGCTCGAAGATGAGACAGTATTAAAGCAGGTGTTGAGACGAATGGAAACAAATAATACGGATGTCGCAGGCTTTCAAATCAAGCATGCATTAAAATTATCATCTGAATATACACAAGCCAATTTTACCTGGATTTTGTCACTCATATTATCCATTATTTTCCTGTTTAATAGCTTTGATTTTTCCAACAGTACGCTAAAACCGGCTTTTTTCATCGTATTTGTTGCTTATGCTTTGTTCACCCTCATCCAAATAGCGGTGACACTTAAAATCAAGGCTGATCTTAAAAAGACGGGAGAAATTAAGTCCTCTACAAGAAAATGGGGTTATCTTTTATTTTTGGCTATTCTGACGGGGAATGTGTTTATAGTCGCGTTTGCATTTCAACTTATCAAGAAGGTTAAAACAACTGAATATATATTTGCGGCATATATGCTTTTAACCCAGGTTTTTATCATTGCTGTTTCGGCTTTAAATATATTCAAACCTTATGTGACAGATACCTTTCCATTGGCGATGTTAGTTCTTATCGGAATTGCTATCTTAGATCTGGCTATATTACTCTTAGTCGGCAGACAAACACAAATAGAGCAAACACCTTCATGGATGAAGTATATAGCGATCTTATTACTTATCACGAGTGTGACGGGAAACTTATTCGCTCTCATATTAGCAATTAATATCTTTATTAAATTAAGAAATGATTATTCAAGTATTGAAAAATGGAATAGTATGTGGGGGAAAATCACACGTAATAATACAGCGATGCTTGGCTTTTTCTTTATTGTTTTTATTTTTTCGATTTCCATTTGTAGTCAATTTACGTTTGATTATGAAATGGCCATTGAAAATAATTATGAGGCAATTTTGCAAACGCCTAGTTTAGAATATCCATTAGGAACAGATAATTTTGGTCGTGATTTATTTTCAAGAATTATTTTTGGTGCTAGGATCTCCTTGATAGTAGGATTAGCTTCCACCTTAATACCAGCCATTTTAGGGGGCATTCTAGGGGCGGTCGCCGGATATTATGGCCGACGGACAGATAATATCATTATGAGGTTATTGGATATTTTATATGCTGTTCCAGGGATCCTACTCGCCATTGCTATTATTGCTGCTTTTGGTGCCAATACGGTCAATCTAATCATCGCTTTAAGTGTTGGTTCCATTCCGACCTATGCGAGGACGATGCGTGCCAATGTTTTAATGGTTGCAAATTTTGAATATGTCGATTCAGCTCGAGCATTGGGGGCGAGTGATTACTCGATCATTTTTAAACATATTGTTCCCAATTCTTTGGCACCGATGATTGTGAAAGCCACCCTTACAATCGGGGGAGCGGTTATCGCAACTAGTAGCCTAAGTTTCTTAGGGCTTGGAGTGGAACCGCATATTCCAGAATGGGGAAATATTCTAAAATTAGGTAGTACGTATTTAGAAACAAATTCTTATTTGGCAATGTATCCAGGTCTCGCGATCATCCTACTTGTGCTATCTTTTAACTTTTTAGGGGATGCTTTAAGGGACGCACTGGATCCAAAATTAGATTAAGTTTGATTGATATAGGAGGAGTAGAAATGAAAAAAGGATTCTTAATGATTCTGCTAGTTTTTGTACTTGTAGCAGCAGGATGTGTTAACACAAAATCCAAAGTAGAAGAAGAATCAGGTTCTAAGTCTGGCGGAGATAAGTCAGATGTTGAAATTGAAATCCTTGGAATGAGCAGTGGAGAGGATGATATGAATATTGTCCGTGACCAACTCGTGAAAAATGGATTTAAGGTTAAATTAAATATTCAACCAGACTATGGTAGCTTTAAAGCACAGGAAGATGCAGGAAATTATGATGTATCTTTATCAAGTTGGACAACGGTCACAGGAAATCCTGATTATGCAGTTCGTTCTTTATTTATCTCTGGCGGAGATTATAGTACTCTTGAAGATAAAGAGATTGATCAATTGATTAATAAAGCAGCAGAGGAAACACCTGAAGAATATGCACAGACTTATAAAGATTTAGAGCAACAACTTGTTTTTGATAAAGCTTATATTGCACCACTATACAGTTCTTATAAAACCCAGGCCGTGAATAAAGATATATTGAATGCTGACTCAGTTCGACTCTCGAAATCACGCTCCCTTGCATGGGAAGACATTGATTTCAATGATAGTTCGAAAAGAGATTCAGATCCATTGATTTTATCACAGGCTGAATCGTCTTTAACTTCACTTGACCCTATTAAAGGAAATAATGGTTCCATCAATATGTTGAACACAAATATGTATGTACGCATTGTCAATCTAACTGATGACGATCAAATTACATCAGATGGTTCCTTATCATATAACAATAGTATTGCAGATGGAAATTCCGATTATTATTTCATTTTGCGGGATGATATTAACTTTGCAAAAATCACAGACAAAAAAGCAGAAGATACAGGGGAACGTGTCGGAGCTGAGGATGTAGTCTTCTCATTAGAACGAGCAAAAGATAAAAATTCCGTTCCAAACCATGCAACCTATACTTTGCATGAACATATTAACAATGTTGAGATTGTGACAGATCTCTCTGAATTAGAAAGTACAAAACAAGCAAATAGTGATACCTCCGTTCGTGAAGCTTTGGAAGATGGCTTAGATACAAAAATTTCAGAGCTTGTGTCAGATAAAACAAAAGTAAATAATAAAGAAGGAAAATACCAAGTAGTTAAAATTACGACTACAGAACCATTTCCACAAGTACTAAATTATTTAGCGCACCAATCAGCTGGAATTGTTTCGAAAGAACAAGTAGAGAGTATCAATACGTATGATGTAGAATCTTATGATCCTAATAAAGATATAGCGTATGGGGATCAAAGCACTCTAACCGAAGGGGACAAATACGATAATCATATATATGCAAGTGGACCTTACATTCTCTCATATAAAAACGATTATGAAGCTGTGTTTTATAAAAACCCTGGCTATATGGCAGGAACAGATCATGAGCCTAACATAGACACTGTACAAGTTCGCTTTATTAGTGATGCGGATAGTACGTTATCTGCTCTACGTAATGGGGAGATTTATGTCTACTATGGTGTTCCTGAAACAAAATATGATGTCGTTGAAAAGGATGAAAAACTACGTCTTCAAACGATTGAAAGTAATGCAGTCACTTACTTGCTATTCAATACGAAAAATCGTGATGTAGCTAAAAGTGAAGACTTAAGAAAAGCAGTTCTATATTCCATTAATCAAGATGAAATTATTGATTTCTATCATGGAAATAAAATTAAAGCAGTCTCCACTGTTAGCCCGCTTGTCGATACAGGGAATGAATTAAAAGCAGACAGTGAAAAAGCTAAAGAATACTTACAAAAATATAAGGAAAGCAAATAAATATCAATATTAGGCAAGCAGCGTAAAAGGTTTATTTTTCGCTGCTTGCCTTTTTACATCTAAAAAGTTTGGTTTTCACCTAACTTTTTGGATGCCTATATGTGTTTAAAGGTCAAGGTTTATTTTTGGGGAAACTTAAAATACCAATAGGAAGCATGCTCCTGTTTCGCAGTGTGACTAAGAATCTCTGTACGGCGTATACTTTTGCGAATAACATCCTATTGATTCATAACCCTCAATAGCTGCCTTCAATCCAGTTTTCAAAAAACAAATATTATCTTTGAAAAACTTTATAAGATTGTTTTTAGGCTATTGCAACTAACGATCTTTATTTTATTGGTTTTGTTTTATTAAACAAAAGTAAATAAAGGTATATACAAACAAAACAAAGTTATCTATAATGGTATCAGAAGTATATAAAATAATTAGAAAAGTAAGCATCTTAGGAGGGATGACATGGTTGAGAATCTTTGGAAAGAGACAGAAGCCAATCAATTAAATAGTGATTTAGAAAAACTAGTGTATCGTTCGAATTTGCTAGGGTCAGATCGCTCTGTTTGTAATTGGGGAGGCGGAAATACCTCCATGAAAACAACTGAAAAAGACTTTGCAGGACGCGAGATCGATGTTCTATGGGTAAAAGGAAGCGGTTCTGATCTTGCCACAATGGGGAAAGAAAACTTTACAGGATTACGCTTAGCGGATATCCATCCATTAATGGAAAGAGATGAAATGTCAGATGAGGAGATGGTAGAATATTTATCACATTGTATGATCGACTCAAAGCATCCAAGAGCTTCTATCGAAACATTGTTACATGCCTTTTTGCCGTTTCCACATGTAGATCATACACATCCAGATGCTATTATTAGTATTTGTTGTGCTGATAATGGGCGCGAAAAAGCGGAGGAAATTTTCGGGAATCGATTTGTCTGGGTTCCATATATCAGACCGGGCTTTACTTTATCAAAGATGATCGCAGAAGGAGTACAAAACAATCCTCAAGCTGACTTAGTTTTAATGGAGAAGCATGGACTAGTTGTGTGGGGAAATACTGCGGAAGAAAGCTATGCTAAAACAATTAAGGTCATTCAAGAGGCGGAATCTTATATTCAAGCTCAAGAAAAAGGACAATCTTTCGGTGGTCAAAAATATCAAGCGCTTTCTGAAGAGGAGCAAAAAACGGCCCTAGCAAAAGTTTTACCCGTTATCCGTGGCGCAATCAGTCAAGATAAAAAAATGCTTGTTACTTATAATAGCTCAGACGAAGTCATGGAGTTTGTAAATAGCCAGGATGCTCAAGCACTTTCCCAAGTGGGGGCCGCCTGCCCAGATCATTTAGTTCACACGAAGAGAACACCATTGTTTGTTGAGTGGAATCCTAGTTCTGAAGATCTCGACTCATTAGTAGAAAAAATTAAGACAGGAATTCAAAACTTTGAAGAAGAATATATAGCTTATTTTAATCGGAATCATCATGAAGGTGACCAAATGTTCGAGCCAGTGCCAAGAGTTATCTTAATTCCCGGTATTGGTATGATCAATACTGGGAAAAGCATAGCGATGGCGAAGGTTAGTGGAGCACTTTATAAACGCGCTATTGCTGTTATGAAGGGCAGCACAACATTAGGAGAATTTGTTTCCTTAAATGAAAATGAATCCTATAATATTGAATATTGGCCACTAGAATTGTATAAATTATCTTTAGCCCCGCCAGAGGCAGAGTTTTCTAGAAAAGTAGCTTTTGTCACTGGGGGTGCTGGTGGTATTGGGACGGCTGTATGTCGCCGTTTCATAGAGGACGGTGCACATGTTGTGATTGCAGACTTGAATTTCGAAGGAGCAGTGGAATTAGCGAAAGAGCTAAATACCCAGTATGGAGAAGGAAGGGCATTGGCGATTAAGATGGACGTGACAAGTGAAGAACAAGTCCAATCTGCTTTTGAAAAAGTAGCACTTCAATATGGTGGAGTAGATATCATCGTCAATAACGCTGGTTTGGCTACATCTAGTCCTTTAGATGAAACAACTTTGAAAGAATGGAATTTGAATATGGATGTTTTAGCAACAGGTTATTTCCTTGTGGCAAGAGAAGCCTTTAAACAAATGAAAGTCCAAGATATTGGAGGAAGTATGGTCTTTATTGGTTCGAAGAACTCTGTTTATGCTGGGAAAAATGTTACAGCTTATAGCTCTGCTAAAGCGCTTGAAGCTCATCTTGCTAGATGTATTGCCACAGAAGGAGGGGAATTTGGCATCCGGGTGAATACAGTTTTGCCAGATGCTGTATTGCAAGGTTCTGCCATTTGGGATTCAAAATGGCGTGAGGAAAGGGCTTCATCTTACGGGATAGCACCAGATCAATTAGAAGAACATTATAGAAAGCGGACAACCCTTTCTGTTAATATATATCCTGCAGATATTGCAGAAGCAGTTGCTTTCTTTTCTTCCTCTAAAGCCGAAAAAACAACAGGATGTATGCTCACAGTAGATGGTGGAGTTCCCGCTGCTTTTACGAGATAATGAGAAGGCGAGATTCACTGATTAAGAGCAGAGGCTGAGTAAAATGGCTTTTCCCAAAGAAGATTGAACTACTATGATGCATATAACCTGTTTTGGAAATATACTTCGCTTTCCGCGGGCGGCTAATGAGCCTTAGAGCGGCAGGAAGTACGGCACAATAAATAGTGCGGCGGGTAAAAGGAAGTTGCACCTTGAGCCTACTAACAAGATGCTACAAGTTAGCCTATCGTTAAGTCGCACTCCTAGCTCTTCTCGTTGCCTTACGACGTACTAAATGTGCTCGTGTCCGCGTTAGTCATAGGATGTGCCTGTCAGTAGCCTGCCTTTCGCAGGAGTCTATGTATATTTCCTCCGCTAAAGTAGGGCATGTTCTTCTTTGTCTCAGTCTTTTCCTTCTATTTCAATAATAGAAAGCGTTTCACTTTAATTGCGTTCGTTCAAATTTTATCGGTGCCGATACTCATATATTTGAATCCTGGGCGTTAGAAACAGCACTAGTTATGCTTATAAATCTATCAATTGTAAAGGGGTGGAGAATGATCGATTGCTTAGCAGTAGATATAGGTGCTTCTAGTGGCAGAGTTATTTTGGGGAGTTTACGAAATGATCGAATAGATTTAGAAGAGATTCATCGTTTTGAAAATGGTATGGTTGAAAAAAACGGGCAATTTTGCTGGGAACTAAACCGTCTATTTGAAGAAATAAAAATCGGCATTAAAAAATGTCGAGATTTGGCGGTACAACCTGTAAGTATCGGGATTGATACTTGGGCTGTTGATTTTGTTTTATTAGATGAACAAGATCAATTATTAACGGAAGCTGTTGCTTATCGTGATCCAAGAACGAACGGGATCATGGAAGAAGTGGACGAAATTATCTCAAGAGAAAATCTATATGCTAAGACAGGTATTCAATTTTTGACTTTTAATACGATTTACCAATTATATAGTCTGAAAAAAAATCACCCTGAAATTTTGCGAAAAGCAAAATCATTTCTGCTAATTCCAGACTATCTCCATTTCTTGTTAACAGGAAAAAAGGTGAATGAATATACGAATGCGACAACGACTCAATTAGTCAATGCATCTACAAAAGAGTGGGATCAAGATATTATAACAAAATTAGGTTTTCCATTGGAAATGTTTCAGGAAATTCAAAAGCCGAAAACGAACTTAGGAGGGCTAAAAAAGGAGCTGAACGAGGAATTTGGCTTCGATATGGAAGTGATTTTACCAGCCACTCATGATACAGGTTCGGCGGTTATTGCTGTGCCTGAAGTAGAGCCTACGATCTATCTAAGCTCTGGAACTTGGTCATTAATGGGTATTGAAAATCATTTTCCAATTTGTTCTCCGAAAGCGTTGTCATACAATTTCACAAATGAGGGTGGTATAGATGGCCGCTTTCGTGTCTTGAAAAACATTATGGGATTATGGATATTGCAGGAAATAAGAAGAAATTTTGATAATCGATATTCTTTTGCCGAGTTAGCAGAATTAGCCAAAACGAGCGAAATAAATTCTATTATCGATGTAGAAGATGACCGTTTTTTAAAACCAGATCATATGGTCGAGGAGATTCAAGCGTATTGTCAAGAAACGAAGCAAACGATCCCGGAAACACCAGGTGAAATAGCAAAATGTATCTTTATTAGTTTAGCAAAACGTTATAACCAGGTTGTAGCTGAATTGGAAGCATTATTTGGAAAAAGTTACAGTCAAATTAATATTATTGGCGGTGGCGCGCAAAATGCCTATTTAAATCAGCTTGTAGCTGATGGAACGAAAAAAGAAGTGCATGTCGGCCCTGTGGAGGCGACGACGATTGGAAACCTTGTTGCCCAATATATTGCTTTGGGTGGAATAGAAAATATTGACCAAGCAAGAACAATTATTAAAGATTCTTTCACTGTAGATAAATATAGCCCTAAATCAAATGAGGAGGTTGAAAGTTATGAGTGTTAATGAAACATTTGCATTTGCTAAAAAGCAATATGAGCGCCTTGGAATTGATGTTGATAAAGCAATCGAAAAACTAAAAAGTGTCTCCATTTCAGTTCATTGTTGGCAAGGAGATGATATCGGCGGTTTTGAGGTTAATAAGAGTGATTTATCTGGTGGAATAGAAGTAACTGGAAATTATCCTGGTAAAGCGAGAACCCCTGAAGAACTCCGTGCAGATTTAGAAAAGGCACTTTCATTTATCCCTGGAAAGCATCGGGTGAACCTTCATGCTATTTATGCTGAGACAGATGGGGAAGTGGTGGATCGGGATCAGCTTAAACCAGAGCATTTTGAAAAGTGGGTACAATGGGCGAAAAAACATAATCTTGGTCTAGATTTTAACCCGACTTTATTCTCCCACGAAAAAGCAGAGGATGGTCTAACATTATCACATCCAAATGCTGAAATACGCCAATTTTGGATCGATCATTGTAAAGCTTGCCGGAAAATTGGCGAGTATTTTGGGAGAGAATTAGGAACACCTTGTTTAACGAATATTTGGATACCAGATGGTTATAAGGATACACCTAGCGATCGACTTACACCAAGGAAGCGCTTGAAGGAAGCGTTGGATGAAATTTTTGCTGAGGAAATTGATGAAGCCTATCATCTAGATGCTGTAGAAAGTAAATTATTTGGAATCGGCTCTGAAGCTTATGTTGTTGGTTCTCATGAATTTTATTTAAGTTATGCTTTGAAAAATAATAAACTTTGCTTATTAGATACAGGGCATTATCATCCTACAGAGATGGTTTCTAATAAAATTTCATCATTGCTTTTATATAGTGATCGTTTAGCTTTACATGTTTCTCGCCCTGTACGTTGGGATAGTGATCATGTTGTCACATTTGATGATGAATTAAGAGAGATTGCTCTAGAAATCGTTCGTAATGATGCATTAGAGCAGGTTATGATTGGGCTTGATTTCTTTGATGCGAGTATTAATCGGGTAGCTGCTTGGACAATCGGTACACGGAATATGCTCAAAGCTCTCCTCTATGCGCTTCTGACACCAAATGACCATTTACGTGAGTTACAGGAAAAAGGAGATTATACGAAAAGATTGGCATTAATGGAAGAGCTTAAGACATATCCATTCGGTGCTATTTGGGATTATTATTGTGAACAAATGAATGTTCCAATAAAAGAATCATGGTTGACTGAAGTTGATGAATATGAAGCACAAGTATTGCTAAAGCGTTAGTAATTTATGCTAACAAGTCAATCTAACATCCCCTCCATTATCATATTTTAGCTATAAGAAAGGGTGTGGGGTGTTAGCTTTTAGGGTAATCGGAAAATAATGTGGAATGAATGGTAATTTTTGAAACCCACAAATGGAATATGCTCTGTTTCTGCGAGCGAGCGGCAAGCCCCTTAGGCTCAGCCTTCCGGGACCTTGCCGCTTTCTTATTTCTTATATCCTGTAGGAGTCTCGCCTATTCCATTTGCTACGGATGGCTTATCGTTTCATAATTTCCACATGATCATCCGAATACCCGTTTTTTCTGGAGCTATGTAGATGTAAGCTTATCTGAAAAGCGAAGGACTTATCATATTTGGCTTTCAGATCTGTCAGGTTCTGATCGGGGCGCTTTTATTCATCACGCTTCTTTATTAGTGTCCTGCTTACTTCTTAAATCTTTATCCTTATATCTTTATCTTGTAGAATAAAGATGGACTGTATTAATTTGAGGTGAGAATATGCTTGTAGCAGAAAGACATGAAAAAATCGTAGAAACTGTTAATAAAAATGGAAGTATTCGTGTTTCTGAATTAAGTCAACTGTTCAAAGTGACAGAGGAAACGATCAGAAGAGATTTAGAAAAGCTTGAAAAAGAAGGGGAATTAAGAAGAAGTCATGGCGGAGCTGTAAGTATTAAAAGGGATAAAGGGATAGAAATTCCCTATTTCGAACGCGAGATTCAGAATACTGAAGAAAAAAATACGGTGGCAGATATTGCGATCCAATATGTAAAAGAGAATGATCGGATCATATTAGATGCGAGTACAACAGCTTGGTATATGGCCAAGAAGTTACCAGATATGCCATTAACCGTATTGACCAACTCCTTAAAAGTGGCAATGGAATTAGGAAGGCAAGAGAAAATAACTGTGATTGGTACGGGAGGACGTCTGCTGTCTAAATCCCTTTCTTTTGTGGGACCACTAGCGATGGAGTCGATTGAATCTTATCGAGTAGACAAAGCCTTTATCTCATGTAAAGGAATTCATAAAAAGCGCGGAATAAGTGATACGAATGAATGGCAAGCCCAAGTGAAAAAGAAAATGATTGATGTAGCAGAAGAAGTGTATTTATTAGCCGATTATAGCAAATTTGATGTACAAGCATTTTCAAAGATTGCTGCACTCGAGGAAATTAATACGATTATAACAGATGAAGCTACTGAAGAGCATTATATTCAAGAGTATAAGGAAGAAGGAATTGAAGTTATTTCTGTTACTTGAAAAAGTTTTTGAAGTTGGGGAAGAGCGAAGCCATAAAAAGAAAATGGATAAACTTTTTGAATTGGGCAGGTTTTTCTTGCTTTTGCGGCGTAACTATATGTAATAGCCAAAAAAGGATGGATAATATGAGCACAAATATAAAGTTTGATTTTCATACCCACCATGACCGATGTGGTCATGCAAGAGGGAAAATCCGGGATTATATTGAGGCGGCTATAGCTAATGGATTAAATATGATCGGTATATCGGATCATTCTCCTTACTTTGCGAGCGAGGAAGATCAGGCACATCCTGGTATTGCGATGGCTAAGAGTAGTTTTGCCACCTATGTGGAAGAAGTTTTAGCATTAAAAGAGGAATATAAGACAAAAATCGACGTATTATTAGGTGTTGAATCTGATTTTTTTCCAGAGCATATCCCATTATATCGTAAACAATATGCGCAATATCCGTTTGATTATATTATCGGCTCTGTCCACCATGTTAATGGAATCAATATTTTTAATCGTGATCGTTGGGATGGATTAACGAAAGAAGAGATTAAACAAACGAAAGATCGTTATTATGATTTAATTGCCCAATCGGCACAAAGTGGACTGTTTCAAATACTTGGCCATATTGATGCTATGAAAGGTTTTTATCCTGTATTTTCACAAATTGAGACAGAGGAAATCGAGCGGGCCTTAAAAATAATTGGAGAATATCCTGTAGCCATTGAAATTAATACCTCAGGAAAAACGAAAGATTGTGGTGGTTGGTATCCCTCCGATGAAATCCTTGAAAAAGCTCTTTATTATGGAGTCAAAGTGACATTTGGATCTGATGCCCATGATCCGGAAAGAGTTGGCGATGATATGGAAGAAGTGCGCCAGCGTTTGAAAGAAATCGGCTTTAATGATTGGGCGTATTTCAAAGAACAACAAATGGTTTTAACCTCGTTATAATATAATAAGTGATCTTGCTTGGGAGGTGAGGAGGATGGAGACTACCACAAAATGGGTAACAATGGATGACGGAGTGGAAGTTTTTATGAAGAAGTGGATAAACCCCGCTATAACCCCGAAAGCAATACTCCAAATTTCTCATGGCATGGCAGAACACATTGAGCGCTACAGCCATTTTGCTCAATATTTAGTAAGTAAAGGAATTTTTGTATATGGAAATGATCATCGTGGTCATGGCTATACAGGAAAAAGAATGGGCCAATTTGGGTATTTTGCCGATCACGATGGTTTTGAAAGGGCGGTAGTGGATCTATATTTAATAAATCAAACGATCCAACAAGAATTTTCTCATGTACCTCACTTTATGTTCGGTCATAGTATGGGATCCTTCTTAGCTAGAAGGTACATGCAAAAATACCCTCACACTATTAAAGGAGCTATCATATCGGGCACAGCAGGTAACCCTGGTATAGCTGGAAAGATCGGAAAGAAATTGGCTAGTAGAGAAATTCGTAAAAGAGGAGGAACAGCCCCGAGTCCGTTTCTAAATCGCCTTACTTTTGGTTCTTATAATAAGAAGATTCCTCATCCACAAACAGAATTTGATTGGTTAACCCGTGATACAAGCAAGGTAAAGGAATATATTGAGGATCCTTTTTGTGGATTTATATGTAGCAATAGTTTTTTTTACGATTTATTTGTTGGTTTAGAGAAAATTCATGATGATCAGCAAATTCGTAAGGTCCCATCTGGATTTCCCGTTCTTCTTATAAGTGGAGAGAATGATCCTGTAGGTGGGAAAAATTTAAAAGGGGTTTATAAAGTAGTAAAACAATGGGAAAATAATGGCTTGGAGAATATTAAAACTGCATTTTTTGAGCAAAATAGACATGAACTCTTAAATGAAATGAATCATTTGGAAGTTTATCAATTCATTTATGACTGGATAAATTCCAAATTGAACGAATAATATAAAATTTTAAAATTTATATTATTATTATATTACGTTTTCTGTTCAAATTTGTTAAACTATAAATGGTGAAATGTAGCGGCTTTCAAAAGGGAGTGTCGAAAAAGGGGATGAAAGTTTGGAGCACTTAATAGTACATAAATCTGGGCATTTAAAACAGACTGTAAATTTTTCTGAGGAAAGTTTGGAATTTTTCGACAGGCGTTCGACTATTTCATGGCGACATACCTTTTTTGATCATTATGAAGAAGCCTCTGTCATTCTTGATTTTAGTGGCCGTGTCCTTTCGATTAACCCAGCATTTGGAAAGATGTTCGATTGTACGCAAAAAGAATTATTAGGAAAACCGCTTATATTTCCATTTAAAAATTTACAACAGGAATTTTACAAAATGGTACAATCAGTGTTAAATGGAGAAAAAATTGTCTATCAACAGCTTTTACGTAGAAGAAAAAATGAGGATCAAATGTTTCCAGCAAAATTAACAATTTCTCCTGTATTTTCTTCTGAGGAAGATATCAAGGGGATTTTGGTGATTATTAAGGATCAAACGGAAATTGACGAATATAAAACATTAATTGAATTACAAAATGAAACATTGGAAACAGAAGAAAATTTGCTACTTGATATTACAAAGCATATTGACGAACTAATCATTCTATTTGATTTAGAAAAGAATAAAATCATTTATACTAGTCCTGCTTTTGAAAGAAAATTGGATCTAAATCTTGTTGATCTTTATAATAAACCATCGTTACTACGTAAGAGATTTGATATTGAAAAGCCAAAGCAATTACTGCATTTTTTTAAATGTACAAACAGTGGACACAGAACATTAGAATTTAAAGCCACCGATCTTAGAAAAAATAAATTGCGTTGGTTTTTATTTGAAATCACGCCAATATTAGAAATGGATGGCACAGTTAAAAGGCATATTAGTATTTTGCGAGATATTACGGAGTTAAAAGAGAAGAATAATCAAATTAAACAACTGGATCAATTAGGGGCAATTGGACAAATGGCAGCTGGGATTGCTCATGAAATTAAAAATCCGCTCACGACTATTAAAGGATTTGTTCAATTATTATCTGAACAGGCAAAAAGCGAATACAGTGATATTATTTTGTCAGAATTAGAGAGAATTGAATTTATTATGGGAGAAATTTTATTGCTTGCGAAGCCACAAACAAATATAAGTTTTAAAAAAGAAAATTTAAATAAAATCATCCTAGAAGTTATGTCTTTCATGCATCCGGAGGCTACGATCCATGATGTTGTGTTAAATAGAAATTTAGCACCTATTCCTGCTGTCTCATGTGAAGCGAAACAAATTAAACAAGTCCTAATAAATATTATAAAAAATGCCATTGAGGCAATGCCTCACGGTGGAAATATTCGGATTAAAACATATTACTCCGAAGGCTTTATTCGGATGAATATTATCGATACGGGGAAAGGGATTTCCAAAGAGCGGTTGCAAAGACTAAGAGAACCTTTTTATACTGATAAAGAAAAGGGAACAGGCTTAGGATTAATGATTTGTTATAAACTTATTGAAGACCATCATGGCACACTTCACTTTACAAGTGAAGAAGGAAAAGGTACATGTGTGCATATCAAACTTCCAGTTGCAACTTAAAAAAGGCGACCTTTTAATTGAAAGGCCGCCTTTGCCATTTTAACTAGTATTGATAAACATTGATTTGAAGTGATGGGTTCCTTAATCTAATAATCGGTTGTTTTCATCCACGTCCATAATTTCTGCAGATTGCTTCGCGGCATTGACTGGTAAGACTCCTTCCCCCCGACAAACACTACAATTATATTGCCAACCTTCGTCATCAGCTAACATCCCTGTTCCTTCGCAAGCTTTACAAGTTAATTCTCGATCCACCATTGGTAGGAACCTCCTTTTTGATTAAGTTTTAGTTTTGCTTTTGTTTAATCCAGTTAATCATGCCTCCTTGGAGCATGATTTCCAATTGACGAGGTGAAAGAGAATGCTTTACACGAATTTTTTCCTCTCTACCTTTCATCTCGATTGTGAATTCATTGTTATTTGCAAGCTTTTCATGCAATTCATTAAGAACGAGAATATCCCCCTGTTGTAGCAAATCGTAGTCGTTTGGTTGTGAAAAGATTAGCGGTAAGATGCCGAAATTTACCAAGTTTTGCCAATGGATACGAGCAAAGTCTTTCACTAAAGCAACTTGCAATCCAAGATAACGTGGGGCAAGAGCCGCATGTTCACGACTGGAGCCTTGACCATAGTTAAACCCACCTACGATCGCATGCCCACCTTTGGTGGCTAATTCCTTCGCACGGGTATAATAGCTTTCATCAATAATTTCAAAGGTAAATTTACTTATCTCTGGAAGATTACTACGATATGGTAGCACCCTAGCGCCGCCCGCAAGAATTTCATCTGTTGAAATATTGTCTCCCATTTTTAATAAGACTGGAAGTTCCATTTGGTCGGGGAGTGGATCCATAGCAGGGATGGAAGCAATATTGGGCCCCTTGTATAGTTCCACACGCCTAGCTTCTTCCATTGCCAGGGGGGGATCCAAAAGGGAGAAGTCGATGGTCGGGCTTTTAGGTGCTTTTACTTTTGGAAAAGGAAAATCCAATGTTCTCGGGTCTGTGATGACGCCTGTTAATGCAGAAGCTGCTGCTGTTTCAGGACTACATAAAAAAACACTGTCTTCTCTTGTACCTGAACGCCCTGGAAAATTTCGTGGCGTTGTCCGTAGGCTATTTCTTCCTGTAGCAGGTGCTTGTCCCATTCCAATACAACCATTACACCCAGCTTGATGTAATCTTGCTCCAGATTGTAATAAACTAGCGATATGGCTTTCCTTTACTAGATCTGTCAACATTTGTCTGGAAGTTGGATTAATATCAAATGAAATCCCTTTTGCTATCTGTTTATTTTTCACGATTTCTGCTGCCATCGCAAAATCGCGATATCCAGGGTTGGCAGAAGAACCAATATAGGATTGATAGATCGGTGTTCCAGCTACATCCGTAACAGGGACAACGTTTCCTGGGCTTGAAGGTTTAGCGATTAAAGGTTCTAACTGAGACAAATTGATTTCTTCCTGTAAATCATATGTAGCCCCTTTATCAGCCTGTAATTCAATCCAGTCCTTTTCTCTTCCTTGTTCTTTCAGGAAACGCCTTATTTCTGAATCAGATGGGAAGACCGTTCCTGTCGCCCCCAGTTCTGCTCCCATATTTGCGATGACATGGCGATCCATAGCTGATAAGGTCTGAACACCGGGCCCGTAATATTCGATTACTTTGCCCACTCCACCCTTTACATCATAGCGGCGCAATAATTCAAGTATGATATCTTTTGCACTAACCCAATCAGGTAATTTCCCGGTTAGTTTTATGCCCCAAATTTGTGGCATTTTAACATAAAAGGGTTCACCGGCAATCGCTAGAGCAACATCCATTCCCCCAGCTCCCATAGCGAGCATACCCATACAGCCATTTGCACATGTATGACTATCAGAACCTAAAAGAGTTTTACCTGGCTTTGCCAGTCTTTGCATGTGGACTGGATGACTTACACCATTACCAGGTCTACTATAGTAAATGCCAAAGCGTCTGGTTGCACTTTGTAAAAATAAATGATCATCTGCATTTTTGTTATCCACTTGAATTAAATTATGATCGACATACTGGGCAGAAGCTTCTGTCTTGGCGTATTCAATACCCATTGCTTCTAATTCCAACATAACCATTGTTCCTGTGGCATCTTGGGTTAAGGTTTGATCAATTTTTAAACCAATTTCCTTTCCGGTGACCATCTCTCCTGAAACCAAATGTGACTTGATCAATTTTTCAGTAAGCGTCTGTGCCATGATCTTTCCTCCTGCTTGTTCCTCAAATATGATGTTATTGTAAATAATTTGCTGAATCAGATTTCTCCTTTTCAACCATTTCTGAAAAAATATTATCTTTTAACGTGATTTCTTTTCTTCATTTTGATAGCCATTTTGTATGAGTTGAACAAGTTGTTGGATATCTTCCTTGGTTGCTGGTTGTTTATTTTCTTTTAAGTGATAACCTAATTGTCCATTAACTTCCATTGTGGCCATTTGCACATCTGCAATCGAGGAAATTCCTTTTTGGCGCAATCTTCCCTCTAACTGCTCTACCGTTAACCGCAATTTACTCATATTGTTTTCATTTATCATACCGTTTTCAATGACAGAAATGGCTTTGCCTGAAATAATCGTTTCGATTTTATCGGATTTTAATTGAAAGTACTCCGTAACCATTAGTGTGAATAATAATAAAGCTGCAACTCCAAAGGTTGTCCATAAGCCATTTCCTGAAACTGGTTCAATGAGTAATGTTCCTAACATGAGCATAATAATTGTTTGCGGCATGGTCATTTCGGAGATTGTTTTTCTCCCACTTACACGCAGTAAAGCACTACCAATAATAAATATCAAAAGAGTTTGCCAAATAATATTCATGAAAATATCTTTCCTTTTCCTCAGAAAATAACATTGATGTTATTGTGAGAAAAAATTGAGTTAAATATACGTAAAGAAAGGCTGTTAAGAAAAATCCTTAACAGCCTACACGAATTAATTTACATATTTTCCATAATCCGGAATGGCAATCTGATCAAATTGTTTGATGAGCTTATCTAAGCTTTGGGTTAGCACTTCACCTTTTAATGGGACACCATGTCCCACAATCGCAACCGCAGGTTTTAAAGCAACGAGCTTTTTAACAGAATCACGGGCAGCTTCCCAATCTGTTGTTAAATATCTAGGTGGGCCATTAATTTCTAGCTCTTGGGTAAAAACTTTGTAAAGGGAATCTTGTTTAACTGTAATAAAGGCATCACCTGCAATAAGAGCTCGATCTTCATCTCTAAAGAATGATATATGTCCGGGCGCATGTCCAGGCGTGTGAATCCAGCGGAATCCCGGCATATGTGGGACTGTTCCATCATCTGGTAACACTTGGACTCGGTCTCCTAATTGAATCGCTTCATTTGGGAAATATGGTGACATTTTTGCGACCATTCCACCTTCAACAGTGGCATCAGGCTGTGGATAATCCTTTTCCCCGGTTAAGAAGGGAAGTTCTAACTGATGAGCATAAACTGGAACGTCCCAGTGGTCGATTAATTCAATTACAGCTCCAATATGATCAAAATGCCCGTGAGTCAATATAATAGCTTCCGGGCGACTGTCTTTACCAAAACGCTTCTCAGTTTCTGCAATAATGGCAGGGGCAGAGTGGGGCATACCAGCGTCTACTAGAACAAAAGAAGAATCATCTTTGCGGCCTAACATTGCTACATTAACAATTTGGATTGTGTAACAATATAAGTCAGGTAAAACTTCTTCACCAATACCATTCCCGATCGATGTAGTAGGGATGTATTTATGATCCGCTCCATATGATAAGTTTTTATCCACTATTATAACCCCTTTCTTTTTGACTAAAGTAGACAAGGATAGTATACTCTTCCCGCTAAAAATGCATCCAACCTAACTTTTCCAGAAGATTGGACATTTCTTCTATGTAAAACTTTAAGGTAAACAGGTCAATATAAGATTGTAGTATTGGTTGATTCTACATCTTGTGCAAGTTCACAAAAGAAAGGATGTTGTTTGAATGAAAAGCAATGTTCAGGTTTTACCAATTATTGCTTCCATTGGGATTGGTGCTGTGGCTTATAGTATGATGACCGGAAAAGCGGGACAGTTGCAAAATATGATCCCTCAGTTATCTGGTATGAGTCAGCAAGGTGGCAGTCAACAAGGCTCTGGAAACACATCCTCGCAAATGCAATAAAGCTAAGTGTAGTACAGGAGTTAAGAAAAAACCAAAAACTCGGATTGGAGAATTTCTCCGGTCCGAGTTTTCTTTTTATGATCATTTTACCTTTTTAATATCCATAACCACCGACAAAACCACCGGCACCTACAATAATCAAGAGGATAAACAAAACAACAATTAATGCAAATCCTCCGCCAAATCCAAATCCCTCAGACATACAACTCCACCTCCTAAAAATCTTTCAGTATTACCATATGTAGAAAAAAGAAAGGTGGAAGGATAAATGCCTATATAATTCTTAAAAAATGTATAGATACTCATCACGGATAAAAAACAATAATGAAAGGAAGCTCGGCAACCATGCAAACTAAGTGAGGGGAAAAAAGAAGTTGTGTCCCTTGTACATAAGGTGATAGGAGCGAAGCCATTAATGGAATGGGACAGTGATTTCCCATCATTTTTAGTGATAAGTAGCAATCCCTTTTCTATGAAGTAGCTGGAATACTTTTTAACAGAGGCGGCACAATACGCTAAGGATAGCAAAAGCAAAATGCTGTTCAAAACAACCAAAGGAGAGATTGAATATGGAGCGAGATAAAAAAGCAGAACTTCAAAAACGTGATCACAATTTTAACAAAAATGATCACAATCAAGAAATAGATGTAGATAATGTTAATCTGGAATTTGCAGAGGATAACGAGATGGACCAATTTACTGAAAATGAACTTCAAAACGATAGAAATGATTGCTAATTGACCTAAATCTATCAAGGCTTATGTCAAAGTTTTCTTTGGAACTTTGACATAGGCTTCAAAATCCTTCTTTTATAGTTGGAAAAGCAAATCTTGTTCTAAATTTGCAGCAAATTCATATGTATTTATGTAGTTGGCAAAATTTAATAAGGATGGGTGATAAAATGGACGATAAGTCATCAAAGGATAATAGACCTTCCAAAACAAATTCTAAACAAGAACAATTGAATCAGTACCGTGTTCGAGACAAGGGAAAACCTATGACGACCCAGGAAGGGAAAAAACGATCCCAGGATCAGGACCAACTGAAAGCCGGTATACGCGGACCGAGTTTACGTCAAGATTATGAGTTTTTTGAAAAAATGTCACATTTTACCCACGAAGAAATTCCGGAAAGGGTCGTCCATGCAAGAGGTTATAGTGCATATGGAGAGTTTGAATGTTATCAGTCGATGAGACATGTGACAAAAGCGGGATTCTTACAGGAAGCGGGAAAAAAGACGCCATTAACAATCCGTTTTTCAACTGTTCAAGGGGCAAAGGGATCCTATGATACAGCAAGGGATTTACGTTGTCAAGGTGTGAAGCTTTATACAGAGGAAGGAAATGTCGACCTAACAACCATTGCGATGCCTGTATTAATTAATCAGGATGCGATGAAATTTCCAGATGCGATGCATGCGTACCAAGCTAAACAAGCTGATGATATACCTACGGCTTCTGGTGCACACGATCGTTTTTGGGATTATGTGGCCAATAATGATGAAGCGCTTCATATGGTGCTATGGATTATGTCTGATCGGGGCATTCTCAGAAGTTACCGAATGATGGAATCCTGGTCCATTAATACGTATCTATTTGTGAATGAGCAAGGAGTAGCCACCTTTATGAGGTATGTGTGGAAGCCGGTTCTGGGGGTTCATTCCCTTCTACAGGATGAAGCACTGAAAATCGGAGGACTTGATCCCGACTTTCATAGAAGAGATCTTCGAGAGGCAATTGATAAGGGAGCTTATCCTGAATACGAGCTAGGTGTTCAGTTAATTGCGATGGAAGATGAATTTAATTTTGACTTCGATGTTCTTGACCCTTCAAAGTTTTGGCCAGAAGAGGTTGTCCCTGTTCAAATGATCGGTAAGATGACATTAAATAGAAATATTGATAATTATTTCACAGAGTCTGAGCAAGTCGCTTTTAACCCTGCCAATGTTGTTCCAGGAATTGACTTTTCCAATGATCCTGTTTTGCAGGGAAGATTAATGGCATATAGAGAAACACAACAACACCGACTAGGTAGCGCCAATTACACGGAATTACCAATTAATAAGCCACTCTGTCCGTTTCATAATAACCAGCGAAGAGGCGCAATGAGGCAAAGAATTGATGTTGATCAGGTGAACTATCATCAAAATTCCCTGTTAAATAACACACCATATACAGTGCCGCCAGAAGAAGGTGGTTATACGGATTATCCGGGTAAGGTGGAAGGTCATAAAATTAGAGCGAGAAGTGATTCGTTCAAAGACTATTTTTCGCAACCACGAATCTTCTGGAACAGTCTGACCCCCATTGAAAAGCAACATACGATCGATGGATTAAGTTATCAAGTTGGAAGTGTAAGAAGCGAATCTGTCCGTCAGCAAGTTGTTGATATACTTGTCAATGTGGATAAAGAAATGGCGAATATTGTTGCCGAAAATATTGGTGTCAACAGGCCGAGCGGTGATAATGTCCCAGTTTCTACAAGTTATCCTTCTCTTAGCCAGGCCAATACACCAAAATATGCGTATACACAAAAAGTAGGTGTGTTGATCGGTAATGGTTTTAACAGCAATGAGGTAACCAATGTATTGAATTATTTAAAGCAAAATGGAGTTTTTATCGAAATTGTTAGTGAAAAGCTAGGCACTGTTACTGGTGCGGATGGAACACAAATAAAAGTTAACAAAACATTTATCACAACCAGTCCATATCTTCTTGACTCGTTATATGTTGTTGGTGGCAGGGCTAAAAATGAAGCGAAATTTCATCAAGATGTTATGAATTTCGTAAGAGTTGCGTTCAGTCATTATAAACCAATTGGTGTTGCTACAACAGCACAGTCTCAATTTCAAATCAAAGCCTCAGCTGGAGTTGTCTTTGCTGGGAATAATCCTAATTTTGAAAGAAATTTTATCTCAGCAATTGCTCAACAACGTTTTTGGGAACGAACATAATTATGCTCACAGAGTAAATGCTAGGGAAATATCAATAAATATTTCCCTATTCTTTTCCCAAAAAATCGCAGATATATTTGTTTTTCCTCAGCAATTATTATCCATATTATTAATATAATGTCCTCAAAGGGAGGTATATAAGTGAATGGCAGCAATTTTATAAGAGAGGGTTTGTTAGTACAGCATCTTCCTGTTTATGAAACAGATATCCCCTATATTCATTCCATACTTTCCATCATACAACAGACTCAAGGGTCTCTTGAGGCATTCCCTAATTTAAATGAAGAAATTCCCATTTTGATTGTCGATAAGGCGCTGTTACGATGACAGACGTATCTTTTTTAACGGCAGCAGAACTAGGTCCCCTAATCAGAACGAAACAATTGTCTCCTGTAGAAATAACAAAACATACATTAAGCCGGATAGATGAATTGGATCCACTCCTCCACACATATATTACGCCACTTCACAAAACAGCTCTAAAACAAGCGAGAAAAGCCGAATTAGAAATCATGCAAGGACAATATAAAGGGCCATTACACGGAATCCCAATTGGAATTAAGGATAATTTTCAGACAAAAGGGATCCGAACGACAGTTGGTTCAAAACTATTTGTGAATTTCGTCCCTAATAAAACAGCTACGGTTGCAAAAAGATTGCTTCGAGCAGGCGCCATTATGTTGGGCAAATTAAATATGCATGAACTTGCCGCTGGGTCCACAGGCACCAATCCATTCTTCGGTACGACACGGAATCCCTGGAACATTGAATATATGCCAGGTGGTTCAAGTGGTGGCAGCAGTGCAGCCTTAGCTGCTGGTCTTACAACCATTGCAACTGGTACAGATACTTTTGGCTCTATCCGCTTACCTGCTGCAATGTGTGGGATTTATGGACTGAAACCAACTTATGGGCTCCTAAGCACATATGGGGTGATTCCTACGGCGAGATCATTAGATCATGCTGGACCCATGGCAAGATCGGTGACTGATTTGGCTTTCATGCTTCAGTATATGGCCGGTTATGATGCAAATGATCCGACAAGCCTTCATGTACCAATACCTAATTATACTGAGAACTTAAATAAAGGGATGAAAGGGTTAAAAATTGGAATTCCTAGTTATTATTTGGAAGGATTAGATGCAGATGTAGAAATTGTTTTTAACAAGGCAATGATCATATTAAAAAGATTAGGAGCTGAAATACGTGAAATAGAGATACCAGAATTAGCGATGTCTACATATTCGGGTTATGTAACTGTAACGGGGGAAGCTTCTGCTTTTCATTACAAATGGCTGCAGACTCGTCCAGAAGATTACTCAGTGGATATTCGCTCTTTCTTTCTAGCAGGTACATTAACGTATACACCACAGTACATGCAAGCACAAGCAGCTAGAAGAAAGCTGGTTGAAGCATTCCAACAAGCTTTTAACGAGGTTGATATTATACTAGGTCCAACGATCCCCATTACCACCCCTGCCTTTGCCCAGAATTGGGTTGAGCAAAATTTAGATGTAATTAGGCACTGTCTGTCATTTACCGTTCCTGTAAATTTAACAGGTATTCCCAGCTTAGCAGTACCGATGGGGCTAGATTCCAAAGGACTTCCTTTAGGTATGCAGTTCATTGGAAACCATCTTTCGGAAAAACAATTACTTCAAGTTGGGAGTATATGGGAGGGGGTAAATCCGTTAACTATTCGTGTTTAATCATATCTTTAGAACATGAGGAGAAAGCCTTCATGTTCTTATTTTTTAGTGCGCCCGGCATGGGCTATAACTTGGTGGTGAAAGTCCACTACAGGCTTGGCAGTAGGAACTGTTAGCTTAAGGCAAGGGTGTCCACCGTGA
>NZ_JAGGKH010000018.1 GCF_017873565.1 Lederbergia galactosidilytica
CTCATATGATGTACAGGATGTACAAACAAAGGCGTTACCACAGGACGTGGTGATCTTAGCCTTTGAACATTTGAGATAGTTTTCCTTCTCAATTGTTGGCAATGGTCCGCGACCATTTATCCATGATTTATTGACGTTCGTTTCGTTCAGTTTTCAAAGATCAAATTCTTGCCCGCCGCCTCAACAGCGACTTTCTTATAATACATCTTTCAAATCAGAAAGTCAAGAACTTTTTTTATTTCGTTGTGTGCTGTTTTTCTTTTGCTCATCAGCGACGTTTACTACTATAACAAGAATCTTACTCTTCGTCAACACTTTTATTAAAAAATATTATTTTATTTCATTTTATATTTAATATGGAATAGTCTAGGAGTTTTCGATTCTACTTGAACAAGCTCTATTACTTCTTTTTCAACGAGATATTCAATCAATATATTTAGATCAGTTCCATAATAAATTAGTTCAGGATGAGATTTAATTTCGTTCATACTCCAATCAGATTGCATTTTTAATATTTTTTCTAAATGCTTAATCCCTGATGAAGTCCTAGAGTAAATTAGAAACTCACTTGCGATAAAAAGTAGTTCTAACCTTTTTTCAATCGGTTCTTCACTTTTAGTAAGTTCTTCATATAACTTATATATTTCCGGGTCTAACTGTTTTACTTGATTCCAAACGGTGAGTTCAGGGTGCAAACCTTTTTCTATAATGGCTAAGCGCGCAAGATGATGTAAGGAGTGAATTGTATGATTAAAAGCATCCATAAACTGTTTCGTTTCAAAGAAGCCTTTCGCCATCCAATATCTCCTAATTAATTTAGCAAATTCAATTCCTGTTTTTATTTCTCTTTCATATAATGGAAAATCTTTAAATTCATTTTGGAGATTAGAAAGATAATCATTTTTATCGAATAAAATCTTACCTACATGAACCCATTCCACTATTTTTCTATTTGTTCCTAGTAATAACCATTCTTTCAATTGTTGATCACTTACAATTTGCAGAGCAATTTTAAGATCCTCGAATCGATAATGCTTCAGGATTGTGGGTTCTTTCTCTATATCATAAACAATCACTAATAAAATAATATCAAAGTTGTTTGTAATGGCAGGGATATGAGGTTTCTTATAGATTTGTAAAACCCCAAGAGAATTTTCCATACTCGCACGCTCTTGATATATATGTCTTAAGATATCCTCCATCGCATTCTACCCCCAAATAAGAAATAATATGATTTAAACTATAGATTTCGACATTTTTCAATGAATTCCTTCTAATTGAAATGACCCTAAAACAAATAAATCTTAGTACCTATAATTTTTATTCTATTTTATATTAAAGCATTTTTTATTTTTAATCATGTATGATTGAGTAATTAATGGAACCTTCAACCTTGATTATGGTATAGTTTATTTTCAGGAGGGCTTTATCATGGCAAAAAAGTATTCTAGTAAAATAAATAAGATCCGTTCTTTTGCATTAGGTTTAATTTTTATTGGTTTCATTATTATGTATATCGGCATTTTCTTCAAAAACCATCCATTAGTCATGACAATTTTCATGCTACTTGGATTGCTCGCTATCGTTGCAAGTACGTTCATCTATTTTTGGATTGGAATGCTTTCGACTAAGGCAGTTCAAGTTGTCTGTCCGAATTGCGGTAAACCTACAAAAATTTTAGGTAGAGTGGACATGTGTATGTATTGTCGTGAGCCACTAACTATAGATCCAAATCTTGAAGGTGTCGAATTCGATGAAAAATACAATCGTAAAAGCAGAAAATAAAACAGTTGTAATTTGAGGGTGGTTTCCACTCTCTTTTTTATATTTTAATCTATTTGCTAGTTTACGAAATTCGTTTTCCGAAATCTCGTTCCAGAAACGAAATATTCGTGTTATAATGATAGAAATTAATTTAATAGATAGTTGGTGAGACATTGAATATTTTAAACAGCAGACTTTACAGTATTTTGGAAACGGTGTCTTTTTTCTTCCTTCTAAACATCCTTTGGTTTATTATGTGTCTTCCAATCATTACGATTTTTCCAGCAACGGCTGCGATGTTCGGAGTGGTTCGGCAGTATGTAATGAAGAAAGATTCAGCCGTATTTATACCTTTTTTCCGTTTCTTTAAAGATAATTTTAAACAAAGCTTTATATTAGGGATTATTACTTTTGTGTTCATCTATGTCTTCTACATTGATTTTATGTTGATCAGCACTTTAGGCAATGTGATGCAAAACCTTTTGTTAGCCTCTTTGTTTCTAATTGCTCTTATTGGAACTTTAACATTCATTTATATTTTTCCAATGATGGTCCATTATAAATTAACTTTATGGGCGGCTATTAAAAATTCCTTTTTTTTCTCGATAAAGTATTTCCCAACTACACTTTTATCGATTATTTTTATAGGACTTATGCTTGTTGTCTTATACTATATGCCAGTGGCTTTTCTTGCTATCTTTAGCTTTATGGCTTACGTTGTCTTCCTAATTTGCTATAGTCGTTTTCATAAAGAAGGAGAACTCGCGAAAAAGCATCAGTTAGCACAGGAATGAGTGAAAGCTTTTGATAATCATATCTTTGTCATAAAACGTTGAATTTTACTGAAAGCAGAAAGAACTGGCTCCTCATATTACGGTATAAGGTAGTTTGGTTTTTCTTTGGTGAAAAAGCCTCATTTTTATAATCTGCAATAAAAAACAGCAACCTATTTATACTTAGGTTGCTGTTTTAATTCCACACTTAGATTGATTAATGTGTCTTTTTATTATGACAGTCAGGACAAACACCATAAATTTCCATTCTATGTGAGTCCACCTCAAAACCAGTAACATGCGCGGCTAATTGCTCCACATCATCAAGTCCTGGATAATGAAAGTCAACAATTTTTCCACAATGCTCACAAATGGCATGATAGTGGTCAGATGTAACGAAATCAAACCTACTTGAGGCATCTCCATACGTAAGCTCTTTGACTAAGCCTGCTTCACGAAAAACACGTAAATTATTATAAACGGTTGCAACACTCATGTTTGGAAATTTGCCTTCAAGTGCTTTATAAATATCGTCTGCAGTTGGGTGTGTCATCGACTGGACAAGAAATTCCAAAATCGCATGACGCTGGGGAGTAATTCGAACTCCAGTTTCTTTTAATGTATGGATCGCTTCTTTTAATTGATGTTCGGACACCGTCATGCACCTCTTTTCTAACATAAAATTAATTATCTATTTATAATTCTTATAATTAAGTGTACTAAAAAATACACTATTCGTCAATGTATCCACTTTAATCATGAAGCTGCATTTCTTCGTAACCTAAAATATGATTCACATATCGAGCAGCTACAAATAATAAATCTGATAGGCGATTTAAATAAGGTAGGACGGATTTATTTTGCAGCTCTACTGCAACGGCCAGTCGTTCCGCTCTTCTTACAACGGTTCTTGCTGTATGTAATGCGGCACCAGCTGGATGTCCTCCCGGCAAAATGAATTTGTTAAGGGGTGGGATTTTTCCCTCCCACTGATCAATCATTTTTTCAAGTTCGAGCACATCTTTTTCAGTGACTTTCCATGCCACCTCTTTTTCCGGTGGGGTAGACAACTCTGCTCCTACATGGAAGAGCATCGTTTGGATTTTGTGAAAGTTTTCTTTTATTTGGTTAACCTCATCATTTTCTATATCAAGTAAATAACTTAAAGCAAGTCCAATCATTGAATTAGCCTCATCACAAGTTCCATATGCATCTACTCGAATATCATGCTTAGAAATTCGCGTTCCATACACTAAAGATGTTGTCCCTTTGTCACCTGTCTTTGTATATATCTTCATTATATTCCCTCACTTTATATTCATGAATAAACTTAAAATAAAAAGTGGGCTGAAATGAATCAGCCCGAAAAATTTATATGCAATGAGGAGGTATGCCCTACTTTACTTTATGCGCGGGTGCTCATTTAGAATGGACAACAGCCGGCTTTTTCAAAAAATAGGCCATTATTTTTCTCCGTTTTCCATTACTGGCTACACATTATGATAAAGTTGTTTGAATAAATTCTAATGCCTCTTCCACATGACCACTTACTTTGACTTTACGCCACTCTTTGCAAAGCTTACCCTCTTTATCAATAATAAAAGTTGAGCGTTCAATTCCCATAAATTCTTTACCGAACATTTTCTTTGGCTTCCAGACACCAAATTTCTCAGCTACTGCATGTTCATTATCAACAAGCAGTAAGAAGGGCAACCCATGCTTATCAATAAATTTTTCATGCTTCTCAAGTGGATCCGCACTTACACCTAAAATTACCGCATCTAATTTAGAAAAGTCTTCATGATGGTCTCGAAAATCGCAGGCTTCTGTCGTACAACCTGGGGTCATATCTTTCGGATAGAAATATAAAACAACATGTTTTTTTCCTCGAAAGTCCGATAAGTTTATCATTTCTCCATTACTCGCTTGCAGGCAAAAATCTGGTGCCATCTCATTCACGGTTACTGGCATAATCAAGTTCCTCCCCTATACATCATTTTATTAAGCGTACAAAAAAACAGACTGGAATTCAAATATTTAATCGAGATTCATTTAGGGGGTTCATAATCTATAAAAGTTCTTACAACAAATGCTGCTGGAATCGTGTAGCCAAGTAATGCCTCAATCATCACAAATAACCGTCCAATTCCAACAGGCACAACATCCCCGTATCCAACTGAAAATAAAGTAATCGCACTTAAATATAAGGAAGTAGCCAAGCGCTCATTCCAACCACTTGATTCTTGAAGCGACGAATCAATTATAATTGTCCATCCTTTAATTTCTAGCAAAAGAAAGAGCAGACCAAAACCAATCATAATCACCGCGTATGTACAGCCTAAAAAGGCAAAGTTTTCAAAGGAAACTTGCTTGTATTTAAAACGATTTGGAATAAACAATAATCGTAATGCTGAAAGAATACAAATAATAACTGCAAAGAAGATGATATACCACATCCAAGTCACCTCTTCCCTTCCCTACAATAATGTTACGAAGTTAATTTTGGAATAGAACTATTAATCTGAAGATGACAGCTTAAAAAACAGTGTCTAGCATTTTAAGTTAGACAAGTCACCTAAAGACTTGTCCAACTAAAACTAAGATTGGTTCCAATGCTAGAGAGAAACTAACTTTCTTATTCCATTATCTTAATTCCCTTTCATTGCGCAGATTTCAAAGAAAGTCTACAATAATAGAAGCTTGGGACTCTAAAAAAGTGGCCTCAATGTGCAACGTCTTGCGCTTTTATTTGCCCCATATCTTAAGAAAGCAGCTGATAAAGCATATAGAGCTTTTGAGTATAAAAACTTGTAGATAATTCTGCCTTGTTTCACTACACATTAGGGCAAGTTGAAACAAGCAATACAGGCGTTGTATTCCGATTTTGTGCATTAGCCGACATTCCATTTGATCGAGAGAATAAATTTAGCTCGCCGGTTTTTAATCTAAAATGCACGATTGTAATTTTAAAACAGCAAGAAAAGGAGTCTTGAAGATGAATTTTGCACAATCAGAAACTATTCAAAAAGAAGCGATGGAACATATTGTTGGAGGAGTAAACAGCCCTTCCCGATCTTACAAGGCTGTTGGCGGTGGAGCCCCAGTAGTCATGGAAAAAGGAAATGGAGCGTATTTATATGATGTAGACGGGAATCGTTATATTGACTTTTTAGGAGCTTACGGACCTATTATTACTGGTCATGCTCATCCGCATATTACAGATGCCATTAAGAAGGCTGCGGAAACTGGCGTGTTGTATGGAACTCCTACTCCACATGAAGTAAAATTTGCCAAAATGATCAAGGAGGCTATTCCCTCCCTTGATAAAGTTCGATTTGTTAATTCCGGTACTGAAGCTGTAATGACGACCATCCGTGTGGCAAGAGCCTACACTGGTAGAGATAAAATTTTAAAATTTGCTGGTTGCTATCATGGGCATTCAGATCTAGTTTTGGTCGCAGCTGGGTCTGGTCCATCACAATTAGGAATGCCTGATTCCGCTGGTGTCCCACAGAGCATAGCGAAGGAAGTCATTACTGTACCTTATAATGATATTGAGGCATTCCGAGAAGCAATTGAAAAATGGGGTCCTGAGCTTGCAGCAGTTCTTACCGAACCTATCGTAGGAAACTTTGGGATTGTTGAGCCTTTGCCAGGGTATCTAGAGGAAGTAAAAAAATTAACTCATCAAGCAGGTGCCCTCTTAATCTTTGATGAAGTAATCACTGCTTTCCGTTTTATGTATGGAGGAGCCCAAAATTTACTTGGTGTCACTCCAGATTTAACAGCACTTGGTAAAATTATTGGTGGTGGACTACCAATTGGAGCCTACGGTGGGAAGAAAGAAATTATGGAGAAAGTTGCTCCGCTTGGCCCAGCTTATCAAGCAGGCACAATGGCCGGAAATCCCGCTTCAATGTTATCAGGTATTGCTTGTTTAGAAGTTTTACAACAAGAAGGAGTTTATGAACAACTTGATCAATTGGGGGCCCTTTTAGAAGCAGGCATTTTAGATGCCGCAGCTAAATATAACATTCCAATTTCGATTAATCGTTTAAAAGGTGCCTTAACGGTTTATTTTACAAAAGAGAAGGTTATAAATTATAATCAAGCAGAAAGTACAGATGGAGAACTTTTCGCAAGATTTTTCAAGCAAATTCTTCACCATGGTATTAATCTTGCTCCATCTAAATATGAAGCTTGGTTTCTTACAACTGCCCATACAAAAGAAGACATCGAGGAGACTATCAAGGCTGTAGAACTCTCATTTGAACAGCTTGCAAAATCTTAATTTTTCATGCCAGAAAAAAACACAGATGTCTATCTTAGTAAGCAATACAGCTAGCTAGGCATCTTGTGTTTAGTCTGTTACTATTCCAAATCTACGTTTCTTATCAACTGAGGAAAGGAAAATGTATATGAAGCTTGGTGCCCGCATGTTAAAAACGGGAATAGCCATTATATTGGCTTTATTAATCGCAGAGCTTCTTCATATTCCAACACCGGCTTTTGTTGGAATTGCAGCTATTTTTGCTATACAGCCAACGATTTATCGGTCTTATTTAACTGTTATTGAACAAATACAAGGTAATATACTTGGAGCCGCTTTAGCTATAGGCTTTGTGCTAGCTTTTGGAAATCATATATTAGTGATTGGTTTGGCAGCTATTGTAGCTATAGGTCTTATGGTTAAATTCAAACTTGAAAATGCGATCCGTCTTGCCCTAGTGACAATCGTAGCTGTAATGGCAGCACCAACTGATGACTTTCTTCAAGTAGCCTTATTACGTTCAGGTTCGATCTTTCTCGGAATTGTCTCATCTTTTATAGTTAATCTAGTTTTTTTGCCACCAAAATATGAAACAAAACTTTTCCAAGGCATATCTTCTGTGACAGAGGATATTATTAAGTGGACAAGATTATCAACTCGCTTTGCCTCCGAAGAGGGCCTTTTAAAAAAAGACTTGGCCCAATTAAAAGAACGTTCTGCAGCAAATAATCAACTATACTCCATGTACAAGGAAGAAAGAAAATACTTCCGCAAAAGTGAGTATTCTAAAGCAAGAAAACTTGTCATCTATCGGCAAATGATTCATGTTAATCAAAACAGTCTAGCCATTTTAAAGCTCCAACATAAGTATGAAAATGTCTTATATCAAGTACCCGAGGATCTGCAAGTTCATACACGGAGAAGGCTTGACTTCTTATTAAGTTATCATGAACAATTATTAATGAAATTTACCGGAAGGGTACGACAGGAAATTGAACTAGACCCCTTTCAAGATGAAAACATAGAAATTAGTCAACTTTTTGATCGCTTTATTAAAGAAGTGAAAAAAGACGATGATCATAATGAGTATCAACCTT
This sequence comes from Lederbergia galactosidilytica, assembly GCF_017873565.1. GTDB lineage: Bacteria > Bacillota > Bacilli > Bacillales > Bacillaceae_C > Lederbergia > Lederbergia galactosidilytica. The sequence continues at coordinate 7,905 of NZ_JAGGKH010000018.1, forward strand.
ATCATCTTATTCACTTTTTCTCTGCTTTACTTGAATATGAAGAGCACCTAGAGCATCTAGATCGGTTAATCCGTTCCTTCCAACTGTATCATAAAAAAGATGCCGTTTATCCAAAGTAAAAAGATGTGGCGAAATATGCCACATCTTTTTATATTTTATTTAGACTATCTAAATATCTATCAGTATCAAACACCCAATTGTTGTACTTCAAATAATCGATAGTAATTCCCTTGTTTTCGCATTAATTCCTCATGCGTTCCAATTTCAGTTATTTGGCCATGCTCAATCAATACAATTCGATCAGCATGAGTAATAGTGGAAAGTCGATGAGCAATAATAAATGTCGTTCTGTCCTTAGCTAATATATCGAGAGCTTCTTGAATTAGATGTTCACTCTCAAGATCAAGTGCTGAGGTAGCTTCATCTAATATTAAAAGCGGTGGATTTTTTAGAAAGACCCTTGCAATTGCAACCCTTTGTTTTTGCCCACCTGATAGCTTAACACCTCTTTCACCAACCATTGTATTATAGCCGTTAGACAACTTCATAATAAAATCATGTGCATTGGCTGCTTTAGCAGCTCGATAAACTTCTTCATCTGTTGCTTCCGGTTTTCCTATTAGAATATTTGCTTTCACGGACTCACTAAACAATATATTGTCCTGGAGTACCATTCCAATCCTATCCCGTAAGCTGCGTACTTTTAATTGGCGAATATCTTCACCATCTAATAACACTCTTCCAGAACTAACATCATAAAATCGAGGAATCAAACTAACTAAGGTCGATTTTCCTCCTCCACTCATACCGACAAATGCAATCGTTTCACCTGCTTGTACTTGTAGATTAATATTTTCTAAAACAGGTTTCTCCTTTTCATCATAGGCAAAAGTAACTTGATCAAATTGAATATCGCCCTTTACTTCCTTCGGTTCCTTTGCACTAGGGCTATCTTCAATATCATATTTTTCATCAGCTAATTGAAATACCCGGTCCATCGAAGCAATCGCTTGAGTTAAGGTTGTGGATGAATTCACTAATCGTCTTAGGGGATTGTATAATCTTTCGACATATCCCATAAAAGCAACTAAAGTTCCAATCGATAGATTGCCGTTAATCACTTGGTAGCCCGAGTATGTAATAACGATTAAAGGGGCTAGGTCCGTAATCGTATTAACAACAGAAAAAGCCTTTGCTGTCCAACTTGTATGAATCAAAGCTCTATTTAAGAAACGACGATTGTTTTTATCAAATTGCTTTTGTTCATAGTCCTCAATCGCAAAACTTTTGATAAGTGACATGCCCGCTACTCTTTCATGCAAATAGCTTTGGACTTGTGCAAGTGCTTGAGATCGTTCACGAGTAAGTTTTCGCAAATTACCAAAGAAATAACGGACAGAAATAATGTAAAACGGAAAAACTGCTAAGGAAACAAGCGTTAAGGGAACATCAAGGGAGACCATGATCCCAATTGCAATTAAAACAGTTGCCGCATCAAGCCAGAGATTCATTAATCCAGTAATCACAAAATCCTTCGTTTGTTCTACATCATTAATGACTCGTGAAATAATCTCTCCTGCTCGAGTATTGGAATAAAATTTAAAACTTAATTTCTGGATGTGCGTAAATAAACGATCACGTATATCATATAGCACTTTATTGGCTGTCCACTGGGCAAAATATTGTCTAAAATATTCAACAGGTGGCCTAATAACAATAAAAAGTGTAAACATAATGCCCATCGTCCAAAATAAATGAGTTGTTTTTTCCGCTGTGGTCATATTTTCCGCACTAATAACATCATCAATCACATACTTCATTAACATAGGAATGAGAAGTGGAATTGCAAATTTGATAACACCAATAATAAGTGTCCAAAATATTCTCCAACGATAAGGTTTAACAAATTTTAAATATCTTCTAATAACTCCCAATCAAAATCCACTCCTAGCTTAAAATAGCGAAAGGCGGTTGCTCAGGGACGACAAGCAAATGTTCCTGAACCATAGAAGGGTGATTTTTCCCTTCGTTGGTTCAGGGTTATTTGACCTCGAGTCCCTACCGCCTGTAGCTAGACAAATAGAAAAGCGTAAACGCCTGTTAGCAACGTACAAACTTTGGTCATAAGGTTGAACGGCTAAAGGGCGCGCCCTCCTGGCGCAACGCCGTTCTGACCAACATCCTGTTGACCTGATAAAGGAAACACGATAAACCCAAAGGGTGAATCGATATTGACTTATCGTAGGAAGGCACCGAAAGTTTGCTTGGCGCTAGGCGCCGGAGCTAGACAATAGAAAGCATAAGCGCCTGTTTAAAGAATGGGCGGTTAAATATACAACATCTGACGCACCGTTCCTTTGAACTTAACCGTACCGAACTAACTTCTGTAACTTAAATAACGATCATACCAAATATCAATAAAATCAGCGGCGAATGGCCCTTTCCTCTGTCGAATCCAAGAAATAAGCTTTTGCACATTTCTTTTTAATATATGGTCGATTTCTTCAGGGTAGCCCATATGTAATCGATTGTATTCGTATTCATCCTCATCTAGAAGAGAATATGTCATATCTGGAAATACCTTGATATCCAAGTCATAATCGATATATTTTAAGGCCTCCACATCTACAACAAACGGAGATCCAAGATTACAATAATAATAAATCCCATCATCTCTGATCATGCCGATAATATTGAACCATAAATCAGTGTGAAAATAGGTGATGGCTGGTTCACGGGTGATCCATGTTCTACCATCCGATTCCGTTACTAAAGTATGGTCATTTCCACCAATTAGCAAATGACTATTAGCTTTTAACACTTTTGTTTCTTCCCAAACGCGGTGTAAATGACCATCATGTTTGTAACTATGTATTTGTATATTCTCTCCTTCAACTGGAATTTGCATTAATTTCTCCTACTTTCTCTCTCCCTGTACAATAGTTTTTCTAAAATGAAATATGAATATTTTTATTATAACGTTTTTCTTCCCTGTTTAAAACCAATCCGTTTGCACATTTCCCATTAAGAAGCGAAGGGATTGTGCCTTGATTGGCCTAACATGTAATGTTTTAAGTCAAGCAAAGGACGGTTGACTTTTTTATTGTTAAGTTCTATTATGGATAATCATGTAGAAATCAAGCGTATGAGGAATGACTAGTAAAGGGATATATGAGATTACTATGGCTCATAAGCAAATAGGATTATCACTTGACCACGAAAAGGGAAAATATTCTATATGTGTTTTATACTTTTATTCCCTTAAAAAGATGGATGATGTCTATTTTTTACAAATGGAATGGAATAGAATAAGGGTCTAACTTTCGCATGAAAGTTAGACCCTTATTGGACATTATTGTTGTCCGTAATTTCCTGCGTTATTTGCTTTGTTTGCTTCTGCCTTTTTATTACGCTCTTTTACAGATTGAACATCTGTTTCGCTAGCGAATTCAGCCCCATAATTTCCTTGTGCACTAGCTGCGTTTTGTTGTTTTACTTGTTCAACGTTTGTACCCGCTTTTGATTTTTTGTTTGCCAATGGTATCACCTCCACGTTTGTTAATGTAACCAAACGTGAAATTTTAATCCCAAAAAAGCAAAAAAATTTTTTTCTAATAATTATGGCTAGCTTTACACAAGAATTGAGCGTCCACCATCAACTATAATCGTTTGACCTCTAATCATCCAAGCATCGTCAGAAACTAGGAATAAGATTGTTTTTACAATATCATCAATTTCAACCATTCGTCCTGCTGGGGTATGTTTTCTTGCATCCTCCAGCAATTCCTCACGGTTTGGGAAATGTTTTAAAGCATCAGTATCAATCGCTCCACCAGAAACAGCATTCACGACAATATTTTTAGGGGCTAATTCAACAGCTAAATATCTTGTAAGTGACTCCACAGCAGCTTTTGATACACCCACATTTGTGTAATTCTCTAAATAACGAATAGAGCCAAGCGAGCTTAAACTAACGATTTTGCCCCCACCTGTTTTTTCCATTAATTTGGCTGCTTCTTGAGCACAGAAAAGCACGCCTTTTCCATTAATATTCATCGTCCAGTTCCAATGTGTTTCCTCGATTTCCATGATAGGACGCAAAACTCCTGAAGCTGCATTGTTTATTAATACATCTAATCTTCCAAATTCCTGATCAATCGTGGCAAACATCGCCTTAATTTTCTCAACATCGCCTATATTGGCCCGGACAAGAAGAGCTTTTCTGCCTATTTTCTCGATTTCCTCCGCGATTTCCATAGCCGCTTTTTTACTACGTGCATAGTTTACAACAATATCATATCCTAGGTGAGCAAGAGCGATTGCCGTCGCTTTCCCTACACCGCGACTACTTCCTGTGACAAGTGCTACTTTATTCATTTTTTCATCTACCTTTCTTTTTCTCATGCAGTATAATTTTACCTTGTTGTCGTTCCTTGAACAACGATGAGTCACTTAATTCTCTTTTTCCTGTCATACAACTATTTCTTAGCATGCTGAAACGGCACAGGATGCTCCACTACAAGTTGAGGATCTATCATTAGATATTATCGTTATTCACCGGATTTTTGAGTATCCTTATATGCTTTCCAAATTTTTTGATGTGGCACAGGGAAAGCGAGTGCCTCCAGTTCCTGTTCTGTTACAAGCCGAACCCCATCCTGAAGGTTCACTGTTTTAGCAATCTCACCAGCAAAGACATCCATCGACCATTTTAAATGAGAAAAGACATGATCAACATGTGTAAAACTCCCAGTTTCAAGCTGAATCTCAGTATCGTATTGCTGCTCCAAATAACGGGAAAGTGCTTGTCTTTGGGTAGAATATTGCTTATTCACGGTTACTTCCATTGTAGGAAATTCCCAGAGATTGGCTAGCAGACCTTCATTTGGTCTTTTACGAATAAGGTAGAGATTGTCAGCGGTTTTTAACACCGCAGATAATAATGAAATATTCTTCACTGACTTTTTACGAGTCTTGACTGGCAATACTTGTTCCTTTCCATTCGCATAGGCTTGACAATGCTCTCTTACTGGGCAAAGCAGACATGCTGGAGATGTCGGCGTACAGATAAGTGCTCCTAATTCCATTAAAGCCTGATTAAAGTAAGATGGATTCGATTGATCAATTAATGTTCGCACAGCTGCTTCAAATATTTTTCTAGTGGAAGGTTTTGCTATATCTGCTTCAATCAATAAGATTCGGGATAAAACACGCATAACATTTCCATCTACAGCTGGTTCAGGTTTCCCATAAGCTATGCTTAGAATGGCACCTGCCGTATAAGGGCCAACACCTTTTAATTTAGAAATTTCTTTTGGTGTATCTGGCACTATTCCATTGTATTTCTCTACCACTTCTTTTACAGCTGAATGTAAATTTCGAACACGGGAATAGTATCCAAGACCCTCCCATATTTTTAAAACAGCTTCTTCATCCGCGGCAGCGAATTCTTCCATCGTGGGAAATTCCTCCATAAACCGTTCAAAATATGGAATGACTGTGTCAACCCTTGTTTGTTGTAACATAATCTCAGATACCCATACCTTATATGGTTGATTATCTTTTCGCCACGGAAGATCACGTTGTTCTTCTACAAACCAATTCAACAAATCTTCACGAAATTGTTGAATATTCATTTCTTGATGTTCTAACTTAGATTCTTCCATATTTAACGCTCCTACATGTTAATTTATATCCTTTTTAGGGAAACATATAAATGATCAGACTTTGAGTCCGTATTGCATTCTATATTTTTTTAAAATAAGATTAAAACATAGGGAAAAAATCATAACACCCTTTTTCAAGGAGGATTTAGATTGGATACTGCCACTCATATTGCTATGGGTGTTGCGATTGGTGGACTCGCTACCCTAGATCCTGTTGTTGCTGAAAGCACCGCCAATACTCACAGTGTTTTAGTAGCGGCCATCATTGGATCGCAAATACCTGATATTGATACATTTTTAAAATTACGTAATAATGCCGTTTATATAAGGAATCACCGTGGAGTAACCCACTCTATCCCAGCAATTTTATTATGGCCACTTCTTGTAACGGCCTTGGTTGCCTTAATTTTTCCTGAAGCCAACTTATTTCATTTATGGCTTTGGTCCTTTATAGCTGTTTTTTTACATGTGTTTGTTGATATTTTCAACGCATATGGAACACAAGCATTAAGGCCATTTTCGGCAAATTGGGTCGCATTAGGAGTTATTAACACTTTTGATCCAATCATTTTTGGACTACATGTCTTAGCCATTTTCATTTGGGCATTGGGAGCGGCACCGGGATACACATTTTTAACACTGTATATTGTAGTCTTTTTCTACTATATTCTGCGGTTTATTATGCAGAAAGTCGTAAAGTCAGCTGTATTAAAATCAATCCCAGATGCTAAACAAATTATTATTGCACCTACCATGCATTTTAACCAATGGCGATTAGCCGTGATTTCAAAAGAGTTTTTCTACGTTGGCCGAGCGTTTAAACGTTCGATCACAATCTTTGATAAGTTCAAACGGATTCCTGTTCCGGAAACACCCGAAATTGAAGCAGCAAAACTCGATAAAAATGTTTCAGCTTTTTTATCTTTCTCTCCTGTTTATCGTTGGGAAATTAAAGATTTCGACGATTATAAGGAAGTGCGGTTCATTGATTTACGATATAGAAGTAATGGGCATTATCCATTTGTAGCCATCGTCCATTTAGATGCCGATCTACGGATCCTCACATCTTATACCGGTTGGATTTATAGTGAGGAAAAACTTAGAAAGAAATTAAATATTATCATGGATTAACAATACAAAAGCTTGTGGTCATCAATCTAAGGTGTATGTTTTCTTCTTTATAACCCATAATAAAGTTGACGAATGAATTCATCGTCAATAAAGGAGGGTATCCCATTGCGTAATAAAGCAAAAGATTTCCCATATAAAAATGAAAACAAATTTGATGGTGAACCACGAGCTAAGGCTGAATATTCTCCAATGCGAGCTGATGGAACAATTAACACTGATCCACAAGGTAGAATGCGTGCATCGGGGAATAGAGAAGGAAACTCCAATCAGTCTTAATTATTCACCAACAAGGAGGATTTTAAATGGGTAAAATCGATGGGAATACACATCAAAACCGTAGTTTAAGTCCTTTTAATCGCGGGTTCTACAATCCGAAAAAAATGAGTTCTCAAGTTAATGGTCAAACAGCATTATCCCAAACAGACATTATTAGGGAAAGAGCTGCTGTAACGAAGTACAAAAAATAAAGAGAATTTCCATCAGTAGGGAGTGTTCCTACTGATGGAAATTTTTTATACTTTTTTAAGTAAGGAAATTGGGAGTGCTTCCTCCTCACCAGAACCATCTAATCGGTATCCCCAAGCAAAAACACCTTTTAAATAATCAACTTTGAAATATGTACCTGGCGCACCTACAACGGCATAAATTTCACTTGGCTTAAAATCGCTAGGATTCAATAAGTAAGCTTCAGCCATCACCGCTCTGCGTTCCAATACAGCGAATTCATTAATCATGCCAAGTTGCTCCGCTTTTCTTGCTTTTTCCTTCATTAAAGCTATTTCTTGTTTAAGTTCCTCATTTGTCATTTCACTGTATTTCTTTTCCCTCTCCATTACAATAATCCCCTTATTCATTTTCATCTAAAAATCGATCAATCATGTCCAATTCAAAACCTTTACGAAATAGAGCTTGCTTCATCTTTTGCCGGTATTCAAATCCATCTAAATGTTGATATTTGCGTTGAGCTTTCTCTCCATGTTTGAGGAGTGTCTGCCATTCCTCATCCTCATCTTTTTCAAAGTCTATTTCTTCTATGGCCACTGAAATGATCGCAAACGAAAAACCTTTCGTTTGAAGGAAATTCTCCAACTTTTGTTTTAATATTTTTTCTGACAGTTTTTTATTTTTTGCAGCATATTTATTCCCTAATTGAATTGCATGCTCAATTTGATCCTCTTTTTTATATAGAGATAAAGCTTCTTCTATGTTTGAATCGGAAATAGCTTTTTGTAACAGCTCTTGTTTTATATTATATGGACCTTTTTTTCCCGCGCTTATTTGCGTGCGAACAAACGCCTTTGCGAATTCCAAGTCATCTACATATTGGTGCTCATGCAATTTTTGCATTACTTGTTCAATTACTTGTATATTCCAATCTTTTTTAGCTAAATGATCCTTAATTTCTCCTTCCGCTCTCATGCGGAATGATAAATAATGGATTGCTTCATTATAGGCTTTTCTAATTTCGTCTTCATATTGTAGCTGAATAACTTCAAAATCAGCTAATTCCTTACCTTTCACTAATCCGTATCGAATTAATATTGCTTCATCCACACTAAAGGCGTATTTCTCATCTAAAAAAAGATTATAGCGATCTGCTCTTTTCTTTTGCGCTGTGATTTTAGTGATGATCGCCATTGCTAATCACCCCTTCATCTTACCTACTGGCTCTATTCTACCATAATATCCTTTAAAGGTTATTTATTAAATCCGGTAAAAGGAGAATCTCATCAAATCCGTGTGGAACCTAGTTATCCTAGGAAAGTCTACTATCTTAAGGTTCAGTTCCAGTTGATGGTCTGTAGTAAATATTGACAAAAACATTTAGAAAATCCAATCAACAGAAATCCTCAGCTCAGATAATAGTCTTTAATGTATACAATTTAATCCACCTCTTGATAACACAGTTTTATGTATGTTTATTAAAGTTTTGGAGAAAAATGTTAGATGAAGTCTAGAGCAAAAGGAGTTGATCCTATGAGTAAAAATAAAGACGTTCAAACAAAAAGTACTCTATCTACAACCCAAGAAGTACTTTATGCAAAGGAATTTAAACAAGCTGATCGAGCAGGCGGCTACACACATTCCCGAAGAAAATGATCCAATTTTTTCATTATAATAATGGAGGGTATTTAAATGGGTAGAGATGATCGTAGAAAAGCACGTGATAAGAATAAACAAAAGCTTCCACAAGTGCCACAAAATATGAAATCAGATGGTCTTGATGTTGAATTTTCCCAAGAAGTGGCAGATCAAAATGATTTAGAAGCAATGGCCAGAGCCGACGAAGCGGACAAGAGAGCGCAAAAACGCAAAAGTTAAGTTAAAATGAATTAAAACTGGGATGGACAATATAGAGTCCATCCCTAAATCTTGGCATCATATATTATTTTTACTATTTTGAAGAACAACTTGCGGCTGTTGCCCCACGATTAATCGCATTCCATCTGTGTAACCTTCCTCTCTTTCTTCTAATTCTTTTATTAATAACTGCCGGAAAGCATTTATTCTCTGGGCATAAGCCTGCTGATTGATTAAGTTTTTTGTTTCATAGGGATCTTCTTCCAAATTAAAAAATTGTTCTTCACCTGTTTGGGAATACCAAATGAATTTTTCTTTTCCATTGACAATGAAATGGTGGGATTGTCTACCATGGGCGTGTTCACCATGAAGATATTCTCGCCAGCCACTCTCTTCATTCTTAGCTAATGGAAGAATACTTTTTCCTTCAACACTTTTAGGAATAGGGATATTTGCAGCATCTAATAAGCTTGGCATAATATCACGCAATTCCACTACTTTCCCGCAAGTACTTCCCTTTTTTAAACCTAATTGATTACCGGGATCCGCGAGAATAAACGGAACTTTCGCACTCCCTTCATAAGCTAAAGACTTTCTCAGTAAATGGTGATCTCCTAATAATTCTCCGTGATCTGAAACAAATAAAATTACCGTATTATCATAAACTTTATACTCAATAAGACTTTGGATAAAACGCCCTATTTGATCATCGATATGTGCAATCAACGCATAATAAGCAGCTCTTGCTCTTTTTAAGCGTTGCTTTGGTACATTTCCCCCACCAGCAGTTGGGATTAAACCTTCTTGAAATTCATCCATATCATTGGCCCAATCACCGATAACTGGTTCATCTATATCCAGACCCATATAATAATCAAAATAAACCTGTGGCGGATCAAACGGTGGATGCGGTCGGACGAAAGACATTTTTAAGAAGAACGGTTTACTTGGATCTCTTCTTCTTAAGAAATCGATCGATTGTGTGACAACCCAATTGGTTGGGTGATACTCTTCAGGTAAATGCCATGGTCGGCTCATCGCAGAAGCATTACAGTCTAGGCCAAGGTCCGTTAAATCTCGGTGACCCCCAAGCCGCTCCCTCAGCCATGGTAAATAATCATCTGTATGATCAAAAGATTCATGAACCGGTGTATCTTTCATCCGATTATGATGTAAATATCCATCATGCAAAATAACATTATGAAATCCACATAGATTTCGAGTTGGGGATACGTGCATTTTTCCTACCGCTTGTGTATGATACCCTGCCTGGCTCATTTCTTCAGGAAGCAAATGAGAATAATTATATGGAACCCGATCTTGATAACCAACTCTTCCATGGGATTTCTGGGACATTCCCGTTAACACAGCTGCTCTTGCAGGTACACATGTCGGTGTAGCGGAATAAGCGTTTGTAAATCTCACTCCTTGAAGGGCAAGTTGATCCAAATTTGGAGTTTCCACAACAGAATGGCCCGCAATACTTAAACAATCAAAACGCATCTGATCAACCATAATCATTAATATATTTGGCTTCATCTACTTCTCCCTCTTTAAGATGATGTTCAAAAAGCCCGCTAACAATAACACTCGAGATATCTTTTTGAACACCCACTTTTTTATATTAATCAAAATATGTTTCTTTTTCTGGATCTGCTAAATAACCAAAAAGCATATGTATTTGTGCTTCTGTATTACGATTTTTCGATAAGGGTGGTAAGTGATTTTTTTGAAAAAATTGCACATCATTTGTTTCTATCCCACTATTTGCACTCCCGCCTATGATCTCACAATGAATAAATAGTTTATAATAATGGTAGGGTTGCGGTGGGTGAGCATGTTTATGTGTATCACATACTGCAAGCAATTTTTTCGTGATTACATCATAGCCAGCCTCTTCTTTGATTTCTTTGATAATATTTTCGGAAGGAGAGAGACCGACATCACAGAACCCCCCTGGTAACGACCAAGATTGATCATGATTTTCCTGGACTAAGAGAATTCGGTCATTTTGAAAAATGGCTCCCCTTACATCTAACTTAGGTGTTTGATAACCGACTTCATTTGCAAATAAACGATAAATTTTTTCCTTCTCAATACCTGTATGATCTGCCATGATCTCTACACTTATTTTTCGCAGTTCTTCATATCGCTCAATATCATATACATCTTTAGAAAAGGCTAACCCTGCTTGGGACAATGCTTGAATTCTTTTCGCCCATTCTAACCATTTATGCTCCATGTTTTCACCTTCTGACATTATAAATGAGGGTCCTATAAACCATTTCGCTAAAAGTTGAAATTCTCCTCTAGTTTTATTTTTTCATAAAAAGCAATCTTGAGAGGAATCTTACAATCCAAGCATGAAAAAGATGAAACAATGTCCTTTGCGATAAGGTGCTGGTGTGGGGCCATTTAGTTCCATGACTCGGTGCACTTTCCGTTATTTTTTTGTTATGAATAAAAACCCGCTTGCGTAATTACGTCCCTTTTTCCACACAAAAAAAGGAAAGCCTTTTTCGACTTTCCCTTACATAGGGTAAATATGGGAATGGTTGGATCTCGCTTTAGTAGCAAGCGGAAAATAAATTTCAATTCTACTAGCCTGGATCTATCATTCTGTTCTTACTGTGTAGCGATGCCACGGAATTTTTTAAAGATATTTTTGTCCTTCATATTTTTGATTGTAGCTGGAACTAGGAAGCGGTCAACTCCGTAATATACAGTTCCGTTGATAACAAATAAGAGAACAATGGCTACAGCGAGTAAGATTGGATTTGTGCTAATCGTGCCTGCTAGCAAGAAGTTCAAGTTCATGAAAGCTCATGCGATTAAGGTTGGAATGGTTAAAGCACCGACAATTAATCCAAGACCAACGAGAATTTCCCCTGCTGGGATGACAATATTGATAATCTTCACATTAGGAAGAGCGATATGTTCAAGAAATGCTGCATACCATCCCTGCACAACTGGTGCTTCTCCTCCTGCTTTCGCTAAAGCCCCTTGTAAAAATCCTCCTGCATCAAAGGCACCTAATTTATGCCAACCAGCTTCTAACCACTGAACCCCTAACCAAATTCTTAATGTTGCCCAAACTATGGCTACCCAACGATTTTCATACCATCTTCTCATGATTATCACTCCATTTATTATATTGTGAAAATATTCACATGTTATTTTAAAAAAATATAAGTGCTCTGTACTGAAGTTTTTGTTTTTCTTTGTGAATAATTTCACTAACTTTCTATACTCTTAATATACTTGATTTTGTTCCAATTAGCAAGTCGTTTTTTATTCTGACACATTTTTGACAAACATTATCAGGCCAGCCTTCTTATGATAACAATTCTTTATCTTCTATTGCCTCCTTTCACTCATACGAGTCTAAAGTGACTCCCGCAACAGCTTTGTTCTATTACTATTTCTTTATAATTTCTTTTTTAAGTATAATTGCTTGATTATGTTTCTCATCCTTTGCTGCATATAATAAAGTAAGATCATTTCCTTTCGCCAGTTCACATAATTCTGTAAAGGCCGTTTTCTTTTCTTGATCTTTTTGAAGTTCCTCTAAATATTTTTCTTTAAATTCCTCGAAGCGATTAGGATCATGCCCGAACCATTTTCTTAATTCGGAGCTAGGTGCCACCTCTTTCAGCCACTTATCCAATTTTGCCTCTTCTTTTTTTATTCCTCGCGGCCAGATCCGATCAACAAGGATTCTTAAACCGTCTGATTGCGCAAATGAATCATAGATCCTTTTTACTTTAATTTTTGGCATATTTCCCCATTCCCCTCTCCTAATAATTCCTTCATTTATTCCTATTCATGTTATTCCCTGTTGCCGGTCATACTAACAAATATTATACATGAGGAGGATTTTTAGATGAAAAGAAATAAAGCAAAAACGTTCATCAACCAAGAGGAAATCACTACCCAAGCCAATCTTAATAATCTTGAACCAGGTGACTCTGTCGATGAACAACGCACAGTTGAAACAGCTAATAGTCACCTAGCCAAAGATGAAATCCAACAGCAAAATAACAATCTTTAACCTAGCCAATATGAAAACGCAAAAAACAGCGCCCTTTATAAGGACACTGAAAATTTTAAATGGGGGCCTCCGAAACGTGAACTTATCGGCCTGCCCCCCTCTATTCAGCGAAAGTTAATCTTTCTGAATACCTTGATCCATTGCATATAGTTGTCGATAGCGTTCGTTTTGTTTCATTAATTGGGTATGTGTTCCGTGCATAGTGATTTTGCCATCATCTAAAAAGATGATTTGGTCCATTTTTTCCAGTCCGGTTAGATGATGAGTAATCATAATCATCGTTTTATCTTTCAATGTCTCAAACATGGTGTTTAGCAGAGCTTTTTCTGTGAGTGGATCAAGCCCGATCGTTGGCTCATCTAAAATGACAATCGGCGTTTTCTTCAATAGAATACGTGCTAATGCAATTCTTTGTCGCTCCCCACCTGAAAAACGTTGTCCTGTTTCTTCCATTTGTGTATCCAATCCCTTTGGAAGTGAGTGTATATACTCATCTAACTTAACCTGTTGGATCACAGCTTCTAATTCCTCTTGTGTCACATCATAATTTCCCAACCGAATATTATTTGCTACCGTTGTAGCAAATAAATAGGGCTTCTGATTCAAATAGCCGATTCCTTGATAAATTTCATCCCCGTATTTTTCAGGTGAATGGCCGCCCACTTCAATTTTTCCTGTTTGCGGTGTGACTACCCCTAATAATAATTGTGATAAAGTTGATTTTCCCGCACCACTTTTTCCTAATATCGCAATTTTTTGTCCATATTGTATCGAAAGATTAATATTTTTTACAGCATCTGATTCCTCATTCGGATAACGAAAATCTACATTCTGCAAAAGAATTTCTGGAGCCTGATCAGCAAACTCAAGTGAGTTCCCTTCAGCTTTCTCTTGAGAAAACTGATGCACATCTTCTATCCGTTGCAAAGATTCCCGGTATGTTGGAATGTTTTCCACTGCCTCTGAGACGGGAATCAAACCCTCCATAATCGGAAAGACGACTAAAGTAAATGCGGCAATATAAGTTGGGGCAATTTGTCCATTCCCCGCGGCAATGCCAGCCCAGATCCCTACGAGTAACAAGATTATCCCTGTGAAACATTGTAATTGAAAAGTACGAGCTTGTTGCCAATATACAATTGATTTTTCAATTTTATTTCCTTGCCCTGTCTTTTTTAAAAAGCCTGTTATAAAGGCATTCTTTCTGCCACTAATCATCCAGTCATGCATGCCAAAAAAAGCATCTGTTATAGACTGATAAGTTTGTTGACGGCTTTTTTTCAAACTGACTTGTTTTTTCTTTAAAATAAACAAAGAGCATAAGGGATAAACAATTAAAACAATACTGAGTAAAATTGCCATTATGAAAGCAAACTTCCAGTCAAATAAGGATAAAGAAACAATTGAAAATGCAAATAAGAAAATCGCTGACACTGTTGGGAAAATGGTGCGAATATAGACATCTTGTAAATGTTCTATATCATCCGCCAATGTCCCCAATAAATCACCTGTTTGAAAACGCGAACGAATAAATAAAGCTTGCGGTTCTATCATTTTGTATAATTGAACTCGCATATCCCCTAATATTTTCAATACAGCATGATGCCCGACCAAACGTTCAATATATCTCGTTACTGCTCTCGAAAGGCCAAATGTACGAACAGCGACTATCGGAATATAAAGAAGCAAAATCGTTTCAGGCCTTTCAGAGGCACGCGTAATTAAATATCCCGATGTAAAAGTAAGTAAGGAAGATGAGAGGACCGTTAGTAGGGCTAACAAAATCGTTGTGATCATCACGGCTTTATATTGCTTTAAATAAGGCTGTATATAAGTTTGATATAGATTCAACGATCCTCTCCCCCTTTCCTTGCTTGGCGTAATGTAGAAAAAGCTCCTTCTCTTTGCATTAACTCCTCATAACTCCCACTTTCCACAAGCTTTCCATTCTCCATGACGAAAATCCAATCCATATCTTGCATCCAATGCAAGCGATGGGTAGCAAAAAAGACTAATTTTTCTTCCATTAATGGTAGCATTGCTTGCTTCAACTCATATTCTGTCTCAACATCCAAATGTGCTGTTGGCTCATCGAATAGCATTATCGGGCGATTCTGCAGTAGCCCTCTTGCTAAAGCAACACGTTGCTCTTCCCCGCCACTTAAACTTCGGCCTCCTTGGCCGATTTTTTCTTCCAAACCATTTGGGAATCGAGAAATTAGTTCCGTTAAACCCACTTGATCAGCAGCCTTTTTGACCTTCTCCAGGGAAGCATCAGGCGCATATAAACGAATATTTTCTGCGATCGTACCGGAAAAAATATGCGGATGTTGTGGAATATAGGTTAACTGTTGCTGCCAGCCACTTAATGAAAAATGAGGTAACTTTTGTTCATTATATAGAACCTCGCCATCGCCCGGATCTAAAAATCCAGCTAATAAGTCAATAAAGGTAGACTTTCCAGAACCAGAGGCCCCGACAACTCCAATTTTTTTTAGACCCTTCACTTCAATTGATATATCTTGCAGACGAGAAATTCCTTCCTCAGATTCTATTTTTACGTCCTTTATACGCAAAATACTATCTTTCGTCCAAACAGGAACCATAGTTTTATCTTGATAATCTGTCACTGTCTTCATTGCCAAAATTTGATGAATTTGATCTCCAGCTTCTTTTCCATCCATTGTCGCATGATAATCATTTCCTAACTCACGGACTGGCAAAAAGTATTCAGGTGCTAGAATGAGAATAAGAAGTGCAGGCGCAAGTAATATATGGCCGTTAATTAATCTTAAGCCAAGCTCCACTGCCACAATGGCAACGGAAAGACTTGCGAAGAAATCCAAAGAAAAAGTAGATAAAAAAGCAACTCTTAATGTCCGGTTTGTCGCAATTCTATATTTATTACTTACGGTTTCAATTGACTTTTGATGGGATTTACTTTTCCCTAAATATTTTAAGGTAACAAGGCCGCGTAATGAATCAACAAAATGACGAGATAGCAGTTGATATGTTTCCCATTGCGCATCCATTTGCTTTTGTGCAGCCAACCCTAACAAAATTAAAAAGATAATCATAATCGGCATCACAACGGCCAATATTATCGCCGAGGGAAGATCAATGGTCACTACATAAATTAATAAAATAATCGGCACACAGACCATAGCAATCGTTCTAGGAATAAACAGCCGTAAATAGGTGCGAAATTGAGGAATTCCTTCCATAACCAATGTCACTAAATGACCAGTTCCCTCTTTCCCTATCATCCTCGGTCCTAGTGCAAATAACTTTTTCACTAACGCCTTTTGATAATCATTCGCCGTGTCCTCGGCAAATCGATATGTCCACTTCTCTTTCACCCATTGAAGAAAATGGCGTAAAACAAATGCGCCAATAAATATCCCCAATAAGGGGAGGACTGCATTCCAAGCAGTCCCCTCATACATTTTTACAATGGCAGACGCTAAATAATGAGCCTGCACGATTAAAATAATCGTCTGTATAACCGTTAAGACGCCAATTATGAAGATAAGACGTTTGCTTCCTTTATAGTGAAGAAGATGTTTATCCATTAGTCTTCTAAAAGCTCCTTATGAGAGACTCTTTTGCGAAAAATATAATAGCTCCAGATCGTATAACCTAAAACAATGGGAATCATCGTGGCCGCAACGAATGTCATTATTTTTAAAGAGTATTGACCAGATGAAGCATTATAAACCGTTAGATTATTGGCAAGATCAGTTGAGCTAATAAGAACATTTGGAAATAAGGCGATAAAAAAGGAAGAAGTGACAAGGACCATAATGAGCCCCGTTACAGTAAAACTAAATCCTTCTTTTTTATTACGTAACAATGGATATAGAGCTAGATATAAAATCACTGTTAACCCATATAGTGGATAAAGTATCCAACCTTTTTCCACGAAAGCTTGTGTATAGACGCCTGTCAAAATCACAAATATAACAACGACAAGTCCTGTCACAAAATAGATCTTCAACGCCATTTGTTTCGACTTTTCCCGTAATGATCCAGTAATTTTTAAAGAGGCAAACATTAAACCATGTAAATAGGATAGTAAAACAAAAGCAAGTCCTCCAACGAGAGTATAAGGATTGATAATATCTGTGAATCCTGCATACATATTCATTTCCTCATCAATCGGCAAGCCTTTAATCAGACTAGAGAACATAACACCCAATAAAAATGGTGGCAGGATACTTCCAATAAAGATCGACCAATCCCAGACACTCACCCACAGTTTTGATTGCACTTTTTCTCTAAACTCAAAACTAACTCCCCGTACAATTAAAGCTAATAACAAAACTACAAACGGAAGGTAATAGCCACTGAATAATGTTGCATACCAATGCGGGAAGGCGGCGAACATCGCCCCACCCGCTGTGATCAACCATACTTCATTAGCATCCCAAAACGGTCCAATACTTTTAATCAGCATTTGTTTCTCTTGTTCATTTTTTGCAAGAAACTTGGTACTCATACCAATTCCAAAATCAAAACCTTCCAAGAATAGAAAGCCGACAAATAGAACAGCCACAAGGACAAACCATAACTCACTTAGCTGCATGTTGAACACCTCCAAGATCAAAAGGATCTGATGCTGATACATCCTCTTTAGGCTTTGCATGTGGCCCTTGCTTGATCACACGGATAAATAGATAAACCATCACAATCGCTAAACATGCATAAATAACTGAAAATGCTATTAATGAAAAGAGAATTTGACCTGCACTTACATTAGGTGAGACAGCATCCATTGTTTTCATTAGCCCATATACGACCCAAGGCTGGCGGCCAATTTCAGACATAATCCAACCAAAGGAATTCCCGATGAATGGCAAAAAGATTGCCGGAATTAACCATTTCAAATACGGAATACTGCTGACTAGTTTCTTTCTCCATAACAGGAATAACCCAACAGCGCTAAGCAAAATAAGGATTCCGCCTGTTCCAGCCATAATTCTGAAGCTCCAAAATGTCGCTTTTACCGGTGGAACATAGATGCCTTCCCCATGTTTCTCAACCATCTTTTCCTGTAAAGTATTCATTCCCTCTACTTTTCCACTAAACTCACTGTACGCCAAATAACTTAACAAATAAGGAATTTCGATCCGATGCGTACTCTTCTGATTTTCAGTATCAATATTGGCAAATAATGTCCATGCTGCTGGGTCACCACTATCTTCCCAAAGCCCCTCTGCAGCGGCCATTTTCATTGGTTGAGCATGCATTAAATAAGTAGCTTGTGCATGGCCAGAAAATGCTAACCCTAAACCAGCAACCATTCCAATTACAAGAGATATTGCAATAGAACGTTTAAAGATTTCTATATCTTTTTTCTTAATTAAATACCATGCACTGACACCTGCAATAAAAAAGGCACCTGTTGCAAAGCTTCCAAAAATAGTATGTGGAAAAGCAACCCAAAGTTTAGGATTGGTTAACACAGCCAGAAAGTCGGTCATTTCAGCGCGGCCATTTTGAATTGTATAACCAACAGGATTATGCATAAAGGAATTCGCCGCTAAAATCCAAAAGGCTGACATAATCGTGCCAATTGACACAAGCCAAATACAGGCAAGATGTAATTTTTTCGGTAACTTATTCCAGCCGAATATCCATAAACCGATAAACGTTGATTCTAAGAAAAAGGCGGCTAAAGCCTCTACCGCAAGAGGTGCACCAAATACATCCCCAACGAACCGTGAATAACTTGACCAGTTCATCCCAAATTGGAATTCCTGGATAATCCCTGTCACGACTCCTACTGCAAAGTTAATCAGGAAAAAGATACTCCAAAACTTCGTCATTTTTAAATAAATATCATTTTTCTTAATCACATACATTGTCTGCATGATCGCAATAATAAATACTAGACCAATGGACAATGGGACAAAGATAAAATGAAACAATGTCGTTGAAGCAAATTGAATCCTTGCGAGAATAACCTCTTCCATTCCATTTTCCTCCTTTAGTGAAAAAGTGAACAAACTTTGACAAAAAATTTTATTCATCTATCTGCACACTTTTTAGTTCGTGAATTTGTGAACAAACTTTGACAAAATTTTTTACTTTGAACTGGATATGATATTAAGCTAGTTTTAAAAGTGAAATTTTAGAATCTCCTCAAGAATACAAAGACACTAAAAGGACTTTTCATCTGCTTAACATTTCCATAGGCTTATGCGGATGGTAATTCCTTTTTCTCCACATAGTGAATAATTGAGCATTCTATATTTCTATCATACTACAGTTTTTCATAATGGAGCATCCGTTATGTTACAAATTCAGTACCAATATAAGGCTATTTATTGAACAAAGTAAAAGTGAATTAATCTTTTTACATCTTGTGGATTATCATTTTAAAAAGAAATAAAGGTTTTGTCAATCAATCTAATCTAACTTTACGTTTGCTCAACAATTCTTAGAGGTATAAAAATTATATAATCCTCAAAATAAGGGTGGTTAAGATGATAAAAATTACTACACAAATTATCACATTCCTAGGTTTTATTTTTCTAATTAGTGGATGTACAACTGAAGGACAAGCTTCACCTGATGATACTTTGCACACTGAAACGGAGATAGACTCCCCAAAACAGAGTGAGGAAAAGCCAGATTCCGAACCCAAAGCAAAGGAAAATTCATCACAAACGGAGATGCAAGATAATGGGGAACTAACAGAGGAAGAAGTATTGGCGGAAATAAAAAAACAAATTGATACAAAGCTAACAATTGTTCTTCCTGATAGTATCCCTTTAGACGAGGGGGAACATTTAACAGCCGCAACAACATCAGAAGATGATCGCTATACTGTTACCTTTTTTGCTAGTCAAGATCCTATACCAATCAATAATAAGCAGTTAAATGACAGTGAAGCTGCCAGGAAGATCGCAAGCTTAACGGTACAAGAGTATAGCACCCAGGAACAGGCAGACGAGGAAATTGCCTATGAAGACTTTAAAGAAAATGGCGGTAATAAAGTGGATCTTGGTTATGAAATGACTGGCTATCAAGATGCAGGGGCAGGTAGCCTATGGACTGGTTGGAATGAAGGCCGCTGGGCATTGACGACACACACATATACAGATGAAGCAGACTCAGGTGAAAAACTTGCCCGCAATACCGTCAAATTTCTTGAAAATCACTCTTTACCTATCCCAGAAGAACATGGTTTTGTCCATTTGGATGCTACAGGGAATGACCAGCAGATTGTCTGGCAAAAAGAAAAAGTTGTTTATCAATTAGATCAGATTGCAGATTCGATCATCGGTTTAAAAATAGCAACATCGTTTGAGTGAAAGGTTCAATCCGATGAATTAACTAGCAGAAGTGTCGAGAATAAGGCAATTTCTCACCAAATCCAGCTATAAAAAGCAAGGAGGGCTAGTTTGCTAAATGATTCCTCATATTCGTGTTTTTAAGATGTTAGCTCATTCAATCTAGAAGGTATTTTCATATTGTAGAATATGGAGGTGATGGGTTGGCTGGAAAAAGAAATCATTTAGGCTGCCTTTTTCCTGGCTATAAATGGTGTGGGCCAGGTTGTAGTGGACCAGGTTCTCCTATCAATGATGTGGATGCTTGCTGTATGAGACATGATCGTTGTCTTAATAGGGGAATTCATCCTTGTATCTGTGATGAACAATTCATGAATTGTCTTCGCCCCAAAATGACGCGCAGATCTCAAGATGGTCGTCATGCTCGGCTTATGTATAGAGCCATGCAATTGAAAACAACTTTTCAGTGTCAAAAATTGGGAAGGTATCGTTAGGATTGGATAAAACGCTACCCTCTCAATCTCCTTTTTCCTCTAATATCATGTCTTTTCTCATTCCGTTGCCTTCGAACCTTGCTTGCATAAAAGGTATTTTTACATTAAATCACATTACATTAGTAAGCTTAAACTCATGTGAATTCCTTTCACGATTAAGCCAAATTATTGCATAATCAACCAGCCAAACGAATTTTGCTCCACCCTCCTTTTCCGATAGCTACACCTTCTATAAAGATTTTATTTTTGTAACATAATTAGGATTTGGAGTACGATTGGAAAACTAGCATTATACTTATAATTGTAGGATAATAATAGTATGAATAAGAGGTTAAGGAGGGCTTGCATGGAAAATCATCCTATATCACTTCCCATTGCATACATGATTGAGACACTTAGAAGCCAGGGGATATCTAATTCAGATATACTAAGTCAAATTGAAAAAAAGGATGTTACCCCTTGGGTTCATATAAATGAACATTTCGATTTTAATCAGCTCTTAAAATTGGCGGATCAAGATCAAGAGGCGTTAACCTCCATCATTGAGGATGGCTATCAAGTGAAATTTATTACGATTAAAGGGTTGCAAACATTGTTAAAATTAAAATTTCAACTAGTCGAAGGACGCGATTATCAACTTACGGACAAAGGAATTAAGGATCTACATATTAAAGAGGATGTTTGGCTGAAGCTTAAGCAATTATTATCTAAAAATTGTATGATTCATGAAGAACCTCTTCAGAATGAGAAATCTTATAAAAAAGTAAAAATCGAACTAGCCCTATAAAACCTAGAGGCTAAGGATTTGAAAGCCGATTAGCTTCACTTCCCCTGTAATCAAATGTTGAATATGTTTTACTCATTATGTTTCGCACATCCTTTTGGCTTTTGGACAAAATAACAAGGATTAGCCATCATGAGCAAATTGGAATATGCGCGACAACTAGCTTCCTCTTAACCCTGAAGTTCGTTAGCCTCCCGCAGAAAAGGCGCATATTCCATTTGCCGTATTCACATTAATCGACTGTTCTAAATTATTTTCTGTTTACCCGCTTTTTTCGTACATAATAAATATAGGAACCAGGAATAAGAAAACAAATAAAAACAATAAAACCTATAAGGAAAATTTCATTGAATACTATCATATTTAAAGCGAATTTTGCCACAAGTGCGAATATAATTGCGATCACGACAGAGATCAAAACAATTTGATTATAAGGACTAAACTTTCTAGGTTTTTCCGAATCATCATAGACATCAATGGTGATTTTTATGTTTAGCCATAGTAGGACTGCCATTGTCAACATTAATACGATAAATAAGGGATTAACTACAACTGCTCTTACCCCTTTGTCAATTCCTTCGTATACGAGTATTGCCACAATTCCCAGAGTTTGCAACAAAAATGCGATTCGTATATTTTTAAAATTTTGCAGTTGCAAACGTTCATCCTTTTCATTTGGACTCCCCTCCTGCTCAATCCAAAATAGTTCATTTAAAGACATATTCACTGCATAACAGATTTCTAAACATAACTTCAAGATTAGAGATTATATTTACCTATTCAATTAAGCTAATAGTTTGCCGTATCACTCCAACTTGAGGCCAGCTGCGTTTGCCTTTGATTCTTCTGTATTCTGGCAAGCTTTACTACTGCCAGCCCCCTAACCTGAATATAACATATAAATGTAAATTATATATTGCATTTATATAGAGATAGGAAAATTAGCAGATTAAAAAACTCCTCTTTTGATGTAACGATACATAGACAAAAGCTTCTATTAAGATGAAAATCCAACTTATTAAGAACATTAAAGAGACAGAAAAAGAGCTAATTGCGCTCCCCTTCCGTCCTTTTTAAGAGAAAGTTGATTAATATAAATCAAGATGAATTCTTTATTGCTTTCAAATTTTCTATTTCTTATACTAAATGACAAGCTACATAATGCTGATCCTCAATTTCGCGAAATTCCGGTACTTCCACACGGCAGATATCTTGTGCCAAAGGACATCTTGTATGAAATTTACAACCTTTAGGTGGATTAGCAGGATTGGGGATATCCCCCTTCAATATGATTCGCTCACGTTTCAACGTAGGATCTGGGATCGGTACAGCCGAGAGTAAAGCTTTTGTATAAGGATGAAGCGGGTTACCATAAAGTTGATCACGACTAGCCAACTCCATCATCGAGCCAAGATAAAGCACGCCGATTTTTGAACAAAGATGCTCCACAACACTTAAATCATGAGATATAAATAAGAAGGTAATATCTTTCTCTTTTTGTAATTCCTTAAATAAATTTATGATTTGCGCTTGAATGGAAACATCTAATGCAGATACAGGTTCATCAGCGACAATAAAGTCTGGTTCCAAAATAATGGCTCTTGCTATCCCAATACGTTGACGCTGTCCCCCACTGAATTCATGGGGGAAGCGATCATAATGATAAGAAGCCAGACCACAAATCTCTAATACCTCTAGCACTTTACTCTTTACTTCCGTTTTACTGCATAAGCCATGATCAAGCAAAGCTTCCCCAATTGCATCTCCAATACGAAGCCGCGGATTCAATGAACTAAATGGATCTTGAAAGATAAATTGCAACTTTGGCCGCAAATTCCTCATTTCTTGTTTGGGTAGATGATGGAGGCTATATCCATTATATTTCACTTCCCCAGATGTAATGGAATGAAGTCTTAAAATACTTCGACCAATTGTACTTTTTCCACTCCCTGATTCACCTACAAGTCCAAACGTTTCACCTTTTCCAATTTTAAAGCTAACTCCGTCAACTGCCTTCACGACAGTTTTATTTCTTTTGAAAATCGAAGAGGAATCACCAAAATATTTTTTAAGTTGATTCACTTCAATTAAAGGTGTCCTCTCCTTCATACAATCACCTCTTCCTCATATAACCAGCATGCCACTTGATGATCATCCTTAATGGATTTCATTCCTGGACTTTTCTCAACACAAATACTCATACAATGCTCACACCGATCACTGAAATAACAAGATGGTTGCAAATCAATTAAGTTTGGCACTTGACCAGGAATTGTATAGAGTGTCTCTTTACGTTGATTAATAACAGGCTTCGCTGCCAACAACCCTTTTGTATAAGGATGTTTAGGATTCTTAAATAATTCAACTACAGGAGCATGTTCAATTACTTTTCCTGCGTACATGACAATCACATAATCGGCTACCTCTGCAACAACCCCTAGATCATGAGTAATCAACAACATCGACATTTGTCGTTCCTCTTTTAATTTTCGCAGCAACTCTAAAATTTGCGCTTGAATCGTAACATCAAGTGCTGTTGTTGGTTCATCTGCAATTAGTAACCGTGGATTACAACATAAAGCGATCGCGATCATAATTCTTTGTAACATTCCACCACTCAACTGATGCGGATAGGAAGAAAAAATCTCGCGACTTCTTCCAATACCTACTAACTCAATCAACTCTATCGCTTTTTGCTTTGCTTGCTTTTTTGAGATAAGGGTATGTTCCATTAGAGGCTCGATAATTTGCTCACCGATCGTTAAGACAGGGTTTAGTGAAGTCATTGGCTCTTGAAAAATCATAGCAAAATCATTCCCCCGTAATCTCCGCAGGTCAGACATCTTCATTTTAAGTAAATCTTTTCCTTCAAATATAATTTCTCCTTCACATTTCGCACCCGATGTGTGATCGATTAACCCCATAATCGACATCGCCGTTGCACTTTTTCCACACCCAGACTCTCCAACCAAGCAAACAGTTTGTCCTTCTTTTATTTCAAAACTCACATCATTGACAGCATTTACCTTCCCAGCTTCTGTTTGAAACTGGGTAAGTAAGTGATTCACCTGCAAGATAGACCCCTCTGCCATGTCTATTACCTCCTCTTCATGTTTGGATCGATTGCATCGCGCAAGCCATCGCCGAGTAAATTAATACTAATCACTGTTAGGAAGATTGCCACTCCAGGTGGAATCCATAGCCAAGGTCGTTTTTGAAAATCAATTAGAGAATTGGCTGCATTGATCATATTCCCCCAAGATGCTGTTGGTGGGACTACACCTAGCCCAAAGTAACTAAGGACTGATTCACTTAAAATTGCACTCCCCACATTCAGTGTCCCAGCTACGATTAATAATGGAACAGTATTAGGTAATAAATGATTCAGTAGTTTCCTACGATCTCGTAGTCCTAAGGCATCTGTCGCTTGAATAAATTCTCGTTCGCGTAAACTTAGAATTTGGCTTCGTACCAATCTAGCAAGTCCTGGCCAACCAACTAAACTTAGCATCAGCATAACAATATAAAGTCGCTGTTCTGCTGGTACCTTCCACTCTGACATTACAGCCGCCATAATAAATAAAAGGGGCAAGCCAGGTAATGTCATAAGGATATCCGCTGTTCTCATTACAATTTGATCAATAATTCCTTTATAGTATCCAGCTAGCACACCTAATAAAGCACCAATGGTAAGAGACATAATCATAGCACCGAGTCCTACTGTTAATGAGATTCTTCCAGCTAGCATCAATCTTGTTAAGACATCCCGCCCTAGCTTATCTGTCCCTAACCAGTGAGATGAACTAGGAGGTTGATTTATATTCGTTGCATCCACCCCAGAAATACCATAAGGTGAAAAAAAAGGACCTATAAAGGAAAATAAAAATATAAAAATTAGAAAACCTAAACCTGAAAGGGCGATTTTCTTTTTTAATAAACGACGAAACACTTGTCTCCATAGAGATGATTTTTGCTGTTTTGACTGTATCTTTGGATTCATTGTCGTCACTGAGGGACTTTCCATCTGTTTCAACTCCTTAGCATTCCGAAGTAATACACAAGCATCAAGAAGGAGTAAAAAGCTCATCGTTTTTCTCATTCTTCCTAATCCTTGCAGTTGGTTCTGTCTAGCAAACTTCTATTAAGTTAACAGATATCATAGTTCACTAACTATTAACACGAGGTTTTTGTTTCAGTTAGTTCATAAAGCAATTGGCGGAACTTGCTTTTCATGCGATCAAATAAAATTATTTTAAACGAACACGAGGATCCGCTACTCCGTATAGTAAATCTGCTAATAAATTACTTATAACCGTTAAAAGGGCGATAAACATTGTAAAGCCCATTAATAATGGGTAATCTCGAACCGTGAAGGCCTGCATATATATGGCTCCAATCCCTGGCCAATTAAATATTTGCTCCGTAATAATGGCACCACTAAACAATGCAGGTAACTCAAAGGCAAATAATGTAATAGCCGGCAAAAGGGCATTTCTTAATGCATGTTTATAAACAACTGTTTTTTCCTTAAGTCCCTTGGCTCTAGCTGTTCGAACAAAATCTTGACGAATTACTTCAAGCATATTGGTTCGGAAATAACGGGCTAATCCGCCGATTCCTAACATCGTTAGAACTAACACAGGCAGAATCATATGCTGGCCAACATCTTTCACATATTCCCAGCCCGTATAATTACTTCCCGTAGTGATCATCCCCCCAGCTGGAAACCAACCTAGGTCAACTGCAAGAAATTTAATTAAGATTAAGCCAAGGAAAAAGGATGGAGTTGCCATACCTGCAAACACTAACACAGTTGCCAATGAATCAAATAAAGAATATTGGCGAGTAGCTGAAACGACACCAACTACTAGAGCAATCCCCCATGTCAAAATCAATGAAGCTAAAGCAACAAAAAATGAACTCCAAAGATAATTCCCTAGTACTTCGACAACTGGACGTTGAAATTGTAACGAATATCCAAGATCACCTTGAAGGAGATTCCCCATCCAAATGAAATAACGCTTCAAAACTGGCTGATCAAAGCCATAAAGAGCATATAACTCAGCTTTCCGTTCAGCAGTCAAATTCGGATCAGCATCAATAAAATTTCCTGGAACTAATGAATACAAAAAGAATATTAACAATGAAGCCCCAATCAAGGTTGGAATTAAATATAAAAATCTTTTTAAAACATATCCTTTCAAGCTATCTCTCCCCCCATCTCTTAACAATTATGTAAGCCGGATTCAGCTCAAATCATCATGTCTGCAATTCCTCATTGCCTACACACCATTCCGTAGATTTGTCCACAGAATGGAAGCTGCACAAAAAACATTCAAACTTTCGTAGAGTGTTTTTATTTTCCTAAGCCGATTAGGTTTAGCTAAACTACAGTTAAAGCCCTGATACCGCGACTCCTACCGATAGTCTTAATTCTTTCCAGACCCACTTGCAACAGTGTCTATTTCCATAAGAAATAATCATCATCCCGTGGGTATTCTCTCATGTAACAGGGCGTATCCGAGCTTTAGATTCGGATACGCCTGAATTAAAACGACAATTCATTGTTTAAAAGTTATTTAAATGCTCAAATCAATTTCATAATAGAGATGTTAGCATTCAAATCCGAACAACGTTGATTTACGCTTCAGATGGACGCTTTCAGGGGGGCGTGCGGTGAGCTTCCTCGTCGCTATGCTCCTACGGGATCTCACTATCACGCTAATCCCCCAGGTGTCGCCGCCTTCCGCCCCAATCAACTAAGTTAAGGAAATACATGGACTAACCATTCAATCTCCTTTCACAATAACGTTCGTGTATTGATCATTCATAAGCAATGATGAAATGGACTCAATCAATAAGTTTATTAAATTATTATGGTTGTACATCGACTACTTGTAAATTTTTCAAGCTAGAGGCAATCCCGCGGTATCCATTCGGTTCAAAGCCTTCTACTCGTGCATTTGTTCCACTTAATACTTTTGTATAAGACATTAAAATCACCGGCGGATCTTCATCTAACGCTTTATATAATTCATGAAAAGCTGCCGCTCTTTCATCTTGATCATTAGTTGCAATAGTTGCATCAATCAAACCATCAATTTTCTCATTTCCGTAACCTTTAATAATCGTATCATTGGTTTTTGTATGAAAACTTTCAATTCCATTATAAGGATCGGTCAACATGGTCGTAGAGAAAGAAGCAAGATCATGATCTCCTTTCTCTACACGAGAAAGTAAAGCATTAAAATCCATTTGTTCTATTTGAAGATCAATGCCGATTTCCTTATAGTTTTCCTTGGCAATCGGAATGAATGTATCCCCTAAACCACCCGCAGAAGTAAAATAATAGACTACAAGTTTTTGACCATCTTTTTCGCGAATGCCATTATCACCTTCCGTCCAACCAGCTTCCTCTAGTAATTCTTTTGCTTTTTCAGGATCATAGTTCATACTGCCAACTTCATCTGTATATGCCCATGACGTCGGTGAAACAGGAACATTCGCTACTTGTGCATAGCCCTGATAATATGTATCAATAATCGTTTGACGATCAAGACCATATATAAAGGCTTGTCGTACTTTAGGATCCTTGAAAATCTCTTTCTCATGATTGAATGTGACATAGCCATAAGCTGAAGAAGTATAGACATTAATATTGGCAAACCCTAAAGCTTGCAAAAATTCAAAATTATCTTGGTTTGCGGCTAGAGCACTATAATCCAATTCACCAGTTTGGAAAAATTGTTGTGAATCTCCTTCAGTTGTTTTATAGATAAATTGATCTACTTCAGGCTTCCCATCATAAAAATATTCATTGGCTTCATAGCGAATCTCTTGTCCAGGCAAATAATCAACAAAACGGAATGGTCCCGCCCCAACTGGTTTTAGATGCAGAGCATTTAAATAATCGAGATTTCCTTTTTTATAGTCTTTTCCATAGTACTCTTTCTGAAGGATTTGACCACCTAACAAACGTAAGGACTGCGCATTCACTTCTTCTGTTGTAATTTTAATTGTTTGTTCATTAATTAATTCAATACCCGAAATACTTTTTGCATCACCATTTTTATAATCTAACCCACCAACAACTTTCGCTTCTGTGATGTCTGTTCCACCACCATAACTCGGATCATGCAATAACGTAAGAGTGAATTCAACATCCTCTGTTGTTAATGGTGTTCCATCATCAAATTTCAAATCATCTCGCAAATGAAAAGTATATGTTAATCCATCCTCTGAAACATCCCAGCTCTCCGCAAGTCCAGGAATTGGTTCACCTACTTCATTGATATCGACTAAAGGAGGAAACATGACTGATTGAACATTCCCATCATATCCACTTGAATTAAAATATGGTGTAAAGACTCCTCCAGGTTCTTGCAAGCCTACAACTACCATATTTCCTCGATTAACAGCTAATTGGGGAGAAGCTGATGGATCTTCTGCAGGAATCTGTGTATCTTCGACAACCTTGGTTGCATTGTCACTCTTTTCTTCAGTTGAATCGTTTTTATTATTTTCTGTTGATGTCTTTCCTGAACTACAGGCAGCGACAATCAAGCTGAACAGTATCATTATCATTAATAGTACCAATTTCGATTGTTTCATTTTTTTCATTCCTTTATCTAAAATCATCGTTTTATTTTTAAAAATATTCGGTTAAAATAATCCACTAAAATTTGCGGACGCTAGGTTCGACCGCAATATTTTTTCATTTCCAAGACCTTTACACAAATATCGCACACATCAATATTTCAGTGTTAAAATAGATAATGAGCAATAATTTTTACAAATGATCTTTCGATATTTAATAAAGCTCGTTCATCAAAATCAAATTTCGGATGATGATGTGAGTAATGAGTTTGTTCTTTTTCATTCCGTGAACCGACTCTGAAATATGTTCCCGGCTTTTCTTGTAAGAAATAAGAAAAATCCTCTGCCCCCATCGAAGGTTCTAATGGAATAACAGATTCATCTGAAAATTCTTCTTTGAAAAGAGTTCTTGCAAGTTCAGTTTCTCGCTCATGATTATATAAAGCAGGATAACCTAGTAAATAGTCGATTGAATATTCCGCCCGGAATGCAGCTGTGATTCCTTGCACGATCGAATGGATATCCTCTTTGACTTTCATTCTAATCTTCTCATCAAATGTACGGACAGTTCCTTCGATTTTCGCATTTTCTGCGATCACATTAAAGGCATTTCCAGCTTGAAAAACTCCAACTGTAACAACGGCTGATTGTAGTGGATTCACTTGTCGACTGACAATTTTTTGTAAAGCATTAATAACCTCACTACCAATTACAATCGAATCAATTGTTTCATGGGGCCTCGCTCCATGACCACCTTTTCCCTTGATCGTAATCTCAAATTTATCAACTGCGGCTGAGGTAAAACCTTCTCCCACGGCCACTTGTCCTAATGGGAGGTCAGACGCTAAATGTGCACCAAATACATAATCTACTCCATCCAACACATTGTCTTCAATCATAAACTTCGCACCACCTGGTGGTAATTCTTCCGCAGGCTGGAAAATAAAAATGATTTTTCCTTTTAACTTTTCTCGGAATTGACTTAACACTTGTGCTGTTCCTAATAAAGCAGCCGTATGTCCATCATGGCCACATGCATGCATAATACCAGGCTTTTGTGATTTATACGGTACATCTTTTTCATCTTGAATAGGAAGTGCATCGAAATCAGCTCTTAAAGCAATGGTAGGTCCAGGATTTTTCCCTTCAAGTATACCAATTAGTCCATTCCCACCAATTTTTGTTTTGACCGCTAAATCAAAACTGATTAACTTTTCCTCAATAAACTTAGCTGTTTCTGTCTCCTGAAAAGATAACTCAGGATATTGATGCATATATCTTCTCCATTTGATGACTTCTTGCTGATTTCTCTCTAATTCCTCGTAAATTAACGCTAAATCAGTTTGATTTGTCTGTTGCAAGATGAGCTCCCCTTCCCTCAAAACCTATTAAACTCATAGGAATTAATAACTTTGATTTATTGTATGGCATATTCTAAAAATTTTCAACTGTTTTTTTCTAAAAATTTTAATATATAGCAAAAACTTGATACTGCCGATAATAGAAGAAACTTACTCGTTTTACATAATCATATATTCCCAGGTAAGTTAGTGACTTTATCTCTAGTAAAAAACTACTCCTTGAAACAAAAAGAACGAAGAATGCCATTCCACTCTTCGTTCTTTCTTTGTTAAGATTTACGGGCCAGCTCCCTACTGAACGGAAAATTCTCCCCCAAATTTGGTCCTTCACATTTTATCTTTACTAAATGCAGGTTCTGTCACCCGATTTGTAATTATCTTAGGCTTTTCTGACCGAATAAGCTCGATCCATTTAAATTTCAAGGCCAAATAAATAAATAGAACTGTAAATCCCTCAGCTAATGGAAAGACTAACCAAATGGTATCAGGCCCAAAGAAATTAGGTAATACCCATAGTAAGGGAATAAATAAAAACAGGCTTCGACATAAGGTAATCCATGTAGCAATACGAATCTTTCCAATAGATTGATAATATTCTACAAAGACCATGTTGATTCCTAAAAATAGATATCCTGCAAAAAAATAGGAGATCCCCATTTTTGTATAATCAACAACTTCCGAAATTTCAATTCCAAATAAGCTAATAATCCAGCCTCTCCCTATCAAGCCAATCATAAATACGGCTGCTCCCAGACTTATCCCTGTGATGATAGCCATTCGAATAAACTGTTTCATGCGCGAATAAAGATTTGCACCATAATGGTAACTTGTAATAGGTTGAAGAGCTGTGCCAATCCCAATAAAGAGCATAATAAACACTGTATGCATATAGTTTACTACAGCATAAGCTACAATCCTACTTCCCCAACAAAATGACTAAATGTTACATTGAATCCAACCATCATCACAGCGGCCGAGCCCTCCACAATGAAACTCGGAAAACCAATCGAAAAGATGTTACCTAGTAAGGATATATCGAGTTTTGTATGAGAGTATCCTAATTGCTTTTTCCTCGTTAAAAAGTGGGTAAGTAAAGCAAGAATTCCAATGAAGGTACCAATAACAGTTGCGTAAGCCGCTCCTTTAACACCCCAATGAAAAATAAAGATAAATAGATAATTTAAAATTATATTCACAACAGATGTTACAATTAATCCTGTCATCGCGAGCGCAGGATTTCCATCATTTCGAATAAAAATACTTAAAATATTTTCAAGTACAAAGACAAGCCCAAACAATAAGATAATGTGTAGATAATCGTCAACATAAGTAATAATCGAATCGTTTGCCCCAAATACATAAGCAAGTCGTTTTTCAAACATTAGACAAAATGCAATAATTAATCCTGTTGTAGCAATCGCCAAAATGATTGAATGTGTAAATATCTTTTTTGCGCGGACATGATTATTTTGACCAAGTGCAATAGAATATAGTGTGGCACCCCCCATGCCAATCCATAAAGAAACAGATAAAATGACCGAGTATATTGGAACCGCAATATTTACACCTGCCAACCCTTTTTCCCCAACACCATGGCTGACGAATAGACCATCGATTAAAATATTGATCGCCATTAAAACCATGCCAAATAAAGAGGGAATTAAATATTGCATAAATAGTTTACGAGGCTCTGTCGTTTGCATCTTTGAATGATTCTTTCCCATTTAAATACCACCTAAAATATCGTTCTTTGAAGTCTGCTCCGTTTATTCAATATTTTTCTATGTTATGATAATAAGGTATTCGGTTATCGTATAGTCAAGAGTGAAGAGGTGGAAAATTGGAGACTACAAAAAAATTATTTACGACCGGAGAATTTGCTGATTTATGTGGTGTAAAAAAACAAACATTTTTTCATTATGATGATATTGGTCTATTAAAACCAGAGCATAAAGATGAAAAAGGGTATCGCTATTATTCCGTTCAACAAACGGAAGTTTTTAGCGTGATTGAGATGTTAAAGGAAATTGGTATGTCTTTAGCGGAAATTAAGGACTTTTTACATCTCAAAAGCCCTAAGGAAACCATCGAATTATTAGCGGAAAAAGAAGAAGCAATGAAGATAAAAATTGCAAAAATGCAGCGTACTCAACAAATCATTCAACATAAGAAAAAACAAATAGAGGCGGCATTAAAGTTGGATTTTGATCGTTTATTAATTGAAGAATTAGGAGAAGAAAATTATATTTTAAGTGAAAATATTTTAAATTGCTCAGATAAAGAATTCACAAAATCGATAATGGCATTTATTAAATATACAAAACAAGAAGAAATGGATATCGGTTATCCTATTGGTGGGTTAATTCGTCAGAAACAAATAGAGGCTGCCGATTATTGGAATTATTCGCATTTTTATATGCGTGTAGATCAACTTATGGTTGAAGAACCCTTTATTAAAAAAGCCGGAAAATATGTAATTGCCTATCATAAGGGGAGCTATATGACAATTCAAGATACGTATGAAGAAATAAATGCGTATTTGAATGAGAATGGTTATTCCATTTGTGGTGATAGCTTTGAGGAGTATGTAATGGATGAAGTAAGTGTTAGTGGTGAAGAAAATTACGTGACTAAAATCATGATACAAGTAGAAGAAAAGTAAACTATCTACTTTTCTTCTACTCATTTTCCCAACAGCAATTCTACACTGTCCAAACTTTCGAAAATGAGAAACAGATATTATCCTGGGAAATATCCTAATTAATACAGAACCACTAATAAGAACTGTTACATCACAGCCACTTCCGTTGAAGACGATGCCCTTTGTTTCAAACTTAACATAACGATAAAGGAGATAATATATAGAGCAGCTAGGTAGATCATGGCTGTCATCATATTATAGTTTTGCAAGAGGTAGCCAACTAGGATCGGTGAAAATCCGCCTAAGGCTCTACCGAAGTTAAAAATCGTGTTTGTTGCCGTACTTCGAATATGAACAGGATAATAGCGGCTAATCAAGGCGCCATACCCAGCAAACATCCCATTTGAGAAAAAGCCAACGATCGCACCGCCAATTAATACGCCAGCACTTCCCGTTGCAAAAGAGTATAAAAAGACTGCACTTGCGGATGCAAGTAGAAAAATTCCAAAGGACCGTTTGGCACCTAATCGATCCATAAATTGCCCAAAAGTCAACATACCAATAATCATGCCAATAGCCGTGCTAATCGTCCATAATGCTGAGCTTGATACAGATAATCCTTGTGATTTTTGCAACATGGATGGCAACCAAATCATCAGCCCATTATATCCCGCTATTTGAACAGTCGCCATAATGGCAAGGGCCAGGGTGGTGAGCGTTGTTCTTGGTGTACGAAACAGCTCACGTAACTTCCCTTCTTTTTGTTTCAGGCTGGTCTCGTCCTCCTGTTGTGAAGCTAACCATTCTGGTGATTCTTTTAGATTCTTTCGAACAATAAAGGCAAAAACTACTGGAATTATGCCCACAAAGAATAATGCCCTCCACCCTAGAATCGGAAGAATCATCGCACTTAATAGCGCCGCGAGAATAACACCAATTTGTGCTCCAACACTTACGTAAGAAGAAACCCTTCCTTGCTTGTTTTTGGGCCACGCCTCTGCGACGAGAGCCATTCCGATACCATATTCACCACCTGCACCAATGCCAGCAATGAAACGAAATATATAAATTTGTTCAATATTCGTAGCCAATCCCGTTAAAGCTGTTCCAATCGCAAACAAAAATACAGTATACGTAAAGATTCGAACGCGACCAAACTTATCTGCCAAAATCCCGAAGATAATTCCTCCAAGCAGCATGCCAATATTCGTAATCGATGAAATAAATCCACCTGTTGCTAAATCAATATGGAACTCCGCGACGATCATGGACATGGCAAATGAAATAAACATTATATCCATGCCTTCCAGTGTTAAACCAGCCATAGAGGCGACTACTGTTTTCCGTTGATAATTCATGTAGCTTTTCCACCCTTCAGTGTTTGTTTATGTTGGCAAAATTTTCTCGTTGGTTTGAAGGAATGGTCTTTGATGATGATTCAAATAAACATCTCCATTCTCTTTTCAAGCCTCACAGGACGTTGTTTAAAAGAGATTAAACTTGTCTCAAATAAGCAAAATAAATACCCTTTTATCACAGAGGACAAAAGGGCATAAAAACATAGATATATAGAAACACATCTATATATTCGTCCTTTTCGGCCTCTCGGGACCGGTTTAAAGGCTATATATTTGCTCCATATAATAGCATGTTTAAAAAATATTATCAACGGAAAATACTTTCAAACCAATTACTATGATCATGCAACATTATGGATATTCGCTTTTTTCTATTTCTTTTGATGAAGGAGTTGATACCTCTTTTCATATCATCTCCCCTAAAAACAATGAGATGAAGACATTTGAAAATCTTACTAGAGAGCAAGTCGCTAAAGATGATAGAGTTAAAGTCCCCCAGATCTGGAAGACTTTATATAAAACATCATTCATTATTTTTTCAATATTCCCCTCCAGGGTACAGCGTCACGGAATAAAGCCGTTTTTCCTGTGCCAATGCCTTCTCATTTGCTATCGATAGATTGGATGGTTTACTTCCATAAATATAGGCATAATTATCATGATAGATCACTACATTCACATATCCACTCCCAAATAAGTCAGCATGGACGACATATCCATCTTCGGGAAATTGTACAATAGGATTCATAAACCCATCATATAAAGTCGGATTAACTCCTCCTCCCCTCCTATAAGCCAAAATATAATCTAATTCGTGATCATCCCAATCCCTCATCGTTTCAATAATGGTGAGCCATCCTTTTGTTTGACGATCTTCTTTCCAAATTTCTTTTCCATTTGAATCTAATAGAAATAAACCATCTTTTCCCATTTCGTTACCACGTATAATCCGATCAAGTCCAGCTATTTGCAATCCGGGTAAATCGTCTCGAAATTTTCCTAAACTAACATGCTGTGATTCAACCGACCCTTTATATCGCCACAACTCTTTCCCAGAGTAGTCATACATCACAGTCACACTACCACCAATAACAATCTGATGATCATTAGATATTGCGGGATTTACTTTTCCTACCCATATACAATCAGCATGGTCTGCCAAATTGGCACAGGACCATATTTTTTCTCCGTCCGCATTTAAAAAATCATAACCAGCCATTACCTCATCCCGACCATCTCCATCAAAATCAAAAACCCAAGGAAAATGACCAACATTGCCTTTATACGTCCATAACAATTGGAAATCTTTATTCATTGCCCATAGTTGTTGATAGCGATCCTTCAAAATGATATCTTGAGGAAATTTTCCTCCCGTCAGATTGGCAATAATGATACAATCATGAGCATATTCAGCTGGTAGGTCATGCATTTTCTTTATCTTTCCTGTCGCACCTTCTAAAATATAAAACTTCTTATGCATCACACATAGAACTTCATTTTCCCCATCCCCATCAATATCGTAAATTTGAACAGGATAATCTGAACCAGGACCACCGGGATTATCAACTGGATTTCCCTTTTGCCATAATACTTCCCCTTCCAAATTAAAAGCAGTCATCGATTGGATTTGGTGAGGGATATAACGGTCATCAATTCCCCCATCTGGCTGGACCATTAAAATATCCATTTTGCCATTTCCGGTTAAATCTCCAACATACATTTTTGTATTTTTCCCGGAAGCAGAAATATCAATCTCTCCTATTAGAAAAGGTTGCTTCGTTTTTCTTACTCCTCCTTCAATACCCATAATTATTCTCCTTTCACATAATTGGAAAGTTCGATACTTAAATCATTGATTCCTTGACTCACTAACTTGGCAATTTCATTAGCACCCTTTTCCGTGAAATGGGTGCAATCCGTTTCATTTACTGCAATCATAAAATAGGAGAAAATTTCATCATATCCAAGTGATGAGAATTTTTTAATGCTCTCTTGCATTAAATCAAACAGCAGCACATCATTTTCTTCCGCAACTTCTTTCATCGCATTGCAATAATCACCGAAATCGGCGAGAAATTCCCTACGAATATAATGGAGTCTTGCTACAGGTGTGATTAAAATTGGAATCGCCTTGCGATCACGAGCTATTTGAATATATTGTATTAAATAATCCTTATAATCCTCATAAGGCTCTGTATAGCGTTCAGGCCGTGATTTCGAAGAGTCATTATGCCCCATTTGGATGAAAAGATAATCATCCTTCTTCAATTGTTTTTCTATCTCTGCTAATCTACCCTCTGTAATAAATGTTTTCGAGCTTCTACCACCTATCGCATGGTTGAAAAATTGGACATCATCTATAAAATACTTTGAAATACATTGCCCCCAACCAGCCTGTGGGGCTCTACTAGAGTCATAAGTTTGAACCGTTGAATCTCCAGCTAAATAAACATTGATTTTCCTCTTCTCCAATTCACAACACTCCTCATATTATGCCTGTTTTTCTTGTAGTTTAGCTTGTTTATATTCTAATCTCATAAATGTTCGATAGGTAATCCACATTAAAACGAAACTTGATAAACTCGCACCCATCAAGAAAATAAATACCGGTAGTATGAAAAATATATAATACAGTGTCAAACAGGCTGCAATCGCATAAAGCGTGCGGAATGGTTGGTAAAGAGCCATCAAAATTGCATTTTTAAAATAAACAAAAAGTTTATTTTCATATTGAACATAGATGGGAAAAATATAAATTAACATGACCCCATAGATAACGGTCGCCACCAATAGAATAAACTGACTAAAAGCGGTGATCCATTCCCCATCTAACTCTAAAAAGTTCCAGTTGACATAAAGCATATAAGCGATCATGAGGAGAATAACCCCTAAGATATTCGCCTTCAAAAATTCACTTTTAAAGGTTTCCCAAAATGTTTTAAAAACAGGTAGATCATCCCTCCCCATCGCCCAATGACGAAAAATAGTGTACATCGCTACTGTACTCGGTCCCAAACCAAAAATGATCAATCCGAGTAATGTAAAACAGATCCAGAGTGCATTCACATAAAGCAAAAGTAACACGGTCTCACCAAATTGATAAAAGTTGTTAAAAAGTTTGTTTTCAAACAAAAGCTATCCCTCCTTTCTTCCAGTTATAAACGGGGGTGCCTCCAGAAGATCTTTTTCACCGTCTTCAGAAGTTATGAAGCTAACCAACTAAACTATCTTCGATTCTTAGCAATTTGCTTTGCGGAGATTGATTCATCATGCTTGTTTTTATCGGTGATCGAAAATAGTATGGGACGGATATCGCAAATGAATATGCTCCCTTTCCGCCCTTGCTCCAGGTTGTGTTTTATGCAGGTGTTAAGCAGTAAGAAAGTAGTGCTGGCGAAGCACAAAAGATTGCTCTTTAGGCTTGCCGCCAGACTGCGCGAAATTAATCTATGATGCAGCTCCTAATGGCTCATCAAGGCTTTTGCTAAGAGCCGAATAACTATATCATTAGCAAAATTTTATTGTTTTTTTGATCGAAAAAGCAGCCTGCATATACGAAAACTCTCTCAGGAGATCGCAAGGTCCTGGAAAGCGCAACCTGCTCGCTTTCCAACTTCAGTAGCCCTTTTTGCTCCTCGTTGGTCTTACATATTCCGTTCATTAGGATGACTGATCATTTCATATTTTCTACGCGATAATCCGAATACCCGATTTTATTTAACGACTCTGTTTCAAGTTCAATTTCTACTGGACCAACCAAGCCTGATCTAAGTGAGACTTGGTCCATGTGATTCGCCATACTATTGGTCACTTCTACTTGGATAATATTGCGGCCACTCTTTAAAAAGGCGGGATCAATCTTAAATTCATAAGGTGCCCACAATTCCACCCCTATTTCCTTCTGATTGAGAGATAACTTAGCAATTTCGTATACTTCACCTAGGTCAATCGTTAATTGCTTAATAGTATCCAAATCATCTAATTCGAAGCTATTTTCATAGATAATCGTTCCAGAAAAATACCTCATGCCTTCCCACTCATTCCATGGTTGAAGAAGTTCATCATTCACTGGAACTGGAATCTGATTGGTTTGCCATGCTTCATTTACTGTTATTTTCTTTTTCCGTAGTTCGAATGATTCTTCTATTTCTATAAATGATTCTTGATTAGGATCAACAGAATAGACAATCGATGATCTACGTGCAAGAGAAATAGGTAACATGCCATCTTCATACACTGGACATTTCTTTATCGTGGCCTTCCACGGATCCCATTTTTCAACTTTTCCTGTTTCCTTCAAACAAATTTGTCCCTCGTAATCCTCTTCCCCTTCATTTACGAGCAAATAGAAGGTATAATGTTCCTTCCGAATTTTACTAAGTCTTATTGATGGATCACTTGGGATTAAATGAAACTCATTACGATTGGATAGTGGAATTGCCTCCAAAATTTCTTCAGGTTTCTGAATATAAGTAGCTTTCATAATGACTAAAGGAGTTTCTTTCTCATTCCAAATAATAACTTTCCCACCATTTAATATAAATTCCTCTAATGCCTGTATAACCGGTTTTTCGATATGATGACTAGCTTCAATAACGACTACTTCATATTTTTGGTTAGCAATCCGAATAACCCCATCTTCGATTAAGCAGGAAGATTGTAAAAGCGATTCTTCCAAATAATTAAATTCAATTTGATTTTCATACAAAGGTTTCACGATTTTCCAAGGGAGAAAATCTTCCTCACATAGAACCGCAATTGATGTTTCATTCGTACTATCAGTCATTAGCCAGCTTAAACGCTTCATATATTGCGCAAATTGTTTATAATACGGCCACCAACTATTATTGGGGCCTACATCAGGTGGTCTCTCATGACTTCGTCTCTTTCCATCAATCGAATAATAGAAAGCATGTGGACATAAAAGATTCACTCCTCTTACAAGTAACCAATCCATATACCATTTCATGTCGCCCGGACTTAAAGCCCAATCGCTTTCTTTACTGCATACACCAAGAAACTCATTGAGATTTCTGCGCCGCCCGCGGTGTCTAGCAGCATCTGCAGAGCATTTTCCCGCTGTGGAATGATGCCCCCCTACAGCTTTCCCATCTTCAGGCGCAACCCAACGCCAAACCACATCTTGACCAGGTATTTGAAAGTGTTCTAATAAACCTATATCATCACTGGCCGCCGGATGACCAGTTAATGCAATATCATGATCACTACACCAGCTACTAATTGGCTGATAATAAGACTCCGTCATTTTCGCATTCACGGTTTTCCGATATTGTTTTCTAACAAAAGCTGTTCGTTCGCTCCCTTCAAACCATAGCAAAGGCAAGTCCACTTCTTCATTTCCATTTCTTTTATAAAAATCTAGAAATTGATTCGTCCATGGTTTTAGTCCTCTTAGCGAGCCCCTGCCTAATATATCTGGTTCATCCGTAAACATCGCAATAATTGTATTGCCAAAGTATGGTTCCAATCTTTCATAGTAAGTATCATGTGTCAGTTGAATAAATTTCTGGACGGCAGCTGGATTTAATAAATCAGTGGAAGCTGGCGCATTCTCTTCCCCATCATCTTCTCCGAAATGAATGCCACGAATTGTTCCACGAGAAAATGTTTCAACAAAAACTAAAATAGACCAATTACCATCATCTGGCGGAGTAAATTGAACTTTCCCATCTTTTAATTCAAGCAACCGAGTTTCATGATCACAAATAATGGACTCCGATTGTTTTTTAATCGCTTGCACAGAAACAACGTTTTCATTTTTTTTCACTAAATCTAAAACAATGTTATGAGTCCCAGGCTCACAAAGGTACTCGTTCATTTTCAAACCACGACTTGCATATTCGGGATTTTCTCTTACAACCTTACCGTTTGCCGATCCTGAAGGATACATAGCCTCATCATACAAAATAACAGACATACCTAATTTCTTAGCTTCTTGCACGGCGATTTCTACAAAGGTCATAAATTCATCTGATAAATATTCGATTTCTTTAGGGATTCCCATTCTTGGATGAAGAACAAAGCCATTCACTCCTTTTTCATGAAAATCATAGATCTGTCTACAAATCTTTTCTGCTGAGAGCTCGTCATTCCAGAACCAAAAAGGGATTGGTGTAAATTCCTCAGATGGATGAAGAAACTGTTCCTGGATGGAAATGTTCATTATCCACAACTCCTTACCGTTTTAACTCATTGCTAAGTTCAAATATTCTTTATCCTACGCATATACGAAAAATCATAGAACTATTTTGTTGCTTTCATTTTTCTAAATTGACTTGGTGGAACACCTACTTGTTTTTTAAAGATCCGATTAAAATAACTATGTCGATAGCCGACACACTCAGATATTTCATTAATTTTCATATTCGTATTTAACAACAATTCCTTAGCCTTATTCATCCGAAGTTCTGTAACATAATCGATAAAATTAATATTTAGTATCTTTTTAAATGATTTGCTTAATGTATAAGGAGTCGTTCCGGCAACATCAGCACAGCTCTCTAATGAGATTTCCTCCCTATAGTGTTCATTAATATACTCAACAACCATCTCAATATGACGTTTCATTTCTATATCCAACTGTCCCTCCAATAACTGGATATAAGGGGCAATAACTTCATCAATAATCCATTTGACCATCCATTCCGGCTCCCTAATTTGTGATAGTTCATCAAACATATTTCTTCCTTCAAACAACTCATTTGGATGGATACCAGAATGGAGAATTTCATGTTGAATCATACTAAATAATTGCAACATCCCTGGTTGGATATTAATTTCTTGAATACCATTTTCCTTTAATTCATTTAAGAATTTCCGAATTAACTGTTCCGTTTCCTCCATCTGTCCTCTTCTAATCGCTTGAACTACTTCTCGCTCTGTTTCAAACGGATAGACTACCTTAAAGCGCTTTCCATCTTTATTCCAATTTTGTAAATTTATCATTTGATTACTATTTTCAAAGCTTCGGTATTGTCTACCTATCATGACATTTTCAAATAAATAAGGGATTTTTTTCACTTCTTTAATTGTTTCACTGATTGTGATGGTCACGTTTAATTTTAAAATATCATTAATCATATTCGTAACATCTTGTGCAAAACTATTCAGTTGCAGATTTAAATTTGTATGTATAGGAGCCACAATGAAAACACCTACAGATAAATTGTGATAATTGACAACCGTACTTTGTTCAAAATAATCTTTCACATACTCCTCAACAATATTCATAGCTGTAAACGTAATTAGACTATCATCTTTTTCTAATCCCTTTAATTCAGATTGATACATACCCGTTAATTGTATATCAATTAATAAGTATTGTTGCTCATGAAGCTTCCATCCATAGTTTTCCATTCGGGCACGTAGCTCTTGCTCTGAGTAATCATATAAATAACCATTTCTTAGTTGTAACAGGAAGCTCTCTTTTAATTGAGGGATATGTGTTGAAAGACGTTGTTGAAGTTTTTCACTTTCAGTCGTAACCTTAATCCAGTTTTCTTTAATGATGTCAAATT
Organism: Lederbergia galactosidilytica; assembly: GCF_017873565.1. Lineage (GTDB taxonomy): Bacteria > Bacillota > Bacilli > Bacillales > Bacillaceae_C > Lederbergia > Lederbergia galactosidilytica. The sequence goes on from NZ_JAGGKH010000018.1 coordinate 50,124, forward strand.
CATTCTGGCTATGGTCTATACTGACAGCCGCTTCACCCACTGTGAACGCTGTCATTAATTTTTTTAATGGATTATAAATTCGAATGGATGCAAACCAAGTCATAATAATGGCTAAAATCAATCCTGAAAAACTTACAACTAAAATAAGATTAGAGATAAAAACGATTGGAGAAGTAATTGACGAAATTGGGGCAGCAGAAATATACAACCACTCTCCGCTAATTCTTTTCATCGTACCAAATGAGACTGAGTATTTTTCCTTCTCCCACTCTAAAGAGAACGAACCTTTTTTTGCTCCTTGTTCCAGAGCCATATCTTTTAAATTACGCACAAATTCAGATGACTTATTCGTGTTGGAAGACGCTAAAATTTCGCGATCATCATCCAATAAAATAGTGACGCCTTCATTATAAGGTGTTAGTGTTTCTAATAATTGCAGTAGTTTATGCTCATCAATCGTTAATATAATTGCCCCGAATGCCGGTCGGCTTACCCCCGGAATGTGATGGGATAGTATTAACTGTGCCCCGTCATTTTCATCACTTGGTTTCTGAAGTCGATTCCATTGAATCGATTGAGTTGTTTCAACAATGGAATGATAAAATAGTTTTTCTTTTTGCTCTTGGATAATATTGTAATTCGGATTGAATAACAAAGGTTGCTCGTGATCTAAGTACAATTCAACCTTGTCAATTAATGGGTTGCTCCCTTGTAAAATTAATAACTTCTTACTAATGTCTCTAGTTTCTAAAAAATCTTTAACGAAGTTGATATCCATTAATGAATAATCAAAGCGTGGATCAAACGCCCAATGCGACATTGAGATTTCCAGATATTCTAATTGATCAGAAATATTTATTGCTCGATCCACGATTTGATCTTCATGGGCCCCTGTTAATTCCTTCTCCACTTTACCAATTCCGAATGAATACAAACAAAAACCTAAAATAATTCCAGGAAAGGAAGCAATAAATAAGATTAAGATGAAATTCCCACGAAAATATCGACTCCGCCAACTTATCCCCTTTTTACTGCTCAATAGTTTTATTTTTCTAATCAAACCTTCCCCAACCCTTGTTTATGACATACAAGTCAGTTAGACTATCTATCTTTATTGTAAAACAAGGGATGACAAAATTCACTAAAATATTTAAATAATCTTAATTCGGTACATAGTAAGTTTTCCTTTATCCTTTTACTGATCCTAGCATAACTCCTTTAGCAAAATGCTTTTGTAAGAATGGATAAAATAAAAGAATGGGAACAGTCGCAATCACAATAACCGCTAATTTGATCGATTCTTCAGGCGGTTCATATAATGTTGCTTCACTCATATCTCCAATCCCTACATTCGCCACCATAACCAATTGTTGCAATAATAATTGAATTGGCCACTTTGTTGTATCTGTTATATATAAAAGTGCTTGGAAAAAGTCATTCCAATAAAATACCGCATAAAACAAAGTAAATGTAGCAATAACTGGTTTGGACAATGGTAACATAACGCGCCAAAACGTTTGTATTTCAGAGCAACCATCCATTTTAGAAGCATCCTCTAACTCCTTCGGAAGTTCCTGGAAAAATGTTTTGACAATAATGACATAAAATGGGTTAATCGCAAGTGGTAAAATTAACGCCCAAAGAGAGTCAAGTAAACCTAATCCCTTCACAAGCAAATATGTTGGAATCATTCCTCCACTAAATAACATAGAAAACAAAATTAAGTTTAAAATAACATTTCTTCCCATCATTTCTTTTCTTGATAATGGATAGGCAAATGTTAAGGTTAAGATTAAACTAATCAATGTTCCCACGATGGTAACGAAGACAGAAACACCTAAACTTCTAACGACTGAATCTGTTGAAAAAATATATTGATAAGCTTGTGTCGTAAAAGTCTCGGGAATAATGAAAAACGGCCTTGTCGCTAACTCGGATTCCGTTGCAAAGGACCCAGCAATAATATAAAGAAAGGGTACGACTGTAGCTAAACCTAGTATCCCTAAGAGAATAAAATTAAAAACGTCAAAGATTCTTCCGGCCGTTGTATTATGCATCTTATGCAATCGAATCAACCTCCTATTCTTAAGAAAAGCGCTAACGCCTGTATAACGACGTACAAGCTTGGACCATAAAATTAAACAGCTATGGACACGATGTGTTGACCAACATCCTGTTGCTTACGCAAAAGTTGTCTTTGAAAGCTTGCAAGTGTAGAGCGCTGGAGCTGGCTAACACACATGCCCCCAGTCCCAAAGTAATGCTATGAAAATCTTTTACTAGCTAATTTCTTAATAGAATTTAAAATAAACCACCTTGACCAAGTTTTTTGGCGAGTCGGTCTGCTCCGACGATCAGCACAATTCCAACTACGGATTTAAAAAGCCCCACTGCTGTACTATAACTGAAAGCACCTTCTGTAATCCCAACGAAATAGACGTATGTATCAAAAACATCTGCAACACCACGGTTTAATGAGTTAGACATTAAGTAGATTTGTTGAAATCCTGTATCCAAAAAGTTTCCTAATCTTAAAATAAGCAAAATGACAATTGTACTTCTTAAAGCCGGTAAGGTGACATGCCATAGTCGCCGAAAACGACCAGCCCCATCGACAATAGCAGCTTCATATTGTTCTTGGTCTACACTTGCAAGGGCTGCCAAAAAGATTACAGTCCCCCAACCAACTTCTTTCCAAATAATTTGCACCATAATCATTGGGCGGAACCAGCTTGGACTGGAAAGAAAATCAATTTTATGTCCTAACACATTCTCTAAAATGGAGTTTACAACACCACCACTTGTTGTTAAAAATACATAACTAATACTTGCTATTATCACCCATGACATAAAATGTGGTACATAGACTAATGTTTGTACAGCGCGCTTGTAAAGGTTGATTCTTATCTCATTCAATAGCAGAGATAAAATGATCGGTGCCGGAAAGTAAAATACTAGATCATATAATGCTAGTATGAAAGTATTGCGTAATAGACGGGTGAAATCAGGATTCATAAAGAAATCTTTAAAATGCTCAAAACCTACCCATGTACTTCCTGTAAATCCTAAAAATGGGGAATAATCTTGGAAAGCAATTAACACACCCCACATAGGAAAATACTTAAAGACGACAAAATAAACAATGCCTGGCAATAACATTATATAAAGCCATTTAAACTTTTTGATTTGCGCAATTACATTCTTTTTCTTTGGCGTTATTAACGGTTTCATTCCTGGGCTTTGTTCAAGATTTACGTTTTGCATTTAATCCCCCCTCAGGCTATATTTGCCGTTTTCCGATTGTAAATATAAGCAGGAGGTGACTTCACCACCTGCGTCTTTTATCCATTATTTGTTTGTTTCTTTATATAGATTGTTAATTTCTTCTAGATAATCATTTCCACCAGATTTCTTCCATAATTCAACCGCTTCATCCAACCCTGATTCATCAATTTGTCCAACTATATACTTAATACGTGCATCTTGGATAATGTTATCTAACTGCGTTCCTTTTTTAGAATATACCTCTGAAATAAAGGCCTCTGCTGGGTTGGGAACAACAATTTCTTCATTGGCTAATTTGACTTCCTCTTCTAACTCTCTTAGTGGTGTTGTCTTAGGCGTTAAACTTTTCGCTTCAGGAAGATACATTAACATTTGGTTGAGCCCATCTAGTTCCGAAAGTAATCCAGGATTATCCTTTGTCAGGTTCTCCATTTCTCCATCAACAATCTCATAATGTTTTCCTTCAATCCCGTTCTCTGCGAGGATTTGTGCCTCTTCATCATTTAACTTATCCAAGAATTCTAAAACCTTTTTCAATTCATCCTCTGTTTTTACTTTCGTTTTAGAAACGGCAAGCATACCTGAATAACCTGATGTTGGTAAATTGTGTAACCCTGTTTCGCCTTCTACTGCGCCAATAACTGTGATTGGATCCTTATTTTCAGGATCAGCATCAATTATTTTTTCTTGAATTCGATGTCCTTCATCTACGACATTGACTTGGACACCAGCTTTACCAGAAACTACTGGATCAGACCATTGAGCTGGATCCATGACAGCAAAATCTTCGTTCACAAGACCCTCGTCATATAATTTCTTAAAAAAGTCAAGAGCTTGCAAATAATTTTCGTGTAAAAAAGCCGGTTCTAATTCCCCTTTAGCATTTTCTCCCCATTTATTTGGAACACCGAACCATGTTTGCATAACATCCCATGGACCTTCATATTTAGAAACAACCATTCCATACGTATCGTCTTTGCCATTTCCATCTGGATCCTCTTCTTTAAACGCTTTCAGCATATTGTAAAAATCATCAATCGTTTTAGGTTCCTCTAAACCTAAATTTTCCAACCAATCTTTACGAATAATTACACCATTTCGACCAAGATCACGACTTCGATAAACACCATAAATATCTCCATTAACCGAACTATTGTTTAAGATAATTTCATTTGCTTGACTCAAATTAGGATAATCTTTTAGATATGGTCCAAGTTCCCAAAACGCTCCATCTCTCACTGCACTAACAAAACTAGGTGATTTACTAGGAACATACATAATATGCGGTAAATCTCCAGAAGATAGCGTGATATTAAATTTATCATCTAAATTACTATTTGGAACCCAGATCATCTTAATATCTGTATCCGTATAGTCCTGTAATGCTTCGATAACTGGACTAGTTGGTTTTGGCGGTTCTGTTGTAAAAGTAGGAACGAAAACCTCCAATTGCATTCTTTCTGAATCGGAATTTCCTTTCTCCCCTTGCTTTTCCGATTGACTTGTCTCTTTACCACTACTACACCCGGCAACGAATAGTAAAGTGAATATCACTCCCACAATGAGATAACTCTTTAAAGATTTTGTATATTTTCTCAATAAAGACCCCTCCATTAATTAAGTTTTAGATACTAATGCTTTGTTAGTAACATACTTCCAATATTATGACAAAACTCGCTTCATTTCTCCCTCCTTTTATTCTTTCAATTCGGATTTAATCGTGGTGTGCCTTGCTTATTCATAATTTAAAGCGTTTTCATTTTTCCTGCAATATTCATTTTTTGTATTTCCTTCTAGAACAACAAAAACCTTGTCAACATAAGGTTTTTCTCATAAAGTTTAATACTTTTTGGAGGAATAACACTTTTTTGCAAAGGATATTTTGTAGAAATAGCAAATTCCCCTTCATATTCTTAGAAAATAGCCCATACTAATTTAAAAAAATTACGATAAATCATAACATGATCTTCTATTTATCGAGCACAACTATTGATATATGAAATGATAGCTTCTCTAAAAACATCGCTTTAACCAGATGAAAAGAAAATTTTAGGGAGTATTACGAAAAATTCCGGCTATGATAGGCGTTTTAGCTTTGTTCTACTAACTCACTATGAGTATCATCCTCATTGAAGGCACCTAGCTCCTTCGATTAAACTAATTGGTGAGGCAATGAATTAAATTTCATAATAGAGATTTTGGCATCAAAGCCGACAACATTGCTTTCCGCTTCAGGAGAATGCTTTCCCCTCTAATCAACTGGGTTAGGAAAATACAATGGCTACCAAGGATATTACAGTCAAGGATTCAAGAAAAAGAGATCTAGCTTCATCATCACCAAATAAGCGATTTATAAATAAAAAAGTAAGACAGGTTCAAGTGCGACTGGATACCACACTTGAACCTGCCTCTATCAATCTGTTATTTATTCAACCACACGACGGACAACACCTTTAAAAGCGCCTTTCCAATAAGTATTGTTCATGGAGTCAATTGATACACCATGTGATGAATTATCGTTAAGAAACGTACCATTACCTAAGTAAATACCTACATGGCCATTTGTTTTGTATGTGTCAAAGAAGACGAGGTCGCCTCGCTTCATTTCTGAGGCACTTACAGCTCTTCCATTATTCACAAGCTCGCTTGTTGACCATCCAAGATTCACTCCAGCTGAAGCATATGCCCAGTGAACAAACGCGGAGCAATCGAATAATCGATTTTTGATATCAGCACTTGTACGGCCTCCTCCCCATTTATAAGGAGAGTTCCCAACAATTGATGAGCCAACAGTGATCGCTGTTTCGATTGCGCCTACTCCCTGCTTAGAGACAGGAGTCGTTGGTGTAGCAGCCTTCTCTTCTTTCACAGATGCTGTCGTTGTTGTCGATGTTGTTGCAGTTGCTTTACTTTCATTACTCTTTTCTGATGATGATTCATTATTTTCAGTTGTTTCTTTAGCAATTTGCTTTTGTGCTTCTGCTTTCTGTTGCTTTTCTTTCTCCTTGTCTAACCAAATCGATTTTTGATTTTCCAAATCGACTAAATCTGCGTTCGCACTATTTTGTTGCTGTTTTGTTGTAGCCAACATACTCTTTTGATCATTGATCTGATATGTAAGTTCTTCCTTTAATCCTTCAATTTCTTTAAGCTCTTTTTTAATTTTATCTAACTTTTCATTCAGCTTTGCTTCAGAATCTTCTAATGTTTTGATATCTTCCTTCTGCTGTTCCAAAATACTTTTATCAGCGTCGACGATCTTTGCCAAAGTAACTGTTCGATCAACAAAATCACCAAAACTTTCAGCGCCTAACAAAACATCTATATATGTTGTTACACCATTACCACTTTGCTGTATGGAGCGAGCACGTTTTTCAAGCATTTTATAGCGTGCTTCAATTTTCTTCTTCACTTCGGCAATTTTTTCCTCTAATGCTTTTGCCTCGTCTTTTGTCTTCGCAACATCTTTCTCACTAGCTTTAATTTTAGCATTTGTTTCTTCTACTTTAGCATCCAACTTCCCAACAAGGGCCTTCATTTCCTCTTCCTGTTGTTGTAAAGCAGAGATTTCGTCCCTTTTCTTCTCAATCTTTTGATCTAATTCTTCATTCGCAAATACAGCAGAACTAGAAAAGGTGGAAAACAACACACTGGCCCCAATGATAGACGATAAACTGATAGATAATAGTTTCTTTTTCATTTTTCTCTCCCTATACTCCCTAAAATTTTTCTTTTTAATAGAATAATAGATTGCTCTCTCTATTTTTCAGATTATGTAAGGTATGTATTCTCTTTTCTTAAGAAAATACCGACTCAATAGATGTATTTTTCTAGTATAAAAGTGATGGTACATAATATTTGGTCTCATTATACCATCATCATTCGACAAATAGGCATTTTTTCCATTACAGTTATATTTCAAATCTATTACAATTTTGTCGAATCGGTTTAATCACTCATTCGAATCAATTTCATAATAGAGATTTTAGCATTCAAATCCAATCAACTAAGTTAAGGAAATACATTGACTAACAATTCCATCTCCTTTAACAATAACGTTCGTGTATTGATCATTAATAAGCAATGATGAAATGGACTCATTCTAGTAAATAAAAAAGAGGCCGGGGGGAAAATGTTTTCACAAAAAAAACGAACATTATGGTGCAATTACCCGCTCTGGAAATTATTCCTCTAAGGTAATATGTTCGTCTTTGAAGCGTAACATTTTAGTTGTCCCAGCCTCTTTCTACTAGTTCCCAAGAAGCTCTCGCGTTTTATTTAATATTTCCTCATCTTTTAACCGAAACTTAAATTCTACTCGCCGTGACTCATCTGCACTATATTCACCTTGTTTGTTCGTGCGAAAATCAGTATATGATTTACTGTTCACGGTTAATTTATTTTCCAACTGACTCTGAATTTCTTTATGGGGGAAATCCTCACTTAAAATATAATCTGCTACACTATATGCTCTGTCTTGTGCTAATCTCAAATTATATAAATAGGTACCATCACGATCTGTATGCCCTTCAATAATGATCTCAGCAACATAATCTTCATAACCATTCTTAAGAAGCACGTCTAAATATTTAGGAACAAATTCATCCAAGAACTCTAATGATGCTGGTTTTAATTCAGACTGATCATAGGAAAAAAGAATTTCTGTATTAAAAATCAATGCTCCCGTTTTTTCATCAACCTCTATTCCTGCCGAGGAATCACCAAATTCTGTTTTCAACTCATGAACGATTTGCGAACGAACACCCATTATCTGATCAATTGTCTGTTTCATTTCTTTAATTTGTAGTGACTTTATCACCATCATAATGATAAAAATTAACATGAAACACAATAATATGGTCGTTAATAAGTCTGTAAAAGAAGGCCAGAAATGAGACTCCTCTTGCTCATTTTTAAAGAGACGCATGTATTTAGTAGTCATTACGGCTCAATCCCATCCCACTATTTACATGAATGGCTTCCTGACCAAAACGACTGATAGAACTCATCTGTCGATTGAATGCTTGGAATTCCTGTCCCAGCTCCTGTAATAATTGTTGAATCGAACGAAAACTATTATGTTGGATTTCTTCCGATCCCCTCCGTATTTCTGTAAATTCTTTTCTCATCCCAGTTGTCGTCAACTCAAGCGAATCACCTATGTTTCGAGCAACTTGATCTAATTTTCCTCCAAGCGTTCCCTCCAAATTAGCTACATAGTTTGTGATCGTTTCTTTTAGGAGATCAACTCCCGCATCCAATTGTCGTTCTCGTTGCTGAAATGATTGGTTCATTTTTGCTAAAACGGCATTCATCTCCGTGATCACTTGATTATTTTTCATTCCCATTTGCTCATATGTCCGCGAAGCTTCCACTACATTCTGTTCGAAGGCAGTTGATTGTGTGGAATGATCTCTTAAATGCTCACTGAATGTTCGATTAAATTCCTCAAGCTCACGAAAACGGTCAGACAGCAAATGTTTATATTCATTTTGCGTTTGATTAATGACCTCTAAGGCGTTTGGCAAGTGGATAATTGAATGTCCAAGTTGGTCAAATCCCTGTGATAACTTGCCTAAATGTGTCGTAATCCCAGTTAATTTATCCGTTACATTTGTTCCAAAAACTTGCTTGAATTCCTGGTTATGTGCTCCCATCCTTTTCACTAATTCATCGCTTTTTTGCATCATTCTATCGATTGTATTTCGGATTGTTGTTTGTTCTTCTAATAGTGCACCGGTGAAATCTTTAAGCTCAGCAACGGAATCTCCATATTGGGCAAGTGTGCTGATTTGTATATTTGAAGCTTCTTGCATTTTTTCATATGTTTGTTCAAAGGCTACAACCATCCGTTCATTTCTTCTATCCGCTTTTTTGAAGTAGGCAAATAGGGCTGTAAAATTCTTATTAAGCTCTGTTGTCCCCTCTCGAAAGCCTTTCGTAATGATCTTCATTTGCTGAAACAGCTCTTGGAAGTCCTGTAGATTGCTTGAAAGGCCATCATTAAAAGCTGCTAAATCCTTTGCAGATTGCTGTAACCCTGTTGTATATTCCTGAAAACCGGTAAATGCCTTTTCCATATTTCGCAAGGATTGTTGATTCGTTTGTTGCAGACTCATAATCGATTGATTTATCGTTTCTGATACTTGAATAAGACGTCCCATTCCATTTTGTTCATGACCTTCCAATTGGCTCTCAACCATTAACATAATATCTGTTAACATGTATTCTGTATTCAATAGTTTTACTAGTAATGTCATCAATAGCGAGAAACTCATCCCAACAATACTTGTGTAAAAAGCTACGTCAATTCCTGATAAGACACCAGTTACATTTTCAACAAGTTGATCTTCAGCTGTTTGAATACTTCCTAAAGAGATCGTTAACCCAATAAAAGTCCCAAGCACACCTAGCAAGATAAAAACTGATACTGTCATTTGCACGATTTTAATTAAACCGACAACAGGAATATTCCATAAACGCCAGCTTGAAAAACGTTCCTGAACAAACGTTTCTACGCTGATTGGCTCAACTTTTTGTCTATTTTCGAACTGTTCCTTAAAAGTCCGGAGCGGTTCCATACCCAATTGATTTGTTTCTTTTATATGATTCCGTAGTTTTCGTAGCTTCCCGTATAAGGATAAGTGAATGATTAAAGTGAAAATAAATATAATAAATAAAGCTAAAAATATAAGTTCGATAATGGGGTTGGCTAACATAGACTCCGCTTTTTCTGCGGTCGTAAACAATTCCAAAATGGCTTGAATCATTTCTTTTCCACACCCTTTCTAAGCAATTTGGAAGGGAAAATACCGACTATACCGTCAGCCATTTCACCCTTGTCCTTTATTGCTATTCAAGATTTTCCTGATTCATGTGTAAAAAATTGCGAAGAAAGGGCTTTGGCTTAAAGAAAAGGGATTCACTTTATCATCCCATACAAAAAGGAACAGAGTGCTTGGCATTCTGTTCCCTCCATAAATTATTCAAAATAGATTTTTAGCTAGACAATATACACAAAATAACCGATAAATATCACACATAAGACATACATGATCGGATGAACTTCTTTCGCTTTGTTCATAGCAATCATACTAATTGGGTATAAAATTAAACCTAAGGCAATCCCTGTTGCGACACTAAATGTTAAAGGCATCATAATAATTGTAATAAAACTTGGGATAAAAACAGCAATATTCGTCCAATCGATCTTACTGATTTCCGTTGCCATCATCGCTCCGACAATAATTAGTGCCGGTGATGTAATTTCAGGCGTTACAATTGCTAAAAGTGGAGAGAAAAATAACGAAACGACAAAACATGCTGAAATCACCATGGAGGTAAAGCCTGTCCGCCCTCCTACTGCAATTCCTGCTGTAGATTCAACCAAAGAAGCTGTTGTAGATGTACCAAGTACAGAGCCAACAACCGTTGACATTGAATCTGCTAACAGAGCTTTCCCGGCATTCGGGATTTCATTATTTTTCATCAAGTCGGCTTGACTTGCAATCGCAATTAATGCACCTGCCGTATCAAAAAAAGCAACAAACAAAAAGGTGAAAATGACAGCGAGTATTTTCGGTGTAAAAATTTGATCTAGATGACTAAATAGTACACCAAATGTTGGCTCTAAGCTTGGTATATTACCAATGATCGCTTGTGGTGGTTGAATAACCCCAAAAAACATGCCAATAATCGTAGATAGCACCATTCCATAGAAAATCCCACCTCGTACTCCACGGTTCAAAAGGATGATAGTGATAATAAATCCTGCTATCGCCAATAGTGTCGGAGCAGCTTTTAAGTTACCAATCGTCACGAAGGTATCTGGATTAGCCTCAATAATGCTCGCATTTCTAAATCCCATAAAGGCAACAAAAAAGCCAATCCCTCCAGCGATCGCAAATTTTAAGTCTTGTGGGATGACATTAATTATTTTTTCGCGGATTTTCAGCAAACTTAAAATCATAAACAATACGCCTGCTATAAAAACACCTGCCAAGGCTGTTTCCCATGGAATCCCCATACCAATACAGACGGTATATGTAAAAAAACTATTAATTCCCATGCTAGGAGCAATACCAATTGGATAATTAGCCATCAAACCAATTAACAATGTGCCAATAATGGCGGAAAGAGCTGTTGCTGTGAATAGAGCACCTTTATCCATGCCTGTTTCACTTAAAATAACCGGGTTCACGACTAAAATATAGGCCATAGACAAAAATGACGTAATTCCCGCCACACTCTCCTGTCTGTAAGATGTGCCACGGGTTGAAAATTGAAAGAAGTTTTTCATGATGAGTCCTCCGAAAGTGTATAAAAAATCTCCGGTAACAGTTGCCGGAGGGTCTATACAAAGGACAATAATTAACTTCCCTAATCTCTTTCCTTATTGCCCCTTGTAGATAGGCCATTTACGGCAGCCTGGTAGAGACGTTCAAGCCTTATTCCTGAACTTATACAAGGTAGTATGAATAGAATAAGGGAATGTTATCAAACACAGGGGTTTGAGTCAATAACAATGATTATTTTCGCCCAATTAAATCTATTCGTTTATTTTGCCCCAAGAAGGCAAAAACATACTGGATTATTTAGTTCTCTTACAGAATAATTTCTCTTTCACTTTTGGCTCTTTTCCAGATCTTACTAAAAACATGTTAAATACAGACGATCTAAATCGCTAATTCTTAACTCGGAATACCTCTGTGGTTGTGAGCATTAATTTAATAATTTGTTCAGACATATAGTAAGGGGAAGGAGTGAAACCATCCTCAATCCAACGAATAACTAATCCAGCAATCCCATGAGATCGATAAATGTATAGCCATTTCGGATCAAGATTTGTCCCTTCCTCTAACTCATATTGATATTCTTCAATAAATAATTCCTCGATCGCCTTTGCCATTTGATAGCGAAAATCCACCTGAATATGATCACTTAATAATACTTTAAATAAATCGGCATTTTTTTCAAAGTAATGAAAAAAGTAAGCTCTTTTGCTTCTAGTTCCTTCATATTTACTCTTTTTAATGTTTTATAAGGATGTCGTATTTCCTCAATCATTTCTTGCAGGGTTTCCTGAATAATTTCCCTAAGGATATTTTCCTTCGTTTCAAAATTCGAATAAAAAGTTCCTCGATTATACCCAGCTTCCCTTACAATCTCTGTGATCGTATTCTGCTCAAAAGATCTTCGTGTTAATAACTTAATAAATATTTTCTTTAAATCACTTTTTGAACGTTGTATTCGTTTATCGATCATCATTTACTATAATCTACTCCCCAGGAATATTTTACCATACAAATATATGTTTTTTGTCTATTACTATGCACTTTAAACTTATTGATGATTGAAAAGGCATAACAACTCAGCCTATAGTAAAAGTATAAAGAGTGAAGGAGGAGTTTTTATGACATTTCCAGTATTAGAAGGAAAAGTAGCCATTGTTACAGGCGCTGCCATGGGGATGGGTGAGGCTACAGCCAAGCTTTTTACAGAGGCAAAGGCAAAAGTCGTTATTGCAGATTTTAACGAAGAAAAAGGCAATGAAGTAACAGAAGCAATTAGAGCTAATGGAGGCGAAGCAGCTTTCATTAAAACAGATATTTCCAAATCTGATCAAGTACAAGCCATGGTACAATTTGCCGTAGATACTTTTGGCAAATTAGATGTTGCTGTGAATAACGCTGCTTTAACTCCGGATGACAAACCAGTAGCTGAGTTTGATGAAGATTACTGGGATCGACTTATTTCAGTAGATCTGACAGGAACAGCTCTTTGTATGAAATATGAATTACAACAACTTTTAAAACAAGATCACGGCGGTTCAATTATTAATATATCCTCTGTAAGCGGATTTCGTCCTCAACCTAATAACATTGCTTATGTTGCAGCAAAACATGGTGTTATAGGGATGACAAAGGTAGCCGCATTGGAATATGGTCCAAAAAATTTTCGCATTAACTCTGTAGCCCCTGGTGCCATTGACACACCAATGCTAAGAGGGGCACTAGAACAATTTGGTTTTACAGAGGAAGAGTATGCACCACAATTAAGTCTGTTAAATCGTTTTGGACAACCTAAAGAAATCGCCCAAGCAAGTCTTTGGCTAGCATCTGATGCATCATCTTACATTACTGGCACAACAATCCATGCTGATGCTGGTTATACTTCACGATAATCGACTGCCAAGTTCTTTTATAATGGTAAGAATAGAGAAAAATGGCTCCAAAGATCGGTGTCCCATTTAGCCTAGACTATTTTCGGGCCTTTCTGACTATCATCCCGCAATCTCAGCTGAACTGAGTTCCCCATTGATATTTCCGGATACTATGATCGAATGTCCCCAAAACATATCCCCATCAGAAAAAAACATTTCAAATTCTCCATCTGAATAAACGGAAATACTATCAAGCTTTAGCAAACGAATGAACATTTCTTTTGTGATTTCGTCTATATCAGCCTCATTATCATCCTCTAGCCAATCATTTGCTAATTCGACTAATTCTTCCGCAGCGAACAATTTTATTTTCCCACTCCATTCTTCTTGATGATGAAATAATTCATGAGCGGTCGATAAAGCTGCAGCCATTTCTTTTTCGTCTTTATCCCAATCGAAATACAATTGCCCTTCTTCTCCTGCCCAGACAATTTGCTTTTCAAATAAATTTACACTCTTAAACAATTCAAATTCTCCTAGGATACCATCAACATAAAATACTGGTTCTAGTGATTTTTCTAAAATAATATTCAATTCATCATCATGAAAGTTATTCTCTAAAACCTTTACAAGCATCATCGAATTTTTAGCTAGACGTACTTGTAACCTCACAATTGAATTTTTCTTTAAAATAGCCTTTGATTCTTCCCATTCCTTATCATCTACAAGCCAGCCAAGCCGCATTTCTTCAATTCTAGGAGCTTCGTTTTTATCTATGTATTTCCAAGCAACTAAATTAATAGACGCATTCCACATCAGATTACCACTAGCGCGCCCTGCACTAACGCCAGATGCTCCTGTAACAGCGGCGACTTCTACTACTTCATCTGCATATCTGCTTTCAAATCGATTTCTTTCAGTTGTTTTGCTCAAATTACACGTCATCCTTTCAACAGACAAAGCCCTTATAATAAATTGATCTATAGTCCTGTTATTAATTGCTGGCACCTATGACCGTTTCATTCGCAAAATTTCTTCAGTAAATATAACGTGATGATGGCTAGATTTCGGATTGGAACTGAGGTAAATTCCCCATATAAACGTAATTACGCTTTCATTTATTAAGAGGGATACTTAAAAGTCTAGCCTGCCTCTCTACTAAACAAATTTTACTTTGTCATCCCTTTCAATTTATCACTTTTTAAGGGAAGAGAAAATAGCTTTATAGCATAATTTAGATAGGGTAATATGTACTTATGTGAAATTGATTCTTGATTTCAATTATTGCATAAACTTTTTAAATAAATGATATGGTGATTACTATGAACACACGAGCAGGAAAATATTAATGGGCTATCCGTATTATTGTTTTTCTTAAATAAATTGGGTGTTGGATATCGACATGAACGTTAAGATTCCTCCTTTAAACATTCAACCCCTTGTAGAAAATGCTGTTAGACATGGTGTATTAAAGAAAGCAAATGGGGGTGCCATTCATATTCAGATCCAAAAACAAGCAGATTATATAGAGGTTTCTATAATTGACAATGGAAAAGGGATGACAGATGAGGAACTTCAAGGGCTTTTTATAAAGAAAGAACACCCTCAAAAAAGAAGCAATATTGGTCTGAAGAATATTAATCGTCGACTAAAGCAACTGTACGGTAATGGCTTGATCATCAAAAGTGCTCCAAATCAAGGCACAATCGTCACTTTTCAAGTTCCAAATAAGGAATGAACACATCATTTCATTCCTTATTTGTTGTTTTTCGAGGATTTTTAGTGTGATTGCAGCTTTTCGAGTAAATAGTAACACTATCATAGGAGAGAGGTTGTAAAATATGCAAAGAAATCATACAATGCTATACTTATATAGTAATTAAGAAGCGTTTTTTTAATTTCGCTTCAAATTACACTAGTACTATATCCCCTCCTCCCCTTCGTAAATTGCTTAGGATCTATTGGAAAGAAAACAGTGGATACAGGGTTGTTTTGAAGATGTCGGTATGGGGGACAAACGAAAAAAAGGAGAATGCATGATGGATTTTAAAAATATAACAGTAGCTGGAAGTGGAGTTTTGGGAAGTCAGATCGCCTTCCAAACAGCTTTTAAAGGGTTCAATGTATCAGTATATGATATTAATGATGAAGTAATTGCACAAGCTAAGGAAAGAATTTCTAAATTAAAGCAGCGCTATCTAGAGGATCTTCAAGCAACCGAAGAAGAGGTAGATCAAGCTTATAATCGTCTTTCTTTTCACTCTAATCTAGCAGATGCTGTTACAAATGCTGATCTAGTAATTGAAGCTATTCCAGAAGTTGTGCAAATAAAAGTAGATTTTTATGAGAAACTAGCTAAAGTTGCCCCCGCCGAGACAATTTTTGCAACAAATTCCTCTACATTACTTCCAAGCCAATTTGCTGAAGCGACCGGGCGACCAGAAAGATTTTTAGCATTGCATTTCGCCAATGAAATTTGGAAAAATAATACAGCTGAAATCATGAAACATCCTGGAACGAATACAGATGTTTTCGATAAAGTGATTAGCTTCGCTAAAGCCATTGGAATGGTTGCCTTACCATTACATAAAGAACAACCTGGCTATATTTTAAATTCTTTACTTGTTCCTCTATTGGATGCTGCCCAAATGCTTTTAGTGAAAGAGGTAGCAGACCCGGAAACCATTGATAAGACATGGATGGTAGGAACAGGAGCTCCACTTGGCCCGTTTGCGATTTTAGATGTTGTTGGCATTAAAACAGCTTATAATATTACGCAAGCAAAGGCTGAAAAAACTGGTGACCCTGCATTCAAAAAATTAGCCGAATTACTTAAAACCGAGTATATCGATAAAGGGAAACTTGGAAGAGAAACTGGCGAAGGATTTTACACTTACCCTAATCCAAGCTTCATAAGCCCCGATTTCCTAAAATAAAAAACTTTTTTCATTCCCGATGGAAAAGAAAATAAAGCTTCGATAAGGCTGGGATATAATTAAATTGTTAAGCATTAAAGTCGAACGACGCATTGCCATAGAGGAGGAAATATACGTGAAGGTCGGCTAGTGACGGGCACACAACGCCTTCATGCTCACCAGCCACCCGCGGTGAGCGAAGTATATTTCCGAAGAGGGTATATGCACTTAGTAGTCGGTTTATCTTTGATGAAAACACCTTCGTCCCAGCCTTATTTGTTTTCCCTATTTATAAATAACGTAGTATATTTAAGAAAAAAAGTAGAGTATAATATCGTATGATTGTTAAGATAGATATATTAGAGTATCTTCTAATGATTCACTATCTTTCTCTAGCTTGTAATCGTTTAAAGAAAACCTATCAAAAATTGGAGGTTATAAAATTGGCTTTACCGAATTTTGAGGAAAACTTGCAGAAGTATGCCCAGCTTTTAGTGGCTAAAGGGATTAATGTTCAACCTGGTGATTGGGTGAAAATGACTATTACAGTCGACCAGGCACCATTAGCTCGCCTGATTACAAAGGAAGCTTATCAATTAGGCGCTGAAAAGGTAATTATCAAGTGGTCTGATGATGAAATCAGCAAATTGCATTACTTGCATCAACCCGTTGAAGTACTTACCGATATCCCAGATTATGAAATTCAGGAGTCTGAAGATCATGTTTTAAACCATCGTGTAAGTCGCCTATCCATTGTTTCCAGTGATCCTGGATTGCTTAATGAAGTGGATCCAACGAAAGTTGCCACTTACCAAAATGTAGCAGGCAAAGCATTTCAAGCTCAACGCATCGCCACGCAAAATGATGATCTAAAATGGACAGTAGCAGCTGCGGCTGGAGCTGGATGGGCTGCACATGTTTTCCCTGAGCTCTCCACTTCTGAAGAACAAGTGGATGCTTTATGGGATCAAATTTTCAAAACTTGTCGTGTCTATGAAGATGATCCAGTTGCTGCTTGGGATGAACATAAAAAGTTATTGAACGAAAAGGCCGCAATCTTAAATGAAATTCAATTTGATGCGCTCCACTATAAAGCACCTGGAACAGATTTAACTTTAGGTTTACCCAAAAATCATATTTGGGCAAGTGCTGAAAGTTATAATCCAAAAGGGGAAGATTTTATTGCCAACATGCCGACGGAAGAAGTATTTACAGCTCCAGATACCCATCGGATGGAAGGAGTTGTGCGCAGTACGAAGCCTTTAAGCTATGCTGGTACACTGATCGAAGGCATAGAAGTTCATTTTAAAGACGGAAAAATTGTCGATATTTCTGCGGAAAAGGGCGATGAAGCAATAAAGAAATTGGTTCAAGATAATGATGGGGCAACAGGCTTAGGTGAAGTGGCCTTAGTACCTGATCCATCACCGATTTCCCAGTCTAATATTATATTTTTCAACACATTATTTGATGAAAATGCCTCTAATCACTTAGCTATCGGTTCCGCATATCCTACCACCATTCAAGGTGGAACGAAAATGAGTCAAGAAGAACTATTAGAACACGGTATGAATACATCTACTGTTCATGTTGACTTCATGATCGGTTCTGACAAAATGGATATTGACGGCATTAAACAAGATGGTACAGTTGTTCCTATTTTCCGTAATGGCGACTGGGCAATTTAAAGCATAAGAGCATTGACGACTGTTCAGAGGAGAAACGAATAAGATCGTCAAGTCCACTGACAGCGCTGAAAAGCTTGTACCTTGTGGACTTAGCCTCGGGCAGTGGAGCTGAATGTTTATCATCCTTTTGCATATGAGCGATAAGTTTAAACGTAAAATACCATACAAAAACTGAAAGATCATAATTTTTAATATGGAGAAATGATATGGATTTCAGAAAAACAACAGAAGAAGATATTGATCAAATTATGGCTATTATCAAACAGGCTCAGCAATATTTTAAAGATAACCATATAGATCAATGGCAAAATAATTATCCTAATGTCCAAACAATAAAAAAAGACATGCAAAATGGCTATAGCTATGTGTTAGTAAATGAGCGCAATATTATTGCCACCGCTGCGATTTCTTTTGATGGGGAAAAAACGTATAATCAAATTTATGGTGGTAAGTGGCTAAGTGATGAAAAATATGCTGTTATCCACCGACTTGCTGTAGACCCTCAACACAAAGGTTTAGGTATATCATCTGAAGTTTTGAAAAACGTAGAAAAAATGTGTACTGATCAAGGAGTCAATAGTATTAAAATCGATACACATGCTCAAAACTCATCTATGCAGAGACTTTTACAAAAAAATAACTTTACATATTGTGGAGTCATTTATTTAGGAAACGGAAGCAAACGGATTGCTTTTGAAAAACTAATGACTGATTTATAAAATAGCTGGGAATGCGGGGCAAATAATACCCCGCATTCCCCTTTGACTATCAAGATACAAAAGCCTTATCACATAAAGTAGCTAGTTTAGTTGCCCTATCAATGATAAGATCTTTTAATTCAATCCGCTCAATCCAATCTTGTGGAAAAGCCTTCAGCCCATATGCGGCGCCAAGAATGTTGCCGCAGATTGCTCCTGTCGAATCACTATCACCATCATGATTGACAGAGATAATAAGCGCCTCACTTCCATCTGTCCTCTTTAAAGCACAATACAAAGCAATCGCCAATGCTTCTTCAGCAATCCAGCCCTCACCTAACTGATGAATTGAATGTTCGATATTTTCATTTCCAGCAGCGAAAGTGATTGCCTTCTCAATTGCTTCTAAAGTTTCTCTATGAAGACGATAGGCTTTAAGAATGCTTATTGCTGTTATTATACTTTCATTAAGATTTTTCCCATTTATAAGTTCCGCGATAATAGTAGCAAAAGCACCTGCGGAAAGATAACCCGTTGGGTGCCCATGGGTTATAGCCGCAATTTCAGTCGCAACCTTAAAGGCGTATTCTGGTTCATGATGAAGAAATAATCCAACAGGAGCCACCCGCATTACCCCACCGCAACCTTTACTATGATTGATGGGTTGACCAATCGTCCCCATTTTTCCACTGGCCAGTGCTGAAAGACAAGTCATACCAGGAGCCCTTTGGAAAAATAACTCTTTATAATTTAAAAGACTATCATTTTCCTCATATAGTTGTGGTTCAAGCCAGATCATCTCCTTTTCTGTTGGCATTTCCCCAGTTTGTGTAAAATACCAGCGCAAATAAGATTGATAAGTGCCACTTCCAGCATAGGAGCCAATTCCCCGTCTACTACAGCGATCATATGCCCATCTTAATCCTTCTATCGTAAACAATGTCATCTGCGTATCATCCGATATCAGAGATTTTCCAGTTACAGGATCTATTGATAATTCCGTTATTCCGTGTTTACCAAATTGCGAATGAATATTATCTAACTTCATAAATTCAACACGATATCCAAGAGCATCTCCAATCGCACCACCAAGGATCGAGGCTATAAATAGTTCATGAGTATGATTCAAGATTCGTATCCCCTTTATGAATGAAATTTACAATCTAATGTGTGTCTATTAAAGAAGACATAAGGATAGATTAATAACAGTCCCAATTGTAGAGGACTTTCGAGAAATCCCGTTTTTTCAAATCCTCATAGGCGATGAAGAAATTGCCGACACCTGAATCTCCCCACATAATATCCAATTCATCATCAGTGTCAATTTGGAACAAAAGAGTATCAAAAGTAAGATAGTCCCCGTACGCCCGCGGATCTTCCTGGGTGAAAAAAGGATATCCCCCCAATTTGGAACCTTGTTCTTTTACAACCTCACTGTATGCATCTATGATTTCATCATATGTATCATAATCCTCATCTTCCTCACTTTCCAATAAGGAATTTAAGTTCGTTAATTTATTAAATCGATAATCATTAGATGACATTAATTCCTCTGACCGTTCAAATGTCAAAGCACATTCTTTATTTATCGGAAAATAGTGGTCATCCTCAGCGAAAACAGGAAAGTTACTCAACCACTTAGATGGATCACTTTCAACTTTTTCATGATAAACAACGCGAAAGGTATCTTGGTTTGTCCCATCATCAAAATCCAATCCATAAACATCATCATCCGCCACAAAAAACTGTAAAATCCCTTCTTCTGGATAGTTAGGAATTGTTTCTATATCATTAAAGTTAATTTGTGCTAATAAGCGAAGCGGCTCTCCCTTTTTAGTTGTCGGATATGGATCAGCTTTTAACCAATAGGGGTTCCCAGCAAACTTACTTTGCAATGGTGTTGTCTTCCCTATTTTCCCATGTATAATAAGACATGGTTTTTTCGTCTTCGCCAAGGCATCAGCATATGGTTGTAATGGTTGTGGTAATTTTATTTATACTCCCCCTATAAAAACTTTTTCTAAATCTTACATTACGAAATTAGAAAAGTATAGATGAATAATGACCTATGTGGACATAGCTGTCATCCAAATAACAGGCAACTATGCTATGAGTCTACCACATTGCTAGTTCACAAAATGGAATTCCAGACAAAGAAACCCTCTTCATAATTTTATCGAACTGCTAGACATTAATTTTCCACCGAAATGATTAAAAACAGCCGCCTGCGAAGTTCGCCCTTCATGCCAAGGATATTCTTGATCATTTCTTTTGAAGGGATTGGAATCTTCACTGCTCCAACCAATCCTTTCGCCGACCTTGGCATTCTTTTACATTACAAAAAGAATGCCATTTCATCTTATTTGTTTCCTATTTTTAGCCCTTCTGAATAGTCAAATCCCACTTAATACCTGATCTAACTATTTCTCTTGAATGTATCAATAATACTCAAGTAACGCTGCATCAATTTCATCGATATTACTGAACTTACTTTTTTTGTCCCAAAAAACAATTTCTTCTGCTTCTTCATTTGCTTGAAATGCAGTTATCTCTTTTATCTCCCCACTATATAAGGCTCCATATTCCAAGCGATCATCAGGTTTTAATTTAAATTTCATTAATCCTTTAAATTGTAAATGTTCAATAGATTGATTCGTTTCCTCATAAAGCTCTCTTTCCGCACATTCTCTTGGACTTTCCCCTTCATCGATCATTCCGCCGGGCAACTCCCAGTATTGCTTCCATTTATTGAATATTAAAAGATACTTAGCATTATACTTGGCGACTACTAATGAATGGGTGAGGGGAGCATCATGAATATAATGATAAATATCCTTTTCTTGAATAGCGAAAAAATCTAAAAATACATGACCATTTTTATTCGTTAAAATCATCGTTTTTTCTTCCCCCTATTCGTCGTCAATACTATCTCAAAAGTCGAAGATTGCCCAAAAGACTTCCTTGTCTCAGATGAGCGTGAAGTTAGTTTGCGTACCTACGTTTCAGCCTTCTCGCTCCGCTGTCAGGTCTTCAGCTAATTTTATTCCCGCGGGCATTGCACCATTTTAGGTGATTTCCTTACAATTTATTCTTCAATAGAAATAAGACTCATTCATTTTCCTTTTTTTTGGCTGTTGAGAATGGATTGAACAACTTCTTTTATTCTTATAACTCTCTCCTTTATTCAAAAAGTAGAATGTGTTGATAAGGAACTAAGGGCAATATTACGGAGTTTCCTTGTCAGTGGCATTGTTCCAGCATCTTTCTTCTGAATCATGAAGAGAAAGGTCAATTGATCTTTTGGACAATTACAGAAGTATGCACCTAGCCAGCCATCCCAGCCATACTCACTAAGGCTTCCCATAACCCCCGTTTGACTGTCATTGGTCATAATGCGCATGAGATTTCCATAACTATAGCCTTGTAATGTGTGCCATAAATCAAATTGTTTCTGCGCAATATTATGTAGGGTAGTCGATGTAAAGTAGTCGACTGTCCTTGGGCGTAAAATTTCCACCCCATCCAAGGTTCCTTTATTTAAAAGCATTGTCGCGAATTTAGCATAATCATCGATCGTTGAAACGAGTCCTGCTCCACCTGATTCAAAAGCTGGATCTCGATCCATTTGATGGTGAATGCCTAAATGATCTCCGTTATAAAGAATCAAATCACCTTGCCCATTATCTGCATATGTTTTCGCAAGCCGTTCGCTTTTTTCTTTTGGTAGCCAAAATCCAGTATCTCGCATATCAAGGGGTTGAAATAATTCTTTTTGAAGAAATTCGCCAAACCTCATTCCACTAACGACTTCTACGACCGCCCCAAGTACATCAGCTGAGGTTCCATATTGCCAAGAAGATCCAGGTTGAAAAGCAAGTGGGAATTGGCCTAGTCGGTTAATAATATCTACTGTTCCTAATGGAGATTCGCTATACAAGTGCTGATCTATCTCTTGAAACAGAGATTCTGTTTCCTGTCCTGCTTTCGTATCCCCTCCATATACTAGTCCAGAAGTCATTGATAACAAATCATAAATATTTACTTCTCTCTCTGCAAGTACCAACTGATTTCCATCCTCTACGAGCTGATTTTTAAAACCAGGAAGAAATTGGCTTACTGGTTCAAATAAATCAATTACCCCACGTTCTAGCAAAATCATGATCGCCACTGCCGTAACTGGCTTCGTCATCGAGTATAAACGAAAAATTGTCTCTCTCTTCATCGGAAGCCCTCTTTCCCGATCCGCCAGACCAGAATCATGATAAAAAATTTCTTTCCCTGCTTTCATGATCATTAAATTTCCACCAGCTATTTCCTTATTATTAATAGCCTTATCTAGTGTTATTTTCATTTGTTCAACTGCTAATTGATCTAACATCCCTTTTCTCCCTTTCTATTTTTGGAAAAATCAACATCTATCTCTTTCAAACAATCATGTCACTCGTTCTTACTACATTCTGTTTTTAACTTATTCGACAACGTTTTCAGTTTTCCTTTTTTAAAAAAATAATAGAGTACGTCAAGCAGAGTCTCGTTTGCTAATAACTATTTGTGTCAAGGAAATAGATTGTAACAAAAAAGGCTATCTCTATAGAGAGATAACCTTAAAATTATAATAGTTCAATCAACTAAAAAGGCAATTTTTCCGAACTGATTAGCAGATTCCATTCGTTTAAACCCTTGAGCATACTGCTCCAGTGGATACACTTGGTCTATGACAGGTTTAATTTCATGTTTCTCGATAAATTGTAGCATTTCATTATACTCCTCCGCACTTCCCATCGTAGAGCCTAAAAGATTAAATTGTCCATAGAAGAAATCTCGAATATTTATCTGGACATCATCACCTGCTGAAGCACCAAATGTTACAATTGTTCCTCCCGGACGCAGCTGATTGAGTGATTTGCTAAAAGTCGCGGCACCAACACTTTCAATCACGAGATCCATTTTTTCCCCATCAAGTGCAACATCCCAATTTTCCTGACTATCAATGGCCTTGTCAGCACCTAATTCTAATGCTTTCTCACATTTTTCTTTTGAACGTGACGTTACAAACACAGTTGCACCAACAGCTTTTGCGAACTGTAATAAAAAAGTAGCTACCCCACTGCCAATTCCAGGAATAAGAATTTTCATGTTTGGCTTTATTCTGCCTCTTGTGAACAGAGCCCGATACGCTGTAAGCGCGGCCAGAGATAATACCCCTGCTTCTTCCCATGTCAAATATGCTGGTTTCTGTACGACATTAGCAGCTGGCAAGATAATCTGTTCTGCAAAGGTACCATCGAAAGGGAAACCAACTATCTCGAAATCTTCTGGTGGAACAGCACTGTTTTTTTGCCAACCAAGACCCGGATTAATCATCACTTCGTCTCCAACTTTTATGTTAGCCACATCTTCGCCAACTGAATCAACCACTCCTGCACCATCCGAACCGATCACTAGCGGCGGATCAGATAGTTGATGACGATAAAGAACAAACAAATCACGGTGATTTAGCCCTACTGTTTTCAGCTTCACTCTGACCTCACCGGCACCCGGCTTTCTTTCCGCTAGATCACGATAAGCAAGACCTGCAAAACCGGTTTTCCCTTCATGTACGACTGCTTTCATTTATCTCACTCCATCTCCTAAAAAACTTTGTCTATCATTATATCATCAAGACACTTTTCTATCAGCTAGCTAATTCCTTCTTAGAAAATCACAGTTATTTAGTCACAAATAATACGCCAACTGTATTGGGTCCACAATGAGATGATATAGTACAACCAGCTCTCGTGACGAGTATTTCTTTGAAATCAGCCACTTCTTCGATTGTTTTCTTTACTATATCAATATTTTCAGACGAAGTACCTGAATGAGTGATAAAAATGCGATCAAGTTTAAGATCCGATCGCTCGTTAAGCTTATCCAATGTATAGCGTTTTAAGGTTTTTGACAAAGCACCACGATATTTTTTCCCTACATTCATATTTCCACTTGTCGGATCAACTTCAATACATGGTTTAATATTTAGTAAATTCGCACTAAAAGCTGCAATGGCCGAGCATCTCCCTCCCTCACGTAAGTATGTAAGTTTATCGATGACAAAGCTTGCTTGCACTTTTAATTTCAATTGGTTTATTTCTTCGGAGATTTGCGCGGCAGGCATCCCTTTAGCAATACGCTCAGCAGCTTCAATAACAAGAAGTCCCATTCCAGTTGAGAGATTGCCTGAATCAACGGGATAAATATTCCCAAGCTCTTCCGCCGCAATGCAAGCATTTTGATAGGATGAAGATAGGCCTGAACCTAAACTAATATGAACAACTTCATATCCCTGATCAATCCATTGTTTAAAATAATCGATATATTCTTTAGGGTTGGGAGCAGAAGTTTTCGGCAAAATGCGTTGTTTCTCATAAGTATCATAAATGTCATCTGGTGTAATATTGACTCCATCCTCATATTGTTTATTCCCTAAATTAATATGAAGCGGTTGGCAATGAACTTTATATCGTTGTTTTAAACAATCATCCAAATCACAAGTACTATCTGCACTTAATATTATTTTCTTCATTATATTCTCCCCCACTTAACATATAAGCATTAATTAACTGTTATTATGTTATATCGATATAATACCATAGGTTTTTAAAATAATTCATGCTAGTTGACTTTACACAAAGCAATCTCCTTCAGCTGTTTCTTAGGATTCGCTTCTTCATGCGTAAGAAAAAGAGAAGGGAAACAATACCCTTCTCTTTATTGTAACTTGTTTTTGCTGATAAACTTTGTCAAATCAATAGCTATGAATAATGCGAATAAAGATATGACAAGAAGTGGAAGTAAACTTGTATTTCCAAAACTTGACCTCGAACGGAGCTGGCATTTGATCCCATAAAGGACTAATCGTCATACATCATTGGTAGTAACATACTAGAGATTATTCGCATAGAGAAAAGCAGAGCTAGAACTGGCTACAAATATAAATGATTTTTTCTAGATTCTGCAAACCATATTTATACACGTATGAAAATCATTTATAAAATTACTCTAGGGATGTCTAACGTTAAATTTAATGAATATCATGTTTTTTCATGTTGCCACCCTTAACTTCTGCAACATCATATACAGCGACAAAGGCATTTTTGTCCACTTCATAAATAATTTCTTTCATTTTACTGTCTTCTAGACGGTTAATAATACAAGTAATTTCTTTGAATTTTTCATTCGAATAACCACCCTCAACTAAATTATATGTCGCGGTTCGACCTAATCGATCCCTGATGGTTTCGACCATTAATTCAGGATTAGTTGTGATAATTTTAAATGTTTTTGAACCACTTAAACCTTCTTCAACAATATGAATCACCTTTGAAGCAATAAAGTAGGCAATCCCTGACATAAAAGCTCCTTGAAGACCAAAAACAGTTGATACGATGATAAACACAAATAAGTTTAGGAAAAGGATAAGATCACTAGTTCCAAATGGTAATTTCCGAGCAAGCAGTACGGCTAACATATCAATGCCGTCTAAGGCACCACCATTTCTTAAAGCTAACCCCATACCTGTACCAATAATAATTCCGCCAACTACAGTAACTAATAATGTATCACCTTGAATAATAGTCGGTATATGGTGCATAAGACTTGTACTAACTGCAAGTGAAGCAATACCAATTACGGAATAAATAGCGAAGCTTTTACCGATTTGCTTATAACCTAGAAATATAAAGGGAATATTTAGCACAGCAATAAGAAGTCCTAAGGGCAGTCCAACTAATTGTGACCCTACAATGCTTAGGCCTGTTACTCCCCCGTCCGAAACATTATTTGGGATTAATATTGATTCCAATCCATAGGCAGTAATAAATGCTCCTACTATCACCGCTACTGCACGTAGTATTTTTTTTAGTATGCCTGTCTTTTTTTTCGTTTCATTTGTACTCATTTCATTCCTCTTTCCAAACTTTTTTCTTTCGTTTTATGTAACTATATTTTTATATTTTATAGTTTCTAGTAAGACAAGTGCAAGTATTTCATCAATAGAATGACAACCATAGTTTGTTCTTGGACGAAACATTGTATGCTAGTTACTATGTAATAATCTATTTTTTTTGCTGCGCCCATAGTTGCCAATGAATTACTTTATATTCAGTACTGCTCTGATTATTTTTATATTAAAAGCGTCAGCTGGCAACCAAAAAAGACTTGGAAAGGAGAGTTTTCTTTCCAAGCCACTTCATTACATAATCTTTAGGATGTTCTTTTAATATAAAATGCCAAGTCTAAAACAATTCAATAAAAGTGCAAACAGTATTGGAAAAGCAATAGAACTTGCTTATTTTCTTCATTGAACACTTTTTTAAATTTTCCTCGTAACATCTATAGCCTTCTTTGATACAATGAAGATATCTAAAAATATAAAATTTATGGAATATATCTTATTTACTTAAGGAGGAAACAAATGAATTTAGGCGCTCCGATCGCTGTAGGTAATACAGCAGAAATCTATCTATGTGATAACAAGATTATTAAAGTTTTTAAAGATTTTCTACCGCCTACGGAATCTTTATATGAAGCAAACAAGCAGAAATATGTTTATTCCTGCGGACTTCCAGTTCCTAAAATACTGAATGTTACAGAAATTGCTGGAAAACAAGCGATCATTATGGAATATGTGGAGGGTAAAACAATCGGTGATCTTTTATTAAAAAACATGGAGCGTACTGAATATTTTATAAATATTTCAGTAGAGATACAACAAAATATCCATGCGCATGTCGCTGATTCATTAGAACCTATGTCAGAACAATTAATCCGAAAAATCCAAGCATCCAGCTTTTTAGATAATAAACATAAGTCTCTCTTAACCAAAAAATTGAATGGTATAAAATATGAGGAAAGACTCTGTCATGGGGATTATCATTTATTTAACTTAATTCAAGCAATTCATGATGTAGTAATTATTGATTGGGTTGATTCCAGTGCTGGTGATATACGCGCCGATGTTTGCCATACATATCTCTTATACTCTCAGTTTTCAGAAAAATTGGCAGAAATGTATCTACAGATTTATTGTAAGAAAAGCGGGTTATTAAAAGACGAGATTATGCAATGGGCGCCTATCATTGCAGGGGCAAAATTATCGGAAAACATGCCCTCCGAAAATGTCAAACGGTTTCTAGAGATCGTACATTCTGATTGCCCTCATTAATAGATGTTATACTGTATTTATTGACTAGAATTCGATAATTCCAATTGTTTTGCTTTGGCTGCCGGCGTTAAACCATATCCTATATACCATTCATCAACTCCTTTAATTGCAAGCATGATCGAGTATTCATTACTTTTAAATTGTCCAATACGTGCATGAACGGGATTTTGAAGCTTCGGTGAAATGACGCCACTTGCATCTATTACCAGTTCCAACTGTGAACCAATGGGTACTTTTTCTAATGTAGATGCCTGCACAATTGCCTGATAAGTTTGGCCATTGCTATTTAATAATTTATCCTTCTCTTTTAAAATGTTTAACTCAAACATTGGAGCCTCTCTCTTTGCCGCTTTTTTAACAGCACGAATTCTCTCCCATGAAACCGTGAAAAATAAATACATTAGGATTGCTATTATTATACAGCCCATAACGATGATCCATTCTATCACCCCAGGGCCAGCAGGTTTTTCTTCAAATAATTGACCATTGTTAGATGACTTTAAAACCGTTATTTGTTCGCCAATTTTAATATCATTACTACGAACCTGGCCCTGTGATCCATCCGGTAAATCCACTTTGACCATTCGTACTTCCTCAAAATGGCGATTTATTCTCGTTCCGACAATCTGGCTGCCTTGAAATTCAGCAGTTGCAGTTACTTCAATTGGTTCATAGCGTATTGACAGTGTACGAATATGATCCAAACTGATCACAGTGGCAAAACTGACACAACCGATAAATATAATAATGAACGCAATAAACAACTTTCTCTCTTTTGCTAAATATTTCCTAATACTAGGTGAATTCAGGATAGTTTTATTCAATATCTCTGCACTCCTTTACTAGCCGCTTTTTTCACGATGTATTGAATCCTTTTTTCATATTTTAATTTTAGACATCGCTCAACCTTCAGAATTTATTGTTTAAAAAGGATTTTAGAAAGTCGGGACTGTTTTGTGCATTGAATGATTTATGCTAAGCTATCCTGCTTAGATTTCTCATGAATAATAGTACGATATTTGTTATGAACATAGAACAATTGCCAGCTCCTATAAATCAGACGCTTCCAAACTGTTCCTTACACCTCATCAAATATCAAATCTCGAATATTTATTGGATTTTTAATAATTCGCTAATTGCTTTATATGCTTTAGAAGTCTGAGCATAGTTTAACCAATCAAAAGAAACCATTTCTTTACTCGTTGTACATATTTCTACTATATCCATATCATGAACGACGGTATGGATTGGCTTCCACTCTCCATTCACTTTGGCATTGGACATTTTCCTTGCTATTTGAGGATTTAATGAAAAAGCAAAATCTATAATTGTGGATCCTTCAGGTAATGCGATTACATCCATCTTCGGGGTAAAGACTGTCATTTCTCTTTGAAGTAATTCAAAAGAGATTAATTCCTCAAATTCAATTGGCGTATTTGTAATAGATTTTACAGCATGAATGGAGTCTCCTAATAAATCTCCACTTAATGCTCTAATCTCTTCCATTGTCAAACCATTTCTTAATAAGCCAAATACTCCGGCATCATAGATTTCCCTGTCTTTCTCGGATTTGATAATAAAATGAACCTCAATATTATTGATTAGCACTTTAGTATTGATTTGTTTTAAAAAAGGTGAAATCTCAATCGCGATATTATCAACCATTTGATGTAGTGACGGTTTATATAATTTATGGATAACTCCTAAAGCAGTATAGCAGTCCATTTTCGATTTAGTGATAACGTTTATGAAAAACAAATCAGCAAGGTCATGTTCTTCCTGTAATAAAGAGTAAGATTGGTATAAAGGCACTTTAGTCCATTTTAGCTCAGTAATAAATGGAGCACCTTCTTTCATTATTTCAATCGCACAATTATTATATATCTTTGTAAAAATATTGGAGTAATTATTCATTAGTGTCTTTATATTTTTAAATTTAGGTGGATTTAAATAACTAAAGCCAAGTTCTTCTAACTCTTCTTGGAGTTTATACAATCCTAATTTTTCTGCCAGCGGAGAGAAAAAAATTAATGTTTCATTGGCATATGGTACTTTCTTTTCAACCCTTTTAACTGCAAGTGTTCTCATATTATGTAATCGATCCGCGATTTTCACTGCAGCCACTCTAATATCTTTTACAGAAGCGAAAAGTAATTTCTCCGTATTTATGGCACTGTACTCTTCCTTTCTAACCTTTCCTTTTTCAACTTTCGTTAAGCCTTCCACAATCTCCGCAACCCGTTCACCGAACCTTCTGTCAATTTCAAGTATAGGTACAGAAGTATCTTCTACAACATCATGAAGTAATGCGGAAATTAGTGTGGTGATATCCGCATGATAGGCTAAAAGAATTTCACATACTGCTATTGGATGAGTGATATAAGGTTCTCCTGTAGCCCTCTTTTGCCCATCATGTGCTTCTTCAGCAAAATCGAACGCTACTTTTAAAAGTTCCAATTCCTTCCTCGGGAGATAATCAATTTTTTTAATTAACCCTTCTTTTAAGGCGTCCGCCACGATATCCTCACCCTTTTTGAGTAATTATAACACTCAAATGTTTATTTTCTATAATATTTTTTTAAATGGGTTAAAAATATCGTGAATTCCGCATCCTTCCAAACAAAAGTTAACAAAGAATGGACTTTCGTATATTTGTTCACAAAAAACACCATCCCCTAAAAATAAAGTATGGTGCGTTTTTAGAAGTCCTCAATATAAAGAATGTTATGATGTTATGATGTGACGCATAGTAAAGCAAAACCATCCGATATAAAACTGCGATGATCAATACAGAAACTTTTTTAAATTTAACTGGCCAAAGTTCGAGACGATAATAAGCCACAAGACCGCAAATATACGTGTAAATGTGGATTCGAAAAACATCGCGATTTAGTCGGTGCTATGAATATTCGATACGCACCTGTGATTGATGGTAATAGTCAATCACAGGGTGCGTATGCACTGTCTTAGGAGGGGTAATGAGATACCCTCATCTTGAAGGCTGTTCAAAACAGAAATGGACTGCGAATGTTTAGTCATTCAAGAATCCCACCCGTTAAACCGCAAGGTCTAGGGCTTGCGCATTTAGACGTCGGAGTCCCAAATTGTCATAGAGTCTGGCATTATAATTGAAATAGTTGTTTAACATTAGCAAGAACATACACTACACATTTTGATAAGCTCTCCAGCAAAGCCTCAGTCCTCGTAATTTTGGAGAATTTTTCTATTTACTCTTTCGTATTTCCTGGCGCTTAAAAGGCTTCGAGTATTGAGTTTCTTCCCTGTATTGGCGCTCCGCATCTTTTTTAAAGACTTCCATTGCTTTGGTGTAAAGGAAACTCACTATTTTAGCCCTCCTCATTTTCTTCTTATTTCTACCATTTCCGTTTTCCCACCGACCAAAACGTTATTTTTAAAATTGTTTGTATGAGAAATTTCTTGTTGTTTGTTTATCTGCAAAATCGGCGAATATCATACAAACTAGTATATGCAATCTTAGATTATTGCAAATGGTAGAAGATTGATTAATCACAAGAAGTGACTTTTTTAAAGCACTTGCGGTTATTCTATTATCTAAGGCTATATGGCTGCGAAAAATTATATAATTAGCTAAAGTTTATTATCTTCAGACCGCATATACAGAGATTTCTACAGAAAGTGAGAGACCAACAATACTTTGGAAAGCGACTGTTAATAAAATTAACACGCCCTATTATAGATTTTTTTGGATATTTTCAGCTCCCTTGAGGCTATGACCTTCTATTTGTTGAACAATCTTCGCTTGAAAGTTTTTTAATATTTCATTCTTTGATTGTTGTTCCCCGTATTCTCTTATATTAACCGTTCCTGCATTTACTTCATTGTCACCTATAATGACCATGTACGGAATTTTTTGTATTTGTGCTTCTCTTATTTTGTAACCCAGCTTTTCATTTCGATCATCGACTTGTACCCTTATACCTGCTTGTTTCAATTCTTGGTGAATGTTTAAACAGTAATCCAAATGAACTTGAGAAACTGGGATGATTTGCACCTGTACTGGTGCCAGCCATACTGGAAAAGCTCCAGCAAAATGTTCAATCAAAATTCCAAAGAAACGATCAATTGAACCGAAAATAGCACGATGGATGACAACTGGACGAGCCTTTTCATTATTTTCACTTACATAAGTAAGGTCAAATTTTTCAGGCATTTGAAAATCAAGCTGAATGGTACCACATTGATGGCTACGTTTTAAAGCATCTTTTATATGAAAATCAATTTTCGGCCCATAAAACGCCCCATCCCCTGCGTTGACTTGATAGTCAACATGAAGTTGATCAAGCACATTTCTTAATGCCGCTTCAGATATCTCCCAAAGAGTGTCATCCCCCAATGAATCATCTGGCCGCGTCGAAAGTTCAACCGAATAATCAAAACCGAATGTACGATAAACTTCATCAATTAGGTTAAATACTTGCTTAATTTCACTTTCTATTTGATCTTCCCTAACAAAAATATGGGCATCATCTTGGCAAAATGTCCGTACCCTTAGGAGCCCCTTTAATGCACCACTGTATTCATGACGATGAACTTGGCCGAACTCTGCCAGCCGGATAGGGAGATCTCGATATGAATAAAGATTTTTTTTTAAAATAAGCATATGTCCTGGACAATTCATTGGTTTTAAAGCAAATTTTGTTTTATCCACCTCTGTAAAATACATATTTTCATGATAATGATCCCAATGACCGGATTTCTCCCATAGCTCTTGATTCATCATAAATGGTGTACGTACTTCATCATAGTCCGCATTACTTTGTACTTCTCTGGCAAAATTCTCTAGCTCATTCCTTATTACTTGCCCTTTTGCTAAATAGAACGGCATCCCGGGAGCTTCCTCAGAGAACATGAATAATCCTAATTGTTTCCCCAGTTTACGATGATCTCGTTTTTCTGCCTCTTCAAGAAAACGCAAATGTTCATCCAGAGCCTTTTTATTTTTAAAGGCTACTCCATAAACTCGTTGTAAAACATTATGATCATGATCTCCTCGCCAATAAGCACCTGAAACTTTTGTGAGTTGGAATGCCTTGATCAAACCTGTAGAAGGTAGATGGGGACCACGGCAAAGGTCAACGAATTCACCTTGTTTATATAAAGTAATTTTTTCATCCTTAGGAAGACCTTTTAATATTTCTATTTTATATGGCTCATCATTTTCTACAAATAATCTCACCGCCTCATCATAGGGCACTTCAATACGTTGAATTTCAAAGTTTTCATTTATTATTTTATTCATCTCTTTTTCAATAGCTCGTAAGTTATCTGAATTCAAACTTTGCTCCAACTTCATATCATAGTAAAATCCATCTTCTATAACAGGCCCTATTCCTAGCTTCACATGACCAAATAATCTCTTAACAGCTTGTGCCAATACATGTGCCGATGTGTGCCGTAGAATTTTTATTCCTGCTTCTGAATCTATAGTTAGAATAGAAAGACATGCGTTCCTGTTTAGTTCGTAATTTAAGTCAACAAGTTGATCATCTACTTTTCCCGCAACTGCATTTTTTCTTAAACTTGAACTTATAATGCCAGCAACAGTCGCTACAGTAGTACCTATCGGAAATTCCTTTACTTGCTCATTTGGAAATTGAATCTTTACTAATTTTCCTCTCATAATCAAACACTCCTTTATGTTGTTAAAAATAAAAAACACACTCATCCCTAAGAAAGGGACGAATGTGTTTTTCGTGGTTCCACCCAATTTCCCATAAGCTCTAAAAAACTTATGGCTCTGGCACCGTAACGTGGTAGGACGGTATTGGATACTTCAATTCCCCAATACAGCTCAAAGGTGGTAAGCAACTTTTCTGCGTTAGGAAGATCCCAGCATGACTCCCCTCTCTGTAAACCGGTAAAAGTTACCCATATCCTTGTCATAGCAGTTATTGTTTTTTTCAATTTAAAATAAAAACACACTCATCCCGAAGAAAGGGACGAATGTGTTTTTCGTGGTTCCACCCAATTTCCCATAAGCTCTAAAAAAACTTATGGCTCTGGTGCCGTAACATGGCAAGACGGTATTAGATACTTCAATTCCCCAATACAGCTTAAAGGTGGTAAGTAACTTTCCTGCATTAGGAAGATTTCAGCATGACTTCCCTCTCTGTAAACCGGTAAAAGTTACTCATGTCCTTGTCTTAGCGGTTATTGTATTTTTCAATATAAAATAAAAAACACACTCATCCCTAGGAAAGGGACGAATGTGTTTTTCGTGGTTCCACCCAATTTCCCATAAGCTTTAAAAAACTTATGGCTCTGGTGCATAACGTCGCATGGACGATATTGGATACTTTAATTCCCCAATACAGCTCAAAGGTGGTAAGCAACTTTCCTGCATTAGGAAGATTTCAGCATGACTTCCCTCTCTGTAAACCGTAAAAGTAGCTTTTGTCCTTATCATGGCTTTTTTTATAGTTCATTGAATTTTTAATTTCTTCATATACTACATGATCTTATATCGTTTTGCAATCCTTATTCATGAATTGTACTGTTTTCCTTCATTAATACGTGCGAAAACAGGTTGTTAAGGGTTTCGACACCATAACTTGTTTCCCATTTACTTAAGTGCAGAAGCTCATTTCCATAAGGCTCAAGTAATTACACTATATTAACTGCATTGTTGTTATACAAGTGTTGTCGCCTTCAAAAGTGGAAATTTCCGATTCCGCCGTTTTTCCATCTCGCTTAATTTCCACTTGAAATGTTTGATCACGTGGTAACCATAAATCAATAAATCCATTTGCGAAGGAGTTCATGGTTTCATCGACAATTACTTTGCCATCTTCATCCTGAATATATACCTCAAACTCTTTTTCCACTAATTCCCCTTGACAACCTGTTAAACTGTGGATCGCACAAGGGTGTGTTTGGTTAACAAACGGTGCAATTGAAACAAAAAACTCTTCTTTTGGAAGATCAAAATACTCCTCACTTCCGTTATCATTCACAATAAGTTCACGTGATGTAATAGATGCTGTGACATTCTCAAAACTACCAACACTATATTGCTGAACCTTTTCCTTTATATCCTCTGTCCCATTTTCTTTTGGTGTATTGTTGCAAGCTACTAAAATGAAGAGTAAGCATAATCCTGTCACAAATAGCAAACCTTTTTTCATCTCTTGTTCGACTCCTTTTCTGGCTTCATATTAAACAATCAACCTAAGCATTTTTTATCCTATGCTCTTATGGTACTTGCTCCAATCTCCCTATTGATTTCCATAATATTTTGCATCATTGAAACTAAATTAAATATAAGGAATAAAAACCTCACCGTTGCCACACTGCAGATTAGCACTGATCCACACGGATATTGCGCTATTGACTCGATGAAATACAGCTCGGTTATTGGACTTACTGTATATGTATTCTTTCGCTAGAGTGACAATATTGATCCTGATCCACCAAAAGCATAATGAATATTGCCAGAATCACTATCAGTCTTATTATACCTATAATATACCTTTAGGGGGTATATGTAAAGTAATTATCTCGCCTTAGTACACCGCGTTTCAGGGTAAGTATAAAACATTCAATATACAGAAATGAAAATTACTTTAAAATACTGTGCATCATAAAAAAACTGAATTCGCACAAAGTTTTTTGCGAATTCAGGACTAAAATTAGAAGGGTTATTTTTGCTGAGTAAATTGTTTAGTTAGTAAAGCAATCTTCACTTACCAGCAAAATAAAACTAACTGATTTCAAATTAGGAATCTTTCTTAAAGTATTTATGTTGAAACATACACATTCTTATTGCATTATGATATTCACCTTCAACAAAAAACTCGTCGATTAACTCACCCTCAAATTGAAAGCCGAGTTTCTTATAAATATGGATCGCTTTTTCATTCGTTTTATCAACGATTAAATATAATTTGTACATGTTTAATATTGAAAATGCATAGTCCATTGCTAGAAAGGTTGCAGATTTTGCATACCCCTTCCCTTGATGCAGGGGATCGATAATAATTTGAAATTCGGTTCTACGATGAATGTAATCAATCTCCACTAATTCAACTAGACCGACCATTTCAGTGCCTTTTTGTACAATAAATCTTCTTTCACTTTGATCGTGAATATGTTTATCATATAAATCCTGTAATTCAACAAACGCTTCATATGGCTCCTCAAACCAATAAGACATAATATTAGCGTTTATATTTAATTTATGGACAAATTCTAGGTCCACCCTCTCTAAAGGTCTTAATTTAACATCGTTCATTTTATTTCTCCTCTTTACATTGCATTTGATCTCCCAATCTCTTTTATCCTATGCCGAATGATCGAACAAGCATACCTTATTATGGTGTTCGAACCATTTTTTGCATGGCAGGAAAATTGATCATCATGATTATTATACCTCTTTACTGAGAACTAATGAATGCAAATAATAAATGGTTCAGCTATAGAGCCCACTTCACTATTTTTAATTTTATCTAGAACTGATATGAAAATTGATTTATATGAATATCTCCTCAACTTCAAAAAGCTGAGC
Organism: Lederbergia galactosidilytica; assembly: GCF_017873565.1. Lineage (GTDB taxonomy): Bacteria > Bacillota > Bacilli > Bacillales > Bacillaceae_C > Lederbergia > Lederbergia galactosidilytica. The sequence continues at coordinate 86,616 of NZ_JAGGKH010000018.1, forward strand.
AGAAATTGTCGTACTGTTCATTATTTTTATTCCAAACATACATTGTAATTAAACTCTATTTATGGGAGGTTTCCTGATATGTGTACCGCTATTACATTACAATCGATGCAAAGGGAGAACTTCTTTGGCAGGACTATGGATTTTTCCTACCCTATTGAGCCTGGGCTCTATGTTATTCCAAAACATTATGAATGGTCTAGCCTAATAACAACGAAAAAATATAGAAATCGCTATCGCTTTATCGGCATCGGCCAAAAGACAGAGGATATGTTGGGTTTCTTTGATGGTATGAATGAACGAGGTTTTGCCGCTGCTGCCTTATATTTTGAAGGATATGCCGATTATGATTTACCAATTAAAAATAATAAAGAGCTGATTGCCTCTCTAGATTTTCTGCATTATCTTTTAGGACATTGTAGCTCCATCGATGATTTACAAGCTTTATTAGCAAATATACAAATCGTAGGTTTACCCGATCCCGTTACACAAACAGTGGCCCCCTTACATTGGATTGCTACCGATAGAAGTGGCGGGAGTGTAGTGATTGAGCAAACGAAATCCGGTCTAGAAATTATTCATAATCCTATCGGTGTAATGACAAATAGCCCCGATTTCCAATGGCATATGACCAATCTAAGAAATTATCTAAATGTCTCAACTTCACAACAAAAGGAAACATATTGGGAGAATGTTTTATTAACTCCTTTTGGGCAAGGGGCGGGAACAATACAGCTCCCCGGAGGATTCACTTCTCCTGAGCGCTTCGTTCGGGCAGCGTTCCTAAAAACACATATCCTAGTGCCTGAAAATCGTTCCAAATCTATTTTGGCATGCTTTCACATTATGAATAATGTTTCCATACCTAAAGGAGTTATCCTCACAAACAGAGGAAGCTATGATTATACGAAATATACTGCATTTATGAACACAAGCACATGTGAATATTACTTTAAAACCTACGAAAACAATCAAATCATTACAGCAAGTCTTTGGGACTACAATATACAAGAGACACAACCAATCTATCTTGGAAGCATAGTGCACCCACTAACCATTTGATCATTGGATTTCATCCAGTTCCCTTACCCTGAATTATTTTTAATCATATTCACTTAAAATTGCTTTAATAAATATTCACATGCTTTAGCTGAATTAAGTCTGGCCGCTACAAAAGGGGGTGCCACACCTTTAATGCCCTCGAATAGAAGTCCGAGCCACAATACTTTTTTGTCAATCATCACAAACGGAAAAGGAAAGCTTTCGTCCAGCCAGTTGTCGCATTTGCTCCATTTTTCCGGAGAAATAACCGTCAATTTTATTCGTTTTGCTCTGTTTACTAGCTGATTATTCCATTCCTCCGATAATTGGGTTCCCTTAGGCAGACAGATGATAATCGATGACTTTGCTGCTCTTAAGTCACGAAGAACAACATCCACTTTCCGCGCATGCATCCATCTTAATTTTGGTTGTTGGTTACGAATCCATGAACCAATCTCTTTCGTCGTAATGGTTTGATTATTATAGATTTGATGATCAACAAGTTGTCTTAACGTTTTTCCTTTATAAATATGCTTTTCGATAAAATTCCGATCACCGACGTGAATGAATTTTCCTCTCGTTCGCGTAATCGCTACATTGATCAGCCGTTTACTATCTTTACCAGTAACAAGCATACCAGCTCGATCTTGCGGGGCACTATCAACCGTATCAAAGACCATCACATCACGTTCACTTCCTTGGAATCGATGTACAGTGGCTGCAATAATATCTGCCTCCATCCGTTCTTTCTCATATATCTCTTCGAGAAGTAGTTCCATTAGATTCGCCTGGGCACGATAGGGTGTCACATAACCGATTGATGTGGCTCCACCTATATATGCTTCCTGAATCAATTGAAAAGATAGCAACAGATGCCAGAAATTGAATCTAGAATTAGTCGTTTTATCACTCACACAATGCATGCCAGTAAAACTTGTATCCACAAGCACAGCCGCTTGCTCTTTAAATGGAGCGAGGCTAGTGATGTTATTTCTGCTTTTATCAACACTCTCGTGATCCTCCACAAGTGAGTGATAAACGTAGCGATTGGTAAATGCTGAAATAGCTGGGTGCATCCTCCGCTGTTCTTTTAATAAAAAGAGTTGTGGATGAAGTTTTCCTTTATTTAACCAATCCACTACACCAGCCTTATGAAATATATCCTCTTTTAACCATTCTGCCACTAATGGATTCCAACTCGAAGCGATCGGAGGCAATTGCATAAAGTCCCCACAAACAATGACTCTTTTTCCCAAGGATGCAGCAAATGCAGCCTGTGGTACATAAGCCATACTGGCTTCATCAAGAATGACAATGTCATAATTTGTTTCATAAACTGCGCTATCACTGGCTGCTTTTGCCAATGTTGTTCCAACAATGAATGCATCTTTTACTAATTCAACTTCTTTTTTACGTATTTTTTCTAGTATCTTAGAAAACTTTGTTTCTAGCTTTAATAATTGATCCGAATCTCGTTTACTAAAAGAAGTAGCCAGATCTTGCTTTAAATGCTTCCTTTCTTCAACGAGCCTCTCTCTGTCTTGGGCTAGGAGTGGATCTTGATTTTCAATGAGTTGATTGGTCGTAATTTCCGAATAAGCTGATTGACTATCTCCTTTATTCCCCCCGTAGCGTAGCACATCCCCTTCCTTGAATCTCTCTTTTCTTTTTATAAAATGAGTCATTTCATTCATTAATACATCAACAGCTTGGTTACTATGCGATAAAATCAATACTTTATTTTTCTTAAAGTATTGATTAGCTGCTGTTCTCGCCAATGTAAAGGTCTTCCCGGTACCAGGGGGGCCCCAGACAAATGTGGCAGGATTATATTTAGCCCTCAAAATCAATTCATGAAGATTACTCTTAATCTTCTCCTTTGGGTGTTTTGCTTCAACGGAAGGATTCATCAATCTCTTCACTCGCAACCGCTTTTGTTTGCTTTTTTTTATTTCATCCAAACGCTCGATTAATTGTTCAAGCAATTCCCAAGGATCATGCAGCAGTTCAGCATCTGGGATAAGGTCGCCAAAGTGTTGTTCTACCTCTAGGATAAGTCCCCTCCCCTCAGAGGAAAGCATCTTTCCGCTGCTCTTCATTGTTCCCCATTGCAATTTTACTAAGGAACCAACTGGTATCCTTAGTGTAATGGCCGTATCAAAGTAGTATCGATAAGGAACATTGTTTGATAACAATTTTCCATTTGTTACAGAATAGCGGCTTCCACCAAACTTTTTTAAGTGGTTAACCTCTTGTTGCAGAGCCAGCTGCCATTCTTTGATATATGTTTTCGTTGTTGACATGTGCTTCCCCTTGTCCTCTTTTCACAATATTTGTTACATCAAAAAAAACGATTGAATTTGCTTTTGTACACTCCTAATAAAATTCGATTTTCAAATATTTCTCAAGAACATACGTATTTCCGAAGATAAGCTTTGATGAAAAAGCGCCTGTGACGAATGGAATATTGTCGAAAAAGACACTGACAAATTCGAGATCGTTACAGGCAACTTATTTAAAATTCCTCTTTTGACATATATGCACTATCTCATCGCATTACTTTGTTCAAAATGATCAAGCATTGCTCGCACTTCATCCGTTGATTCTGTGCTCATTAATTCATTTCTTAACTCACTCGCTCCACGAAATCCACGGACATAGATCTTAAAAAAGCGGCGAAGCGGTCTGAATGGACGTGGTTCTACCTTAGAATATTTATCAAAGAGATCAAGATGCAGTCTCATAAGATCAAGCAATTCGATACTGCTATGCTCTTTTGGCTCTTTTTCAAAGGCAAATGGATTTGTAAAAACACCACGTCCAATCATAACCCCGTCAATACCATATTGTTGAGCAAGTTCTAAACCTTTTTGTCGATCAGGGATATCCCCATTGATCGTCAAAAGTGTATCTGGTGCTACCTGATCACGAAGTTTCTTAATTTCTGGAATCAATTCCCAATGGGCATCCACTTTGCTCATTTCCCTTTTTGTGCGCAAATGAATGGACAGATTCGCAATATCTTGTTTCAACACATGTGTCAGCCAGTCGTGCCATTCATCTACTTCCGTATAACCAAGCCTTGTTTTGACACTTACAGGCAATCCACCTGCTTTAGCTGCTTGGATTAACTCTGCAGCCACTTCCGGACGTCGGATCAGACCACAGCCCTTCCCATTCGGAGCAACATTCGGTGCGGGACATCCCATATTGATATCAACACCTCGAAAGCCTTGTTTTGCCATCCCAATACTCATTTCTCGAAAGTATTCAGGCTTGTCCCCCCAAATATGAGCGACCATTGGTTGTTCGTCTTCAGTAAAAGTCAAACGACCGCGTACACTATAAATTCCCTCAGGATGACAATAACTCTCCGTGTTCGTAAACTCAGTAAAAAATACATCAGGTCTACCTGCTTCACTAATGACATGACGAAAAACAACATCTGTCACATCTTCCATTGGTGCTAGTACAAAAAATGGCTTCGGTAAATCCTGCCAGAAATTATCTATCATAATTAACTCAATTCCTCTCATTGCTGGACACTAAGGTCTACCCTATTTCCACATTAAAAATATTAAATCTTCTACTTCCCTTAAACTTATATCATGCTTAAGCATCCTTAATCAAACCTATAACAAATTTGAACATAATTCAGTTTAATATGATGGAATAAAAAGTGCAATGGATTTTGATTAATAGGATTACAGTTGAGCAGAAGGACAACCAAAGACGGAATATAAGCAATCCGAAGTTAGAAATATTCCCCGAAATCTTGATAAGTAGTAAACTCGCAAAAATATGTTAGATGAACGGAACAATGATATACTTTATGATAGGGTTAGAGAATGGTTCTACATTATATAAGAACGAGTACACATATAAGGGGTCGATTAAAAAATGGATTATATGTCTTTAGCCATAGAAGCGAAGAGAAAGAAAGACTTTGAATTAGCACACAAATATTATGGGGCAAAAATGGAGCAGGATGGAATTACAGCAGGTTTGTTAAGATCCATTTCCAAAATATTTTATCTTGAAAAGCAAAATTACACTGCGCTTATGTTTGCTTTAGCAGCAACTCATCTATCACTGTTTCAATACCTTCAGGAATATAAAAATGGTGATTTAAATGTTAAGCAGGCTTTGGAAGTAATTCCGAACGAAATTATCGAACAGTTTCCACATCCAATCGGAGCTTTACTTATGCATGAACCAAATACATTAAAACATATTGCACATTCCTATGCGGATCAAGAAGAAGTTTATAAAGATAGACCTGCCGTTCGGATGTACGCTGAAGTCTACTATGTTCAAGTTTTAGGTGATGGTTCCCATGTTTCTAAACTAGAAGAATTTCGGTTGACTCCCGAAGAACATTTGAATTATGAAGAAAATGAATACATACCATTAGGCATTACAATTATTAAAGATCAAATTAAGTGGTCTGAGATCGATAACCCAGATGTTTCTATGTTATATCTAGTCTAGCTATCAGGAGGCAGGGGCATAAGTAAAATCAAAAGTATTATTAGAGACGAATAATGCATCACAGTAGCGAAGGATATTCCGAAGCTAGTTATCGCCCCAAATAGTTCGGTTTTTTCTTTGTTGAAAATACTTTTATCCCTGTCTCTTTCTTTATGAGCTATTTGTAACGAAGATGCAAATTAATTATTCATCATATATAAAGGTAGCGTGTAAAAAATACCAAAAGGCTTATCAACCTCTCTTAATATTATTCCACAGTTATTTGTGACAGTGAAAATAAAAAGAATGGCTGACAATGCCTTGTCCATACATCCATCATCAGAAAACGCTAAAATTCAAATTAAAATATATGGTCTTGTGATGGATTTGTTCGCTATTATTTATAACGTTCGCATTCCATCAATTATGAATGTCCTCTAACTCCAGCCTTTAACCATTTCGCTGTCAATGTTTCTGCATTTAACATCTTTTCTGGTGTTCCTTCAAAGATAATATGTCCGCCTTGTTCTCCTCCCCCAGGTCCCAGTTCTATAATCCAGTCACTTGCAGCTATAAAGTCCAAATTATGTTCAATGATTATGACAGCATTTCCCCTATTAACTAAAGTTTGAAAGACGTCTAAGAGTTTGCCATTATCTTTTGCATGCAACCCTAGCGACGGCTCATCTAATAAGTAGATTTGTCCTTCCTTTTGCAAATGACTTGCAAGTTTTAGACGTTGAATTTCTCCTCCACTGAGCGAACTAGTCGTCTGTCCTAAGGTTAGATACCCTAACCCTACCTCCTTTAGCATAAGTACTCTTTTTAATACCTTGGGCAGTTTAAAATAATTTAGCGCCTCGTCTATTGTTAAAGCTAATATCTCTACTATATTTTTATCTTGATATCGATAGGATCGTGCTTTGTCTGAAAATCTTGTGCCCCCACATGCTTCACAGCGAATCGTCACTGGATCCGCAAAAGCTACATCAGGCTTTGTCACCCCTTTTCCATTGCAGATCGGACATGCTCCTATAGAGTTAAAACTAAATAAGCCTGCTGGCTGTCCCGTGCTTTTCGAAAATATCGAACGTATATCATCCATGATGCCCATATATGTAGCTAGTGTCGAACGATTAGAGACCCCGATGCCATTTTGTCCTACCATAATCGATTCGGGATAATTTTCTGCTAATGCATCCAATATTAAGGAGCTTTTCCCTGAACCAGATACTCCACATATAGAGACTAAGACATTTCGAGGAATTTTTAGGTTTATATTTTTTAAATTATTATTACTAGCATTTTTTATTGTAAAATAACTTTGGATATCTCTTGGATTTTGATTTATTTTTAGGTTGTCGTTTAGGATGGATGCAGTTGGAGTGTTTTGTAATCCTGCTAATTTTCCTTGATAGACAACTTCTCCCCCATTTACCCCTGCTCCTGGTCCCATCTCTATGATTTCTTCCGCTACTTTCATTATGGATAAATCGTGTTCAATAACAATAACGGTATTATGTTGTTCTTTTAGATTTTTTAGCATCTGAATTAACATATCTACTTCTTCTGGATGGAGTCCTGCACTCGGTTCATCAAATATGTATGTGATATTGTTTAGACTACTTCCTAAATGACGAGCAATTTTTACTCTTTGCGCCTCACCACCAGACAAAGTCCCCATTTTTCTTGAGAGACTTAGATATCCTAACCCCATTTTAATGAGATGGTTAATTGGTGGGATTGCCTGTTGTGCGATAGATTCCCCTAGCGGATCTGTTATCTTTGATAATTCTTTTAATATATCTATAAGTTCTAACAGATCATATTCCGCGATATTTAAGCCATTAATTCTACATGCCAATACTTTCGGGTTTAGACCTGAACCATGACAAGCCGGGCATAATGATTGTGTCGATACAGCTAACACATCATCCTCTGATACCTCTTTTAGTTTCGAGATATCTCTGTTGATATAGAGACGCGTAAATCTCGGCAATAACCCATCCCACTCATGAGCTTGCGGTCCATTTTTCGTGTGAAATGGCGCATATACTTTCTCACCTTCTGGAGGACCATATAGCAGTAAGCGGAGCTTTTCCTTAGGATAGTCTTTTATAGGTAGATCTGGATCAAATAATCCGCCAGTCATCATCCATCTGCCTTGCCAGCCTGAAGGCGATAATGGCTTAAATTTCACCGCATAATCGCGAAGTGACTTATCGAAATCAATCAACTTTTTTAGGTCTGGCACAACTACCTTGCCAAACCCATTGCATTCCGGACAGCTGCCAAAGGAGCTTTGGCTCGAAAAGTCGGTGGCAGAACCTATTGATGGCTTTCCTATCCGTGAAAACAATAGTCTAATTAATGGATCGATATCCATATAGGTGCCAACTGTTGAACGAGAATTACCTCCTATCGCTCGTTGTTCCACAACGACAACTGGGCTTAAGTTTTGCATAAGATCAGCGTGAGGCCTTTCATATCTAGGCATTTGGTTTCTAACATAGAGAGGATAATTCAAAGTCATCTGTCTTCTACTTTCTGTTGCTAATGTATCAAAAACAACTGAGCTCTTTCCTGAGCCTGAAAGACCAGTAAATACGATAATTTTTTCTTTTGGTATATTTAAATCGATATTTTTTAAATTATTTTCTGTAAGCCCTTTTAAAATAATTTCATCTCTTATTTTTGACATCTAATCATCCCTTCTCATTTTAGCAACCGCGATTCCGCTCAGATTATTGTTTCTTTCATACCTTTTTCGTTTTTAAATAAGTGCTCACATATAACAGAAAGGAGAATGAAACATAAGAAAAGGCACTGAATAGGACTCAAGTAATCATCAGACATTTTACTTGATAAAGCCAGTTAGATCAATGAATTGACATGATTGATAAAAACTTACTTATTATTGGATTAAGACTCGAAAAGCAGAAAGGTCTGGGAGATAAATTAGTAGTTTCTCTCAATTAAAAAGTGGTTACTTAGCATTTTAACAATAAACTTAACTGACCAAATAATCTACAGAACAATATGCTGAAATTAATAAGATTAATTTAAAAGACGGGGAAAAGGGAGTGAAAAGTATCTTTACTTTGAATTATTTTTTTGAGTTGCGGAATCTAAAAAGCGAAAAGGAGAGAATTTTAATGATTATACCTTTGGTCCGAATAGAATTTATTTTATCTTGGCTAATTGTCTTCCGAAAAAACAGTTAAAAGATGTTTAACTGCTTCTGTAATGTCTGCTTTATTAGTTATGACCACCGTTTTTATTGGTTCTCTGAAGTACAAAAATAAGGATTTATAACATATTAAGTGTTATTTTAGGACCTTCTCAGTAGGAACAATATGGATTTTTGAAAGGTTATGGACATACTTAATACAAAATTTGATTTACGCCTTTTCAATATTATATCTTTATCAACTTGATCACATATGTAAAATTCACCCGTGTCCATCATCTTCTTGCATCCATGTCATTTTCCCTAATCATATTTGATTTTCAATCATTTCTTGAGAAACCCTATTCCACTTGGTTGCGATTGTTTACTAAACGAGCTCTCTTCTATAAATAAGAGCTCGTTTAGTAGTCTACCTTGTCAGATCACTTCTGTTATGCGATATACGATGAGCCATAAAAAGGATTAGATATTATTGAGTTTTCCGGAATCCCTCATTGCTTATTTAGTATTGGTAAATTCTTTCTGTACTTAGTGACGATCGTTTTTCTAGGAATGGGGTCTAGTCTATATCAGCGAGTGTAAATATTTCTACTTCTATCGCCCTCTCTTAAACAGTTAATTCTATACGGTTTCCAGACGGATCATAAGTGAGTAATCTGCCATCTTCTTCTTTTACCGAAACTCCGATTTTATGCAAATTGTTAATCGTTTCTTTGACTGCTTCTTCACTCGGTAAAATAAGCGTGAATGATTCCATTCCAACACTATTCTCTGATGGCTTTGGCGCTCCTACACCATTCCATGTGTTCACCCCAATATGATGGTGGTATTTTCCTGTTGATAGGAACAAAGCTTGTCCCCCATAACGATTAACGACATCAAATCCAAGGCCATTCACATAAAACTCTTCTGTTTCCCTCAGTTCGGAAACATGCAGATGGATATGTCCCATTAATGTAGCTGCAGGCAATCCTTTCCATGTTTTTTCTGTTACAACATTCTTTAATAACCTTTCAAAATTTAACGGATCTACTGTCATGGCCACTTCTTCCCTGTCCCATTGCCATTCAGAAGGATCACGATCGATATAAATTTCAATCTCATTTCCATCAGGATCATGTAAATATAATGCCTCACTGACGAGATGATCAGATGATCCAAATCGAATACCATTTTCTATGAAATGGACAACAATATTGGCCAAATCTCTTTTTTCAGGCAAAAGAAGTGCAAAATGATATAAGCCAGTTGTTCTTCCTTGTTTTGGAATAACATTTTCAGGTTGCTCCAACGATAGAATGCTTGTTTTCCCATCTGTTGTAAGTTTGGCTGTCGATGATGTCCGTTCTAAAATAGTGAATCCGATTATTTCTTGATAATACTGTAAAGACCTTTCTAAATTTTCCACCTTTATATTGACATGACCAACAAATGTCTTTGGTTTTCTGTGAAAGCTCATATTATATTCCTCCTAATTATTCGTTGAATTAAATAACTTTTGATCTAAAGATAATACCGATTTATCAGCGAATATAAAGAAAAAGGATATTGCTAATAATAGCAAATCAAGTTCATATCCAGCCATTTGGCCATTGCCAAGGAAACCGAGTGATAATTTTGCAGTAAAAATAGCTCCTATCATAATAAGTGCAAATAGCAAACTAATGATTCTGGTTCCAATCCCAAAAATTAAAGCAATCCCCCCAATTAGCTCTATTGTAGCGACTACATAGGCTAGAAAACCTGGAATTCCAAGACTGTCAAAATATCCTACTGTATTTGAAATTCCATCTTGGAACTTAGATAAACCATGAATGAAAAATGTTAGACCAAATACCACCCTTAAAATAACTTTCCCGATTTCTTGTTTATACATTTTTACTCTCCTTTTTTCACCCGGTTACTTTATGTAACTAAATTTATAGTAGATATTATATATTGTCAAGTTATTAATTTACCTTTGTATAACAAATTAACTTTTTATGGTATACTGTAAATAAGAAAGGTGAATGCACATGACAGAACCAACAATTTGTCCAAAGTTTGAAAAAGCCATCTCTCTACTAAGTCAGAGATGGACAGCATTAGTTATTTATCAATTACTACTCGGTACACAGCGTTTTAGTGAAATTCAATCGTCTATTGGTATAAGTGGGAAAGTATTATCGGACCGTTTAAAAGATTTAGAACATCAAGATATAGTAAAGCGTGAAGTTATACCCGAAACACCGGTCGTGATCGAATACTCCTTAACTGAAAAAGGACATTCGATGGAACCAATTTTGAGAACAATCGAGAACTGGTCTCAAAATTGGGTGAAAGAATCTGAGTTGTCCAGAGATTAGTTTATAAAAAAGGGTTGTCCTCAATTAGTGAAATGAATGTTTGAGGACAACCCGTTCTATTTTTAACTCTTGCAACTTGTTCTAAATTCTTTTGTTCATAATATATCTGATAATAATGGAAGGTCTAGGAAAAGGGCAATACAAACAATATTTTTTCAAGATTAGGCCACATGTGATAACCATAACCTGTCTAAAGATTTTACTAATATGTGACACAACCTCTACATTTACTTGAATAAGTTGTGCTAGTTTCTTCTCATTTGCCAGGAAAATGGCTGGTGTTTGGATTGGAGAAAATCTATACATCAGTATTCGGAATTAGAGATGTTTTTTTGTTAGACACTTAGAGGCTGGGGAGGGAAGGACGAATTCCCTCGTATCATAATGCGCAGCGAAAATATACTTCACTAAATTAAGGTATTGTTCGTCTTTATAGCTTAATATTTTCATTATGTGTTCTAGCCTCTTCTTCAAGTATTATACAGACTTTTTGTTGATTAGCTTAGTAGTACCAAATGCTATGCCCAGAGCTATTAAGGATATTACAAGAGGAGAAATAGAACTTGTACTACCAAACTCAACATAAGACGATATTGATGAAACCTTTTCCCATGATCCACTAGGTGTATAAAACATTGTTAGCAACATACCTGATAATATTTGGAGCGCTAAAAAAGCTATACTAAAACTCCCGACAAACAATAAGTATTTTTTCAAAGTATTCCCTCCCTCTCTTCAAATCACTACGATTTAAGTCTCTAAAAGGTTTCAGAATGTTCTATCACATCATACCTTACTCTAAGCTTCAAGTTCCTTTCTGATATTGCTCTTTACGAAATCGGGGTCTGAAAACCGAATGTTTATTTTGGTTCAGCGTTGTTTATATTAGTTAGACAGTTCCTCTTTGTAGCAGAACCACACACTCTACATGCGACGTTTGCGGAAACATGTCTACTGGTTGAATTTCTTTTACTTTATATCCATTTTTAGTTAAATATTTTAGATCTCTTTTCAAAGTGACTGGGTTGCAAGAGACATAAATCACTTTCTTTGGCGATAGTTTGATCAGGGAAGATAAAAACTTTTCGTCACTTCCTGATCTTGGTGGGTCCATGATAACTAGGTCCATTTTTTTATTTTCATTTGCTAGTTTCACCATAAAATCCCCAGCATCATCGTTGTAGAAATAGGTATTTTTAATATGATTGTTTTTGGCATTTTTTATTGCATCTTTTACTGCATCTTTATTTAGTTCAACACCTATAACTTTCTTCACTTTGTCACTAACTATTAATGATATCGTACCTATCCCACAATATGCATCTATGACTGTTTCATTGCCTTTTAGTTTTGCCATCTCAATTCCCTTGTTATATAAAATTTCAGTTTGAATGGGATTGACCTGATAAAAAGACTTAGCTGAAATTTGGAATTTTACACCACATAATATATCTTCAATATAACCCTTTCCATATAAAACAGTCTCCTCATTTCCCAGTACTACTGACGTTCTCCGCTTATTAATATTCATAATAATAGTAGATATTTCTGGATGAGCTTTAACCAATGCTTTGATAAAATTATTTTTACCTGGGAAGACTTTTGTGGATGTCACTAAAACAACCATTACTTGATTCGTTGCAAATCCTCTTTTTATCAGTATATGCCTTAGAAACCCTCTACCTGTGTCTTCATCAAATGGTTGCATTTTAAAGGACTTCATAAATTCTTTGATGGTGTCTATAATTTCATCTGCCTTACGATCATGTATCATACATTCGTCTATATCAATGACATGATGACTGTCTTCCTGATAGATTCCGGATATAATTTTTCTCTTTTTATTATAGGCAAATGTTGAGTGCACTTTATTTCTATAGTAGTAAGGTTCTTTCATCGGTAAAATATCATTTACTTTGCCATATGATTTTAAAAGATTCTCAACTAATCTTTGTTTAAAATTGTCCTGTGCTTCGTGAGACATATGTTGGAGCTGGCATCCACCACATTCGCTATAATATAAACATTCTGGTTTTACCCGATGCTTAGATTCTTTTTCAATTTTGACTACATTAACAAAAGTTTTATGTTTCGTTTTTATTATCTCAACGGTTGCAGTTTCACCTTCAAGTAGATTGGATACAAGGTAATCTTTCCCTTTTATATTTACAATTCCCTTTCCACTTTCATGCAGAGCTGTACATGTAACTTTTAACTTTCCTTTATTCATCTTGCACCTTCTTTCCCCTAAATAATATCATGTAAATTCTTTTGCCACCATCTGTTCATGTACTTTTATTGTTCCCATTTTCAATAAAAACGTTTAATAAAATGAGATACTTTATGGGCTTAAAGAACATAATATGATGGAATTAGGTAGACCAAATCATTTATTCACCCTGAACCAAGTATTTAGCCCCACGGACAAATCCATAGTCATCAGATGTGGTATGATTACTACTAATATCAGTTTTCTTATTTTGCTTTTTCTTCTTATTTCTCTCCAGTACGCTTTTTAACACAGAAACTGTTGGCTTTGTTGATATTTCAAGTAAAGTTTCTGTTGCTTTTTCTATTTCTTCATTTGTGTATTTTGTAGCTATATTCCTCAATGTGCTAAGGATATTTAATGCTTTTTTCTCTACATTCATTTCCAGGATATAAGAAACAAATTGTGCTATAGATGGTCCAATTGTTTCTGCCCACTTCCGATTATTTTCGGGATTATGTTCTAAATATAATCGGTGATTATCAGGCATATGGTCCGGGTTCGTAAAAAACTCGCCAATTTCACCCTTTAATCGTTTATGGGATGCAATACGGACTTCTTTGAAGTAAACTTCAATTAAATCCGCGGTTAGTCGTATATCGACATCTTCTCGGACATAATCATATGGAACGGAATAATACATTCGATCAACTTGGATGTGGTAGTTCAGTTGAACTTTTGATTCTATTATAATGGCTCTCCGGTCCGCAATTGGTGGCTCTTTCCTCCGCAATCGGTGGCTCAAAACTATGCACAAGTGGCTCAATTCATCTGCAATAATCAACGCATGAAAGTGAATGTGGACCATATTTTATTATGAAAGATTAACAAAAAGGGGGCGATTGTTTCAAAAGAACATTCGCTTCTTTAGCTAATGGTATGCTTTATTGAACAAGACAATATAATTGAAAACAAAGAAAAATGCTTGGATATACATAACTTATCCAAGCATTTTTGCGTGTAAAACGTAAGCCCGAAATATAAAAATAAACGTACCTTTTTCGGTACGCATGACAAATAGCTGTTATTCTTATGTTTTTTCAAAGAGTGAACGGCTATTACTATAGTTT
>NZ_JAGGKH010000019.1 GCF_017873565.1 Lederbergia galactosidilytica
CGTGTTTGTCAAGAGCGATTGCGGTAGCTTACCACCACATTTAGACCGTAGAGCTACGTTTAGGCTTTTGTTTTCATAGAATTTTTGACACTACCACTATAAAACTCTAATATGCACTATTATAGGGGTTCACAAGCTATTTCGGCAAGTCTTATGAAGAAATAGCATAGATTAATTTTCATGAATATGACTTTATTTCCAGATTGTAATTTCAATCATTCCCGGGGAGTAGATTAATCTAGGCCGAGCATATTTATACTTTTTATTGAAAAGTTATTTATGTAACCTTGAATATCGTTAAACCATATTCTCAAACACCCGTAGATTTCCCATAAGTAAAAAAATGTAGACAAAGTGAAATCCGCTTTGTCTACACGTGAAAGAAATCCCTTTTAATTTCCTTGGATGTATTTCGCCCGTGCCTCTATGAATATCTTACTTAGAAATTTCTCTGAATCATCCGTATCATTCTCTTGATAGACTTGAACTTCCCCTTCCTTTACGGGGACTTTTCCCTGGGTAACACCTCGAATCGCGTATAAGCCGTCTTGTTCCGGTGACAAGAAGAGTAGATATTGCTCACCTTCATTCATATTTTTATACCCATTATAACTAATTTGCTTTGTTCCATCAGAAAAGGAATGTTCCATAATCGGAATCGTATTTTCTTCTTTTATTTTCGCATTAGCCTGCTCATTTTTCATCACTTTATCGATTTTGAAATTTGCAGTTGTAATATCTCCATCCTCTGTCCGAGAAATATTTGGCTTCTCCTCACTTTTCTTTGTCCCAAGAACGATAATCTCCGTAGCTGCATCAAGATCAACAAACGAATCAAAACCTTCTGCTTTCCCAGAAATAATTTGGACTTTTGAACAAGCGACTAATAATAGCAGACAGATAATCGAAGACAATGCAATTAATGAAAACCTTTTCAATTCCTTTCACCTCTATTTATATTTTGCCTTTAATCCATTATAATCATCTTGTAATAGATAGT
This sequence comes from Lederbergia galactosidilytica, assembly GCF_017873565.1. GTDB lineage: Bacteria > Bacillota > Bacilli > Bacillales > Bacillaceae_C > Lederbergia > Lederbergia galactosidilytica. The sequence goes on from NZ_JAGGKH010000019.1 coordinate 1,001, forward strand.
CCTTTTTGTTAAAGCCTGTTGCACGCATTACAGAAATTGAGTTATTTGCTTTTTGAGTATGACTTAATCCCGCTTCATGCCTACCTCATGAAGAATCGTTTCGCGCTTTTCGATTCCACCTAACTCGTCAGTCCACTTCTTATATACAACGATATGTCCAAGCCCTTGGCTAACCGCATAGATGTTACCGTTGTAACTATTTTTATAATGGACTCTAATATTACCACTACCTCTATTGGTTGTTTGTTTACTAATATTTATCTCAGGTGCAGCCCCTATTCTTATTACTCCCGTTTGTACATTAGAAGTTTGTCTGCTTAAATATTCTTGACACCTACCACTCGATAAATTTCAAGTTCCCTTTATAAAATGAGCGCCAATCTATATAACGCTTAATTTGAGTTTCACACCTTATAACAACGCGATATTTATTCTTTTTAAATGCCATTCCACATAAGCGTTAAATTTTGACATGATTAGGGTATTTACATTAAATCCACCGAAAGAAAAACTGTATTCATTCCAACTATTTTCCGATTATTCCTTATCTATATTCCTTCCTACTGTGACTAAAAAGCCCGACGAACTTTTTCATTGGCTGCGGATTTAAGAACCTATTTTTTGACGACAAAACGATGTCGCTTTGTGATTTGCGGCCTCCATACCGAAGACACTAAAAGTAGGCAGAGATATGGTGGCATTTCCATCCCTTCCCTTCAAACTCCTGCACGGATAACATGGGATCTAGCTCCAAAGATTAGTTTCCTTCATAAAAAATGAGTTTATTTCCAAATGGATCATGGACAGTGAATTCCATTGTACCCCAAGGTGATCTCTCTAGCCCTGGGCGAGCATAAGTATAATTCTTTGCTAAAAGCTGTTGCTGGAATTCCTTGATCTGGTGTACCCTTATTCTTAAAGTAGTTCCAGGTGAAGCATCCCCATGATGTTCTGACAAATGAAGGATACAACCTTGTTGAGAAACTTGCATGTACATGGGGGAATTTTCGTCGAATTGATGCTTCCAATCAAGATTAAAATCTAAAAAATCTAAATAAAATTCTTTTAATTTCTGTCTATCAAAAACTCTTAAAATAGGAATTATCTCATTTGTAAGTGAATGTACCTGTTCCATTTTTCTATAGACTCCTTTCGTTACTACTCTAGGTATGGCCAAAATATTGCTTTTATTTTAAAAATATATATAATAATATTGTTCTTATTTTTCTATTATGCTGGGGGTTTATTTTTAATGAAGAACAAAGTTGTAGCAGGATTACTTGGTATCTTCCTAGGTGGTTTCGGTGTTCATAAATTCTCCTTGGACAAATTGGACTAGGGGTTGTTTACCTTCTATTTTGTTGGACCACTATTCCAGGAATTATTGGTTTTATTGAAGGGATCATTTATATCGCAACAAGCGATGAAAACTTTGATAAAAAATACAATAACGCCGCTTAAAAAATCGCAGGGGGAGTATCCCCTGCATTTTTATTGAAAAGAAAGTCAATCATTTTTTCTTTATTAATATCAATCTCTGAAAAGCAATCCAGATAATCCATTTTTAAGAACCTACTTCTTCACGGAGCTGGCTATGGAATAAGTCGTAATAGAAACCATGTTGTTGCAGTAAAGTTGTGTGTGTTCCCTTTTCGATTATTTGCCCCTGGTTTAATACCAAAATTTGATCAGCATTTTGGATTGTATTCAATCTATGCGCAATTACAACACTTGTTCTTCCCTCCATCAATCGCGATAGCGCTTCTTGAATCTTCATTTCCGTAATCGTATCAATATTGCTTGTAGCCTCATCTAAAATAAGTAAAGAAGGATTAGAAAGCATCGCCCTTGCAATTGATAAGAGTTGTCTTTGCCCTTGACTAATCCCACTACCATCCTGTTTGAGAATGGTATCATATTGATTTGGTAGTTTTGTTATGAAAGAATGGGCATTTGCCATTTTTGCTGCCTCTTCCACTTCCTTATCAGATGAATCAAGTTTTCCATAGCGAATATTTTCCCGAATTGTCCCTTGAAATAGATAGGCATCCTGTAAAACAAATCCCATATGACTTCGTAGATTATTTCTTTGAATGGTGTGGATATCCATACCATCAACCAATATCGTCCCACTACTTGCTTCATAGAAACGGGCAAGAAGGTTAATAATCGTCGTCTTTCCTGCTCCCGTGGGGCCAACAAGAGCAACTGTCTCACCTGGTTTAACTTGGAAGTTTATTTGGTAAATTGTTTGATTTTGCTCTTCTTGATCATATGAGAAAGACACATTCTTAAACTCGATTGCTCCATTAATATGGTCAATTTTTCGGCTTGATTTCTGATCTTTTTCTTCTTCTTCGTCCAGTATTTCAAACACTCTTTCTGCTCCAGCAACAGCTGAAAGTAATGTATTAAATTGATTGGCTAGTTCGTTTAAAGGACGAGTGAACTGACGTGAATATTCTGTAAAGACAACGATTGTTCCGATGCTTACATAGCCTTTTAAAGCCAAAATTCCGCCTGCACCTGCAATCACTGCAAAATTTAAATTATTCAACATGTTCATTAGCTTGGGAATAAAGCCAGAGTATACTTGGGCCCAATAACCTGCGTTTCTTAACTTTTCATTTTTCTCCATAAATTCACTGATTATCTTTTCCTCTTGAGAAAAAGTTTTCACGATTGTTTGCCCAGCAATCGTTTCTTGAATAAATCCATTTAAATCGCCAAGATGCTTTTGTTGTTCTTTAAACAACCTGCCTGTACGATTTGTGATCCATTTCATTCCAAAATACATGATTGGAACGACAAACATTGTGATTAAAGTTAGTAATGGACTTAATATTAACATGACCGTAATAGTGCCCACAAGCGTAATGATACTAGAAGAAAGCTGAATAACGGAGGTATTTAACGTTTGGCTGACATTGTCAATATCATTTGTCAAACGACTCATTAATTCTCCATGTTGACGTTTATCAAAAAACTTAATTGGTAATTTGTGAAGTCGGTTAAAAAGCTGTTTTCGCATTGTAAAGACTGTTTTCTGACCTATACCAATCATCCAATAACTTTGCATAAAGCTTGTAAGCGAAAAGAAAAAATAGACAAAAGCAATCATAACAAGAATAAAAATTAATGTATGTCCATTGTTTTCAGCAATATACTTATCGATAGTTTTACCAATTAAAAATGGTCCTAACAAGCCAAGCGAAGAACTCGCTAAAACTGTGAACAGTACGAGGATTAATTGGCCTCGATAAACATCGAGATATCGCCAAATGCGTAATAAAGTTCTTTTCCAATTTCTTACTTTTTCCACCTTCATTGGTTGCCCTATCTTCTTATTAGACATCTGCTAACCCTCCCTTAGTAAATTGAGACTGATAGATCTTTTGATAAAGGGGGGAAGTCCTTAATAAAGTTTCGTGATTCCCGCATGCTACTAAATTTCCCTCTTCCAATAAAAGAATTTGGTCAGTTTTCATAGCAGTTGTAATTTTTTGCGTAATAATAAAAATAGTAGAGTCATACTTTTCTAAGGCATCTAATAGCTTTGCTTCCGTCTTCATATCAAGAGCACTTGTACTATCATCTAAGAATAATAGCTTTGGCGTGCGAACGAGGGCTCTAGCTATTGAAAGTCTTTGTTTTTGTCCCCCGGATAAATTAACCCCTTTCTGTCCTACTTTTGTTTGAAACCCTTTAGGTAATTCCTGAATTGTTTTGTATATCTGTGCATCCTTAGTACTCTCTAAAATTTCTTCGGCAGATGCCCCCTCTTTCCCCCAGGCAATATTGCTTTCAACTGAACCAGTAAATAAAATAGATTCCTGTGGCACAAAACCGATTTGTTTCCTAAGTGATTGTAAGGTCATATTCCGAATATCTTGACCATCAATCATTATAATGCCCTCATTTACATCATAAAGTCTTGGTATTAGCTGAAAGAGTGTTGATTTCCCTGCCCCTGTTGCTCCCATAACAGCAATCGTTTCCCCTGCGTTTGCTGTGAAGGATATATTTTGCAGTACATAATGGTCAGTTCCAGGATATTTAAAATTAACATCCTGAAATTCTACTCTTCCCGTTTGTATCCTTTTATCTGAAAGTGCCGATACATCATCTTCCAAATCAATAGGTGTTCTTAGAACTTCCGTAATTCGTTGAGAAGAAGCAGTCCCGCGAGAGAATGCCATAATAATCCAAGATAGCATGGATAAAGCCATAGTAATTCGAAAACCATAGTTGACGATTGCAACAACTTCCCCTACATTAACTCTTGCTTGATGGACATCTGCTGCTGCAAACCATAGGATAAATAATATTGCTAGATTCATAAAAAATAATAAAAGCGGTCCTAGTAACTCCACTAATCTAAGCGATTTCACTGTTTGTTCTCTTAAATCTTTGTTAGCTTTACCAAAACGATTTTCTTCAAAATTCTTTCTAATAAATGCCTTAATCAGACGGATCGACGTTAAATTCTCTTGCATCACATTATTGACCTTATCCAACTTATCTTGTACGAATCGGAATAACTGACCTGTTTTTTTCATCATCCAAATTAGGACAAGCAGTAAAATCGGAATTGGCAGGACTAAAATAAGGGCCAACTTTACATTAACAAGAAAAGCCATCGTTACCCCACCAATGATCAATAACGGCGTGCGCAATGCAACTCGCAAACTCATGAACAATGTATTCTGAATTTGAGTAATATCATTGGTTAGGCGGGTGATAAGCGAAGAGGTTTGAAACTGAGCTAAATTATTAAATGAAAATGATTGCACTTTTTTAAATACGGCAGAACGAACATCAAAGCCAAAGCCCTGACTGGCATGGGCAGAAAAATAAGAGTTCGTTATGCCAGCAATAAACCCAAGTAGGGACATTCCAACCATGATTCCCCCCCACTTCATTACAGCATTTAAATCTTGCTTTAAAATACCTTCATCAATTATATTTGCCATAAACATGGGATGCCATAATTCTACCGCTAGTTCCACAAGCATTAGCATCCAAGCTATGGTCATTGCCCAACGATATGGTTTTAAATATGAGATCACTTTCTCCATTTATATTCCCCCAGATCATTCGTAAATCTAAATATATTTTTATTACCTAATCTTAAAGTAAAAAGCAGAAAATGTCATCCAATCATGCTGATTTTTCAAAATCTTAGTAAAATACAATAGTTATGGAAGAATTCCGTCAAGTATGTTTAAATAAAATGATTAACTATGTTTTGAAGGGAAATATATGCAATGAAGAATTTAGAAAGAGCGACGTTTGCAGGTGGATGTTTTTGGTGTATGGTTAAACCATTTGATCAATGGGACGGGATCGATCGTGTTGTATCTGGATATTCCGGAGGCATATTAGCAAATCCAACCTATGAAGATGTAAAATCAGGGAAAACAGGCCATTATGAAGTTGTGCAAATCACTTTTGATCCAAAACAAATGCCTTATGAAAAATTATTAGAAATCTATTGGCAACAAATTGACCCAACAGATGCAGGCGGGCAATTTCATGATCGTGGTGATTCCTACCGCACAGTCATATTTTACCATAATGAAGCACAAAAAATCGCCGCTGAAAAATCAAAAGAAAAATTGGCCGCTAGTGGCAAATTCAAGAAACCGATCATCACTGAGATTAAACCAGCAGAAACATTTTACCCTGCTGAAGATTTTCACCAAGACTTTTATAAAAAAAACGAAGCGGACTATTTAGCTGACAGAGCAAAATCAGGGCGGGATCAATTTATACAAAAACACTGGTAATGGGGACAGTCCCCCACCACGGTAACGCGGTAATGCGATGGGGGACTGTCCTTTCAAGAAGTTGTATAATCAATTTGATCATCGTCAAGTAGCTTTAATGGTCTTTCTGCTGGTCCTTCTAATACTTCCCCTGTATAGGTAAAGCGTGAACCGTGGCATGGGCAATCCCATGTTTTGTCCCCACTGTTCCAATTTACTTCACAGCCCATATGGGTACAGGTTGTGTCGATGATAAAAAGTTGACCTTCCTCAGTCTTATAGGCACCAGCACGTTTCCCTTTAATGGAAATAGCCGCACCTTCTCCTGCTTTTATATCTTTTAATTCTTTGTCGGGAACTTCTAATTTTCCCGTAATGAGGTGTGAGGCAACGTTTAAATTTTCCTTAATAAATTTTTTCACACTCGGATTCGCCTTGAATCTCGCGGGTGCAAATAATTCTTTATAAGGATTGTCCTTTTCTATAATCAAATCACTGATTAATTGGGCAGCAACATGACTGTTGGTCATTCCCCATTTCCGATAGCCTGTGGCTACAAAAACACGACTACCTGCAGATAATTCACCAATATAGGGTAATTTATCTGGAGTAACAAGATCTTGTGTAGACCATCTGTAGTCAATTTTTTCAATACCGAATTCTTCCAATGCAAATTTTTCTAACGCTTTATAATGATCTATTTCATTTCCCCCTTGTCCAGCCTTATGGCCGTCCCCGCCAATTAATAGCATTTGCTCCCCGTCGATTGTCACAGGACGAATGGAACGTGTTGGCTGCTCTGCATTAATATACATCCCTATTGTAACAGGCTTCAGTGGCTTTCCAGCAATCACATAAGAACGCTCTGGGTAGAGACGGGAAAAATATCCTCTGTTATCGTGAAAAGGAAAATGAGAAGCGGAAACAACGTAATCTGCTTCAACACGTTTTCCATTTTTAAAACGTATGGTAGGTGGAGAACCTTCTTCCATTTGGGTGGCAACAGAATTTTCATATATTTGTACACCGAGGTTCTCTAGTTGCTCAACCATTTTCACTAAGTAGTGAAGAGGATGAAAATGTCCTTGATTTTTCATAACGATGGCGCTTTTATGTGGTAAATCGATCGAGAGTCGGTCTATTAATCCGCCCTCAATCCCCAATTTTTGATATGCCTCTGCTTCTTTCTTAATTTCGCCAATATAACTCTCGGTATTGGTATATATATAGGCATCCGTCTTTTGGAATTCGCATTCAATATTGTATTCCCTGATCCATTTCTCGATTTGCTTTTTTGCATTTTGGTTGGCTTGATAATATAGTCTAGCTTTATTTTCTCCAAAATGCTGAATCAATTCATTATAGATTAAACCATGTTGGGAAGTGACTTTCGCCGTTGTATGCCCTGTTGTTCCCTTAAATAGGGAATCTGCTTCTAATAAAGCAACTTGTAATCCCTCTTTTGCTAATTTAAAAGCCGTAGTAATCCCTGTGATCCCTCCTCCAATGATGGCCACTTCTACTTTTAAATCATCCTCAAGGGAAGGAAATTTATGTACTTTTGTGGAATGAATCCACCATGACTCTGGGGATGCCGGAGACGTTCTATCGCTATTATGACTTTGCTTCATTATTGAATCCTCCTTCGATTTCCTATTAATTGATATTCCCTCAAAATCATATTTTATGTAAAGTTATGAATTTAAAGTGAAAAGGATTGCCTTTTTACAAAGACAACCCCCTTTACATTAACTGATAACAGGTAGCACTCTTACTTCTTTTTCCATTTCCGATTTACAAATCGGACAAATCGTTTTTTCTTCATTAGAAAAGGCATCCCTCATCCAACATGAGCATTCTTCATTCGTACATGACCAAACAATTGTTTCTTTCTCTGGAATAGGTTCCTTAGGTCCCCTTCGATAAGCCATGGCAAGATCCCCTTTCACATTTATAATTTTATTATACGCCAATAAGATCAATAAACCAAATCACCATGTAAATCATTATTCAGGTAAATATAAGTCTCTCGATTATGGGAATTTTTGCGTAAGAAGGTATTCTGACTTCTCTATAATAGAATGAAGCTTTTTTGCATTTTTATGATACATTTGTTTAGCCGTTTCTGAATCGGTTTCAAGTGAGAATGTTTCCAAATCAGCTTGACATTTTTTTAAAGCTGTTAAAAGAGATTGCCTTGGTTTTGCTTCAGGTATTTGTATCTTGTCATCATATATATCCACAGTTAATTGACCATATGTATCAACTTGACCTAAATACACATTTTCAAGTGCTACACCTAATTTCTCTAATTCAATTTCAAGCCATGATCTGTTTAGTCCTCTTGATGTAAGACCGATATCTATGATCTTTCCTTCCATAATGACGGTTTGAGGAACTTTTTCAGGAGCTACTTCTAATTGAAGATCCGCTGGAGTAATGGGTTGCTTATCTTTTTTAAGCATTACATTTAGATCCCCATTCGATTCCAAAATGGCAAATTCCACATCAGCAATTTGAAAGGCATTCTTCTTTCTTAAGAGTTGTAATAATTCATCAACTGTGTACTGTTCCTTTGATAGATTTTCCTCTTGGATTTTTCCATCTTTAATGACAACAGTAGATGAACCCTCAATGAAGTTACGGACCTTTTTGCTTTTTAGCCCGATAATCCCTGCAACAAAAGGAATGATTGTCCAGATTAAAAGACTATATACCCCATTCATATAATTGGTTTCCAATCCTGTAGAAATTTCTGCTGCTATACTACCGATCGTAATTCCAACAATATATTCAAAAAAGGATAGATGTGATAATTGTTTTTTTCCTAACCATTTTGTTAATAGAAATAAGATAATGACCATGGTTGAAGAACGAAGGATGATTTCAAGCCAATTAGGAATATCCACTAATTTCCCCTCCCTTTTATGAATTTCGATACTGTTGTTCTTCTGCCTTCATAAATTCAAGCCTTTGCTGTAAATCTAGGATGACTGAATTCATATCTTCCATACATTCATGAAAAACCCTTTTGGCTTCATGATCAGATGTGATGTCAGCTAATCGACTAAATTCAGCTTGAATGGCTTTTGCAGAAGCAAAAGTTCCTTTGACATTGGCAAATACAGTCATTTTTGTATCCTCCTAGAAATAGAAGAGGCAGGGACAACATCAAATTGATTAATCTTAAAGGGAAACAATTTAATCATTTAGTGACATAACTCTTGCGGGAGAAAAAGCATGAGGCCTCACAGTGTGAGGCTCACCATGCGAGCATGAAAGTGAAGTATATTTCCGGAGCTAGAGTTTGCACTAAGCATTATCTTGTTCAGATTCATCTTTGATATAAAATGCTTTAGTCCCTGCCTCTATTTAAATTACTGGTTATATTGCGGCTCTTCCTGTAAAATTTCTTGTACTCGTGGTTCCAGTGAATCAATAATAGACTGAGTTTGCTGTGCACATGTTTTGTAAAGTTGTTTCGCTTGTTGATTATCAGTATCTAACGCAAATCCTTCAAAACTTGCCTGTGCTGTTTTTAAACCAGTTAATGTTTGCTGCACCTTTGTGATAACAGTCATTTTATAAGCCTCCTCAATCTTTTTTGGAACGTTCATATTATGTGATTCTGCCCATCATCCATACATTGAAAAAAATGGGAATAGAGTTAAATACGTTGACTACAACTCAAAACACTCAAAACGATAGGATTTTTCATCCAAAGTTACGATTAGACATAAAAAAACAGCATCACTATAACCAGTAGCAATGCTGTTTTAAGATATAATTAAACACTAGTTTCTAATTCGCGTTTTAGGTTTTCGATTCTTTCTTTTACCTCGTCGTCACAAAGATTATGTTCCTGAATATATAAATTTCTTGGATGAACACGGCATTCATCTGTACAACTTCTCATATACTTATGTTCATTTTCTTCTGAACATAAGATTTGTTTATTGCATTCGGGATTTGCACAGTTTACGTAACGTTCACACGGTGTGCCATCAAAATAATCGCGTCCAACGACGACATGTTCTTTTTGATTAACTGGAACAGCAATTCTCTCATCAAAAACATAGCATTGCCCATCCCAAAGTTCACCCTGAACTTCTGGGTCTTTTCCATAAGTTACAATACCCCCATGTAGTTGGGCGACATCTTCAAAACCTTCTTTTTTAAGCCATCCAGAAAATTTCTCACAACGAATTCCACCGGTACAATAGGTAAGGATTTTTTTTCCTTCCAATTTCTCTTTATTTTCCCGAACCCAATCAGGTAACTCGCGAAATGTTTTAATATCAGGTCGGATTGCTCCTCTAAAGTGACCAAGATCATATTCATAGTCATTACGTGCATCAAGCACAATTGTTTTTTCATCTTGCATAGCTTGAAAGAATTCACTTGGCTTTAAATATTTCCCTGTAATTTCATGTGGGTTGATATCATCTTCCAAGCGAAGCGTAACAAGTTCCGGGCGAGGGCGTACATGCATCTTTTTGAAAGCATGCCCATCAGCTTCGTCTATTTTAAAGATCATTGTTTCAAAGCGAGGATCTTTTTTCATTTCCTTCATATATGTTTCTGTTTGTTCCCACGTACCAGAAACTGTACCATTAATTCCCTCACTAGCTACTAGGATTCGCCCTTTTAACCCAATACTTTTACAAAGCTTTAAATGTCTCTTTGCAAACACATCTGGTTCTTCAATTTCTACATACTGATAATACAACAATACTCGATAATTAGGATTTTTTTCCACAAAAAATACCACCTATCCTGTTATATTTGCAAGATATAAACGTGTTTAGGAGGATTCAATTTCGGTTTCCCGAATATATACACTTTACTCTTACTCCTTTATTTTACCGATTCTAAAGTATAAAATCAACACCAACTAACTCCAGAATCAATTGTCTAATTGATTAAAATAGTTAAAGTATTTTCAAGAATCTTAATTAAGTTTATAATAAAGGAAATACTTTGTAATTCACTTCTCTCTTATGCGGACTGTCAAACTTATCTAGCTTTTATACTTCACGGGTGCAAATTCTCGATAATCTCCAGAAAGGATGATGAAATGAAACAAAGCAATCTAGAGTTCAAACAGCACCATAAAAAGTTAAAAAGAAAAATTTTATTTTGGCGTATTATATTAGTGACGATTGGCGCTATTTTAATGGCGATTTCTCTAGAGTTGTTTCTTGTTCCCAACAATATATTAGACGGCGGGATTACTGGTATATCCATTATACTCTCTCATCTAACTGGCTGGAGAGTGGGATTTATCCTTTTCTTCTTAAATCTCCCTTTTATTTACCTCGGTTATAAACAAATAGGAAAAACATTTGCTCTAACAACTTTGTATGGAATCTTTATTTTATCACTCACATCCGTACTATTAAATAATGTATATGTCGTAACTAACACTTATTATTAGATACAGTTTTTGGTGGAATTATTTTGGGTATGGGTGTCGGTATCGTAATTCGCTTTGGTGGATGCCTTGACGGAACAGAAGTATTATCCATTCTTCTAAATAATAGACTCCCTTTTTCAGTTGGAGAAATTATTATGTTTTTTAATTTCTTTATTTTTGTTACGGCTGGTTTTATTTTTGGTTGGGAACGTGCGATGTACTCGATAATTACATATTTCGTTGCTTTTAAAATTATTGATATCGTTGTAGAAGGATTAACTGAATCCAAAGCCGTGTGGATTATAAGTGAGCATTCGAGAGATATTGGTGAAACCATTTTAGCAAGACTTGGAAGAGGTGTAACTTATTTAAGTGGTGAAGGGGCGTTTACAGGAGACGATAAAAAGGTTATTACGAGACTTGAAGAATCAAAATTAAAATCTATTATAGAAGATCATGATGATTCAGCCTTCCTTGCCATCGGAAATATTTCAGAAGTACATGGGGGACATTTTCGAAAAAGACATATTCATTAACAGTAATAGCGGAAGCTCTCAACTTAAAATGGAGGCTCCGCTAACTTTTAACTTTATCAATAATACTTTTTTGCATAGAGAAGTTATAGTTACAGATCATTTCTCAATCAACTTAGTAAAGAGTTCTTCCACAAAAGCATCACATTCATGGATTGAATATACAGGTATTTTCGGCAGTGTAGCATTGGGAATCCAGGAAATAATTGCTTTAATATTGGATAATTCCTTTAATTGCTCTAGATCATCCTCATTTCGGATTAACACAAACTTTGCAAAGCTCTCCCTTTTATATCCTTCAATAAAGAGAAGATCTAGCGAAAAGGCCTGATAAATGGAAACAATCTCTTTTAAATTCCACTTTAAGTTTGGTGTCTCTAATTGTAAAATACCCTCTCCTTCAACAGCGGAAACAACTGCCCCAGCAGTTAGATGCTTTTTGCTATCTTTTTGTTGAATCTTTCCCTCAGGAGCTCCTCCATGACCATGGTGTTTTATTGTTCCGATTCGAAACCCCTGTTTTTGTCCATAAGCAATTAATTTTTTCATCAAGGTTGTTTTCCCACTATTTTGGAAGCCTACAATTTGGAAAATCTTGGTTCTCTCCATGGATCCTCACTACCTTCTTGATCTTCTAACAATAAAATATCAGCAGAGTCTTCAACTGTGAATCCTTTTGTTCCTCCTGGCAGTATCGCTAAACAATCTGCCCATGCTAATGATGTGACCACACCTGACTTGTCTAATCCGACTGGATTAGCATATACATGTCCGTTCTCTATGGATAGCTTGCATCTAACAAATCGACTGAATGGATTTGCTTTTGAAAAATCAGTTTTCATTTTCCCAGTAATTTTCTTTAAATATGGTTTATTTGAATAAAGCCAATAACGAATATATGGGCGTACATATAATTCAAAGCCAACATAGCAAGCAGAAGGATTTCCAGAAAGGCCGAAAAAGAGTTTTCCATCTTTTTGAGCACAGCTTGTCACACTTCCTGGTCTCATCGCAATCTTATTAAATAACAGTTCCGCCCCTAGCGCTTGATAGACCATTGGCATATAATCATAGTCTCCAACTGATACTCCTCCCGTTGTAATCACAATATCACAATCTGCCATTGCCCTTTTGACGATCGTGAGCAAGTCTTCAAATTGATCTGAAACAGATCCATATCGTTTGTGTTGGCCTCCAGCTCTAGCTATTTGGGCTTCAATCATATAACCATTACTATTACGAATTTTCCCAGGAACTAAATCTTCTTCTGGTTGTAATAATTCACTACCAGTTGTAATAATTCCCACTAATGGAGGGGTAACACAAGGGACTTCATTATATCCGAAAGTTGCTAATAAAGCTTTAATGCCTGGATTAATTTTTTCCCCTTGATTAATCAAAGTGGTTCCAAGTTGTGCATCCTCACCCTGAAAAGATATATTTTCACCTTCCCGTAATGGCCTTTTTAGGATGATATAAGGTCTACCATCTGAATGTTTTTTCTCTTGAACAAGCTCTAGCATAATGACACAATCAGCGTTTCGGGGAATTTGCGCCCCGGTCATTATCCGGATAGCTTCCATCGAACGCAATTCATAATGACTAACTGAACCGGCTCCTATTTCATCAATTACCTCGAATGCAAGAGGATTATTCCTTGAAGCTTCAATTGTATCGCCTGCTCTTAAAGCGAATCCATCATAAGGTGAACGATTAAATGGTGGCACATCATGATCTGCTTTTAATGGTTGCGCGAGAAATCGTCCATCACAATCATCAAGGGATATTCTTTCACAGGACCCCCTTTTTTTATAATGCATAACTTGTTCTATTGCTTCTTTAATCCAAATTGGCCTTCTATTTTCTACCAAAATTTCGCTCTCCTCTCTGCTCTTATCTCCAATTAAGTATGTAAAAGGGTAGTTCCTTATGGTATTTTAAGTTTATCATTTTTTAAATAACAACACTAATAACATTCATTTCGCTCACGTAGAGTGTAACAATGGTTCCACATACTTTAATTGTGAAAAATATATTGAAATTAGGATAAAAGAAGGGTAGACTTATTTCTTAATTTGGTAAACACTTAAAATAGAGATTTGATTGTGAAAGGAATTATAACTATGAAGAAATGGCTTTATAGCATCCTGCTAATTTCTATAATCTTTTTTTCATACCAATCTGTCTTGGCGGTAGATGTCCCAAAACCGAATGGGGATATCTATGTTCAAGATTTTGCCGATTTATTGCCGAAAAAGGTAGAAAAAGAGATAACGGAACTAGGAACTTATCTTGATAAAGAAACTAAGGCAAAGTTAAGCGTTTTGACTGTCCCCTCGCTCCAAAATACTCCCATCAATGAGTACGCGGAGGAAGCGTTCCGTACCTATAAGCTAGGGGATAAAAATGACGAGAATGGTATTTTATTATTATTCGCGGTTCAGGACCGAAAAATTTACATAGAAGTTGGTAATGGATTGAAAGAACACTTTTCTCCAGGAATGATCGGGGAAATATTAGACTCTTATTCACTTCCCTTTTTAGAAAAAGATAATTTTCAGAAAGCTATTTCAAATACATATAATCAGTTATTTAATGAAATGGCCATTACATATGATCTTGACAAGAGAGCCTCTGCAAAAGGATATGATTATGGCCAAGGTAGCTCATCCTTTCTGACCATTCTTATTTTTATGTTTGTTTTTTTAGCCATCATCTTCTTGGATTTTAAATTTTTAGGTGGTGCAATATGTTTCGCCATTCTTCGAATTTTAACATACCCGTTACGACGATGGAAAATAAATAGAAAACAAGTGAGCAATTCTAACCATAAACAAGAAAAAAGTGAAAAAAGAGTAAAGGTAAGAGATAAATATAGGAGATAAAGCTATCCCTCTGCTGCTTTAACAGCGGGATAGCTTTTTTTATAAAACAATCATCTTATGATCAATCATTTAAAGATTTAAGAAGCAGTTTCTTTAATAATGGAAAGAGTAATTCCGGCAAAGTTTCAATTGAAGGTGAAATTAAACTGTAAGCCCCGTAAATATTTTGGAAAACCTTACGTTGTTCATCTCCTACTCCATTTACAGATAGATATATATTGATTACTTCGATTCCCATTTTCCGGGCATCTGTAACAGCCATATGAGTGTCAATAATCCCATTTTGGTCGTATCCAAATGCAGCAGGCTCTCCATCAGAAAATATAATTAGAAATTTTTGCTTTTCACCTCTATTTAATAATCTTTCGGTCATTACTCTTATGGCGAAACCATCTCGATTATCTTCCTCTGCTTGTAATTGCATAATTTCGGGACCCGTTTTCTTTTTCAGTGAATTTGAAAAAGTGATCGACTGGGAAAAATAATTGGGTTGTCTTGTTTTAGTCGCCTCATTGGCATCCTCCCAAAATCCTGTTATTTCATGAGGAACACGAACAGATTTTAAAGCTTCATGAAATAAAGTAATACCTTTCTTTGTCTCATCCATTTTATCTTGCATAGAAGCTGAACAATCAACTAACAGACTAAAAACCGCATCAATCTTAGTTGATTTTTCCGTTTTTTTATAAAACAATCTCTTTTGTTCATCTGTGAAAAATTCTATTAATTTTTTGTCAAGACGCCCCATTTGTAGCCGAGTACGTGGCAGCTGTTTTTTATGTTCAAGAGTCATATCAATCGTTCTTTTCAACTTTTTTTGATACAAAACCATTGCCTCTTTATAAAAGTGATATTGACTAAGCTCTTCATTGTTGGGATAGGATGGTTTGAGAAATATCGCTTCAGCATAACGATTTTCTATTCCATATGGCGCTTGAACGGAATCATTCCCATTGTTTTTCCTTCCTAACTCCTCCATATTAGAATAGTCCTTATATTGGCTTTTACCAGTTTTTCCCTTTACGATCGCTAAGGCTTGATCACCAGCTTCTCCTTCTCTTGCTTCATTGGTAAGGATATCTGTTTGTGTACCTTGATCAAGATCAAATTGTAAAAAGTTTTTTCCGGGATCACTCGTTTCTCGATGCCAAGTTTTCATCTCTTCTTTGAAAAACTCTTCATCTCCCGTAGCTTTCTTATCTGATTGATCATCATTAATGAGCTGATCCTTTCTTAATAAATCTCGATAATCTGCAGACTGGTCTTCCGTTTCACTAATATGAAGATGAAAATAATCATTTAATAAATCCCGTTTTACAACCCCTTCTAGTAGTTGCACAATTTGCGTACAAATATGAGCTATCTCTTCCGTTGAGTTAGCATCAAATAAGCGTTCTAGATTCTCGCGGTATAAAGTGATAACTTGATCAATATCAGGATGAATTTGCGGAATATTGAGAAGTGGTGTTTGGGCATTCCAAACGAGATAAGCAAGATTAAAAAGGACATCAGTAAATAAACTTCTTTCCATATTAACCTTCCATTGATTTTGAAAAAAGCCTAAATAAACCTTCCGTCGATTAATAAACTCTCTTCTCATTCCTGGTCTTTTTCTTTTACAAATTTCCTCTATTCTCAAATCTTCTGCAAGTGAAAATAATTGTTTCGCAAAACGCGGAAAACTTGTATGTTGCGACCAATCAAGAAATTTACGCACTACTTTCGGATCAGTAAAATAATAATTCCCAAGAGCTCGTAAATAAATATCACTTTTCATCCCTGAAACCATATAAGCTTCTGAACGATGATTCCAGAAATGACTTGCATATATTTTTTTGTCCGCCATGTCTAAATATGAATGAACACGTAACTCAACTTCATAGTCCGGATCCTTTACAAGTGTTTTAGCTAGATCGGATAATTCCATCATGAGTAGAGAATCAATTTTTTCATCATTGAAATCGATGAAACGATACATTCTTTTCACTCCTTATATTAGAAAAAAGCAAGTTCCATTGTAGGAATGCGCCGTCCTGCCTTTGGTCTTACGGCCTACGAGAAAACTGTTCTGGAACCTAGAGAGAGGTTCTCCAAAATATTTTTATCTCTTCTTTTCTTCGAATAACGTTGATGCAATATTCATGATGGCAGACTTTTCCCTTTCTTCTTCAAGTTTATCGGCAATTCCACGTTGGATAGCTCTTAATGGAGGCAAATATGCGGATAAATCACAGGTATCAATCAAGGCGCGGATGGAAGCCGCCTCTTCCGGTACTTGTCCATTACGTACTTGTGTGATTAGATCTTCAGATAATAAAACGTACTTATCTAGTAGCATTTCATCCTTTAAAATACTTTCCGTCATAAGAACCTTTTTTAAAATATCTCCTTGAATATAGGGCACATCTAGCACAACAAATCTATTTTTTAATGCTTCATTCAGAGGAACTGTTCCGATATATCCTTCATTAATAGCCGCAATTACTCCAAAACCACTTTCTGCATGAATCGTTTCTCCTGTAAAAGGATTAAAAACTGATCTCCGATAATCAAGGATACTGTTTAAAATCGGTAATGTTTCTGGCTTAGCCATATTGATTTCGTCAACATATAATAGATGACCATTTTTCATTGCCTTAACGACTGGACCAGGAACAAATTCGATTATCTGTTTTCCATCTTTTTCATTTATTGTTTTAAAACCTAAAAATGCTTCAGCATCCAAGTCAACAGAACAATTAATACTATGCATTGGTTGCTTAAAAATTTGCGATAAATTTTCTGCCAACTTTGTTTTTCCTGAACCTGTAGGACCTTTGAGCAAGAGATTTTTATCTAATGCCAAAGAAATAACAGCATCAGCTAATAATTCATTGTCTTCTGATAAAAATTGAGATACCTGGTTTGAACGCGCATTCGTTTCCTCTGAAAACATCTTCTGTCTATTCTTAATTACTTGTTCAATTGTCTGCGGTAAAGATAATGTATTCATGAATAATATTTCCTCTCTAAATTAATAAAAATCCACATCTATTTATTCTAACAAAAATAAAGAAGACTTGCTCATAAGCAAGCCTAAGCAATATTCAGTTTCTGCTGAGTTCAATCTTCCTGTTCATCGCCATCATAAGCATAAAGGCCTCTTCCTACCTTTATAATATTTTGATCTGATTCCCGTATTGTATTCATAAATGTTGTCATATTCGCGATATGCGAATGAGACACAGCCTCAATCTGTTCTTTTAATTTCTTTCCACGTATAGGGGCATCCGCCTTTTGTAATATATCAATCGCGATTTCTCTTAATTTAGTTGTTTTACTCCTTCTAGAAGGCCGTCCTTTTCTTTTTCTAGGAATTGGGATTGGCATACTTTCCGATTGGTTTAATTCAGAATTTGCTTTTTGGTGCTGTTGGTGCTCCCTAATATCTTCAATTTCAGTTGTTTCCTGTTCATCTAATTCCCTTAGGCGATTAAAAATAAAACTTCTCTCTTTATATATATCTTCTAAAATTCTTTTCTCCACATCACGCATTTGCTCTAATCTGATTTTTAAGGCGCTTCTTTCATCAAACAACATATATTCCCTCCTCATCCCCAACTCCATTTATCTTTTCTTTTTGGTAACCGGAAAACAGTATAAATGAAATAATGTATTGACCATCATAAATGATGGGATTTATTCCTATTCCTTGGTTGAAAAATGACATAATATTGTCCATTCAGTCTGCTTTCAGAATAGATTGGTAAGTTCTCAATAAAATCGCTCTTCTCACAGAAATTTCAAATATCTATTGCTTGGACTCATATTTTCCACACGATAATCAGAATACCAACCTTCATGATATAACATAAATTATGGGCAAAAATGGATAGAAAGGCAAGATGATTTAGAAAATTATATATCATGGAAAAATTAAAGTTTGAACATTTTTAAAATTATTTCGTTTTGCTCTTTCCCCTATTTGGTATATTAAACAACTTACCTTTTTAAATACACATTTTTTAAAGTGTTTTCTTTTTAAGGAATTTTAAGCAAAACGCTTTCTTTTTGTTCTTAAAACGAGTAAAATAATAATAACAATTGAATAATCCAATTTCACGAGGAGGTTTTACTAGCAATGAAGATTATGAGTAATGAACTGCTGGTCGCTGCCTATCGAGATGCAAAGAAAAATAAACATGAGAGTGAATGGATTAGGTTACTGAAGTCAGAAATTAGAAAACGTGGATTAAAGGCTTAATTTAAATATAAAACTATATAACTATAAATTTATTAGCGTGTCCATTTTATTGGGCACGCCTTTTAAATTTTATTACTCCCTACAAATATATAAAGGGCCGAAATTTTTCGGCCCTTTAATTTACTCGCATATTATCCTTCTAAAAGAAGATCTTCAGGATTTTCTAACAGTTTTTTAATGGTTACTAGGAAGCCTACAGCTTCTTTTCCATCAATAACTCTGTGATCATAAGATAAAGCAACATACATCATTGGACGATTTTCCATACGTTCTGCATCAATGGCAACAGGACGGGTTTGAATAGTATGCATTCCCAAAATCCCTACTTGCGTTCCATTTAGAATAGGAGTTGATAAGAGAGAACCAAATACACCGCCATTTGTAATGGTAAATGTTCCCCCAGATAAATCACTTAAGGTTAATTTATTATCTCTAGCTTTATTCGCAACTGCTAAAATATCTGATTCAATTTCAGCAAAATTTTTACGATCACAATCGCGAATAACAGGTACCACCAATCCTTCGTCAGTTGAAACAGCAACACCAATATCATAGAAATTTTTCATGATCAACTCATCGCCATCAAGTTCAGAGTTTACAGCTGGGTATTTTTTTAGTGCTGCTACAACTGCTTTTGTAAAGAATGACATAAACCCTAACCGAACATCATGTTCTTTTACAAAATTATCTTTTTTACGTTTACGTAAGTCCATAACAGCTGTCATATCAATTTCATTGAAAGTAGTTAACATTGCTGTGTTTTGTTTCACTTCTAGTAGACGCTTAGCGATTGTTTGACGACGCCTAGATAGACGTACCCTTTCAACCGGCTTTCCATCTTCTGGCACAACAGAAGGTGAAGGTTTTTGCACAGGTGCTGATTCTTGTTTTGGTTGATCAGAGTATGAAGAAACATCCTGTTTTCTAACACGTCCCATTGGATCAACTGTTGGCACTTGTGAAAGATCAATCCCTTTTTCTCTAGCTAATCTTCGTGCTGCAGGGGAAGCAATTGGTCGTTCTTTTTTCTCTTCAGTCACTTTTTCTGATACATCTTCTGCTTTTTGTTCTTCTTGCGATTTATCCTTCACTTGTGTATTTGCTGGAGCCTCATCGTTATTTGACTTTTCCCCTCCAGCTTCTACAATCGCGATTACTTCACCGACTTGAACGGTATCTCCTTCAGTTGCTTTTAATTCCTTTACAATTCCTTCTTCTTCGGAAATGACTTCAAGATTTACTTTATCTGTTTCAAGCTCTACAATATATTCTCCCTTATCTACATGATCGCCTGGTTGTTTCAACCACTGAGCGATTGTACCTTCCGTAATTGATTCTGCTAATTCAGGTACTTTAATTTCAGCCACTTTGAAATCCTCCTCTATATAGTTACCATACATTTGTGTAAT
Organism: Lederbergia galactosidilytica; assembly: GCF_017873565.1. Lineage (GTDB taxonomy): Bacteria > Bacillota > Bacilli > Bacillales > Bacillaceae_C > Lederbergia > Lederbergia galactosidilytica. The sequence continues at coordinate 21,255 of NZ_JAGGKH010000019.1, forward strand.
AGTTAGTTTTTGTTTAGAGCTTCTTTAATGATGCGTTTTTGTTCTTTCTTATGAACAGTCGGATCTCCTTCAGATGGGCTAGAGCGTTTTCTACGACCAGTATATTTAACCTCCACACCGTTTGGAGCAAGTTTTCGTAAATATGGATCAGCGTGTGTCCATCCTCCCATATTCTTCGGCTCCTCTTGAACCCAAACAAGTTCTTTTAAATTAGGATATTGAGCCAATATTTCTTTAATCTTTTCGGATGGAAACGGATATAATTCTTCGATTCTTAAAACATGAAGCCACTCTAAATCTTTCTCGTTGTCCAATTGCTCCGCCAAATCGATACTAATTTTCCCACTGCATAGAATGATCCTTTCTACAGCTTCCTTCTTTTGACCAAGACCAGTTTGTTCAATGACCGTTTGGAAGCTCCCTTTTACAAGCTCATGTATTTCTACGGAAGCAAGCGGATGACGTAATAAATATTTTGGCGTCATAATCACAAGTGGTTTCACATTTTCTTTACCAAGAGAAGCAGCCTGCCTTCTAAGCAAATGGTAATATTGAGCTGCACTTGAAAGATTGGCAACAGTCCAATTATTTTCTGCAGCACTTTGTAAAAACCTTTCCATTCTTCCGCTTGAATGTTCAGGCCCTTGTCCTTCATATCCGTGAGGGAGAAGTAATACCAAACCAGACTTTTGACCCCATTTTGCTCTTCCAGATGAAATAAATTGGTCAAAATAAACCTGTGCCATATTGGCAAAATCCCCAAATTGGGCTTCCCATAGTACAAGAGTTTCCGGTGCAAAAACATTATAACCGTATTCAAAACCTACTACTCCTGCCTCTGTTAATGGACTATTATACACAGCGAAAGAAGCTCGCGCCTCAGGAATATGGTGCATAGGTATTAACTCTTTTCCAGTCTTCTCATCATGCAAGACGAGATGGCGGTGGGCAAATGTTCCTCTTTGTGTATCCTGGCCAGTGAATCGAATTGGAGTACCATTTCTTAGAATGGTTGCAAATGCGAGTGACTCTGCATGTCCCCAATCAATTTTGCCTTTTCCGGAGAAAACGGCCTCTCTTCTTTTTAAAATCCTGCTTAGCTTCTGGAAAACGTGGAAATCCTTAGGCCAATCTAATAATGCATTATTGATAATTTTTAGCTCTTCTTCTGAAACAGTTGTTTGTTCATCTTGAAAAGCTTCCATCACTTTTTCAGGTGGGTTCATTAAAATATCGGGTTCATCTGAACTTTTAGCCGCACCATCATACTCATTTTGCAGTTTTTGAAAGATTTTTTCGTCGATTTTTTTAACATCTTCTTTTGAGAGTAGACCCTTTTCTATTAAACGTTCTGCATAAATTTCTTTAACCGTTGGATGGTTATTTACGACGTTGTACATAATAGGATTTGTCACCATTGGTTCGTCCGTTTCATTATGACCATAGCGACGATAACCGATCAAATCAATGACAAAGTCTTTATGGAATTTATGCCGATATTTATAAGCTAAAATACCAGCTGCTAATACTGCTTCTGGATCATCCGCATTCACGTGAACAATCGGAATTTCAAATCCTTTTGCAATATCAGATGCATACTTTGTGGAACGTGAATCCAAACTCTCTGTAGTAAATCCAATCATGTTATTGGCAATTATGTGAATAGTACCGCCCGTATCATAACCTTTTAAATGGCCCATATTTAATGTTTCTTGAACAATTCCTTCCCCAGCGAACGCGGCATCACCATGGACAGAAATAGCTAAGCTACTTGCCATATTTTGCAGAGGAATCCCTGCTTGACTTCTATCCTCTTGGGTTGCACGTGTGTAACCGTCAACAACTGGACCCACAACTTCTAAATGGCTAGGATTGTTAGCAAGTGTAATCCGAGTTTGGGTTGTATCAGCTCGTTTTACTCTTTTGTCAGCGCCAAGATGATATTTCACATCTCCTGTCCAACCATATGTAATTCCAATTGAACCTTCCGATGGGATTAAATCCTTATTCGGTGCATGTTGGAATTCAGAGAATATTAATTTGTAAGGCTTTTCTAATATATGGGCAAGAACATTAAGTCTTCCACGATGCGCCATTCCAATATTAATTGTTTTAGTTCCTGATTCCACTGTAGAATTAATAATTTTATCAATTAAAGGAACGAGAGTATCAAGACCTTCAATTGAAAATCGTTTTTGGCCTACAAATGTCCGATGGATAAATTTTTCAAACCCTTCAACTTCTGAAAGACGGTGTAATACTTGGATTCTTTCTTCCTTTGTAAGAGAAGGATAAAAACTCTCAGATTCAATTTGTCCTTGAAGCCATTTTTTTTCTTCTAGCTCGTGCACATGATTATATTCAAAAGCAATTTTTTGTGTATATACTTTTCTCAAATGATTAATGGCTTCGAGTCCATCTTTTAAATCCGCTGGTGCATTTGGAGAAATAAATGACGGTGGAATATTTTTAAGATCCTCTTCCGTTAAATCAAATTGAGACGGCTCTATGTATCTCACATCAATATCCCGGAGATTCAAAGGCCTAATGTCCGCAGCTAAATGTCCATATGTACGAATATTATCTGCTAGCTTAATAGCACCAGCAAGCTTACTATACATGTCAGGGCTTTCGGGAATTTGAAAAGAAACATTAGCCTGCCCTTTTGTTGTTACGCTTACTTCTGCTTCCTGCGGTGCTCCCCATTGATCAAATAATGACTTTAGTTCTGGATCAACACTACTGGGATCATTGACATACTCATCGTAAATTTCCATTACATAACCAAGATTCGGACCTGAAAATTTCTGCCAGGGCGACGCTTGATATGAAGTGTTTTTACTCATTTGTGATACGCCTCCACGATTGCAACCAATTTATTTTGAATAAACAATCCATTGAAAATATAAAACCCTATCATTATTTTAGCATTGTACTTACATAAATTAAAGGAAATTTGTCTAATTTATGAAGGTTTTAAAATAGATTAACATTTAGGGTTTTAATAGAAAATTCAACCATATCAATCTTACTATGATTCCATAAAAATGCAATGATTTTGTTTGGGATTTCTTTCCTTATTATCCTTTCCATTTTTGTCCAATAAATCCGAAGTTAGATTTCTTCGAAAAAGACGTTTATCAGGATAAAAAGAAAAAATCTGTTAATAGTAAAATTATTATGATTGAAAGGAAAAAACGATGGAAACAAATAACAAACAAGCAGAATTAAATAATACGAATAGAAAACCAAATAAGAAGCTCGCTATTATGGCAATAGCCTCTATTCCACTAATCATGACTCTGGGAAATTCAATGTTAATTCCACTACTGCCTTTAATGGAAAAGGAACTTGATATTTCTAAATTTCAATCTAGTTTGATCATAACTGTGTATTCAATTGTTTCCATTTTTTTAATCCCAGTTGCTGGTTTTCTCTCCGATAAATACGGTAGGAAAATTGTGATCATCCCCTCGCTGATCTTAACTGGGATTGGAGGAATTATATGTGGATGGGCAGGATGGCAACTTGACTCTGCCTTTACTTGGATTATTATTGGAAGAATCTTTCAAGGAATTGGTGCATCAGGGGCCTTTCCAATTGTTTTACCTTTAGTTGGAGATATATGCAAAGAAGAAGCTGAAGCAAGTGCCTCGTTGGGTATTATTGAAACCTCGAATACTTTTGGTAAAGTACTGAGCCCGATTTTAGGTTCATTAATTGCAGGAATTATTTGGTTTATGCCTTTTTTTGCCATTCCGGTGCTAAGCCTTTTATCTTTACTATTAATCGTTTTTTTTGTTAAAAAACCTAAAGGAGATAATCACGAGCTTTCATTCGGCCGTTTCACTAAAAATATTAAAGTAATATTTAAACAGCATTGGAGATGGCTTACCGCTGTTTTTATTATTGGCGCCATTCTTATGTTTGTTCTATTCGGTTTGCTTTTTTATTTATCATCTATCTTGGAGGATAAATATCATTACGATGGAGTAAAAAAAGGATTCCTTCTCGCTATACCTTTAGCAGCCTTATGTGCAGCTTCTTTTATAGCTGGGAAGGTAATAAAAGACAATTTAACGAGAATGAAATGGATTACATTTTTCGGCATTGTTTTGACAGGAATATCCATTGGCGCTACATTGTTTTCTGAGAAGTTTATCTATTTAATTGTTGTCTTCCTCGTTTGCGGAATTGGAATTGGCGCTGCTTTACCATGTCTGGATTCAATTTTGACACAAAGCATTGAAAAAGAAATGAGAGGGACAATTACTTCGATTTTCAGTTCTATGCGTTTTCTGGGTGTTGCCGCTGGCCCACCTGTCATTGCTTTGCTTATGAAAGGGAAAATCCTTGATATGATCATTTTATTAGGTGTACTTAGTGTGATTGGTGCTTGGCTTTCCTTTAAAGCTATAAAACCAGAAGAAAAAAAACAGGCCACAAAAGTGAAACCCGTTTTAGAATGAAAGTTATAAGCTTAAGGTTGGTTTTGTAGTTAGTTTTGATATAAGCACAAAGACAATTAAAGATATTAGTACAGGAAGTACAACAGTATGCATCCCTAAAGCATTTGGCCAGAAGAGATGGAAACAAATATACGTGCCCATTCCAGCCACCATTGAACTAATTGCGCCATATCTATTGGCATTTTTCCAATATAATCCTAATACAATTGGCCAAATAAATACTGCTTCTAATCCTCCGAAAGAAAAAAGATTAAGCCAAATTAAGAAATCAGGAGGTTGTATTGCCAAAAAGAAAACGGCCACTCCTATCATGGCTGTAACCCAGAGACTGATTTTCTTGACTTTGTTTATATTTGCATTTGGATTAATAAAATTTAAATAAAGATCTTTCACAAGAGCGGATGAAACTAATAATAATAATGAATCCACCGTAGACATAATCGCTGCCATGGGAGCTGCTAATACAATTCCTGCAGCCCATGGGGGCAATATTTCAAGAGTTAGTAATGGCATTACTGTGTCCGCATCTTCTAAACCAGGAATTATCACTCTGGCAAACACTCCAGCTAAATGCATCCCAAGCATGATTATACCCGTGACAAAAGTTCCGATTATAATTGCTCGATGCATAGCACTCGAATTTTTATAAGACATCGCCCTTACTGCTACTTGTGGGAGACCTACTACACCAACACCGACTAATATCCAAAATGATGATAGGTATAATGGAGTTAAACTTCGATCTGAACCATATGGGCTTAATAAATTGGGATTCTCGTTTCTTAATTCTGCCATGATTGTATCAATACCACCGCCAGCAATAATGGCGGCAATAATTAAAACAACCGTCCCACCTAACATAATGATTCCTTGAATACTATCGGTAATTGCCACAGCTCGAAATCCGCCAACGACAACATAAACTAATACAGAAACTGCGAAGATTACAAGAGCAGATAAATATGATACACCGATAACTGACTCAATCAGCCTTGCTCCTCCCACCCACTGGGCTATCATTGCAGAAAATAAAAAAATCGTAATGCTAACGGCAGATAGTATACTTACCCATTTGGATTGATAACGACTTTGTAAGAAATCGGTCAATGTGACGGCTTTATATTTTCTTGCCATGATAGCAAACTTTTTGCCTAACACCATTAAAATAAAATAACCTGTTACAACTTGGGACATTGCGAGTAACACCCACGCTAACCCATAGTGATAAGCTGCTCCTGGTCCCCCCAAAAAGCTACTTGCACTTCCATAGGTCGCTACCATCGTCATAGCTAATACAAAGCCACCTAATTGTCGGCTACCCAAAAAATATTCCTGAATAAATGAATCAGAGGATTTTACGAATCTCGCCGCATAAAAACCAGCTATAAAAATAATAATTAGAAATAGAAGAAGTGGAATAATAACTTGAATATTCAATCCTGCTCCTCCTCTTCAAAAGATAGATCACGAAAAAATACCTTTACAAAAATGACTACTAATAAAAAAATGATGATAAATCCTAAAATACAGCTATAAAAAAACCAAGCCGGAAAACCTAGTACATATTGGTAGTCCTCTACTGGTTTATTACCTAACCCATAGGCAAATCCGTACCACCAAAGAAAATGAAAGAACACTAATCCAACCCCAATCCATGCTTCCCTTTGAGAAATACGCGACTGTCTATCAGTTAATTCAAACTTCTTCACCGGTTCTTTACTCCTTCCAACATAAAATCCCAATTTCTTGTTTTATTATATAGAAACTACTAAGATCGCTCAACTTCTACGATAATTCATTAACTCGCTTCGTCCCATAGCATAAAAAAAGACAAAAGGGTTGGAAATCAAAATAAATTCCAACCCTTTTGCTATTCATACAGGATAATTCTCTTAAAAAGAGCCATAAATGCTCTCCTTATGTTTCTATTACGCCATGGTTGGCGTAATCCAAGTCCAGCTGGCCAGCTTCATAAGATTTAAGGCAGCAAAAGTCAGCATCGCCTGCATGGACATTTTTTTAACCCCCCTAACATCAACGGCAACGATGACTGGACGTCCTACTTCATGGTCAAGGCTGAGAAGCCCGCGGTTTGTCACCTCGTTTAGAACTTTATAGAAGATCTGCTCGAATAGATCTGTATCTGCAAATCGACGCACATAGGTTTTTCCGAACGTGGAAAAGTGAGGAACCTCTGCATGAAGGCCAAGGAACCAGCGATATGCCACATTCGTTTCAATTTCCTTGATTGTCTGGCGCATGGAACGGATGCGGAAGGTATACTGAATGGCCAGGATATATGCTGAGTCTCCCAATGGTTAAGTAAAGATCTTCGACTAATGGATAGATAAAGGAGAAATCAATAGCCGCATCCAGTTTGCGCACCAGATGGTCGTGGGGAACCAACTGCTCTATTGCCAGCATTTCCAGCTGTTCGCGTTCATTAATTTGATTCTTCGTCATCATATCCATCACCTCATTCAGTTAATAGGAAACACCGTTGATTGGAGCGGAGAGCGGCGACTCCAGCGGGAACAGCACGAGCTGAAGACCCTGGACTGTGCGCAGCGAGGGAAGCGGCTGAAGCCGTGCCCGCGGAAAGCGACCTTTCCTGCTTTATCTCTATCTAGATAGACATGGAAATGCCAGATATGCTATAAAGTAGCTAGAGTTTCTCAAAGAGATGTAAAATCGAAACGGCATTGGGAGAAAGACATTCCCAATGCCGTTTGTCGACCAATAAGACAAATCCGTTCATGGATTACTTCTTAAACTTAATCATTCACTTCTTTTGATTTAATTTTTCCAGTTCGAGAGTCAATCTTTATTTCCACTTGATCTTCATTTGAATATAGTTCAATTTCATATTCTTTATCATCAGAGTCAAAGCTAATTTCGGTAATATCTCCTGGAGTATCTTTTATAGCAATAGATACAGCTTCATTCAGTGAAATAGTCCCTTCTGTATTAGAGCCGTTCAATGTAATATCTTCATATGAAATTGATTCAACATCCTTTGCATCATAATCAAATTCAACGATTTCACCTGTTTTAGCATCTATCTCTAGCTCTACTCTCGTATGCGAATCACCCCTTGCTTCTATTTCATAAACAAACTGGCCATCATCTTTATCAAGCTCTATACTTTGGATTGTTCCATCAAATTCTTGTAGCGTAATATCACGTGCTTCCTCCAATGAAATCAAACCTGTCTCTGTTATTTTTTCATCCACGGAACCATTACCACTATTCGTAACCTCAGCTTCAGTAGTACTTGAGTTAGAAATGGCTGCTACTCCAAGCGCACCACTAAAAATAACAGCAACTACTATAAATGGAATCATTAATTTTTTACTCATTTTTTACTCTCCCTTCCTTGATCATAGTTTTATCATAATCAAATAAAATGAGGAAAGAAGAATAGGATAATGAGAATTTCATGAGAATGACAATTGCCAATTTTAATCATCCCATGTAATAGTTTTTATCTCTCCTGTAACCGCATTGATCTGTATCGTGGCTTCCATATCATCTGACCGCTCAATTTCAATAAAATAATAGCTGATTCCGTCTTCTTCTTCAAAGTCGACATCATCTACATCACCTTTAACTTCTTTTAATGCAATATTCACGGCCTCTTCCTTTGGGATAATAATATTAGCATCATCATTAGGAGTGGGAAAAATGGCATCATCCTGTTTAACAGGTTTTTCCTTATCAACGTTTGGTTCTACCTCTTTAAGTCTGCTAACTTTAAGGATATCTCCTGATTGGCGATCTAATTTAATTTCATATGTTCCGGTATTTAATTCGATTGTCACGACAAAATTTTTAGTTGTATTGGTTACTTCTTTAATTTCTCCTTTGTAAATATCAGTAACAATATTTTCAGCATCAGCTGTTGTTACAGGTTCAGCTAAAGTTTTATATTGAAACAATTGCCAAATTGCAAAGGTTAACACCACTATACTAATGAAGATAATAAACGGCTTTATAAATTTTTTTCTCATAAATTGATCCTTCTCCATTTTTTTAACCATTTTACTCCCTATTCATGAGAATTTAATGAGAATTGCTCGTTCTCAACAGTAGATAACCCCGCAAATCACGCTATCAGAAATATTAAAAGGCTTTAGGTAAGATAATTTGCACAGTTGTCCCTTGACCTTCTTTACTTTTCATATCTAGTTTTGCATTTATTGAATTGGCAATTTCTTTAGCTAAGGGAAGGCCTAAGCCAAATCCACCCGATTTTCGTGATCTCGCCTTATCCACTCGATAAAAACGATCAAATATTTTCGATAATTCATCTGCTGGAATTCCAATCCCATTGTCTATAATTTCGATAATTCCGTATTTTTCCGAAGTGCTTATTTTCACTTCTACCTGACCTTCACTATACTTTAAGGCATTATCCATTAAAATATACAAAAGTTGTTTTAGTTTTTGTAAATCCGTTTGAATAACAATAGGTTGCTCAACTTGTAGAAGGATATCCCGATGGAAAGCCATATGGAAAGACTGAACAGATTCTTTTACTATTTGTTTTAAATCCACTTGAGTTACTTCTACTTTCCATTGATCATTCTTTGCTAAAAGTAAGAGTTGTTGGGTTAATTCCTTCATCCGGATCGCTTCTGATTGTATTGCTTCTACGGATTCATCAAAAATTTCTTCTCTTTCCTTCCCACGGCGTTTTAATAAACTAGCATATGACTCAATAATAGTAAGAGGGGTTTTTAACTCATGGGAAGCGTTAGATACAAAATCTTCTTGTTTCTCATAATTCTTCTCTAATTGAAGTATCATTTCGTTAAATGTTTTTCCCATTTGATAAAGCTCATCATTAGATGGTTTAGGCAGATTTATAAGTTTATATTGATCATTCTCACGTATATCATTCATTGTGCGAATTAAATTAGCAACTGGTCTAGTAATCAAATTTCCTAATAACCGTGATGAAAAAATAACAGGGATTGCCGCTAAAATTGTAATGATAATCAATACCCATTTTAAAATGGATAAAATATGCACAGAGGAGGAGAGATTTTCTGTTAATTGTAATTCTACCACTTCCCCGGTAGGTACCCAAATAAGTGGAATAGAAACAAATGCATAGACGATTCCGTTCTCTTTGACGATCTCATGTTGTTCTTTTCCTAAATACGATATTGGTAAATCGATTAGATTTTCTTGATTTTTAGCAGTTGTTGCTGTTTCGGTTGTTCCATCTTGATTAACAATACGAATCATACTATTAACAGGTACATAAGCTCTTAACGCATTTTTAGTTGCCGCGCTTGACTCCGTCTGCTTCATCCCTCTGGCAATATTTAGAACTTGAAAAGTAGTCTTTTCTAGTTCGTTCTTTAAAATAAAATGATTGAAGGTAAAATAAATCGATCCATTAATTAATACTAATAGAACAATAATAAGTGCTGAAGTATATAAATTTATTTTAGTTCTTAGCTTCATATTTTATCCTTTAATACATAACCAACACCGCGAACGGTGTGTATTAGTGCATGGTCATACGGTTTATCGACTTTATTGCGCAAATACCGAATATAAACATCAACTATATTGGTATCCCCATAATAATCATAACCCCATACTCCGTTTAAAAGCTGCTCTCGATTTAAAACGATTTTTTCATTCTTCATTAAATATGTAAGCAAGTCAAATTCTCGTGGCGTAAGATCTATGGTATCATCCCCCCGATAAACTTCTCTCGTTGCCTCGCTTAATTTCAAATTCCCAACTTTCAACCAATCTTCTGGCATAGTTACGTCGTTTTGTTGTTTAGTTAGCCTTAGAGCAGCACGAATTCGGGCAAATAATTCCTCAATTTGGAAGGGCTTTGTTAAGTAATCATTAGCTCCCAAATCTAACCCAGAAACTTTATCTTCAACAGAGTCTTTTGCGGTTAATAAAATTACAGGCATTTTTTGATCATGAGCTCTTATTCTTCGCAATACTTCAATGCCACTTAGACTTGGTAACATCACATCTAACAATACAAGATCCCAAGATTGTTCACGGATCATCTCTAATCCTTCCAGACCATCTAGAGCCTTCCCTGTTTCATACCCCTCATAAGTGAGTTCAATTTCAAGTAAACGGGCAATTTTCTCTTCATCTTCAACAATGAGAATTTTTGTTTTTAGCTGTTCCATTATTACATCATCCTGATAACTTATTTTTATTCTCTAGTTTACACGAGGAATATTCTTTTTAAAAGAAAAGCGCTGATATCGGGAAATCCATTCACTTTCTAGCTGTTGACTATAACTCCATCCTCCTTATCTTTGATTTCATAAAACAAAGGTTTGCCCATATTAAGACAAACCTTTAAAAAGAAAATATTATGCAAGTAGCTTCTGACATTCTTCTGCACATTTTAAGCAAGCTTCTGCACACTTTTGACAATGATCATGGTTATGTTGCTTACATTCGTTTCCACAATCTTTACAAATTGTAATACAGGTAGTAGCTAACTCAGAAACATAGGCTGTTCCTCTAGAAATTGCTTGCTCAAAGTAAGAACAGAAATCGGCACATTCCCTATCTAAGCGAATACACTCAGTCATCTTCTGAACATCATCTTCTTGCAAACAAGCTTGATAACAAGTGTTGCACGCAACCATACATTCATGTAAAACAGTTAATAGTGATTGATACTCATGAGTTTGATTCATTATCCATCCTCCTTCTTTGTTCTCTAATACTCCTATCCTGATTAGTCTTATATAAAACATTTTTATTATACCGATCTAAAAATATTGGTAGAACTAATAGACTGTCGCCAGGAAACCCAGCCATGGTAAAGGGCCGATTAAAGACGTGTAGTTAGAGTTGATTAAAGATTGAGCAAAAGGGAAAGGAACTGAATATATTTTTAAGTGAAAATACGAACTATTAAGATAGTTGATACAAATAGCAAAGGAAATTCTTGGTGAACAGACCCTTTTGGCATTTATGAAAAACCTGCTTTCAGAAAATAAAAAGACTGTAGACGCGTTTCTTAGTTTGTCTACAGTCTAGGCTTGAAGTAATATCTGTTAATCTCGAAATGCTTTAAGTTGTTCATTAATTTCTTTCGTTTGCGGATAAATCTCTTGGTAAATGTTAAACAATTGTTGATATTTCTCAACATTCTCTTGCTTAGGTAAAACAGTTTGCTCTTCCTTCAAAAAGGCATCGGCACATTCCTTTAGAGATTCAAACCAATTGCAACCATAGGCAGCTAACATAGCAGCCCCCATACCTGGCCCTTGCTCACTAGCTAATTTTATAATCTTAGCATTAAAAATGTCGGCTTGAATTTGAAGCCATTCACTGTTTTTAGCTCCTCCGCCAATTGAGATGATAGTATCAATTTGTTTCCCATTTTTCCGAAAGATATCTATCGATTCATTTAGTGAAAAAGTAATCCCCTCTAATACAGCACGAACAAAATCTCTGCGCCTATGGGAACCATCCATTCCGATAAAGCTTCCTCTAATCGCAGCATCCGCATAAGGAGTTCTTTCCCCTACCAAATATGGAGTAAAAAGCAAGCCTTTTGAACCAACTGGCACAGTCTGAATATCTGCTAACAAATCATCAAAGGATTCTTCTGCCGCAAATACATCTTTAAACCAGCTTAAGCTATAGCCAGCTGCTAATGTAACTCCCATCGTATAATAGGCATTGGGGGCACCATGGTTAAAATAATGAACTTTACCACGGAAATCCTTATCATCGCTTTTTTCATAAGACAATACTACTCCGGATGTTCCAATACTACACAATGTACGACCATCTTCTAATATGCCTGCCCCAATGGCACCACACGCATTATCAGCTCCACCTGCAAACACGCGAGTAGAAGGTGAAAGTCCAGTTTTCTCAGCCATTTCTGCTGTAATTGTTCCTACTTCATCAAAGGCTTCTATTAACGGCGGACATAGTGTAGGATCAATTTCCACTAAATCACAGATTTCCTCACTCCATACCTTCTCACTTACATTAAGCAAAAGTGTTCCGGCAGCATCCGAGTAATCCATATGAATATTTCCAGTTAATTTATAACGTAAATAGTCTTTCGGAAGTACAAATGTTTTAGCCTGCTTAAATATTTCTGGTTCATGCTTTTTCACCCATAAGATTTTAGGTAATGTAAACCCTTCTAAAGCTGGATTTTTTGTAATAGTGAGTAGACGTTCTTCGCCAACTTGTTCATAGATCTGCTTACATTCTGCTGTTGTCCGGGTATCATTCCAAAGGATCGCAGGTCGCAAAACCTCATTTTCTGTATCTAGCAAGACTAGGCCGTGCATTTGCCCTGAAAAGCTAATCCCTTCAATATCTTCTGCATCACCAGTGAATTTCTGCAAGAGATCAGACAATCCGGTGATTGTCTGATCAACCCAATCCTGGGGATTTTGCTCACTATAGCCTGTCTTCTCTTGATAGAGTGGATAAGGCTTGGAAACTTCTTCTACCACTTCACCTATTTGGTTCACTAATAAAATTTTTACAGCACTTGTGCCTAAATCAACACCAATCACATATTTCATAGTGTCACCTTCATTCTTGTACTCGGTTTATTCACCAGCAAATGCTGTTAGTAAATACTGGTTAATTGTTGCTTTAATTTTCTCTAGTCGGCCTGATTGATGTTGGATATCCTTCAATCCTAATGCATATTCTTCAAGTTGATGGAAATCAGCTTTTCCTTGGACAATATCAAGACCGATTCCTTCTCTATAACTGCTGTAACGGTCTTCAATCACATCATCTAGCACTTTATCATCGACTAGTTTTTGCGCCACTTTAAGCCCAACAGCAAATCCATCCATTCCAGCAATATGAGCATGGAATAGATCTTCAGGTTCAAAAGAACCACGGCGAACTTTTGCATCAAAGTTTAGTCCACCTTTTCCTAGTCCGCCATTTTTAATAATTTCATACATTGCTAGGGTTGTAGAATAAAGATCAGTTGGAAATTCATCCGTATCCCAGCCTAATAGTGGATGCCCCTGGTTAGCATCGACTGAACCTAGCATACCGTGTATCCGAGCATAATGTAATTCATGTTCAAAAGTATGACCTGCAAGTGTTGCATGGTTTGCTTCAATATTAAATTTAAAATGATCTTGAAGATCGTAATTTTGTAAGAACGCATAACCACTTGCTACATCAAAATCATATTGGTGTGTGGTTGGCTCTTTTGGTTTTGGCTCAATAAGGAACTGACCATCAAAGTCAATTTCTTTTGCATAGTCGACAGCCATATGGAAGAAACGACCGAGATTATCAAGTTCTAGCTTCATATCCGTATTAAGGAGAGTTTCGTATCCTTCACGCCCTCCCCAGAATACGTAATTCTCAGCCCCTAATTCTTTAGCAATGTCTAATCCTTTCTTAACCTTTGCCGCTGAATAGGCAAATACATCTGCATGATTAGAGGATGCGGCACCATGAATAAAACGTGGGTTTGTAAAGTTGTTAGCCGTATTCCAAAGTAACTTTGTTTTACTATCTTTCATATAGTCTTTCATCAATGCTACAATCGTGTCTAAGTTTTTGTACGTTTCTCTTAAACTATTTCCTTCGGGCGCGATATCAACATCATGGAAACAGAAATAAGGGACATTTAATTTTTCAAAAAACTCAAATGCTGCTTCAAGACGGGCTTTAGCAAGGTCCATGCCTTCGTATTGATCCCAAGGTCTCTGCATTGTTCCAACTCCGAATGGGTCTGAACCATCTGCTACAAATGTGTGCCAATAGGCTACCCCAAATCGGAGATATTCTTCCATTGTTTTACCGCCGACTATTTCCTCAGGATTATAAAATTTAAAAGCGTAAGGGTTTGTAGATTTCGGTCCTTCATAATTAATTTTACCAATGTTGTTAAAGTAACTCATATTGAAACCTCCTTGAAATTTAAGTATCATGTAAATGCTTGCAAATGTATTATACCAATCATTTTTAAGTTTGTCTATCGGATAAACTAAGTGTATACTAAATAAATAATTTAAATTGAAAGAGCTGAAAATCATGAAGAGCGAAAAAACCTGGAATCAACATGTTGTTAAAAAGGAAAATAAATTTTTAGTATTTAAAACTGTGATCCAATCTTCTCCTATCTCCAGAGCAGAAATTGCTACTAAAACCGGACTCAATAAAGGGACCGTTTCTTCCCTTGTTAATGAATTAATAGAAGAAAAATTCATTTATGAATCAGGACCAGGTGAATCTAGCGGCGGGAGAAGACCTGTTATGCTTCTCTTTAACGAGACTGCTGGCTATTCAATTGGAATCAACATTGGCGTTAATTATTTACTTGGTGTTTTAACTGACTTAAATGGGAATATCCATTTAGAGAAACAGATAAATATTAATTCACAATCATTTGAAGTGTGGCAAGAAAAGCTTTTTTCCATGATACACAATATAATTCAATCTACGCCAAAGAGTCCTTATGGGATTATCGGAATTGGTGTAGGCGTACCAGGAACAGTAAATATGGATGGGAAAGTATTACTTGCTCCTAATCTGTCCTGGAAAAATATAGAACTTCAGTCCATATTAGAAGAAGAATTCAAGATTCCGACGATTATTGAGAATGAAGCCAATGCTGGAGCGTACGGGGAAAAAAAATATGGTGTTGGGAAAGATTCAAATCATTTAATTTATGTAAGTGTTGGGATCGGGATTGGGGTAGGTATGATCTTAAATGGTCAATTATATAAAGGAAATAATGGCTTTTCCGGAGAACTCGGACATATGTCAATCAATGTGAAAGGAGATCTCTGTCGGTGTGGAAATGAGGGCTGTTGGGAGTTATACGCTTCGGAACAGGCGCTTATTCAACAAGCCAAAAAATTAAACCTCCTTTCAGCTGATCAAACTGATCTCTCATTTGAGTATTTACTAGATCTTGCCGAAAATGGTAATGAAAAAGCCATATATTTATTTAATAGGATCGGGGAATATCTCGGAGTGGGGTTAAATAACATCATTAATATTTTTAATCCCCAAGAGATTGTGATTGGAAACCGAATGGCTAGCACAAAAAAATGGATTCAAACTTCGTTAGAAAGTCAATTAGCTGACCGGATTCAATTTTTTCAAGAAGATGATTTACAAATTAAGTTCTCTAATCTATCTTCCTACTCTGCCGCACTTGGAGTTTCTGCTTTTTCAACAGAAAATTTTTTACAGTTTAGCATTCATTAAAACAAATCGGCGAGGATTCTATTCTAGTAGTTCCTCGCCGTTTTTCATCATTTGAATATAAAAAACGCTATACAATGTGCTCGTTTAGCATTTGCTAAAAGCTGCCCCAAGATAGGTAGTATTAACTTACTACCCGTTTCTGCTTCCCTTTTATTACACTTACCTGCCGCTTCATTTCCAAAGGAGATTAAGTATTCTTATAAAAGTCTATTCAAATCTTTCGTGTAACTCTTTTTTATAAGTTCAAATAATCCTCTCTTGTTTGCCCCACATCATAAGATTTTTCAACGTCTAGTAATCTTTAAAAGTTTGTGGTTCCATTTATTAATAGATTATTACGGATTTCCTTCAAAGATCTAGAGATACCTTTCCCTTTAGAGCAGAAGTGTCCTCTGTTTTTAAGATATCATTCACTCATCCTTTTATCTTTTCAACAAAATCGGCGGACAGAATTCCTATCTTATTGACATCTCCCTTTTAAGCATAATATTATTATCTATGCTTTAAAAAATGAAGCTGGACTGTCGAAGAAGTTTACATCGATTGTTTCTTGAGTAAACACTAAATAATCGTCAATGCCGGATTGCTTTGCCAGGTCACGATAACTAATGATTTCATTTTCATACCGTTGGGCTACAAGTAGCTTAAACTCATTACTATACTTGGACATTTTCAAGACCTCCTAATGTTGGATGGAGCGTCCAACATTAGGGGAGCAGCCAAAGCCTGAGAAGGATTGACACTAGGGAACGCAGGCTAAGTTCCCGCCGTCCTGCCGCAACGCCTGCATGACCCACATCCTGTAGGCCTTCGGAAAGCGATGTATATTTCGGGAGTGGGTTATTTTCACGCTAATAGTTCGGACTTTACTTAAGCGAAAACACTTTTGTCCCAGCCTCGGAATAATTTGCTGAAATCAAATTAATTGCCAAATATTATAGAAAAATGGCATGATTAGCTTTGGACAATTTTAAATTTGTAATGGTTGCTATTAAACATCAATCATGTTAATATCATAAAAGATACTACATTTTGTGTTTTACTCTATACACTAACACTATATATTGATTTCAACAAATGAAGGCACCCATATAGGGTTTAATAGGGAATCCGGTGAAATTCCGGAGCTGTCCCCGCAACTGTAAATGCGAACGACCGGATTAGCCACTGGTTCGAAATAATCGAACTGGGAAGGCCCCATTAGGATGATGCATGAGCCAGGAGACCTCCCTTTTATTTGTCGGAGTTTCATTTCTTCGGGGAACGAGAAGGTGAAACGATAGTGAATAATTGCCTTTCTTTCCTATCGTTTAATTCGCCTTTTTCTATGGCGAATTTTTTATTTTTTATACTAATGATTATCCTGTCCGTAAGTTTTTTGAGAAATGATCTAATAAATATTTCTCCTTGCACAGGGTTGGAATGCTTTGCCGCCCACTCCCCAAAGACGGTTGAGCTTTCTGATTTAATTATATTGATAGAAAGGTGAATTTCATTGACTACAATTATTTCAAAGCAAGAAACACATCCTACCCACTTCAGCCAGGAGCGAATCCAGGCTTATATTCAAAAAGTAACTTCTATTCAATCCCAGGAATATATAGAGAAAGTCATCCGAGCAATTGAATCAAAAGTACAAATCAACACGGACGAAATTACCACAATTTTAATTAATACGGCATTAGAAAATGTTGATGAAGTTAATACCCAGTGGAGTTTTGAAGCGGCAAAACTTTATTTACACAAACTTTATAGACAAGCGAGCTTAAATCGCGGATATAATCAGGAACAAAAATACGGTGATTTCTATTCATTAATAAGACAATTAAGCGACAAAGGGATTTATTCGCCGCAAATTCTAGAAAAATATGAAAAAGCGGAAATTGAACGTATTTCCAATTTAATGGACCCTGAAAAAGATTTCTTATTTGATTATATTGGTCTCCATACTTTGGCCACGAGATATTTAGCAACAGATCATCAAAAAAATACATACGAGCTACCACAAGAACGTTGGTTAGTGATTTCCATGCATCTAATGCAAGATGAGCCAAAGGAAAAACGATTTGGATTAATTGCTGAAGCATATTGGGCTTTATCTAATCTTTATATGACTGTCGCAACCCCAACATTAGCAAATGCTGGACTTGCTCATGGACAGTTATCTAGCTGCTTTATTGATACAGTCGAAGACTCCCTTATTGGGATATACAATAGTAATACTGATGTTGCCCGACTTTCTAAGGATGGCGGTGGCATCGGAGTATATATGGGAAAAGTTAGAAGTCGTGGTTCATCTATAAAAGGCTTTAAAGGCGCATCTTCGGGTGTGCTCCCATGGATAAAACAATTAAACAATACGGCGGTTAGTGTGGACCAACTTGGCCGTAGAAAAGGGGCTATTGCCGTCTATCTTGATGTATGGCATGCTGATATTTTGTCATTTTTAGATTTAAAATTGAATAATGGTGATGAAAGGCAACGAGCACATGATATTTTCACTGGAGTAAATCTACCTGATCTGTTTATGGAGAAAGTAGAAAATCGTGAAGATTGGTTCTTATTTGATCCTCATGAAGTGAGAAATGTATTAGGTTTTTCTCTAGAGGATTATTATGATGAACAAAGAGGAAATGGTAGTTTTAGAGAAAAATATGAAGAGTGTGTTCAACATCCGGAGTTAAAGAAAACAAAAATTCCTGCCATTCAAATTATGGTACGTATTATGAAATCACAACTTGAAACAGGTACACCTTTTATGTTTTATCGTGATGAAGTAAACCGAAAAAATCCAAATAAACATGCTGGGATGGTTTACTCAAGTAATCTTTGTACAGAAATTATGCAAAACATGTCCCCTACTCTGCAAACAGAAGAAATTGTAGAAGATGGAACAATTATTACGTACAAAAAACCAGGAGATTTTGTCGTTTGTAATCTCTCATCTATTAATCTTGGGAAAACTGTTCAGCTTGATGGGGAACAAGAAATCTTAGAACGGCTCATTCCTATTCAAGTGCGGATGTTAGATAATGTCATTGATCTTAATACAATTGATGTCAAGCAAGCGATGATCACCAATAAAAAATATCGCGCAATTGGATTAGGTACCTTCGGATGGCATCATATCCTAGCTCTTAAAAATTTGAAATGGGAATCTAAAGAGGCTGTTGAATTCGCTGATCAATTATATGAACGTATTTCGAAGCTGACCATCAAAGCAAGCATTGATTTGGCAAAAGAAAAAGGAGCTTATCCACTGTTTGCTGGGAGTGACTGGCAAACTGGACAGTATTTTACACAACGCGGATATGAAAATGACGAAGAATGGAAATCCATTATGGAGGATGCTGCAAACTTCGGCTTAAGGAATGGGTATTTAATGGCTGTTGCTCCAAACTCTAGCACTTCCGTTATTGCAGGTTCAACAGCTAGTATCGATCCAATTTTCAAACCTTTTTATTATGAAGAAAAGAAGGACTATAAACTGCCATTCGTTGCACCAGACTTGAATCATCACACATACGATGTGTATAGACGTTCTGCTTATATTGTGGATCAACGTTGGTCTGTGCAACAAAACGCCGCTAGGCAACGCCATATTGATCAATCTATCTCTTTTAACTTCTATGTACCAAATAATATTAAGGCAAAAGTGTTGCTTGATTTACATTTACAAGCTTGGGATTCGGGATTGAAAACGACTTATTATGTTCGATCAACCGCTTCAGATATCGAGGAGTGTGAATGGTGCGAATCTTAATTTGCTATGCCAGTTATAGTGGCAATACAAAGGAAGTCGCCGAATTAATTAATCAAAGATTGCAACAAGAAAATTTCTGCACTGATCTCTATTGGATCGGTGCAGGAAAAATCCCCGATCCTTCTCACTATGACGTTTTCATGATTGGCAGTTTTACATGGGATAAAGGGGCGACACCTGATGAAGTGAAGGATTTTGTATACGAAATCGGTTATAAACCTCCTAATGTTTTTGTATTTGGAACAGGTGATACCCAATTTGGGGGAGATGATTTATTTTGTCATGCTGCTAAAAAGCTGGCAAAATTCTATCACTCTCCCTATCCCCCATTAAAAATAGAACAAAGTCCAAGAGGATCACAGGAAGAAAAAGTCATCCAATGGACGGAAGGAGTTATAGAACATTGTCCACAGTGCTTAGTAAAGTAAATATATTAGATCCGATGAATCCAAACCGCTCTACCGCCCTTTTCGGTGGAAAAGCAAGTGGGATTTTAAATTGGAATGATTTAAAGTATCCTCATTTTTATAAACATCGCGAGCAAATTCGCGCCCTATTTTGGCGTGCAAGTGAAGTCGATATGACTCACGATATTAAGCAGTTTCCGAATTTAACAGCTTCCGAACAAACTGCTTTCCTGAAAATTATTGGCTTATTAGCTACTTTGGATGGTCCACAAACTGATATGGCAGCTAGAATCTCACAATATTCAACAGATCCATCTGTTAAATCTGTGATGGCAACAATTGCTGATCAGGAAAGTGAGCATAATCATAGCTATGCCTATGTTCTTTCCTCTGTAACTACTTTGGATAAACAAATTGAATCCTTTGAGACTGGGCGCACGGATGAAGTGTTATTAGAGCGAAATAGCCGCATTATGGAAATCTATAATGAATTCGCCCAAAATCCTACTATATTAAATGTTTTAAAGGCAATGGTTTATACCACTTTATTAGAGGGATTATTCTTTTATTCAGGTTTTGCTTTTTTCTATAATTTAGCTAGGGACCAAAAAATGGTCGGCACTTCGACGATGATTAGCTATATAAACCGAGATGAACTACAGCACGGAAGGTTTATTAGTGAACTTTTCCGGGCGACTTTAGCAGAGCATCCTGAATACAACACAAGCGAATTTACAGATTGGGTTTATGACCAATTCCGGCATTCAGTAGAACAAGAAACAAAATGGAGCCATTATATTCTTGCAAATATTGATGGTATTGATTTATTAGAAATGGAAGGCTATATCAAGTACCGTGCCAATAAAATGCTACGTTTATTAGGTTTAAGTGAAATTTACCAAGATCATACGGAGAACCCAATGAAATGGATCCGCGCGTACGTGGATAATTTTGATGATACTAAAACAGATTTCTTTGAACAAAAATCAAGACAATACACTAAAACCAGTGATCTGAATGGATTTGACGAATTATAAGGACAAGAAATATAGACAGTAGTAAGAATACAAATCGCTTCAATAACGGTTATCTAAAAGATTTCATAAAAAAACCTAACTCATGATGAGTTAGGTTTTTCGTATTATAGTTTTACAACGTTTTCTGCTTGTGGGCCACGTTGACCTTCAACGATATCAAATTCAACTTGTTGACCTTCGTCAAGTGTCTTGAAGCCTTCTTCACTGATTGCACTATAATGAACGAATACATCATTTCCGCCTTCAACTTCGATGAAGCCAAAGCCTTTTTCACTGTTAAACCATTTTACTGTACCTGTTGCCATTCGTATAAAACCTCCAAAAAATTTTTAATATGTTCTTCATATTTACCATGTAAATAAAAAATCACATATTATAATCAATACCCACTTTTAGGAGCAGATATTCATTATAACATGTGAATTTTAACTCCAAAATAAAGATTGTAGCTGGTATCTGCTATAAAGGATTAATTAGAAATATTAAACTTTAATCAGCTTATGCTAAGCACTTTCATCATACATGAGAAATATGGAAAAAGCAAGAAATTGACGAAAAACTTTTTCGTCTTTTTTCGCCAAAATTCTTGGTATTCCATGGGTTCATGCATATATATTATTTAGATTCTGCTATTTTTTTTGTAGTCTTTTTTCGTTTTGTTGTTTTCTTTTCAGGCTTTGATTTGTCAATAGACGCTTGTAATGCTGCCATCAGATCTGTAATATTTTCTGTTGGCTTTTCTGTTTTCGCTGTGACTGTTTTTTCCCCTTTTTGCTTTGATTGAATAAGCTCCATTACTCGGTTTCTGTATTCATCTTCGTATTTTTCTGGTTCAAATAGGGTCGTTAATTGATCAATTAATAAAACGGCTGTATCAATTTCCTTTTTAGACACCCCATCCTCATTCGGTACATTAGGGACCTCAGCAACATTCCTAACTTCATCAGGATAATGAATTGTTTCCATAAGTAATGTTTTTTCGTATACTCGGATAACAGCTAATTGCTCTTTTGAGCGAATGATTATTTTAGCAAGACCCGCTTTACCAGTTTCCATTAGAGCTTTACGTAAAAGCCCATAAGCTTTAGCCCCACCGTCTGGTGACATATAGTAGCTGCGATTAAAATAAATGGGGTCAATTTCATTTAATTGAATAAAATCAATAATCTCTACAGCCTTTTCCCCTTTTTCCCCTTCTAAAGCTTTTAATTCATCTTGTTCTATTACTACGTACTTTCCTTTTGTTAATTCATACCCTTTTACAATATCATCAACTTTTACCTCTTCTTCACATACAGGACAAATTTTTTCATATTTAATAGGAGTGTTACATTTGTTATGAAGGGAACGAAACTTAATATCTTTATCCTCCGTCGCTGCATGTAATTTAATTGGAATGTTTACAAGGCCAAAACTTATGCTTCCTTTCCACATTGTATGCATTCTAACACCTTCTTCTTGGCTTTTTCTATTAGGATTTACAAAAAAAGAAATTTCATCCACTGTAAGAATTGAGAAAAATCTATATAAAATTGGGTATGCTAATTTCAACAATAAATTAAAGGTGATCTTATGTTAAAGCCAATGCTCCCTACCTTAGTTTTTGATCCACCCACGCAAGGTAAATGGTTATATGAAATAAAATATGATGGATTTCGTGGCATACTCGAATGGAAGGAAAACGAGTGCTTCATATGGAGCCGTAATGGAAAAAATTTATTACCTCAGTTTCCCGAGTTGGAGGAGTATCTAAAAGCGCTTCAAGAACAATTTCATCCATGGCTGCCATTAAAGATGGATGGTGAATTAGTCATTCTGGA
Source organism: Lederbergia galactosidilytica (assembly GCF_017873565.1). GTDB lineage: Bacteria > Bacillota > Bacilli > Bacillales > Bacillaceae_C > Lederbergia > Lederbergia galactosidilytica. Next base: position 43,980 of record NZ_JAGGKH010000019.1, read on the forward strand.
GAATGACTATAAAGCCAACTTTTCACAAATCCAGATTCGCGGACGTCTAAAAGCAAAAAGCAAAATAAAGGAAGCCGCTCTTCAACGCTCTTGTCGCTTTTTAGTGTTTGATTTATTAGAGGTGGCCGGTCAATCAAACACTAAAATACCTTATGTCAGCAGAAAAGAACAACTATTCTCAATGCTAAAACAATTGGATTTACCTTTATCACCAACTTGTGGAACGGAAAAACTTATCCAATTCATTCCCAATGCGGAAGATTTTCACCTAGTTACAAAGAAAATGTATGATTATAATAGTGAAGGTATCGTAGCGAAACAAGATGCTGGTACCTGGGAGGAAGGTAAGAGAAGTAGACAATGGGTTAAAATCAAAAATTGGAAAACACTCTCATGTTTTATTACCGGATACGATGAGGAAAATCAATACTTTTACATAGCTGTATATAAAGATGAGCAAAGAATTATGCCTTTAGGTGGATTTGTTAATGGCCTAGATACCGAAACTAAGGATGCCCTTCGAAAAATTGTTATAAATAATTCTCATTCTAAAAAAGGGTCAATTTTTAGAATGGAGCCAGCTATTTGCATTGATCTTTATTATTTAGAGTGGAAAGGCGAGCAATTAAGAGAGCCTTTCTTCAACCAATTACGCTTGGATTTAACACCTGATCAATGTTCATTTAATTATTTTCTTATCAAAGATGCGGCTTTTCCCCAAGAAATTGATATCTCTCATCCAGAAAAACAGTTATGGGCAGGACATAATGTGACGAAAGTCGATTACTTACGCTACTTAAGAAAAATAGCTCCATATCTCTTACCGTTTTTAGAGAATCGATTATTAACAGTCATTCGAGCACCACATGGCGAATTCGGGGATTATTTTTATCAAAAAAACAAACCTGACAGTGCACCGGATTTTGTTAAATCAATTCCATATGATGATAATCATATGATAGTTTGTGATACTTTGGAAACATTGATTTGGCTTGGAAATCAGCTAGCTATTGAGTATCATATCCCCTTTCAAACAGTTGATGATGACTATGTGAGCGAAATCGTAATTGATTTAGATCCACCATCTCAAGAACATTTTCAAATGGCTGTGGAAGCAGCGGCCATTATCAAAAAGATATTGGATTCATTTTCTCTAACCGGTTTTGTGAAATTTTCAGGTAATAAAGGTATGCAGGTGTATATCCCATTACCCGATTCCCGATATACTTGGGAGGAAACACGAATATTTACGGAATTCTTAGCGAAATTTCTTGTTTCATATAATCCTGCTTTATTTACTATTGAGCGCTTGAAAAAAAACAGACATGGAAGGCTTTACGTGGATTTTATCCAACATGCCGAAGGGAAGACAATCATTGCTCCATATTCTGTTCGTTTACCTTCTAAAGGACTTGTCGCTGCACCATTATATTGGCATGAAATTAATGAACAGTTAAATCCGAAAAAATTTACAATTGCAGAAGTAAATAAAAGGATCGAAACAATTGGGAACCCATTCGCCGCTTTCTTCTATACAAAAAAGCATCAACCTTTTGCGCAAGTTCTCAAGACAATTCAAAATGATTCGTTTAATTCGTAAAATAAAGGAGTAAACAAAAAATGCGCTCTTCTTCGTTTGTTTGCCGATCAAATTTTATAATCGGTGTACTTGCCGAGAAGATGCGCTGCATACTAATTGGCATTAATCCCCTAGAAACAGTCATGATTTTCATTCCATTCTTTTTAATAGAAAATGTATACGCTGACTTCACGATCCGATAATCATTTCCATCAGTGGTATGAAATTCGCGTTTGTCGCTTTTTAAAGCTTCAAAGGAAATTTCCTTTCTGATCTTTAATAGTTGTATACCAAAATCATTCACTTTGGCCATCCAATATGTATTTTTTCTATGATCTGTTATAGTGAAAAGTGCTTTTTTCGCTTGCTTTCTTCCTTTTTTTATGGAGAAAACACAATAGCCACTCCCAGAGAACAATTTACCTTGATATGCGGTAACAGGCGATGGCTCTAGCATTAGCAGTACCTCCCCTTCATTGTGAAAAATGGAGGGATTAGGGAGACTATGACTTTTGTATACGAAATAAATATGACGAAAAATAAAATATATAAGCATGGTGAGTATTAAAATCCCTGCGGTATTTGTTGGAAAGAAATTTGTGATTTGCAGTGCTGGAAAAATGATGACCATAAAAACAATTACACATAAAATGCTTTGATGAATATATAATCTTGACATCCCTGAGTAATAATCCTTTATATTCATATGATTCACCTTTTTATATAATGTACAACTAATATATGAAAAGATGGACAAGCTTATGACAAAAACGCTATAAGTATAGTTAATAAATCGGGGTCTTAACTTCCAGCTTTTTTCATAATTTGCTAATGAATATTTTTTACAAATAAAACAGTCCTTGATAATATTTATCAAGGACTGATCAAAATCTCCCTATTATTTAATAATACGGAAGATTAATGGCATACGATAAGCTTGACCATCGTAAGCTTTGACAGCAGCAATAATGGTGAAAACAGTTGCCGCAATTCCGACGATAGGTAAAAGGATAAATCCGATTAAAACAATCATTAAAATGGAAGCGACGATCGCATATACTGCATAAGAGATGAAAAAGTTCATATATTCTTTTCCGTGATAATCAATAAAAGATGATTCATCTTTCTTGATTAACCAAATAACTAAAGGACCGATAAATGCTGAAAAGAAACTAACGATGTAAATAACAGCGGCAAGTACTCTGTCATTATTATTGCTTTCCACTTTGTTTTCCATATTGGTTTCCATATAAATACCCTCCATTTCTTATTCCTTATCTAATCTACGTATTAACTATATTATAAGTTTCATATATTTTCACCCTTTCTATATAAAATATGACTTTTGTCATTTTTCTGTAATCGAATATGATGGAACTTGTCTAAATTTATATCCATATTTGTTCCTAGATTGTATAAGGAATTAGATCGCAAAATTTAATAAAATTATGAACTAAATGCGTATACTTGCTTATATTAATTTATAGAGAATAATAAGTAAAATGAATAATGAATAGGACAGGAATTTCTTAGCAGCTAAAAATTTTAGTCACCCATTAAATTTTATCCATTTTCTCCAAAATAATTACTTTTTTGTTGTTTTTACTACTATGCAAATTAGATTTTTTTTTGTATGATGTCATTAAAGATTTACTAATTTTATATCGCTCATAATTGAGGGAAGGCAAATGGTGCGCCACCAGTAATTGACTGGTTCTAGTGGGTTCGATTCCCACCCCGAAATTTTTTATGCAACTTTAAAAAATTTCGTGGGGCAGAATCGTATCCATAGGACTGCCCCAACTAGGAGGGGTTCATTATGCTCAAAAAACGTGAATTAAATGGGCATGAATGTCAGGTTCTTTATGAATTAATGATGCACCCGGATGTCTTCCCTTATGTGCGTCAAAAAGTATATTCCTTTGAAGAATTCTTATTTTCAACAAAACAAACAATTGAAGCTGAAGACCGCGGAGAACTATATTCTAGGACTATCTTAGATGAATGGGAAAATCCAATTGGTACAATTAATTTATTTGATGTTAGTGACGGAGCTGGTTTCCTAGGGACTTGGATTGGGAAACCCTATCATGGTAAAGGATATAATTCGTTAGTGAAAGAATTATTTTTACAGGAATTGTTTTTTGAGAAGGAAATTGAAACTGTCTATATGAGAATAAAAGTGGAAAATCATCGTTCAAGAAAAGCGGCAGAAAAATTATCTTATGTTTTAAAAGCAAATAAGACAAAACCATTGGTTTTCCAACAATTAAATCCAACCTGTCACATATATGATTTATATGAGATTCCTAGAGATTTATTCACAATGCACTACATGAGAGAAATGGAGACACAAACTTCCCTACAGCAACTAGAAGCATAATTTTCAATAAAATAATCGAAACATATTTTAATGCAATTGGAAATTCCAATTGCATTTTGTCTTTAATGTATACTAATACATTTGCATGCCTCCCCTTCCTTTATTTAGCTATGTTATAATGGTTGTCGGTATGATAATCGTAGAGGTGAAAGAATGGAACAAACTTTTACTCAGGTAGAAAAGATCAAACAATTATGGATTATTTTTACACCCATTTTAATAACACAGCTAGCGATGTTTTCGATGAGCTTTTTTGATATTATGATGACCGGAAAATATGCTGCTCATCACTTAGCCGGTGTAGCTGTTGGCTCTTCATTATGGGTGCCAATATCAACTGGAATAGGTGGCATTCTTTTATCGATTACTCCAATTGTATCCCATTTCATTGGAGCCAATCAAAAGAAGAATGTCTCTTTTTCTGTTCTACAGGGTGTCTATACCGCCATCGGCCTTGCGTTACTCATTATTTTAATCGGTGGATTTAGTATTAATCCGATCCTAAATGCTATGAATCTTGAATATGATGTCCGTTATGTTGCTAAGTCGTATCTCGTTTCGATCAGTATTGGGGTCATTCCATTATTTATATACAATACTTTGCGTTCTTTTATTGATGCTCTTGGAAAAACGAAAGTTTCCATGTTCATCACATTGATGACTTTGCCTATTAATTTAATTTTAAATTATTTATTAATCTTTGGTAAACTTGGTTTCCCGGAATTCGGTGGGATTGGGGCAGGGATCGCTTCAGCTATCACATATTGGATCGTTACTATTATAGCGATCGTATTCATCCACACACAAGAACCTTTTACAAAATTTAAAGTTTTTCACAACCTACCAAGAGTTTCTTTTAAAAAGTGGAAAGAAATTCTACAGTTGGGGATTCCTATTGGACTTTCCATTTTTATTGAAACGAGTATTTTTTCCGCCGTTACCCTTTTTATGAGTAAATACGGAACAATTGTAATTGCTTCACATCAAGCGGCGTTAAACTTCACCTCATTTCTTTATATGATCCCATTGAGCATTTCAATGGCTCTCACTATTTTAGTAAGTTATGAGACGGGAGCAAAAAGATTTAAAGATGCTCATAGTTATAGCTTTTTAGGAATTACAATCGGTGTTAGCATTTCTTTCATTACTGGTGTCTTACTAATTATTTTTAAGAACAAGATTGCCCTATTGTATAGTTCAGAACCAGAGGTTATTGCTCTTACATCCCGCTTTTTATTATTTGGTGCTTTTTTCCAACTTTCTGATGCCATCCAAGCACCTATTCAAGGTGCTCTGCGTGGCTATAAAGATGTTAGAGTCACTTTTATAATGGCGATTATTTCTTTTTGGATTATTGGCTTGCCATTAGGCTTCATCCTTGCAAATTTTACTATCTTAGAGCCTTTCGGTTATTGGGTTAGTCTAATCATTGGGCTAGCAATTGGCGCACTGACACTAACAGCTCGCCTCTTATATGTACAAAAGAAACAATTAATAGAACAAGGACAACACAATATTTCAGTATAATCGTTAAAAAATAAGGCTATCTGTCTTTAGATAGCTTTTTACCTTCGTCTCTCAAGGTAGAGTTATATACGTGTTTTAATCACTATTGAAAAATCGCCCTCTCTGTTAATGGTGGATGGTAACTACATTTTACTAGAGTGAGGCGATTTTTTATGTCTTTTTCAAATAAAATTAGGTATTCCCCATTGCTTTAAGGAGAACTTTATTAAAAAAAGAGCGTCCAAAAAAGTCAATTTCTTGACCTTTTTAGACAGCTCCATTTTTTAAAAGCTTACTTTCCAATAAATTCTTGAGTCCAATAGTTTCCATTAGAAATGTACCCAACACCAATATGAGTGTAATTTTCGTTCAAAATATTAGCACGGTGCCCTGGGCTATTCATCCAACCATTTACTACTTCTTGTGGTGAACGTTGACCCATAGCAATATTTTCCCCTGCTGAACGATAGCTAATACCATACTGCTTCATCATATCAAAAGGAGATCCGTAAGTTGGGCTATTATGATCAAAATAATTGTTTGCTGACATATCTCTTGATTTCTCTCTAGCCATTTTACTTAGAGTTGTGTCTACTTTTAATGCTGACAATCCATTTTTAGCTCTTTCTTGATTTGTTAACTCTACTACTTGTTGTTCAAATTCATTTAATGTATTTGTAGATTCAGTAGTTTGGTTATTATTTTGTGACTCAGAAGGTTTTTGTACTGGTTGTGCCGGTTGTTGCTGTTCAGGCTGCTCAACAGATGGTGTGTTTTGATTAGTATCTTGCTTCTCTTCATTTTTTTCCGGTTTTTGTTCACTTTGATTGTTTTGCTTATCTACATTTTGCTTGTTTTTTTGATTCCAATCAAATTTAAATACATGCTTGCACCAATCATCAAAATTGGCTACTTTCCCATTTAAATAGAATACCTTATACGAAGTATGTGCTGGACTTTGCTCCGTATTAGAAGCAGCATCTGCATTACCTGTAAAAGGCAGTGCCATTAAAGCTGTTGCCGCAACCGTGGATAAAATAACTTTCTTTATATCTTTTTTCATTTTTGTTTCTCCCCTTTGGTTCTTTTTTGCTTGCACGAATATAGTATCATACGTTTCTATGTAATATTTAAGGGAGAAAATCCCAATTAGTAGAATTTCAATCTGCCTTACGTCTTTTCAATCGGCTTTCTCTTAAAATAACAATAAAAATAACGACTTTTTAAACAAACCATTCTCTGGTAATCATTTCTATTTAAACCTACTTTTCGGGAAATCATCCAAAATCTGGTTTAAATTTAATCTTGACAACTTTTTAGACTAGCGAATATATGACATTTATTACAGAAAAATGTCTTCTTTAACTTTTTAACTACCTGTCGCTAATTCCTTGACTAGGAGCTAAATTGACCACTAAATCTATTATATTAATCTTTTCAGATTGCTATTTTTAATCAAAGTTTTCTGTGTGACAATCTTTATTTGTTCATAAGCCTTTCAGAGAATATACGATTACCTTTTCGTCATTCCAAGCAGAAATATATAATCATTCATATCGTTCCTTGATTTCTGATTATGTTATTAGTCCTTTAAATCTTTCTAAAACCTATATTATTTTGTAATTTCGGTTAACCTAATGATATTCACTATTAAAGGAGGTTTACAATGACTAGTCCTTATTGTTGTCCTAATTGCAAAACAAATCGTTCTCGATTTAATATTATTGATCAAGTTGTAAATGCTGTCCGCCTAGATCCCCAATCTGGAGAAGTCATTGAGGATTATAATGGGATAGATCCAGGACCTATACATGCAAAATATCAAGGTCCGGCAAAAAGAGTACAGTGTGGTTCTTGTGGGTTGATTGAGGATGAAAGAACTTTTATAAAATTTGGCGAAAACCACAAATAAAGCTGATTGTATTGGAAGCTGGTCTAAAAAACGAAGCGAGCATCTACGTTACTATGTAGATACTCGCTTTGTTTTTTATTATTTATCAGGGATTTATAAATCTTTACTTTGTCTAACAAGGAAGCTTTGTCTTTCCTTTACCTTAGACCAATAGGATATTAGTAAGAGCGGTGTGCCATTAACCGCTCATGGTTGGAACTTAAATTTGCGTTACCATACAGGCCCATTTACCTTTAATTTTTAAGATGCCTTTTTCTTTTTATCTTTTGTTAATACCTCAACAGCTTTCTTTACTTGTGGATCATCTTTAATTAGATGTTCACTTAATTTTGTCATTAACTTTACTGTTGTATCTCCAGAAAGAACACCTGTAACTTCTAGTTTTTCATCCTTTTGGAACTTTTCAATGGCTTTCTTCGTTTTTTCATCAAAAAACCCATCTACTTTTCCTGGATCGTAGTCTAATGTTTTAAGCATTTCTTCCGCTGCTTTAACTTCTTCTGCGGATGAAGAAACTTTCCATTCGTCATCAGGACTAATATAAGGCAAATTCGCATATTCTGGAAGCTTTACTTCATAGTCAGGCTTAATACCTTTTTCATGAATCCAGTTACCATCAGGTGTTAACCACTTTGCGATAGTATATTTTACATTCGATCCATCTGAAAACTTCTTCTGTGTTTGAACTGTTCCTTTCCCGAACGAGTTTACCCCAATTAAAGGTATATTAGCAGCTTCTCTTGCAGCAGCAGCCAATATCTCGGAGGCACTGGCGCTTCCCTCATCAATCAACATGACAGTTGGAACATCAATTTTTTCGTCTGTTCTAGAAATCGTCTCTTCAACCACACCATTTCGATCTTCTACTTGTACAATTTTTTGTCCTTTTGGTACAAAGAGCTCTGATAATGAGATTGCCTGGTCTAACAAACCACCAGGATTCCTTCTTAAGTCTATAATTAATGATGTCATGCCTTTATCTTTCATTTCAGTTAATGCTTCTTCTAATTCCTCATCTGTATGTTGCGAAAAACTCGTAACTTGAATCTTAGCCACTCCATCTTCTAACATTTCAGCATAAACTGTATTAATTGGAATTTCAGCTCTTGTTAGTGTAAGTTTAATTTCCTTATTCTTCTCTCCCCTTAAAATCGTGAGCTCTACTTTTGATCCTTTCTCTCCACGAATTAATAAGACTGCCTCATTCGAACTCATCCCCTGAATATTTTTTTCATCTACTTTGATGATTTTATCATTCGGTTGAATTCCGGCTTTTTCCGCTGGAGAATCTTTGATTGGAGAAACGACAACAATATTTCCATCTCGCTCCTGAATTTCTGCTCCAATCCCTTCAAAGGAGGAAGTTATACTTTCTTCAAATTTATCATTTTCTTCCTTTGTCATATAATCAGAGTACGGATCTCCTAGTGCATTCACCATACCATCAATTGCACCATTAATGAGTTCTTCTGAATTGACTTCCTCAAAATAGTTCTTATCTAATTCATCATAGGCTTGATATAGCTTACTGAATTCTCTTCTCTCTTGAATAATCACATTAGCAGGACTTTCTCCACCTAAGGATAATGCTAATAGCGTTACACCCGCTGTAGCAAAAATTAATATAAATATCAGCATGATAAATTTAAATTTTTTAATATGAATATAACTATTGGGTTCGGGAGAATTATCTTTTGTCTGATTTTCATCTTCCAATCTACTCACCACTTTCATGTCACAATTAAATTCGGATAGGTTCTTTATTTTTAATAATACAACCTCTTCATTCTAACAGTTTTTACTAAATTATGAAAGAAGCTACTCCCATTCTTGGGCATTAAATCATAGATTTTAAGAGGCATAAAGTCGATGTGACCGATTGATAATATGTGAAAAACTATAATTTCTTTTTATTACAGTTATAAATACTTGACAATAAAGAGACTATATAGTAGGAGGTGTGAAGCAATCTAAATGCGTACAGGAAAGGTAAATTCGACAAATTTAGGGTCAACACAAGGGTAACGTTTCTAAAAAAGGAAAAAGCGAGATTCCCATTATAAATGGAACCTCGCTTTTCACCAATTCGTCAAATTTATTTAAGAGATAAGCCTGTACTCTCGATCTTAGGGGTGCAATGTTCTGTTCAAACATCAGCATTTTGAGGGCCAAATAACTTGATTCTAAAAAAGGTAAAAACTCCTCTCTTTAAATCTAACCATTCGACTCTATCATTTTACCTAGTGTTCTTCCTAATTTGTAGCGGTTTTTAAAGCTACATGAATCATATCATTAAATGTAGTTTGTCTTTCCTCAGCTGTTGTAGCTTCTCCAGTTAAAATATGATCACTCACTGTTAATACTGATAAAGCCTTCCTATCATATTTTGCAGCGAGAGTGTAAAGTGCAGCTGTTTCCATTTCAAGTGCTAAAATTCCGTATTTAGCCCACTTTTCATGTTCTGCATTATCATTATAAAACAGATCGGCTGTAAAGACATTTCCTACCTTCACATTTAAACGTTCTTTAATAGATTGTTCATAGGCAGTTTGCAATAAAGCAAATGAAGCAGTAGGAGCATAACTTACTTCACCAAAGGTTAAACGGTTGATTTGAGAATCCGTTGAGGCGCTCATAGCCAAAATTACATCACGGACATTTACGTCCTTTTGGATAGCTCCACATGTTCCAACCCGAATAAGATTTTGGACATCATATTCTCGCATTAATTCCTCAATATAAATTGAAATAGATGGAATCCCCATCCCCGTTCCTTGAACAGATATCCTTCTTCCATTATATGTACCAGTGTAGCCAAACATATTTCTAACTTTATTATAGCATTTAACATCATCCAAAAAGGTTTCTGCAATATACTTTGCCCGTAAAGGGTCACCAGGTAATAGTACTGTATCGGCAATTTCGCCTTTATTTGCCCCAATATGAATACTCAATCACTTCGCCTCCTCTATTACCCCAATTTTAATTCTTTCTTACGAACCTTGCAACTAGCACCTAGACAAAACTTGGATAGAGGGCATACTAAATGCTGCTTAACCTTCCTCCCACTCTTCGTCAATAATACTTTTTGCTATTAAATAATCGAACATAATATCTGCTAATTCCAAAACTTCCTTATCACTAGGTGTAAACCCTCTTTTTATTAATTCATGATAGAAAAATTCAGCAATTTCTTCCGTATCTATAATAACCTCCATCTCTTCCATTCCTATTCTCTCCCTTCTGAATCTTCTATCCACTTAAATCTCATGATTATTTATTTTCGGACTCTACATATAAATCCCACACTTGATCAAAAAGAGAAACAGTTGGTAAATAATCCGTTTGTAACTCTAAGTAGTTGCTAAGTTCGTGGTAATCACTCGAGTATTTAGGAAAACTATGATCTTGATAAGCATTATTGGCAAATTGGGTGATATCATCCCCTGCAGAATGCTGCCGAAATTTCATTAAAAAATGATAGAAGGATTTTTCCATACTTGAGACCGCCTTTCTGATTGTCTGAATACTCCACTTACAGTTAATTAAAATTAAAAATATAAACTGAACGGAGTTTGTTTATTTAATCAGTATAGCGGATTGAATCGTTTACGCAAATAACCTTAGGACACAGAATATTAATATAATGTATGCACACAGTCACTAATCATGCATGGATGCTGAATCAGAAAAGATGAAAATCGTGGATAAAAATAAGCAACCTTACCACAATGTGATAAGGCTGCTATTCATTAATTTGGAAAGCACCAGCAAGCACCGATGATAATCAGCAAAATAAATAAGACAACGATCAGCGCAAAGCCGCCTCTTGCCGGATAGCCGCAACCTCCGCCATAGCTATATGCCGGATAGCAACTATCGTAACATCCATCATATCCGCCATAATACATAATAATCCACTCCTCGATTCTTTTGTCTTACGATTACAGCATATGTGCCGAGTGGGTGGGCGGTTTGTGTGTTTGCCTAGAAGTTTTAAAATTTAATACTTCTTCTTTTCACTATTCAACAGGTACTAACATTTTCATAACAATTTCATTTTCTTCAAGATTAAACTTTTCCGCACGAACTTGAATATCATTGTTTAATCGCATACTTTGTAAAGATACATAAATTTGCTTGTCGGCTGGCTGAATGATCACCCATTCGGGTAATTTATAGGCACTTCGTATAATTTTAAGCACTTCTGAAACCGGAAGTCGTATCCCACCCAGCGAAAGTGATTTTTGCTCGAGTAGTAAATCCCCATTTTCTAATGCATATGCTTCAAAGCTCATTTTTAATTGCAATGTACTTGTGAAAACATTTAGTTCCCCATTTAATTCAACTTCATCTGATAATACCACTGAATAATTAATTGGCCCATTTAAATTTTCTTTTTCAATATAATAGTTAATTAATTCATTAAGATCATTTTTATTTGTTTGAATCAAAAACTCTGACATTTTTTTCGAATCTTCGGCCGGTGATTCTGGAATAGCCTCCTCCTCTCCGGCAAGAAATAAGAACATACTTATAGCGAAAAAGAAAAGAATATTGATTGATAAAAGGGCAAAAAACAGGACTTTCCAAACATTCTTCTTTTTCATAAATTCTCTTCTCCTAACATTTAGCCATTTTGAAAGGCTTTTTCAACAATACCATGCTCATTAAAATAGGTATAAAAACGAGCAGCAATTAATTCATATCCCTTATTATTAGGATGAAAGTAATCTGTATATAATAAATCTTCTTCATAATTATTAAAAATATCGGCTACCGGCACAAAGTACGCCTGATCAAATTGATCTACCACATCTGAACTTGTGTCATTCCAAGTTGAAATAATTTGATCCATTTCTTTAATATCTGCAAACCATCTCATAAAAGGATTATAAATCCCCATTAAAATAATTTTCGCTTGTTTATTGTATGAAGAAACAAGTTCAATAATATTAGTCAATCTCTCTCGATAATATTTCTCTTCTTGAAGAAATGTTTCCAATTTTAGATGAGTAAGGTTTTGTTTAAAAACTTTCATAACGTCATTGCCACCAATTGTAATCATTACTATATCCGCGTTCTGAATAGCCGTTTGTACCTCAGGTTGGTCCAATCGCTTTAACAACTGATCAGATCGATTGCCTTTGATACCAAAATTTATGAAGTCTGCTGTTCTTATATCTTTTTGGCTTTCTAATTTTTCCTTTAAATAAGGAATATAACCACCTAATTCTTTTACATCGCCAACCCCTTGTGTTAATGAATCTCCGATCGAGACAACCCTGAGATCTTTCGGGATAAAATCATCTGGTGGTATTTGTTTATATCCATGTTCAGTAATTCGTGCCTTTTGCTCTTTATAGGGGGTTGAGCAACCAGAAAACACAAAAATACTGCAGAATAATAATATGATAAATTTTTTCATCGTTCTATGTCCCCCTAGATTAAATCGTTTTTCATTATAACATACGAACATATTTAGCAATCAACCATAATTTATAACGAGCGAAAAAATGGAGAGATACTGATTGAAGAACAGCTACACTTGTCTCATATCGTTTTCGCGCTTCTTTTTTCAAATAAACCAGTACTTAATATCTTCCCTTACAGTTTAAACTTACCATTTCGCTTTGATTTATTATTTTTCACTATAAGAAACAATCATGAGAGGAGGCTCACAATCATGCAAGGAAAGATTTGAAGCACTTTTCCTTGTACATAAGCCGGTGTAAGCGAAGGCATTTAGTTTCATGACTGTGGTCAATAATCTTTTATTTTTACTCAATATCTTGGAATAGAAACCCTCTAGCATAAGAAAAAGAGGCTCGGACGAAAGCAATCATCATCATAAAGTCCGAACTGAAGTGATAATTAGCTGTATAAACCGGTACAGGATATATACTTCGCTAAAACCACTTCATTGTTCGTCTTCAGAGTTGAATGCTTCATTATGTCCCAGCCTCGTTCCGATTCACTAAAATTCATCAAAATAATACATAAATCCTATAGCTCCAGGACCTGTGTGAGTACTAATAACCGGCGTTGTATAGTCGATTTCTACTTTGGAAAAACCCGTCATTTCTTCAATTTTTTCTTTCATTTTTACAGCAAGCTCTATGCCTTCCGCATGGCTAATGCCGATACTGTTAATCCTTTTCCCTTTAATATCTTTCATAAACTGTTTCATTAAGAAATTCAGTATTTGTGTTTTACTTCTTACTTTGGCAATGGGGGAATACTCACCATTATCTAGGTGAGCAATCGGTTTAATGTTTAATAGCGAACCGATCATCGCCTTCCCTTTTCCAATTCGCCCACCTTTTACTAGATTTTCTAAAGTATCCACTGCCACATACAATTTTGTGTTATCACGGATTTTTTTCAATTTTGCTAGAATCTCTTCCAGACTATGACCCAATTTAGAAAGCGTAGCAGCTTCCCTCACTTGAAAAGCCAAAGCTTTCGAAATGAATTTAGAATCTATTACTTTTACTTTAGAACTGGACATTTGTGCAGCACATGTAGCCGTTTCTACCGTTCCACTCATATTACCAGTCATGTGGATAGAAATAATCTCACTGCCATCTTTTCCGAGCTCATCATAAAGTTTAATAAATTCACCAATAGCTGGCTGCGAACTTTTAGGTAGATCTGGGGACATTTTCATTTTATTCATGAAAACTTCTGGAGTAATGTCTACTCCATCAGTATATGTCTCGCCATTAATTGAGATTGATAATGGAATAACATGTATATTTAAATATTCAATCTCTTCGGCCGTTAAATCCGATGTTGAATCTGTAACTATTTTTATTTTTTTCAATGTTTCACATCCTCATGATCGTTATCTTAATTATACAGGTTTAGCATCTGAAACGATAGAATAAAAAATATCTACTCGAATATAATAATTGCTATTCCCTATAGAAACCACTATGATGAAGAAGAATGGAGGAATTATATTGGAAACCTCATATTACACAGATGGTGAAACTTTTAATTGGAAAGAAGAACTTGCGAATGCTATTACCCATGGAATTGGTTTTCTCCTAAGTATACCAGCCCTTGTTGTTTTGATTGTTTCTGCTGTAAATAATGGAAATGCGATGCATGTGGTAAGTTTTACCATTTTCGGTGTTTCCATGATCCTACTTTATCTGTTTTCCACTATGCTCCACAGTGTTAAACCTTCTAAAATTAAAAATGTATTTGCCATTCTTGATCACTCGGCCATTTACATTTTAATAGCAGGAACCTACACACCACTTGCCCTTGTTAGTTTAAACGGAGCATTGGGTTGGACATTGTTTGGAATTGTTTGGGGTCTTGCCGTAGCTGGAATAACGTTTAAATGCTTTTTAGTAAATAAATTTAGAGTCTTATCAACGATTTTTTATTTACTGATGGGATGGCTCATCATTATTGCAATCCAACCTTTATATGCAAGTTTAAGCCCAGCTGGATTCTATTTGTTATTAACGGGCGGGATCTTTTATTCAGTTGGAGCGATCTTCTATATATGGCGTAATTTACCATACTCACATGCTATTTGGCATCTTTTTGTTATTGCGGGAAGTGCCTTTATGTACTTTTGTGTGTTGTTCTATGTTTAACTTTTACAATTAAGCTAAAAGTTAAAAAGTGAGCCCTTATGGACTCACTTTTTTTGATGTTAATTACCCCTTAATCCCTGTTAAAGCAACTCCTTCAATTATATGGCGTTGGGCAATGATATAGATAATTAAGACAGGAATGATTGAAATCGTGGAACCTGCCATCATTAGAGCCCAATCTGTTACATAATACCCCTTAAAATAGTCAAGCAAAAGTGGTACTGTAAAATATTCAGGTGTACTTAAATAGATTAAAGGTTCCAAAAAGTTATTCCATGACCCCATAAAAATAAATATTCCTACTGCCGCAAGTGCCGGTCGAATTAATGGGAGTATTACACTCCAATAGACCTTTGGGGGGTTCGCTCCATCCATAATCGCTGCTTCCTCAAGTTCCTTAGGGATTCCCATAATAAATTGTCTTAATAAAAAAACAGCGAATGCATTAAATAAGGCTCCGGGAACAATTAAAGATAAATGAGTATCCAACCAACCAATCTTTTCCATAATCATATAAGTTGGAATCATCGTAACTTGTTTAGGGATCATCATTGTAGCTAAAAAGAAGATAAACAAAAAATTAGATCCCTTAAATTTTATTTTCGCAAAAGCATAAGCAGCCATTGAGGCCGTAAATAATTGGATTGTCACAATTAAAACTGTAATGTAGAAACTATTCCAATATGCTTTGCCAAAAGGCATTGCTTGTAAAGAATCTGGATAATTGGACCATACAAATGGTTTTGGAATAAATTCAGGTGGTACGATAAAAATTTGGGATATATCTTTTAAAGAACTACTAATAGACCATAAAAATGGAAAAACCATAATCAAGGAACCTATTATAACTACCAAATGAAATAAGAGTGTCGTTATCTTTAACTGCTTTCGCTTCTTTATCTGCAATGTTTTTTTCGTATTCACTTCAATCGTATTAGCTTTCATAATGAACCCACCTATCGCTAAATTTAAACTGAATAAGTGTAAAGATCAAAATAATAACAAAAAGAATCATTGCAGCAGCAGAACTTTCTCCCATTCTAAAATTAACGAAAGCTGTTTCATAAATATGGTAAACAAGAGTATAACTTGCTTTAGCTGGACCCCCATTTGTCATAACAAACGCTTGGTCGAAAACTTGAAAAGAGCCAATAATTGCCATGATCGAGACAAAAAATGTTGTTGGTGATATAAGTGGTAATGTAATATGGCGGAATTGTTGAATTTTTGATGCCCCATCAATTTGTGCAGCTTCATAATAACTTTTTGATACCCCTTGAAGCCCGGCAAGGAAAATAACCATATTATAACCGACCTGCCACCAAATACTTAACATGGCAATAGAAATCATTACCCACCTTGTATCCGTTAACCACTGTGGTCCATCAATACCAAGCATGGCAAGAAATTGATTTAAAATACCAAAGTCACCATTCAAAATCCACATCCAGATAACTCCAACAGAAACGGAGCTAGTGACAACAGGCATAAAATAAAACACCCTATATATTTCTTTTCCTTTAATATTATTCAGCATGATCGCAAGTAATAAGGAGATGGCAATGCCCACTGGAACATAGAGAATTGTATATAAGGCAGTATTCCATAATGCCTTCCAAAAAACAGGATTTTGAAATTGACCGATGAAATTACTAAAGCCCGCAAAGGTTTTTGCTCCAAAACCATCCCAATTCATGAAACTTAAAACTAGTGCAAAACCAAGTGGAATAAGTGAAAAGGCCAATAAACCTAATAATTGTGGAGCTAGAAAGAAATAACCCCATAATGTATTATTTTTCCTCACTAGAACAACCCCTATTCATGAAATATAATAGAAAGGGAGAATACCTAATTAAAATTCTCCCTTTAGAATTGTCTATCTTCTTTACTTTGCGTTATGCTCTTCAATCATGTCTTTAGCTTTTTTCGAAACAGCCTCGATTGTCTTATCTGCATCTTGCTTTCCAAGGTACATAAGGTCCATTAGGTCCTTTATTTCGTTTTCCATGCCTGGGATCATTACTTGCTTGTCTTCAACCTTCCCAATATTTCGCGCATCAATTAAATATTCAGCATGTTCAGGAACAGCATCTGCAGTAATTAATTCATCGACTCCATTTACAGATGGAACTGCATTCCCATTATCAGCAAGACGAGCTTTCTGCCCCTCAGCAGAAGTATAATAAGATAAGAACTTCATAGCTTCATCAATATGCTTAGATTCTTTCGAAACTGACATATAAGCAATGGCAATAGCTGCTGGTTCCATTTCATTCCCAGTGTTCGTTGGCCATGGAATATAATCAAATTCTAATGCTTTATTCTCACTAAACATTGGTGTTAACCAGCGTCCGGCTGCAACAAAGCCAACTTGATTCGACATAAACATCGCATCAGCTCCCTGTCCCTTTGGCAATGAGCCCGAATAAGTAATGTTTCCACCATCCACTAGTTTGGCCAAATATTTAAATGTTTCTTGTGCTTTCTCATTTTCTTCTAAAATATAATTCCCATCCTCATCAAACAAATTCCCACCATTTGACCAAACCCAAGAGAATAGATGGCCACTATTGTTTTCAGCAACAAATCCACGCTTTTCTGCTTTGACAATTTTGCTCGTCATCTCTTCAAACGTATCCCAATTCCAAGTTCCCTCCTCATAATGTTCCTGAGGTGTTTTTTCTATACCAGCTTCTTTTAAAACTTTTTTATTGTAATACATTAGGTATGGATTATTATCAACAGAAACTCCATAAATCTCACCGTTTTGCCTTGCAGCTCCCCATAAGCCATCTGCAAATTCATCAGCCTTAACATAACTTTCTTCACTCTCAAGAAACTCGGTTAGCTCTGCAATTTTTCCAGTTTCAACTAATTTCGGCATCGTCTCAGAACCGACATAAAAAATATCATGGGCTTGTCCACCGGATAATTGTGTTAACAGCTTTTGTTCGTAATTATCACCCGGTACAGGAATCAATTTAATACTTACATTTTTATGAGTTTTTTCATATTCATCAAGGCCACGTTGATACACTTTAATTTCAGCAGGATTGCCCCATGCTGCCATTGTTAATTGAATTTTTTTAGAACCAGAATCAGAGTTCCCTCCTGTAGATGAACTACAGCCTGAGACAATCATTGTCAATAACAATGAAATGAGTAATAATAGCTTCCATCTTTTTTTCATGTAATAGTCCTCCTAAACGTTTTATTAGCTAGATTCTCTTACAATTAATGAAAGTGGGAGCTCAAAAACCTCTCTTTTATTGGAGATGGTTTGGCTTCTTAATAATTGGACCATTGCCTGCATTGTAAATTCTCCTATTTTTTGTATCGGTTGGTGGATCGTTGTTAGTGCAGGTTCTACAATTTGAGCTATGAACTGGTCATCAAATCCTATCACTGCAATATCATCGGGCACTTTCATATTTATTTTTTTTGCCTCGGAAATCATCCCTACAGCCACTTCATCACTACCTGCAAAGAAGGCGCTGGGCCGGTCTGGCAAACTAGCAATACAATGAATAACCCTTCTTCCATCTAAATCGGAAAAAGTGTCGTTGAATAGCCACTCCTGTTTTATTTCTAACTCATATTCTTCCATCGCTTGTTTGTATCCTTGAAATCGATCAAATCCTACTCCACTTAAGATTCCGCCAGAACAATATCCAATTTTCGTATGACCTTTTTCAATTAAATGTTTCGTCCCTATGTAACCGCCTTCAACTTGATTCAAACGGATAATTGGCACATTTGCCTCATTTACATATTCATTACATAACACAATCGGATCATTGCGAATTAATTTATAAATATCCTTCCATTTATTCTCTATAGAGGTCATTATAATTCCATCGACCTGCTTCGTGTTGAGTAGATATAAATACTCCATTTCTTTTTGCTTACTGTATCTTGTATGGCAAATTAATATTTGCATTCCCATTTTCGCCGCTTCCACTTCAATTTTTTCTATTAGGTGCGAAAAAAATGGATTTGTCAGTCTTGGTACAAGTACAGCAATTGTATTTGTTTTCTGCCTGCGTAAAGTTTGGGCCGCGTTGTTAGGGATATAGCCTAATTGCTCAACAGCTTTTAAGACTGCATTTCTTGTCTCTTCGGCAACATAGGGATAATGATTCAAGACTCTAGAAACTGTTGTTGTTGATAACCCCGTAGCATTTGCTACATCGGATATCGTTACCACATATTCCCCTCTCCTTTCACATTCATTGAAAACGATTTCATAAAGCGATTTAAAATGATAATAAGCTATTTTGTTAAACATCTCAATAGAAATGGTCTGTTTTTTTCTACAAATGAATAAAATAGTTAATTAGATTTATAATTCACTTAATCTATTGGTCCTAAAAAGTCAATCACATTTATCTTTTGCAGCCTAGGATCATCCATCTATATAGTGGATTGATAAGCCTATATTACTTACTACCTATTGGAAATCATCATCTTGGCACACAGTAGAATTTTTGATGTTTCTTACTTCAAGGCAGAAAAAAAGCTTGGAGAAGCCTCCAAGCTTATCGGATGTTTATTGTTTCCGAATAAAACGCCTAAACTCATAATTATAGGGATTCTTTTCATCTTTTATTCCTAATTCCTTAGAAATCAATTGCCAATTTTCCCAGTTTATTTTAGGAAAATATTCGTTTCCTTCAAACTGTTCAAATATTTTTGTTACGTACAATTGATCCGCTTCTTCGATAAATAAATGATAAATCTCTGCTCCACCAATCACGAATATTTTTTCTTCAATTAATTGCGCCCATAAAAGAAACTCCTCTTTGGAATGAAAAATCTCACAACCATCCGCCATATAGGCGGGGTTTCTCGTCAAAACGATATTTGTCCTACCAGGTAGTGGTTTGCCAATTGATTCATAAGTTTTTCTCCCCATCACAATTGGATGTCCCATTGTCGTCTTTTTAAAATATTTCAAATCAGCTGGAAGGCGCCACGGCAACTGATTATCCTTACCAATTAGCCTATTTTCATCTTCAGCCCATAAAAAGGAAATCATACACTCACGACTCCCTTAATGGCTGGGTGTGGATCATATCCTTCAAGTGAAAAATCTTCATACTTGAATTGGAACAAGTCGGTTACTTCTGAATTTATCTTCATCTGTGGCAGTGACCGAGGAGCGCGTTGTAACTGTAATTTAATTTGGTCAAGATGATTCGAATAAATATGGGCATCACCAAGAGTGTGAACAAATTCTCCCGGTTGTAGACCTGTGACCTGTGCCATCATCATTGTAAGCAGTGCATATGAGGCAATATTAAAAGGAACACCGAGAAATATATCTGCTGATCTTTGATAAAGTTGGCAAGATAGCTTTCCATCAGCTACGTAAAACTGAAATAGGCAGTGACAAGGTGGCAAAGCCATTTTATCAATTTCCCCCACATTCCAAGCATTTACAATCATTCTCCGTGAATCAGGGGTTGTTTTGATTTGCTCAAGCACATCTTTGATTTGGTCAATGGTTCTACCGTCAGCTGTTTCCCAAGAACGCCATTGTTTTCCATAAACTGGACCTAATTCGCCATTCTCATCAGCCCATTCGTTCCAAATTCTAACGCCATTTTCCTGTAAGTAGCGTACATTTGTATCCCCAGCTAAAAACCATAAAAGCTCATGAATAATTGATTTTGTATGAAGCTTTTTCGTCGTTAATAAAGGAAAGCCTTTTTGTAAATCAAAGCGCATTTGATGTCCAAATACACTGATTGTACCGGTTCCCGTACGATCTTCCTTTACTTGACCTTCATCTAATACTTTTCTACATAGATTTAAATATTGTTCCATTACGTCCACATCCTCACTACTTATAACTTAACAAAAAAAGCATATGTCTTTGGAGCTTTTTCCTGTAGAATCCTTCTTGTTTCAGGTGAAAAAAAATAATAAGCAAAGCATTCTGCAAAATATTCCTCTTTATAATTTAAAAAGTACGGATTTCCAGGGAAAATTGCTTCTGCCTCAAGAGACCATAGGTCATTAATTTCATCAGAAACTCTTGTATCATTATACACTAAATTCAACAAAGAGTGGGCAAGCTCATGATATTCTAAATTAATAGATCCATGTCCTTTTCCTTTTTCACTACTACCGAGTTTCACATAAACAAGTTCAGTACCTCCTATGCCTGGTACGTCATCCCAAACAACTTGGTTCGTATAGCCTCTCGGTACTTTTCCTTGAAGATGAGAGACACTATCATGATCTGTTAGTTTCCCATTAAACAAGATTATTTTGATTTGTTGATGAGCCGTTTTTTGTAAAATAGATTTTGGCAACTGATCGAGCCTGAGGATGATTTCTTTCGCTTCATAATGGTTATAAGAAGTTTTCGGAAGTACAATTATTTCCTTAAGTAAATTATCAGAATGAAGCTGTAATATTGGATATAAATCGCTATCGGCCAATAATATCCCCTTATAATCAGCACGAGTCTTATCTGATATAAAAAAAACGGCAAAAAGAATGATTGGAATAATAAGCCATTTCCGCATTTTCAATTCCTGCTCCCAATTAAAACTATCTCTCTACTATTATATCACGATCATTTGAATACACTAATGGAAAATGCAAGAAAGCAAGTCCGCCCATAAAGTCTGCGAACTTGCCTTCTTATACGGTTTGCCAATTTGGAGGAGTGTCTTTACTCCAGTAAATCGTCCCCATTGTATAGTGGGTTTGGAATTGATCATGATAAGTATGGTAATGAAAATTAAACTGATAGCCTGCTAAAGGAGGCTTTTCCCTGCGAACATGAAATAAAATCAGATCTTCACCCGTCTCAGCATGGTAAATATTAAAAATTTTTTCACTTACTCCGCCGCCAGGCTTCTCCGTGATTGCTAGATTTCTAAGTTCGTCTTCTGGATATTGGGCTACAGTCATTTCAATGGCCTCGATGATACTTGGCATGATCACTTCATTAAATTCAGATTCAATAACATAAGAGATTTTTGGACCAAATTTTATCATTGCTTGTTGTTCAGCTTTCCCAATCAATGTATCAACCATTTCACCTTCTGAATCTTTTTCTGGTAGAGTGACAGAAATTTGCACCTCATGATCAGAAGAACGACTTTCGGAAGTTGAATTAGAAGTAGAAGTAGAAGTACGTTGCAACGATTTTGGTATTTCTTGATTTTGCGACCAAAAGGCATGTGAAGGGGGAACGACACCAAAAGTAAGAACTGAAACTAATATAATCAGCGATTTTCTAATCCAAGTTCTCATAAGTAAAAATTCCCTTCTTCAATATATATGTCTATTTTATACTATTTTCTACTTATATTGCTATAAAAAGATGACAAAATTATTAAAAATGGCAAAAAAATAATATTCAGTTATAATGTATGTATCTCAAATCACGTAGGGAGGCAATGATTGTGACTAGTGCAATTATTACAATTGGAGCTTTTATTATGATTGCTTACTTTGTTTATTTAGCGATAGCGGATTAAATAGCTTCGGGCATTTGCCCAAAGCTATTTTTTTATCACTAGTAATTTTTTTGACTTCTGACACTGAGGCAACCATCTAGCAATCCACTAGTGCCAGTTATAAAACAGACTGTGTCTTGTTTTCGCGTAGGGCTCATAAAAAGTAGCACTTGTGTTTTTAAGCTCTCCCTACTTCTTTGTTACAGGCTCAAGATTTTGAATAACATCTGAAATATCTACCCATTGTTTTGTTTGAGAAGATTGTTCAACCGCTTCCAAAACAGCTTGGTTTTTGACTCCATCATAAAAATTAGGGGACGGACTATAGCCTTGCTCAATCCCATTTAATAATTCCATTACAAGATTTATGAATGTGTGTTCATAACCGATAATATGACCTGCTGGCCAATAAGCTCCCGCATAAGGATGTATTTCCTCTGTACAAGTGATTGTTCGAAATCCCTGGATTCCAGGCTCATCATCGTGAAAATAGACTTCCAAATTATTCATATGTTCTACATCCCAGCGAATCGATCCTTTTTCGCCATTAATCTCAAAGCGATTTCCATTTCTATTCCCGCCCGCAAATCGAGTAGCCTCAAATGTACCTATTGCTCCATTAGTAAAACGAGCGATAAATACACTAGCGTCGTCAACCTTTACATCTCCAACCTCATCACTTGATGCAGTGCCACTTAGACCATCACTATCTTCAACAAGGGGACGTTGCTTAATAAATGTCTCTAGAATACCAGTCACTTCTTTAAATTCTCCTACTAGAAATCTAGCTAAATCAATACTATGGGCGGCGAGATCACCATGCGAACCTGATCCAGAAACATCTTTATTTAAACGCCAAACTAACGGGAATTGTGGATCCATAATCCAATCTTGTAGATAGGTAGCACGGATATGATAGATTTTACCAAGTCGTCCATCTTCAATTAACTTTTTCGCAAATTGAATTGCGGGGGCAAATCGATAATTATGATTAATCATATGAAGCACTTTATTTTTCTCAACTGCTTCTAACATACGTTGGGACTGTTCTAAAGTAAGAGCTAAAGGTTTCTCACAGAAAACATGTTTCCCTGCCTCTGCAGCCGCGATGGCAATTTCAGCATGATTATTATTAGGAGTCACAATATCAATCAAATCAATATCATCACGTTTAATTAATTCACGCCAATCTGTCTCATAAGAATTCCAGCCGAATTTTTCAGCAGCTTCCTTCACTTTCTCTTCATTTCGTCCACATATTGCTTGCAATACAGGCTCCACCTGCGGATCAAAATAAAAAGCTGCATCACGATATGCATGGGAATGAGCCCTACCCATAAACTTATATCCAACCATACCAATTCTTAATTGTTTCTTTTCTGCCATCCCTAACCATTCCCTTCCTAAGTATTTAAATATTCTATATTTGATCTTCAATAAGATTGTTTATTGACTGTCTCCCATTCCGGAGTAGAACTTTACTTTTGCAATAGATTCATCTACGAATCTTTTTCTTTCAGCGGCCCATAAAAATCCTCTTCGCATTATTTCCGTCACTTCTGGCATTGCGATAATATCAGCATGATGTCCAAGTGAGCTATAAAACACACGACCTTCTCCCCAACGCTTTGTCCAAACAACTGGCATATCTACCGCCTTATTCGCTGAATGTGGTCCTTCAACAACGGGAAATCGAGTTGTAGCCAATACTTCAACGGCAGGATCAACATGTAAGTAATATTGTTCGCTTACTACTTTAAAATCACTCATCCCCTCTAATAAAGGGCTTGAAGAATGTTTAATATTTACCATGTATTCTACCCCATCATTTCCCGGGTGGGCCACCCAATTTCCTCCAGTCATAAATTGCCAATCCACATCATTGCGGAAAGAGTCACACATTCCCCCATGGCAGCCAGCTAAGCCGACACCACTTATTACAGCTTCTGAGATATTACGTACATAGCTATTTTCAATTTTTCCCATTGTCCAATGTGGAATAATTAGATCCAGTGTTTTCAATTTTTCTCCATCTGCATAAGAATCTAATGAATTAGAAACTTCTACTTCAAAATTTTCCCCTTCTAGAATCTCTTGAAAAAGACCTGCTATTTGCTCAGGCTCATGACCATCCCAGCCACCCCATACAATTAAAGCTTTTTTACTCATATCTATCTTCACTTCCCTTTCCTTATCTCAATATCTTTATTTTAAAAATCAATTGGTAAAGCCTTTGGTTGTTCACATGTTGTTGTAAGATCGTAGTGGGTACCCTTATTAGATGCCTCATGGATCCCATGCATTACTTCCAATACATGAAGTGTTAATAAACCACTTGCCCTATGTTGTTCTCCATTTCTTAAAGCTTTTGCCATATCAGCTACCCCGATGCCTCGACTATTTTCTGTGAATCCATGTGTTAATGGAATTTCCTCCCATTCTGTCTGACCTTGTCTTTTTAGGCGGACAGGTCCACCAAAAGTATTTGGATCAGGAACAATAATCGCTCCTTTTGACCCATATATTTCTATATTCGGAAGTGTTGAACCTATTACATCGAAGCTAGTAATAATCGTTGCAATAGCTCCGTTTTCAAAATCAAGTAAACCCGTAATATGTGTTGGAACTTCCACTTTTATTTTTTCACCATATTTTGGCTTACTTGTGATCGTTCTTTCTTTGTAAGTAATACTCGTAGAACCGGTAACTCTACGAATCGGCCCAATCAAATTAATCAAAGCCGTGATATAATAAGGACCCATATCAAACATTGGTCCCCCACCATGCTGATAATAGAAAGCTGGATCTGGGTGCCAAGATTCATGTCCTGATGACATCATAAAACCTGTAGCTGCCACTACATCACCAATTAGACCTTCATCAATTAACTTACGGCAAGTCTGTATACCGCCACCAAGGAAGGTATCTGGTGCACCACCAACCATTAGATTTTTATCTTCAGCAATTTCCAAAACCTTTTTGCCATCTTCAAGAGTAATAGCGAGCGGTTTCTCGACATACACATGTTTTCCTGCCTCGAGTGCTTGAATACAAATATCAGCGTGAGCTTGAGGAATAGTCAAATTAATAACGATTTCAATCTCAGGATCTCCTAAGAGTTGCTCGACTGTATAAGCTTTCGGTATATTAAATTCCTCAGCACGTGCTTTAGCACGCGAATAATCAAGATCAGCACAAGCGATAATCTCAATCCAATCAAACTTTTGGCCAGCTTGGCAGTAAATACTGCTTATATTGCCACAACCTATGATACCAACTTTCACATTTTCCATACTAGTTCCTCCACACTTGTTTAAGATATAAATCTCCAATCATCTGTAAGCGATCTCATATTGATTTATCATAATGAGTTGTTAAATCGATCGTTAGTATACTTCTATTCATTTCATTTTTAAATTAGACTAGTATCCTATATCCCTATCAACCAACTATCTATTCTTCACTATTCTGTATAGATGGCTCCTAACACTCATTATGATTAAGTTTGTTTAACGACTATACAAAGACAGTATATTCTTACAGTAAGATAAATAGTATCAATAGTCAATATGATTTATTCATTTTTATTAAGAAAAGCACATGTGGATATCACTAAAAGCATGCCCAACATTCGCCACGTTGGCCGTCCCAAATTTTTATAGTATCAAACAAAAGCAAACCTCTCCTCAGCCGACTAAATCAAACCGAGGGAGAGGTATTTTCGATTTCTCGCTTATCATTCAAAACGATATAATAATTGTTGAGATACTTTTAATTATTTAATCTTCCAAACCCTTATGCTTTCATCCCAATTATTGATCTTCAAGAGATTATTATGATTGTAAATCAGTAAAAGCATTCACCAAATTTTGCGCTATTGTTTCAACATCATTATCTTCAATATCTTCCCGAGGAATAAAATGAATCACTTCTTTATCTTTAAAAAGAGCCATAGATGGAGATGATGGTTCATAATCCTTTATATATTCTCGCATTTTGTTTGTTGCCTCACGATCTTGCCCAGCGAAAACTGTTACAAGATGATCAGGTTTAGTCTCACTTGAAGATACAGCATGAATGGCAGCTGGTCTTGCAAGCCCGGCTGCACAACCACAAACAGAGTTGATCACAACTAACGTGGTTCCTCGCACCTCTTCCATAAAGTTAACAACATCTTCTTCCGATAATAATTCCTTAAATTTAGCATTCGTTAATTCTTCCCTCATCGGTTGAACGATTTGTTTCATATATTCTTCATATGCCATCGACATCTTCAATCACTCCTATTCTTTTACTTGCAACAAAAACATAATAAAATAGTGATTGAATCAATTTCATAATAGAGATTTTAGCATTCAGATCCGAACAACGTTGATTTCCGCTTCAGGTGGACGCTTTCCGGGGGGCGTGCGGTGAGCTTCTTCGTCGCTATGTGAGCTGGGGGGATCTCAGTTGTCACTAATCGCCCAGGAGTCGCCACCTTCCGCTCCAATCAACTAAGTTAAGGAAATACATCGATTAACAATTCCATCTCCTTTAACAATAATGTTCGTGTATTGATCATTAATTAGCAATTATGAAATTGACTCGATTTACTAATTATTGAAAGAAGGTCACTTATTTCTAGCTTCGGTCATTTGCTTCCAAATAGAGCCTTTTGCCGCCTGTCCCTCTTCAATGCGCTCTATTGCCATTTTAATTTGTAACTGAACTTCAAATTCAGGATCATTTTCTGCTTCTTTTAAAGCTGGAAGAACACTTTCGTCCCCCACTTCATAGAGAAACATTGCCGCTCGCCAGCGAACAATTCGACTTTTATCGGCTAGTGCCTTACTTGCTTCATGCATCGCTTCTGGAAAGCCTAAGTCTGATAAACAATCACCAGCTGCTCTTCTAACTGGTACTGTTTTATCCCGTAATCCTTGATAAAGCAAGGGTAAAACTCGCTGATCTTCAATCATTCCTAAATAGACAACCGCAAGACGACGGATGGAAGGTTTTTCGTCCTCTAAAGCTTTTTTCAGAACAGGAAGGTCTTCTAATGTAGGATCATCCATTTGTTCTAGGAGCTGAAATCGAATACGCCAATCAGGATTATCTAACATTTGAGGTGTTAGCTTTATTAATGTTCTTTTAGGCAATTCCGTAATCGGACGATGTGCTCGATCAACTAATGATTTTAACCGTTCCTCTGGATAAGTTGCATTAATTTCTTCTGTGATTTGTTCTCCCAATTGTTCCAGTTCGCCGTAACGAACTCCCATGTCCTTCCATCTTCTTAACATAATATAATTATCGTCTTCTTTTTGCGCTGCTTGCATGGCTTTTAAAAAGCGATCTGGTAAGCCAAAGCGTTTTTCAGTTTCAGCCGTTACTAATTTTATTTGTAAGGG
Source organism: Lederbergia galactosidilytica (assembly GCF_017873565.1). Lineage (GTDB taxonomy): Bacteria > Bacillota > Bacilli > Bacillales > Bacillaceae_C > Lederbergia > Lederbergia galactosidilytica. The sequence continues at coordinate 71,847 of NZ_JAGGKH010000019.1, forward strand.
GATTTCCTTAAAGGTTTGAATTTGGACGTTTACCTCGCCAAAATGCTCATCCACCTCTTCCAACTGAGTAGATGCCTCTGTACTTTTTTCCCCAAAAGCTGCTCTAACTTGTGGTAATACTTCTTCCCAACTAAATTTTCCATTCCGTTCCACTGCAAGAAAATCAGCTACATGGTATAGACCCTTAACACCTTCAATTTCTAAAATACTTTTGATTAAAGGTGGTGCTTCATGGGCATGTTCTTTCTTATAATTATTACTCTTACCAGCAGGCAATTCCTCATCTAAGTTAATTTTCATTGTATTTGGACTAGGCGTTGGTTCGATTGATTTAATATTCAACACACTTCCCCCTTTCGGACTGAGCGTAGTTCAAATAATTGATTCGCAATCATTGTATCATATCAGATTCACACTCTCTAATATTCAATCACGTGACTTAAAAACTAATTTAAAAGTGTCAAGAAGGAGATCCGCAATTAGATTAGAGTAATTGATTCACTTCATCAGACGAGCAGAAATAATACTCCGCAAGCTTTATGGCCAGCGTCCATATCACAATGTCCGTTCATATCCATTGTTCATTAATATATATGCTCATTCAGCAAGATCTGATAAATAAGTCCAGCGAGCAATAAGTTCCTCTAACTGCTTATTAGTTTTATCTATTTCGCTAGAAAGCTCCTCAGCTCGTTGATAATTACTTCCTACCTCATCTAATTCACTCTGCATTTGTTCTATTAATTCCTCGATTTCCATTATTGTCTCTTCAATGGTTTCCCATTCCATTTTTTCTTTATAAGTCATTTTCTTCTTTTGATTTTCCCTTTTTATATCCATTTTTGCATGATGCTTTTCCGCTTGCTTTTCGGTCGTTTGCTTCCTTTTCTCTTCTTTATCACGATTCCGAGAATGTTGTAGGTATTCAGTATATGTGCCTATAAAGGTATCAATTTTTCCATTTCCCTGGAAAATAAGTAATTTGTCCGCTGTTTTATCAAGGAAATAACGATCATGGGAAACAGATATAACTACACCAGGAAACTCATCTATGTAGTTTTCAAGTACAGTTAATGTCTCTGTATCGAGGTCATTGGTTGGTTCATCTAAGAGAAGTACATTTGGTTTTCCCATAAGCAGTTTTAATAAAAATAAACGTCGTCTCTCGCCACCAGATAGTCGGCTTATCCATGTTCCATGCATGTGGGTAGGAAAAAGAAATCTTTCTAACATTTGGGTTGCAGAAATTACTTCCCCATTTTTAGTCTCAATCGTTTCTCCTTCTTCCCGAATATAAGCAATCATCCGTTGATCTTCTGAGGGTTGCTCAATCTCTTGGGTATAGTAAGCAATTTTTACTGTTTGGCCAACAATTAACGCACCATTGTCTAGAGTAGTTTGACCGGCCAGAATATTTAATAATGTTGATTTTCCGCTACCATTTTTTCCAACAATACCAATTCGATCACCACGATTCACTAATAATTGGAAATCGTCTAGAATTATTTTATGTGAATATACTTTACTAGCAGCTTTCAATTCAAAGACTTGCTTACCTAACCTACTCCCACCTAATGTGAGGTTGAGCTCTTCACTGCTATTTGTTTTTGCCATTTCTTGTTCAAGCTTTTCAAACCGTTGAATTCTAGCCTTTTGCTTTGTCGATCTTGCTTTTGCTCCTTGCCTCATCCAAGCAAGCTCTTGTCTATATAAATTTTTCTTTTTTCCTGCCTCTTGTGCCTCTTGTTCTTCTCTTAATGCCTTTGCTTCAAGGAAAGAAGCATAATTGCCTTTATAAGAGAACAAACGACCATGGTCAATTTCAAATATCCGAGTCGCGACTTGATCTAAAAAATAGCGGTCATGCGTAACGGTCAGAACAGCATTTGGTGAATTATTTAAATATGATTCTAGCCAAATAATTGATTCATAATCAAGGTGGTTAGTAGGTTCATCTAGTAACAATAAGTCAGGACGTTCTATTAATACTTGCGCCAATGCAACTCGCTTCTTTTGGCCACCAGATAGTGATGCAATTGATTGTGTCAAATCTTGAATACCTAGTTGCATAAGAATTGTTTTGGCATTCGTATTAGCGATCCAACCATTTTCTGCATCCATTCTTTTCTGTAGTTCTAATATTTTCTTTTGTAATTGGCTATTCTGAGGATCTTGTTCCAATTGAATAAGTGTATGTTCATAGGCATTCATCAATTGAATTTCAGGGGCTTTACTTTGAAATACTTGATCTAATACAGTTAAATCCCCCTTCATCTCGGGGTCCTGCGACAAATAAGCAATTGAGTAGTCTTTTGGATGGTCAAAAGTACCAGAATCTTGGTCATCAAGCCCTGCGATCAACTTTAATAAACTAGATTTCCCTGTTCCATTAATCCCAATAATGCCAATCTTTTCTTTTTCCTCAATATGAAAAGTTATATCTTCAAATAAGCGTTTTTCTCCATAAGTCTTTGAAACATTTTCAGCTGAAAAAATATTCATCTTCATCATCCATTCAGAAATTAGAATCATAAAACGTATTAGAAGCTCTATTTAATGTATTTGTTAAAAGTGTAAGGATTTAATGCTAATATCGCCACATCCTGTGGCGGCAACTCCTGAGTAACCGACATTCTGTAGGTCTAAACGAAAAAAGAACCGGTTATATGGGTTCTTTGTCAATGTTTTGCTCATTCGCTTTTTGGAGAACTTTTAAAGCTTCAGCTTGGTCGGGATTCTTTTCGAAAAAATGGACTAAATCTCCGATTCGATCGATTGAATTCCAACTTAGATGGTGCTCAATCCCTTCAACATCATGATAGATATTCTCTTCTTTTACACCAATAATGCGCAAAAAGTCCTCAAGCAAATCATGACGTTCAACTAACCGCTTACCAATCTTTTTTCCTTTAGATGTTAAGATTAACCCTCGGTACTTCTCATATATTAAGTAATTTCCACGATCGAGTTTTTGCACCATCTTTGTCACAGAGGAAGGATGTACTTCCAGTGCCTCCGCTATATCAGATACTCTTGCGTAACCTTTATTTTCAATCAATAAAAAGATTTGTTCTATATAATCTTCCATACTGGGAGTTGGCAATAAAAATCCCTCCTATCTCCATTCATTCAATAAAAGTGTACTATAATGTGTTCGCATTAACAAGTTAGGATAAACAAATAGCAAATAGAGTATCATTATTGCATATATCTTCTTTAGTTCCTTGACTCCACTACTAATTAAGTGTATAGTAAAACTATCATTAATTTAATATGGTTTTATTATATTTTTTTGATGATAATATTTTTTCAAAGCACAAATGTGCTGAAGTCTAGGAGGAAAAAGGTACATGCAAAACGGTAAAGTAAAATGGTTTAACAACGAAAAAGGCTACGGTTTTATTGAAGTAGAAGGCGGAGAAGATATTTTCGTTCATTTCACTGCAATTCAAGGCGAAGGCTTCAAATCATTAGAGGAAGGCGAAGAAGTTTCTTTTGAAATTGTAGAAGGAAACCGTGGACCTCAAGCAGCTAATGTAGTTAAATTATCATAATATATAAATTTAAAGGCTGGAGTTTTCTCCAGCCTTTTCTTGTTTCTTAAGAACTTACAATTCGGGAACCCCTTTTTTACAACAATAGTTTTTGGCCAACTTTGGCATACACAAATTTAGATAAATCTTTCCTCTTCAAGTCAATGTTGTTCTTTATTAGTTAGTACTCGACCTATTTCTTGTAATTCTTGACCTACCGTGCAATTTTGTATACAAAATCGATGGGCGTAATTTTTCCCATACGTACGTCTAAAATGGCTTTTCAAAAAACAGCCTTTACAATAAGTATCCATAACATCATTTATTTCATTCAAAAGCTCGATATGTTGCATTAGATCAATCCTTTAACTTTCCAGAATCTATTTCGGTATGACTCCGTATATTTTTATGAGCTAACGCTTGCGTCGCTAGCATATCTGCCTCTTTATTTTCTTTTCTTGGAATGACTTCAAACTTCGCCTTCAATCCTAATTTTTTAATTTTCTCTTCTATTCGATCAAGCCACCTATTCAGTATTTCCTCATAACACGGCCATTCCCCCTCAATCTGTTTGATCACTCCCTGTGCATCCCCTTTAAAAAGGACCGGTATATTTTTAAAACCTATTTCCTCTAATATGAGAAGTGAATTAAATAATGCCGCGTACTCTGCCTCATTATTACTTACCAATTCCTCTAAAAGGATATTTATTCTATCTCGGTAAGAAGTATTTCCTTTTTTATAATAGATCACAATTCCAATTCCCGCTTTTTTTAATTCTCGATTATAACCACCATCAAAGTAAACGACAGGATCGGTCGGCTCTTCTTCTTGCTTTTTTTGTAATTTTGTAAATTGCTTTTGATTCCATTCTCTTTCCATTTCGTCCATAATAATAATATTGTGAGCTCTTCCCGTCTTCTGTAAATCCATTAATAATGGTTTGATTAGCTTCTGATCAAACCAAGCTGATTCCATTGGAATAGCAATTTCTGGAGAGGTTTTATAAATAAATTTTACTTTTACTTTCATAAAGACAACATCCTGTTCGCAAATTCTTCCTAAGCTGTTCTTATACAATAAGGAAGTAAACATTATTCATTCCCGAACTTTTTAAACTTCCTTTAGTTTAAATCGTTCCCGTTCTTCTCTAAAATTAATCGTAGGAGTGATCGAGTTTTGTTAGAAGTCTATATCGATGGTGCAAGTGCAGGGAATCCTGGTCCCTCTGGAGCCGGAATTTTCATTAAAAATGCTGGTAAAACTGAGTCATATTCATTTCCGCTTGGAGTAATGGAAAATCATGAAGCGGAATTTCACGCGTTAATCAAAGCATTAGAAATTTGTAGTAAAACAAATGCTTCGATCGTTTCTATAAGATCAGATTCTTCTGCGGTTGTTCAAGCTGTAGAAAAACAATTCGTTCGAAATGAGAAGTACCGGTTGCTGTTAGACAAAATCCTCCATATGATAACCGGATTTGAATTATTTTTTATTAAGTGGATTTCAGCAAAAGAAAATAAACAAGCTGACATTCTTGCAAAAGAAGCCATCCATTTAAATCAATAGCGATCCAAGATTTAAGTCTCTTGGACCGCTAATAATCCTAACTGATTTGCAAGTGCATAAGCTTGTTTTTTGGTTGTAATATTTTGTGCTTGTAATCTTTCCAGAAAAGATAAATAAAAACTTGGATCAAAACGCTTTTGACATTTAAGTGTTAATTCAATAGAGATTGCAGCTAAATAATCTGATGAACCTGTTGATTGCTTGCCAAAATAAATAAAAGTTATAATATCTTCACCAAATTTAAAACCTTTTCCCTCTAAACGAAGTAGGTAATTTCCGAGCTGGAACTTTCTCCCAATCAATGTTTCTTACTCCTTTTATATATTCCGATTAAAGCGACAAACTTGTTTGTGTTGTTGTATTATTCAGTTTCAATAATGTATTTCGTACACTTTTTAATTCATACCCCTCTATAAGAGGCAATATTTTATTTAGATCCAATTGCCATTCAGCTTGATCTAAATAAAAGTCTAATGGTACATTACAATGAATTGTTGCAAGTTTTCTAGACAGGTGAAGCATTTCCTTATCTTGTTCTAATTTTTTTTGAATTGTTGGAGTAAGTTGATTAAAATTCGCGAATAATCCTTCAATGGTTTCATAATTTCTTATTAGTTTATAAGCCGTTTTTTCACCTATTCCCTTTACCCCTGGATAACCATCACTCGGATCCCCCATCAATGCCTTGACATCAATTAATTGTTTAGGTTCTAATTGAAATTCATCGACATAAGCAGCTCTTGTATAATGAAAATAATTCCCAATACCTTTTTGAAGCAATAAAACACTTACCTTATCATCAACAATTTGCAAGAGATCGCGGTCACCTGTCAACACCGTTAATACTAAATCTTCATCTTGCTTTAATTCTTGACATAGAGTACCTATACAATCATCTGCTTCAAAACCCTTTACGCCAATATTTAAGATTCCTAACTCTGTTGTAACGTCTTTTGCAAGGTCAAATTGGGGAGCCATTTCTACTGGCGGTGCTTGCCTATTTGCTTTATATCCTTCGTACATTTCATTACGGAAGGTTACACTCCCCATATCCCAACAAATAGCTAAATGTGTTGGCTGCACGTGATCGACCGCTGTTAATAAATGCTTTAAGTAGCCTTGTACAGCGTTAGTGGGCACACCTTGACTGTTGATCATAAAATTTCTTTGTACTGCCGTAGCAAAGAATGCCCGAAACAGTAACGCCATTCCATCCACTACTAATAGATGATATTTCAATTGTAGAACCCCTTTTCAGCATAATAAATAATTATTATATCATAAGTTAGAAATTGCGTCTTACGAAGGTCCATATACAAAAAACTGGTATGGTTTTACTTGCTTATTGTAGTTACAGGATTATCCGGATAAGAAACCCAATCTGAATAACTACCTGCATAAAGCTTAACTTGTTTAAAGCCACTTTCTATTAAGGTTAAAACATTTGGAGTTGCGGTCACCCCTGATCCACAATAAACAATTACTTCCTTCTCTTTATCAAGAGAGGAAAATCTTTGTTTTTGCTGTTCTATAGATTTCCACTGCCCATTCTCCAAACCTTCTGACCAATCATAATTTATTGCATTTGGTATATGGCCAGCGACGCGATCCATTGGTTCCACAATCCCTAAATATCGTTCTTGTGCACGCGAATCTAACAATATTGCCTTTTGATCTTGGCTTCTCAGTTTTACCTCCTCATAAGAGGCTAGCATTTCTTCTTTTAAGGAATAGATAAATTTAGTCTTTGCCTTGACTGTTCTCCTGCTAGTTACTGGGTAACCGTTTTTTCTCCAGGATTCGAACCCTCCATCTAAAATGAAAACTTGTTCATGTCCTAAATATGTTAATAACCACCAACAACGAGCAGCAAAACAGCCATCTGCATCATCATAGATAACAACTGGCTTTTTATTGCTAATCCCTTTTACTTCCAGTTTCGTAATTAAATTTTGTATATTGGGTAAAGGATGTCTTCCTCCATGTCTTTCCACAGGGCCAGACAAGTCTTGCTCAAGATCAAAATATACAGCCTCAGGAATATGGCTATTTTGGTAAGCCTTCTCCCCGTATGAGGAATCTTTTAATGAAAAGCGGCAATCGATCACACTCAAAGATTCCGAATTTAGATTATGATATAACCACTGTATGGATTTAATTGTTTTCAATTTATTCCCTCCCTAAATAGATGTTAGAGATCCCTGAATCTTTAACCATTTATCTAAATTTCCTTGGCCTTCTAATGCCTCAACCCATGATGCAAACTGTTCATTGATTTCCAATTCCACATGGCTGATCAATCTATCGTATTCTTGAAAAAGATAACTTTGAAAGACATCAGTTATTCGTTTATATTCTTGCTGCAAATATTCATCAGCTAAAGGAGAGAGCAAAGCTAGAAAAGCTTCCTCCATTTTTTTCTTGTCATCTTGCTCAAAAAAAGCTTTTGGATTACGGAAATACTTAAACGGTGTTTCGAATGGTTTACGATCACTCTCCAGAAAAGCCGTAGAAAATTCCGGCGTTGTCGTGCCGTTCCATTCCAGCTGAGCAAAAGTCATATCTGTCTTAATGTTTTGTAATTCTCTTTGAAAACTTGAATAATAGTTGGTTAATAGCTTTTGTGTATATTTCTCCATTCTTAAAGATGTAACTCGCATTTCTTGAGCAAAATCATATCCTACAGCATCTAAAAGTTCTTCCAAGCATCTTCTAAGTAAATTCCGATCGTTTTTCTTCAATACGGCTGGATTAAAAGCTTCTTTAAAAAATTGCGGAAACCGGTAAAAAACTCTTTGTTTCACATAAAAGGTCAATTCCTCTGCCTCTTGCTCTATTTGTTGAGATAAGACTGAAGATTGTGCGTTGGCTAAAACAGCTAACATGCCTGCTTTGGCTTGCTGCCACTCTTTTCGACGTTCATTTTTTCGTTCTTGATCCTCATTAGCTGTTTGAATCAACTGGTCTAAAAATTGTAAAGCACGATTATACTCCAATTTCGCTGATTGTAGCGTCATTTGATTCAAATCATGCTGAAGAAATTGATTAAAAGCCGTTTGAAACTGACCAATCTGTGATGCTTTGCGACTTTTATCATAAAGAGCTAATTTACTTGAAAGTCCAAATAATTTCGGATGACGAATCCCATTTTGTATAAGCTCTTCTTTAACGTAAGTTAATACTTCCTCTATTTCTTCTTGAGATTCAGCTAAATCGATGGCATTTACGATAAAAAACATTTTATCTAATTCAAAACTATCTTTCACTCGTCCTAGCTGAATTAAAAATTCCCTGTCCGCTTTAGAAAAAGCATGATTATAATAAGTGACAAACAACACAGCATCAGCATTTTTGATATAATCAAAAGCAACTCCTGTGTGTCTCGCATTAATTGAATCAGCACCAGGTGTATCTACAAGGGTAATTCCTTGTCTCGTAAATGAGCAATCATAATATAGATCGATCGATTCCACAAAGCAAGATTGCGCCTCATTTCCAACGTAATTCTGAAAATTCCTCAAATCTGTCTTAAATGTTTTACCTAATTGATGCTGGTGATCAGGAAATCCTTTTCTAAAAGCTTTTAAAAATGCAAGTTGGACTTTCTCTTTATCATTTTGACTAGGAGAAAGGGAGAGATTAAGGACTTTTTCATAAGCATCTGCTAAGGAGGAACAAGTTTGATCAAAATACGATAATGCCTTATCTACATCCACCAACATATCCTTCTCACTTTTCAAACAAACAAGTGCTGTACCGTGCGGATTCACTTCTGTTGGCGGACAAATTCGATTGATCGCAGCTGTGGTTGGATTTGGGGAAACCGGTAATACAACCTCCCCTAATAAAGCATTGGCAAAAGAAGATTTGCCTGCACTAAAGGCTCCAAATAAAGCAATCATATAATTTCGTTCAGTTAAAGTTTTCACTTTATCTCGTAATTGCTTAGTTATTCTTTTAAAATATTGATCTTCTTCAAATAACTTAATCGCAAAAGCTAACTGCTGAGTCACTTGAGTCGTTTCAAGGGTATCTACTGGTGTTGGATCCACTTGAATGGGATCAACCATACTCACATCCCTCTTCACGTCCTCCTTCTGCTCATCCGCTTGATAAATAGTGAAATTATCCTCGTCTTCTCTCCATTGTTCACAAAGTTTTTGTAAAGTGTTTGCCTCTGTTCCTGTTATAACTGTAGTTTCATGCTTCTTTTTATCATAGAGGTCGGTTAATTGTACGAGTTTTCCTTTTGCCTCTGTAGCTTTTGTAATGGCTAAAATTTGTTCATCCAACTTTTTTAGTTCGCTAGTTAGCATTTCTCTTTTATCTGCGAGGATGGGTGCCACAAATAAATTCCATTCTTTTTTAGCAAGCCTCTTTATGTTCTCCGCTATTTCCTCACAATAACGCAACACATATTGACTATTTAGGCCAGCGCCTTTTTTAACAGTTTCATCTAAAAGTATTTCCAGGAATTCCACCTGCAAAGACTGCGCTTTTGCGAGCCATTTACTACGATTGCTATCTTCCTCATCAAGAACAGTATTAGCTAACTGTCGCAAGTGCCAAACAATTTGCGACTCTACTTGCTTTGCTAGAGCAGTGGCAAACTTTTCGAGCCGCCGTTTTCGCTCATCCTCTGTCTTTTTTTTGCTAAATATTAGCCCAACTTTAAAATTAACCTGTTTTCCTTCGAGAAATTGCTCTGCAAGCTCTCTCGTTTCATAAGGCATTAAATAAGCATTCTGCAATATTTTCTCACATTCTCTTAGATAAACATCCCCAAGTGTTTCTAATTTAGCTAATATTCGCTCCTTTTCTGATGTTAATCTTTCTTCCGTTTGAAAAACATCTTCATTTTCCGTAGTATAGAGAGAAATCTCCTTTTCCAACTTTAATGCCTTATCTTGAAATTTTTCATCAAGCCAGCCCTCATGCTCTTCTATCAGCTTTTTTAAAGTAGAAGCTAATGAAGCTAATCTCCATTCATTTTGATTGGAGAAAATATCCTGAACGATCATTTTAACAGATGCAAATTCATTCTCTGTATGCTCCAATTGCTTTAAAGTCGTAAAAAAAATCCCAGCAGGTTCTATGCCCCAAAACGTAAAAGCATCAAGTACAGACTGTTTATAAGACAAAAAAGATAATTCATTTGATTGATGTTTATCAATTTGGTTTATAATGAGATATAATCTAACATCATGTCGTAAAAGATTTTTTGTATACATAAAATTTAGTTCAGATTGAACATGGTTATAATCCATTACATAAAAAACGGCATCTGCAATATGTAAAGCAGATTCTGTGGAAAGACGATGTGCTTCATCAGTTGAGTCAATACCAGGCGTATCCATGATCGTTAAACGATCAGGGAGTTTTAAATCTTGGCGACCAATCTCAATTTCAGTAATCTCTCCCTGTTTACAATAATTCTGTACAGTGGTGAAATTGTATGGTGCAGTAAAAAGTAATGGCCGCGCCACTGAACTATACACTTTGGCAAAATCTTCTTCTGCACGATGAACCTTCACAATGTTTGCACTCGTAGGAATTGGACTTGATGGTAAAATTTCCTCCCCTACTAAATGGTTAATCATTGTTGATTTACCAGCAGAAAAATGACCACTGAAAGCAATCACTGTTTCATTCTTATATATTTTTTTTATCAACTTTATCGTTTTATCGACTCTTTCTTGATCTTCATGTTGCCTAAAACGTTCCATTAATGTTAAAGCCTGCTCAAGATGTTGCTCTTGGCTTGAAGAAAGTAAAACATTATCCATAGATTAAGCAAACTCCTCTTTTATTGAATGCTCAAAAAGTTTGGTAACAATGGTACTTAATGATAGGTCTCTTCGACTAAGTACGAAAAACTATCAAATATGTGCAAGGACTTGCTTCTTCGAAAAACCACTTTTCTTTCATGTGATGAGGATTCAAGAGCGCTTTCTTTATGTTTGAAACTACACATCTTGAATTTTCACCCATACAAACGTGGAAATTTTTCGTCTCTATCCTTTTTGAACATGCATTATTATTACTTTTCCTTCGATTAAATCTAATTCTACCTGAAAATTAGTCAACTTTAAAGTTATTCTCAGTATTCCGTACTACCGAGAAACCGCTATGTCATCAAGATTTATCTACTTATTTATAACTAAATTTTGCTGCAAAGCCTTTTCCTCTATACGAATTCTTATAGAGAGCATCCATTGGTTTAGGAAGAAAAATAGAATGGTGGTTATATACGCTTCGAAAAGTAGCGGGACAACCAACAATTCCAACGAAACGATCAGATAATTCGGGTGTTTCACATATCGAAAAGGTCCCTCTCCAATAAGAGGGCCATTAGGCAAAACAATAATCTTCGTATTCCAGCATTTTCCTAGTGTGAAAATGACCCAATAGCGTGCGAATTGCAGAAGAATAAAAATAACCAGAAGTATTGGCCAAAAACGAGATACTTCTTGCTTGGAAACGAACACCTCACCAATTAAAAATAGGAAAAATGACATGTGAAGAAGAATCATATATGGATAATGTTCTTGACCGTAAATAATAGCTCCTTTTTCTAACATCCATCTTTCATTTTTTCTAGCTATGTATAATTCAGCTAATCTTTGCATCAACAAAAAACTAAGAATTATTAGGAAAATCATTATTACACCCACCTTAGTAATAACAGTTCAGAACTAAAACCAGGTCCTAAGGCAGCAACGATACCATGATCACCGGAAGGAACTCGCTGATTCATAAAACGTTGTAAGACGAAGAAAACGGTCACAGAAGACATATTTCCATATTCCTTCAATATTTCCAGCGACTGAGCGGTTTTTTCGGCCGGTAAGTTTAAAGCCTTTTCATATGCCATAATCACTTTTTTGCCACCAGGATGTGCAATAAAATGAGCAATTTTCGATTCCATTAGATTATTTTGCTCAAGAAATTGCAACATGACTGGTTGAAGCCAATTTTTGACGAGTGTTGGAATATCCTTTGAAAAAACAACATAAAATCCATCATCCTTAAATTGCCATCCCATCACGTCCAAAGAATTTTGCATAAGGTTTGATTGCGTGCTGATTATAGATGGTAATGGTCGATCCACTAATTCTTCATAGGGAACTTCTTCTCCTCCTACAAGGACAGCTGCCGCTCCATCAGAAAAAAGCGAGGTTCCAATAAAATTACTTTTGCTTTGATCATGAAGTTGAAATGTCAGGCTACACAGTTCAACTCCCACAACCAAAACTTTTGCCTTTGGGTAAGCAAGACAATATTCATAGGCTCGTGAAAGTCCGCTAGCACCTCCCCCACACCCCAATCCCCAAATGGGAATTCTTTTCGTTTGTGGGGAAAATGGCAATTGATTCATGATTATCGCATCTAAACTTGGGGTGGACAGACCTGTAGTATTAATCAAAATAATTGCCTCAATCTCATCATAAGCAATTTCCTTTTTCGCCTTTCCATTCGCCAAACAATTCCGAATAGCAGTAAGACAGAGTCCTACTGCTGAGTCAATAAAAACCTTATTTTTTTCGGAAAAAGAATGTGCTTCCGTATACCAATCTAACGGTTTTACAAAGTGTCTTTTTTTAATTTCCCCATTTTTAAACACTTTTAGTAAACGATCGATATCTTTCATAGAATCGGAAAATAACTGTTTGGCAAGCTGCATTGTTTCTTCTTGATGAACAGCGTTTTCTGGTGTAGCCGTTCCAACCGAAATAATACGTGGCATCTGATGATTCTCCTTTTAAACGATTACGTTTAATGGGTGAAAGATGACATCACTGACTATTCGCTAGAGCTTTTAATTGTTGGAAAAATCCTGGGTAAGATATCGTAATCGCTTCTTTATCCTGGATCTCTACCTTCTCATGTGTAAGGCAACTTGCAATGGCCAACATCATGCCAATTCTGTGGTCACCATGGCTATTAACATTAGCTCCATGTAAATCTGACTTTCCGTAAATAATCATTCCATCTGCTGTCGCTTCAATTTTTGCACCCATTTTCTTTAATTCTTCCACAACTGTATCAATTCGATTCGTTTCTTTTACTTTTAATTCAGCTGCATCTTTAATAATCGTTGTTCCTTCAGCCTGTGTAGCTGCTAAGGCCAAGATTGGAATTTCATCAATAAGTCTAGGAATCATGTCTCCCTCTATTGTTACTCCTCTTAATGTTGAGGCACTTACCGTAAGATCTGCATAAGGTTCCATTACTTGATCATCCAAATGATCAAGGGTGATATTGGCACCCATTGCTCGTAAGATATCTAAGATTCCACTTCTAGTTGGGTTAACACCTACGTTTTTCAGTTTAATTTGACTACCGGGAACAATCGAGCCAGCCACAAGGAAAAATGCCGCAGAGGAGATATCACCAGGTACTGTAATAGTAGTTCCCTTTAATTGCTGTTGTCCATGGATGGATTTTTTTAAACCAGTGGTTGTTACTTCTCCGCCAAAAGCTCGAATCATACGTTCTGTATGGTCACGAGATGCTTCAGGTTCTATCACACTTGTTACACCTTCCGCGAAGAGACCAGCTAATAAAATAGCTGACTTTACTTGCGCACTCGCTACAGGTGAAGTATAGTCAATTCCTGATAACTTTCCTCCCCTTACAGCTAAAGGAGTTAATGATCCATCATGACGTCCATCAATTTTGGCTCCCATTTTTCTTAATGGATTAGACACCCGATCCATTGGCCTTTTCGCAATCGAACTATCGCCTTTAATAACAGTATGGAATGGAAGGCTAGATAGTATCCCGAGCATCAATCGAATCGTCGTTCCAGAATTTCCTACATCTAATATATCATTTGGTTCAGTTAGCCCTGCTAATCCTTTCCCCTCAATCTCAACATATTCTCCATCTCGATGAATGTTTACGCCCAACTGTTTAAAGCATTCAATTGTATGGAGACAATCATCTCCAGTCAAAAGTCCATGAACGGAAGTTTTCCCGGTAGCAATAGATCCGAGCATAATGGATCGATGGGAAATGGATTTATCACCAGGTACCTGCACGATTCCTTTTAATGGAACTATATTTGTTTTATGTGTTTCCATACCCTTCCCTCCTCACATGCTAATATAAGTTTCATATCCTTCATTTTCTAAAGAATGTTTTGCCAATTCCATATCCTCTTCTGTTTGGAAACTAATCCTTAGGACACCATAGACATCTTCTCGTGCTTCAATAATGCGGATATTGGTAATACTAATTGCATTTTTAGCAAGAATGGTTGTAATATCCGAAATAACACCAGGTTTATCCAAAACATCAACATACAAATCATAAAATGATTTAATGGCTCCTTTAGCGCGTACAGGTAATGAGTCTCTAAATTGCTTTGCACCATCAAAATAAGCAAATAACCGATCCCCATTTCCTTCCTCTATCAATTGCTTTACATCTTCCATTTCGCTCATCCATTCCTCAAGTAAAGAAAGCAATATTGATTGGTTATGTTGGACGATATCTCTCCACATTACCGGACTACTTGAAGCAATACGGGTTATATCTCTAAAACCACCTGCCGCCAGAAATTGAATATTTTTATCCTGGCTGGCATGACCTTCTACTTGTCGTACTAGACTTGCCGCCACAATATGTGGAAAATGACTGACAACTCCTGTTACTAAATCATGTTGCCTAGGCTCCATCACAATAAAATTTGCTTTTGTCCCTTTCAACCATTCCTTTAACTGATCTACCCTCCCATTGGCATTTTGGGAAGGTGTTAAGACATAATAAGCATTTTCGAATAAATGGGCCTTAGCACTTCCTGGTCCAATTTTATGTGAACCAGCCATTGGATGTCCTCCGATATAAGCATTTGAACTACCAAAGAGAAATTCTGCTTTTTCCATTATTCTTACCTTTGTACTTCCAACATCTGTAATGAGGACGTCATTTTTTAAAGTAAGCTTTGCTAATTTCTCAAGATAGCTTTCGGCAATTTCTACAGGGCAGGAAAGGATAATTAAGTCAGCATTTTCTGCACTAATTTCATATTTCTCTGTGTAATCATCAATAATACCTAACTTTTGAGCAAGCTTACAATTATTAATATTGACATCATAGCCAATCACACAAGCATTATGCTCTTTCTTAATAGCTAGTGCGACGGATCCGCCGATTAAACCGACACCGATTAATAAAACCTTTTTACTTCCCTTCATCTTCACACAGCCTCATCCATCTATTATATCTTTGGAATAACTTCCTTCAAAACATTCAATAGCTCTTCATTTTCCTGTTCAGTACCTACAGTAATCCTAATCCCGTTTGGAAATTTTCTTACAATCCAACCTTTTTCAAGTAATTGCTGAAACATATTTTCTATAGAAGATTCGTTTAATCTTAAGAAAATAAAATTAGTTTGAGATGGGTAATAAGATATTTTCTGTTGATCAAAGAATTGATAATATTTCTGTAATTCATTTGTGTTGATTATGACACATTCTTCGATAAACTCCGGATCTTCCAAAGCCGCTATTGCCGCCGTTTGAGCCAAAGTAGAAGTATTAAATGGCAAGCGAACGACATCTAGTTTGTTGATTAGTGCTGGGTTTGCTACTCCATAACCAACCCGAATCCCTGCTAAACCATAGGCTTTAGAAAAAGTTCTCATAACAAGTAGATTTTCATATTCATCTAACAATGGTATGGTTTGCGGATAATCATTAATCGTTACATATTCATAATAAGCTTCATCCACAACTACAAGTACATCATTGGGGACTTTATCTAAAAAGTCTATTAATTCTTGTTTCGGAACATATGTCCCTGTTGGATTGTTAGGATTACATATCCACACAAGCTTTGTATTTTCATCAATTACTGCTGCCATTTTATCTAAATCATGAACCCCTTCTCGTAAAGGGATTTCCCTTACTTCAGCCCCTTCAATGATCGCGTGGTGGCGATATTGTGAGAATGTTTCGCTCGCCATTACGGTATTGGATTCAGGAATTAACACTGCCCTGCTAATAATTTGAATTAATTCATCTAACCCACTTGAAAAAATCAACTTGGCCTGATCAATCTCAAGATGTTCTGCGACAGCTTCTTTAAGCTTGACTGCTGCACCGTCTGGATAAATAGCTAAAGTATCGGTTTGCGAAATTGCTTTTAATACATTTGGTGAGCAACTATAAGGATTTTCATTAGAGGCTAATTTTACAATCTTGTCTAATTGATATTCTCTTTTCACTTCATCTGTTGTCTTGCCAGGTGTGTATGCTTTCAAAGTCGAAAGCTGCGATTTTACATTCATTTTTATCCCCACCTTATTAGAATTCTTTAGCGTATTTACGATGTCTGTCAACCGATTCCTTCAGTGAATCCATGCGATCATGACTGAATTGATCTAAGATAGCAACTGCTAATTCCCAAGCTATAACAGCCTCTGCCACAACGCTAGCCGCAGGAACTGCACAACTGTCAGAACGCTCAATACTTGCTTTAAAAGGCTCCTTCGTATCAATGTCAACACTCTCTAGTGGTTTGTAAAGAGTTGGAATAGGCTTCATTACTCCTCTTATAACAATTGGCATTCCTGTTGTCATACCACCCTCAAATCCACCAGCATTGTTTGTTCGACGTGTGTATCCTTCTTCCTCTGTCCATTGGATTTCATCATGAACTTGGCTTCCTGGTCGATGTGCCGCTTCGAAGCCAATGCCTACCTCAACACCTTTAAAAGCATTAATACTCATAATCGCTGCAGCCAGTTTTGCTTCTAGCTTTTTATCATACTGAACATGGCTTCCTACGCCGATCGGCATACCTTCAACAATAACCTCAACAATTCCCCCTATGGAATCACCTTGTTTTTTGGCATCATCAATAGCTTGCATCATTTTCTCTCCAGCTTCTTCATCAAGACAGCGAACAGGTGAGGCTTCTGTTCTATCTTGTAATTCTTTTAAAGTAGAAAACTGTAACTTTTCTGCCTTTATTCCACCAATTTCCAGCACATGTCCGCCAACCTTAACGCCAACTTCTGCTAATATTCTTTTGGCGACCGCGGCAGCAGCCACTCTTACTGTTGTTTCACGTGCAGATGAGCGCTCTAATACATTTCTCATATCACGGTGGCCATACTTGATTGCTCCATTTAAGTCAGCATGACCAGGGCGCGGGCGTGTGATCTTTCTTTTTACATCTTCTTGCTCTTCAGGACTAATCGGAGCAGCTCCCATAATCTTTCTCCAATGCTTAAAATCATTATTTTGTACAATTAAGGCGATAGGGGCACCCATTGTCACTCCATGGCGGACACCACTTGTAATTTGAATTTGATCTTTTTCAATCTGCATCCTTCGTCCGCGACCATAGCCTTTTTGTCTTCTTTGTAGTTCCTCATTAATCATTTCCTCAGTCAATTCAAGACCAGCTGGCACACCTTCCAAAATAGTTGTAAGTTGTGGACCATGTGATTCCCCTGCTGTTAAATATCTCATTTTTATTCCTCCCCGAAGATAAAATAATCCAAGCTTAGGCTATGCCTTCCACTTTTAGAGATGTTCAAAAAGTTTGGTGCAGATTTCTATAATCGTCTTTTTTACCGCCTCTTTTTGACATCCACTTAATCGAGTAGGAGGCTAATCATTAATTGATTAGCCGACCTCTCACACCACCGTACATACGGTTCTCGTATACGGCGGTTCAATAACTTAAGTA
>NZ_JAGGKH010000020.1 GCF_017873565.1 Lederbergia galactosidilytica
TACTTAAGTTATTGAACCGCCGTATACGAGAACCGTATGTACGGTGGTGTGAGAGGTCGGCTAATCAATTAATGATTAGCCTCCTACTCGATTTTAAATAAAGTGGAGATTAAGGGGGATTGAGGATGAAGGAGCAATATTTTCTGCAAAGAGTAAGAGCCAAAACACCTTTAGTGCATTGCATCACCAATATTGTTGTAGCTAATTTTCAGGCGAATGGATTATTAGCTTTGGGAGCATCTCCAGTTATGGCTGATGCAGTAGAGGAAGCTGCTGAAATAGCTGCAGCAGCGAATTGTACGGTCTTAAATATAGGGACATTAAATAAAGAAACAATTGAGGCAATGATAATTGCGGGAAAAAGTGCTAACGAGCATAATGTACCTGTTGTTCTTGATCCTGTAGGTGCAGGAGCGACCCAGTTTCGAAAAGCAACTGTCTTGCGAATTTTAGAAGAGGTGAAAATTTCACTTATTCGCTGTAATGCTGGTGAATTAGCGACAATTGCAGGTGTTAAATGGCATGCACGTGGTGTGGATGCTGGTGAAGGTGAGATGGATTTACAGAAAATGGCTATGGAAACAGCCAAACGTTTCAATTGCATAGTGGCTGTGACAGGTGTGACAGATATCGTGAGTGATGGAATAGAAGTAAAGGAAATCTCCGGTGGTCATCGACTCATGTCTAAAATCACAGGATCGGGTTGTTTATTAAGTGCGATTGTCGGTGCGTATCTGTCCGTATGTAGTGGAGAGAACTTTGCTGCAACGTATGAAGCTTTATCTTTCTATAAGAAAGCAGGGGAGAGGGCTGCAGAAAAATCGGAGCAACCCGGCCATTTTGCTGCATACATTTTAGATGAGCTCCATCGTGAGTGGTAATCTAGTAATCTTGAAAGGGGAAAATTCAAATGACATTTGTAGCATTAACAATTGCTGGATCTGATAGTGGTGGGGGAGCGGGAATTCAGGCAGATCTTAAGACATTTCAAGAACTTGGGGTATATGGAACTTCTGCTTTGACGGCAGTTACGGCTCAAAATACGCTTGGTGTTCACGGAGTGTATCCACTGAAAGCTTCGGAAGTGGAGAAACAAATTTGTGCAGTTATGGATGATTTTCCCGTAACAGCTATAAAGACGGGCATGTTATTCTCAGTCGACATTATTCGTAAGGTTGTTCATACATTAAAGCATTATCAAGCACAAGCTCTAATTATTGACCCGGTGATGATCGCAAAGGGAGGTGCTTCCCTTTTACAAAATGAAGCTATCCAAGCCTTGAAAGAAGAGCTTTTACCATTAGCTTCTATTATTACACCCAATATTCCTGAAGCCGAGTTACTAGCTGGAATGAAAATTACGACAGCTCACGATATTGAGCGAGCAGCCGAAATTTTATTAGAAACTGGGGTAGATGCTGTGGTAATGAAGGGAGGTCATTTAGACAATCAAGATTTTGCGGAAGATCTATTTATGTCATCAAATGGAAGAAAATTTAAATTAAGATCTGAGCGGATTCATACAAAAGATACACATGGAACTGGTTGTACTTTTTCAGCGGCTATTACGGCATCGATGGCAAAGGGAAAAAGTATGGAGGAAGCGGTTATGATTGCCAAAGATTATATTCATGTTGCTATTAAAGAAGGCTTACATCTTGGGAATGGCCATGGACCAACAAACCATTGGGCATACCAATCTTACAAAGGAAGCATAAAGGAAGTGGTTTTGCTTGATTAATAATATCCTGCGACTGTATTTCATTATGGGAAGCATGAATACGAAACAAAATGATCCTATAGAAGTATTAGAATTAGCCTTACAAGGGGGAATCACTTGCTTTCAATTTCGGGAAAAAGGCGTAGCATCGAAACAAGGGCAGGAAAAGTTTCTGTTCGCTGAAAAATGTATGAAGCTCTGTCGAACATACAAAGTACCCTTTATTGTAAATGATGATGTTGATTTAGCGCTAGCTCTTAATGCGGATGGAGTTCATATTGGCCAAGATGACGAAATCGCATCACAAGTGCGAGAGAAAATAGGCAAAGATAAAATCTTAGGTGTTTCCGTACATAATGAGGAAGAAGCTTTTTTAGCGCAGAAGGCTGGTGCTGATTATGTTGGAGTTGGACCTGTCTATGCAACTTCATCCAAAGAGGATGCAAGAACTCCGGCTGGAACGAAGGTAATGGAACAAGTTGCATTCCAATATCCTTATCTACCGATAGTGGGGATTGGCGGTCTCACAAAAGAAAATCTAGCACCAGTGTTTAAGGCTGGAGGTGCTGGTGTTGCTTTAATTTCAGCGATTGCTTCAGCGGAAAATCCACAACATCAAGCAAGGCAATTACGAGCAAAGATTGACCGTATTTTGGAAAGGGAGAGTCCACTAAGTGAACACCCGTAAAATGATTGTGATGACAATGTTTGTAGCAATTGCTGTTGCTGGATCAATTTTCATCTCATTTCCTACTGGAATTGCACGGGCTTATCCGATTCAACATGCAGTCAATGTTGTGGCTGCTGTTACTCTAGGTCCAGCCGGAGCTGCTATCGTAGCCTTTTTAACAGCGCTGATCCGGATTCTAACGGGTACAGGTTCTTTACTAGCTTTTCCAGGTGGGATAATCGGTGCTTGTCTTGCAGGCCTACTGTATAAAAAATTTGGAAAGATTTGGCTAGCTGGGATGGGAGAATTAGTTGGCACTGGATTAATCGCTTCTCTCTTAGCTGTCCCCTATGCAAAAATTTTAATGGGAACAACAACAACAGCTTTCTTTTTCTTTCCCTCTTTCTTTATTTCTAGTGGCAGTGGAATGTTGATTGGCATTATTTTAGCTGCACGTTTGCAAAGAAATGGTGTTATAAAAAGAATCAACCAGCTCTTGGTATAATATAAAACCTATTCCTAATAAAGATTATGGGATAGGTTTTCTTCATGCTTTAGAATGTTTCCTCTCGAAACGGGTAAATGTATATAGATAGGTATGGGGAATGACAATGTTATAATGAGAGCAAATCTTAGATGGAGGTAAGTTATGCTTCAAAATGGGTTTATCATGGTCATCATTATTTTAGTCATAAATATCGTATATGTTTCTTTTTTTACAATTAGAATGATTTTAACTTTAAAAGGCTATCGTTATATGGCTGCGTTGATCAGCATGGTTGAAGTTGTTATTTATGTTGTTGGTTTAGGTTTAGTATTGGATAATTTAAATGAAATTCAAAATCTGATTGCTTATGCAGTCGGCTATGGGCTTGGGGTGTTAGTCGGAACAAAGATAGAGGAGAAAATGGCACTCGGTTATATTACAGTCAATGTAATCACAAAAGAATATGACCGTGATTTACCAAAACAATTACGGGACGCAGGTTATGGTGTAACAAGTTGGGCAGCACAAGGGCTGGAAGGAGACCGAATGGCTCTACAAGTATTGACACCACGTAAAATGGAATTAAAATTATATCAAACGATAAAAGAGTTAGATTCAAAGGCTTTTATCATTGCATACGAACCGAAAACAATTTATGGTGGATTTTGGGTAAAAGCAGTAAGGAAAGGTAGATTACATCGATGAAGAAGGATTTCGAAGTATTGGAAAATGAGAGTATTGAAGAATGTTTGCAAAGAATGGAAAAAGAGGGCTATACCCCTATTAAAAGAAGCGAAAAGCCGATTTTTAAGGAAGAAAAACGTAATGGAAAAGTTGAATATGTTCCGCATTTAAGAAAAATTGTTTTTAAAGGAGTAAAGACTAAGTAAAACACGAACGATAAATAAAGTTAATTATAAAATGTTCGATTTTAGTTTGACATTCTCTTCTTGGATTTGTTAAGATGAACTTAACAAGAAAGGCCTCATATATAATGGGGATATGGCCCATAAGTTTCTACCTGATCACCGTAAATGATCAGACTATGAGGAAGTGGAACTTGGGGAGAATATACATATCTTTTTACTCCCGGATAGTCTGCTTTCTATCATAGAATGCGGACTATCCTATTTGTATTTCAAGGGAAAAATTTCGTTCTACACGCTTATCGAGTAAAGCGTCACATCAGGCGGTGCTAGTACGTACTGTACAGTCCTTTAGAAAAAGATGGAGGGATCAACATGGATGTGAAGATAGGAATTGTGATGGGAAGTACATCTGATTGGGAAACAATGAAACATGCTTGTACAGTCTTAGATGAGATCGGTATCCCCTATGAAAAGAGAGTTGTTTCGGCACATAGAACACCTGATTATATGTTTGAATATGCGGAAACAGCGATTGAAAGAGGGATAAAGGTGATCATTGCGGGTGCGGGTGGAGCAGCACATCTGCCAGGAATGCTCGCAGCGAAAACGGTATTACCAGTTATTGGAGTGCCGGTAGAATCCAAAGCTTTAAAAGGAATGGATTCTCTACTATCGATTGTGCAAATGCCTGGAGGAGTACCAGTTGCAACAGTTGCGATTGGAAAAGCAGGGGCAATCAATGCCGGCCTGTTGGCAGCACAAATTTTAGGGGCTGAATGTGAAACAATTCAACAGCGTCTAATTGAAAGAAGAGAAACTTTAAAAGAAAAAGTTTTAGAAAGCAGTGATCAGCTTGTCTAGTTCATTTATTAAACCAGGGCAGACCATTGGAATTATCGGTGGTGGTCAATTAGGAAGAATGATGGCATTATCAGCGAAAGAAGCTGGTTTTAAAGTAATTGTTCTAGAACCCTCTAAACAATCGCCTGCCGGTCAAGTAGCAGATGAAGAGATTGTAGCATCCTATCATGATCGAAATGCTTTATCCGAACTCGCGCGAAAAAGTGATGTCATTACTTATGAATTTGAAAATATTG
Organism: Lederbergia galactosidilytica; assembly: GCF_017873565.1. Lineage (GTDB taxonomy): Bacteria > Bacillota > Bacilli > Bacillales > Bacillaceae_C > Lederbergia > Lederbergia galactosidilytica. Next base: position 4,844 of record NZ_JAGGKH010000020.1, read on the forward strand.
ATTATCAATCTTTAAAATGGCTTTCCGAGAAAGCATATATTCCGCAAGGAGCAGAATTAATTAAAATTACTCAAGATCGAATTTTAGAGAAGCAGGCTTTAACAGAAGCAGGAGTAAATGTCGCTCCTTATCTCGTTATCCGCGAGAGGATAGATCTTGAACAAGGGATTCAAACGATCGGCTATCCAGCCGTTCTAAAAACAGCCCGTGGTGGCTATGATGGCAAAGGCCAATTCGTTATAAAAACAAAAGAAGAAATAGAAAAAGCAGCAGAATTACTAGAACATGGGCCATGTGTGTTGGAGGCATGGGTTCCCTTTGAAAAAGAAATCTCAGTTGTAATAACAAAAGGAGTAACGAATGAGCTGACATGTTTTCCAATAGGGGAGAACCTTCATATTCAAAATATTCTCCATAAGACCATTGCACCGGCAAGAATTTCTGGAGAGATTGAAGAAAAGGTTCATCAAATGGCAAAGCAAATTGCTGATCACCTAGATTTGGTTGGAACATTAGCCGTTGAATTATTTTTAACGGATAAACAAGACATCTTTGTGAATGAGTTAGCACCAAGACCGCATAATTCTGGGCATTATACGATTGAAGCTTGCAATATTTCTCAATTTGGTCAGCATATAAGAGCGATTTGTGGTTGGCCTTTACAGAAAATTCAACTGCTGTGTCCAGCGATTATGATTAATATTTTAGGGCAACATGTTCAACCACTTATAGAAGAAATCCCTAAAAGATCAAGTTGGTCAGTCCATTTGTATGGAAAAGAAGAAGCAAAACTTAATCGGAAAATGGGCCATATAACAGTGTTAACAGATAATATCAAAGAGACCAGCCAAGAGCTAAAATCGACAAACATATGGTCAGAAGCGGATGAGAGAGAAACTCTATTGCAAACAAGCGGAAAAATGATCTAGCGCTAACTGGTCAAAAAACCAAACATTTCGAATTTCCATTGATGAAAATAGATTCATATTCTTCCAAATAAAAGGAGAGATTTAAAATGGCTTATAAAGTAAAAGTATTTGTCACTCTGAAAGAAAGTGTTATCGATCCTCAAGGAGCTGCAGCAACAAAGGCAATCCAAAAAATGGGATATACCTCTATAAAAGAAGTAAGGGTAGGAAAATTGATTGAATTACAAGTGGAAGAAATAGATGGAGATCTTTCTGCGACAATAGATGATATTTGTAAAAAGCTCCTTGTAAACCAAGAAGTGGAAGACTATAGTTTTGAAATCGAGGAGGTTGCAGCTCAGTGAAAGTTGCTATCGTTGTTTTTCCAGGAACAAGCTGTGGAGAGGAAATGTATACTGTCTGTTCTAATCAGTTGAAATTAGAAGCAGTTTACGTCCGTGAAAATGAAGCGAATTTAGATGATTATGATGCCATTTTGCTTCCAGGTGGTGCCTCATACGGGGATGCGATACGACCAGGAGCGATTGCTGCCCTACAGCCTGTAATGAGTGCGATAAAGAGAACGGTAGAGGCAGGTAAACCAGTGCTTGGTATAGGGAATGGCTTCCAGATTCTCACAGAAGCGGGATTACTACCAGGTGTTTTATTAAAAAATGACCGACTGAAATTTAAATGTGTACCTATGAAACTAGTTGTTCAGAATAATGAAACTTTATGGTCAAAGAATTATGAGCAAAATGAAAAGATATCTATCCCAATCGCTCATGGATATGGCCGTTATCATTGTGATTCAGAAACATTACAATCATTAAAAGACAATCGTCAAATCATTTTTACCTACGCTGAGGAAAATCCAAATGGTAGTACAGAGTCCATTGCAGGTATTTCCAACCAAGCTGGTAATGTTGTTGGGATGATGCCACACCCCGAGCGAGCAGTAGAGGAAATCTTAGGTAGTGTAGATGGAATCAAACTGTTCCAAGCGCTGAAAATAAAAGCATAAGCGTAAGGGATGATCAAGAAATCTTCTGAGGTCTCTTTCGCCATCCCTTAATGAAAGCAAATTGCAAAGTGGGCAAATTAGCTAAGGTTAGACGATACGAATCATCTTGTAATTCAGAGCAATAACAATGTTAAATGGGAGGCAATCACATGACGCATGAACCAACACCAGCACAAATTAAAGAAAAGCAAATTTATCGTGAAATGGGTATGACTGATGAAGAGTTTGTTTTAGCGGAAAAAATGTTAGGACGAACGCCAAACTATACAGAAACAGGTTTGTTTTCTGTGATGTGGTCTGAACATTGTAGTTATAAAAATTCAAAAGCAATTTTAAAAACATTCCCAACTGAAGGTGCTCAAGTTTTACAGGGGCCTGGAGAAGGAGCTGGGATTGTAGATATAGGTGATAACCAAGCAGTCGTGTTCAAAATTGAAAGTCATAATTCCCCTTCCGCGGTTGAGCCTTATGAAGGAGCAGCCACGGGTGTTGGGGGAATTATACGTGACGTGTTTTCCATGGGAGCTAAACCGATTGCATCGTTAAATTCCTTAAGATTTGGTGAGTTGGATTCTCCGAGAGTTCGGTACTTGCTTGAAAAAGCAGTAGAAGGAATTGGTGATTATGGAAATAAGCTTGGAGTTCCTACAGTAGGGGGAGAAATCCAATTTGATTCCGCCTATGAGGCGAATCCGCTTGTGAATGCCATGGTCGTTGGGCTAATTGATCATCAAGATATGCAAAAAGGGCAAGCGAAGGGTGTCGGAAATACAGTTATGTATGCCGGATCCCCAACAGGACGAGATGGAATTCATGGGGCTACCTTTTCATCTTCCGAATTGGCAGAGGATGCGGATGAACAAGAACGAGCAGCTGTACAAGCGGGAGATCCATTTACCGAAAAACTTCTTATGGACGCTTGCTTGGAACTAGTGAAATCCGATGCCTTGATTGGCATCCAAGATATGGGAGCGGCTGGACTTACAAGCTCTGCAGCCGAAATGGCCAGTAAAGCGGGATCGGGTTTAGAAATGAATCTAGATCTTGTTCCACAAAGAGAAGCCAATATGACACCGTATGAAATGATGTTATCCGAGTCACAAGAACGAATGCTCCTTGTTGTTAAAAAGGGCAGAGAACAAGAAGTAATAGATCTTTTTGTTCGTCATGATTTAGAAGCGGTAGCTTGTGGAGTTGTAACAGATGATAAAATGTTCCGTTTGTTCCATCAGGGAAAAGTGGTGGCAGAGGTTCCGGCAGACGCGTTGGCAGAAGATGCTCCTGTGTACCACAAGCCATCTAAGGAACCAGAATATTTCCGTGAATTTCAAGTAATGTCTCCTGAGATTCCAGAAGTATCAGATTATACCGAAACACTTAAAAGCTTATTACAGCAGCCAACCATTGCTAGTAAGGAATGGGTCTATAGTCAATTTGATCAACAGGTTGGTAATCAAACAATTGTCAAGCCAGGCTCAGATGCCGCTGTTGTTCGCATTAAAAATACACAAAAGGCCATTGCGATTACAACAGATTGTAATGCACGATATATTTATTTGGATCCAGAAACAGGTGGAAAAATTGCTGTAGCTGAAGCAGCTAGAAATGTTGTTTGCTCTGGTGCGGAGCCATTAGCTATTACAGATGGATTAAATTTTGGTAGTCCTGAAAAACCGGAAATTTATTGGCAACTTGAAAAATCAGCAGCAGGTATTCGCGAAGCTTGTCTTGCTTTAAATAGCCCCGTGATCAGTGGGAATGTCTCTTTATTCAATGAAAAAGGTGGAAAAGCGATTTATCCAACACCGATTATTGGAATGGTCGGCCTAATAAAGGACTTGGCGCATGTGACAACACAAAGCTTTCAATCCGCTGGTGATCTGATTTATATAATTGGTGAGACAAAGGAAGAGTTTGGTGGAAGTGAATTACAAAAGCTTGTACACGGGGAATTTTTCGGGAAAGCGCCTGAAATCGATCTAATCGTAGAAGTGAAAAGACAGAAACAGTTATTAACGGCCATTCGCAGCGGAAAAGTTGCTTCCGCTCATGATATTTCAGAAGGTGGAGCAGCAGTAGCTATTGCTGAATCCCTGTTTGGGACTAATTTGGGAGCAGAGGTGGAGCTAGCTGGTCATCCTGTTGCCGCTCTTTTCTCAGAAACACAATCACGTTTCATTGTTTCTGTCAAAGCGGCAGATCAGACAGCATTTGAGGAGATTGTCGAAGATGCTAAATTGATTGGAAAAGTCAAAGACCAACCTGAGTTTGTAGTTCAACTTGATAAGCAACCATTGATTCAAACAGAAGTGAAAATATTGGAAGATGCCTGGAGAGGAGCTATTCCATGTTTGCTGACATCAAAGGATTAAATGAAGAATGTGGTGTTTTTGGAATTTGGGGACATCCGGACGCCGTTCAAATCACGTATTATGGATTGCACAGTCTTCAACATCGAGGACAAGAAGGAGCAGGAATTGTAGCGACAGATGGAAACAGCCTAAAAGGAATTCGTGGAGAAGGACTAGTAAATGATGTCTTCAATAAATCGAATCTTGCCAGTTTGCCAGGACAGAATGCAATTGGCCATGTAAAATATGGAGGAGCAGATAAAGGAGGACTGGAAAACGTCCAACCCCTTCTCTTTCATTCTTCGAGTGGAAGTCTTGCCTTGGCGCAAAATGGCAATTTGATAAATGCACTTGACTTAAAACATCAATTAGAAATGCAAGGAAGCATTTTCCAATCTACTTCAGATACGGAAGTACTTGCCCATTTAATTAAACGTAGTGGCTATTTAGCAACAAAGGATAAAGTGAAAAATGCTCTTTCAATGGTAAAAGGTGCTTATGCTTTAGCCCTTTTAACAGAGGAGGAGCTCATTATTGCGCTTGATCCAAATGGGCTAAGACCATTGTCGATCGGACGAATAGGTGACGCCTACTGTGTTTCATCAGAAACCTGTGCCTTTGATTTAATTGGAGCGGAATTTGTCCGGGATGTAGAACCAGGTGAATTAATCATTATCAATGATGAAGGACTTTATAGTGAACCTTTTTCCTTGTCCACTTCTAGTGCGATGTGTTCAATGGAGTATGTTTATTTTTCAAGACCAGATAGTGATATCCAGGGAATTAACATTCATACAGCAAGAAAAAATCTAGGGAAAGTATTAGCTAAAGAGGTTAATATTGATGCCGATGTGGTAACTGGTGTTCCAGATTCCAGTATCTCAGCTGCAATCGGCTTTGCAGAAACAACCGGCATTCCCTATGAAATTGGCTTAATTAAAAACCGCTATGTTGGCAGAACCTTCATAAAACCTTCTCAAGAACTCCGGGAACAAGGGGTCAAGATGAAACTTTCTCCTGTCCGAAAGGTTGTAGAGGGAAAGAGGGTTGTCATGGTTGATGATTCAATTGTTCGCGGGACAACAAGTAAACGGATTGTAAAAATGTTAAAAGAAGCTGGGGCGACTGAAGTGCATGTGTGTATCAGCTCCCCTCCGATGAAACACCCTTGTTTTTATGGAATTGATGTATCCTCACATGAGGAATTAATGGCATCTGCTCATAGTGTAGATGAAATGTGTGATATTATTGGCGCCGATTCTTTAACTTTCTTGAGTGTGGAAGGAATGTTGGAGGCAATTGGCCGAAAGGGATATGGCAAGAATTGTGGACAGTGTACAGCTTGTTTTACCGGGGAATATCCAACGGAAATATATCCAGACACGTTATTACCATATGAAAAAGAAATGAGCCGCTCTTAAAGTAAGGGCTTAGGAATCTTTAAATAGTGCGAAAATAAAATAAGGGGGCACATGACATGACAAATGCCTACCAGCAAGCCGGCGTAGATATTGAAGCCGGGTATGAAGCGGTTGAAAGAATGAAAAAGCATGTTCAGCGGACAAATCGATTAGGTGTGCTTGGCCAACTTGGTGGTTTTGGTGGTGTGTTTGATTTATCTCAGCTGGAACTTAAAGAACCTGTATTGGTCTCAGGCACAGATGGTGTCGGCACTAAATTAAAATTAGCATTTATGATGGATCGTCATGACACAATTGGAGTGGATTGTGTTGCGATGTGTGTGAATGATATCGTCGTACAAGGGGCAGAGCCACTTTATTTTCTCGATTATTTAGCGGTAGGAAAAAATATTCCGGAAAAAATTGAGCAAATAGTCAGTGGAATTGCTGATGGCTGTGAGCAAGCAGGTTGTGCCTTAATTGGTGGGGAAACAGCTGAAATGCCTGGTCTATACGAGGAAGAGGAATACGATTTAGCTGGCTTTGCTGTTGGAGCCTGTGAGAAATCGGCATTTATCACTGGAGATACGATTCAAGAGGGGGATGTATTAATTGGATTAGCATCCAGTGGGATTCACAGTAATGGTTATTCGCTTGTAAGGAAAATATTCTTTGATAAGCATTCCCTTCCATTAAATGCTCAATTACCCGGATTATCTCATACCTTAGAAGAAGAGTTGCTTATTCCAACTCGGATATATGTTCAATCCGTTTTAGCAGCATTAAATAAAGTTAAAATAAAAGGAATGTCTCATATAACAGGTGGAGGTTTCATTGAAAACATTCCCCGCATGCTACCTAATGGTTTGGGAGCTGTTATTCGCAATGGCTCATGGCCGATTTTACCTATCTTTCAGACATTAGAAAAATATGGTGAGCTAGATCAAGAAGAAATGTTCAATATTTTTAATATGGGAATCGGCTTTGTTGTTGCCGTGAGTGCGAAAGATGCAGATCAAGCAATAAAAACGTTTATTGAGCATGGAGAAAAGGCGTATAAAATTGGAGTTATTACAAAAGAAGAGGGTATCCAATTCGTTGATAGGGAGAGAGAAAGATGAGGAGAATTGCCATCTTCGCCTCTGGAACAGGTAGTAATTTTCAAGCGATTGTTGATGCCATACAAAAAGGAAATCTCCAAGCAACGATTGCCTTGTTAATTTGTGATAAGCCAGAAGCACCAGTGATAGAGAAAGCTCAAAAGACCAATATTCCAGTTTTTACATTTAGTCCGAAAGAATTTGCATCAAAAGCAATTTTTGAATCAATCATATGTGAACAACTTCAAGAGGCAAAAGTGGATTTTATTGTACTTGCAGGTTATATGAGATTAATAGGGCCTACCTTATTACAAGCATATCCTAATAAAATCATTAATCTTCATCCCTCCTTGCTTCCAGCCTTTCCGGGAAAAGAAGCGATCAAACAAGCGGTTCAGGCTGGTGTGAAAATAACGGGAATCACGATTCATTATGTTGATGAAGGCATGGATACAGGTCCAATTATTGCTCAAGAGGCTGTAGAAATTAGTGAAGACGATACTCTTTTCGATGTAGAAAGAAAAATTCATCAGGTCGAACATATTTTTTACCCACAAACTTTGCAAAAGTTGTGTTTGAGAGAATACGAGGAGGAATATAAGTGAAACGAGCTTTGATTAGTGTTTCCGATAAAACGGGAATTGTTGAATTTACAAAAGAACTTGTGGAGCTAGGATTTGAGGTTTTGTCTACGGGTGGAACAAAAAAGACACTAGAAGAGAATCAAGTTCCTGTCAAGGGAGTAGAGGAAATCACAGGTTTCCCAGAAATTTTAGAAGGAAGAGTGAAGACACTGCATCCTTTAATTCATGGAGGATTGCTAGCAAAAAGAGATTCAGAGGATCATATGAAACAATTGCAAGAGCAAGGAATCCAGCCAATTGATTTGGTCTGCGTTAATCTATATCCTTTTCAAAAAACGATTGAAAACCCAGAAGTAACACCAGCAGAAGCAATTGAAAATATTGATATTGGTGGCCCATCCATGCTAAGAGCAGCTGCGAAAAACCATGCTGATCTGACTGTTGTCGTCGATGCGGCGGATTATGATGCGGTTATAGAGGAATTAAAAGAGCAAGGTAATGTTTCCTCTTCACTTAAACGAAAATTGGCTGCTAAAGTTTTTCGCCATACCGCAGCTTATGATGCACTCATTGCCGAATACATGACACAATTAGCCGAGGAAGAAGAGCCAGAACGTGTCACATTTACATATGAATTAAAACAAAGCCTACGATATGGAGAAAATCCGCACCAACAGGCTGCTTTTTATCAGCATCCACTTGGGTCAAAATTTTCGATTGCCAATGCGACGCAATTACATGGTAAAGAACTTTCTTACAACAATATTCGTGATGCAGATGCTGCTTTGCAAATTGTGAAGGAGTTTACGGAGCCAGCGGCAGTGGCTGTAAAACATATGAATCCATGTGGAATCGGGATTGGAAATTCTATTTCAGAAGCATTTAAAAAGGCTTATGAAGCAGATTCTACTTCCATTTTCGGAGGAATCATTGCTTTGAATCGTGAAGTGGATCGTGAAACGGCTACAAAGCTACATGAAATATTTTTAGAAATTATCATTGCTCCCGCCTTTTCTCAAGAAGCGCTGGACGTATTACAAGCGAAAAAGAATATTCGTCTCTTAACTATTCCTTTTGATGAGGGAAACAAAGAAGAAAAGGTTTTAACTTCGGTAGAGGGAGGATTGCTCCTTCAAGATCAAGATGCCTATACATTTGCGGACGGGAATATCTCTATTCCAACAAAAAGAGAGCCTACAGCTGAAGAATTGGCAGCCCTAAAACTAGCGTGGAAGGTGGTTAAACATGTCAAATCCAATGCCATCGTCGTAGTTGGAGATGATATGACACTGGGAATTGGTGCAGGACAAATGAATCGTGTCGGTGCTGCTAAAATTGCGCTAGAACAAGCCGGAGAGCGTGCAACAGGAGCTGTGATGGGATCTGACGCCTTCTTCCCGATGGGAGATACAGTTGAAGAAGCGGCTAAAGCAGGTATTACAGCGATCATCCAGCCAGGTGGCTCCATTCGCGATGAAGACTCAATCAAAGAAGCTGACAAACACGGAATCGCCATGGTATTCACTGGAGTAAGACATTTCAAACATTAAAAGAAAAGCGGAATCGCCTGTTCAGCGACGTACAAATTTAAAGTAGGGAAGAAGAGCTAAGTTCGCGCCGTCCTGGCGGCAGACTCAAACCGCGACATCGTGTCGCTTCGTCTGCACTAGTACATCCTGTACATCGCAACGCTGTTCTGACCCGCATCCTGCGGGCCTAAACACGGCGAGGGATGAACCGATGTTGACGTATCATAGGAATTCTAAAGACGAACAATCTATACCTTTGCGGAATATATTGCCGAAGCCAATGATTGCTCTTTTCTTTGGTGAATACAATTCCGTCTCAATCTTTTGAATTTAAATAAAAGCGATAAGCGAATAGGCGAGAAGACGCTGATTATAAGCAGGTAGTGAAAGTTTATTAGCAGTTTGGAGTCGAAACGTGAAAATGAAGCTACGAGAGGGTGGAAAGCCTTGAAGATTTTAGTTGTTGGTAGTGGCGGTAGAGAGCATGCCTTATGCAAAAAGGTAAAAGAGAGTAGGCTTGTTTCTAAAGTGTATTGTGCTCCTGGAAATGGTGGTATAAGTACGGATGCCATTTTAGTGCCCGTTCAGGAAACGGATTTTATAAGTCTAATTCAATTTGCAAAAGAAGAAAAAATCGACCTTACGATTGTGGGGCCAGAAGTTCCGTTAGCTGCTGGAATTGTTGATGAATTTGAGGCTGAAGGCTTAAGAATATTCGGACCGCGAAAAAATGCAGCTATTCTTGAGGGAAGTAAGACTTTTGCGAAGGATCTTATGAAGAAATACAAAATTCCTACGGCCAAGTACGAGACTTTTACTGCTTATGAAGATGCAAAAGCATATGTCCATGAGAATGGAGCACCGATTGTTATTAAAGCAGATGGACTTGCCGCAGGAAAAGGTGTCGTCGTGGCAATGACGGTAGATGAAGCCGTTCAAGCTTTAGAAGAAATGTTAATAGATTCGAAGTTTGGAGATTCTTCTTCCAAAGTTGTCATTGAAGAATATTTAGATGGAGAAGAATATTCTTTAATGGCTTTCGTGAATGGGGAAGCTGTCTATCCAATGGTCATCGCACAAGATCATAAACGAGCTTTTGACGGTGATCAAGGACCCAATACAGGTGGAATGGGAGCCTATACACCTGTTCCACATATCTCTTCAATAGAAGTTGAGGAAGCGGTAGAAAAAATTCTCGTTCCCACCGCTAAGGCGATGGTACAAGAAAATCGTCATTTTACTGGGATTCTATATGCAGGCTTAATTCGTACAAATAAAGGCACAAAAGTCATTGAATTTAATACTCGCTTCGGAGATCCGGAAACCCAAGTAGTTTTAGAAAGATTGGAAACCGATTTTGTTCAACTTTTGCTAGATCTGCTTGATGAGACGGATCCCCATTTAGTTTGGTCCAATACAGCAGTAGTCGGTGTGGTATTAGCTGCTAAAGGCTACCCAGCAAAGTATAAAACTGGGGTTCCATTACCTGAAATGATCATAGAGGATCCAAATGTATCGCTTTATCATGCAGGGACTAGCCTACCTAGTAGCGAGGGTCCGTATTATTCTAATGGTGGCAGAGTGTTGCTAATGTCAGCAAAAGCGGACTCTATCCCAGCTGCTGTAAAGCAGGTTTATGCAGAAATGTCTAAAATAACTGAAGACGAGTTCTTTTATCGAAAGGACATAGCAGACAAAGCTTTAGTAAAGGTGGATGGGTGAATACCCGTCCATCTTTTTTTGACCAAATTTTTATTATGCTGAAGCAATAAACTTTAATATTCAAGAGATTACATATATCGTAAATAAGCTAAGAAAATGACGAAAGAAATGAAGGGGAATAATCATTCATTACAAATCGTTTACTACTATATTACAATTTATAAAAATGTACGATTGATGGATAGATCATAGCATCTTTACAGGTTATAGTATGTTAGAATGACCTTATGAGGATGTTCACAAAGTCTGATAACACGACACGACAAGCTGGAGGACTTTTGACCAAATAGTGGCATGATCTGTATCAATGTCGAACTCACCTCCTAGTTAATTGGCCCAGTTTTTAGCTGTTGGAAACAGTCGGCTTGAATTTTCGCTGTATAGGATCTACTCGTGTCTGCCATCAGTAGAGTTAGCTCGCTCCTTGTTGAACACCCATTATAAATGAAGGCAATTGGATGGGAGGATTAGGATGTTAGAACAGAGATTTAGATGGAAAAATAAGCAAATACGTGAACAAATATCTGTTTTAGATGGAAAAGTTTCTCCTTCAATTTTACTAAAAAATGCCCGTTTTTTACATTCAACATTACATGAATGGGTAGTTGCGAATATATGGATTTTACATGATCGAATTATTTATGTAGGAAAAGAATTACCAAAGAAACTCAAGGATTGTGAAGTGGTGGATTGTTCTAAATGGACGCTTGTCCCCGGCTATATAGAACCCCATGTTCATCCGTTCCAATTATATAACCCACACACGTTATCTCGCTTTGCTGCACAAACAGGTACAACAACATTGATAAATGATAATCTTTTATTCTTCTTACATTTAAATAAAAAGAAAGCGTTTACTCTAATGGAACAATTGAATAGGTCACCAATAACGATGTATTGGTGGAGTCGGTACGATGCTCAAACTGCTATGGGTGATGAAGAACTAGTTTTCACGAATACGGATGTAAAAGCTTGGCTTGAACATAAGTCTGTAGTTCAAGGGGGAGAATTAACAGGTTGGCCTCGACTTCTTGATGGTGACGATTTAATGCTTTATTGGATCCAGGAAACGAAACGGTTAGGAAAGAAAGTGGAAGGTCATTTTCCTGGAGCATCAGAAAAAACGCTTGCTAAGATGAAACTTTTTGGTGTAGATGGTGATCATGAAGCGATGACGGGGGAGGAGATATATGAACGTTTGCTCCATGGCTATGCAGTATCACTCCGCCATTCATCTATCAGGCCTGACTTGCCTATCTTATTACAAGAAATGAAAAAACTAGGACTCTCGCAATATGATTCATTGATGATGACTACAGATGGAGCAACACCAGCTTTTTACAAACAGGGGATGGCTGATTATCTTATTCGCCTCGCATTGGAAAATGATGTACCTGCCATGGATGCGTATCATATGGCTTCTTATAATATTGCTCGCCATTTCAATCTTTCCTCTGAACATGGGCAGATTGCAACAGGAAGAGTGGCGAATATTAATTTTCTTTCAAATGAGTATAATCCAACGCCTGTATCTGTTTTAGCTAAGGGGCAATGGGTGCGCAAAGAAGGGAAAGAGGTTGTATTTGATCATAATATTTATTGGCCACAATATGATTTGGAACCCCTTCAGTTAGAATGGGAGCTTAAGCAAGATGATTTGCAGTTTTCAATGCCTTTTGGTATAGAAATGATTAATAATGTCATTACTAAACCGTACACCATTCGGGTTGATTTGGCGATTGATCCCTTACCTGAAAATCAGGATGAAAGTTATCTAATGTTAGTGGATCGGAAGGGGAAATGGCGGGTTAATACGATGATAAAAGGTTTTGCAAAGTCCCTTTCTGGCTTTGTTTCGTCTTTTTCTTCTACCGGCGATATTATTTTGATTGGGAAAAGAAAAGAAGATATGTTACTTGCATTTAACAAGATGAAAGAAATTGGCGGAGGGATCGTGTTAGCAGAAGATGGTAAAATCATCTTTGAAATGAAACTTTCTCTTGCTGGGTTAATGTCAGATCTACGACTTGAAGATCTAGCTCAAGAAACGGAAACTTTAAAAGATTTGTTGATGGAGAGAGGGTATCCTTTTACAGATCCGATTTATTCTTTACTATTTTTTTCAGCTACTCATTTGCCATATATAAGGGTTACTCAAAGTGGTTTGTATGATGTGATGAACAAAAAGGTACTTTTTCCAACGTTAATGCGTTAAAATAGTAAATGTAAAATTAGTCACAAATATAGGAGTTGGCATTTTTGTTTTCAAAGAAGAGAAGAACTTGTATACTTTTGCTTGTAATTGGTCTTGTCTTGACAGCATGTGGAAATAAGGGAAAGGAAGAACAGCAAACGGTTCCGAAACCTGAAACTCCAACAGAAAAGGATCAACCAGTAGTACATTACCCACTTACTGGTTTGCTGACAGATAAAGCCTCTAATCAAAGGGCGATTGCTGTCACAGTGAACAACCATCCAGAAGCACGACCGCAAAGTGGGTTATCACAGGCAGACATTGTCTATGAATTATTAGCGGAAGGATCGATAACACGGTTTTTAGCGATTTATCAAAGTGAGTTACCTGAGCGCATAGGACCTATCCGAAGTTCTCGTGATTACTTTATAGATATTGCTAAAGGATTTCAAAGTCTCTACATTGCACATGGTTATAGTCCCAGTGCTAAAAAAAGATTGCTGTCCGGTGAGATCGATCAGTTAAATGGAGTTCAATATGATGGAACGTTATTTAAGCGCTCCTCTGATCGTCAAGCTCCCCATAATTCTTATATTACTCAAGGAAATATAGTTAAAGGGGCCGAAAATGAGGGGTATGATTTGGACACTCCACCAGAATCATTGGACTTTTTATCGGATGAAGAGATTGAAAGCTTTCAAGGAGAGCCAATAGGACCCATAAAGGTTTCTTATAGTAAAAATGATTTGTACATTTCTAGCTATGAATATGATCAAGAAAATAAAAAGTATGCAAGAATCTCTAATGGAGAACAAACTACTGATGCTGAAACAAATAATCCAATTTTATTGGATAATATTATTGTGTTGGAAGCAGAACATCAAGTAATGGATGAAGAAGGTAGACGGACAATTGATTTGACATCTGGCGGAAAAGCATTATTATTTCAAAAGGGCATGATTAAAGAAATAGATTGGAAAGATGTAGATGGTCGACCCATACCATATGAGGATGGACTTCCTGCAAAGCTAGTACCAGGCAAATCTTGGATCAATATTGTCCCAAGCTTAGATATCGTTTCTTATAATAAATAGTACTATGAAAAAACTATGTTCAAAAAGAGAGGTAATAGGATCAAACGGGCTAAAGGCACTGGTATCAATCGATTAGGCTCACGAAAGCTTGAGGCAACTCATTTACGACCAGCTAACCTGCATATATTATATGCGGAAACTCCTATTGGAGATCGTCATGGACAGCTTTTGTATAGTGCTTTAACTCGATTCGTAGCAAACAACAAGAATCAGTAATGGATTATTATTACCGGACCTTTTGAACATCATTTAAAAGGAGATTATTGATGTATGCAAATTGAAAAATTGAGAGGGAAAGAATTAGACCAGCTTTTTGATGCGATCCTTACATTGCAAAATCGGGAGGAATGTTATCGATTCTTCGATGATTTATGTACGATCAATGAAATCCAATCTTTATCACAACGTTTAGAAGTTGCTAGAATGTTAAGAGAAGGGAATACCTACCATAAAATCGAATCTGAGACCGGAGCAAGTACTGCTACAATTTCACGGGTGAAGCGCTGTTTGAATTTCGGAAATGATACTTATGAAATGGTCCTTGATCGTGTTGAAGGGGAAAGATAAACTGAAAATTACTTTCAAGGGGAACTCTTTATTAGTTAAACCTGGGTACAGCGACAAGATGCCGTACCCTTTTTATGCTGGAGAAAACTATAAGATTTCTACTTGATCGCAGTCGACACATTAGGGAAATTAGTGTTATGGCCTACGAGATGTGAATAAATAGCGGGCTAATACCTAGTGGCTAGCAAATTTTGGTTCCTGTATATGAAGTGGTCTATTCATCGATAGAACAGGCGCCAGCGCATTTGTTCTTTTATCGGAGTGTAACTGGCAGTAAGACCCCCACTTCAAGAATTCGAAGGAAATGAAGAATTGTAAGTGGGGGATCAACTGCCAGTAACGGCCCGATTGGTTCGGGCCTACAGGATGTAGGTCACGAAGGCGTTGCGACAGGACATCGCGACCTTAGCCTTTGTACCCCATTAATCAGTGGGGGATGAAGAAAATCCCCACTGATTGATGTTTCACTTTATCCACAAAATTTCCTCATCCTCTTTAGTGTCACCATCCCTAAATGCTATAATGATAGATGCCAAATAGAAATGGAGGACCCAATGAATATGTACGATGTGAAAGAGTGGCGTCATGCCTTTAAACTTGATCCTGATAAGTCTATGTCCGATAAAGATTTGGAGAAAATATGTGAGTCGGGTACGGACGCCATTATCGTTGGTGGAACGGATAATGTAACATTGGAAAATGTGCTACATCTAATGTCTAGAATAAGAAGATACACGGTTCCGTGTGTATTAGAGGTAAGTAATCTTGAATCCCTTACACCAGGATTTGATTTATATTTTATTCCATCAGTTTTAAATACAAAAGAGATCCAATGGTTCTCAGGTCTCCACCATGAAGCGATTAAAGAATATGGAGAGCTTATGGATTGGAATGAAGTTCTTGTGGAAGGATACTGTATTCTAAATCCAGATTGTAAAGTAGCTAAACTAACAAACGCTGTTACTGCACTTGATGATGAAGATGTCATAGCATATGCAAGAATGGCTGAGAAAATGTTTCAGTTGCCAATCTTTTATATGGAATATAGTGGCAATTATGGCGATCCAAAGTTGGTGGAAAAAGTAAGTAGTCAACTAACCAATACCACTCTATTTTATGGGGGCGGTATTCAGACAGCCCAACAAGCAAAAGAAATGAAGCAATTTGCTGATTGCATTATTGTCGGCAATGTCATATATGAAAATTTAAAAGAAGCATTGAAAACAGTCCATGTGCTTCCGTGACTTTTGTTTAAAATCGAGCTATAATAGAACAAATGTTTCTAGTTAGGGAGGTAGTAGAGGTGCAAATATCGGGTACACGTCTCTTGGAAGGGTTAAACCCCGAACAGAAAGAAGCAGTTAAAACAACGGATGGCCCCTTGTTGATTATGGCGGGAGCAGGAAGTGGAAAAACGAGAGTCCTCACACATCGGGTGGCCTATTTAATGGTCGAAAAAGAAGTGAACCCATACAATATTCTTGCGATTACATTTACAAATAAGGCTGCACGGGAAATGAAGGAACGGATTGGAAATATTATGGGCGGCTCTGCGGAAGCTGTTTGGATTTCCACATTTCACTCCATGTGTGTGCGAATTCTCCGGCGTGATATTGGTCGTTTAGGTTATAACAGTAATTTCACTATTCTGGATTCGACTGATCAACTATCGGTTGTGAAGAATGTTATAAAGGATTTAAATATTGATCCAAAGAAGTTTGATCCAAGAGCTGCACTCGGTGCAATAAGCAGTGCGAAAAATGAATTGGTGACGACGAAAGAATATGAAAAAACAGCGGCTGGTTTTTATGCACAAACGATTAGCAAGATATATACAGAGTACCAACGGAGATTACGCCGTAATAATGCGCTAGATTTTGATGATTTAATTATGGTGACCATTCAATTATTTGAACGTGTTCCCGAAATATTGGAATTTTATCAACGAAAATTCCAATATATCCATGTGGATGAATATCAAGACACAAACCGTGCTCAATATATCCTTGTCAAAAGCCTGGCAGCACGTCTTAAAAATATATGTGTTGTGGGTGACTCTGACCAGTCTATATACAGATGGCGGGGAGCGGATATTGCCAATATTTTATCCTTCGAAAAAGATTACCCAAATGCAAAAGTTATTCTTCTCGAACAAAATTATCGCTCAACAAAGTTTATTCTCGATGCGGCGAATGAAGTTATTCAAAATAATCCAAGTCGCAAACCGAAAAATTTATGGACAGAAAATCAAGAAGGGCGCAAGATTAGCTATTATCGGGCAGATAGTGAACAGACGGAAGCTCAGTATGTAGCTGGGAAAATTAAGGAACTAAGTACGTCAGGACAACGTAAACTTTCGGATTTTGTCATACTTTATCGAACAAATGCTCAATCACGTGCGATGGAGGAAGTATTATTAAAATCAAATATTGAATATAAGATTGTTGGCGGTACAAAGTTCTATGATCGAAAAGAAATAAAAGATTTACTAGCTTATTTACGATTAATTGCCAATCCTGATGATGATATTAGCTTACAACGTATTATTAACGTACCAAAACGTGGAATCGGCGCAACCTCATTAGACCGAATCGCTGCTTATGGAAGAGAACGAGACCTTTCTTTATATCAGGCTTTAGCAGAGGTTGATTTTATTGGCTTAACAGGGAAAGCCGCCAATGCTGCTGCTGAATTTTATCACTTAATTCGAAATTATGTCAGTATGCAAGAATATTTACCTGTGACAGAGTTAGTAGAAGAAGTAATTGACAAAACGGGATACCGCGATATGTTAAAAGCGGAAAAATCGATAGAAGCTGAAAGCAGATTAGAAAATATCGAGGAATTTCTGTCTGTTACGAAAAACTTTGAGGATGGCAGTGAAGATAAAAGCTTAGTAGCTTTTCTTACGGATTTAGCGCTTGTTGCGGATATTGATCGTCTAGATGAAGATGGGGTACCAGAAGAAGGGGTCACATTGATGACCTTGCATTCAGCTAAAGGTCTTGAATTTCCAGTCGTCTTTTTAATTGGAATGGAAGAGGGCGTTTTTCCACATAATCGTTCATTAATGGAAGAAGCTGAAATGGAGGAAGAGAGAAGAATTGCCTATGTTGGGATTACTCGGGCTGAAGAAGAGTTATACTTAACAAATGCACAAATGAGGACCTTATTTGGTCGAACAAATATGAATCCTGTTTCTAGATTTATTGCAGAAATTCCAGCTGAACTACTGGAAAATGTTAATGAACGAGAAAAAGAAAAAAGAGCTAGCTTGGATCGTCGGGTGATGAATAGAGAACGAAGAAAGCCTGTTACAAGACCAGTGCCGATCCAAAATTCCACTGATTCTGATTCAGAATGGAAGGTTGGAGACAAAGCTGAGCATAAAAAATGGGGAATTGGTACGGTTGTGAGCGTAAAGGGAGATGCTGATAATAAAGAACTGGATATTGCCTTTCCAAGTCCTGTTGGCATTAAACGATTGCTTGCCCAATTTGCTCCTATTCAAAAAGTCTAGGCCAACAGAATATTGGTCAGAACGGTATTGCGACGTACAGGACGTACTAGTGCAGGCGAAGCGCCAGGACGTCGCTGTTTGAGCCTGCCGACTACAGGACGTACTAGCAGGCAAAGCGACAGGCCGCTTATTAATTCTGCCGCTAGGACGGTGCGTCCTTAACCGTTCATTCTTAGACGTTTGCTCCTTTGTTGTTGAGGCATAATGGTAAGAGATAGTGGAAGGCATTTGGATGAGATATAATTTCGCCAACCATAGTCATGCCACCTTACAGGTCTCTATTTCCCAGATCTAGAGCTAGGCAATGAAAAGTATCGGTTTTTGTTGGAAAGGTTGATGTGTGGATGAATCAAGAAAATATAGCAAATCAGGTGAAGGAACTTCATCAATTACTAAATAAATATGGATATGAGTATTATGTTCTAGATAATCCCTCTGTTCCTGATGCAGAGTATGACAAGCTTCTGCAACAACTTAAGGAGCTAGAAAGAGAATATCCTGAATTGATTACACCGGACTCACCTACACAGCGGGTTGGAGGAGCAGCATTATCGCAATTTGAAAAGGTTCGGCATCAAACCCCAATGTTAAGCTTAGCTAATGCTTTTTCCGAAGCGGATCTGCGTGATTTTGATCGCAGGGTTAGGCAAGGCATTGGCGATGATTTTTCTTATGTATGTGAATTGAAAATTGATGGTTTAGCTGTTTCGTTGCGCTATGAAAATGGTCTGCTTGTACAAGGATCAACAAGGGGAGATGGCACAGTTGGCGAGGATATAACGGCAAATTTGAAAACGATCCGATCTATCCCTCTAAGATTAAAGGAGCCCTATTCTCTAGAGGTTCGTGGAGAAGCGTATATGCCAAAAAAATCTTTCCTCAAGTTAAATGAACTTAGAGAAGAAGAGGGACAAATGGTCTTTGCTAATCCTCGTAATGCAGCAGCAGGCTCGTTAAGACAACTTGATCCCCGGATTGCATCTGCCCGTAATCTAGATGTTTTTCTTTACGGAATTGGTGATTTTGGCACAACGGGTGTCACTTCCCATAACGCTGGTTTAAACTTGCTTGAAACGCTAGGGTTAAA
Organism: Lederbergia galactosidilytica; assembly: GCF_017873565.1. Taxonomy (GTDB): domain Bacteria; phylum Bacillota; class Bacilli; order Bacillales; family Bacillaceae_C; genus Lederbergia; species Lederbergia galactosidilytica. Next base: position 23,924 of record NZ_JAGGKH010000020.1, read on the forward strand.
AGTGAATAAAGAAAGAAAACAATGCCATTCTATCGAAGAAGTGCTTGAATATATTGAGAAATGGACAAAGGATCGTCCTCAATTAGATTATGATATTGATGGTATTGTCATAAAGGTTGATTCTCTCGAACAACAAGAACAGTTAGGACAAACAGCAAAAACTCCGCGATGGGCGATTGCCTTTAAGTTTCCGGCAGAAGAAGTTGTAACAAAATTAACGGATATTGAACTTAGTGTTGGGAGAACTGGTGTTATTACACCTACTGCCATTTTAGAACCTGTTCAAGTAGCTGGAACGACAGTACAAAGAGCTTCCCTTCATAATGAAGATCTAATCAAAGAAAAAGATATTCGGATCGGTGATTGGGTTGTCATCAGAAAAGCGGGCGATATTATTCCTGAGGTTGTCCATGCCTTGGAAGAGAGAAGAACTGGAGAAGAACCTCCATTTCAAATGCCTGAACATTGTCCAGAATGTAACAGTGAATTAGTCCGTTTAGAGGGAGAAGTAGCCCTCCGTTGTCTGAATCCAAAATGTCCTGCCCAAAGAAGAGAAGGTCTGATTCACTTTGTCTCAAGGAATGCGATGAATATCGATGGTCTAGGTGAAAAAGTCATTGGTCAGCTTTTTGCGCTTGATTTCGTTAAGGATCCAGCTGATCTTTATTCCTTAACGAAAGATCAACTCCTTTCAATGGAACGTATGGGGGAGAAATCCAGCACCAATTTAATCCAGTCCATTGAAAATTCCAAATCCAACTCATTAGAAAAGTTATTATTTGGATTAGGTATTCGCCATGTTGGAGCGAAAGCAGCAACCACTCTGGCGGAACATTTTGAGACAATGGATCGTTTGGCATCTGCAACAGCAGAAGAACTATTGCAAGTTGATGAGGTCGGAGAAAAGATGGCTGATGCGATTGTCAGCTTCTTCGAAAATCAAGAAGTGGAACAGTTACTGGCAAAATTGCAACAAGCTAATGTTAACATGACATATCTTGGTCAAAAAAGAAGTGAAACTGTCGATAAGGATTCTTATTTTTATGATAAAATAATAGTCCTAACAGGTAAGATGGAGCAGTTAACTAGAAATGAAGCCAAAGAAAAGATTGAATCACTAGGTGGAAAAGTGACAGGGAGTGTCAGCAAAAAAACCGATTTAGTCATTGCGGGTGAAGAAGCTGGCTCTAAATTAACGAAGGCGCAAGAACTTGGTATTGAAACATGGAATGAGCAAAGACTTTTGGAAGAATTACAGTTACAATAATCATGACAGAATTTAAAGCCTGATCGGCGCTTACACATTTTTAAAATGATAAGAAAGTATAAAATTCATCTTAAGATTGCCTTGGACTGGAAGAGTTATTGTCCAGCTCCAGGCGCCATTCGGCGAGAGACTCGCAGGATGCGGGTCCATCGGCGTTGCGACGTACAGGAAGTACTAGTGCAGGCGAAGCACCAGGAGGGTGCATTTTGAGCCTGCCACAGGATGTGGCGATTTTAGCCGATGTTCTACGAAATAACCTGTGTCAATAAAAGTCAAAACCGGACTTTTCTTGGCACAGAACATTTGCTTGTCGCCGATAGACAGGCGCCTTGCGCTTTTCTTAATAAAAGGTGGTTAATTATGAAAAAGTGGTTTGTTGGCAGTATGGTTATCCTTTTGTTGAGTGGATGTGCCCCGCAAATAAACAAAGAGAATGAAGTTGTTCAAGAGAAGGATGAAAAAAAAGAGACATCCATTATACCAAGTTATCAAATATCTGATTCGGTTTATCGTACGACGATTCCCTTTAAAGCTAGTAAAACAAGAGGAATGGTTGTTGACAGATTAAATTCTACTTATGATATTAATGAATTTGAAACAGGGTTAATGCGTGTGGCAAAAGAAAATTTTTCGACCGACACATATTTCTTCCAAGAGGGGCAGAAATTAGAGCAAGAAACGGTTCGTAGTTGGTTGAATCGGAAATATACGAAGGCACAATTAAAGGAATTAAAGCTAGATGCGGAAGATAATCTAGGACTTAATCCTGTCAATGATGAAAAAGGCTCTGTAGAAGAGCAAAATGAAAAAAGTCCGATTTATTTAGCTCATATTCTTGAACATGATTATTTAGTTAAGGACGGAAAAACAGTAAAGCTAGGTGGAATGGTTATTGGACTTGCTTTGAACTCTGTCCATTATTATCAAAAAGAGCAATATGGTGCGACATTCGAACAGCCAATCAAGCATGCAAAGCTTGAGGAGGAAGGCAAGAAAATAGCGGAGGAAGTACTCAAAAGACTCCGTTCCATGGAAGGGTTAAGCAATATTCCAATCACGATTGCTTTGTTTGAACAAAACAGCAAAAACGCCGTTGTTCCTGGTAGTTTTTTCGCCTATGCCCATGCAGCAAAGGGGAGTTCATCTCTAGGGGATTGGAAAGCAATTGATGAAAAGCATTATTTATTCCCGTCTTCAGAGGCTGAGGAAGATCATCGTGAAGATGTTGCTTATTTTATGAGATTTAAAGATGATGTAGAAGAATATTTTCCGAACTATAATGGATTAATTGGTCGAGCTTTTTATAAAAATGATCAATTTGTTAATTTAGAGATTGATATTCCTATTCAGCTTTATGGTGAGGCAGAAGTCATTGGGTTTACTCAGTGGGCGACATCTTTAGTGATGGATCATTTCCCTGATTATTTTAATGTGAATGTTAATATATCCTCGGTCAACGGAGCAGAGGCCTTGATCTCTAAAAAATCGGGCGATAAAGAGCCATTTGTTCATATTTATAAATAGATCATGTAAACGAATCAATTTCATAATAGAGATTTTAGCATTCAAATCCGAACAACAGTGATTTACGCTTCAGGTGGACGCTTTCCGGGGGGGCGTGCGGTGAGCTTCCTCGTCGCTATATGCTCCTGCGGGATCTCACCTGTCACGCTAATCCCCCAGGAGCCTTGTCACTACCGTATTTTATAGAGGGAGTCGCCACCTTCCGCTCCAATCAACTAAGTTAAGAAAAAACATTGACTAATCTCCTATAACAATAACGTTCGTGTATAGATCATTAATAAGTAATGATGAAATTGACTCAAACGATAGAAAACACTACAAAACTACGTGGCCATCAGAGAAAAGACTTTGCATTGGGAACTTTAGTGGCTTGCTTGTTAGGAAGATTATTTGATATTATCAATAGTATTGCAGGTGCACGTTTTATAATGTCGCATTCACAACTTTTTTTATCAGTGAGGGAAAGAGGGAGAGATTAAAGGCACTACGCCTTAAATGCCTAATCCCTTACTGAAGATTATTTTATTATTCGGAGGTGTAGGAGTATGTCGGAAATCTCTAAAGAACAAGTTCTTCATGTTGCTCATTTGGCTAGACTAGAAATGAGTGAAAAAGAAGCAGAGAATTTTTCAAGTCAGCTTGCTGATATCATTGCGATGGCAGATACATTAAATGAATTAAACACAGATAATATTGAGCCAACTTCCCATGTTTTTGCTCAGAAAAATGTGATGCGTGAAGATAAGAAAGTCGAAGGTTTACCACTTGAAGATGTTTTGAAAAACGTACCAGAAGAAGAGGATGGACAAATTAAGGTGCCATCTATTATCGATTAAGGAGGGGGGCAACAATATGTCATTATTCGATCATTCCATTAAAGAATTACATGAACAATTACATAAAAAAGAAATAACTGCTTCTGATCTAGTTGATCAATCGATTAAGAGAATTAAGGAAGTCGATGATCAAGTGAAGGCATTTATAACAGTAGATGAGGAGAATGCGCAAAAGAAAGCAAAGGCGCTCGATGGACAAGTAGGTGATTCGATCCTTGCTGGGATTCCAGCTGGAATCAAGGATAATATTGTTACAAAGAATTTAAGAACTACTTGCGCTAGTAAGATGCTTGAAAACTTTGATCCAATCTATGATGCGACTGTTATGGAGAAATTGAATGGTACACAAGCGATTACGATTGGAAAAGTAAATATGGATGAATTCGCTATGGGAGCAACAACAGAAACATCCGCTTTTCAAGTAACCAAAAACCCATGGAATCTTGATTATGTTCCAGGAGGATCTTCTGGTGGTTCAGCCGCAGCAGTAGCAGCTGGACAAGTACCATTTGCACTAGGATCTGATACAGGTGGTTCCATTCGCCAACCAGCTTCTTTCTGTGGTGTCGTTGGAATGAAACCTACATATGGACGTGTTTCTCGCTACGGTTTGGTTGCTTTCGCTTCTTCTCTTGATCAAATTGGACCGATTACTAGAAGTGTTGAAGATAATGCATATGTGTTACAAGCGATTGCTGGTGCAGATGAGCATGATTCAACAAGTGTTGATAAAGCAGTGCCTAATTATACAGAAGGGCTCACTGGGGATATAAAAGGATTGAAGATTGCTGTTCCGAAAGAATACTTGGGTGAAGGAATTGGTGAAGCATCACGAGAAGCTGTTCTTTCCGCTCTAAAAGTATTGGAAGGACTAGGTGCTACTTGGGAAGAAGTATCACTTCCGCATTCCAAATATGGCGTTTCTTCCTACTTCTTACTAGCCTCATCCGAAGCATCTGCTAACCTAGCTAGATTTGATGGTGTACGTTATGGTTACCGGACTCCAAACCCTGAAAATCTGATGGAACTTTATAAGAAAAGTCGTTCCGAAGGATTTGGCGATGAGGTAAAACGTCGAATTATGCTTGGAACCTATGCGCTTAGTTCCGGATTTTATGATGCGTATTATAAAAAAGCACAACAGGCAAGAACCTTAATCAAACAAGACTTTGATAATATCTTTGAAAAATATGATGTTGTGATTGGACCAACTACACCTACTCCAGCGTATAAAATTGGTGAAATGTTGGATGATTTGGTGACAATGTATGCGCGGGATCTTTTGACTATTCCAGTTAATCTTGCAGGTCTACCAGGGATCTCTGTTCCATGTGGCTTTACAGAAGGTTTACCACTTGGATTACAAATTATCGGAAAACATTTCGATGAACAAACCGTTTATCGTGTGGCACATGCATTTGAACAATCCACAGATTTCCATAAACAAAAACCACAATTGTAAGGGGGGAAAATCATGAATTTTGAAACAGTAATCGGACTTGAAGTCCACGTAGAATTAAAAACAGAATCAAAAATCTTTTCACCTAGTCCCAATCAATTTGGGTCGAAACCAAACACAAATACATCTGTCATTGATTTAGGATACCCTGGAGTATTACCAGTATTGAATAAACGTGCGGTTGATTATGGAATGAGAGCAGCAATGGCACTAAACTGTGAAATTGCGACAGATACTAAATTTGACCGTAAAAATTATTTTTATCCGGATAATCCAAAGGCTTATCAAATTTCGCAATTTGATAAACCAATTGGGGAACATGGCTGGATCGAGATTGAAGTCGATGGCTATAAAAAGAAAATCGGTATTACACGTGTGCATCTTGAGGAAGATGCTGGGAAATTGACCCACGCGAAAGACGGATCACTTGTTGACTTAAACCGTGCTGGGACACCATTAATTGAAATTGTTTCTGAGCCAGATATTCGTACACCTGCAGAAGCATATGCGTATTTAGAAAAGTTAAGGTCAATCGTTCAATTTACAGGTGTTTCCGATTGTCGTATGGAAGAAGGTTCACTTCGTTGTGATGCTAATATCTCGTTGCGACCAATTGGTCAAGAAAAGTTTGGCACGAAGACAGAATTGAAAAACTTGAACTCCTTTAACTATGTTCGTAAAGGGTTAGAGTTTGAAGAAAAGCGTCAAGAAAAGGTTCTCCTCTCAGGTGGAGAAATTTTACAGGAAACGCGTCGCTTCGATGAAAGCACGGGGGAAACTATCCTTATGCGTGTCAAAGAGGGAGCAGATGATTATCGCTACTTCCCAGAGCCTGACCTTGTTCAATTATATATTGATGAGGAATGGAAAGAACGTGTTCGCGCGGAGATCCCTGAATTACCAGATGCGCGTAAAAAACGCTATGTAGAACAATTAGGCTTACCTGCTTATGATGCTATGGTCTTAACTTTGACAAAAGAAATGTCGGATTTCTTTGAAGAAGTTTTAAAAGCTGGAGCAGATGCAAAATTAGCATCAAACTGGTTAATGGGTGAGGTTTCGGCTTATCTTAATGCGGAGCAAAAAGAACTTCATGATACAGCATTAACACCAGAAGGCTTAGCAGGTATGATCAAATTGATTCAAGATGGAACAATTTCTTCGAAGATTGCTAAAAAAGTGTTCCGTGAACTGATTGAAAATGGCGGAGAAGCTGAAAAGATCGTCAAAGAAAAAGGATTAGTACAGATTTCGGACGAAAGTGCCCTTTTACCGATTATCACTGGAATCTTAGATGCCAATGAACAATCAATTGAAGACTTTAAAAATGGAAAAGGTCGTGCACTTGGTTTCCTCGTTGGTCAAGTTATGAAAGAAACCAAAGGTCAGGCTAACCCACCAATGGTGAATAAGTTGTTAAAGCAAGAAATTGAGAAAAGATAAAGCTGTAAAGGTGTAAGCTATTATTCATAAGCTTACACCTTTACTTATTAAACCTAAAAAAGTTTACTGTCAGTCGATAGGTTTTAAGGAATTCAAACGAAAAGATTGGCTAGTTTTACTGAAGCAGATATAATATAAACAAGTGAAAATGGAAGGGGAAGAATCATGAATCTTTCACAATGGTTTCAAAAGGGAATACCATCTGAAGAATACATTCAATCAATGGAAAATCACCAGGAAAACTCAAAGCATATTTTGGAACAATTTGAGGTGCCAGTTCAGGATTCTGAATTTTTTTCCGAACTAAATAAAAAAGACTTACGCGTGATTGTGATTACCGAAGATTGGTGTGGGGACGCAATGGTGAATGTCCCAATATTATTACGTCTTGCGGAAAAAGCGGACATGGAAGTGAGAATGATTCTACGTGATCAAAACTTGGAACTTATGGATCAATATTTAACAAATGGGACTTCACGAGCCATACCAATTTTTATTTTCATCGATCAAACTGGAAATGAATATGCCGTATGGGGACCGAGAGCTGATTCTGTGCAATATTTTGTTGAAGAACAGCGTTCAAAACTACCTCCCAAGGATGAGCCACAATTTGAAGAGCGACAAAAGGAAATGTACGAAAAGATGATGAAAAAATATCTAGAAGATCGCTCTGTTTGGAAAGATATTTATGAAAGCATTAAATTAAAATTGCAATAAGAGGATGTTTAAAAGGGAAGCAGCTAAGTTTACGCTGGGAATCGCCACGTCTTTAAGCAATACTCCATAGATCTCTGGCAAAAGTGACACTGGAAGCTAAAGATACTTTAGGCGTATTGTCCCTTTTGAACCTCTTATTTGAACATGTAATAATTTGAATGAAAGAGGTGTTAAATAGTGAAACAAGCAGTAGATCAATATATCCGTTTTTTACGTTTGGAACGGGAAGTACCGTCGATAAACTATTTACAACGCCTCATTCAGCATCACTTAACATTAGTTCCCTATGAATCTTTTAGCAAGTTTCATTATTTTGCGCTTGCACCAGATTTTATCCCCCCTTTACCTTTATTTGTCCATAACTTACTAGAAAAAGGCTGGGGAGGGACTTGCTTTACACTAAATATGAACTTCGCTAGGCTTCTGACCGAGTTAGGCTTCAGTTGTTCATTCGTGAGAGTGGAACCAGGCCATTTGGCAATCATGGTTGAAATACGTGGAAAGAGATTATATGTAGATGTTGGTTATGGATCTCCAATTATGAAGCCAGTTGATTTAGAAGCAAGACCACAACATAAAATGCATGGTTTTGGTGAGGAAATTACGATTACGCAAAAACAAGATAGTCTATATGAAATCGATCGAAAATCGAATGGGAAAACCTTTGTAAAGAAGCAAATTATTTGGGAGTCTCTTACTGAGGAAGAGATAGCAGACGATATTCGCCAATCTTATCTAGATGTCGATGAAAACATTACGATGAGAAGAATAACAGCGGTCCGCTTTAATGGGCACCAATGTTTTTATTTACGTAATAATATAATGAAAGTCATGACATTCCGTAATATTCAAGAAATCCAATTAAATTCGCTAGAAAAGTGGCAGAAACAGGTGCAAGATGTCTATCAAGTGGAGGAAGAGTCCTTAAAGGAATCGCTTGATTTTCTAAAAGAGAGAAATATTATCTTATTTGAATAATAAAAATATGGTTCTAACCTATTCAATATGATAAGGAAAGCATTTTGACGACTTTGTCGTCATTCGAAAATATTAAAGCGCTTTCTGTGCTGGGGAGATGAAAAACTTGAAAGAAAATGGAACTTTAAAAGTTATGACCTATAATTTGCGCAATAATAGTGATGTGCCACCCAACTCTTGGGAGGAAAGAAAAGGATTAATCCAGTCTCTCATTCATCGTGAAAAACCAGATATTATGGGTACACAGGAAGGTCTATATCCACAAGTCAAAGATATGGAAGTTTTACTTCCTGAATATGGCTGGTTGGGGATTGGAAGAGATGGTGGAAGTCATGGAGAATTTATGACTATTTATTATCGGAAAAATCGTTTTGAGATAATGGAATTTAACCATTTTTGGCTTTCTGATACACCTGATCGAATTGGATCAGCTACTTGGGGGAATCATTGCACAAGGATGGCCACATGGGTACATCTCTTTGACAAGAAAACTAAGCAAGCTTTCTATCATGTCAATACGCATTTAGATCATGAATCTGAACGAGCGAGAGTGAATGGGGCAAAGTTAATCATTCGTAAAACAGATGAGTTTCAAATGAATCTACCGATCATCCTAACGGGTGATTTTAATACGGTAGCAGGAACAGAAACCCATCAAACCTTTCTTCAAGAAGGCAAATATATTGATACATGGGCCGATACAAGTAAACGTACGAATGAAAATTTAGGAACATTTAATAATTTTGAGGATCCATCTGGAGGGAATGGAAGGATTGATTGGATTTTACATAGAGGGAAAATAACTACATCGAGTGTTCAGATTGTGGATGACCAGGTGAATGGCCGCTTTCCAAGTGATCATTTTCCTCTTATCGCCAATCTGCAATTTAGCAAAGATGACTAAGAAGAAATTGCGTGCACCATTTTCGGCTTGCACGCAGTTTTTTATTCTCAGGATAGCAGAATGACTCCATACCTCGCAGCTTATACACATTCTATCAATGATACCGAAATAGCTCTTTTTTGCCCCTCTTCTCGTTTCAACTATCATAACCTCTTAAATGCTTTTATAAAAGTAGCGAAAAACTGTAGTTCCATTATTTTCTTCGACGTCTATAAACTAGAGGATGTGTAAATAGGAGGTTTGTTTTACAATGTTGAAGAAAGGTTGTTTTTTCTCCATTATTATCGTAATCCTGTATTTTTCCTATCATTATAAATATGAAATTCAAAGTGTCTTTTCAATGGATCCTGTTTGGATAGAGGGAGAAGCAGCACTCGTCCTAGAAGAAAAAACAGGGGAAATTCTTTATGCGAAAAATGAAAATGAGAAACTTTATCCAGCTAGCTTAACAAAATTATTAACAGCATTAGTTGTGTTAGAGAAGGCTGAACTTGATGAGAAAGTGACAGTTGGAGATGAAGTGTATTTGCAGACAGATGATGAAGTTCGTGTCGGTTTATTTGAGGGGCAAATACTCACAGTAGAAGATTTATTGGCGGCAATGCTGATGCAATCAGGTAATGATGCGGCAAGAACTTTGGCTGTGTATATTGCGGAAAAGGAGAAAGACACAGATCGTACTGCACTTAACTCGATCCAATATTTTGCCCTGTTAATGAATGAGAAAGCCATTGAGTTAGGGGCTAACCAATCCCATTTTGTGAATCCCCATGGGCTACATGATCCGAATCATTATAGTACGGCCAAGGATTTAGCGAAAATAGCTGTTGCAGTAAAAAAAGAGCAGATCTTAACGGAGCTACTTGCCAAGCCAACCTATTCTAGTCAAACACATACCTATCAAAATCGTAATCAATTATTAAATGTGAACAGCCCTTATTATTATCAAAAAGCAACAGGATTAAAAACAGGGTTCACAGATCAAGCTGGCTATTGTCTTGTATCTGCTGCGGAAGAACAGGATCAATCCCTTATTACCGTAGTACTCGACTCAGGGAAAGAGCGGGTATGGGAAGATTCTATTGCATTACTAGATTATGGTTTTGAAAAATTAATCCCATAAAGTGTAGGGATACTTTTGAAACGGACGTTTATATACATAGAGAGCAATGAAGGGGGGAGAGAAGTTGGATGATGTACTCATCAAAAAAATAAAGAATGGAAATGATCATGCTTTTCGCATACTTGTGGAGAAATATCGAAACTTGATCTTCCATACTGTCTATGGCGTACTTCGTAATGAGAAAGATGCGGAAGATGCGACCCAAGAAGTGTTCTTAAAAATCTATACTTCTCTCCCCCAATATGAGAATCAAGGTTTTAAGACATGGATGACAAGAATTGCCATTAATCATGCGATCGATATAAAACGGAAGAAAGTTAGAAGAAAAGAAGATCAGCAAGTTGAATATGAAGAAAGCAGTCATACTCCCCCAACGGAAAATGTTGAACTACTTGTGATCCAAAAGGAACGCAGACATTTGTTAAGGGAACGATTGAAAGAATTACCAGTGAATTACCGTGATATTGTAGAAGAGTTTTATTTACGAGAAAAAACGTATCAAGAAATTGCGGAAGATGCGGATCTAAAGGTGAAAACAGTTGAGGTTAAATTATATCGAGCAAGACAATGGATGAAAAAGCACTGGAAGGAGGATGATTTTTCATGAAGCACTATAGCGTTGAAAATTGGCTGCAATATGTGCGAGATGAACTTGAAGAGGAAACACGTACTCAATATGAAAACCATCTATATCTTTGTGATCATTGTTTGGAATTATATTTACAAGCAGTGGAAACGAATGATACCCAGGGGCTTGATTTATCTGAAACAGAGAGTTTTACAAATTCGATAATGGAACAAATCTATGAGATGAACGAGCCAACAGAGACGGTGGAGAAAAAGGGTCGCATCCATCATTCGCGAAAACAAACTTTTATCCATTATGCTGTTGCCGTAGCAATGACGATGATTTTAATGTCAACAGGGGTCTTTTCCCAGTTGTTGAAAATGTCAGATACCGTAGAAGACAAAGAATCACGTCACACTGAATCCTTTGTTGAAAGCTTTCTCGATCAACGAGGTTCGATTATAAATAAATTTGAACTAGGTGCTCAATTTAAGGAGGGAAAACAAAATGAATAAAAATCCGTTTATTGCCTTTTTACTCGCCTTTTTTCCTGGCGGAGGGTTAATGTATCTAGGAAAAGTACTGCGAGGACTATTCTATACAGCAACCGTGATAATCATCCCGATTTTTACGATAACACTTGCCATGATATTTGGTAATGATGTTTTGCTTCTCTTTTCATTTGGAGCCTTGTTGTTATATATCATTAATTTTGTCGATACCGTTATTACGGCATCGAAGCTTTATCAGCATGAAAATAGAAATTCAACAAATGAATCTGAAGAAAGGCCTCATGATTCCGAACGCTTCTTCACCATTATCCTCTCAATTGTTCCAGGATTAGGACATTTTCAACTTGGTCTAGTTTATCGGGGAATGACATTACTAGTCGCCTTTTTCGGAGCAGGGATTATGATCTTTTTTGTCACATTAATGACAGGAAGAAGTGAGTTTCTCATTTTTCTAGCTGCACTTCCAATCATTTGGTTCTTTGGTTTCTTTGACGCTTTGAAACAGTTGGAAAAAAAGCAAAGAGGGGAAGAGCTTGAGGATAAATCCATTTTGGAAGATCTTGAAAATCGTAATGTTGAAGGAAGAAAAAGTAAAGCAATCGCAACATTATTAGCGATTATACCTGGAGCAGGACATCTCTATTTAGGATTGCAAAAACGCGGTATCCAATTGATGGCAGCATTTCTATTCTCCATCTATATTTTAGACGTACTAAGACTAGGGATCTTTCTGTTCATCGTTCCGATCATTTGGTTCTTTAGCTTTTTTGATGGCTTACAAAAAGCGGGAAAATCAGAACAGGAATTAGCACATGAAGATGTTCCACTTATTTCCTTCTTCTTGAATCACCAAAGATGGGTAGGAATTGGCTTAATTGTTCTAGGGCTCTATTATATTGGGGTCAATGTGATCTTACCTGTTGCTGAACCTTTTATCCATAGATGGTTCTCGATTGATATCACTTATTGGTTCCGTGAATATATTCAATCGGCATTTATTTGTCTCTTGCTGATTGGAGGAGGAATCAAATTATTAACAGGGAAAAAAGAGAAGTCGAATCAGAAACAGGAGGAAGCAAAATGAGAACATGGCGTGTTGGCTCCTTTTCCATGGGAGGAGCCTTAGTTTTTCTTGGTGTATTTTTATTATTACAGCAATTTTTAGGATGGGATCCTGCCCTTGTTTTAATGTCATGGTGGCCAATACTATTTATTGTTTTGGGGATTGAGATTTTGTTCTACTTATTCATCGCAAAGTCAGAAAACAGCCGGGTTAAATACGATTTTATCAGTATTATATTTATCGCGATCATTGGAACAACTGGAATTGGAATGGCCATTCTCCACTCCTCCGGATTATTCGAATTTACTCAAAAAATTGTTTCAGCAGAAGTCCGCGAAATGGATTTGCCGAAATATGAGGAAAATGAATTAAAAGGAATCGAGCGGATGCAAGTAGATGCAGGACCATTCGCCCTCACGATTGAGGCAACTGATCAACAAGAAGTATCCCTATTCGGTACCTTTCATGGAGATGTATTTGGCGATGAGACAAGAATTAAAAAGGTCTCTGATTATGCGATGATCGAGAAAAAAGGCGACACAATTTACATCAAAATGAAAGATGTTCCCTATAACCATTTTTATCGATCAATGGATGCCGTAGAAGCTACACTCTTAGTTCCGAAAAATATTGCTTTAGAGCTGAAAGGCAATTGGCAACCTATCACTATAACTCCAAGAAATCTACTTAGTAATTGGAAGATTGACGGTGCAGAATTCGTTCACGTAAATATAGAAAAAACATCTAATCTAGCATTAAACCTAGAGAACATTGATAGTCTAGAAGAGCAGGATTGGGAAAAAATAAAAAAGACAGATGAGGATTTAATTGAATCTGCATCCAGGAAATTTGGAAAAGGCGAGCATCAGCTAACAATCCAAGGATCCAATCAGGTTCAAATACAATGACTTCAATCAGTGGGGGTTCCTATCCCCACTGTTGTAGAATGAACTTAGTATTTTCCGCTCCGCACTAGTACTTTCTGTCTGACGTAACGCCTATGAACTTGCATTCTGCGGGTTTCTGGTCTTTAACAGCTTATTAAGGAAGTTCCGCTCATGTTGAATCATAAAACCTCCCAGTTGTAGCAATCTTATTCCCCCGCAATATCACGTCCGATAGCGAGACTTCCCAGTTATTCTGTTTTTCCCTTGTTTATGCCTGCTTGTAATGACCTTGATAATAGTGTGTGCTAGCTTTAATATTCGAATATATTATTGGAATACAGCATAATAGAAGAAGTACCGCTAAAACAATACTTCCCTTGGTTACTGTATATACAATGACAAAAATCAAACAATAGGTCAGATTATAGAACGTTTTGAAAGCGCCTGTTATAATTTTAAAAAGCTGGAGACATTATGAAATTAATTAGTAGAGGGGATAAAGTAGATGGATAAAATTAATAATGATTTGAAAAAGAAGCGGATTCACCCCGATGATCTACTGACAAAAGAGGAAATAAAATATTTAAAAATGTTATATAAACAGCGAACACGCTTTGAAAAAGACTTGGAATTTGAATAAAACAACCTGCCTCCGCGAAAACCCGATAGAAAGCCAAATTATATTATTAGTGATGAAACTTTTGAGAGTTTTGAAGTATTTTCCAATAAAATTGCGGAAACAAAACGAATTACTCCAGATGACCTGGTTGAAATGGCTTTATGAAAGTTTATGTGGGATTTTAAATGATAGTTCACTCAAAAATTCGTTTTAAGGAGGGGGTTCTTCGCTATGAATATTAGTATTGAGCAAGTAGATTATGAGAAAAAAACCGTTTTAAGACATCTTATCGAATTATACAATTATGATTTCAGTGAATTTACGAACGATGATGTAAATGAGATTGGTTTATATGATTATAAGTATTTAGATAATTACTGGAATGAGCCTAACAGATTTCCGTTCTTTATCAAAGTTGATGGGAAATATGCTGGATTTGCTTTAGTAAGAAAGATTACGAATGATAGCAGTATGGATATTTATAATTCCTTGGCTGAATTTTTTGTTATGAAAAAGTATAGGAAAATGGGTGTAGGGCGAACAGCCGCTATAAATTTATTTGAAAAATATATTGAAAACTGGGAAGTATCTGTTATAAAGGAAAACAAACCTGCTCAACTGTTTTGGAAAAAAGTAATCTATAAATATACAAATAGTACTTACATAGAAAACAAAAATGAAGAAGGAGATACTATATTTTCATTTAAAGTTATTAATTAGTATCCTCAAGTAATGGTGGCGATTATAGAATAACTTTTGGATTTAATGGATTTTTATGGAATGGAGAATATGTAGTTTCTAGAGAAATAAACCAATTTTCATAGGAATTGTGGTGCATACGGTGTTCATAGGGAGATTAAAACTTTTAGTAATAAATAAAAATGAGGGTCCATATATAATGGGGAAGCCTTAAAATTACTTGAGGGTGTATCAGAGACTATTAAAGGAGACTTGAAAGACAGGGATAGAAATTAAAATTGAAAAAATATTGGTGTTGTTGATTTAAACTCCCTCGGTTTTGAAAGGGTTTACTATAATGGAGGTATTGCATCCAATATTGCTAATCTAGCCAAAATAATTCATAAGGAAATGCTTTGATTAGGAAATATATGGACCTAGCACTAGGTTTTAGCGTTTGGAGGGGGACATACCAAAAATGAAATTTATAGAATGGTGTGGTTTCATAAATTGCTTAGGTTCTATGATTGCTAACGGTATAATTCGACATAATGGTTTATCCAATACGCCTTGGGAGCATTTCACCTTTATTTTAATGTTTGCGGGTGCAGTTATTGCTATTATTGCGTTCGTTATAAGAAAATTCGGAGATGAATAAGGGTTATATGGATATGCCTGATATCCCTGAACTCAGGCGTTCAGTGCGGACGACCAGTTCAACGCGGAATTTAATGATGTAGAGTATTCACACAGTGTCAACTTAAATAATGTCGCAATCAGTCGGAGGCTGGCTGCGCAGTTCTTGCTGCCTTTGCCGATGATCAATTGCTATGTAACATAAAATGTAAGAAGGAGGATACAAGAAATGAACAATCAAGTTGAAAGGTTCATAAATCCTGAAATATTGGCGCTTGTTTTAAGTAAAAAGCTCGACAAGACGATAATCCGCGCAGATTATCAACTCAAAGAGTTGCAAGGCGGGACAATTGGGGATGTTCGGCTTGTAACAGGTAGAGTTGAAACTTCTGATGGTGAAAACCTTCCGTATAAAATGGTTTTGAAAACACAGAAAAAATTTGAGCGTTATGGTGATCCGGATTCATGGAGGAGGGAATACGACCTTTATACAACAGATTTCAAAAAGGTTTTATCCAATTCGTTCCGTTGTCCGGAGTGTTATCACGCCGAAATAAATGGCGATGAGATTCAACTGTGGATGGAATATATTGATGGTGTGTCAGGCCTAAATCTAACCAAAGAAATGTTTGAATGTATAGCTGAGGAATTGGGACGATTTCAAGGGAAATTGTACACTGAGCGACCAGATATATTGCAGAATTTACCCAATTTAAGCAAGGTTGAGTTTACGAAAAACAATTATCTGCGTTATCGATCATGGAATGTTTTGTATGATTACATACGTTCCGATGACTGCGAGATTCCGAAGCATCTATGTAAAATGCTCATAGACTTAGATAACAACGCGGATGAAATATTCAATCGAATTGAAAAGCTACCAATAGTGCTTTGTCACAGAGACTTTTGGGTGGAAAACATATTCTTTTCAGACGGTAAAATCGTACTTATCGATTGGGATACCACTGGATGGGGATACATGGGTGAGGATATTGCAAGTTTAATAACGGATGAAGCGGACGTCTGTCATATGATTGAATACTACCAAAAATGCATTCCAGCGTATTACAGGGGTTTTTCGAAATATGCGGATGTGTCCCATATCTCCGATCATTGCATCTATGAACTAATTCTTGCCATGTTCGGATACAGGCTTGTGGAGTGGTATAAATTCGCTAAGTCGCCCGAAGATAAATCAATGCACCTTCATACCTTACAAAACATCCATGAGATGAGAGATATATAGATACATATAATTATTGGGTTATTAAATGAAACAATTGGATAAAAGTTTGTGTATTGTCCGTTTTATATTTGAATTAATTAAATTGGGCGTTAATTAGATGGGGAGATTAATTTGAAATGGAGAAATTATAACATTAATGAAGATAAGGAGATTGATGATTGGATATTATCATCTTATAGTGAAAATGCTAATTTAATAAATTCATATGCATTTTTTAATGAACCTGTTTCTAAAGACTACAATTGGTATAAGGATCATCCATTTGAGACATCAAACATCGCAGATTACTTTAAGGTAGTGGAGATTGATCATAGGCCAATTGGATTATTAATACTAAATTACTTTAAGGATGATCAAAATAGACTAGTTCTTGGAATTAATCCCATAGCGATTAACCCAAAATTTATAAATCAAGGCTTCGGCACAAGGGTTTTATCTAATCTACTAATGAACGTAGAAAACATTGTTGGTCAAAAAGTAGATGTTTTTTACGCAGGGATAGATGAAACGAATAGAATAAGCATGAAGGTATTTAAAAAATTAGGATTTCAGGAAGTTGGAAGGTCACCTAATGATAATGAGTTCATTTATTTTGAATTCGATAGACAATACAAATCAAAAAATTTTAGACGCTATTTTTGATGCGATAAACTTGTTTTCCAATTATTTAATCTTAGAACCGGGCCAGATTGTGAGGTAGTAATCTGTATTTAAGACTATTCAGGGAGTGGGAAAATGGCGAGAGGTTTAGGCTATTGATTGGTTTTTATAGGGATTGTTTTATCGGGATGTTCAGGAAATGCAAAGGTGACTGGGAAACAAGCCCGACTCTTTCTAATGATAATATGACCTTGCATGAAGTTTAGAACAAATTTTGGATTGTAAAAGTTAATGGAAAAGGTGCGAGGAAGAAGCCGTAAAAATTTATGAAGCTGATATTAAGAACAAATAAAGTGGGGCAAAGCTAGCATTTGATAAAGGTGAATTTTGGAAAATTCCCGTTTCAGTTGATGGAAAGCCATATACAGATTTTATTATTAAAAGTTGAATAACAAAGGGGATTATACCGCAATGGGACGCAATTCCGATATAAAGATTTGGTCCTTTCAACAATAGGTCGGATTGCGAAATAAAATTAAAAGGGGAAATTGCCAATGGACGCAATAACTATCAGCGAACTTCAATCTCAAAAGGAAATACTTGAAGCTTTCCCAGTAATAAATCAATTACGCACACATCTTGATGAAAAAGCCTATCTTGATTTGGTAATAGAGGCTAAAGAAAAGGATATGTACAGATTGTTTGCCTTGTATGACCAAGAAGAAATTGTTGCAGTTACGGGTTTTAAGCCAATGATAACCCTTTATTACGGACGTTTTGTTTGGGTATGCGATTTAGTTACTGATAATAATAAACGTTCAAATGGATATGGTGATAAACTTCTATCCTATGTACATGAATGGGCTAAAGAAAACGGTTATCAAAGTGTTGCCTTATCATCAGGATTACAGCGAGCAGATGCCCACCGATTTTATGAGGGAAAAATGGATTATGACAAAGTAAGCTATGTCTTTAAGAAGAATTTAAGTTTATAAATTTTAAAACATAAGATAAGGAGGAGAGTCAAATGTCTAATTATGACCAATGGGCTTCACAGTACAATTCTATTGTTGACAATGAGGTTAGTCAAAAAACTGGAATAATTGAAACTTCTTATCAATTCGTTTTGGAACAACTATATGAATATGTTGATCCTTCAAAAATAAAAATTTGTGATCTCGGCTGCGGTCAAGGAGAACTTAGTTTTCGATTAAGCAAACTTGGAGCAGCAGTTACTGGAATCGATGTTAGTGATAAACTTTTAGAATTGGCACGGAATAAATCAGGGGCAATAAAATGGGTATGTGATGATGCTATGAAACTTAAACAAATAGCTGATAATTCCTTTGATGTAGCTATTTCAAATCTAATGTTGATGGATGTTCCCGATTTTCAATCTGTATTTAAATCAGCTTATCGTGTGTTAGTTCCCGAAGGAATATTTGTTTGTGTAATAATGCACCCGTGTTTCCAATCACCTTTTAGTTACCCTCTAGAGGATGGTTCAAGAAATGTTTCCTCCTATTCCGCTCAGCATTGGAAATCAAAAGGTTCGGGAACACTCCGTTCTACTTTAGGGGCATACCATCAACCAATATCGGAGTATTTAAATAAGTTGTTGGAATCGGGGTTTTCCATTATCCATTTAAATGAACCATTAACTAAAGGTTCGACATCCTCTGTACCCTCATTGTTTGGCATTGTCGCCCAGAAATTTAATTGTTAAAAGCAACAATAATCATGTTTTAAGCTATGGAGATTTGGTGAGATTCTGATAGGTTACGTTCTTGTTGTAGATTAATAATAAATATGTTCAATAAGTGAGGTGAAAATGGACAATTACAAATAAACTTATAATGCAGGACGATCCACAATTGGTATTGAAGCAAAGATTAAAAGATTGTAAGTGAGAATTGTAGCCGTAGAAGGGAAATTAAAATATAAAGACGAGGCCATTGACGTGGACTCTATAGGGGTAGTTACTTGTACATTTGAAACCTAAATGTCGGCAAAAGTGTATCTGAAAGAAGGTTATCAGGAGGTTCGATCGGTTCATCCATTGGAGAAAAAGGTACTATAGATGCAACGGCAATTACAGGAGACAATAATTTGTACTCTAAAATAAAGGTTGTTAAAGTAACTGTAGAATGGGTTGGTAACACCGAAACATTTGTTTTATTCAAATGAGAAACTAGATAAACAAACTTTTTCTATAGTCATAAATATTCCAAAATTCCCTGGAAGATAAAAGGGTAAAAAAGGAAGTGCCCGTTTTGGATATTATAAATAATTTTAAAAGTGAAAAGTACCAAGAACAGTATATTCTGTTGGCGATTTTATCTATCATTACTCTTAAAAAAATCAAGAAAGTAGAACAGAAGAAAAAGGACTTATATAATAAGCTGCACCATTTATATTGACCTTCGGTAATATTCTACATTTCATAATCAAAGATCCTCGCATTTTATTGGAATACAATCATTTTCTAAAATTAATCCGATTGAAACCCCCTGTTTTATCCCTGCATTTATAAATCAAATTCGAAATATACTTTAAAGTTAATAATTCGAATATGTTATAAATACAAAAGGAGAATAGAATAATTGACTAAAAAGAAGCTAATTATTTTATTATTTGGGCTTACACTTAATTTCAGTGGATGGACTATCGCGAAAGCAATTCAGCAAAAGGGTATAGAAGAGGATTATCGTGATTTGAGTTATAAATCTGTTTCAGATGCAATACTGGAAACTGAATCTTATTATAAGAAAAGCTTAGGTTTACCAAAAAAGTTGCCGCCATTAGATTTTACTCATTCTTTTGGAAGATTTAATAAAGAAAATGAAAATCTTGAGATTGAATATTTAAGTGAGAAGCAGCATTTTAATTACATTATAAATGTTATTCCTTCTAAAAATGAGACGGAATTACTTTCAGATATAGATTCTCAAGTATTCCTAAAAGACGGAACACAAGCCAATTACTTAACATCAGGAAAGGACGGAAAGAGCCTAATTACCTTTATGTTTAAGAAAAATAATTGGACTTATATATTAAGTATTGAGGAGAGACTATTAGATAACCCATTGTCTACGATGATGGAAATCGCGAACTCATTCTAATTCAAGCTCTCGGAATTATTGTAAATGATTGAATCTTCCTTTAACTAAACAATCCAACAGCTATTGATCCAGCACATCAAAATGCCATCACTAAACAAATCAAGACATTACGAAAAATGGTGCTGCTGAATTATCTAGTATGTACTCTGATGGCAGTGTAGTGTTAATTACAGGATTTGTAGACGAAGAAGTTGAAAAAAGGCCGAAATGAAAAAGAGGAAGTAAGTTTTGGTGATGTTAACTTTGAGCACAACGAAGAGGATCATGCCCCTTGGTTGAACGGAGAGTCAATGTACATAAATAAAAGAAATAATGGATATAATCCCAATAGAAAAATAGAATTTCCCTAACTCAGTTGATTGGAGCAGAAGGTGGCGACTCCTGGGGGATTAGCGTGATCGGTGAGATCCCGCAGGAGCATATATAGCGACCAGGAAGCTCACCGCACTTCCCCGGAAAGCGTCCACCTGAAGCGTAAATCAACGTCGTTCGGATTGGATCTTAAAATCTGTATTAAAGAAATATTTACCGAAAAAGTGCCATCTTCACTTGTTCTTGAGTTGTGGAAAAGTACAAGGATGATGATTTTATTATTTCAAATGCTGTTGATGATAAAGGAGATACATATAATTATGGAAACTGAACAGTCCTCCAGGATTCTAAATAAGGAGGTGGAGATCATAAGATCGTTAGAGTAGAGATGCCATAGCCTAAACTCCACACTACCTACCCTTCTTCTTATCCGCCGTATGGGGGATTATTGTCGTTACTGTTGGATAAATGAATAAAATTAAGTAATTGCGATTATACATTTAAAGTAGTGAATAAGAAAAAAGTTAAGTTTCTAAAGGAATTTTCCTCAATACGAAGGGGAGGTGAATTTCCTTATTACTTTAATACCTTTAGTATTTTGAGGCAATGGATTGAAATAATAGAAGCAGAAGTTTCGGATTTGCCAACTAAGGACAAATCCCTGTTGTTTTGGGATGAAGGTTAAAACATGCTTAAATATCGAAATTATCAACGTAAAGAACTATCTCTAGCTTTAAGAATTGCATTATACCAATTCTACAAAAAAGGTGTGTCCTTATATTGGGAAGAAACACTATTCCAATATTCTGGATAATACAAGATCATGATAAGGAGATGTGCGTTTTTTATGATGACGGACTTCATTGAAAGAATCACTTCATTTGATTCTCGAGATGTTTTGAGACATGGTGATGAAATTATGTATCATACTCATGCACATCCAACTGCTGAAATTACATTATTGTTAGAAGGCAAGGGATTTTATACTGCAGGCAGTCAGAAAATTGACGTCTATAAAGGTGATCTTCTTCTGATTCCACCTAGACTAAAGCACGGGTTTGCATGTACGTTAGCCTGGGATGTAAAATCCCTTCATCTATTTACGGAAAAGCTTCCCTCTTATTGTCATTTTCTTTTCTCACGGATTTGTGAAAATATGATTGTGCATGTCTCTCTATGTAAAGATGAATTAGTACGAGCCAATTCTGCTATTAGACAAGTTGAAAAGGCATGTAAATTGTCATCCAATAGTAGTTTGGCAGTAGATTTGAAACGGAATGGAATTGAAACACTTTTGTTACTGGCTTTATCAAAATTTAAATCTCAAATGAGCGTGCAAGAAGAGGAGAAAACGGTCACTTTTGAAGACGTATTACAAAAGATTCATCAGACCTTTACTCAATCTATTAAGATAAAAGAATTGGCAGACCAATTTTATCTATCAGAGAGTATGTTTCGAAAAAAATTTAAGGAACGGACAGGCGTAACACCAAAGCAATATATTATTCAGTTACGTATTAATGAGGCGAAACATTTACTAGAACATACGGATAGGCCCGTTGAATTTATTTTATCCGAAGTCGGTTTTTCTTCCTCAAGCCGATTTCATGAAGCTTTTTTGAAACGTACATGTATGACTCCATTGGAATGGAGAAACTCAAATATAAAGATCAATAAGGAAAACAGCCGTCGAAAGCAAAAATAAGATAGCTGTATTTATTTTTTTTGTAATCGTTTCCGATAACTTTTAAATTTTAACTCTGCTATACTTTTGGGCACAGTCCAAACAGAGGGAGGCGTACCCTTGGCTACGATTATTCGGAAGATTTATGTGGGAGCTCTAATTCTACTCACTGTTATCATTCTCTCAAGTTGTAGTTCATCACGAGCAAATTCTGGTGAGGCTGTTATGCAATGGAGTGGGAGTTGGCCACGTCCACCTTTATTCCAAGGGAATTATTTTGCTAATGGTGGGATTGGGGAAGCAACGAATTTCGTTTTTGAGGGATTGGTGCAAAATGTACGGATTTCTAATGAGCAACATTTGCGTTTAGCTGAGTCGATTGATTTTTACGATGAGTATGCAGAGGTGAAATTAGTGGAAGATGCCGTCTGGCATGATGGTGAGCCATTAACATCCAAAGATATTTGGGCTTTCTATATGCTTAACAACGGGGCGGAAGTCACACAGTATATGAAGGAAATTGAATTAGTGGATGAGAAAACATTACGAATTTACTGGTTGCAACCACAGGCAAATGAAATCGTTCTCTCCTTTTTATTAGGTCAAGATAAACAAGCAACGATTCCATATCATATTTATAGAAAGTATGTGGATCGGGCTGCAGAGCTATTAGAACAGGCATCGGCCTACACAGAGGAAGAACAGCTTCTTAAAAAAGGGAAATTTGGTTTGAAGATTGATGATGATTTACAGAATAAGCTAGATGAAAATTGGCAAGAGTTTCTAGTTGCAGGACCAGAATTACCAATCGGAACAGGACCTTTTACGATAAGTCGTGTGACATCTTCAGATATGTTACTAGAAAAGTTTCCACATTATTACCTGGCAGAGAAAATAAAATTTGATAAGGTAACAATTAAAAATCCAGGTACTGAAGGAGCAGCAGGCTTTGCTTTATTACGTTCAGGACAAATTGATTATTTCGATGGTACTCCTCCACAGGATATTCTTGAATCATTACTTGCGGCCAATAAAGATCTTGTCCATTTTAAAATGCTTGATCCAGCATCAGTCGGTATTTTATATAATCAAGATCGTCCTCCATTTGATCAGAAAGAATTCAGGCAAGCGATCACCTATGCGATTGACCGGTCAAAAGCAAGGGAAGTCGGCAATGTATATGGAAGGGAACCAAGGACATCGATTACAGGGCTTGTGCCATCAGATAAAGAAAACTGGCTAAAGCCAGAGGTGATTGAGGATATGCGGGATTATTCGTATAATCCGGAAAAGGCGGAAGAGATATTAGAAAATCTAGGTTGGAGTCGTGATGGGGATGGTGTTTGGCGTGATCCAGATGGAGTGCGTCCAAATTTTGTGATTGGTGTTAATGCTGCGTGGCAAAACGGCCTAATGCCAGGGCAAATTGTAGCAGAGCAGTTAACGGCTTTCGGAATGCCGACTCGTTTAATGGCAGTTGATGGAACCGTTTACTTCGATAATGTGATTAAGGATGAAGGGCTATATGAGATGTCACTTGATTGGGTAGATGTTGCATGGGGCTTTATGTTTCCTTGGCAATCTATCCGTGAAGTATATGAAGGGAATATCGCTCGTATGATGCATATGCCCCGCTATGAGGATGATCACAAGGATCCTGAGAAACGTGGAAAAATTAATTTGCGATTAAAAAGTTATGATCGTGTTGAGTTTGATGTTCGTGAGGTCATGCAACAGATTCCATATATGGATGAAGAAGAATATACTGAGTGGTTTTCTCGATTAGCTTGGATTAACAATGAAGAAGCATATGGCATTAATTTGTTTCAGAATGTAACAGGAACATGGTTAAATCAAGCTCATTTGGATGGCTTACCGCTTGAATCACAGATTGAACCATATGATCGCAATATTCCTGTACCAGAAACTGACGAAGAAATGCGTGAAGTGTTAAAAACAAACTTTTTCAATTCTGGTATACAGCCTTTTATTGAAGGACAATACCGCCCGAAAGAGTGAGGAGGTTTTCCATTGACGCGAGGAATATTTCTGAAACGTGTGCTAAGTGCCCTCATCACCATTTTTCTTGCCATCGTTATCACCTTTGTTTTATTGCGGCTTACGCCAGGTAATGCGATTGATCAATGGGCGAGGGATTATGCGATTGAATATAATATCACCATTGAAGAAGCCTATGCACGAGTAGCCAATATGATTAATTATGATCCTAATGAACCGATACTCCAACAATTTACCCGTTATGTCGGTAATTTGTTACAGGGAAATCTTGGTTATAGCATGGTGCATCAAGGGCTTCGTGTGAATGATATCATTGCTAAAGCTTTACCATGGACACTTTTTGTTTCGAGCATTGCCCTTGTTGTCAGCTTTATTATTGGTGTCTATCTCGGGGTGAAAATGGCGTACAATCGTAAATCGTGGCTTGATCCTGTTATTTCTATTTATTCAGTTGTGACCAATGCCATTCCTGATTTTATTCTGGCGATTATTTTATTAATTGTCTTTTCATATGGGCTAGGATGGTTTCCGATTAA
Source organism: Lederbergia galactosidilytica (assembly GCF_017873565.1). GTDB lineage: Bacteria > Bacillota > Bacilli > Bacillales > Bacillaceae_C > Lederbergia > Lederbergia galactosidilytica. Next base: position 48,657 of record NZ_JAGGKH010000020.1, read on the forward strand.
CGGAGCCTATGATTTCTATCTAGCACCAGGTTTTAATCTTCCTTTTATCGGCAGTATCTTTTATTATGGTGCCTTGCCGATTCTAACTTATGTCCTTACTTTAATTGGTCAGTGGGCATTGATGATGAAAGGGAGCGCCGTTAGTATTCTAGGTGATGACTATATAGAAGCTGCAAAAGCAAGAGGGCTACCTGAGAAGTTGATTGTAAGTAAATATGTGCGGAAAAACGCCATTATCCCACTTGTCACTCAGCTTGCTGTTTTTTTAGGCGGAATGCTTGGTGGCGCCATTCTTGTGGAGAATTTGTTTCAATATCCAGGAATTGGCTACTTTATGGCTGAAGCGACAAAACAGCGTGATTATATTGTTATGCAAGGAATTCTCCTTTTCATTGCCATTACAATGATCATTGCCAATTTTATTGCTGATTTACTTTATAGCAAATTAGATCCAAGAATACGGATCGAAGAATAGGGGTGAACCCATGCAAGGGATTAGTGATTTTTTTCGAGTAATATTGACGAATCGACGATCTTGTATTGGTTTAATCATGACTATTTTTTTTATCTTAATGGCAACGATCGGCCCGTCCATTTTTAAATTAGATACACAGGTGGATTACCAGAATCGTTATCAAAAGCCTAGTTTTGAACACTGGCTTGGAACTGATTATGGTGGTAGGGATGTATGGTCGCAAATTGTTCATGGCTCCCAAGAAGTTCTGCTAATTGGCTTACTAGCCGCTGTGGTGACATTAATTTTTGGGGCCGTACTTGGAATGGTCTCAGGGCTTGTTGGTGGTAAGTTAGATACAGCATTAATGATGATTACAAATTTATTTTTAACAATCCCATCTTTGCCTGTATTTATCATTCTAGCGGCCTTTTTATCAATTAAAGATCCATTATCATTTGCTCTTGTTCTAAGCGCGTGGAGTTGGCCAGGACTTACAAGAGCAGTACGTTCACAAGTAATTTCATTAAAGGAAAGAGATTTTATTGTTATTTGTAAAGTGATGGATTTAGGTCTTTCTCATATCATATTTAAAGAGATAATGCCCAATATTGTTTCCTATTTGGCCATTAATTTCATTATGATTATGCGCGGAGCTATTGTTGGAAGTGTTGCTATTATGATGTTAGGCCTAGCACCGTATTCTCCAAACAACTGGGGACAAATGTTAAATCTAGCTATTTCTCAAACTGGTGGAATATTTAATCCAAACGGATATGTGTATGTTCTATCGCCAATTGTTTGCCTGGCTTTGTTTCAACTAGGAACGATCTTTTTTGCAAATGGACTTGATGAGGCATTAAATCCAAGGCTTAGAACGAGAGGTGATGCTTGATGGAGCCGATCATTGAATTTGAGCATGTTGATGTTTCTTTTCCGATGAGGGCAGGTACAGTTCAGGCTGTTCGTGATGTCTCTTTACGTATTCCAAGAGGGAAAATAACGGCTCTTGTTGGTGAAAGTGGTAGTGGGAAATCTACTCTTGCCTCGACTCTACTTAGAATGGTGTCAGCACCTGGCATAATATCGGCAGATTCGATCGAAGTAGATGGTCAGGACGTAATGAAAATGTCAGAGAAAAAACTGCGAAATTATCGCTGGTCACAAGTGTCCATGGTATTTCAGGCAGCACAAAACTCACTAAATCCTGTTGTGACCATTGGGGAGCAATTTATTGAAACCTATCGTGCACATCAAAAAGAGGCAAAAAAAGTAGAGATTGAAAAAAGAGCGATTGAATTACTCGAGTATGTAAAACTAGAACCAAAGCGAATATTACGCTCGTTTCCCCATGAATTAAGTGGTGGAATGAAGCAACGAGTCATGATTGCTTTTAGTCTATTATTAGAGCCAAAGATTGTTATTCTTGATGAACCAACGACAGCTCTTGATGTCATCACTCAAGACTATATTTTTTCCATTCTCGAGAAAATTAATAAGGAATTGGGTGTTACATTATTACTTCTCTCTCACGATATCGCGGTTGTCGCAAAAGTGGCCGATTATCTTGGGGTAATGTACGCCGGAAAGGTTGTCGAGTTTAACGATATTCATACAATTTTTGAAGCTCCCAAACATCCCTATACAATTGGCTTACTTCAAGCTGTTCCATCACTTATTCATGACTTAGAGGAGATTAAGCCTATTCCTGGGGCTTCTCCTAATCTTTTAGAATTGCCTAAGGGATGTCCTTTTCATCCCCGTTGTGAACATGTGATGAGTCAATGTAAAACGGTAGAACCTGAGTTATTGCGTTTGCAAGCTGGTTATCGACCTGCCTGTCATTTATTTGATCCCGAACAGAAGGAGGTTACCACTCCAAAATGAACCCGTTGCTTCAATTAGACAATATCAGCATGCATTTTCCCAATAAAGATAAAGAAGCAAAAAATACAACGATTAAGGCATTATCAAATATCGATCTAACTGTATATCCTGGGGAAGTCATTGCTGTGGTAGGGGAAAGTGGCTGTGGCAAAACGACCCTTGGTAAAGTTATTTCCGGACTGCATCAACCAACAGGAGGTAATTATTACTACAAAGGGAAAGATGTTAATCAATTAAATAAAAAAAGAATGAGGCAGTTTCGTACAAATATTCAACTTGTTCAACAAGATTCGTATGCTGCTTTAAATCCTGCGAAAACGATACAGCAGTCTTTAGCTGCACCAATTATGCGGCATAAAAAAGCGAAAGGGAAAAAGGCAATCCGTCTAAAAATAATCGAATTGTTGGAAACGGTTGGACTAAAGCCAGCTGAGCAATTTCTGGCAAAATTTCCCCATCAGTTAAGTGGTGGACAACGACAACGTGTGCTTATGGCGCGGGCGATCTCACTTGATCCAGAGATAATCGTTGCGGATGAACCTGTTTCAATGGTAGATGTTTCTCTAAGACTATCAATCCTAAACTTAATGTCTACATTAAATAAAAAGTTAAATATTGCATTTGTCTATATCACTCATGATTTAGCAACGGCTCGCTTCATTGCCCAGAATGGTCGTCTTGCTGCAATGTATTTGGGAAGAATTGTCGAGCTGAGCTCAGTAGGGGATATCATGAGCAATCCACAACATCCCTATTTGCAAGCGCTGTTATCCGCTGTGCCGATCCCTGATCCAAACGTGGCGAAAGCAAAAAGGGAATTACCGTTAAAAAGTCTTGAAGTGCCAAATCTTGTTTATCCACCAAGTGGTTGCGCTTTTCACCCACGTTGTCCATATGCAACGAACTCATGTAGTGAAGAATGCCCTACTTTACGTAAAGTGAGTCATGGATTAGTGGCATGTCACCATGCAGAAAGGATTCCCAAATGGCACTTAACAGCTTCTTCAAATTAATTTTTCACTTTGCCGTAATTCTTGCCGTTTTCAGTGGTCTCCTTATTTTTATTACAGAACCTACAACCGTTGAATTTAAACTCGTTTGTGTCACACTTGTCATCAATTCTTGTATTGTCTGTGGTATACCTATCTTTAGTCGTTTCATAAATAAGAGAAGGAATTGTTAAAAGAGGAAAAGATCTGAAGGATTAAGAGAAAGTTATTCACATTATGTTGTCCTTTATTTTTGGCAGGATGAAAGGTACGGGAACGGGGGAAATATTTTAATGGTTATGTTAAAATCAATTGACAAATTTTAACAATAGTAATATTATGATTTATAAGAAAAGTTCATAAACTTGGATGGAGATGAAGAGAATCCCGAAAGATTTTTGGCGCAATGAGTCTAAGCCAAAGGTCCATTTTCGGATTCTCTTTTTTTTATGAATTGTAAGCCCTTTTCAAAATTGTCAGGAGGGAGGAATGGAAATCAACCATAGATCATGAAGTTGCTGCTTCTAAAACATAGCATTTGATTTACTGGCAGCTAACAAACAACGCGAATTTTGTAGATTAAACTCGATTTATAGAACCTTAACAAACAATTTATAAATGATTTACTGGAAATTAAATGAAGTAGTTTAAAATATAAGTAAATCAATGAATACAGGTTGCGCGATGTTCATTATTTAATGAATGTTTGTGAGCGAGGGAAATGTTAATGTAAAATTATAGTAAAACTATAAGAATACTAGGTTTATTTTACGGAGAACACATTTTATTAAATACTAGGAGAGTTGGTGAATGGTTTGGCAAAGGTTATGACTGCCAACAGGACTCACGGTCCCATTAAAATCAATAAACTGCAAAACAATATAAAAAGAGTTAAAAGATCTTTAAAGAGAAACTTTATTCTATATTTATTAGTTTTCCCGGTTATTATTTATTTTTTAGTATTTAAATATTTTCCTATGTATGGTGTTCAAATTGCTTTTAAAGAATTTATTGCGACTAAGGGGATCACTGGTAGTGAATGGATCGGAATAGAACATTTCCAAAGATTCTTTAACAGTCATTATTTTTGGAGACTAATTAAAAATACATTAGGTATCGGTGTTTACCAATTAGTGGTTGGCTTTCCGGTGCCAATTATTCTCGCTTTATTAATAAATGAAGTACGCAAAAGTGCATTTAAACGGTTTGTGCAAACTGTTACTTATGCTCCTCATTTTTTGTCTGTCATCGTCTTGGTAGGAATGTTGTTTCTATTTTTATCGCCCACAAATGGAATTGTAAATAAATTAATTGAACTATTTGGAGGAGAGCCTATATTTTTTATGACTGAGGCCAGTTGGTTCAAAACTACATATGTCTTTTCAGGGGTCTGGCAACAAATGGGATGGAGTTCAATTATTTATTTAGCAGCTCTTTCGGCGGTAGATCCCCAACTTCATGACGCAGCTAAAATAGATGGTGCTAGTAGACTTGAAAGAATTTGGTATGTAAACATCCCAGCAATTTTACCAACTATTATAATTTTGCTTATTTTACAGTCGGGCCAAGTTCTAAGTGTTGGTTTTGAGAAAGTGTTTTTAATGCAAAATGACCTAAATATGGAAGCATCAGATGTGATTGCTACCCATATATATAGATCTGGTATTTTAGGGGCGCAATACGACTATTCTACTGCAATTGGTCTGTTTGAGTCTGGCATAAACTTTATCATATTAATTATGGTTAATTATTTTGCAAAGAGAACTAGTTCAACTAGTCTTTGGTAATTAAGAAAGGGTTGATGAAATGGTCAAAGAAAGTTTTGGTGATAGATTATTTGGAGTTTTTGTTTATGGAATCTTATCTATCGTGGCGATTATCGTAATCTATCCACTTATTTATGTTTTAAGTGCTTCCTTTAGTGATCCATCAGCCATTCTAAAAGGAGAAATTTGGCTATTTCCTAAAGGATTTACGTTTGACTCCTATATTAAGGTGTTTCAAAATGACAAAATTTTAATTGGATACAGAAATACAATCTTTTATACCGTATTCGGCGTTATCATTAATTTGTTGCTGTCGATAATGATTGCTTATCCATTGTCGAGAAGGGATTTCGCAGGGAGAAGTCTTATCACCATTTTTCTAGTATTTACCATGTTTTTTAGTGGAGGAATGATCCCTACATACTTATTGATTAAAGATTTAGGAATGTTGAACACAATTTGGGCAGTGATCATCCCAGGAGCTGTTTCAGTTTATAATGTCATCATTATTCGAACATTTTTCCAATCGATTCCCGAAGAATTAAGAGAATCTGCTGAAATAGATGGCTGTACAACCATGCAATATTTAATAAAAATATTGCTCCCTTTATCAAAACCGATTATTGCAGTAATGGTTTTATTCTATGGAGTAGGACATTGGAACGCCTTCTTCGATGCATTGATTTATTTAACAGATCAAAGCAAGTTCCCTCTTCAGCTATTCTTACGGGACATGTTAATAAAAGAGGATATGTCCGATATGGCACAAGTTACAGATGATACGGTGGCTCGCTATTTAATGCAAATTGAAGGCATTAAATATTCAGTCGTGATTGTCGCAAGTTTACCTATGTTAATATTATATCCATTTTTACAAAAGTATTTTGTTAAAGGCGTCATGATCGGTGCATTGAAAGGTTGAGCTTACCATAGAGGAGGGGATGCCAATACTACATAGATGAAGTCTAAAATATAAATGAAGGGGAGAAAGTGGATGAGAAAGAAAAAAATAATCATAATCCTATTAATAGTGTTCACACTCATAATGACAGCATGTGGTAATGATAATGAAAATACAAGCTCAGCTGGAAAAGATGTATCAAAGGAAGATATATTGAATGAATCAGGTTTTCCCATTGTAAAGGAGCCCATCGATTTAACATTCTTTACGGGAAAATCAGGAACCAACGGCGATAAATTTGAAGAAACATTAGTTTGGAGTGAGTATGCAAAGCAATCTGGAATTAATGTCAATTTTGAGTTAGTTCCTTTTGAGAGTTTAACAGAGAAAAGAAACCTTGCCCTAGCCGGTGGTGATTATCCTGATGGATTTTATTCGGCAAGAGTGTCATCTGCAGATTTAGCTAAATATGGCAAACAAGGTGTTTTTATCCCTTTGGATGATTTAATTGATCAATATGCACCCAATTTTAAAAAGATTTTAGAAGAAAATCCTGATGTGAAAAAAGGCTTAACAATGCCTGATGGACATATTTATTCATTTCCTTCCTTCTATGACCCTTCTTTTCTGCCTATGTTGATTGGAACACCTTTGTGGGTTAAAGAAGAATGGATTGAAAAGTTAGATATGGAAGAGCCGACGACACCAGAAGAATTTTATCAGTATTTAAAAGCGGTAAAAGAAACAGATTTAAATGGCAATGGTGAAAAGGATGAAATTCCATTTAGTGCCACAGGGACAGGAGCTCTTCTTGATCAGCTTAAAGGTGCTTGGGGATTAGGGAATCGTGGATTAGGTCATAAACATATTGATATTGACCCAGAAACAAATGAACTTCGTTTCTTCCGTTTGGATGATAAGTATAAAGAATTATTGGAATATGTGAATATGCTTTATACAGAAGATTTAATTGACCCAGAAGTGTTTACTCAAGATAGTACCCAACTTTATGCTAAGGGAGCCGATAATCGCTTAGGAGCAACGATTGTACCTAATCCTAGCACATTAATGAATGATGATAATTTTATTGGGCTAGGAGCCTTAAAGGGGCCGCATGGAGACCAGTTATATACACATTTAAAAGTGCCAATGGTCCATGTAGGAGCGTTTGTCATTACGGATAAAAATCCATACCCAGAAGCTACTGTAAGATGGATTGATCATTTCTTTGGTGAGGAAGGAGCAACCTTCTATTTCATGGGGAAAGAAGGAGAAACCTATGAAAAACTAGAGGATGGAACATTAGAATATACGAAGGATATTACTGATAATCCCGATGGATTAACCCATGACCAAGCTTTAGCGAAAAACTTTACATGGCTTGGTGGAAGTTACCCAGGTTATGTCAAGGCAGATTGGTTTAATGGTTCTGAGACGCTACCAAATTCGTTGGCAGCTGGAGAAAAAGCCAGTCCTTATGTGATCGAGGAACTTTGGAATAGCTTTAACTTTACAGATGAAGAGAACAGATATTTGCAATCTGAAGGTGCTGACCTGCAAACGTATATGGATGAAATGGAAGCGAAGTTTATCACAGGTGAAGAGTCATTTGATGGTTGGGACAAGTATGTTGAGCAAGTGAAGAAAATGGGCTTAGACAATTACATGGAAGTACAAAATGAAGCGTACAAACGATATATGGCAGAGTAAATTAGGAGAAAAAAGTTTGGAACGAAGGACTTGGAACTAAATTGGTCCTCAGTGCAAATAAATCGTTCCGGAAAAATAGTTTCTTTCCGCGGGAGGATTGGTGGGCCCCTAGTGTTAATGACACTTAGGGGGCTCACCAATCCTATTCTTTTGATGTTCAAAGCTTGCTTTTTTGACTAGGTAATATAGAAGTAGAAAACAAAATGCAACAATTAATTTTTTAACCTATTGCAAAATTATCATTCCCAATTAAAACTTACATATTTAACCTGTGTATCTTATAAATGAATAGGAATGTCGACTTATCAACATAATTACACGAAAGTGGATTTTACTCCCTAAAAAAGGTATGATAAGGTCGACAGACATGGTAATACTATGCGTAAGTAAGAGAGGCATTGCACACGAGTGCCTATTAAAGTGTAAAAGTATCAGATGTAGGTTACGGTGGATTTAAAACTTGTTAGGCTGAATCCAGCAATGTTATATAACCGCGATTTTCCATAAAATAGTCAAAGTAAAGCGACAGTCTTTACTTTCTTAGAATGTTTACTTATCGGAGACCTACAAGATATAGGTCAGAACGGAGTGGCGCATATAAATTGCGCCTTTATCTGTTCTTCCTATTAAGGATTTACGCTATTTCTATGAATGGGTGATGAGATTGAAAAGGGCACGAATTATTTATAATCCGACTTCTGGAAGAGAAATTTTCAAACGAAGTCTTGCAGATGTCCTAATGAAGTTAGAAAAAGCAGGTTATGAAGCCTCCTGTCATGCCACAACAGGAGAAGGTGATGCGATTGAAGCGGCAAAAATTGCAGTGGAAAGAGAATATGATGTTGTCATCGCTGCAGGTGGGGATGGAACGATTAATGAGGTAGTGAATGGATTAGCTGAGCAAAAATACCGTCCTAAACTCGGTGTGATTCCAACTGGAACAACGAATGACTTTGCCAGAGCTTTGCATATCCCCCGAGATATTGATGCAGCTGTGGATGTGATCATTCAAAATGATACTATTCCCGTTGATATTGGTCGAATGAATGATCATTATTTCATTAATATAGCTGGAGGAGGCCGTCTGACGGAGCTTACATATGAAGTCCCAAGCCGATTAAAGACTGTCCTTGGACAACTTGCCTACTATTTGAAGGGAATTGAAATGCTTCCGTCTATTCGAGCGGCAGAAGCAACCATTGAATATGATGGGAAACTATTCGAGGGAGAAATCATGCTTTTCTTAGTGGGGCTCACCAATTCTGTTGGAGGCTTTGAAAAGTTGGCACCTGATTCCTCTATTAATGATGGTTTATTTACGTTAATGATATTGAAAAAGACCAATTTGGCTGAGTTTATTAGAATTGCAAGCTTAGCTTTGCGTGGTGAACATATTAATGATCCCAATCTTATTTACACAAAAGCCAATCATATAAAAGTAAAGTCCCCAGTTAAAATGCAATTAAATATTGACGGAGAATATGGTGGCTTGTTACCAGCGGAATTTTCTAATTTATATCGTCATTTGGATGTATTTGTTCCAATCGATCAAATTCGCGACCAAGATAAATTAATAGAATAAATTTTCTGCATTAGCTCTAGACTTTGTCCATATTGGCAATTAAAATGAATGTAGATTTGCAATAAATAAAAAGGGAGAGAAATGCATGAATATTACCATTTGGAATGAAAACAAGCATGAAAAAACCAATCCAAAAGTAGCTGAAATCTACCCAGAAGGCATTCACGGGGCCCTAGCTCAAATGTTTGACGGAACTGAGCATCAAGTGAAAACAGCGACATTAGAACAACCAGAACATGGATTAACGGAAGATGTCTTAAACAATACAGATGTTCTTTTCTGGTGGGGACATATGGCTCATGATGAAGTATCTGATGAGATCGTTGAGCGAGTACATAAAAGGGTTTTAGAAGGAATGGGCTTGGTAGTTTTACATTCAGGGCATTTCTCAAAGATTTTTAAAAAGTTGATGGGTACTTCCTGTGATCTAAAATGGCGTGAAGCAGATGATAGAGAACGTCTTTGGGTTGTAGATCCTACTCATCCGATTGCCGAAGGAATTGGGGAATATTTCGAACTAGAAAAAGAAGAAATGTATGGGGAACATTTTGATATTCCGGCTCCAGATGAACTTGTATTTCTTAGCTGGTTTGAAGGTGGAGAAGTTTTCCGCTCTGGTTGCACATATAAAAGAGGAAACGGAAAAATCTTCTATTTCCGTCCGGGCCATGAAACTTATCCAACATATTATAATAAAGATGTCCAAAGAGTTTTACTCAATGCCGCAAATTGGGTAAAACCAGTTGATCGGGCTTATCCAACATATGGGAATGCAAAACCAATAGAAGAGATCTCTCCTAAAAATAAATGAAACAGAACCACAAGTGTCTAATTGAATGTACCGCTGATTCAATTAGCCTTCAGGACTAAGCACGGAGCCGAGGTCATCTGCGCTATTACCAAAATAATCATGTGACAAAATTTATATAATTTGTGAGAATAGAATAAATACAGAAAGACGAAAAGTGAAATGAGTCGCTCTTCGTCTTTTTCTTTAAGACAGCCCGGTGAATCTATGATTCATCGGTGTTTTTTTGTTGAGACAGATGACCAATGGCAAAAATACCAGCAGCTGAAATGAGAAAACCGGATGAAAGAAGCATCCAGGACATGGTTAGATCCATATTGTCATTGAACCTTTTAGCTCCTACTATATAGCCAGCCGAAAGAATAAATCCTATTGTAAATAAAAAGGCTGGCACACGGTATTTTTTCTGCTTCTCTTGATCACGATTCTTTCGAATATCTTTGATGCCCCAGATAAAAGACAGTATAACTAATAATAAAGAGCCGATAATAAATAGAATACCAAGCAAAATATTTTCTTCCTTTCATACGATTCCTTATTTCCATTGTAACAATCTTTAGCAACCAAAGGGAAGTTTCGGGAAAAAAGCACTAATTGGGGATAATTTCAAAAAAAGATATTGTAAAAAAATCTAAATATGGTATATTACTAATTGAGAATGAATATCATTATCTAAAAGTAATTAGAAAGTGGTGAAAGATTTTATTTTTTTATGATATAATGATAATGGTTATCAATTGAGAAATATACATAATCTAATAGAAGAGGTGTAATGATGAAGAAGCTAAGTTTTATTTTTGCTATTCTATTTGTCACAGCAGTATTGGCTGCTTGTGGATCTGATACAAAGGATAATGAGCAAGCAAATGAAGGAAACGGAAATGATAATGAACAACAGGAAGAAACATTAACGATTAAACACCAGCTAGATGAAACTGAGGTTCAAAAGAATCCAGAAAAAGTAGTTGTCTTTGATTTTGGCGCTCTTGATACTTTAGATGCTTTAGGAGTTGAAGGAGTTGTTGGTCTTCCAAAAATGAATGTTCCTAACTATTTGTCAAAATATGAGGGTGACGAATATGAGAATGTTGGAAGTCTAAAGGAACCAGATTTTGAAAAAATCAACTCATTGAAGCCTGATCTAATCTTGATCTCAGGAAGACAGTCAGATCTTTATGAGGATTTTAAGGAAATTGCTCCAACCATTTACGTTGGCTTAGATACATCTAAATATATGGAGTCTTTTAAAGAGAATGTAAACACATTGGCTGAGATCTTTGGTAAAGAAGACGTAGCTAAAACAGAATTAGAAAAAATTGATGAGAAAATTGCAGCCCTACATGAAAAAGCAAGCAATGATGATGGTAAATCTCTAGTGATTTTGGCGAATGAAGGTAAGATGAGTGCCTACGGACCAAGTTCTCGTTTCGGAATTATTCATGATGTGTTTGGGTTTGCTCCAGTGGACGAAGGGATTGAAGCTTCTACTCACGGACAAAACGTATCATTCGAATATGTGCTTGAACAAAATCCAGATTACTTATTTGTCATTGACCGCGGAACAGCTATTGGTGGCGAATCAAGTTCAAAACAATTAGTTGAGAATGAGTTAATTCAAAAAACAGATGCTTTTAAAAATGATAAAATTGTTTACTTAGATCCTGAAAATTGGTATCTGTCTGGTGGAGGCTTAGAATCTGTATCTGCAATGGCAGATGAGGTAGAAGTTGTGCTAGAATAGAGATAAACAAAAGACTGTATTTAAAGCGATGATTGGCTTTAGATGCAGTCTTTTTAAATAGGAAGAAACCTTTAACAGGCTAAGAAAACAGAAAAAAACAGATGATCTTAATGGGAAAGTTTATACGTAAACGAAAATGAGTGGAAAGGAATGGAATCTTCGTGTTATCGAAATGGTTAAAAGAATCTAATTACACAGTCGTTTTAACAGGAGCGGGAATGTCAACGGAAAGTGGGTTACCTGATTTCCGTTCTTCCGGGAAAGGTCTCTGGACAAAGAAAGACCCTAGTCAAATTGCTACTACAGAAGCACTCAATCAAAATGTTGAGGAGTTTTTTCAGTTTTACCGTCATCGGGTATTGGGATTGAATGAAGCAAAATATCATCGGGGACACGAAATTCTGGCAAATTGGGAAAGAGAGGGACGAATTCAAAGCATTATTACCCAAAATATCGATGGCTTTCATACAGATGCAGGCAGTAAAAATGTGATTGAATTACATGGTACAATGAAAAAAGTGCATTGTCAGACATGTGGACGTGAGTACGGAAATGAACGATATGCGAATGAGCAATTTATTTGTGACTGCGGTGGGAAATTACGTCCATCTGTTGTCCTATTTGGTGAAATGTTACCAGAAGATGCACTCATTCAGGCGACAGAAGAAAGTGAAAAGGCTGATCTATTCATCGTTCTTGGTTCCTCATTAAGTGTCACACCAGCCAACCAATTCCCGCTAATCGCTAAACAACATGGAGCAAAGCTCGTTATTATGAATCTTGAACCCACTGAATTGGATGTTTATGCTGACTTAGTCATTCATAAGCGTAAAATCGGAGCGGTGTTGACAGAAATGGAAACGTTCCTCGATACATGATATATAATTTGACCATGATCACCCTTTCGATTACCATAAAGGCGTTTATAACGCAGCAGTTTCAGCAGCTTATTAAGTCCAAGAAACCATGTATATTTTTTTAACAGAATTCGTATTTTGATAAGATTTATCTTTTAAAATAAAAATAAATCCCTCTGCCTGTGTTTTTTGGCAGAGGGACCCAGTAGTTCAATAAGAAATGGTTTATTTCACGCCTTCTGTCCATTCCGCAATCAGATCTGGATGGTTATCCATAAATTGTCGGACAACCTCTTCTGGATCCTGATCTTCATTAAAAATGGGTGCCATTAGTTCTTCCGCAATCAGATCTGGATCTTCTGTATATTGTTCTAATATCTTATAAGCGGCTGGCGCATCTTTCTCAAATCCTTTACGAGCGACCGTGTAAATTTGATCACCATCTCCATATACCCCTTCAGGATCGTCTAACATTTTCAAATCCCAGACACCAAAGGCCCAATGCGGGGTCCATAATGTAACGACAATTGGCTCTTTTTTATCATATTTAGTTTTTAGTTCCGCCAACATCGCGGATTCAGAACTGGAGGATAGAACCCAGTCATCTTTAAGATTATATTCATCCATTGCGATCTCTGTATTTGACATTAATCCAGCCCCGGGATCAATTCCAGTAATCTTCCAGTCGACAGAATCACCTAACTCTTTATTGTTTTGCAAATCCTCTATGGAATTCACATCTTCCATGTAACTTGGAACAGACAAGGCATTTATTGTTTGTTCATCGTTCATCTTCACTTTTACCACATCTTTACCATATTTTTTCTCATATTCACTGTGAATGACTGGTAATGAAGCACCAGTAAAGAAATCAGCAGAGCCGTCGGCAACACTTGACCACATGGGACCAGCCTCCACTTGTTTCAACTCCACATTATACCCAACATCTTCGAGAACAGCGGCGTACAAATAACTTACAGGTAGTTCTCGTGCCCAAGCCACATAAGGAACGGTTAGATCCTTTTGGCCTAATTCGATGCCGTCGTTATCCTTTGAATCTGTGTTATTCGCAGAATCATTTGCCTTCTCCGTATTACCACCACATGCCGCAAGCAACATGGAAAGGGTGAAAGCAACTATTATACTCACAACTTTGAATTTTCCCTTCATAAAATAATTCATCCTCCTAAATTATTTGTCTATCTTTCAAGTTAGGTGTTTCTATAAACAAAAGGGCCCCTCTATCATGTCTGTAGAGGGACCCTTTTTCTCTAACCAATGAGAAACTCTATAAAACGTTTATTTCACACCTTCAGTCCATTGTTCAACAAGGTCAGGATGATCTTCCATAAACTGTTGAGCAACATCTGCAGGATCTTTATCTTCATCAAAGACTGGTGGCATTAGTTCTTCTACCATTTCATAGTCTTCAGTATATTGTTCTAACACCTTGTAAGCTGCTGGAGCATCTTCTTCTAATCCTTTACGGGCTACGATATAGATTTGATCTCCATCTCCTCCGTAAACCTCCTTAGGATCCTCTAGCATTTTCATGTCCATTACACCGAACACCCAGTGTGGTTTCCAAAGGGGAACGACAATTGGTTCTTCCTTATCATAGGCAGATCTCAATTCAGCAATCATTGCTGCTTCAGAACTTGTCACTAGATTCCAATTATCCAAACCGTATTCTTCCATTGCCGTTTCGGTATTTTGCATAATACCGGCACCAGCATCAATACCAGTAATCTTCCAATCTACTGACTTACCAAGTTCTTCGTTGTCTTTTAAGTCTTCAATTGAATTGACATCTTCCATATAGCTCGGCACGGCAAGTGCTAGTGGTGCTTTATCAAGTACTTGATTTACTTTTACCAAGTCATCTTCATATTGTTCCCAATAACTTGCATGTGTCGCGGGTAACCAAGCAGATGCCATGAAATCGGCAGAACCATCAGCCACACTTGACCACATTGGTCCAGCTTCGACTTGCTTCACATCTACATTGTATCCAACATCTTCAAGAACAGCAGCCAACAAATAGCTAACAGGAGTTTCCCTTGCCCATGCTACGTATGGTAGGGTTAAATCCTTCTGCCCTAGCTCAACGCCACCACTTGTTTTTTCTCCAGAAGATCCGTTATCATTCGTAGATTCATCATTAGAATCATTTCCACATGCTGCTAACAACATGGATAACGAAAGTGCCACTAAACCTATGAGATAAAATCTCTTTTTCATAATGTAAAATCCCCCTAAAATTTAATTATATCTGCAACTCATAAATGAGGTTATGCCTGTTTTTTGTTAACTCCTTGAGTGATTCGATCAAGTATCATGGCAATAATAACTAATGCCAATCCACCTTCGAATCCTAGCCCAATTTTAATTTGTGTTACCGATCGATAGACAATTTCTCCAAGACCCGGTGCACCCACAAGCGAGGCAGTGACAACCATCGAGAGTGATAGCATGATCGTCTGGTTCACTCCTGCCATCATAGTAGGCATGGCCAGTGGAATTTGTACTTTCCCAAGTCTTTGGGCCGTTGTTGAACCAAATGCGTTAGCAGCCTCTATTAGTTCTCCGTCTACTTGGCGAATTCCCAGGTTGGTCATTCTTACTGTTGGTGGCATCGAAAAAATGATCGTTGCGATGACCCCGGGAACCATACCAATACCAAAGAAAACAACAGATGGAATCAAGTAAACGAATGCCGGCATGGTCTGCATAAAATCAAGAATCGGTGTGATTATAGATTGGACAGAATCTTTTTGCGACATCCAAATACCAATTGGGACACCAATGATGATGGAAAATAAAACCGATATAATGATCAGTGATAATGTATCGAGCGTCTCAGACCAATACCCGAGATTATTTATTAAAGCGAGCCCAATAAGTGAGAAGAGTCCCGTTTTCCAGCCTGCGACTCGCCAAGCAATGAGAGAGATTATGGCAAGGAGTATATAAGGTGATCCGGGAATATCACCAATAGATAATAGCCACACAAGTCCATCGGTCACACTTTTAATCCCACTAGAAATTCCATCAAAGATTACTCCTAAATTATCGGTCAAAAATTTAACAAAAGTCTCAATCCATTCTTTTAATGGAAGCTTTGGAAAAAGTTGATCTGACATTATGAGATCACCCCATTTCCATTAATAACATCTTCATTTCCTGCCATTGCTCCCATGACCGCACCTTTCACAACAATGCCTTGTAAACGACCTTGATCATCGACAACAGCTAATGGTACATTCGCTGAAAACATTGATTCAAACAAATCGTTTAAGAATGTATCCTTACTTACGGTCGGGACATCTTTTGTCATGACCTCTTCAATCGATTTCTTTTCTTTAATGGCATCTGATGCTTGATTTGCTGTCACATAACCTAACAGCATTCTTTTCTTATCCATCACATATATTGTTGAAATACCTTGATCACGCATCATTTGTAATGCTACACGTGGACCTTTATCAGGGGTGACACTCTCAGCGCGTTTCATAATATGTCCAGCAGTCAATACTTTAGATAGATCAACATCCTCAACAAATCTTTCTACATAATCATTTGCTGGATCCATCAATATCTCTTCTGCTGTGCCAATTTGCACAATGACCCCGTCTCTCATTAGAGCGATCCGATCACCAATACGCAATGCTTCATTCAAGTCATGAGTGATGAAAATAATCGTTTTTCCCACAGATTCATGTAAATCAAGTAGCTCATCTTGCATATCTTTACGAATTAGCGGATCAAGTGCACTAAATGCCTCATCCATTAATAAAATATCAGGATCATTTGCAAGGGCTCTTGCTAATCCGACCCGTTGCTGCATACCACCGGAAAGTTCATTTGGGTATTTATCCGTATAGCCGCCAAGGCCGACTAAATTTAGTGATTCTCGTGCCTTTTGAGCGCGTTCTTCCTTATCGACACCTTGTATCTCTAGACCATATTCAGTGTTTTGTTGGATTGTTTTGTGAGGTAGTAAAGCAAATTTTTGAAATACCATACTTATTTTTTTTCGGCGGATTTCGCGTAGTTGCTCTTTATTCATCTTGGCAATATCCTTACCATCAATCCAAATATTGCCAGATGTTGGTTCAATCAATCTATTCAATAATCTAATCAGGGTAGACTTTCCACTTCCAGATAAACCCATGATGACAAATACTTCCCCTGAATTAACTTCAAACGAAGCCTGATTAACCCCAACGGTCATTCCAGTTTCCTGTAAAATCTCATCTTTTGTTTTGTTTTCTTCCAGTAGTTGAATGGCACGCTTTGGATGTTTACCAAAGACCTTTGTCAACTTTTCTACTTTAATTTCTATATTTTTTTCCCCCATGCTTTTCCTCCTTCGGTTACCTTTACAATGTTACGGAATGATGACAGAAAGCACAAAGAGCATATACCTCTTTATTCTGTTAGTTTCGTATGTACAGAATAAACTGTACAGATTAAACAAGGGGTTTTCTTAAACATCCTCTCATTTCCTCCCGTTTCCTAATACGTGCGAATCTTTACTTTAGGGTTATGGGTATAATAAAGTAGAGACATTAGGGCTTTTTTGTTAATATAGATAAGGCTTGAGTCAATTTCATCATTGCTTATTAACGATCAATACACGAACGTTGTTGTTAGAGGAGATTGAATTGTTAGTCAATGTATTTCCTTAACTTTGTTGATTGGAGCGGAAGGTGGCGACCCTTGGGGGATTAGCGTGACAGGTGAGATCCCACAGGAGCACATAGCGACGAGGAAGCTCACCGCACGCCCCCTGGAAAGCGTCCGGCTGAAGCGTAAATCAACGTTGCTCGGATTTGAATGCTACAATCTCTATTATGAAATTGATTCGCTTATGTAATTTTTTCTTCTATAATAAATTGAAAAATTTTTATAATTATAATGATTATTTAGGATGTGAATGAGTTGGAAGATATGGAACAACTTAATAAAGCGCGAGAGAGAATTATTGAGACCATCGCCCAGAACATCCATTTATATGGACTAACCCCATCAGCCGGTAGACTCTACGGTATGATGTTTTTTCAGCGCAAGCCCATTACCCTTGATGAAATGAAAGAAGAATTGGGGATGAGTAAGACGAGCATGAGTACCACTGTAAGAGCATTATCAGATTTAAAAATGGTCGAGCGGGTTTGGAAAAAAGGTGTAAGAAAAGATTTATATCAAGTGGAAGAAGATTGGTATCAAAGTTTCATTGATCTGTTTTCAACAAAATGGATGGGAGCCATTTCAGTCCACAAAATTGCAATTAAAAAGTCGATTAAGGAATTAAAAAACTTACTTGAAGACGAACACACGAGTGAAGATGTGTTAGAATTAGCAAGGGTAGATATTGAGAAATTAGATTATATTTATGCGTATTATGAATGGTTAGAAAGAGTCGTGGAATCTTTCGAAGACCATGAGATATTTGATTTCGTCCCCAAGAAAAAAGAGTAACGGGTTGGTGGAGTTATATGTATAGCAAGGCGTTGGTAGATGATATTAGAAGTCAAGCGATGTATATTGACTATTCTGGAGTGATCCCTGAGGGGTTACTCCAATGGCTATATGAGGAGAAATTATTTAAATTATTTATCCCAGAAGCATTAGGCGGAAGAATGCTAGATTTACCAGCTGCCTTGCGGGTATTCCAATCAGTAGCGGAAATGGAAGGGAATTTAGGCTGGCTTACAGCAATTGGTTCAGGTGGTGGAATGTTTATTCCGAATATCGAAAGATCATTAGCTGAACAATTGTTTAAAGATGAGAAAGCAGTCATTGCAGGGAGTGGCTATCCTAATGGCTCAGCAAGGAAAATTGATGGAGGCTACATCGTAAGTGGTGAGTGGAAATATTGCAGTGGTTCTCCTTTTGCTTCCTTTTATACAGCGAATAGTAGAACAGAAGAGGGAGAAGTACGCAGCTTTATTTTTATGCCCCATCAAGTAGAAATTATCGAAGATTGGAATGCGTTAGGCTTGCGAGGAACAGGCAGCCATACAATCAGAGTAAGAAATGCTTTAATATCGGATGAATATACTTTCCAATTGGATGTTTCACAAAATGAATATGCTGGACCTGTTCATAGCTTTGCTTTTCTGCCATTTTCTCAAGCCTCGTTTATGGCGGTTTGTTTAGGGATAACGAAGCACTTTTACCAAGAAGCGAGACAGATTGTGAAAAGAAGAATGAAAAGCGATGACAAAAGATTTCACTCTGTTGATCAACTTCTAGCTGAACAAGAGGCTATTTTTCAGCAAAAAGTAGATACATTTTATACGGAAATTGAGGAGTTATGGAATCTTCATATAAATGAGAATACTCTTTCTGAAACAGCAATTAATCGATTCAGTACAATCTGTAAAGCTGATTTGCAACAAGTGATTCAAGAGGTTGATACCCTTATGCGCTATTTAGGGATGGAAGCGATTATGGAAACTTCCTCCTTAAACAAAATTTGGCGAGATTTACATACAGCAAGTCAACATGCATTTATTACTCCATTGTGATAGTTATCGCTACCATTTTATAAGCTAATCTTATAAGATGGTAGTGAAAGCACTTTTACATGAAGAGGAGTGGCAAATTTGATTAAAGTCGCATTACTAAGTAGATGGCATGTGCATGCAGATGATTACGCAAACAGTGCAAAACAAAATCCTGATTTATCGATTGAGCTAATATGGGATGAAGAAAGAGCACGTGGAGAAGAGTGGGCTAAAGAATTAAATGTCCCTTTTCAGGAAGATCTTGATAAGGTATTATCGAATCCTAATATCGATGCAGTAATTGTCAGCACACCTACGAATTTACATAAAGATGTTATTGTGGCAGCTGCTAAAAACAAGAAACATATTTTCACTGAAAAGGTACTAGCCTTTACTGTGAAAGATTGTGAGGAAATCTATCAAGCAGTGGAAGAAAATAATGTGAAATTAATGTTATCTCTTCCGCGTTTAACAGAGAACTATTATCTATACGCTCAAGAAGCTTTAGATTCTGGTAAACTAGGAAAACTTACGACGATCCGTTGTCGACTTGCCCACAATGGTGGTGTTGGACAAAATGGAGCCAAAACGGGTTGGCTACCAGAGCGCTTTTTTAATAAAGAACAAGCTGGTGGCGGGGCTTTAATGGACCTCGGTGCCCATCCGATTTACTTAACAAATCGCCTAGCCGGACCAGCGAAAGCGGTGCAAGCGCAATTGCAAAAATCGAATGTGTTTGAAGTAGATGATAATGCAGCTGTTTTGGTTGAATATGAATCTGGTGCCATTGGCCTTATTGAATCTGGTTTTACATCCTATGGAAGTCCTTTCCAATTGGAATTGTACGGTACTGAAGGTGTCTTAATGATTGAAGAAGGAAATGTCCGTATTCAAAGTAGCCATTTATCCGAACAAGGATGGCAAACACCGGAATTACCGAAAGCCTTGCCAATGCCAATGCAGCAATGGACATCGGCGATTTTACAAGGCACAACACCAACGATCACAAAAGAAGATGTGCTTGCCCTAACAGCTGTAAACGAAAAGGCAGCACAATCACAAGTAGAAAATAAAAAAATCAATATGTAACAAGAAAAGCGGAAGCGCCTGTTCAGCGACGTACAAATTTAAAGACTTCTGACGAGATAAAGGAAACACGGCGAAGGATGAGCCGATGTTGACTTATCGTAGGAAGAAGCCGTAAATTTGCTAGTCGCTAGGCGCTGTAGCTGGACAAAGAAAAGCGGAAGCGCCTGTTCAGCGACGTACAAATTTAAAGACTTTGGGAAGACCTTCTTTTAGAACAACTAAAAGGAGGTCTTTTATCATGTTGGAAGCCAATCATATGTTGTCCCCCCTTATTCATATATATAGGCTAAGGGATTATTCCAGAAAAAGGGGATGAGCATAAGTGGCGATTCTTGTGACAGGTGGTGCCGGGTTTATTGGTTGTCATACGTGTATTGAATTATTGCAGGCAGGTTATGAAGTAATCGTAATCGATAATTTTAGTAATAGTTACCCAGAATCCTTAAATAGGGTGATGGATTTAACGGAACAAAAAATCCGTATATACGATATTGATTTATTGGATAAATCAAGCTTAGATACAGTGTTTATTGAAAACAATATTGAGGCCGTTATCCATTTCGCCGGGTTAAAGGCTGTGGGAGAGTCTGTTGCATTTCCGCTTACTTACTATCAGACAAATATTATGAGCACTATTTATTTATGCGAAACGATGAAAAAGCATCATGTGAAAAATTTGGTGTTCAGTTCTTCTGCAACTGTCTATGGAAATACAGAAAAGGTTCCGATAAGTGAAGAGGTAAGACTATCAGCAATGAATCCATATGGACGAACAAAAATAATGATTGAACAGATCTTAAAAGATCTTTATCAATCTGACCCAAGCTGGGGTATGGCACTTTTACGATATTTTAATCCGATTGGTGCACATCCAAGTGGGGAAATCGGTGAAAATCCAAACGGAATTCCTAATAATCTAATGCCATATATTACCCAAGTGGCAATTGGATTACGTGAAGAATTAATGATTTTTGGAAATGATTATCCAACCAAAGATGGGACAGGGATTCGTGATTATATTCATGTGGTTGATTTAGCTAAGGGGCATGTAAAGGCATTAGAAAAAGCGCTAACCAAGACAGGGATCGAAGCTTATAATTTAGGAACAGGGAAAGGATATAGTGTATTGGAAGTAGTTGCTGCATTTGAAGCAGCCTCCGGAAAAGTAATCCCTTATAAAATAGTGGATCGAAGGCCTGGAGATGTGGCGATCAGCTTAGCTAAGGTAACGAAAGCAAAAAGAGAGTTTGACTGGATCGCTACGAGAGGTATTGAAGAAATGTGCCGTGATGCTTGGAATTGGCAAACGAAAAATCCGCAAGGCTATAAATTGATGGAGTAGGGAAGTTTTTCTAATAAACTTGGAATACCTAGTTTATTATCATAACAATAAAAAGTAAAAATCGAGATATAAGATAAAAGCAAAAATTGGCTCTCTCATATGCTCCTAGAGTATTTTCAGAAACGAAGCAGTAAAAATTGAATCCTCACAATAAATAAGATAAGTTTAAAGAAATATATGGGAGGGGAAGCTAAATGAGATTAGCCTTTATTTCAGATGTTCACGGAAATGCAATCGCTTTAGAGGCAGTATTGAAAGATCTTGAGGAGAAAAAAGTGGACAAAGTCTTTGTACTAGGAGATTTATGCTATCGCGGTCCAGAGCCAAAGCGTTCATTAGAATTGGTTCAATCTATAAATTGTCAGGTTGTTAAGGGCAATGCTGATGAATGGGTTGTCAGAGGTGTTGCTGAAGGAGAAGTTCCTGGTCAAGCTCTGGAAATGATGCGGCAAGAGCGGGAATGGACATATTCACATTTGAGTGAAGATGATGTGGGTTATTTACAGGCCCTTCCAACTGAAATCGTTACAACGATTGAAGGTGTGAAGATTCATGTGTTTCATGCAACACCGAATAGCTTATTCGAAGTCGTCGTGCCATTTGCGGAAGATGATGTCATCCAAGAAAAATTAATGGAACGAGAGGCAGATCTTTAT
The DNA here is from genome assembly GCF_017873565.1 of Lederbergia galactosidilytica. Lineage (GTDB taxonomy): Bacteria > Bacillota > Bacilli > Bacillales > Bacillaceae_C > Lederbergia > Lederbergia galactosidilytica. The sequence continues at coordinate 70,951 of NZ_JAGGKH010000020.1, forward strand.
CTTTATGGTCATATCCATACCCCCTATATTCGTTTTCTCAACGGAAAAGCGGTAGTGAATTTAGGAAGTGTAGGGTTGCCTTTTGATGGTTTAAATCAAGCGTCTTATAGTCTTGTCGATATTGAAAATGGCAGCATCCAAGCGTCCATTGTTCGTGTGAAGTATGATTTAGACAAAGTGATGGATACGTTACAAACATCGGATTACCCGAATAAAGAGTTCTTAATAAATGTTTGGAGAAATGGTCGGCTTTAAACAGAAGGAAGGTACAAGTAGGTGAAAGATCAAAACAACATCAAGATCGGTATCCTAATCGTTTTTTGTGGTTTTGTCTTTTTTGCAATGAAAAGTCCCTCATGGGAGTTTAGGACTGTAAAAGTGGATGGACACATAGCAGAAGAAAGTTTTCCGCTACTGAGAACAGTTGGGGTGGAAAAGAAACTGGAAACAACCGTTTATCCTGTATTCAACCAAGATGACCTTGATGAATCAACTCCACTAAAAGAAAAAATTAACATGATTTTAGAGAACCCTCTTCTCGAGGGAATAATAACGGGGATTAGCATCCGTAAAGCAGATGATGGTGCATTGATCTATTCGCATAATGGAAACACTCAATTGCGTCCAGCATCTAACTTAAAATTATTGACCGCAGCTGTAGCGATGGAGGTATTAGGACCAGACTATCGCTTTTCAACGGAACTATTAACAGATGGGAAAATAAAAAGAGGGGTATTGCATGGAAACTTATATATTAAGGGAAAAGGAGATCCTACACTCTTAACCGATGATTTAGCTGCATGGGCTGCAATATTAAAGAAAAAGGGCATTAAAAAAATTCTAGGAGATATTATTGGGGATGATAGTTGGTATGATGAAATCCGTTACTCTCAAGATTTAATTTGGTCTGATCAAACGTATGACTATGGAGGACAAATTTCCGCTCTGACAATTTCACCTAATGAGGAATATGACGCAGGCAGTTTAATAGTAGATATACAGCCAGGGGAAAAATTGGGAGTAGCACCCATGATTAAAATAAAACCTGAAACAGATTATATAACTATTATAAATCGAGCAAAAACAGTAGCAAAAAATGTCTCCAATGATCTCTCAATTAAAAGAAAATATGGAACAAATCAAATAATTGTTGAAGGGGATATACCACTTGATACAGCCAAAACAAAGGTAGGGATTGCCGTTTGGGAGCCAACTAACTATGTTGTCCATTTAATGGGGGCAACTCTGAAAGACAATAAGATCGCTTGGAGTGGGCAAGAAAAGATAGGTATTACACCAAATTCAGCTGTAGTATTAGCAACTAAACAATCGATGCCATTACATGAATTACTTATCCCTTTTATGAAACTAAGTAATAATATCCATGCGGAAACAATAGTAAAAGAAATGGGGAAAGTGATTCATGACGACGGTAGTTGGTCAAGTGGACTGGCTGTTATGGAAGAATCGCTTGCTGATTTTGGCTTAAACGAAAATCAAATATTATTGCGGGATGGTTCTGGAATCTCTGATAAAAATCTAATCCCCCCAAATGAATTAACAAAATTATTATACGAAGTCCAAAAAAAGAGCTGGTACCCCGCTTTTGAAAAATCTCAACCTATTGCAGGAGAAGCAGGTCGATTAGTTGGAGGAACATTGCGTCATCGAATGACTGCAGAAAATATAAAAGGAAGAGTGATGGCAAAGACAGGGTCACTCACAGGGGTAAGTACCCTCTCAGGATATGTGATAAACACAAACGGTGATAAGTTGATTTTTTCAATTATGATGAATAATTACATAGAAGGGTCCATGAATAAAATACAGGATGAAATATGCCAAGTGCTCATTGAGTCGACTTTAAAATAATGTGTCCGTTTTTCAAACAAACTTGAAGGCGGACTCTTTTTGATGTCTATTTATATTGAAATTATTTCATAGGTAATATAATATATAATATATATAAATTATATATATTATGACTTATAAGAGGACGGGGATATTTATGGATATAGAGGAGTTTAAGCGATATCTCTTAAATTACTCACGAGAGATTAGTGAAAATACGAACAAAGTGTTTAATCCACTCATTGAGCAATTTGGATTGACAACACTACAATTTCGGATTTTGATGGAAATCCGCCAAAGTGGTTCCCATACGATCGGGAGTCTTGCAAACCAAATAAAAATGGCGGGTACAAATATTTCCACAATGTGTAAGAAACTTGAAAAAATGGAATTGCTTGAACGTATTAGAAAACCAGAGGACGAACGAGTTGTCTTGGTCATCCTTACTCAGAAAGGAAATGCCATTGTCACGGAAATTGATCGAGTGATTGTTGAGAAAATCACTTTATATACAAAAGCAGAATCTGAGCAAACTATGAGTGAGATCATTATTGGTTTAAAGCAATTAAATCAACTTTTACAAAAGATGGGTCAAACTGCAAGTCATAAATCAGATTAAGGAGAAAGCATATATGAAAATACAGAAAAATCCTAAGAAGCCACTTATCTATTATATCTTAGTTTCAGTTATGGTGGTAATGGTTCTAAATGCTTTTGTCTTTCCATTAATTATGGAGCAAAAGGTTTCACAAGTAGACTATGGTACCTTTTTAAAGCAAATTGAACAAGGGAAAGTGGATAGTGTTGAAATCCAAGATAATCAAATTGGCTATACTGTCTTAGATGGAAGTGGACGAGAAAAGGTTTATGTCACAGGAAAGATGGATGATCCTGATCTCGTGAACCGACTTTATGACGCCAATGTAAAATTTACAAAAGTGGTACCAAAAGAAGCTTCCCCTTTCCTTAAGTTTATCTTAGCCTGGATCTTACCATTAGTCATTTTTATTGCAGTTGGTCAATTCCTAATGAGAAAAATGGCTGGAAAAATGGGTGGTGGCGCCAATGCTATGACATTTGGAAAAAGCAAAGCTAAAGTCTATGTAGAGGCGCAAACAGGTAAAACATTTGCGGATGTAGCTGGACAAGAAGAAGCGAAGGAAGCTTTACAGGAAATCGTTGATTTTCTTCACAATCCAAAAAAATACCAAGAAATTGGTGCTAATATTCCAAAAGGTGCATTATTAGTAGGACCTCCTGGAACAGGTAAAACTTTATTAGCTAAAGCAGTAGCAGGGGAATCAAAGGTTCCGTTCTTCTCGATTTCAGGTTCGGAATTTGTGGAAATGTTTGTTGGAATGGGTGCGGCAAGAGTAAGAGATCTATTTAAACAAGCACAAGAAAAAGCGCCTTGTATTGTGTTTATTGATGAGATCGATACAATTGGAAAAAGCCGTACTTCAGGCGGACCAAGCGGAAATGATGAAAGAGAACAAACTTTAAACCAGCTTTTAACTGAAATGGACGGTTTTGATGCAGACAAAGGAGTCGTTATTTTAGCGGCAACGAACAGACCGGAAACATTAGATAAGGCATTGCTTAGACCTGGAAGATTTGATCGTCGCGTACCAGTGGAGTTACCAGATCTATTAGGCCGAGAACAAGTATTAAAAGTTCATGCACAAAAGGTAAAAATGGCCGATGATGTTGATTTTAATGCGATTGCTCGGGCAACCTCAGGAGCATCTGGTGCCGATCTTGCGAATATGATTAATGAAGGTGCGCTTCGTGCAGTGAAAATGGGCCGTAAAGAAGTGAACCAAAGTGACTTAGAGGAATCAGTTGAGGTCGTATTAGCGGGATACCAGCGGAAAAATTCCGTTATCTCAATGAAAGACAAATTAACCATTTCTTATCATGAAATTGGACATGCTTTAGTCGCTGCCAAACAGAGCCATTCAGCACCTGTTCACAAGATCACCATTATCCCAAGAACATCGGGTGCTCTAGGATATACAATGCAGGTAGAAGAAGGCGAGAAAGTGTTGATGAGTAAGGAAGAGGCTTTGGATAAAATCACCACTTTTATGGGCGGACGTGCGGCAGAAGAAGTTATATTTAACCGTGTGACCTCAGGAGCTTCTAATGATATTGAACAAGCAACCAAAATTGCGAGATCCATGGTGACGCGATTTGGTATGAGTGAAGAATTTGATATGATGGCTCTCGAAACTGTCAATAATCCTTATTTAGGTGGGGATACATCATTGCTCGTTTCATCCGAAACGGCTGCCAAAATTGATGATGAAGTTTTAAAAATCATCAAGACATGTCATCAAAAGGCCATTCAAATACTTGAGGACAATAAACCAAAGTTACATGAGCTTACTAAATATTTATTAGAGAAAGAAACGATTACAGGCGAAGAATTTATGACGATTCTAGAAGCAAAAGAATCGAATTAGTAAAAAATGAGGAAGATCCAATTGCGGTTGGATCTTCTTTACATGGGAAAGAGATATCAGACCGATAACGTGTCGTCGGTTGCCGGCGGGGCGCGAGCGGTCTTGGAAAAACGTGAGGGTACAAGGCCCGACCGTCGCGAAGTTTCTTCTCGTATAGGAAAAGCGTGAGGATGCGAGGCTCAACCGTTGCGAAGTAGCGAAATTGCTCAGCGGCTTTGAATATTGTGAGGCCCTGCAGGTAGCCGCTCCTAAAAAGCCGAAATTGATTAGCAAGCAAAACGAGGAAGGCTATTTTTTCAACAGAAGGTTAGGTGGATAAATCGATTTATGTTACTATCTATATGATTAGAACGTGAAGGGAGAAAGAAAAATGGCCGAGATAAAGTTTGAAATTACGGAGCAAATTGCCATTCTTTCAGAATCACCAAAAGGGTGGACCAAAGAGCTAAATCTAATTAGTTGGAATGGACGAGAACCAAAATATGATATTCGTGACTGGGCACCTAACCATGAAAAAATGGGGAAGGGTGTTACATTAACAGAGGAAGAATTTAAAAAACTGAAAGAGACTCTGAGCTAGACTAGGGATGACGAGCAAAAAATGAAAGGGGAAATGTTAGAGCCCTAGGAAATTATAAAAAGCATCGCGATATATAGAGAAAATGTAACAGAGCGAACAATTTCTCAACTAAATGAATTACTCCGTAATAAGCAACCAAAAACTTAAGGAACATATTGATACGGAAGGGAGAACCTTCCTTTTTAAAAGAATAAAGACATTTGAAAAAGGACGACAATGATGGGGAAAGTACAATTACCAGTTCAAAAAAATCAAATTATTGATGTTATCTTTGAAGATTTAACCCATGATGGCAATGGGGTAGCGAAAGTGGATGGTTATCCACTCTTTATTGCCAATGGGTTACCAGGTGAAAAGGCAAAGGTAAAGGTAACTAAATTGAATAAGGGATACGGTTTTGCAAAAATCATGGAAATTTATGAACAAAGCCGCTATCGAGTGACTCCTGAATGTCCGATTTATGAGGAATGTGGAGGTTGCCAGCTTCAACATTTAAGCTATGAAGGACAATTAAAGGCGAAAGAAAAACAAGTGCGCGATGTGATGCAACGGATTGGCAAAATAGAAGATGTTATGATCCATCCTGTTCTAGGAATGGAGAATCCATGGCGATACCGCAATAAATCACAAGTCCCGATCGGCGAAAGAGAAGGCGGCTTAATTGGTGGGTTTTATCGACAACGAACACATGACATTATTGATATGAAAGAGTGCTTAATTCAAGTCGAAGAAAATGATCATGTGTTGAAAGAGGTAAAAGAGATATGTGGCAAATTTGGGGTTAAGCCTTATGATGAAAAAAGCCATAAAGGCCTGCTTCGCCATGTGATGGCGCGCTATGGAAAAATTTCTGGTGAAACGATGATTGTATTAATCACGAGAACAGCTGAACTACCAAATCGAAAGAAAATAGTGGCGGAATTAGTGGAAGCTATACCTAACCTGAAATCAATCGTACAAAACGTTAATTCGAAGCGGACGAATGTCATTTTTGGCAATGAGACAAAGGTGCTGTGGGGAAGAGAAACAATCACAGACTATATTGGTGATATCCAATTTGCGATTTCAGCTCGTTCTTTTTACCAAGTCAATCCAGAACAAACGAAAGTACTTTATGATCAAGCTCTCCAATATGCAGAGTTAACAGGAGAAGAGAGTGTTATTGATGCATATTGCGGAATTGGCACGATTTCACTTTTTCTAGCACAAAAGGCGAAGAAAGTATATGGGGTTGAAATTGTTCCGGAAGCGATTGATGATGCAAACAGAAATGCCGAACTAAATGGAATGGACAATGTGGAGTTTACCGTTGGGGAAGCGGAGGTCATAATCCCTAATTGGTACAAGGAGGGAATCGAAGCAGATGTGCTTGTCGTTGATCCTCCTCGTAAAGGCTGTGACCAAGCTCTTTTAGACACCATTATCCAAATGAAACCGAAAAAGATGGTCTATGTATCCTGTAATCCTGCAACACTTGCGAGGGACTTGCGCATTTTGGAAGATGGAGGCTATAAGACATTAGAAGTCCAGCCGGTAGACATGTTTCCAATGACAAATCATGTGGAGTGTGTGGCAAAGCTGGAACTGAGATCTGTCTAACTAAAATAAACATCACCGAAACAAAATAAACATGTGCTAATCCGCCCCTGATTTCGTTAAAATAATCATTTGCGAACTCGGGGTCTTTTCATGCCCAATCCCTTATCGGTCCTATATTTTCCCGGTTTTCTCTCTCCTCCATAATGGCAAAACTTAATTTTAACTTCGAAAAAAAGGTGAAAAAACAGGAGGAAAGAGGTGTGAAACGGTCATTTTGAACCGAAAAAGTGTTAGAATGGGGGTTCGGCGGCAAAACTTAATTTTAACTGGAACGAAGGAATGCGGGTTTGAGGGGTAGGAAAAATCAAGAGATATTTTTTGTTGTACAGGTGGATGAATAGGAACGGTTGAAGTGTTGATAGAATAAGGTTTTCCAGTGAAATTGGAGAATGTCCAAGCTGGGGAATCTTATTTTTATTTGGGTAGGGGAGTTGATAGGATAGATAAAATTAATTTTGTCTATATAACAATTAATATTGTTTGCGATTGGGAATCTAATGATATTAACTTAATTTGAAAGGAATTTTTTATATGGATTATATTTCTGCAAAAGAAGCAGCGGAAAAATGGGGAATATCCAAAAGAAGGGTTCAAACATTATGTAGTGAAGGAAGAATTAAAGGCGCGATGAAAGTGGGGATGGTTTGGGTTATACCATCTATGGCAGTAAAACCAGCAGATAATAGAAAGAAAACAAATGATTGAATTTATTTTATGAATTATTAGAAGGTGAAATTGTTGAGGTATTTAGGTAATAAATCAAAGTTATTAGATTTTATAGATGATGTAATAAAAAAATATGATATACAAGGTGACACCTTTGCAGATCTTTTTGCAGGTACTGGAGTGGTGAGGGACTATTTTAAGGATAGGTTTAAGATAATATCAAATGATTATATGTATTTTTCTAAAGTGATAAATAATGGGAAATGTCTAAGCATCCAGAGGATTTATACTTTTTTAAAAATGATGAAGTTTGGCTGGCAACAAGCAGTCATGAAGAATGGTGTGTAATTTATCCGCGAAATGCAGAAGAAATAGAAAGGATAATGAATATAAAAGGGATAGTTGCCACGATTGAAGAGGATGAATAATCTATAAAAATTACGACTTTTAAGTAGAGAGTAATACAGGTTTTCAGAGGGCTTTACTAGAAATACATCCATTTTGATTAATTTTTCAAAATGGATGTATATTCATTCTACTGAGAAAGTTCATTTGTCCAATATTTTTTAGGATCTATTATTTTGTTGATTTTTCCAGATTTTTTTAGCCAAATTTGTAAATCATCGTAATATTCGTATGCCATTGAAAAGTCATATGTGAAGCAAGGTAGTGTGGCGTCTGTAATTTTATTGGAAAGCGGGTCAGCTTTATCCATATTGGTGAACGCATTATAAATATCTTTTGCTTCTGCAGGCTTTTCATAAATAAAGTCAATGGCCTGGCGAATAACTTTTAAAAATCGCGCAATAGCAGACTTGCGGTCGCGAAGTATTTTTGGGGAAGTAATAAAAATCAACTGGCAAAAGTCAGGGATACCCCAATCCTTTAGTGCAAAGTACTCAACATCCAACCCTTTGTGCTTCGCTTCTATGATTTCAAAGTTTTGAAAAATAAGTGTGGCAGCATCAGCTTTGTTCTCTAGTAAAGCGTCACTATGATAAAAACCATTGTTAACAGGGATAAAATCCTCTAGTTTACATACACCACCATCAGATTCGACCATTGTTTTAACAATTGCAAGACCACCTAATCCTGGAGCACCTGGATATTGAATTCTCTTGCCAATTAAATCTTTGGGACGGGTAATTCCTTTCTCTTTAACATACATTACTCCACCATTTGTATGTAAGAACCGGGAAAATCCAATTACAGATTCATCGTTTGCACGGTCTTCAACAAGATGGAGAGGCTCAGTGATAGCAATATCCATGTTTCCCTTTTTAATCTCATTTATAGCATCAAAATGTTCCTCTGGCTCCACCATATTAATGCTAATATTTTCTTTCTTAAACCACCCCTTTTCCATTCCAATAATTAAAGGAATATGGTCAGGGTTTAAAAACCATTCTAATCCAATTGATATTTTTTCTTCCATTTTGAAGTTCCTCCCTCATATTTTCTTATAAATCGAGTAGGAGGCTAATCATTAATTGATTAGCCGACCTCTCACACCACCGTACATACGGTTCTCGTATACGGCGGTTCAATAACTTAAGTAT
>NZ_JAGGKH010000021.1 GCF_017873565.1 Lederbergia galactosidilytica
AAGGTGTGACAGCTATTGGGCGTAAATTAAACATCTATGAAATTTTGAGAATGAGAGAGTATTCGAGAGAAAACTTAAGTTTATTGAAGGAGGAAGAAACATGAATAGCTTAAAAGGAATTCACCATGTCACCGCAATTACGAGCAGTGCAGAAAAAATATATGAATTTTTCACAACCGTTCTAGGTGTTCGATTAGTGAAAAAAACTGTGAACCAAGATGATATTCAAACATATCATTTGTTTTTCGCCGATGATGTAGGAGGACCAGGGACAGATATGACATTCTTTGATTTCCCAGGTATTCCGAAAGGTGTTCACGGAACGAATGAAATTGCCAAAACGTCTTTTCGTGTTCCGAGTGACAAAGCATTGGAGTATTGGGTGAAACGCTTTGATCGACTTGGAATTAAACATAAGGGAATTACTGAGCAATTCGGAAAAAAGACGCTTTCCTTTGTCGACTTCGATGAGCAAGCTTATCAACTTATCTCAGATGAACAGAATCATGGTGTTCCTGCGGGGATTCCTTGGCAAAAAGGACCAATTCCATTGGAATATGCAATAACAGGATTAGGACCAATTTTTGTCCGTGTTGGTTATATTGATTATTTCAAAGAAATGCTGGAAAAGGTTCTGTTATTTAAAGAAGTTGCGCAAGAAGGATCTTACTACTTGTTTGAGGTAGGTGAAGGTGGAAATGGTGCACAAGTGATCGTCGAATATAATGCAATTTTACCGCAAGCACGTCAAGGCTTTGGCACGGTTCACCATGTTGCATTTCGTGTGGAGGATCGCGCGGAATTAGAGGAATGGCAGAAACGCTTGCAAGCATTTAATTTTCCAAACTCTGGATATGTGGAAAGATATTATTTTGGATCCTTATATACAAATGTAGCACCACAAATTTTATTCGAGTTAGCGACTGACGGTCCTGGTTTTATGGGTGATGAACCATATGAAACACTAGGAGAAAAACTCTCTTTACCACCATTCTTTGAAGAAAAACGAGAAGAAATTGAAGGTCTCGTGCGTCCGATTGATACGGTAAGAAGTACGAAGGAATTTGTAAAGGAATATGAGGACTAATGAATCCGAAAGGGGATATAAATTTGAAACATTTATTTCGAAAAGGAAATGATCCAACCAAACCTACTTTGCTTTTATTACATGGAACTGGGGGAACAGAACAAGATTTACTACCTCTAGCCGAAATCATCGACCCTAACGCCAATGTATTAAGTGTAAGAGGGAATGTGCTAGAAAACGGTATGCCACGATTCTTCAAAAGATTAGCAGAAGGAGTATTTGATGAGGAAGATCTTATATTCAGAACCAAGGAATTGAACGAATTTCTTGATGAAGCTGCTGAGAAATATAATTTTGATCGTAAGCAAGTCATCGCTGTAGGTTATTCCAATGGGGCCAATATTGCGGCGAGCTTGTTATTCCACTATCAGCAGGCATTAAAAGGAGCAATCTTGCATCATCCAATGGTGCCAAGGAGAGGAATTGAACTTCCAGATTTAAATGGTACTCCAGTATTTATCGGGGCGGGGACAAATGATCCGATTTGCCCATCAAAAGAATCGCAGGAACTGCAAGCTTTATTGGAACAGGCAGGGGCCAATGTTCACTTGCATTGGGAAAATAGAGGTCATCAACTGACATCAACAGAGGTTGATGCCGCTCGGGAATGGTATTTAACTATATAACGAATTACTTTGTGGATAGAACATTTTTTTAGACTGGGATTTCACTAACGGTGGGCAAGTTTAACTTCTAGACCAATTATGTGCAGCGCTCATCGTTACTAAAACGAATATCCCGGTCTCACCTTAGGAGAATGATCCATTTATCAATGAAAATACCTCAAGTTAGAGATTTATGAAATTGAAGTATAATAAAAATCTTTAACAATGGGCATAAGAAAGAGGTAAACAATGATAAATGATGGGGTGATTTTAAAGGATTCTAAAAATGAAAATAGAAAGAGACGGTGCTTTACATGGGTTTTTTAGATAAATTATTTGGAAGAAAACCAAAGGAGATGGAAAATATGTCAAACGTGAAATTAGCAGTTATTTTTTATAGTATGGGTGGCACAAACTACCAATTAGCAAAATGGGCAGAAGAAGAAGCAAAAGCAGCAGGCGCTGAAGTGAAAGTATTAAAAGTAGAAGAACTAGCCCCTGAATCTGTTATTGCAGGAAATGAAGGCTGGAAAGCAACTGTGGATGCAACGAAAGATGTTCCAGTTGCAACATCAGCTGATCTTGAATGGGCAGATGCGATTATTTTCAGTGTGCCTACTCGTTTTGGAAACATGCCTTCACAAATGAAACAATTTCTTGATATCCAAGGTGGACTCTGGGCAAGTGGCAAAACAGTCAATAAAGTCGTAAGTGCGATGACATCTGCGCAAAATCCACATGGGGGACAAGAAGCGACATTGTTATCCCTATACACTTCAATGATGCACTGGGGTGCGATTATCGCTACTCCTGGCTATACGGATCCTGTATTATTCGCTGCTGGAGGAAATCCATATGGAACAAGTGTAACAGTTGGCCAAGATGGAAAAATGATTGAAGATGTGGAAGCTGCCGTGAAACATCAAGCTAAACGCACTGTAACAGTGGCAGAATGGGTGAAAAAAGGGAACCAATAACTAGAAAGCAGAGCTGGCCGCGGGACTCGGCCAGCTTTTTACTGTTAAGTAGGAAAATCTGCTTTAAGCTTCTAGGAGCAAATTAAAAGAGTTCAAGTCATTCGAGCTGGTAGACGAGCTATTGTGAAGAAGGCATGTCTAAAGAAATTAATTAAGCAAACAATTTTACTAAAAAGAAGCTAAGTATTCTTATTTACATATATAAGCAAATTATTATATGATTATATCCTGGATAGGAGGTGTTTTAGATAGAAAAATTAGTTGTGGAGTTGGAGCAGGCTACTACGATTTTAAAATTATTAGGAGATAAAACTCGTTTAACAATAGTGAAAATTTTGGCTCAACATGACTGTTGTGTTTGTGAGCTTGTAGAAATTTTTAAAGTGAGTCAGCCATCGATTAGTCAGCATTTGCGGAAATTACGAGACATCCAATTGGTAAAAGAAGAGCGAAGAGGACAATGGATTTTTTATTCGATTAATAAAGGTAATGAGTATTATCCTTTTGTTAGGAATATCCTTGCTCAAGTAGCTAGTCAAGATCACTTATTACAGGAACTAGAAGCAAAAGGAACACGCACTACATGTTGTTAAGTTTGGAGGTAGTCAGTTGTCATTATCAGTTTTACTCGCTATATTTATTTTTTTGATCACATTAGTATTGGTCATATGGCAACCAAAAGGTTTATCGATCGGTTGGTCGGCATGTGGCGGAGCAATCATTGCTTTATTAGTCGGTGTCGTGGATTTTTATGATGTTATAGAAGTAACCAAAATAGTGTGGAATGCGACATTAGCTTTTGTAGCAATTATCCTTATTTCCTTGATCCTCGATAAGATTGGATTTTTTGAATGGGCATCGCTTCATATGGCAAGAGCTGCAAAGGGGCATGGTATAAAGATGTTTATCTATGTCAGTATTTTGGGAGCGATTGTTGCGGCATTCTTTGCGAATGATGGAGCGGCCCTTATTTTAACTCCGATTGTATTAGCGATGGTTCGGAACTTAAATTTTCAGGAAAAAATGGTTTTTCCGTTTATCATGGCGAGTGGATTTATTGCCGATACGACCTCATTACCATTTGTAGTCAGTAACTTAGTCAATATTGTTTCAGCTGATTTTTTTAAGATCGGATTCGTAGAATATGCGCTTCGTATGGTAATCCCGAATCTCTTTTCACTATTGGCGACAATAATTGTCTTACTGATTTACTTTCGAAAAAGCATTCCAAGAACATATGATGTTTCACATTTGAAAAAGCCGGATGAAGCGATTACGGATATAAAAATGTTCCGACTGTCCTGGTATGTTCTGGGGTTACTTGTGATCGGGTACTTTGTCAGTGAATTTATCCATCTCCCTGTATCCATTGTTGCGGGAATCATTGCGATTTTCTTTATTCTGATGGCTAAAAAAAGTGCTGTTGTGAATACAAAAGCTGTGATAAAAGGTGCACCTTGGAATATTGTGTTTTTCTCGATCGGGATGTATGTGGTGATATTTGGATTAAGAAACGCTGGCTTAACTGAATTACTAGCGCATATCATCCAAACAAGTGCAGAACAAGGATTATTTGTTGCTACGATTGTCATGGGCTTTATTGCAGCGATTTTATCTTCAATTATGAACAATATGCCGACAGTCATGATTGATGCCCTAGCCATTGCGGAGACGCAAACTTCTGGTGTCACACGTGAGGCGCTGATCTATGCTAATGTGATTGGCTCCGATTTAGGCCCGAAAATTACGCCGATCGGCTCTCTGGCAACTCTCTTATGGCTTCACGTTTTATCACAAAAAGGGGTTAAAATTTCTTGGGGAACATACTTTAAAACGGGAATTATTCTCACTATACCAATCTTGTTTATCACATTAGTAGGTCTCTATTTTACACTTACACTATTTTAACATGAAGAAAAAACGGTCTGTTTTCTATGTATTGGCTTTATCATTTCCCGACAGAAAACCCCCACCTCTAGGAATGTGAAGAGCACAGCTCAATGAGTAGGTGGGGGATGAATGGCGGTTGGCGGTAGCTAAAAGAACGAACGTATATTCCTAATTGAGTGAGGTGAATGTCATGCTTGTTCATAAAGCGTATAAATTCCGTCTTTATCCAAATAAAGGACAGAAATTATGATTGCGAAAACGATCGGATGTAGCCGTTTTGTCTTCAATTATTTCTTGGATCAATGGAATACAGCCTACAGGGAAACAGGAAAAGGATTAACTTACGGTTCTTGTTCAACTCAATTACCCCAATTAAAAAGAGGGCTTACCTGGCTAAAAGAAGTCGATAGTATCGCTCTTCAATCATCTTTGAAAAACCTCGCAGTCAAACTCGAGTTGGATCTAGGCTTTAGGAATAAGGCATTCCATATTATATCCACCTAACATCCTATTAGGATTTCGTGTCTTGTCGTAAAAGTGCATTTAAAACAATTGGGATGACAGGTATTATTTTGGCTAATCTGATTCTGTTCATTAACTTCGGATTGTATGTAACACTTAGCCTTTTTAGCTTAAATATGAGTCGAAATTAAACAAAATCTATGTTTTATTCTTATTTCCCTGACTTCATTTTCTGAATGTTATTCCAGAAGTGGATCAGGGAATAGTATTGTGAACTACTCACCACTTAATTTTCTAATGATAATTTGAAGTGGGAGCTTCTCAGTTCCATGATGAAAGCAACCTTCCATCTCCCTGAGCCTTGCTTCCCGCTGTTCCAGCGGTAGATGTCCGACAGTTTCAGAGGTTCTTTCGTTACCTTGGATATTTTACGCACAGAAGGACAACTTGGTTTTCGTGTATTTGATTCTGCGCAACCCTATATATCCAGTTATCAAAGAACACTTGAAATTATTACATCATATTTTTATGAATAGTATGTAATTATCGCTTACGCCAACCGAAATGCATCTCCACCTAATCGTTGGGCTATGCCCTGCACACGATTGAAGATGGAGACTTCTTTCGGAAATCTGTTAAAGTTTTAATTTTGACTAATGTGAGCTCTAGTGCCTAGCATCTAGCAAGCTTTCGACACCTATATGTGTAAATCAACATTAGCTTGCGTAATTTCGCTCACTGTGTCTCTTTTTAGGCTCCTAAAAGTTTGTGCGTTGCTATTCGGGGCTCTTGCGCTTTTCTTAAGTGAGAAGGAGAAATGTATATGAAAAAGAAGTTCACTTATCCTTTTTTATGGGGGATGTTAGGTTTAGGGATGTTGATACTAGGTACAGCCTCTTTAGTGCTTGTTAATTTTACGAAAATTTTACATATCTTTATTTTAATTCTGTTTGTTAGTCAATTAACACTTTCCCTTATGAAGAGAGGGAACACCAAATTTATCACTTGGTTAGCATCTAGCGGAACCATTGTGATCTTACTAGAACTTGTATTCTTGCTACACTACCATTACATCCTATTATGTGTAAATGCCTTTGCTGCGATTATCATGGGATTCTTATTACTTGTTTTTTCTATGAATAGTGCAAGGAGGGCTCAGACACAAAAGGGGCAACAGGCGAAAAGATATAAAATTTTTATGATAGGCGTGAAATCGCTAGGAGCAATCGCAGGTGTTCTTATGGTTGCCATTGTTGGATTCATAATGCTGCTAGCCGTTAGCCCGAAACTTGGGATTCACTTATTCTTTGATCAAACCAATTCCTATCACCCTGAGAAGAAGTCAACAGAGACTGTGATGAAAGATGGAACATTGTACATCAATGATATTCAGTATGGAACGAAATATCCCAATAGTTTCTTAGATATTTATATCTCTCATCATGATCGTACCACTGTAAGACCGACGTATATTTTTATTCATGGGGGTGGATTTGTGACAGGAGATAAGGTAGAGGAGGACAAAGCTGGTCGTTCTGAGTTTGATTATTACACCTCATTTACAAATGCTGGATATAATGTCGTATCGATCAATTATGCCTTTGCCCCTGAATATGCTTACCCAACACCAATGTCGCAAATCAGCGAAGCGATCACATTTTTAAAAACACATGCAAATGAATATGGTTTAGATATGGAAAAGGTTATTTTGGGTGGAAGTTCAGCAGGTGGACATATTATAGGACAATTTGCCATGATCCAGACAGATCAGGACTATGCCCAGGAGATGAAAATACCATCTGTCCTGGCGGTAGATTCGATAAAAGGCATTATATTTAACTCAGCCTTATTCGAACCTACAAAATTTGCCCAATCGAAAGACAGTTGGTTAAAAGATTATCTATGGTCCATTTACGGACGGGCTTATTGGGGCAATGACTATGAAACCAATCAATACGCCAAGCAAGCTGACTTGGTAAAAAATGTGACCAATAATTATCCACCAGTTTTCATTTCCGACGGAAACACGGCCTCCTTTTATAAACAAGCAAGCGCCTTTGATAAAAAATTAGCTGCACTCGGGATTGAGCATCAATTTAATTATTATGAGAAAAAGGTAGCAACCTTACCTCACGGTTATGAAGTAACATTCGATCAACACTATGCTCAAAAAAATATGAAAAAGATGCTGGGGTTTGTAGGGGAACAATTTGAGTGAAATTGTTCCCCTACAAAGTTATGAACAATCTCCCATTGGTCTGAGAATTAAATAATGGTCGATAGATCCGTAAGAAAAATCCCTTGGTCTTTGTTTAATGACAAAATCTATTTATGCTAAAACGTCTTAATTTTTGCGTTTTAGTTATATAGGTAGAATTTTATGTTAGTATTTTATTGTAGGAAAATTTTTACAAAGAAGAGAATGAAATTTAGTCAAACAAACGATTTTGAATTAGTTGCTAAATTAAATAAATATGTTCATGATTTATACGATAATTAAAGACTGGAGAAGGTACGTATGAACATTATTAGTCTTAGAGAACATCCGGAATATAAAGAACAAGCTATAAAATATTTTCAAAGCAAATGGGCAGACGAAAATAGTATGAAAGTTTATGAGGATTCGATTACACATAGCATCACAACAGATAGCCCCCTTCCTATTTGGTACTTAATGGAGCAATCAAATGAGATCATTGGGTGTGCAGGTCTAATTAGCAATGACTTTATTAGCCGTATGGATTTATGGCCATGGCTATGTGCCCTTTATATTGATGAAGACTATCGCGGTCGATCTTTAGGGGAAAAACTTATTTTACGTGCTAAAGCAGATTCTGAAAGAGCAGGGTTCAATCGAGTTTATCTGTGTACGGACCATACTGACTACTATGAAAAATACGGATTCAATTATATAGGGGATGGCTATCATCCGTGGGGAAGCCAATCAAGAATCTATGCAAGTGAAATTCTTTGAACATATTTGTGTGTTGTGGAATGCACTTATTTTAATAGATCGGGAGACGGGCATAAGGTTTCGTGTGGGATTAATGAACTTGCCTAATCAATTTAAAAACCTTTCTTTTCAACAAAAATGAATATAGGGGTGTGACCAATGTCGCTTATTTTGACGGAAGAGCTTGCACGTAGAATCGAGCAATCAGAAATCGAACTTTTGGAATCTAGATTGACAGGTGTTCAGAAAATAGAAGGTAACCCGATGGGGGTGGAAATAAAAAAATTTGGTGATGCTACGGCCTTTTATGTAAAGAATATTCCGGGTCCCTCATTCAATAATGTGAAGGGGATGAGTGGGAATAATCTGAATGAGATTGATGGCATTTTAGATTTTTATCATGAAAGGGGGATACCAGCCAACTTAGAAATCACTCCTGCTCATTGTTCTGCTGAGCTATTTAAGTTGCTCTCAGAGAGAGGCTATTTTCAACGTGGCTTCCGTACGGCACTTTATGGTTCATTGTCAGATGATTTCACTTTGAGCGAGGCGCAGGACATTTCGATCCGCGAATTCGAGTATGATGAATTTGCCATTTTCGGGCAGATTTATACGAAAGGATTTAACATGCCAGCTTCATTAAGCGAATTTGCGGCGCAAAATAATCAAGTATTACATCAAAATAAGCAATGGACCTTTTATCTAGCAAGTGTGAAAGGGGAGCCTGCCGGTATAGGTGTTTTGTTTGAAAAGGACGGTATAGCGACACTTGCTGCATCTGCAACCATTCCGGAATATAGAAATAAAGGCGTGCACAGTGCACTGATAGAAAAACGGTTACAATATGCCCTACAAAACCACTGTCATATGATTGTCGGGCAAACAGCCTATGGTAGCGGTAGTCTCAGAAATATGGAAAGAGCCGGAATGAAAATTGCCTATACGAAGGCGATTTGGACGAAACTCTGATACATAAAAAGAATGCTTCTTATATGGAGGTTACAATGCAAGGATATAATGTTCTAATGATTTATAGAAACGATATGAAATCTTTATTAATGTGCAAGCGATTACGGGAGCCGTACAAAGGCTTGTGTAATTTTGTCGGTGGGAAAATCGAGGACGGAGAAACTGGTATGGAAGCTGCGTATCGGGAATTGTTTGAAGAAACGAGCATTTCAAAAGCAGATGTGACACTGCATCATGTTCATGGATTTTACCTACTATTTTCATGATTGCTATGTGGAAGTTTATGTTGGCAGATTGAAGGAGGAACTCCAGGTTTCTGGGGATGAAAATGAATTATATTGGTCTGATTTGAATCAAGATTTTTTTGATATGAGCAAATATGCAGGTGAAGGCAATATTGGCCATGTGGTAGAGCAAGTAAATATGATAAAGGATGAAATTTTATCGGATTGAATGGGGTGCGACATGAAGATTAGACAGGCGAAGCAAACGGATGCGAAAGGCATCGCAAAAGTACAGGTTGATAGTTGGGAAACGACCTATAAGGATATTGTGCCGGATGAGTATTTAAGCAATATGACGTATGAGGCCAGAGAAGAAAAATGGAAAGATATCATTCCCCAAACGACTGTATTCATTGCCGAAACAAATGATGGCGAAGTTGTTGGTTTTGCAGGTGGCGGGAAAGAACGGACAGGCAAGTACCCTGATTTTGAAGGAGAGTTATATGCCATTTATATCCTGGAAGAATACCAGGGAAAAGGAATAGGGAGATTGCTAGTGGAGGCTGTTGTCGAAGATTTAAAACAGAAGAAAATCTTTTCTATGACTGTGCAAGTGTTAGCAGAAAATAATTCCCGACTCTTCTACGAGTCTCTCGGGGCGGAAAAGATTGGCACAGATGAGTTGGAAATTTCCGGGAAACAGCTGGATTCACTCATTTATGGTTGGAAAAATATAAACACAATTTAATCTTTGTATGTTGAAAGTATGGACGATGGAGGGAATTTCAAGTGAATCTCGATATTATAAAGCGCTTAAATGCAATTCAAGATGAAAGTCATTTTTCTGGGACGGTGCTTGTTCAACAAAACAATGAAGCTTTGGCGCAGACAAGTTATGGATTCGCAAACCGTTCCGAACAAATTGAAAATTAGGCAAGTACACGTTTTGGCATCGCTTCTGGATGTAAACTTTTTACGGCTATTGCCATTTGTCAACTTGTTGAAGCTGACAAACTATCTTTTGATACAAGATTAAAAGAGTGTCTAAGCTTTTCCTTTCCTCATTTTTCTGAAGAGGTCACTGTCCATCATCTTTTAACACACACATCGGGCATCCCAGACTACTTCGATGAGGAAGTGATGGATGATTTTGAAGAGTTGTGGATTCAAACTCCAATGTATCAAATAAGGAGTTTACAAGACTTTCTTCCGCTGTTTCAAAATCAGCCTATGAAATTAAAGGTAGGGGAAAGATTTAATTACAACAATGCCGGATATATTTTGTTAGGGTTGATTGTCGAACAGGTCAGTGAGCAAAAATTTGCCGATTATATCGAGCATAATATTTTTAAGAAAGCTGGTATGGTTGATTCGGGTTATTTTGAATTTGATTCTCTCCCTCCGAGGACAGCACTTGGATATCTAGATTTTTCTGACGGTAGTTGGAAAACAAATATTTACTCAATGCCGGTAAAGGGTGGGTCTGATGGGGGAGCAGTTGTGACTGTTAAGGATATGGCAAATTTATGGAAGGCACTTTTCAATCATCAACTGTTAAGTGAAGACTATACGTGTAAATTGCTTACTCCCCATATCTACAGTGACGATGAGAATAGCTTTTATGGCTATGGAGTCTGGATAGAGAAAAATTGAGATTCCATATTGAAATATCATATAATGGGCTATGATCCAGGTGTTAGTTTTCATTCTGCTTATTATCCTGAAAACGATATTCAATCGGTTATATGCTCGAACAAGTCGGAGGGAGCTATGATATGTTTAAGGGGATTGAGGAAGAGGTCTTAAAAATTCCCTATAAAGAGAAAACTGATGGAAGAAAAAAGAACTGAAACCATATTTAGAATCGATTGTGGAGATCTTTATCTCCAAGAGTTTCGAATGGAGGACGCGGAAAATATATACAGAATATCCAATCAGCCTGAAATATCTCAATTCTTGCCAGACTGGAAATCAACAAAAGAACAGAGAGTTGAGTGGATGACCCAATATGAAATACCAGCGAATCAAGCATTTCTTCAGGCGGCAAAAACAGCAAACATAGAAGGACATTTTTTAAAACTCGGCGTGTTTATAAAGGAAACAGATGAATGTATTGGCTGCTGTACGGGGATGAAAGATGAGCTACCTCCACCGAATCGAGAAATTATGTATGCTGTTTCAAGTCAACATCAAAAGAAAGGATATGCTACGAAAGCGGCAAAAGGATTAATTGATTATTTGTTTGCACATACAAATGTAGAAAGCCTTAATGCAATTGCATTGATTCACAATCGATCATCCAATAAAGTGATTCAAAAATGTGCTTTTACTTATCTGTCTCAATGGACGATTGATAAGGAACGATACAATCACTACATGCTATGTAAATCAGATTGGAAGCAAAAATGAAAGGAAGGCTTGTGCTCATTCTTGATCAAATCCGGGTCAGATTATGGAGTGCAATAAATATACGTTGAAGAAGAGAGGTTTTTTGATGCGTGAATATTATAAAGGAAAGTTATTAATTCTTCGAATAATGGCTACAATATTCGTCCTTTTGTTTTTAACTTTACCTTATTATAGCTTACTCTCTAATGATGTTAGCATACTTTATTTGTTATAACTCTGATAATCTTTTTTGTGCTGGAGGATTTGTTTGGGAAAAGCAAAAAAACGGAAATAGTTCTATACAGTTTATCCGTGTTGGTAAAAAGAGATGTTAAGGAACGATATGTTAAATTTCCTTTCAGAATAGGAGCTTGTATATGTCAAATTATAAATTAGAACAGGCTGAAAAAGACTTGTTTGCTGTGTATCAAGTCATTTACGCCGATGCGGATATGGAAATGTGGTATGACTGGAATACTCGACTAAACGATACTACGTTTACGGATCAATGTTTTTGGCTCATGTATAATAATGAAAAAATAGGCGGTGCGATTATTAATAATCAGACGGTTATGTTTCCATTTTTGGTCGCACCTTTTTCGGACAGAACGGTGTTTTGGAAGGCGCTATCTAGCTGTTGTGATGAGATTCGTCATGTTAATGGGGTATTGCAGAAAGATATCGATATTTTGCTAACATTAGGATATAGCATAGATGTCACTCGACAGGTAATGTGCTGTCCAGCCGATGCAAGCATCACAGCGAAGTTGCCTGCTGGCTTCTCTTTGCAAAATCTAAATGAAGAGCTAGATCGTAAAAAATTGCCAAGGTGATGATGGAAGGATACAAGGGAGGCATTGACTATAAAGTCTACGGCACCCCAGATGAGGATGAAGTCCTAAAGGATGTGGAATATCTGCTAAAAGTCTATAAATATAGGAATCTTTCCATTGTTCTACTTGATGAAGAGAAGGAAATTGCTGGGCTTTGTATTGCTGGCATCAGTAAAAATATGCCATTGGGATTTGCCGAGATCGGTGATATGTGTGTCGTCCCTAAGCACCGCAACAAGCGACTTGCTGAATATATGCTCAAGTATATAAGAGCAAGTGCTAGTGAGCACACACAGGTCGTGAAACTTTGCGTTACGGTTGGTAATCATGCCGAAGCCCTTTATAGAAAAGTAGGCTTTTATCCAGGTCCTAGATTTGCCAATATGAGCAAAGAAATATAGGCTTTGAACCAGAATAGAATGAGAGGAGGAATGTAAAATGGGGATTGATTTTCATAGCGAGAAAAATAGTAGAACTTATACAACCCGAAAAGCTGATCATTCATGGGTTGAAGCAATAAACAACCTTGTACCGATCGAAAATATATCTAGCGCTTTAGATATTGGCTGTGGTGGAGGCATTTATTCGAAGGCGTTATCAGATATGGGAGTGACTTCAGTTACTGGAGTTGATTTTTCCAAGACCATTCTTGCAGGGGCAAAAGAAAACTGTAAAGAATATAAGAACATCTCGTTCCAGCTTGGGAGTGCTTTTGATACTGGATTAGATAGTAGTAGTTTTCACTTATTACTCGAAAGAGCTTTGATCCATCATTTTGAGGATTTAGAAGCTTGTTATAAAGAAGCATATAGAGTGTTGGAAGATGGAGGTTTTTATATTGTTCAAGATCGTACCCCTGAGGATTGTTTATTAGCAGGCGACGAAAGCCATATCAGAGGATATTTCTTTGATCTTTTCCCAAGATTAGTTGAAAAAGAGACAAATCGCAGACATCATAGTCAAATTGTCATTGAAACGCTGAAAGAAACTGGATTTAAAGACATCGAAGAAGTTAAGTTATGGGAAATCAGAAAAGTGTATGATACGAAAAAACAATTACTAAATGATCTAAGGGAACGAACAGGAAGAAGTATTTTACATGAATTAGATGATAAAGAATTGCAGGTATTAATCAACCATATAGATGCCTCACTGGCAACAACCGATAACATCATAGAAAAAGATCGATGGACGATTTGGAAGGCAGTGAAATAATCAGCTTGAGAAATGGGATGTAGGGTTTACAATGGCCATTCATGATGATTAATAAAGCTGCTGATTACAGAAGAACTAGCCATGACTAAATATTAAACAAATCCGATAGCTCCAATTATAAAAAGACGGCTTTGAACTTCCTTGTTAGGAAATCCAAAAACCGTCCTTTTTAATAAACAATAACAGGGTCGTACGTGTTGAGATTATCATACACTTTTTTCATTATGCTTGGAGGTGTATTGACACAACCGCCTGAACCATCTTTGAGATAGGCTGTTTTCTCCCAGTTTTTCCGCCAACTAGCATCGTGAAAACCTTGCCCGCTGTTTGTAAATGGGGCCCAGTACTTCACATCAATTTCGTAATCGGGCTTACCTACAGCACTGCCTTTTAGTGTGTATGGGGTTCGTTTGTAGAGAATATACCAAACTCCAGGAGATGTATCTTCGCCGGTACTATGTTTGCCTGTCACTACATCTGTTGTGACGACTAATTTTCCATTTCTGTAAATCCAAATACGCTGTTCTGCAATGGAAATTTCAGCATACGTATCCCCAATACCGTTATTCTTGGTAGTTTCATAGCCAATCCCTTCATTTGTCCACCCATGTCCGTAAATATTAGCGGCCGAAACGGATTTTTCTCCTTTTTCAAAAGCCTTTTGAACGATTGCTACTTCTTTTTCAACATCTAATGCCCATCCATAGCCTTGTGCTTTTACGGAAATAACCTTGCCTGAATGCGTCTTAAAATCTATATTTTTATTTAAAGTGGATTGAGCCTGATTAATTTCAGCGATCTTGTCCTTAATACTACTTGCGGTGATTGTTACTTCATCATCATGCGAAATAGTAGCATCTTTAATTAATTCACTTGCGTTTAAGGTATACACTTTATCCTGTACCGTATAATCGACGGTTCGCTCTAGGAAAGCCTGATACTTTCCCTCCAATTCCTTAATCATTGGATTATCTGATTCTACAGGCTTTAAGAATGCCGGCTTCAGGTAAAGCTCGCTCGTATATTTCTGTTTCTCATAATCTTGTAATATAGCTGGAATATCATATTGTTCTCCAGCGATACTGTTGGAGATGACAACTTTTCCATTTTCCAATTTAACTCCTGCGTCTTGGGGAGCCTTTAAGTTCTCATTTATGGATTGTAGTTCCTCTTCTAATTGTTTGCTCAATGTTTTGCTACGAAACTCGTCCGTTTTTTTCGGCATCAACGAATAATTTTGTTCCTCTGAGGAAGGAAAAAAAGTCCACTGTTTTTTTAATAATTTCTTTACTTCAGACATGTCTTGATCCGAGAATGCCATTTTAGTAGGATTCTCATCTAAAATAAGTTTGCCATCTATATAAACTTTGTTGGTTAATGTGGATTCTTTTAATTTATTTATAGCCTTTTCAACCGTTAGCCCACCTACATTTACATCATTAATAGCAATATTCGAGTTGAAACGAGTTGCCTGATAATAGCTTAGCCCTGCAAGTATGATGGCAGCCACAATGGTAATAGTTCCTATTATGATTAAAAAACGATTTATACTTGGTGTGAATCGGCTCTGTCGAGTATTTTTTAAAGTTGGTATCATTATCATTCCCTCCGCTACTTGGTTTTCACCGAAGAATTAAGTCCATTTTACCATAAAATTACAAATGTTACAATCACATTACATAACATAGGAAAATTAGTTAGAAAAGAGAATATACAGGCTGTATTCCAATCACTAAACAAAAACAAACAAAAGTAACGTCTTTATTTTTTATGGAAAAACAAATAAATTCAAAGTGATTTATGACTAAAATATAAATAATCAAAAATAAACAGACTATATTACCTTTGTTTTTGTTGAATTGTGTGGTTGGTCGAGTTAAGATAAGGGTGTAAGGAAGATATTGTAACTAATTGCCATATAAATAACTTTTTAAAGGAGGAATTTATCATGGGTATGACCATGATGAAAGACACGATTTATTCAGCACCATTTTTGCAAGAGATGTTGGATACTACTTCTAATTTATATCGTTTAGGTTGGGATGAACGTAATGGCGGTAATATCAGTTATTTATTAAATGAATATGAGGTGCTTCCATATCTAAATGTTGATAATGTGAAAAGAACTGTACCGATGAACTTTGATGCATCAGCCCTTGCTGGACGATATTTCATCGTTACGGGTTCCGGAAAATATTTTAAGAATGTTAAGAAGAATCCTTCTGAAAACCTAGGCCTAATTCGCATCCATGAAAATGGCAGAAGTTATGAGATTCTTTGGGGCTTTGAAGACGGTGGGGAAGCGACAAGCGAATTACCAACACATCTCATGAACCATATGAAGCGGTTAGAAGTTGACAAAAACCACCGAGTTATTATGCACTGCCATACAACAAATCTAATTGCAATGTCTTTTACACATAGTTTAAAAGAAGAGGAATTAACAAAAACTCTTTGGGAAATGTGTACTGAATGTTTGGTTGTTTTCCCTGAAGGTCTAGGGGTCATTCCGTGGATTGTTCCTGGAACGAATGCAATTGGAGAAGCTACAGCTAAAAAAATGGAGGAGGTCCGCCTTGTACTTTGGCCGCATCATGGAATATTCGGGGCCGGCACTACATTAGACGAAACTTTTGGTCTGATTGAAACAGCTGAAAAAGCGGCTGAAGTATACACAATGGTTTGTGCACAAGGTGGTAAGCAGCAAACCATTACCGATACTCAGTTACAAGAACTTGCAGATGCATTCGATGTTACTCCTCGTCAAGGGATATTAGGGTTGTAAATATCTTTTAGATGTGTTTTTTGAACATGTCTTTTTAGCGTGCTCAGCATGGGTCGGAGGGAATCAACCTTACATTCCCTTTAGAAATGAAGGAGTTAATATCAGCTTTTTAGATAATCGATTTTAAAAAGAGGATTGTAAGGCATTGTAGCGAACTATATAACAAAATCATTCAAAGAGGAAGAAGGGAAGCAGACTGAATAATTTTGTTATAAGTAAAGATAAATCCTTACTAGAATTGGACACCATTTATAGTTGGTTACAACATAGTTATTGGGCAAGCAAAAGATCTAAGAACAAGATTAAGAAATCTATCGAAAACTCTGTTTGTTATGGAGTTTATGACGGCGATAAACAAATTGGTTTTGCCCGTGTTATTACGGATTGGACTGTCATGTATTGGCTTTGTGATGTAATTATTGATGAGAAGTATAGAGGACAAGGCATCGGCAAGAAATTGATTGAAGAAGTTATTCATGATGATGATTTTAAGGATTTATTTGGTTACTTGGGCACCAAAGATGCCCATACATTTTATGAAGCCTTTGGCTTTGTACAAGAACAGGAAAAGGTCATGATAAGGACGCCAGATTACTTAAGAAATGAGTAATACCTGTTTCAGGAAGAGCTCTATACAAAGATCTAAGTAGAGGAATATTTTAGGTTCCAATCAAATAAGATTGGAACTTTTTTTGTGATAATTTCTAACAAGTTTATTTTGAACTCAAGATAACCAAATGTTCGAAATACCGACAAGGAGACAAGCAATCTTTTACAGTTATTCAGGTAAAATAAATTCAAAGGGGAGGGTTTGATGAAGCACATTGGATTGTCCTTTGGTGTATTATTGATTTTGGTCGGGTGCTCTTTCAAAACGTCTTTGGAGCCGATCACAGATCAATATACAACACCCAATAATATAGCCACGATTGAAACCATAAGCCCAGAAATGTTTATCTATCAGCATCATTACGATAATATGGACAGAGGAAATCACGATTACATTGAAAAGCCACTAGTCATTGAACCTCTAGTTGATGGATATAAAATTTCTAGAGGGGATGTTATTTTCTTTCATACTACCAATGAAGAAAAAGACATCTCCAGAATTGTTGCCTTGCCAAGTGAAGAGATTAAAATTATTGAAGGTCAAGTGTATATTAATGATAAAAAGTTGGATACTTTTTACGGATTTGCTCATCGATTAGGCCTAGAGAAGGATCGTTATTTTGAGATGATGGATGATAGGAATCAATACAATAACAATGGGATGAGAGAGTATTTTGACACGAATATGGATCAAATAAAATTAGCCAGTGATGAGTATTATTTTATTGACGATGATTGGATGAGAGGAAAAATGGGAGTTATCAAAGAACAAGATATCGCTGGATTTGTTTTAGGTTATATAGAATAACTCTCTTGGTTGATTATTTGTTTTGTCATAAAATATAATATGGATTTTAAAATCGAGTTGGGCTTTGCAATGGCCATTTTGCATGCGCTGCCAATTTTACAAGGTCAAACATAGGAAGGCTTTCCTCATACAAGTTACTAGCATGAACAAGGAGTTGGTTTATCCAGATGAATGATATTAATATATTTCTTACATTGGGAGCGGGATTTCTTAGTTTTATTTCACCTTGTACTCTCCCTCTATATCCTGCTTTCCTTTCTTATATCACAGGAGTATCGGTAAAAGAAATCACGAATGAAAATGCTATGCTTCAAAGAAGAAGCATGTTGCATACCTTATTTTTCCTTTTGGGTTTGCGGTCGTTTTTATTGCTTTAGGATTTACCGCTTCCGCTATTGGGCAATTCTTCAAAGAATATAATAGCCTTATAAGACAAATAGGTGCGATTTTAATTATTGTGTTCGGATTGATGGTTGCTGGAATTATAAAACCGGCTTGGGTTATGTCCAACCATAAAATGGAATTTAAAAATCGCCCTTCTGGTTTTTTGGGCTCTTTTCTCATTGGAATAGTGTTTGCTGCTGGATGGACACCGTGTACAGGACCGATTCTTGGTCAGTGATTCTTCTAGCGGGAGCCAATCCAGGTTCTGGTTTAGTTTATATGGCGGCCTATACTCTAGGTTTTTCCATACCCTTCTTCGCTCTTTCATTTTTTGTTGGGAAACTAAAGTGGATCAGAAATAACAACGGAATTATTTTAAAAATTGCGGGCTATTTAATGATCGTAATGGGGATTATTTTATATTTCGATTGGATGACTAAAATCATATCTTATCTCACGCCTCTCTTTGGAGGATTCACTGGTTTTTAAATTTCGAAAGGTCAACACAAATAAAGTTGAACTTATCGATAAAGTGATAGGCAAGAAAATTGTGAAAAAGAATAAACGATTATTTAGAAATGAAGAGAAGCACTCTAAAAATTAGAATGCTCCCTTTTATAAGCCTTATTAGACTTACTAATATTTGTCGATAGTGACCCCAATCACGGAGGCTCTAATAATATCCAGATTCTGAAACCTTTCTAAATCTTGAGGAGTTCCGCTAATGATAGCTCCACTAATCGTCGTGTCGCCGGTCAGGTTCTCTTCATATGGGTACTTCTCTGTCACCGAAAAACCAGAGGCGTTATCCCCATTTTTCACTTTCAACGAATCGCCATCCAATTTATTTATTTCCTTCATTTGCTTTTCTGTATATTGCTCTGTCCACAACCAATCCACATTTTTATATCCTAATATTTCAGCTAGTTCATTTGATGACATTGATTTGTTAAAAGATAAAGCGACTTCAATTAATTTGTTTTTATCCAATCCTACCGCAATATCTAGTTCATTTGGCAAGTAATCATATTCTACTCTAGGATAATAAAAATCGACGATCCGCTCATTATTAAGTTGATTATAGCGAACAACCCTCTGCGCCTCTATATCCATTTCGTTTATTTCGGTCATGCCACTTCCCCGGCTTAATACTTCCACACGTCCGATAGCTGGGTATTTCTTTCTCTCTGTATTCCATACAAAATTTCTGTTCCCGATTTTTTTGTAGTAAGTTGTTTCGCCAATCGCATTCAAAGTATTATAATAATACCTTGTCGTTTGATTAGAAATGCCTGCACCTTTGGTCTGTCCTAAGCTTTGTCTTGTATTGTGGTCTATCTTTTTATTAATTAAATATTGAGTTCCAGAGTAAAAACAAAAAATAAAAACAATTAAGGTAATGATGGAAATAAAGGTATATAAAATCAGTTGTTTCCATTTTGTTTTCCTGATAGATTTTTGAAAAGAGGAACTGCTCACAAAATCAATTTCTGAATCCTTTTTATTCTTCATGCTGGCCCTCCTCGTAGAGTTTGAGAAATTTCCTCCTCGCTCGGAATAAATTTGTTTTCACGGAGCTTGTACTAATACCAAGCAATTGCGCGATTTCGATATAAGATAAGTCCAGTTCATACTTTAAAAAAATTAATTCTGAAAAAAGCGGTCTGAGCTTCGAAAGCAAGGTGTTCAATTCCATTGTGCGTTCTTTCTGAATCATCAGAAGTTCAGGAAGTTCCTCTATTCTTTGTTGGTCAACTATTTTTTCTTCAAAATGGAGTACATGTTTCTTATTCTTCCGATATTGATCATAGTAATAATTCAATGATACACGGATTAACCAACTGCGAACTTTGGAGGCATGGATGGAATCGGAGAATCTCAAATATTTATATGCTGCTTCCTGTACCGCATCTTCAGCATCTGTATGAGGAATCCCTTTTTTTAGTAAATATCGATACACGACATTCAGCTCACTGTTCAGCTCTTCATTTTCTTGTTGCCCCGACAACATTCCACCCCCTTGTGTATAAGACGTATGAACGTACAAAAAGTTTACAAAACAAAGCAAGAAATTTTCTTTTTAACAATCGAATCAATTTCATAATAGAGAGTTTAGCATTCAAATCCGAACAACGTTGATTTACGCTTCAGGTAGGAGTCGCCACCTTCCGCACCAATCAACTAAGTTAAGGAAGTGCATTGACTAACAATTCAATCTCCTTTAACAATAACGTTCGTGTATTGATCATTATTAAGCAATTATGAAATTGACTCAATCTAGTAAAATGTAATATTTATAACACTAGAAAGACCATATGATTTTAGGTATAATAATACAAATATATTTATATTTATACAATCAATCTAAGGAGTGCAGTTCATGAAGTTAATCTGCCAATCTGAACAATTAGATGATTATTTATTGGAGACAGCTGGAGTTGATTTTTCTCATCAGCTTATTCGTACAAAAGTGAATGAGCTTTTTCACTTATCTCAAACGGATATAGAAAAAGCTAAAACCGCGTTTGAATTTGTTCGAGATGAAATTTCTCATTCTTGGGATGTCCAGGGGGAAAAAGTGACATGCAAAGCCTCAGAGGTTTTGGCTGAAAAAGAAGGGATTTGTTATGCGAAATCACATTTATTAGCTGCTTTATTGCGCTCCCAAGGAATTCCTGCTGGTTTCTGTTATCAACGGTTGACGTTACTAGATACACCTGAGAATGGATTTTGTCTTCATGCCCTGAATGCGATTTATTTACGATCACTGAAAAAATGGGTGAGATTAGATGCACGTGGAAATAAAAAAGGAGTTGATGCTCAATTTTCAATTACGGGGGAAAAGGTAGCTTTTCCCATCCGAAAAGAATTGGGAGAAAGAGATTATCCGTTTATTTATGCAACTCCTCATCCCAAAACCATTGCTGTATTAAAAAAATGCACGAATCCAATCGAAATATGTAAATATCATTTACCGGAGAGATTATAGAGCTGAAAGTGAAGGTAGTAGGAGTGACTAGAAAGTGAGTCTAGAATGCACTCAGTAGTCTAAACAAGTTCTTTTATCAAGGAATCCAGCTTCAATTTATACCATGAATTTTATATCAGTGTAAACATACTCACAAAAGCTTTATAGTTTTTAGTTATAGCAAAGTATAGAGTTTAGGTGTTGAATGATATTGACTGACCAATGTTATACTTAATCTATAGCAAATTGGGAGAATGGCATGTACGGAAATTCCTATTCTTTTTAAATAATTAATTTTAAGTTTTGCTTTAGAGGAAGGGAGAATGGATGTTGATGGCAAACAAATTACCTTTGAAAGGTGACCATGTAGGGAGTTTATTAAGAACGGAACCTATTAAACAAGCAAGAGCGGCTTTTGCAAAAGAGGAAATCGATAAAGCTACTTTAAAGGAAGTAGAAGATCGTGAAATTGAAAAACTTGTACAAAAACAAATTGAGGTAGGCTTAAAAACGATCACTGATGGTGAGTTCAGGCGCATTATTTGGCATCATGATTTCTTTTCCGGCTTTGAAGGGATTGAAATGATCAAAAATGAGAGAAAAGCAACATTTGGTGGTGGGAATAAACCAAAACCAATTACGATTGTCATTACAGGAAAAATTAAAAATCATGATCATTATATGATTGAACACTTTAAATTCTTGAAGAAAGCTGTAGATAAGTATGGTGATGGAACACAAGTTGCGAAGTTTGCCATTCCAGCACCAAGTGTGATTATGTACCGTTCTTTTAATGAGAGAGAGAAAGAAATCTATCCAAATCCAGTCGATATGTTTCATGATTTAGGCGTTGCTTATCGAGAGGTAGTGAAAGCTTTATATGAAGCTGGTTGTCGTTATATACAATTTGATGACACAACTTTTACGGCATTTAATGATCAGACCTTTACTAAACGTATGATGGAATCAACAGGACTAAGTAAGGAGGAGATTTTAGATCTAATGATTAAAACGACAAATGACGTTTTACAAGATAAACCGGAAGATCTAATCATAACTGTTCATATGTGCCGTGGAAACTTCCGTTCAAAACATCTGCATGCGAATGGTGGTTACGATTATGTCGCCCCCATCTTTGATCAATTACATTATGATGCATTCTTTTTAGAATATGATGATGAACGTAGTGGCGATTTCGAGCCATTAAAACATATCAATCGTCGTGATGTTGAAATTGTCCTTGGCTTAATTACTTCCAAATTTCCGGAATTGGAAGAATCTTTCGCCATAAAAGAAAGAATGATAGAAGCGAGTCAATTCATTCCTTTAGAAAACTTAGCCATAAGTCCACAATGTGGATTTGCTAGTTCAGAGGAGGGAAATGTTTTAACAGAAGAAGAACAATGGAATAAAATTAAACATATGCTCCAAATTGCTGAAAGTGTATTTGGAAAAGTAGCTGCCAATAAATGAAGTCAAGATTAACGTCTTCTTGTCTTAAAGGAACTAGCTTTAGGAAATAACAACGATCCCCGAATTTAAACGCCAAAAGGAGGCATAAGACCGTGGATAAATTGTGGACTAACTCTTCAAATTAAGACACATTTGAGGAGGAAGCATATATGAACGTACATTTTAAATATGAGAAAAACATTCAGATTGAACATTTAGAGACATTGTATAATGATGTGCAATGGTACGCGTATACACAAGATTTAGCTGTTTTACAGACTGCCATAACTCAATCATTAGATGTGTTAACAGCTTGGGATGGAGAGGAATTAGTGGGACTTGTTCGTGTAGTAGGGGATGGGTTAACCATTCTCTATATTCAAGACATCCTAATATTGAATGCCTATCAAAATCAAGGAATTGCGACCCAGCTTATGCAACAGATTTTAGAAAAATATCACCATATTCGGCAAAAAGTGTTATTAACGGAAGAAGCGGCAGATGTCAGGCATTTTTATGAAAAGAATGGTTTTACATCTTGTGATCAAGGTTCATTAGTCGCCTTTGCTCAGGTGAGGTAATGGTATCAAAAAGTTGTATCTAAAATGTAGATGCAACTTTTTGCATGAATCTAAAGAAACCAATTCAAGAACTGTTTGACTTTTATTATTTGCTTCGTTATTATTGACAATAATTTAATATACAATTTGATGACGAGAAAGAGTAGTTATGTTTATCTTATCTACAGAGAGTTGACGAAGTGCTGAAAGTCAACGGTAAGACCATAATGAAAATCCTCTCCGAGAAGCAAAGTTGAAAGCTCACTTAAACTTTGACGGCATTCTACCGATACCCAGGACGCGTATGATGGTACGTAGTGTATAGCAGTAAAAAACCACTACTATGGTTTTTTATTTTGTTTATGGAAGCTTATATAATTGTATATAAACTCGATCTCTACGTATAGGGATCGAGTTTTTTGTTTAAATAGAAATTTTATCAATTAGGCCTAAAGATTTAGTTTTTGAAGATGGCTGTTAGAAACTGATAAGTAGTTTTATTAGATAATGAATAAAATTGAGGTGATTACATTGAAAGAAGCTAATGTCGAGATGGAGTTACGCATTCGCAAACAATGGGAAAAAGAAAAAGTATTCGAACGCTCCATTGCTAATCGAGAAGGAAGAGAGTCATTTGTTTTCTATGAAGGTCCCCCAACAGCTAATGGCTTACCCCATGCAGGTCATGCACTTGGTCGTACGATTAAGGATTTTGTGGCAAGATACAAAACGATGTCAGGTTACCAAGTGTTGAGGAAAGCGGGTTGGGATACACATGGTTTACCTGTGGAATTAGAGGTGGAAAAACAGCTTAATATTCGTGGAAAAGATCAAATCGAAAAATTTGGTGTAGAAAATTTCATTCAAAAGTGTAAGGAAAGTGTTTTTGCCTATGAAAATGAATGGAAGCAATTTACGCATGCACTTGGATATTGGGTTGATATGGAGGATCCGTATATCACTTTAGAGAATGACTATATTGAATCTGTTTGGAATATTTTAGCCACTATCCATGATAAAGGCTATTTGTATAAGGGACATCGGGTTGTGCCTTATTGTCCTCAATGTGAGACATCCCTCAGCTCCCATGAAGTCGCTCAAGGATATAAAGATGTTTCAGATTTATCCGTTACTGCTAAATTTCGTTTAAAAGAAAAAGAAAATGAATACTTTTTAGGCTGGACGACCACACCATGGACTTTGCCGGGAAATATCGCCTTAGCTGTCAATTCGCAAATGAAATATGTGCGAGTGAAACAAGGGGAGGAAATATATATTTTGGCAGAAATTCTGGCCTCGACAGTGCTGAAAGAGAAGTTTGAAGTACTTGAAGTGATAAAAGGCGAAGATTTAATCGGTCTCTCCTACGAGCCACCATTTCATTATATGACTGTAGTGAATGGACATAAAGTGCTTGGCGCTGATTTTGTGACAGATACAAGTGGAACAGGGATTGTGCATATCGCCCCTGCCCATGGTGAAGATGATTACAAGGCTATCCAAGAGAACCAGTTTGATTATGTAAATGTCGTTGATCCGAAAGGGCGTTATAAGGAATATGTAACACCGCTGGCGGGGCGATTTGTAAAAGATTGTGATGTAGACATCATTAAGATGCTAGCTCAGAAAAATCTTTTATTTGATAAACAAAAATATGAACATAGTTATCCTCATTGTTGGCGTTGCGATAGTCCACTTCTTTATTATGCAATGGAAGGATGGTTTATCAAGACCACAGCCGTAAAGGAAAAAATGCAGGCCAATAATCAAAAAGTCGAGTGGTTTCCAGGACATATAAAGGATGGCAGGTTTGGGAACTTCTTAGAAAACATGGTGGATTGGAATATCGGTAGAAACAGATATTGGGGTACACCATTAAATGTTTGGATTTGCCAAGAATGTGGATTAGAAAAAGCCCCCCACTCTGTTCAGGAATTAAGAGAGCTTGCAACAGTGGAAGTTCCTGAAGAAATTGAGTTGCACAAACCTTATGTAGATCAAGTAGAATTATCTTGTTCCTGCGGTGGGAGAATGAAAAGAACAAGTGAAGTGATTGATGTTTGGTTTGATAGTGGCTCAATGCCATTTGCTCAATATCATTATCCATTTGAAAATAAAGCTCTATTTAAGAACCAATTCCCCGCTGATGTTGTGATCGAAGGGATTGATCAAACTAGAGGCTGGTTTTACAGCTTATTAGCTGTTTCTACTCTATTTACGGGCCAGTTACCATATAAACGTGTGCTTTCATTAGGTCATATTTTAGATGAAAACGGACAAAAGATGTCCAAAAGTAAAGGAAATGCTTTGAATCCAGTAGAGCTGATCAATGAGTTTGGGGCTGATTCATTAAGATGGGCACTGTTAGCAGACAGCTCACCATGGAATAATAAACGCTTTTCTAAAAAAACAGTCAGTCACGCAAAGTCGAAGGTTATCGATACGCTTCAGAATGTGTATTCTTTTTACTCGCTGTATGCAGAAATTGATCAATTTAATCCAAACAGGGACTTAGGTGGGACACGGACGACTTTGGATGAATGGATTTTATCCCGATTAAATTCGGTGATGAAGGAAGTAAGACAAAGTTTAGAAGGTTATGATATGACAAAAGGGGCTCGCGTTCTTTCACTATTTCTTGATGAACTGAGTAATTGGTATGTACGCCGCTCGAGACAACGTTTTTGGAGCAGTGGAATGACAGAGGATAAGAGAGCAGCATTCAGCACTTTATTTGCCGTTTTACAAAAGCTCTGCCAGCTGATGGCTCCTTATACACCGTTTGTGACAGATGACATCTATTTCAACTTAATGGGGGAAAGTGTACATCTAGCGGATTATCCACAGCCAGATGAAAGCCTCATAAACGAACGATTAGAACAGGAGATGGCTGCTGTTTTACAAATAGTGGAGCAGACAAGATCGCTTCGAAATGATGTGGGAATGAAAACAAAACAACCATTAGCAAA
The DNA here is from genome assembly GCF_017873565.1 of Lederbergia galactosidilytica. Lineage (GTDB taxonomy): Bacteria > Bacillota > Bacilli > Bacillales > Bacillaceae_C > Lederbergia > Lederbergia galactosidilytica. The sequence goes on from NZ_JAGGKH010000021.1 coordinate 26,139, forward strand.
GTTAATCGTGATTCCAAAAGAAGAGGAGTTTCCTTTGGCTCACCTTCAACAATACTCATCCATTATTAGAGAAGAAGTGAATATAAAAGAAGTCGAGTTTCGGGAGAATGCAGAAGATCTATTTCAGCTTGATCTCAAATTAAATTTTGCTGTGGCTGGGCCAAAGTTTGGCAAAGCCGTTAGTGAAATAAAAAATAAGCTAGTGGCTTTAAAGGGTCAGGATAAAGATCAATTCCTCAAATCTCAAGAAATCCAGTTATCTTTACAATCTGGGGAAACTGTGACGCTAACACTAGACGATGTAAAGATAGAGAAAAAAGGAAAAGATGGTTATCAATTAGCGGAGGGAAACAACTTTTTAACCTTATTAGATATAAACTTAACTCAAGAATTAAAAGAAGAAGGGTTGGTCAGGGAATTCATCCGTGCGGTACAGACTTATCGCAAGGAATTGAATCTTCCAGTTGATTTACGAGTAGACCTGTTTATCCAAGTTGATCCAAAAATTCAACAAATATTAATGAGGTTTCATGAATTTCTCCATAAGAATCTTATTTTACAGGGCGTTTATTTCGAAGATAAGCAAGAGATGAGAACCTTTGAAGTCGAGGGGAATGAAATGAAGTTATTCATCCATTCTAGTTCTATTGAGGATTAATATGGATGCCTAGGCCTTAAAAATAGCAATAATGGTTTCACGCCTGCGAGGATAGGATAACTCGCAGGTTTTGATTAAGGATCAAAAGCAAGGCTCTGGCATCTATTCTAGTCTGCGTATGGGGTAAACAACCTTCTCATAATAAGGTTACAGAGCAAGCTTATGCGGCTTAAAATAAAGTTCGATAATTTATACAAAAGTTTGCTACCATTACATTGACAGAATGGATTGTTATAATGCAAATAGTTTGACTATTAAATATATAAGTTTATATAATAAATACAATAAAATAATAGCTATGTCCTATGATGAGGAGAAGTAATTAAATTTAGCTACATTACAGAGAGTTAGGGTAGTTGAGAGCCTAGCAAGAAGGAGTTTAACGAATGGACCTCTAAGGAACAAGGTGAAATCTATAAAGAGAGTATCTTAGTGGTGGGCTGCACCTTACAGCAGACAGAGTATGAATCGGTTACACTTAATTGGACAGATTCGTTAAGGTCATATAGACTTGATTCAACAAAATTCGGAGGGAATCAATCATGGCCAAAAGAGAAAGAAGAACTTTTACAAACGAATTTAAAGAACAAATTGTCCAGTTACATGCCTCAGGTAAACCGCGGGCCGAGATAATCAAAGAATACGAGCTGACGCCTTCTGCCTTTGATAAATGGGTTCGCCAACATAAAACAAGTGGATCGTTTGAAGAAAAGGATAACCGAACTCCAGAACAAGAAGAACTAATTAAGCTACGCAAAGAAAATCAAAGGCTTGCGATGGAAAATGATATTTTAAAGCAAGCCGCGCTGATCATGGGACGAAAGTAGATGTGATTCGGAATAACACTCACAAATACTCGGTATCAGCAATGTGTGACGTCCTACAAATTCCTAGAAGTACGTATTATTATGAAGCAAAAATTATAGATGACCAGGAAGAAGAGAAACTGACGAAACTTATCAAAGACATATTCAAGTCCAGTAGAAATAACTACGGTCAAAGGAAAATAAAGATTGAGCTTCAAAAGATGGGTTGGCAGGTATCACGCCGCCGCATTGGGCGGATTATGAAAGAACAGGGACTTGTCTCCAAGTATACCGTGGCCCAGTTTAACCCCCGTAAAACTTCTGTTAATGAATCGGAGACCGGAAATGTCCTTAATCGGGAGTTTGATCAGAATCAGGAGTTGAAAGTCGTTGTCAGTGATCTGACTTACGTCCGCGTCGGACAGAAATGGCATTACATCTGTGTTTTGGTAGACTTATATAACCGTGAAATCATTGGCTACAGTGCCGGACCTGAGAAAACTGCAGCCTTAGTTCAGCGTGCCTTCGCATCGGTTTCCTACAATCTTAATCGCCTCGAATTATTCCATACGGATCGGGGCAGTGAGTTTAAAAACAAGCTTATCGATGAGGCTCTTAAAGTCTTTGGCATTGAGCGTTCCCTTAGCGAAAAAGGAACACCTTATGACAATGCCGTCGCAGAAGCTATGTTTAAGACTATCAAAACAGAGTTCGTCAATGGCACCGTTTTTTCAAGCCAGCAAGAATTGGATCTAGCGCTATTTGATTATGTGAATTGGTTTAATCATATACGAATCCATGGATCGCTTGACTATTTGACCCCCATCGAATATAAGCGCAAGCATCAGGATAGGATATGTGTTATTTAGCGGGAAAGCACATGCTTTACTTGGAGAGGCGGGCATGATAGCCTTGGCGACTGAGCCAGATCTTCTTTATAATCTGGCTTCTCGGCTCGTCATCTTGCCCGCAGAGGCTCCTAGTCAAGCGACGAACTGTACGCACTGCTTTTCGCTAAGGCATCTACCATAAACAAGTTTATGTTCCTTAAAATATTTGTTTAGTTTAGTGTTGACATTCCAGTATGTTAGTACTTGATAATGAGTGGTGTGATGATATATCCATTAAATAATTACACAATTTAGGTGGCAACACGGAAATAATCTCCGTCCTATTAATTTAGGCGGAGTTTTTTTATTTTTAAAAATATAAATATATAAGGAGAGAGCTTATGAGAAAGGAAAATTTATTAACGGGAGATCGACCTACAGGTAAACTTCATATTGGGCATTATATAGGTTCGTTGAAAAATCGAGTCCAATTACAAGACCAATATAACAATTTTATAATGATTGCAGATCAACAAGCATTAACAGATAATGCAAGAAACCCCGAGAAAATTAAAAAGAACCTTACTGAAGTAGCATTGGATTACCTATCAGTAGGAATAGATCCTTCTAAAGTAAATATCTTTGTTCAGTCTCAAATACCTGAACTTAATGAGTTAACAATGCATTATCTGAATATCGTTACGGTCTCCAGGCTTAAAAGGAATCCTACTGTTAAAAAAGAAATAAAGGAAAAGAATTTTAGTGAGAGCCTACCTACTGGATTTCTTATTTATCCAGTTAGCCAAGCAGCAGATATTACAGCTTTTAAGGCAACTGTGGTTCCAGTTGGAGAAGATCAAATCCCCATGATTGAACAAACCAATGAAATTGTAAGAAGTTTTAATTCTATCTATAAAAGAGATGTACTAATAGAAACCAATGCATTACTACCTGAAAAGGGATTAGGGAGATTACCTGGGATCGATGGAAAGGCAAAAATGAGTAAATCGTTAAATAATGCCATTTACTTATCGGATTCTCCAGACACGATCCAAAGAAAAGTTATGTCAATGTATACAGATCCAAATCATATTAGGGTAGAGGATCCTGGAAATGTGGAAAACAATACTGTCTTCACATACTTAGAAGCCTTTTGTTTAGATAAAGTGAAATTAAAGGAAATGAAAGAGCATTATAGAAGAGGAGGCTTAGGAGACGTAAAAGTAAAAAAATATTTGAATGATGTACTTCAAGCAGAATTAGAACCAATTAGAAATAAACGAAACTATTATGAGAAAAATCTAGACTATGTGTTTGAAGTATTGAAAAAAGGTAGTTTGAATGCACGTTCAGTAGCAACAGAAACACTTTTTGGAGTAAGAGAAGCAATAGGAATAAATTATTTTAATTAATGGATAGATGGACAGAAGATGAATTCCCGTAATGATTAGGATGATTTTTATACACAAAATCCACTAGGTATGTGAGACGAACACTAAAACAATCGGGAGTGTTTTTGGGTAGAACATAGTTAGAAAATGATCAATCTTTTTTGAAAAATTGCATAGTGTTTCACAAAAGAATTAACCCGCTTTGATCTACTTTCAAACTGGGTTAATTTTATTTAACGTAAACTATCGGTTTGTGAGGTATCTTTAATTTTCCAAAGCAATACCTCACTCCTCTGAACTCCTTTTCAGTGAATGGAAAGGATAAAGTGTACATAGAGATCGGCTAACCACACCTTTTCGGCGAATGGATGGAATTTCATGTACATAGAGTTTGGCTATGCACATCTTTTCAGCGAAAGGAGCGTATTTCGTGTATATAGAGATCGGCTAAGCACACCATTTCAGTGAAAGGATGGTATTTCGTGTCCATAGGGCATAGCTAAGCACACCATTTCAGCGACTGGATAGGCTTTCGTGTCCATAGAGCATAGCTATGCACACCTTTTCAATGACTGGACTAGATTTCGCGTAAATTGAGCTTTCAGTGAGGCAAGAGTGACATTCAAATCCATAGCTCATTCCTATGCGCTCTTTTTTCGAGATGAGATTTGGATTTCAAAATATCTACATGGCCTCCATCTTGTAGAGAAACGACAGGTAGGTTCTCGCGGGTTACTTTTTGATGACTCCATTTTTAAAAGCATAAATGACAGCCTGTGTGCGATCTTGAACCTCCAGCTTGCTTAGAATATTGCTGACATGGGTTTTAACTGTTTTTAAGGCAATGAAAAGTTCATCCGCCATTTCTTTGTTTGTTTTACCCTGGGTCATAAGTGTGAGAATTTCTAATTCGCGACTTGTTAAATCTTCATGAAGTGAACGCTGCCCTTGATGTTGTAACTTTTTCATCATTTTATCCGTCACTTCTGGTTCAAGCACTTTTTGTCCTTCATAGGCAGACCGAACAGCATCCGCTATATCACTTGCTTTCGAGGTTTTAAGCATATAGCCGGTTGCGCCTGCTTCGAGGGCAGGATATACTTTTTCATCATCCAAAAAGCTTGTAACGACCAAGATTTTTGCTTCCGGCCATTGAGAAATGATTGCAGATGTCGCCTCAATCCCATTCATCTGTTCCATGACTAAATCCATTAAAATAATATCGGGACGAAGGGATAAGGCAAGTTCCACCCCTTGCTCACCATTCTCCGCTTCACCAATTACTTCAATATCAGGTTGGATGGATAAATAAGCTGATACGCCAATTCGGACCATTTCGTGATCATCTACTAATAAAACTTTAATCATCTAACTTCTCCTCCTGATAGATAATGCGTGTTCAAAAAGGAGGATAAAAAGGACCCGTCGGCTAAAAGCGCTGACGTCCTGTCAGCAACGCCGACACTAGCACATCCTGTGCGTCAAAAGTTCGAGGCGGCGTAGTTTCGAGCAGCGCAGAAACAAGCCAACGAACTTCCACAGGATGTGGTGACTTCGATGTTCGACACAGAACGTGTCGGCATTTAGTCGAAGATCTTCAATCTCGAAGTGTCATTTTTACCGGACTTTTTGAACATCCTCTAGTAGAGGAATTTTCACTTCAATGCTTGTTCCTCTTCCTGGAAGACTGACCAACTTAATATTTCCGCCAATTTCAGCTGCTCTTTCCTTCATATTCGTCAATCCATATGAACCAGCTTTCGGATCATCGACATTGAAGCCTTTTCCATCATCCATTACTTTTAAAAATAAATATTGATCTACTTCCATCATATTCACTTCTAATGTACTTGCTTTTGCATGTCTTAATGTGTTGGAGACAGCTTCTTGCATAATTCGGAATATATGATCTTCCACACCTTTTTGTAAGTGAACATCCTGAAGATTCCATGATACGTTCATCGGCAGTTTTGCTGTTAATTCAGATAAAACTTCCTGCATTCCGATTTTTAGGCTTTTGCCTTCCAATTGAATGGGCCGTAGATGGAGAAGCAAAGCTCTCATTTCTGATTGTGCCTCATTGATAATTTCTTCGACCATTAATCGTTGTTTTGCGGTCGTTTCACTCGCTGGATCTGGGCTTTGATTTATGGCAGATAATAGCATCGTCGCAGCGAAAAGCTGCTGACTAACGGAATCATGAAGTTCTCTTGCAAGTCGATTTCTCTCTTGTGTTAGAACTTCTTCCTTCATTTGATTATTCCACTTCATTCGTTCGTTGGAAAATTTCTGATATAATATTGCTTGCTCCTTAAGACGAACACGCATGCTTTCGATTCCTTGCCAAATAGCGGGGAAATCGCCTTTTTCTAGCAATGGGCCATAATCATCTTCATAGTTCCCTCTTTGTAATTCCAAAAGACTTAACTCGATCTTTTCAGCTTTTTTGTCAAGTGAAATACCAAACATATAACCAGTAATAAAACCGATCAATGGGAAAACGACTAAGATGAACAGTAAATTGGAGATTAAAAAAGTCTTTTTGCGTATAAGTAGCTCATCCCAGTTTATATCAACTGTTAGTAATAACATCAATAGAACTAAAAGAAAAATGCAGAGGGCTAGTAACGCAAAGTAAATAGAAAATGTTCTGGCCATTCTCATATGCGTCTCACCTCTAAATCGCCAAAAGCAATATTCGTGATGATTTTTATTCTTCTCGTTGAGCCTTCATTATTCTCATCTGTATAATATATAACATTGGAATTCAAAAGATCTTCTTCATGGTTGAATACTTTTAGCTTTCCACTAAGCGCAGAATGATTCACCGTAATGGCGGCATCAAAAGGAACATTAAGGCGGATATTTCCAATAAAGCCACGTATTACAACGACACTGTCTCCAGGAGGCAACATTGTCATCCCTAAATCAATAATCGTATTTCCGAACCCACATTGTATATTAATATCATCCCATTCAAAAATTTGATTGACGACTTTATAGTTTCCAGTGAGTCTATTTTTAATATACGGTATCTTCCTATTCACTTTTGCCTTTGTACCAGGTGGGACTGTCTCGATGACCAGTTTTTGCTCCTGTTTTTTTACTTTGGAATATAGGATAAGGCCGTAAATCACCGCAGCGATAATAAGTAATTTAAAAAAGCCTGTAGACATGATAGGGATGATAGTGAGTAAGGCTCCAATAATAAAATAAACCTTACCTGATTCACGACGTGCTTTCGTTAGGCCATAATAAATAAGAAAACAACCAATAAGAAGAGGGACGAATAGCCTCCAATTTAGGAAAAGCTCTAAAGCAATTCCGGTTGCGGCAATGAGCATGAACCAGCCTATTTGGCTTTTTTGGCTAAATTTTTTCAAGAATGTCCCTCCAATCGGTTGTTGTTTAGTTTACACGGGTTACCAGTTCAAGGATTCCAGGGGAGCCCCCAATTTGTTTATTCTGCAGAAAGTAGGTCACAAAGATGAACCGCAAGGAAGCGTCAGGACATTCATATCTGAGTTACCAAGAGGATGTCGCAAGCTTATGGGTGTTCAATCTTCAATAGAGAAATAGAGGCACGCAGACTAGATCGTTATGTCCGTATATCTTCGTCTGCATTCCTGCATTCAGCAGGATTAACCTCCACTGCTTTATTTTATCATAAGAACGCTTTATTTCGCTAAATCTTCTTTGTTCATATCTTTTGCAAGCTGTTGGATGCGGGCATCGAATATACTTATTTGATATTCATCATTTGCATTCTTTTCCTCCCGTTCAAATGACATTCCGATCGTTTCGATATTTTCAGCAGCAGCTCCAAATTCCGCTTCTTTAAGTACTTTGTTCATTTTGTTTTTCATCATGACCATATTTTCCTGCCCCATCAGTTCCAGTCTTTTCACATGCATGTCTTTCAGTTTTAACTGCATCTCCTCATATTTATGCTCAAGTTCTGCCAATTGGTCGACAGAATGTTCATAAGACTGTTTCAAACGCTCTGCTCTTTCCTCGTATTGCGCCTGTTCGCGTAAAGCAATTTCGGCCAAATCCTCAGCCCCTGCTTCAAGGGCTATTGCACCTTGTTGTTTACGTTTCTCAGCCATTTCTTCGCTCTGTTTCCACTCTTTGTGAAATTCAACCTTTAATAGCTTTTGTCGTTCAATCAGTTTTGCAGCTTTTTTTACTTCACCCTCACATTCACGTAAATATTTATTAAGCAGAGAGACCGGACTTGATTGTTTCTCTTTGTCAGTCATTTCCTGCAAATCATCAGTGATCGCCTGTTTAATTCGTGTAAATAAATCATGCATTTTTTTAAACTCCTTTATTCTTTAGATTTTTTTCAAGCTCATTCCATTGCTTTTCAAAGTTTGTAAATGGATCGTCGTCTTTCTGATTTATGTCTTCGGTCTTTTCCTTTTTCCATTGTTTATATCCCACATAAAGAATGCAGACGGCCGCTATTCCTACTAGGGCTGGTAAATTCCCAACTAAGCCTGACAGACCAATTAGACCAATGATCCCCCACAGTATTTTGTATCCGGTTGACTCCGTTTTTAAAAATTGTTTGACTGAGTAATAAACAATCAGCAAGCAAATGGCAAAACCAATCATACTCCCTATATTGGCTACGGCAATGCAGGCTAAAATAATCGCCAATATGATCAGGCAAAACTTTTTCATTGCATTTCCTCCTTTCAATTGAACTATCTTAATCATAAAGAATTCTTTTTCATCCTTTAACGATCTACAGCCTTGTTTTTATCTAAGTCTAGAGACCGATATTGCCGTTCATGAAATTTTAATATTTAAAAGTATAGTGAACCGTTGGAACACATGCATAGGAATAGCCTACATATAGCTTCTAAATCAAAAAATGAAATAGAGCATTGATTAATAATGAAGGAATGGAAAGATTTGTTTGGATAGAGGACCCGATAGGAAATAGGGAGGATAAAATATAAAGTATGGATAAGCCTAGAAATTCTATTAGATGAGCTAGGAGAAGAAATGGAGAGTACAATCTCTTCTCCTATTTATTGAAACGATAGCCTACCCCCCAAATTGTTTCGATAAATTGTGGATTGGAAGGATCGGTCTCGATTTTCTCCCGAATCTTTCGGATATGAACGGTAACTGTAGTGAGATCTCCAATAGCATCATATCCCCAAATTCGCTCCATTAATTGTTCTTTAGTAAAAACGATGTTTGGATGGGTTGCTAAAAATTTGAGTAAATCGAATTCTTTTGCCGTCAAAATTTTCTCTTCATCATGGAAGAATACTTGTCTTGAGTCGCTTTGGATCGTTAAACCGTTCACTTGGATATCAAGCTGTTTAGTTTCACGATTAATCAAACGTTCATAGCGAGAAATATGGGCTTTTACTCTAGCTACCAATTCGTTAGGATTAAATGGTTTGATAATATAATCATCGGCTCCCCGATCAAATCCGCGGATCTTATCTATATCTTCTTTTCTTGCCGTAACCATTAGGATCGGGATATCTAAGATTTGGCGCAACCTTTTACACAAATCAAAACCATCAATCCCAGGAAGCATTAAATCCAAGAGAATCAGATCATAAGTATAGTTCCTAGCAAGATTTAATCCCTGTTCACCTGTTGTCGCGATATCACTTTCAAAACCACTGACTTCTAAATAATCCCGTTCTAATTCGGCAATATTTAATTCATCCTCAATGATCAATATTTTTGGCATGTATATCACCTTTTCTTAATGTGAAATAAATACTAGTACCCTTTCCAAGTTCACTATCTGCCCAAATTTCTCCACCATGGGCCGCTATTATTTTCTTGGCAATCGATAATCCTAATCCACTGCCACCTGTGGAGGAATTCCTAGAAGAATCGGTACGATAAAAGCTTTCGAAAATAAAAGGGATATCAACATTACTAATCCCAATACCATTATCTTTTATTTCGACAAGCACATCCGCGTTTTTAAAGTGAAGGGAGACGGTAATTTCTTTTTGCTTGTCCATATATTTCAAACTGTTTTGGATAAGATTCGTTACGACCCGTTTTAATTTTTCTCGATCAGCTTCCACGATATAGGAGTCATCGGGATTGGCTAAAAGGATAGCGGTACCTTGTTCTTTTTCCAAATGGAAGGATAACTCTTCTATAAAATCCTTGAAAAAGAAATATAAATCTACCTTCTCGAAATAGAAAGGTAACTGCTTTAAATCCAACTTTGAATATAAAAATAGTTCATCAATTAATCCATCCATCTCATTCGCTGTTTTATAAATGGTGTCCATATAACGTTCTAGTTTTACTGGAGTATTGGCGACACCATCTTGAATGCCTTTTACATAACCTTTAATGGAAGTTAACGGTGTTTTTAGATCATGCGAAATACTGGCAATTAATTCTTGACGGTTTTCTTCATATTTTATTTGGGCTTCTTTTGCCGCTTTAAGTTTTTGACGCATGATTTCAAATGTTCTCGTAAGCTCACCAAGTTCATCTTTTTGTTTGGATTGTAGGCGAAAATCCAAATCATCCTCACTGATTTTCTTGGCAGCAAAAGATAGTTTTTGAATAGGTTTAATGATACTCCTTGACACATAATATGTTAATAATCCATTAGTGATAGTTAAGACAAAGATCATAGCGACCAAGCGAAAGCTTAGAAAACGGGATAAATCTGCACCATCTGGTTCACCATGAAAAACGACAAATATGAGATAACCCAAAATAATTTCAACCAAAAAGAAACCGATAATCGGGATGATAATCATCCCGATATTGGATAGAACTAAGCGTTTCTTGATTGACAATACCATCACCTACTTTTATATCATTATTATGTGCTAGGTTACTGAATATCAGCCTTTCATTATAATACAATACTATTCAAAAAACAGGCATCCTCGTATTAGTGTCGAATTTGACTTTTAAGTTCAATCATTGGGACGATAATGGCACATATGAATGAAGTGAAATAAGGGAGGAATTTGATTCCCATCGGTTCATTCCATAAGACCACCCCCCAAATGCCAATAAAACTAGATAAAGCGATGCCTAAGATAAACCCTCCAATTATCCCTACGATCACGGCTAAAAATAATCTCATTTTTCAATCCTTCCTTTCTGTTACTTTTTACGAAAAATTAATGTCCATGTTTTGCCTACAACTAAACAGGAAAGTCCCAATAGTAAAATTGCGATTATCACATGTAAAGGGCCAATCCAAGGAAAGTTGGTTCTCATATTGGCTGAAAAGTACATGAGAAAGATGGAAGTGAATATTCCAAAAAGTTGCCAGTACGCCCAGCGAGGCAGTGCCCCGATAAAAGCAAAGATCAGCATAAAAATGGGTACATTAAATCCAAACAAATGTACAAACATCATGTGCTTTAGCCATACTGCTGGGTTCATAAAGATCGCCATTCCAGCCAGATAAATTTGGGTAAAGATACATAATGTAAAAAGGATAGCTAAAATTAAATAAATTATTCTTCCAATCCGAATTCTTGATTTGTTTCCATTCAAGCGAAATCCCTCCAAAATTTGATCTGTGTTCATCATACGAGGCAATTCTAAAGTGCTTCTTAGGAAATTCTTAAATAATTATTAAATGATCAGGGAGGGGAGAATTAATAAGCTTTAATTGGGGATAAGAGAATGTTTAATAGACCGTGGAGGTACGACAATAAAAAAAGCAGATCAATGATCTCACTTTTTTGTTTTTCAGATTATCGGGTGAAGAGTTAGAAGAGGCTTCGACATTTTAGCGAAGGATAATTCCGAAGCTAGTTATTGCATCAAGTAGTTCGGCTTTTTCTGTTGGAAAGGGGGGAGTCCGGATTTCTATTCATCACTTAATAAGTATGCCGGTGGGAAGTACACTTTCTTCATGAAACTAAAGGGATTTCGCTCACACAACCCTATACAAGGGAATCTGCATGATCAATTCCCATGTTAAGGTAGTACGAATTCTCTCGTCATTGTTTTTTGTGAAAGCACTTTTGTCCCAGTCTCATTGATTTTCTATACTATATACAAATGATTTGAAAAAATAGGCTCCTCTTAATCAAGTCTAGTAAGTTTTCATCAAACTAGCTGATTAAAGGAGCATTTAAGATTCATTAGGCGTCTTAGATTTTATTCAAGCTAATCTGATTCTTCAAGCTCACCATCCAAAAACTGCATCCGTTTATTAAAGAGGGGTGGGTAAGATAGATAGCCTAGTAAAATGCTTGTCATCACTGCTGTCGTTAATAGCAAAAATAGAATCAGTAATTGGAACATCACCGCTTGAACAGGATCAGCCCCAGCAATGATTTGCCCACTCATCATGCCAGGCAGTTGCACAAGTCCAATCGTTTTCTGACTTTCAATGGTTGGGATGGTGCTTGCATGTATAGATGTAATCAGCTGGCGATGAATCGCTTGTTTCGGTGTACCACCTAGCGATAAGATAAGTTCCGTTTCATCCCTACGCGCGGCAATTTCCGCTGTAAATCTGTTCAAGAAGAGAATGCCCAATACCATGGAATTCCCAACCACCATTCCACTAATAGGAATGATATATTGGGCTGTCGCGGGCGTAATTTTCAACCCTAATAAAATTCCCTGGGTTAATAATTCAACAAAACTAAAGGTGACAACCAATTTCCAAGTGATTCCACGGATTGAGGCGCCTTTTTTTCGGGCATTTAATGTAGCTGCCCCGATCATCAGGAAAATCATCAATAAAATATAGATGATGTTTTCTGAATCAAAGACAAACTGGAGAAGATACCCGACCACAAGTAATTGGATAATAGAACGGATAGTTGCAATTAGAGTATCTTTTTCCAATCCTAGTTTTAATGTTTTTGATAAAATAAGCGGAATGATTACAAACACAAGTGTCAGCGCTAAAGTAAGGAAGTTCATTCTACTTCCCCCTTTACAAAGTGTTTGACCTTATCATTTTTGGGGTTATTTAGTAAGCTGCTTTTCCCTGATTCAATCAATTTACCCTCCATCATCACCCATGTATAATCTCCAATCGTCATAGCTTGTCTTAGATTATGGGTAATCCAAATAATCGTTGTCCCATATTTCTGATTGATTTGTTTGATGAGTGCCTCAATCTCCTCTTGGGATACCCGGTCGAGGGAAGCTGTGATTTCATCCAACAACAATATATTTGGTCGATTGACAAGGGTGCGAGCAATCGAAAGCTTTTGTCGCTGACCACCTGATAAATCTTTGCTGTTTCTGTCTAAAAGACTTTCTTTCAGTCCGACAATATGCATGAATCGCTTTGCTTCCTCTTCAGCCAAAACCTCCCCTTTTAGTGTCGCGGGCAGTGCTAGGTTTTTGCGGACATTTCCAGGGAGCATTGGCGCATTTTGCAAGGCAATGCCGACATTGCGGCGCAGTTCCACTTGGTCATAAGCATCAATCGGTTTATCATGAATATATAATTTGCCTGAACTTGGAGATTTCATCGCATTACATAAACGAAATAAAGTCGTTTTTCCAGCCCCTGATGGGCCTACCAAGGTAGTGATTTTGCCTTTGTGAAAAGATCCAGTAATATTTTTGAGGATCTGTATATCATCTATTACATAATTCACTGATTCAAACCGAATGGCTGCTTGATCGTTTGTATTCAAATCGTTCACTTTCCTTCTTAGTTCTATAGTTTAATTTAAACTGACCATAGAGTTTTATTCAATGATTTCGCTATTCCATTATAATATAGTTATGGTAGAGTAAAGGCGAGTTTAGACCTCTAAAGTCCTATAATTTAAAGTTTTGTTGCGGTGCACATAGGAGGGAATCATTAATGAGAAGTGAAGCTGAAATGATGGAGATGCTAATGGGATTTGCCAAGAATGATAAGCGGATTCGCCTAGTAATGTTAGAAGGTTCACGTACAAATCCAAGTATAACCCGAGATGCATTTCAAGATTTCGATCTTTCCTTTTTTGTGACAGAGCTAGAGTCCTTTAAAAGAAGTGATGATTGGTTAGACATATTTGGAAAGCGGTTGATTATGCAGAAACCGGAAGATATGGAACTTTTCCCCCCGGAATTAGGGAATTGGTTTTCCTACCTTATGTTATTTGAAGATGGTAATAAAGTGGACCTGACACTGATCCCCCTGCAGGAAGTGGAAGAGTATTTTTTTAAGAGTGATGGTTTAGTAGAGGTGCTATTGGATAAAGATTCACTCGTCAAAAAAGAGCTGCAGGCGAACGATCGGCAATATTGGCTTAAAAGGCCAACGGCAAGGGAGTTTGATGATTGTTGTAATGAATTTTGGATGGTGGCGACCTATGTAGTAAAAGGATTAGCGAGAAAGGAAATTCTATTCGCGATTGACCATTTACATGAAATTGCGCGACCGAATTTATTAAGGATGATGTCATGGCAAATCGGGCTGGAGCATGGATATACCTTTAGTGTGGGGAAAAACTATAAATTTATTCAGCAATATCTTCCTAAGGAGGATTGGGAGGCATTTCTATCAACCTATTCACAAGCAAGTGAGAGCAAAATGTGGCAGTCCTTATTTACTTGTTATCGATTGTTTAGACAATATGCTAAGCTTGTGGCAAGTGAACTCGGATTTCTCTATCCAGATTATGATGTAGCAATTACTGCGTATACAGAAAGGGTTTACCATCAAGTAAAAATAGAAGATTGAATAAATCATATCTGATTGTGTTCATCTACCGGTAAATTTATTGAGACTGTTGTTTCTCCATGGAAGTGTTAATGGGTGAACCAAGTTGACAGTGAATAATAGATTTTGTATAGTAGGTGGCGATTATAAGGAGTGGAGTGAATCGGTTGATTTCAAATTCCGAATTACAACATTTAGATCTTATCGATTTATTGAGTGAGCGTCATGGTCTGGTGCGGAAAATTGCAGAGAAGGCATGGAACGATCAAAGTGAAATTTATATTTCAAATTCTGAATGGTATATTATGGCGAGGATTTATAAAAAGCGACCATCCATTTCATATGTAACAAAAAATGTGGATATCTCCCGCCAAGCGATCCATAAATTTATCAAAAGCCTTTCCGCAAAAGGATTGGTAGAAATTCATAATGTAAAAAACAACAAGAAAGAGAAGTGTATTCAGTTAACGACCTTAGGGGAAGAGTGCTTCCATAAAAATGAGGAGCTTAAAGCTGAACTTGAAAACAAAATCGCAGAAAAAATAGGTAGTGAGCATGTAAAAACTCTAAAAACACTCTTAAAGTTGGAATGGGGAATCGAACCATAACAACTAATTTAAACAATCAAAAACCCTTGTTTTGTCAATTTCGTTGATAAAACAAGGGTTTTTATTACTTCTCCAATGTATTCCCTCTAATGAATAAAATATCATTAATTTTGCAAATGGTATGGTCCGATTAGATGATTAATTCTGCAATAGTAGACAATCCTTCTAGTCAATTAAGCTTATAAAAACTTGATGGGAGGAATATTGTCAACTTGGTTGACAATAAGAAAAGCATTTTGATATAGTAAGCAAGTTGGTATGTGGAGGTGGACAACAGCAATGGATAAAAAGTCGCTGATAAACAAGATCGCGACAACGTTTCTCAAAAAAATTATTTACTCAGGGATTACTGAGACTAGTTAATTTATCTCGGATCAACTGACGGTAAGCCCCCTATATCTAAAATTCGAGGAACAACAAAAAATTGTAAGTGGGGGATCAACTACCAGTAAATCCTTTATTGGTTCAGGCCTGCAGGACACAGGCAATTTAGCCTTTGATCCTTACTGTTCAGTGAGGAATGGAAAAAACTCACTGAATGAAGTTTCACTTTATAGAAAAGGAGATTTTCATGAGTACAGAAATTCAAGTAAAAAATCCAAAGACAATGGCATTTATTTTAATGTTGGGTGCTTTTATAGGCTTATTTGGTGAAACGGCTTTAAATATGGCATTATCAAATGTGATGGAGGAGTTTTCCGTAAAAGCTCCGACCGCACAATGGCTGACAACAGGGTATTTATTAGTACTAGCCATTTTAGTTCCGATTACAGCTCTACTAATGAAGTGGTTTAGCACAAGACAATTAGTAATTGGGGGACTTGTGATCTCTTTGTTAGGGACGATATTAGCAGGTTTGTCACCCAATTTCGTTCTCTTACTAATGGGTCGTCTCGTACAAGCGCTCGGCACGGGGCTTATACTGCCGGTCATGATGACGGTTGTTTTACTTATTTTCCCGGTCACAAAACGGGGTGTTGTAATGGGACTGATGGGGCTTGTGATTACATTGGCTCCAGCTTTAGGACCTACACTTTCAGGAGTAATTATCAGTTCACTTGGTTGGCATTTTATTTTCTGGTTTAGCGCTATATTCTATGTGCTATTGACAGTATTTGCTGTAGTGAAAATAACGAATGTTTCGGAAATTACAAAACCTAAGATCGATATCTTATCGATTTTGCTATCAACAATAGGATTTGGTGGGCTAATATTTGCTTTGGCTACTATGGCCGAAGAAACTTTTACAGCGCCTATCGTATGGCTGCCTTTACTTGCAGGGATTATTGCACTTATTCTATTTGGCATTCGGCAAATGAATATGGCTCAGCCAATGGTTAATTTGCGTGTCTTTAAGTATCCAATGTTCACTTTAGGAACATTTATGATGTTTCTAGGCATTTTAATCATTTTATCATCAGCTATTTTATTACCACTCTATTTAAAGGGTGCTTTGCTATTTAGTGCAGCTGTGGCAGGATTGTTATTACTTCCTGGTAATGCCGTTAATGTGATTATGTCGCCGATTATTGGTTCTCTATTTGATAAAAAGGGGCCACGTACATTCGTGATTCTTGGATCGATTACTATTTTGATTGGAAATATCATATTCGTGTCAGTTATTTCTGCGACCACGCCTGCCTGGGCAATTATTGGAGCATTTATCGTTTTATTCTTTGGCTTATCAATGGTAATGATGCCTTCCCAAACAAATGGACTGAACCAATTACCACGCGAATTATACGCAGATGGGTCAGCGGCGATGAATACATTGAATCAAGTTGCGGGGGCAGCAGGAACTGCAATTGCGATTTCCATATTTACAGCAGGTCAAACTGGTTATTTACTCGATTTTCCTGATGCATCCCAACGAGAAGTATTAGCGGCAGGAGTCAAAACTGCGTTCTACTTTACGACAGGGATTTCCATGCTTGCTGTAATCTGTTCTTTCTTTATAAAAAAGCCAAATGAAGTAAAGGAAAAATCGCTTACTATGGTGAAAGCGACAGAACCCGTGCATAGATAATCTGACAAAATCATTTCACAAAGAAGTTGGGACATAATTAACATGTTAGGCGTTAAAGACGAATGGTGCATTACCATAGCGAAGGAAATATAGGAAGACTTCTGCGGGAGGTCGGTGTTGGTCACGTCTTGTGACCAACGCCGACACTAGAATATCGTGTTCATCGAAAGGCATCCATGAGATCCTGGAGTGCAAATGAGGAGCAAAGGCTAAGTACGCGCCGTCCTGGCAGCAGGCTCAAAGCGCAACTCCCTGTTACTTCACCTACACTAGTACGTCCTTGTACGTCGCAACACCTTCGTGATCTACATCCTGTAGGCCCGAGGAATCACCTACCGCCCGTGGAAAGTGAAGTATATTTCCGGAGTGGGTTATATGCGCATAATAGTTCGGTTTTTCTTTGTCCCGGTCTCTTTTGCAATATTTTAAGTTACTAGGAATTTTAGGGAGAAGGAAAATGAAAGGTCAAGGAACTAGAGCGATTCATATTATGATGGAATAATCTTTTTTGAAATATTATCAATAATATCGCCTCTACTAATAACGCCGATCACGCGGCCAGCTCGGTTAAGTACAGGAAGCTTTTTCAAACGATGCTGAGACAATAAACGCAATACTGTTTCAAAGTCTTCATTGGGTGAGACAAAAAGGAGGTTCCTTTTGGTCATAATCTCCTTTACTGGAGTATTCAATTTTTCTTTTATGACATCTTCTATTTCGCCATCATCAATCATATAAACAAGTCCAGCAACTCCCATAAGCTTTGGTGCCAAATAACGCAGCACATCACCATCGGAAACCATACCAGCCAAATTTCCCTTTTCGTCTACAACAGGAACACCGCCAATTCGATTGGAATTAAGTACAGATAGTAAATCCCTGACAGTAGTCAATGGTGTTACAGTAAAGACGTTTGTAATCATGAAGTCTCTTACTTTCATGTAAAATCCCCCCTTCAAATTGCGACCGAACACAATAATATTTATTAATATTTTATCATAGATCCAATTCTACTTGTCAGTGTGAATTCTTGTAACAAAACGCCAACTGAAGTTTTTGGGTAATAGCATAAATCTAACAGTGTAAAAAAACTATATGAAAGCGGATCCCTGAGCTGATTATTTTCCATTATAAAGATTAAACCAATATAATTATCTTTGACAGTTTTAAACTTATCTATTATTGGGGGTATATTTTATATGGGAAAAGTAGCAATTGTTACGGGCGCTGGTAGCGGTTTGGGACAAGCAACAGCTGTCCGTTTAGCGAAAGATGGAGTCAACATTGCCGTTGTTGATGTGAATGAAAAAGGCGGGAATGAAACAGTAGAGATGGTTAAGGAATTAGGGGCAGAAGCTATTTTCATAAAAACCGATGTTTCTAAGGCTGAAGAAGTGAAAAATTATGTGGATCAGACAGTTGAACATTTTGGTACTATTGACTATTTCTTTAATAATGCAGGGATCTCAGGCAGTGGTGCATTCTATTTAGATACAACGATTGAAGAAATCGATCAAATTGTCGGTATTAATTTATTAGGTGCATTGTATGGTGTACGTTATGTTGCGGAAGTGATGTTGAAAAATGGTGGTGGTTCCATCGTCAATACAGCCTCAAGTGCTGGTGTGATTGGACAAGACTCAGTTGTAACATACTCCGCTACGAAGCATGGAATTGTAGGTTTAACAAAGAGCATGGTCGCAGAATATGCTAAAGACGGTTTACGTGTCAATGCAATCGCACCTGGTCCTACTGAAACTCCGATGGTGAAGGCATTCTATGAGGCTAATCCAGAAATGAAAGCAAATGCCACAGGTGGAATACCACAAAAAAGACTAGGTACTCCTGAGGAAGTAGCAGAACTTGTTACATTCCTATTGACATCAAAAGCACAATACATCAATGGAGAAGTGATTCGGATTGATGGTGGGTTCACAAACACTAAATAAGTTTGCAAAAGTTTAATAATGGAAAAGCGATGTTGATTGTAGGTCATCATCGCTTTTTACTATTCATACAAAAAGAAATTGAGCTTTAAGGTGATCGATCAAACTAAATTCAATAGGAAATTGTAATTTTAGAGTAAGGATTGAAATATTCATAGAGAGACTGTTATACTATTGTAATCAGTTTATTCAAATGAGTGTGTATATTTGTAACACGTTATTGAAAAAATGTGTTACGTGGTAAAAGGAGTGTGTACATGAAAAAGAAACAAGATTATACAATTCAAATTGTGAAAAAAACCGACATTTCTCAAGTGGTCGACTTTATTATGCGTATTCGAAGTGAAATTTTCCCCATGTTGTCAAAAGATCAACTACCTTCAGACTTACTTCATTTTCAATCATTTTATCTTCAACGAAAAACCGCTATTATGTATGCTGCTTATACTCAAACAGGACAAGTTATAGGAACGATTGCGATCTGTCCATACGATGGAAGATTTGAACATTTGCAGCCATTCTATCAAGACTCGAAAACGGCAGAAATCGTTAAATGCTATGTGGATCCACATCTGAGGAGAGCTGGGGTTGGCTCGAGACTTTTTCGTGAAGTCTTGCAATTTAGTCGCAATGTCGGTTATCAAAAGTTATATTTGCATACCCATCCGTTTTTACCAGGTGCGATTCCATTTTGGCAAGCACTGGGCTTTGAAAAAAGATGGAAAGAGGACGATCCGCTTTGGCAAACAATCCATATGGACCAAAAGTTGTAAGCGTGGACAAAAATGAAAATATAAAATTTTACACCAATATATCTAGAAGGAAAATGAAGATTTCTATGAAGAAGGTGGAAAGGGAATATGAATAAATTGAGACGACCGATGCTCATTATCCTCTGTTTGTTACTTTTTATTTTAGCTGCTTGTCAAGGGGAAGGAGAAACGGAAAATAAACAGGAAAATCTTAATGAGATTGTTTACGCAAGTACAAAAGATATACGTGATATTAATCCCCACCTCTATAGCGGTGAAATGGCCGCACAAAATATGGTCTTTGAATCATTGGTTGTGAATACAGCAGATGGTATACAACCTGGATTGGCAGAAAGCTGGGATATTTCAGCAGATGGGTTGGAGTACACATTTCATCTAAGGAAAGGCGTAACATTTACGGATGGCGAACCATTTAATGCTGAAGCTGTAAAGCTCAATATGGATGCAATATTAGAGAATATTGAGCGGCATGCTTGGTTAGATATGGTCAATGAAATGAAGGAAAATGTCGTTGTAGATGAATACACGTATAAGCTTGTATTAAAACATCCTTATTACCCTACCTTAACGGAATTGGGGCTAACACGCCCATTCCGCTTTATTTCTCCGAAAGCTTTTAAAGATGGACAGACAAAAAATGGTGTAACTAGTTATGCTGGAACAGGACCTTGGGTATTGACGGAACATAAGGAAAATCAATATGCCTTGTTTACAGCCAATGAAGATTATTGGGGAGAAAGACCAAAGGTAAAAGAAGTTAGATGGAAGGTTATGCCTGATCACCAAACGATTTTATTGGCACTCGAGAAAGGGGAAATTGACCTGATCTTTGGAGCAGATGGCGATATGATCGATATTGATTCTTTCAAAGCTTTAGAAGAACAAGGGAAATATCAAACTGAAATTAGCAATCCGATTGCCTCCCGTGCCATTTTATTAAATACAAATCAAACTATTACAGGAGATTCTAAAGTAAGGGAAGCCATTCAGTATGCAATTGATAAACAATCAATTGCCGATGATGTATTAAATGGATCTGAATCGATTGCAAACACATTAATGGCTTCGACTGTTCCATACAGTGATCTGGATTTAAGTGTGAGTTCATTCGATCCTGCGCATGCAGCACAACTTTTGGATGAAGCGGGTTGGACATTAGGGGATGGGAAGGTCCGGTCGAAGGATGGGCAAAAATTAGAGCTTTCGATTT
Organism: Lederbergia galactosidilytica; assembly: GCF_017873565.1. GTDB lineage: Bacteria > Bacillota > Bacilli > Bacillales > Bacillaceae_C > Lederbergia > Lederbergia galactosidilytica. The sequence continues at coordinate 47,044 of NZ_JAGGKH010000021.1, forward strand.
ATTATAATTCAGATAATGCCCAAGAAAAGACCATAAGTGAATTTATGCAACAAGACTTGAAGAACATTGGCATCAATCTTAAAATCATTGGCGAGGAAACGCAAGCCTTTGCTGACCGCCAAAAAACAGGGGAATTTGATATGATGTATTCTTTATCTTGGGGGCCCCCGTATGATCCCCAATCTTATTTATCATCATGGAGAATCCCAGCACATGGGGATTATCAAGCCCAATTAGGACTGGAAAAGAAAGAATGGTTAGATCAAATGATTACATCAGTAATGATTGAAGCGGATGAAGAAAAAAGGCAAGACATGTATGCGCAGATTTTAACGTATATCCATGACGAGAATGTTTACATTCCACTTACGTATTCGCGAACAAAAGCAGTTCATGTGCCGGAATTACAAGGGATAATCTTTAATGTCTCGCAATACGAGGTGCCATTTGAACATATGTTTTTTGAAAAAAATAGAGGATGGGAAAGCAGAGGTGGATCTGCCTTTTCGGTCTAGAAAGAGTAGAAGGAAGCAAATGAGACAGTATGTAATCAAGAGATGTATTGGAATTATTCCCTTATTGCTAGGAATTTCTTTTCTTTCCTTTATATTAATCAATCTTAGTGATAGTGATCCAGCTGAAGTGGCATTACGAGTCAATGCGATCACTCCGACGGAAGAAGCAGTCGAACAGATACGGAAGGAATTAGGTTTAGATAAGCCTTTCTTTAAGAGGTATGTCACATGGTTAGGGAAAAGTGTCCAAGGTGATTTCGGCATTAGTTATGTGACAAATAAGCCTGTTTTATTAGAAATGAAGCAGGCAATTCCAGCAACTTTGCTTTTAGCCTTTACTTCCTTAATAATTATTTTTTCAGTTAGCCTTTTCATCGCTGTCTTATGCACGGTTTATGAAGGAAGTTTTTTCGATCGCCTTGTCCGTGGTCTTGTTTTTATGAGTGAAGCCATTCCAAGTTTTTGGTTAGGACTTCTCCTCATGTGGTTGTTAGCTGTAAAATGGAATCTATTTCCTACAAGTGGAATGGAAAGTCCAAGTTCTGTCATTCTTCCAGCTATCACCTTAGCATTTGCCTATATCTCAACTTATGTACGCCTTTTGCGTAATCAAATGGTTGAAGCGAAAGGTGAAAATTATGTGGTTTATTTACAGGCTTGTGGCTTGAAAAAACTAACGATCTTACGGCATATTTTAAAAAATTCATTGCAAACTTCTATGACGGCAATGGGAATGTCAATACCTAGGTTAATTGCAGGAACTGTGATCATTGAAAATATTTTTGCATGGCCAGGTGTCGGTAGACTTTGCGTGACAGCCATTTTTAATCGAGATTATCCCGTTATACAAGCTTATGTTTTATTAATGGCAGTGTTATTTGTCGTCTGTAATTTGTTAGTTGATTTATTTGTTACATTTGTTGATCCGAGAATGAGAAAAGAGGGATGATGATGCGGGGGATTAAAAGACTAATGGATGACCGCTTTGCACTCGTTTGTATTGGCTTTCTTTTTCTAGTCCTAATAGCCGGCATCTTCGCCCCACTCTTCGCGCCTCATAGTCCATATGAAATGAATGTAAAAGAAAAATTTTCAGGGATCAGTTGGGACTACCCGTTAGGAACAGATCAATTGGGACGTTGTATTTTTTCAAGATTGCTTTATGGTATTCGAACAACGGTTTTTCTTTCTTTGTTGACAATGGTCATCACCATTTTAATCGGTACTATGTTAGGGATGCTTGCAGGCGTATTTCGCGGGAAAATGGATGAAATCATTATGCGAATTTGTGATGTGTTTTTATCATTTCCAAGCGAGGTAATGATACTCGCAATAATCGGGATGATGGGACCGGGTTTACTGAATGTGGTGCTTGCTACCATTATTGCAAAATGGGCATGGTATACCAGGATGATTCGTTCAGTTGTTTTACAATATACGGACCAGCATTATATTCAAGTTGCTAAAGTGGCGGGATGTGGAACCACTCATATTGTGAGAAGACATATTTTACCAGCAGCAACTGGTGAGCTTTCTGTGCTTGCAACATTAGATGCTGGTGCAGTGATTTTGATGATATCAGCACTATCTTTCTTAGGGCTGGGTGTACAAGCGCCAATGCCTGAATGGGGAATGATGTTAAATGAAGCGAAAAATGTGATGGTTGTGCATCCTTATCAAATGCTGGCTCCAGGTTTAGCGATTCTTTTTGTTGTTGCGGCTTTTCAATTTGTTGGTGATAGTTTACAAGATGCATGGAATGTGAAACGTGTGAGCCGAAGGAGGTGAGGGAGTGGCACTATTAACCGTACAAGATCTAACTATTAGAACGCAAGAGCAAAAATTACTTGTCGAGAAGTTGAGTTTTATTGTAGCGGCCAATAGCTGTCTTGGAATTGTCGGCGAAAGTGGTAGTGGAAAGTCATTATCAGCAAAAGCAATAATGGGGTTGTTGCATCCAAATTTGTGCGTCTCCGGTGCTGTTAATTTTCAAGGGAAGGAGCTTCTGCAATTGCCAGAAGAAGAGATGAGGAAATTAAGAGGTCGACGGATCTGCTTGATCTTACAAGATGCAATGTCTGCTTTTGACCCCCTTTATACGATTGGCCAGCAAATGACAGAAACTTTATGTGAGAAGCTTGCGGTTTCTAAAAAGGAAGCAATTCAGATTTCTTTACAGGAACTTGATAAAATGAATATTCGTGAACCAACACAAGTAGTGAAAAAATATCCTCATCAACTCTCGGGGGGAATGTTGCAACGGATTATGATTGCGCTCACCATTGCGGTTAAACCTGACTTGATTATTGCGGATGAACCGACGACTGCTTTGGACCCGCTTAACCAAAGTGAAGTAATAAAGGAGCTTCAGAGATTAAGGAAGGAATTAAAGGTTGCGATCCTTTTTATTTCACATGATCTTGATATTATTCGGAGGATAGCGGAAAAAGTAGTTGTGATGAGACAAGGAAAGCAAGTAGAGTTTGGTGATGTTGACGCTATTTTTTCAACACCGAAACATGAATATACAAAGTATTTAGTCGAGACAAGGGAGAAGATCACGCAATCTTTTAGAAAGGCGTTGGGAAGGGATCCGGTATAATGCTTGAAGTGAAGGAAGTATCTAAAAGCTACATGAAAAAGTGGAGAGGGAAAAGCGGAAAGGATGTACTATCTGGGATTACCTTTACTCTGGAACGTGGAGACTGTGTAGGCTTGGTCGGTGAAAGTGGCAGCGGAAAAAGCACATTAAGTCGTTTGCTTGTTGGGCTTGAGAAAGTTGAGAAAGGATCCATTCAGATAGAAGGGGAAAAGGTGGCAAATTGGATTCGGAAAAATAAAGGGAAAATAGGCATAGTTTTCCAAGACTATACATCTTCCGCTAATCCAAGATTCAGAGTAAAGGAGATTATTGGAGAATTTCTCCAAGCTTTTGGAGGAAATAAAGCTCTTGATGAAAAGATAGCGCAATTATTAGAAACCGTTGAGTTGCCACTATCCGTTGCGGAGCGTTATCCACATGAATTAAGTGGTGGGCAGCTGCAAAGGGTTTGCATCGCAAGGGCAATTAGCACTAAACCGCAAATTCTAGTCTTAGATGAAGCAGTCAGTTCACTCGATGTCTCCATTCAGGCGCAAATCCTTGAGCTCCTAAACAACCTAAAGAAAACAATGAACATGACCATCCTCTTCATCTCTCATGACATCCAAGTCGTCACCCACCTATGTGACAAAATCATGTTTCTCCACAAAGGCAAAATCGTAGAAAACATTGCCACAACCAAACTAAAAAATGTACAGCACCCATACGCTAAAACCTTGCTGGGGACAGTCCCCCAATAAGGTAATACGTTAAAGCGCCGGGGGACAGTCCCCGAATTTTGAGGAGGGATTGAAGATGGAACAGGCAGGCTTGAAGAGGTTTGGGATTTCGATGGAGGGGAGGTTGCTTCAACGCTTTGATCATTTGGTGACACGTAAGGGATATACGAATCGGTCAGAGGCGATCCGTGATCTAGTGCGAGATGCGATTATCCAACATTCATGGGAGGAAGAGGAGGAGTTGGTTGCAGGGAGCATCCTTTTGTTTTATAACCATCATCAGAGGAATCTAATGGAGGAATTAACAAGAATCCAACATCGAATGCATGATGTGGTGTTAGCAACTACCCATTTTCATTTAGATCATGATAATTGTTTAGAAACGATTATTGTGAAAGGAAAGGTAAAAGACATTCAAACACTTAGCAATCAATTAACAAGTTTAAAAGGTGTTGAGTATGGGAAATTTACGGTGGCACCGGTAGAAAAAATTTAAATGAAAAGTCCATGCTAGCGTATTTTTCAATGTTCAAAGATGATTAGGTTTTGAGAAAATGAATCTAAGCCCAAATCATTTACGATAGAGACTCCTACCGGATAAGAGTGACTCAGGCCCATCACTAGGGACAGATTAACTTCCGCTGGAGTCTACGCATATTCCCTGCTCTAAACCAGTTTATTTTCTATCTTTATTACAGAATATTCAGATATCTACCGATCATATATTAGTTATACAGTTAAAATTGAAATATGTCCTTCAACAGATAAGAGTTAGTTGCGAACTAGGAAAGTAGAATTGTTGCGCCAGTCATTTGTGGTCATTCTAGCATGTGAGGTGCTTTTGAAGCCTTATTTAGTGACGGTTCTTTCATCCCCAAAATGGCACTATCTATTACAAAGTCTTGACCTGGATGAGCAGGGCCGAAGCAATCGGGCCGTTACTGGCTGCTTCATCATATTTGCCTCCTTGACTAACATTCCCATTCTAAGAAAATCGCTTGCTTTTTATCATACTATCCCTTAATGTTCACTACAAATATCTATATCTTATAACATGATATACTAATTAAGCATTTCAATATTTTGATACTAAAAGTTAGAGGTGGAAAAATAGAGTAGCATTCCTTATCAATCATGGATATTTACCTCTGATGAAGTCATGGGTAATTCAAGACTGTCCCCCAGTAAGGTAATACGTTAAAGCGCTGGGGGACAGTCCCCGATCGTTGTCCCCGATCATTAACCGTTTTTGTTTCGGTTTTAATTCTCTTCAATAATAATAAAATCCCATGGTTCCAGTACTAATTTTTCTCCATGCTGGATTTGCACTGCTGTTAATAATTCTTGCCCTGATTGATGTGGATATTGGAAGGAAGCCTTATCACCGGAATAGTTAAAGTAGTAGCGAATAGATTTACCGTCAGCATTCACACCATTTTTTGTAATGAGCGGAAAGGTAATCTCTTGATCTAGCTGCCAGAGACCGGCTTCTTTAATAGCGGCTTGCAATACTTCCTTCATAATTTCCTTACTTGGAATACAACCAATGTAAGTCGCAATACCCTTTCCAAAATGGTTTTTCGTGATAGCTGCATATTTCCCCCACTGAGGATGATCATAGTAAGCGAGCACACTTCCCGTTGTCGGGGTAAGTAATTCCATCCATGTATCAATATAATTATGTTCCTCCCCAACACTAAATGGATCGTTTTTCAAGGAAACATTTTTAGGTTCCACAAACATATTATAAGAAACCCCACAAGCTTCTTGAATGATAGCCGGCTGTTTAGTCGTTCTAACCTTAATATATTCATCCGTAAATCCACTTTTAAATGTATAGACAATGTGACCACCATTTTTAACAAAATCATTCAAGCGTTCTAGTAAGCTATCAGGTGCGGAATATAGTGCAGGAACAAATAAAATTGAATATTTTCCCAAGTCATCTGAAGTAGGACTAACAATATCACAACTCACATTCATTCTATAAAGTTCATCATACATGAGTCTAACGATGTCATTGTAATTTTTGCTACTGTTCAAATTAAATTTAAACCAGTCAATCGATGTTAAAGCTTCATTGCTAACTAGAATAGCTGCTTGATTTTCCTTCTTTAAATTAACTAGCTTAGGTGAGAGACGTTTAAAATCTCTTCCAACTGTAATGGCTTCGTTATAAACTGGATTAGGTTCAAAATCATGACTTAGTAGCCCTTTCCAATATGTTTCAAAAGAATTATGAATGGAATGCCAATGCCAGTATGAGACCATATTTGCTCCAGAAGCTAGATGACTAAAAGCCTGCAATCTAAGTTGACCGGGATATGGTGTCCAATTTGTAAATGCTTGGGCTTCTGTTTCAAGAACTAAATAATTGCTCTGTTTGGTAGACCGGGCTACATCTCCGCCAAAGGAAATTTCTATTCCGGTCAAATCATCTTGCGAAGGATGGTAAATATCAACTCCTGTTATATCAAATGGTTTGGATGCTTGAAAATGATCAACATTCGGCTGAATGCCATAGGAGTAGCCACGCCATTCGAAATCAAAATTCTGTGTAACAAATTGACCAGGAAGTTTGTATTCATTAACTATGGATACTTGCCAACTAAGAAACTTTGTTACTAAATGACGTTGGAACTTTGAAAATTCAGCACCTAGACTGCCATTAATGGTGCCGATTACAGAAGGAAAATCCTCCCAACTATTAATACGATTACTCCAATAATTGAGTCCGAATTTTTCATTTAGTTCGTCCAAGTTAAATCTTTCCTTTAGATATTTAATAAATAGATGTTGAACATTTGGTCCTGCGGTATTGTAATGTTTTGTTTCATTGTCTGTTTGATACCCGATTACGGCTGGGTGTTTATGTGTTCTTTCAAGTAATTTGCGAATGATCCTTTCGGCATAAAATAAATAAGTTGGATTGGTAATATCCATAATTTGCCGAGCACCATATTTTCCTGGCCCATCGGAAGTGACCGCCAGTACATCGGGATGCTCTTTTACCATCCAAGTTGGTACAGCATAAGTGGGGGTACCGATAATGACCTTAATTCCAGCAGCATGCATAGCTTCCAAAACACGATCCACTGATGAAAAGTCGAATACACCATTCTGTGGTTCATGTGTGCTCCAAGTGGATTCAGCTATTCGAACGACATTAATATTGGCGGCTTTCATCAACTCAATATCTTTATCTAGTCGTTCATAAGGCATGTATTCATCATAATAAGCAACACCATATAATAATTCATTCATGATTTCCAAATTCCTTTCTGGCTGGGATTTTTCTTACTACAGCTAATCGGGCTACGTAATGGACATAGCCCGATTTGTTAAAACCACTATTTAATCGCCCCTTCTGAAATTCCTGCTAGAATATGTTTTTGGAAAAATGCATAGAAAATAAGAACAGGAAGAGCAGTTGCGACTAATCCGGCTAAAATCATCGGCCAATCACTGTTATATTGCCCAAACAACATATTGACCGAGAGCATTAACGTATAATTATTTACATCTGTTAGCATGATAAGGGGCAAGAGAAAGTCATTCCAAAGCCATAAAACATTTAAAATTAAAATGGTTGCTGTAATTGGTTTGAGAAGAGGGAAAATAATTCTATAATAGATTTGAAAATCACTACAACCATCAATTTTTGCGGCCTCTTCTAGTTCAAGTGGGATTGATTTAACGAATCCATGGTAAAGAAAAACAGCCATATTGGAACCTAGCCCAATATAGATAAGCCCCAATCCAACAAGTGAACCTTGTAATCCCAATCCCTTTGCCATTTGACTAAGTGTAATCATAATGGAATGGAAGGGGACTAACATAGAGGCGACGAACAAAGCAAAGATTATTCCACTTAATTTTCCGGGTGTCCTTGCAAGTTTATATCCTGCTAAAGAACCGCAAATTACGATCCCTGCAAGTCCGATTACAGTAACGATCAATGTGTTAAAACCACTTCCAAACAAGTTTAATTGTTCAAAGACATTGATATAATTTTCAAAGTTAAATGACTTAGGCAGAGCTAAAACAGAATCAAAAATTTCACCATGGGTTTTAAAGGAATTAAGGACAGCCATATAAATAGGAAAAAAGGCAATGGTAGCAAATAGAGTTAATACTATATTAATAGAAATAGATGATAGACGATTAGGTTTCATGATCAGGCTTCTACCTCCTTACCTTTTGTCACTCTAATTTGAATAAGTGTGATGACCATTACAACGAGAAATAGAATCATCGCTTTTGCATTTGCATAACCAAAGCGGAAATTATTGGAAAAGGCTTCTTCATAAATATTTAATGTGACAACCTGTGTAGAAGTACCAGGTCCTCCTTGAGTTAAAGCATAGACGACATCAAATACTTTAAAGGCATTATTGAGAGTTAAGAAAGAACAAATAGTGATGGCATGCATGATCATCGGCAAAGTAACATTTTTCAATCTTTGAAAAACATTCGCACCATCTATCATAGCGGCTTCATTCAATTGTTTTGGCACCCCTTGTAATGCCGCCATATAAATGACCATCATATACCCAATTCCTTGCCATAAGGCGACAATGATAATCGAATAGAAGGAAACCTTGGGATCTCCAATCCATGATTGATCAAGAAAGGATAAGAGAGCCTTTTGCGACAATTCAGGCAAAACATTTGTGAAAATAAACGAGAACATAAAGGCACTAATAATTAAACTAAGCATATTCGGCATAAAGAAGATGGTCCGGAAAAAACCTTTTGATCGTGTTCTTGATTCAATTAATAATGCTAAAAAAAGTGCAATAATATTTTGCACGAAGAACACAACGACTGTGTACTTTAAAGTAAAGAAAAAGGCATGTCTAAAGGCAGCATCATCTCGAAAAGCTTCAATATAATTGCTAAATCCGACAAAATCATAATTGGGATTTAGTCCATTCCAGTTTGTAAAACTATAGATTCCGGCACCAATGGTAGGGATAAATAGAAATAAAAAGTAAAACAGGAGAGCTGGTAAAACAAATAGAATGAGACTTAAATGCTTATTCTTTTTCTTGGCTTTTGTCGTGGTTAAAGATCTGTTAGGTGTTACCAATGTAGATTCCTTCGCAGACATAATACTCGCTCCTTTCAAACTTCAATTCCCGTGAGAAAGCAGCTATAAGGCTGTTTTCTCACAAGAAATATGAATTTTATCCTATAATAAAAGGGCAGTAATCCTTACCTTTAGAGAATACGGAAAGCATAAGGAGGATAACTGCTGATCAGTGGGGGAAGCAGGCTTAAGCAATGATATACTGTACGTTTAAACCATCCCACTGACTGAAATGTCACTTTATTTATTTACTTCTAGAAATTGTTGCCATGCACGGTCAAGTCCTTTTAATACATCTTCCTGGGATTTATCACCGGCAAGATAACTTTGTAACAGTTTTTCTGATTCAGACTTAACAGCGGATGGAATGGAAGGGTCTTGGTAGACTTTTCCTTCCTCAATATAGGATTGTGACTCCTCTAACCATGGATAGAGCGGGAAAGTATGCAATTCTGAAATAGGGTTAAACGCCAAACTTTCATATAAACCACTGGAATCCTGTTCATCCATAATATAGTTAATAAAGTCGAGAGCTACGTCCTTGACTTTGCTATCTTTATAAACCGCTAAAGAAGTGGAAGTCCCTAAATTAATTAAGGTTTGACTCGGATCATCACTAATTGGTAACGGAGCTACTCCAAAATTAATATCACCATTTGACTTTTCAATTGACTCAGCCATCCAAGGTCCTTGTACCCACATCGCTGCTTTTCCATTAGCAAAATCTGCTGCCCCTTGGTCTTGTCCAATTTCTAAAGGTCGATCAGTTCCATGATCATTGACTAGATCAATAACAGGGAACATTAAATCTTTCAGCTCATCGAAGCTGCCTTTTCCCTCATTCATATTGTCAATAAAGCCTTTATTTGACGTTTCATTTGCCGATCCAACAACTAATGGTAAAAATAATTGTGGGATATAGGTGTCTTTATAAGCACGAATAAAGGGGGTGATATCATTTTCTTCCAATGTTTTAATCACATTTTCCAATTCTGTTAAAGTTGTTGGTACTTCAAGATTATATTCAGCAAAAATGTCCTTGTTATATAGAAAACCCCATTGCAATGTTTCTAATGGAACGGCTAGAACGCGATCATCTTTTGTAACAGCTGGAATAACAGTTTCATAAATAGTATCAACGAATGGTTGATCGCTTAAATCTTCAAGATAACCGGCCTTATCATAAGTAGGAATATCATTAATTGCATGAAGATTAAATACATCCGGGCTGTCTCCTGAAGCAAGACGAGTTTTTAATAATTGATCAGCCTGGTTCACAGAAGGCATTTCAAGCTTGATATTCACATCTCGTCCTTTTTCTTCCTTTTGTTTCTCCACAAATTGATCTAAATATGTTTCATATTGTTCTTTAAAACGCGGTTGACTTATAAATACCTTTAAATCTACCTTTTCAAGTTTTTCACCACTTGAATTTGTGGAGCTACTACTTGAACCGCAAGCTGCTAATAATCCCCCTGTTAAAATAAGAATTAATAATACAACAAATGATTTCTTCATTTATATCTCCTCCTTTTCTAAAATGATAACGCTTTCTGTAGGGTAAAGTAATGGATTTTGTTAACGCTTCCAGTTGGACTATTTTAAGAAACAAAGTACCCCGGAAATTAGAGATGAGGGATTGGACATTTACTTTCTCATCTCTCCTGGGGACATATGATAAAATTTTTTAAATACTCGATAGAAGTAGGAAATATCCTCATACCCAACTTTTTCGGCAATTAATTTGTATTGCATGGTTGTGTTTTCGACTAGCTCTTTTGCCTTTTTCATTCTAAGTGAAATAATATATTCCGTAATATTCTGACCATATTGTTTTTTAAATACGGTCGTTAGATACTCTTTGCTCACAAAAAAATTCTTGGCAACTATGTCTAAAGATAGGTCAGGAGAATCATAGCGTTGTTCAATGAAAAGTTTAGTTTCTTTCAAATTCAGTCGATGCTTTTGTTTTTTGTTTTCGCTAATTGTGAAAATGACAGCATGGCCTATTTTCATTTGTTTTTCTACAATTTTTTCCAATAAGGAAAGTTCGATCTGAAACAATTCTGGCTTAACCTTAAAATCCTCGAGCCGAAGTTGATATTCCTGCATAATTTCCTCAATCATTTCGATGAATTTTCTTTGCCAGTGAGCGAGGAAGGCTTCATCCCCTTTTAACGAATCCCCATGCAAAGAAATAAAATGATTCATATTCTTTATAAATTCCTCTTTATTTGCCTCCTTGATATGAAAGAAAAGAGAGCGAAGAAATGGTTGGATAATATCATTCATTTCTGGCCGACTCATCGAAAATAAATGGTAATGAATTTCAGATTCCTTCCTTTTTCTGCTTAGCTCAAGGGCTTTTTCAAGTGCTTGGTATAATTCAAGATGATTAATTGGTTTAAGTAAGTATTCAATCACTCGTGATTTAATCGCCTGTTTTGTGTAAATAAAGTCATGGTAGCCACTTAAGACAATGATGGGGAGATCTTGGTACTCTTTCTCAATGATTTCTAGTAATTTTTTTCCGTCGATCCCAGGCATTTTCATATCAGTTATCATAAGGTCAGGTTTTGTTTGCTTTAGAAAATCCAGTGCTTCTATACCATTTTTTGCTTCTTTAATATGGACATCGTTTAAGGGAGAGGAATCCTGTGTCACCAGTGTTTTAATGGTATCTCGAACCCATGCTTCATCATCTACAATTAATAACATTACCATTAATTACGCTCCTTTCGTTGTTTGATAGGGCAATCTCAAAATGATCCTTGTGAATTTACTTTGTTCACTTTGGATATCAATTCCATATTCATCGCCAAAAAAGAGTTTTATTCTTGCATTCACATTTTGCAGACCAATTCTCCCTTTTTGAACATATTTACCAGATGAGAGATTCCTTTGGATTGCTAGTAAATTCTCTGGAGAAATACCCAGTCCATTATCTTCAATGACGATCTCAACTTCGTCAAAGACTTTTTGAATATCTACTTTAATAACCCAGTCATCTAGCTTGGAGTCAAATCCATGAATAAAGCAATTTTCTATTAATGGTTGAATCGTCAATAAGGGGATGAACCCATTTTTTGCATCTTCGTCAACAAAGAGCTGGATGTTGACTTTATCATGAAAACGTATTTGCTGGATATATAAATAATTGTTTAAATGATTAACTTCTTCGTGAATCTGAACAATACTATTTTGGCTTCTTGTAATATAGCGAAACATACGACTTAAGCGTTGTGAAACATCATCGATTTCCTTAGCGTCTTTTTTAATCGCCATTCCGCCAATCACTTGTAGGGTGTTATATAAGAAATGAGGATTGATTTGTGCCTGTAGGGCTAAAAATTGTGCATCTTTCTTTTCCATTTCTCGCTTAAAATCTTTTTCGATTAATTCGCGAATCCTAGCAAGCATTTCTTGGAATTTGCGGTTTAAAATTCCGATTTCATCTAAACGATATGTATTTATTTTGACTTTAAAATTATTTTCTTCCACATTCTCCATTGTTTTTGATAGTTGAATAATTGGCTTTGTCACTTCGCCTGCAACAAAAATGGATAGAAGAATGGTTAAAAGGATAGAAATGAAAATAATCATTGTTCCGGATTGCCGAATATGGGTAGCCCCAATATTCATGACTTCATTGGGAACTAGCTTTATTAAGATAATATTTTTATTTAATTTTTTTTGAAAAACATAGACATCATCTTCTTGATGATAAGTTGTTTCAGCCTGTATTTCTCCATTCATAAGATTTTTCGAAGTTTTTTTAGCAAGATTGCCTATGGAGGTATAGCTAGGATTATAAAGGATTTGACCGGTTGTACTAATTAACAAAACATGTTCGCCTTTATTGCTTTGAAGGTTTTTCATAATTGGGTCAAACAAGGAAAAATGTATATCGACTTTTATTCTTCCAATTAATTTTTGATCTTCAAAGCGAAATATGTTTCGTTCAAGTGTAAAGCTATCGGCCGAATCATTCATATTAAATAGAACGTCTTTTCTGCCAGGATTATCTGGAGCATACAGATAGGGATTAACAAAAAAGTCATTGTCCTGGAGACGGTAACTCATTTTATTTTCAAATGAAATAAGGGAGGCCGCCTGGATACTTGAGCGACTATTGTACAAATTAAGCAGCTTATCTTGTATAAAGGATTGAATGGTATAGACATTGGATGGTTGAATGGGTTCAGTTAAATAGGGAACTAACATATCATCCACCATAGATGAAAATAATAGTTCATCGTATTCTTGCAGTTGATATTCAATATAGTCGCCAGATAGGTCTACTCGAGATATATTCGAGCTTATCTCTGAAGATTCAACTGTTCCTCTTGCTATATTAGTTGAAATCATTAAAAAAGTAATAAGGGGTACCAAGATAATGATTAGCAATGTACTAATTAATTTTCGCTGAATACTCTCCATGAAATAATGATTAAAATAATGTTTTATTAAAATCAATAGGTACTTAATCCGCCCCCTATATTTGACCATATATGTCCCTCTTTTCCCATTAAAAATAGGATAGTCTGTAGATGGACCACCCTATCTTAGCTTATACAAATTCATTCTAAAAACTAATCAAGAATATTTGGGACAATTATGTTCCCATTATTCCTAAGTATGCGACAAAATAAATCTCAGAATTTATCCATGAGTCTCAAATTGAATAATTGTATTAAAAGATTCAGGTTTTAAGGCAAACTGATATGTGGTTTCTGAATCCTGGAAATGAAGGATACGTTCATCTTTAAATGGATTGGCGATGATCAAGACGATAGAATTATCTGGATTTTTAAAAGCTAATGCATTCCCTGTCCAAGGGCCTGTAAGCCCTAATCTCACCGCACCCGGTATAATATAATGTGAAAAATGCTTCATTACGAAATACTCTGGATTGTTTATTCTTGCTTTTGTTGCTGGGTCCACTGTGATCAGTGAATTTTGTTCCCATCCCCATGTACTACGGCCTTTAGGAGGCAGAGCCATATTCCAGTATATATAACTATTGACACCATTTGTAAAATAATGTTGATACAAATTAAAAACATATTTAGCATAATCCCATGTATTGGTGCCATCACCACATTCATTTTCAGTTTGCATATATTTTTTATCGGGATAGCTTGCTCTAGTCCGTTGGATGGCATATTTTCCAGCCCACTGATAACCAACACCTGTAATATATTGATTGGCATCTGGATCACTTAACACAATATTAGCATAGACATCGAAATCTGAGGTTGTTTTATTGGTTAGCTCTTCCCATGGTTCTGGTGCATTAATCGTCCCCAGCCAAATTTCGGTATCCAACCCATGTTTATCAAATGCGGGTCCTAAATAGTCACGGATAAAATCACGAAGCTGTTCACCGGTCCAGACACAGGAAGGGAATTTTTGATCTGCAACTACTTCGTTTTGAACGTGGATTTGGTGAATCGTTATGCCTTCCTCTTAATAAGCTTGAACAAACTTCACAAAATAAAGTGCGTAAGCAGAGAGCACGTCTTCTTCCCAACGAAGTGTCCCATAATTATAAGCTTTAGGTGTCTTCATCCATGTTGGCGGACTCCATGGGGAGGCGAAGAATACAAGGTTTGGATTATATTTTAGTGCCTCTTTTATGTAAGGAATAAGGTGTTTTTTATCCCTTTCAATCGTAAAATGTTCCATTGCATAGTCTTCATCCGTTTCATTTAAGCTATACCAATCAAGCGCATAATCACTAGCACCAATAGGGATACGGCATATAGAAAATTTTTGCTCTCCTCCTGGATGAAAGAGGGAATGAAAGACATTTTCTCGCTCTTCATCCGTTAGTTCTTGTAAGGCCTTCCAACTCAGCTCATTAAAACAACCACCAAACCCATCAACCAATTGAAATTTTTCTCCTGTTAAAGCTAGATTACTCTTGTCAGATGTGGCTTTGATATCACTTTTTGGCTGCCAGGTCTGGTCTGCTGTGCTTGATATCCACCGAATATGTTTGTTCATTAATGATCCCCTCCATATCGTACTATGTCTATTTGCTAACATTATGACCGTGGGTCAAGCTGCTAGTGAGATTGATGATTAAAAGTCACTTTATTTTATATGTTAACGCTTTCCTAAAAAGGATTGAATAGACTTTGTTTACGGATATTATTGGACTATATTAAGATGAATCATTAATCATATATCATTAAAGTAAATTTTAAATTAGAATCATGATAAGGGTTCACCACCTAAAAAGGGATTGAATTATATTCAAGTAATCAGAGGCTAAGTGATTCGAGTGATTTGGTTTGTTTTTGGATAAGAGATTTATCTTAAATAAGGGAAGTGATAAATTGGCAAAGTCTACTGTTCAACTAGTGGATTATACTCCGAAGTGGGAAAGACAATTTGTTGAGGAGAAAATGAAAATCATTGCGGTGATCGGGGGGGAAATTTCAGGGATCGAGCATATTGGCAGTACAGCGATCAAAGGAATGAAGGCGAAACCGATTATTGACATCATGGTTGGTGTACAAGATTTACAAGAAGTTCCTCAATTCGTAAAATCTTTAGAGAAAATTGAATTTGAGTATGTTCCAAAACCTGAATGGAGTGATAGAAAGTTTTTTAGGAAGGGGGAGTGGGGACAAGGGACATGTCATTTACATATATGTGAGATTGATAGTATGGAGTGGAAAGAGAAATTATGGTTTCGGGATTATTTACGAGCAAATCCCCAAGTGGCTAATGAGTACATTGCAGTAAAAAAAGACCTAGCCGCTAGGTATATTCAAGATAGACCAACATATACAAAGGAAAAAGCGCCTTTTATAAGAAATGTAATTGAGCTAGCGGGGAAGGGGCGAAAATCATAATTAAATGGTCATCATAATCTGGGCGCTTCTATTAACGTTTTCCTTTGCAATCATTAAATGGGCGATCACAATGATTACAAGAAAATTAGGAATGGCCAATATAAATAAGACTAGCATTTACGTCTGGGGATTTATGGCAGTTGCTGTTTCCTTTTTAGTGAAGGAACATTTTGTATACAATCTTCCAGCGCTTGATCGTCAAGTGCTCCTTGTCTGTTTGGCACTATTTATCGTGAATATGGTTATGGCGAAATATTCGGGGTACAAGCCGATTGGGGTATATAATACGATAAACTTTGTGATTTTCTATCCTTTGTTCGAGGAAGTTGTCTTTAGAGGATTGATATTACCGATATTGAATCAATCATTTCAGTATCAGTATACTTTGATTGAGATAGCTTATTTACCAGTCACTATAGCTGTTGTAATCTCGGCATTCTTATTTGCAATCGCTCATTTACAATATTACAAATTAAATAGACTGAGTATTCGCTATATGTGTTTCGCGTTCATTGGCGGGATTCTATTTGGTGCGATCGCTGATTATACACAATCCATCTTTCTGTCTGTATTGCTTCATATTGAGTTCAATTTTTTATCTGCCACTTACGCATTTAAACAGCAAAAAGTCCAAAATAGGGTTCATACGCAAGGAAGTTGAGGGAGAAACAGGGAAAGGAAGAGTTTAAATGAATAAATACAAAATTTTGAAGGGAAAATTGACTCAATATCATCAGGAGCATTTGCTTTCCTTTTTTCACCAATTGAAGCCAGGTGAGCAAGAAAAATTACTTGAGCAAATCGAGGGGATTGATTTGCAGGAAATGGAAGTTGCCTCTCGACAATTCATTTCCCATCGTATACAGCAGCAGGCAAAAATCACGCCTATCGATTATGAATCGATGCCTCATCTTTCTAAAACGAGAAGAAAAAAGTTAGAAGAGTGCGGCCTTGAGCGCATAAAAGCAGGAAAAGTAGCTGTACTTCTTCTCGCTGGAGGGCAAGGGACTCGTTTAGGGCATGACGGACCAAAAGGAACGGTCTCTTTAGGAGATTCATCAGATCAATCGCTATTTGCTTTACAAGCTAAGCGATTGCGTGCAGTTGAAGAGAAAGCAGGAGCTAAGATTCCCTGGTATATTATGACAAGTCCTAGTAACGATGACGAGACAAAGGCGTTTTTTACTAAGAACGATTACTTCCAATGCGATCCAAAACAAATTTATTTTTTTCAACAGGAATTAATCCCAACGATCACATCAGCGGGAAAAATGATTTTAGAGAGTCAATCAGAGATTTCAATGGCACCGAATGGCAATGGCGGTTTATTTTCTTCAATGAAGTCAAGTGGGGTATGGGATGATTTGCAAGAAAAAGAGATTGATTGGGTGTTTTTGAATAATATTGATAATGCGCTTGTCCAAGTGGCAGACCCTCTATTTATTGGGTTTGCTGAAGAAAGTGGAGCTGAAATTTCTAGTAAGGCGGTAAGGAAACGGAGCCCAGATGAAAAAGTCGGTCTATTATGTCTAGCAAATGGGAGGCCAAGTGTAGTGGAATACTCTGAATTGGACGCGAAGGAAGTGATTGATCAGATGTTGATCAATGCGAATATGGGTATTCATCTTTTTCACATAACCTTCCTCGAAAAAGCAATAAATTCATCTCTTCCTTACCATTTTGCCCATAAGGTGATTCCACTAATTGATGAATATGGCCAGCATGTGCAAGTCAACTCTCCCAATGGATATAAATTGGAAAAATTTTATTTTGATGTGTTTCCGCTTGCCGAAAAGATGTCTGTTTTACAAGTAGAACGAGAGAAGGAATTTGCGCCTGTCAAACAAAAGACTGGTGAAGATAGCTTAGAAAGTGCAAGAAAGCGACTATTTAAAAACACGAAAGCATAGCTGGCGAAAATGTTTTGTATGGGTTAATATCGATTGCTGTCTATTCATCAACAGCAATCGATATAGATGTTCTTTATTCAATTCGCCACTCTACTTCCGTTTGCCCCGTCTTTCTTAGAATATCATTTGTTTGAGAAAATGGTTTGCTGCCAAAAAAGCCACGGTAAGCAGATAATGGACTTGGGTGGGGAGACTTAATAATATAATGCTTCGATGTATCAATCAGAGCTTGTTTACTTTGTGCCGCACTTCCCCATAAAATATAAACAACTGGTGTTGTTTTTTCATTCAAAACTTTTATAACTTGGTCGGTGAAGATTTCCCAGCCTTTGCCTCGATGGGAATGGGCCTGTCCTTGACGGACGGTTAAAACAGAGTTTAATAGTAACACTCCTTGTTCAGCCCAACTGACTAAATAACCATGATCAGGTGGTGGGTAGCCAAGATCATTCTCCAGTTCAATAAAAATATTTCTCAGCGATGGCGGTTGTTTGACTGTCGGCTGCACAGAAAAGCTCAGTCCATGAGCTTGATGGGGACCATGGTAAGGATCCTGCCCCAATATCACGACTTTTACTTGCTCAAAAGAAGTGTAATGGAGAGCATTAAAAATATCATTCATCGGTGGATAAATCGTTTGGGTAGCATATTCCTTTTTTAGAAATTCTCTTAATTTAACATAGTATGGTTTTGTAAATTCCTCACCGACTTTTGTTGCCCAATCATTTTTTAAAATATTTGTATTCATCCTATCCTTCCTAACGTCAAAGTGATTTGTTTGGATAAGCAAAGGATATCATAGGGAAGTCGGAGAGTGGAAATATTTAACTATGAAAAAACTAATATAAGTCTTTTGGGAAAGGAAAACTACTGAGAATCCATAGTTTTTAATATATGCTTTTATACTCCAAGGGTAGTTTTTGCTATTTCTTCATACTCTAGTAAACCAGACTTTGCAGCAAATTCGGCGATTCCAATTGGATAGGCCGCTAAAAGCTCGCTAGTATGTTCAAACATAGTGGGCCACACGTAACCGCCTGCTTCTTTATAAAAATGGATCAATTCTTTTAAAGCAGTCTCGCCGAAAGTTGCTAAATGTGCAGTAAAATCGTTAGCAGGATCACTTACTTGCGCTTCAGTCCAATCGATCAATCCTGTGACACTAGCATCTTTTTGTTTAATAAGAATATGGCCGGCATGTAGATCACCGTGAATGAACGCTGTTTTTTGGGGCCATAGTGAATCATTTCCCAGCCATTTTTGCCAACGGTTCCATAGCTTTTGACTCACGCCGTAGGTTGATTTTACCCATTCCATTCTTTCTAGCATAGAATTTCTTAATTTAACTGGAGTTTTAACGGATAACCCGGCTTGCTGAGCCTCCTCATGTTGAATGCTGTGTAATTCTACTAATGATTTTGCTAATGATTTATGAAAAAGTGTGGGAATATTTTTTTCGTCTATCTCCCATTTATAAGCCTTTGCTTCTGGATCAATCGTTCCAGTTGGTATACCAGTTAACAATTTATAGGCAATCAACTGCTCTGAGAAAATGCGCCAATCAGGTGTTTGAATGGTAAGTTTAGGCCCTACCACATCCAGAATCTTTTTCTCTTTTTGTGCAGTTGGAATAACATCAGCCCTTCTAGGAAGTCGAAGCACCCACCGCTCACCATCTAAATCTATAGCGAAGATAACTTGAAAATCAAGACCTGATTCATTTCTTTTTATAGAATCCATCTGCAAATGGAGCCCATGCTTTTTTGCGATGTCAAACACTTGTTTATTGGAATTCGTCATCGGGATTCCTCCATTTTTCATTTTTTAATTTGCTTCATAGTCATACAGTGGACGAAAGGGGGAGAGGCAATGCACCTCTCCTAGCCGGCAATACTTGATTCTTTACCCTTCCTTTTCTCTGCATTCATCTTCTAATCTGCTGCCTCCGCCTTTCTTACATATTGCTGGAATTTCTCGGCGTCTGCTTTTTTACATTCTACAGTGAATGCAGTCCCCTCTTCCTCATAACGAGTTGCGAGAATTTGACTATGCTCATTGAAGTATGAAATGACAGCCCCATCGGTATACGGAATGAATAAATCACATTGCAGATAATCCTGAAAAATTTGTTCACTAAGCAATTTTGTAAACTCTTCTATACCTTCACCAGTTTTAGCTGCGATATAAACGCTATTTTCCTGTGAGGGAAAAGGACCATCAACTTTATCCGCCTTATTGTAGGCGTACAGGACCGGAATGTTTTCAACACCCATCTCTTGTAAAACCTGATTGGTTAATGTTTTCTGTTCCTCATGGTAAGGGTTCGAATAATCGATCACATGAACAAGTAGATCTGCTTCCATTACCTCTTCGAGGGTAGAACGAAATGCTTTAACAAGATGATGGGGAAGCTTGTTAATGAATCCGACTGTGTCTGTTAATAAAAAAGATTTGTTTCCTGGTAAATCAATTTTCCTTACTGCTGTTTCTAATGTGGCAAATAACATATCTTTTTCAAATACTTGTTTTTCCTGATCGGCCTGATGATTGTTTAGCATGGTATTCATTAGAGTCGATTTGCCAGCATTCGTATATCCAACAAGAGAGACAACAGGAATTTCATTTTTATGGCGTTGCTTTCTTTGGATCTTTCTTCGAGCAACCAATTGTTCCAGTTCCTTTGATAATGCTGAAATCTTCATTTCAATTTTACGACGATCCAGTTCTAATTTCGTTTCGCCAGCCCCGCGATTTTTTAAGCCGGCGCCCCCGCCTTGTCGTCCTAAGGATTCACGGCTTCCGACTAAGCGGGGAAGCATATAGTTTAGTCTGGCGATCTCTACTTGAAGTTGAGACTCTTTTGTTTTGGCTCTGCTAGCGAAAATTTCCAAAATCAACATAGTACGGTCGATCACTTCACAATCTAATTTTTCTTCTAAATTGCGAATTTGCGAAGGGGAGAGCTCATCATCAAAAACGACGATATTTGCCTCAAGTTCGGCAATAAGTGCTTGTAATTCTTCCACTTTTCCGCTGCCAATATAATATGTTTTATCAAAATGCTGTAAGTTTTGCGCGATTTCACCTATCACGGAAATATGACATGCAGTAGCTAAATTCACTAATTCTTCCATAGAATAGGTGAAATTTTCCAAGGCTTGTTGACGATTCACTCCAACGATTATTGCTTTTCTTTCCATAAAGTAATCCCTCCGATTTTTTTGAAAAATAAAAAACACAGGCGCTCTGCCTGTGCAAGGGAAACGGGTTCAATAGAAAAAATCCCATTGGAATAGAAATCCCTTTCTCGTAAGGAAAGGAAATTTAAGGATTTACTCGACACTTTAATCATTCGTGTTATCCACTCCTATTGAGCACGATGAGATAATTCGAGTAAAAGAACCCATTTTGTAGATGGAAAGGTTGCTGGATATATAAGAACAACAAAAAGAGAGAGAATCGTCTCTCCCTCTGTCGCTAAAAATTGTGAAATTTGAGGTTCCCCTAAATAGGCAGACTAATCCCGTAACCCTGCACAGTCAGCAGAGCTTTGACCATATTCAATTACTGGTTCAAAGTTTGGAATCGAAGTCTAATAGTTGCCACTAGGAAAACCCTCCGTTCATTAAAAGTTACACCCATCATAGCATGTGAAAAGCGAAAGCGCAATACAAAATTCGGGGACTGTCCCCCATCGCATTAACGCTTTACCAAGTTCGGGGACTGACCCCCATCGCGTTAACGCTTTACCACGGTGGGGGTCAGTCCCCAAAAGGTAAATGTTCATTTTACATGAAGAATATGTTTATAGGAGTGAGGAGAATGGAGGGAAGGCTGTTGAGGAAAGTGGATGAGGAGATTAGTCGGATTATTGCTAAGTTTTTTCAGGATCAATCAGCTGATGGATCGTGGAGTTATCCGTTTGAGATGGGAATTGTGACGGATTGTTATACAATTATTTTGCTGAGAATACTTGAAATTGATAGGGAAGAAAGGCTAATTAAGGGGCTGGTGCATCGGATTATGGAGAGACAAGAAGCCAATGGTGCATGGAAATTATATCAAGATGAAAAGGATGGAAATCTTTCTGCAACAGTGGAAGCTTATTTCGCCCTTTTATATTCGGGCTATAAAAGCAAACATGAACCTGAGCTGATAGCTGCCGAACAATTTATTAGAGAGAATGGAGGACTTGCTCAGACGCAAATTTTTACGAAAATAATGTTAGCGATTGCCGGTCAATATAAATGGTCTGATATTTTTCCGATTCCACTTGAATTTATGCTCTTACCAGACACATTCCCAATTAATTTCTTTGATTTCTCAGTTTTTGCAAGAGCGAACCTTGCACCTCTTTTTATTCTTTCCGATAAAAAATTCACCATGCAAACGCAACAAACCCCAAATTTATCGGAGCTACTGATAACTGGGAACACTGCTTTTTTTACTATAGAGGATAGACGTGACTGGGGTTCTATCTTAGATGTGATTGAACAAGGAGTGGAGGCTTTATTAGGATTACCTGAAGAGTTGCATCAACTCGCTCTAACGCGTACAAATGATTATATAATGAAGCGAATCGAACCAAATGGAACACTTGAAAGTTATTTTAGTGCCACATATTTTATGATTTTTGCTTTTTTAGCCCAAGGATATGAAAAAAAGCATTCCATTATAGCTAGAGCAGTGGAGGGGATTAAGTCTACGATCTGCCAAATTGGGGACAGTCCCCATATTCAATACACAATAGCGAATGTATGGAATACGGCATTAATTAGTTATGCATTACAAGAGGCTGGTGTCCCATCCGAATCCTCGGTCGTTGAAAGGGCCAATCAATATTTACAATCACGTCAACAACACAAGCTTGGTGATTGGGCTTTGCATAATCCGAACATCCCACCTGGTGGCTGGGGCTTTTCTGATATCAATACAATTAATCCAGATGTAGATGACTCTACTGCCGCATTAAGGGCAATGGCCTTATCTGTAGGCAAAAATAACGACAATTTACCATTATGGAATCGCGGTATCCAGTGGGTAATGTCAATGCAAAATGATGATGGGGGCTGGCCAGCATTTGAACGAAATATTGATCAAGACTTACTCACATTGTTGCCGATTGAGCGTGTAGAAGACCTAGTGTTAGATCCTTCTACACCTGATTTAACAGGAAGAACATTAGAATTTCTCGGCCATTACACTGATATGAAAAAAGATCATCCGTTGATACGGCGTGGGATTGACTGGTTACTTGAGCACCAGCAGAAAGATGGCTCATGGGATGCAAGATGGGGGATTTATTATATTTACGGCACATGGGCAGCCGTAACAGGGTTAAGGTCCGTGGGGATTCCAGCACAACATCCTGCTTTGCAAAAAGCAGTTGGCTGGTTGCAAAAAATTCAACTAGCAGATGGTGGCTGGGGAGAATCTTGTAATAGTGACAAAGCGAATCATTATATTTCGCTGCAAAGTAGCACGAGATCCCATACAGCTTGGGCGCTCGATGCACTTATTGCTACAGCAACGGAAAGGACGCCGCAAATAAACAGTGGGATAGAATTTCTTATTCAGCAAAAAGAAGTAGCATGGACAAGAGAGTATCCAAAAGGGCAAGGAATGGCAGGAGCCTTTTATATTCATTATCATAGTTATGATTTAATTTGGCCGTTAGTCACGCTAGCCCATTATAAGAGGAAATTTTATTCGTAATGGGGCCAATCCAATCCCTGCTGCTTTGATGTTTTAGGTATTGGGAGGACGACCCCAAAATAAAAGGAATGAACTAATTTTAACTAGCATACGTTAGATTGAAAATACGTTAGATAGAGACGAATTAGAAGGGGGAGTAAAAAAAGCTATGGCCAGAGGAAGGAACCGAAAAGATGGGAGGGGTATAAATTAAGAAGAATTACTACCTATTTATATTTCTGATTTTCTTCTTCATATTAATAGCTGCTTGCAATAAGGAAGAGCCAATAACAGAGGATAACAAAAGTGAGCCAGAAACAACTTGGGGTTACGATGGAGAGCCTGCCACAGTCACAATGCTGATCAATGTTGGTGAAGAGGAGTTCAGCCGTCGTTATCAGGAGCAAATAGCTGAAGTGTACCCCAATATTACATTGAAGCTTATTTCCGGATCACCAAATGATTCCCAATTTTTACAGGAACAATTTGCTCGCGGTGAAATACCCGATATTATTCCAACTACTCCGACGCTGGAGTATATCGAAGATCTCGATTTGCTCATGCCTATTGATGATATGATTGAGCAAAGTGGCTTTGACCTTGGCGTATTCCGGGAAGGCATCATCGACAACTTGCGTGCTATAGACCCTCTTGGAGAGGGAAATCTATATGGCTTGCCGATAGAATCGACGTTGATGGTGATGTACTACAATAAAGACATTTTTGACCGGTTTGGCGAATCCTACCCGGTTGAAGGGATGACCTGGGAGGAAGCGTTAGAGTTGGCAAAAAAACTGACGCGTGAAGTCGATGGTGTCAAATACAAAGGGCTAGCACTTGAGCCATCATATGCCATTCCATATACCCAGCTTGCTATCCCTAGTACTGACCCTGAAACAGGCGAAGTTTTATTCACACAAGACCCGAGCACAAAGCGCGTATTCGACTGGCTTGACAAGCTTCGCAATATCCCTGGACTGCTGGACATGGATGAGGATCGGCCGGATGGCTTCGGCGGAAATGGGCAAAACATTGCGATGTGGATTAGTACAGCGCCGTGGTTGCCATTACTCGCCCCAGTTGAAGGCTTGAACTTTGATATGACTAGTGTGCCTGTATGGGATGATCTACCAGGTATCGCGCCAACGACACCAGCAATGCCATTTAACATCACCAAACACAGTGAAAACAAAGAAGCTGCCTGGGCTGTCATCTCGCACTTAGCGACAGAAGAAGGACAAAAGGTCCTCTCTGCTGCTGGAAGTGCGCCAACATATGATAGTGAGGAAGTCTTCGCCTTATTTGGTCATATGGACTTAGAGGACGGAGCCACGTATAACGTCAAGGCCCCATTTATCAACCAAATGGGAGAATTGCCGCCTTATTCTAAATATGGACCACAAATGACCTTCCATGGTGATAATTTTATCACAACAAAAGCAAGAGAATTCCTCGATTCTGATGTAGATGTCGTCACATATCTTAGGCAGATGGAAGAAGAGTATACGACGATTGTAGCGGAAATGAAGGCTAGTGAATAGGAGTTCAGTGGGTGGTAGCCTCCGGTCGATGGCCGGAGTTTTTTGCGTAGTACAATTCTACTGTATAAAAAGATCATCATAAAAAAGTTATCAAGTATCTAATTGATTAACTTTATTATCAACGATTAACAATTATATGAAATATTCGGGTACGGAAGTAGGGCATAAAATGTAATCAGGAGGAGTTTGAATGAAGATAGGGCAAACAAAAGACTTTGAGTTAATTGCAAAATTGAATAAACCTGTTCATGATTTGCATTGTTCACTATACCCGAAGTATTTTAGAAAATATAACTTTGAAGAAGTGAAAGAGCTGTTTAAGCAATTAATGAAAAATAGGGATTTTATTTTTTTGATTGTAAAAGAGAAAAAAGAAGCTCTAGGTTATGCCTGGATTGAGATCAGGCATTATCACGAAAATGTTTTTAACAAAGAATATCATTCGATTTATGTCCATCAACTGAGTATTGTCCCATCTAAAAAAAATAAGGGCTTTGGCACATTTTTGATGGAGGAAATCTATCGTTTTGCCCAGCAACAAGCCATTGACCTTGTTGAGCTGGACTATTGGGTCGATAACAAAATCGCCAAGGAATTCTATAAAAAACACAACTTTATCAAATATCGCGAGTTCGTCTATAAACAATTAAACGGGGTCAGTCCCCCACCACGTTAAAACATTAACGCGATGGGGGACTGACCCCGACTTTATAATTTCTTTATAAATGTGTTTTACACTCTCGGTAGGAGGGATGAGAGTGGATAAGAATGTTTTAGTGTGTAGGAATGTTTCGAAGAGAATGAGAGGAAGGTATTTGGTGAAGGATGTTTCTTTTCAGGTTGAGAGGGGGGCGATTTGTGGTTTGCTTGGTCCGAATGGGGCGGGGAAGACGACACTTATTCGGATGCTGACGGGATTGATTCGTCCTACCGCAGGCGATTTATGGATCCAGCAACAGAGTGTTGTGAAAAATCGCGAGCAGGCGCTGGAAAATGTGGGAGCGATTGTTGAGTCCCCAATCTTTTTTTCCTATATGACAGGACGAGATAATTTAAAGAATTTGGCAAGATTGCACGGATTGTCCAAACAAGAAATTGCTGAAAAGGTCAAGGAGGTATTAACGATTGTGGGGCTTGAGGAACGTGCTAATGAGAAGGTACGCACCTATTCTTTAGGAATGAAACAACGACTCGGCATTGCGCAATCGCTTTTAGGTGATCCTGAGTTGCTGATTCTAGATGAACCAGCCAATGGTTTGGATCCAATGGGAATGAGAGAATTACGGGAATTGATTCTGACCTTGAAAGATCAATACGGCAAGACGATTTTGATCTCGAGTCATCTACTTGAAGAAATTCAAAAAATATGTGATCAAATTGTCATCATTCGTGAGGGAGAGTTGGTGTGGCAAGGGGCATTGGACCATGAACAAGATCTAGAAACGTTTTTTATGGAGCGGATGTCCCGATGAAAACGTTAGTGGCAGTCGAATGGCAAAGATTGTGGAAACGAAAGATCCCCTGGCTGATGATGCTAATGATTCCAGTTTTAGTCTATATTTCAGCACTCTTTTGTCAAAAGCAAAATCAAGCATTCACACCAGATCTACCACAATATACAGTGGCCGGTAATTTCCCTGTGCTTGGCCTTTCAGAGATGCTTATGACAGCCTTCAATCTTGTCGCAATGATTATGGCTGTGATGATGGTCACAGAAGAGTATCGCTCAGGAGCTTTAAGAATGGTGTTCATTCGCACCAAATCATTTCAACAACTCATGTTTGCGAAGTTTTTTGTAATGGTCGTTTTTCTATTTCT
Source organism: Lederbergia galactosidilytica (assembly GCF_017873565.1). Classification (GTDB taxonomy): domain Bacteria; phylum Bacillota; class Bacilli; order Bacillales; family Bacillaceae_C; genus Lederbergia; species Lederbergia galactosidilytica. The sequence goes on from NZ_JAGGKH010000021.1 coordinate 73,801, forward strand.
CTATTTATTAAGCTATTTTTTAATTTGTTATGGTATCGGGCTATGGATGTTTTCCAATCCTGACACCTATCCACAATTTTACCAATCGCACCCGGTCACATTTCTAGAAGGGCTATTATATAATGTACAATTTTATGGTTTGGCTTTTCTTACTTTAATTGCTATTAGCAGTGTAATCTTTTGTGTTGCAGTTATTTCTCATACGATGACTACAGCACTTGGGATTAGTATGGGATTTCTGCTAACCTGTTTTGCTTATCCCAATGTGATTCAGTTATTTCAAGCTTTAGTAGGAAATGAAACGATGCTAAAGATATTTTTTACATCGATCCCGATGATTCAATGGGAAGGAATTACAATGATGTTGGCTGAAACACCACGTTTATTCGGTTGGATAATGGTTGTACTAATCGGTTATTGCGTTTTATTTCAGATTTTGCATCTATTGGTTACAAGAAAGAAGGATATTTTTGAATGAAGAAAATAATCAATAGTTTCTTAGTCAGTAGAGTGAAAAATATGGGGAACTGTTGCCCAGTAGTATGGAGAGGATGGTTCGATGAAAAATATAATCATTAGCGAATATGAGCGTACATTTAAACGAAAAAAAACGATGATTGGTTTAGCGATATATGGCTGTGTCTTAGCATTTGAATGTTTCTTTTTATATGCCATGGGTGGATTAAGTTTTTATGATCCTGAGCATTCTGTGCAGTTAAACTCGATCAATACAGCTCCTTTTCTTTTGCGTGAGTTAGGTATTTTCCTCCACTTCATTTTAATTCCGATATTTGTCGTAGATAGTTTCAGTGGGGAATATTCATCAGGAGCATTGCGGCTTGTATTGATCCGACCGCAAAAAAGATTGAAGATCTTGTTAGCGAAATGGCTTGTTCAAGCAAGTTTTGTTATGGCGATTATGCTAGTAACATGGCTTGTCGGTACGATCTTTGGGATGATCAGTATGCCATATGTAGAAGAAACGACGTTTTACGAGACGGGCCCGATGAATGCTTTTTATGGCATGTTATACACATTATTGTTTTATGGATTGGCGACTTTCATTATGATGGGTGTAATTGGTCTATGTAGCTTGATGAGTATGCTTTTACCAAATCCGATCTTAGCATTTGCGGGCACGGTTGCAGCCCTCATTGGAAGTTTGTACGTCCATGATGACTTTGAATATTTCCTTACTTCAGATGCTATTTTTAAAATACTTGGGGAACAGCGAGGAGAATTTTATATTAGTTTATTTCTAATTATTGTTATAAGTTGTATGATGAATGTAAAGATATGGCAGAAGAAACAATGGATAGGATGAAGGCGAGATGACGAAGGTTTTAATTGTCGATGATGAAAAAGGTATCGTAGGCTTTATGAAGGACTCCCTTACTGATCAAGGGTATGATGTCCTCACAGCTTATAACAGTGAAGAAGCCTTACAAAAGCTTGCTCAAAAACCCGATCTTATTATTCTGGATGTGATGATGCCGGGGATGAATGGTTTCGAATTATGTGAACAGATTCGCCATCTGGTGACTTGTCCAATCATTTTCTTGAGTGCGAGGAGCAGTGAGGAAGATCGGATCAAAGGCTTATTAATCGGTGGGGATGATTATTTAGTGAAGCCATTTAGTATGAAAGAATTACATGTACGGATTATGGCCCACCTTCGCCAGGAACAAAGAAAAATGAGTAGGCCGATTAAATATTTACATTTTGGTCATCTTCTGATTGATTTAGAAGGTTATGCAGTTTTTTACCAAAATGAGCGAATTGCTTTTACATCGAGAGAATTTGAACTTTTGAAATTACTTGCCCTTCATCCAGGACAAATCTTTTCACGGGAACAAATTTATGAAAAAATATGGGGCTATGATGCAGAAGGAGATTCCTCTACTGTCACAGAACATATTAAAAAAATACGTGCAAAATTAGCTGAATATAATAAAAACATGATATTTATTTCAACTGTCTGGGGAGTAGGATATAAATGGGAAAAGCCGTAAAATCTATGCGCAGACAGGTTATTAGCTCATTTTATAAAATATTAATCTTGAGTATTTTGGCAACGGTTTTAACATGGGGGACCGCACTCCTCATGCTAATCAAAAATCAAGATAAAATAAATCCAGCTAATTATTATGAAAGTCAAATCCCAATTATTATGGAATACGTTGAACAGGAGAAGGAACAGTTGTTGCAGAAGGAAGCACAGCAGGAATTGGAAAGGCGAATCCCGCTTGAAGGACTGGATTATCAAGTATTAGACACCCATGCTAATCTAGTATATGGTTCGACAACGAAACAATATATAAAAGATGAGCAGGATTTATTGCAGCAGTTGAATAGAAGTTTACATGATAAACATAATATTATTCTCTTTAATCCGCTCCTTAGCAAAGATGGTGATTTTATCGGGGCAATTGGTTTTCGTTATCAGTTAACTGTCGCTTCAGCTAATCCACAATCCAAAGGATTTATTATAATTCTCTCATTACTGCTCCTACTCTCTCCATTTTTTTATTTCTATTTATTTTCCTTTCTCATTGGTAGAAAATTGAGTAAGCAAATGGAGACACCTTTTCGCTCCTTAATGGAAGGCGCGAAAAAAATCCAACATCATGATTTGGATTTTCAATTGGTAGAGTTTAAAACGGTAAAGGAACTGCAGGAATTAGTTAATGCTTTCGAAGAAATGAGGATTGCCTTAAAAGAGTCGCTATTACGACAGTGGCAAATCGAAGAAGAGCGCAAAGAAATGGTCGCTGCGATTGCGCATGATCTTCGTACACCGCTGACAATTATTCATGGTCATGCCGAAGGATTAATAGAACGGGGAATCAATGATCAGGAAAGAGCGGAACGTTATATCAAGATCATCTTTTCAAGTACAGAGCGAGCAGTCCAATTATTAGATCAGCTACATACAGTTTCGACGATTGAACATCCTGAATTTACAATCGAAAAAAAGTCTGTGAATATTACCGAATTTATTGCGAATAAACTGAATGAATTCCAAATGCTTTGCCAAGAGAAACAGCTACGTTTAACACCGAATATCACGGTCGCTTCTGAACAATATGTCGATATGGATTCACAACGAATATCACAAGTCTTAGATAATATTATCGTCAATAGTATCCGCTATTGTCCAGAGTATGGAGAAATTGAATGGGATACAAGGATTCATAAAGGAATGTTGATTATGGAAATAAAGGACAATGGGCCCGGGTTTCCAAAGCAAAACATCGGACAAGTTTTTTCGAAATTTTACCGAGAAGATCAATCAAGAACTGGGACAGGTGCTCATTCTGGTTTAGGATTATATATTGCGCAAGAACTCGTAAAGAAGCATCACGGCTCCATAACGGTACAAAATCGTCCAGAGGGCGGAGCTTATACGAAAATAAGTATTCCGCTCAAGGACTAAGGGGCTGAGCACGATTTATAATATGGAAAGTCACAAACAAAATCAATAAAGATGCGGGGCCCATCCATCTTTTTAGAAGGAGAAAACAACAATGGGTGGAACAATTTTTAACTGTGTGATGATAATACTGGGAAGTGGAATAGGCAGTTTATTTAAGAAAGGGATAAAGGAAAGGTATCAAGAGGTTGTGATGCAGGCGATGGGACTTGCAGCTACTGCTTTAGGGATTCATGCGATTGTCAAGTATATGCCCATTAGTGAATATCCCGTTCTTTTTATTGTCAGTCTAGCAATAGGAGGATTAGTTGGTGAGAAATTAGAACTGGAAGCGAAGTTTAAGAGACTTGTCCAGCGATTTTCCAAAACAAATTTAGCTGAAGGACTTTCAACAGCGATCCTCTTATTTTGCATTGGTTCTTTATCCATATTAGGACCTGTGGAGGCGGCGTTACATGGGAATTATACATATTTAATTACAAACGGAATTTTAGATGGGATGACCTCGATCGTTTTAGCGACTACGTTTGGGGTCGGGATCGCCTTTACGGCGATTGTCCTCTTTTTATGGCAGGGATTTTTCTATCTTGGTGCTCTCTATATGGAAAACTATTTAACTACAGAATTATTGGCTGAAATTTCCATTATCGGTGGTGTGCTGATTTTAGCTTCTGGTTTAAGTATTCTCGGGATCAAAAAATTTAACACGATTAACTTACTACCTTCGTTAATTATTCCCTTTCTCTTTTTTATGGGATTACATATTTTTTCATAGAACTTTTTAGTGTGAGAAGAATCGGATATCTGCCTCCATAAAAGAAGGGGCAGTTTTTCTTGTTTCTGCTTTTGTGATAAATCAAGTTTGTTCTAAGAATGGAAGAGTATGTTGTTTGATCTTGTACAATCGCTTCCCTCTGTCATTGGCTAATTGTGGAAAAGGGGCGGAGCTACGCGAAAGGATTTCAACCTATCATATAGTGAGTAAAAAAATGGGAAGTATGCTTCATTCAAGAAACCGAAGAG
>NZ_JAGGKH010000022.1 GCF_017873565.1 Lederbergia galactosidilytica
TTCGTTTCGTTCAGTTTTCAAAGATCAAACTTCGTTGCCCTCATTGGCGACTTTTCTATAATACCAAATCTCTTTTCCAATGTCAACAACTTTTTTATTTCTTTAATTTCTTTTTTCCTTGTTTTAAGGAACGACTATTAATATACCACCGTTTTTTTAAGTATGCAACACTTTTTTTAAATATTTATCAAAAATATTTCAGAGACATGAGAAATAACTCGCCATGTCTCTGATAAATAATCACTTTTAATCTTTTTTCCTCATTAATGGGAATAAAAGTACATCACGAATAGACGGAGCGTTTGTTAATAACATTACCAATCGGTCGATCCCTATTCCAAGTCCACCTGTCGGCGGCATTCCATACTCTAGCGCTTCAACAAAATCCTCATCCATCTCATGCGCTTCATCATTACCTTGTTCACGTTCAAGCAACTGACTTTCAAAACGTTGCCTTTGATCAATAGGATCGTTAAGTTCAGTAAAGGCATTAGCATGTTCTCTACCTACTATAAACAATTCAAAACGATCAGTAAATCTCTGATCTTTATCATTCTTTTTAGCTAATGGAGATATCTCTACTGGATGTCCATATATAAATGTTGGTTGTATAAGCTTTTCTTCAACTCTCTGTTCAAAAAACTCATTAACGATATGCCCAAATGTCATATGTTCAGTAATTTCAATTCCATTTTCTTTAGCCAATTGTTTCGCTTCGGCATCATTCATTTCTTTCCAAAAGTCAACGCCAGTATATTCTTTAACAGCATCAACCATATGTAGACGACGCCATCTTGGTTTTAAATCAACCTCATAGTCTCCATATTGAACAGTCGTTGAACCAAGAACCGCTTCTGCCACATGTGCAATTAGGTTTTCTGTTAATTCCATAATATCTTCATAGTCTGCATATGCTTCGTATAGTTCAATCATAGTAAATTCCGGGTTATGTCTCGTAGACACCCCTTCATTTCTAAAAACACGACCTATCTCATAAACTTTTTCTAATCCACCCACAATCAAGCGTTTCAAATGGAGTTCAATGGCAATTCTCATATAAAACGGCATATCCAAAGCATTGTGATGTGTTTCAAATGGACGAGCAGCTGCCCCACCAGCAATTGCATGTAGCATTGGAGTTTCTACTTCTAAGTACCCCTTTTCATCCAAATAATGCCTAATTTCATGTAAGATTTTACTTCTTTTAATAAACGTTTCCTTACTCTCCTGATTTGTAATTAAATCAAGATAACGCTGACGATAGCGTTGTTCGACATCTTTTAATCCATGAAACTTATCTGGTAGAGGTCGTAAAGCTTTAGTCAGTAAAGTAAAATCAGTAATTTTAACAGAGAGTTCCCCAACCTTTGTTTTAAATACAGTACCTGTTACTCCAACTAAATCGCCTAAATCAACAGATTTAAAAAGCTCATACTGCTCTTCTCCAACGCTATCTTTCCGTACATATATTTGAATTTGGCCTTGAAGATCCTGGATATGAGCGAAACCAGCCTTCCCTTTTCCGCGTTTTGTCATTACCCTACCGGCAAGGGTAACTTCTATCCCCTTTTCTTCTAATTCCTCTTTAGAAAATTTATCATAAGAATTCTTGATTATCTCTGTATTATGGGTACGTTCAAAACGTTTCCCAAAAGGATCAATACCGCCTTCCCTTAAGGTTTGCATTTTTTCGCGTCTGACTAGTAATTGGTCGTTCAATTCTTCTTGACTCATAAAAAAACACTCCAATCTAATTTAAAAAGCTGGATATACTTTAATTTTACCATTTGGTGTAGGGAATAGACACCAACCCTAATCCTATACAAAAACAACTGCCAGTGTGTCTACCAGCAGTACGGTTCTGTTATCCTGCTTGTTCCCCCTAATGGTTGCTCAGTCGTTGTTTCAGCCGCAAATAAATTCTTCTTAACTACAAAATAATGCGCCAACCCGACTAAAGATCAAGCTTGTCTACTTCCTGCTATAGAGGAAACCAAATTATAGAATTGCCAGGATTATAAGCCCCCCTGCTCCCCATTCAACTTTGGGGATCACTTACATCTGTACAGTGATCAACTAATTAAGCTGTTGACCATTTCAAGCGCGGGCAAGCCTTGATGGCGGAGCAACAAGTATACCATGGCTTTTCATTTCCATATTAGCCATTGTATAAGATACCTTAGCTTACTATCTATTTAATTCTTTCATCCTCTGGTGTGAGTTCCTCAACAGAAACACCAAGCACCTCAGATATCTTCACTAACATATGATCAGTTGGCAAACGGGTGCCACGCTCAATTTCTCCAAAAACGGAAACGGAAATTCCTAAACTTTCCGCAAGCCTTTCTTGTGTAAAACCTTTTAATTTTCGAAAGGCGCGAATGCGTCTTCCCCATTTATCTGTTTCCATAACCGAACTCCTTCTTTATCAGGTATTTCGTCCAGGATTTCAACTAAAGGGGCGTTTGAACTTGGAAGAAAAAGCATACTGTCTATTTCCATAAGAGGAATAAGAACAAAAGCCCGCTCATTCATACGCGGATGAGGGATCTGTAAATCCTCCATCATAATATTTTCTTTATTATACAATAAAATGTCAAGATCGATAACCCTTGGCCCCCACTTAAACTCTCGAATTCGTCCAATCTCACGCTCGACATCTAAACAAAGGGTTAATAATTGATGTGGTGATAATGACGTGGAAATTTTTATAACCATATTTAGAAACTGATCTTGATCCGTGAAGCCAATTGGCTCTGTCTCATAAATGGAGGATAACTTTTCTATTTGCACTTCAGAACAATGACTCAATCTTTTAATAGCTTGTTTTAGGTACTCTAACCTATTTCCCATATTCGAACCTAAAGATATAAATGCCACATTTTCCATTATAATTTCTCCCTTATGATTTCCACTGCAACTGAATGATAATGGCCTGGGATAGGAGGATCGGGCTTTACAACCTTTACTGTTACGCGCTTGATTAATTCATATTTACTCAGCAAGACAGACGCTAATTTCTCAGCAATCGCTTCAATTAATTCATATTTCTCCTTCTCCACAATTCGCCTGCAGTCTTCATAGACATCAGCGTAATTGATCGTCTTAGCTAAATCATCCTTTACACCCGCTTCTTTAAGATCGCTTTCGATTATGAGGTCAACAATAAATCTCTGTCCGAGTCGATTCTCTTCTGGAAGCACGCCGTGATAGCCATAGAATTCCAATTGATTTAAATAAATTTTATCCACGTTATTCGCCCCTTTTGACTAAAGCATCCATCATAGCGGCCATTCTGCTCACTTCTTTTACATCATGAACACGTACCATATGGCATCCTTTTTGAATACCATAGCAGACTGTCGCTCCAGTTCCTTCCACCCGTTCGTCAACAGGTAAATCTAACGCCTCACCAATCATTCTTTTACGAGAAGTCGCTAATAGAACTGGATAACCAAGTCCTACTAATTTATCTAAGTTTCTCATCATCTCCATGTTTTCCTTATAATCCTTCGCAAAGCCAATTCCAGGGTCTAAAATGATATTTTCATCTGGGACTCCAGCCTTTTTCGCAATAGATATGCTCTCATATAAATCTTGGAGCACATCACGGATAAAGAAGTTATAATTTCGATTATCACGATTATGCATGAGGATAATAGGGACCCCCTTAGCTGCTGCAACATCAGCAATTTCAGGATCCTTTTTCGCTCCCCAAATATCATTAATAATCGTTGCCCCAGCATCTACCGCCCGCTCAGCTGTCTGTGCTTTATATGTATCAACGGAAATAGGCACTTTAATTTTAGCTGCCAAAGATTCAACAACAGGGACTATTCTTGCTATTTCCTCGTCAACAGAAACTGGATCATGACCAGGTCTTGTTGATTCTCCGCCAATATCAATAATATCTGCCCCATTTTTTATCATTTCTAATGCATGCTGTAGCGCAAATGATTCGTTATTATATCGCCCACCATCAGAAAAGGAATCCGGTGTTACATTTAAAATGCCCATAATAAGCGTTTTATTTTTAAAATTCAATGTATACTTGCCACATTTTATTGTTTCTTTCAACTTAAACACCTTCCTATTAAAACATACATCTCCAGTCTACCCTTAAATATCATTTTTGAAAAGAAAGGCTTTCTCGGGCACGAATAAAAAAACTTGGTGCGCGCTCGCACCAAGTTTTTCATATTTAATCATCAAATTGATAGAGAGGAGTACTTAAATAACGTTCTCCATTACTTGGAATAACAGCTAACACCTTTTTGCCTTTACCAAGTTCCTTTGCTACCTTTAAAGCTGCAGCAATTGCCGCTCCAGAAGAAATACCACCTAGTACCCCTTCCTCACAAGCTGCCTTTCTTGCCCACTCAAATGCTTCTTCATTTTCGATTTTGATTATCCCGTCGTAAATATGCGTGTCTAGAATGCTTGGAACAAATCCTGCGCCTATCCCTTGAATTTTATGCGGGCCCGGCTTACCTCCTGATAAAACAGGAGAATCTTCAGGTTCAACAGCATAGATCTTGATATTTGGATAATGTTCTTTTAATACTTCACCAGCTCCAGTAATTGTACCACCTGTACCAATACCTGCTACGAAGCCATCAAGTTGATCTCCCATTTGCTCGACAATTTCTTTTCCTGTTGTTAAACGATGAATTTCAGGGTTAGAAGGATTTTCAAATTGTTGAGGAATGAAATAGCCATGTTCTTCAGCTAATTCATTGGCCTTTTTAATCGCTCCGTTCATCCCCTCTGCTCCTGGAGTTAAGATTAAATCAGCCCCATAAGCTTTCAATAAATTACGTCGTTCCATACTCATTGTATCCGGCATAACTAGAACCGAACGATATCCTTTAGCGGCTGCAACCATCGCTAAGCCAATTCCCGTATTCCCACTTGTTGGCTCAATAATGGTATCGCCTTCTTTTAATTTACCACTCTTTTCAGCAGCCTCGATCATTGCTAGAGCAATACGATCCTTTACACTGCTGCCAGGGTTCATATACTCTAATTTCAAATAAATATCTGCACTATTTTCATCTGTTAATCGATTGAGTTTCACAATCGGGGTATTTCCAATGAGATCGGTTATAGAATTTGCTATATTTGCCATCTTCCCACCTCTAATTCCTAGTATTTTTATAGGTTTATTATAAAGTACCACGACATCTATTTAAAGTCAATAAAAAACAGTTATTTTAAAAAAGAAGATGGCTAAGATAGCGCATCTTCTTTCGTTTACCTTTCGGCTTCTGCTTCCAATTCTTCCAGTTCTTCTTTTGAGAAGTGATACGATTCATTACAAAAATGACATTGCGCATTTGCTTCCCCATCTTCTTCAATCATGGCATGAATTTCTTCTTTGCCTAAACTGATTATCGCATTGGATAGACGTTCTTTTGAGCATGTGCATCGAAATTCAACAGCTTGTTTTTCTAAGACGTTAACATCTTTCAAAAAACTCTCTAACATTTTCTCGGGTGTATATCCCTCATCAATTAAGCTGGAAACAGGAGGAGTTGATTGTAGACTTTGTTCAATCTCGGAAATAATCTCTTCATCAGCATCAGGCATTAGTTGAATAATAAAACCTCCTGCAGCCAAAATGGAATTATCCGGATTTACAAGGACTCCGACTCCTACAGAGGATGGCGTTTGTTCTGATTTAGCAAAATAATACGTGAAATCATCGCCAATTTCGCCTGATACAAGAGGTACTTGGCCAGAAAAGTGGTCTCTTAATCCAACATCTTTCACAATCGTTAACGTGCCATCCACCCCTACAGCTCGTCTTACATCCAATTTTCCAATATCATTTAATTCAAAATGCGTCTGGGGGTTCGTTACATAGCCACGCACATGCCCTTTTGCATCCGCATCTGCTAGCACGATACCAATCGGTCCTCCCCCTTCTACTTTAATCGTTATTTTATCTTCACCTTTTAACATTGCACCCATCATCACACCGGCGGTCATCGTTCGACCTAAAGCCGCTGATGCCGTGGGCCAAGTTTGATGCCTACGTTGAGCTTCCCCAACCGTATTTGTTGTAATCGCCGCATATGCGCGCACTTGACCATTATAAGCAATGGCCTTCACTAAGTAGTCCTCCATTAAGAGCCCACCTTTCATTCATTTCGTTTATAAATCAATTGTAGTCCTTTTAAAGTAAGATCCGGATCTACAATATCGATCATTTCTGTCTCTGTTGCAATTAAATTAGCAAGCCCTCCAGTAGCGATGACTGTTGGCTTCACCTGACATGTATCAATGATTCGCTGCACAATACTTTCTACTTGTCCAACAAATCCAAACAAAATACCAGCTTGCATTGCTGCGACTGTATTTTTGCCAATGATTTCGTCCACATGTGTAATTTCTATTCTCGGAAGCTTTGCAGCTCGATTATATAGGGCTTCCGTAGAAATACCAATCCCTGGAGCAATGACTCCACCCATATATTCACTTTTCTCATTGATATAGCAAAAGGTCGTAGCTGTTCCAAAATCCACTATAATCAGGGGACTTCCATATTCATGAATTCCCGCAACAGCATTGACAATCCGATCGGCTCCTACTTCGCGGGGATTATCATATTTTATATTTAATCCTGTTTTAATACCTGGACCAACAATCTTTGGGTTAACATGAAAGTATTTTTCACACATCTTTTCTAGCGTGAACATCAATGGAGGCACAACAGAAGAAATAATCACTCCTTGAATATCTTTAAACTGAATTCCTTCATGTTGAAAGAGCATTTTAATACCCATTCCATATTCATCTTCTGTTTTATGACGATTGGTTTGCATTCGCCAATGGTATTTTAGCTGATCTCGATGATATACACCAAGTACAATATTGGTATTTCCTACATCCAAAACTAAAATCAATCGTTTCACCACTTTTTATTGGACTTTTTCTCAAAACATCATACCACAAATACTTTATTGAGGGGATATATTAAGACTCACTTCAAGCACACGAAGGGAGTCTGTAAGAACGATAAAAAAGGTTATTCCCAAGCGGATCCCTAGGCTACCAAACAATCGCAATATTGATTCTCCTTGATTATTCTAGTACTGTTGTTGGCTTTGACTCCTTCACAATAATAAGGCCGTCATATGCATCAACAGGCTTCATTTTAATGGTATAAAACATCTTCGCTATCTTATACCATGCACGGAAATCATCGCCTATATTCCCCATCCTTTGCTCACTATGAATAATTTTCGATAATTCAGCTGATTGACTAGCCGTTTTAAAATCGACATAGAATTCATTTGATTCTATATCACCAAAAGCATCCGTCAATTGACTATGATGTTTTACAGTGAATTGTTCACGCTCATCTGAACCGCCGTTAAGCGCCTGAAATGTATTATCCATGAATTCCGTGCCAATCGCAAAGTATTCCTCTCCATATCGTTCAGCTAAATAATTCCCCATAGATTTATATCCAGCTAATGAGGCAGAGGTTTTTTCGATATGCCCATTATGAGCCGAAATAAGTATTTTATCATGACCACGGGTTTCTTCATAATCAATGATCCATTGTAAATTATCTGCCAAGTATTGATCACGAACTCTCGCATAATGTTTATCATCCGTTAATAGTAATTCTGTGCGCTGTCTTATTATCTCCATATATTGTAAAGCAATAGCAAAGTCATCAGGTGAAGATTGTTGGACATATATCTCTTTATTTGACTGTAAATCTAATTTAATATTGTCCATAATATCATTCACTTCTTGTAACTGAGCTGCAGTTAATGTACGCATTGTATCATTCGAAACATAATTCAATTGTTCAGTTAGAGCATTTGCCGCCTCTGGATTGACCACTTCATAATAATCAAGAAGACCTTCTTTACTATAGTCGTACCGTTGCATATCATTCCCATAGAAAGTTATTTTTTTATCGGCGTTTGCCTTCCTATTATAATCATGCATCCATTGTACAAACTTAATCATTTGCTCAGTTCGATAAATCGGATAATCGAGTGCATTTACAGCATCTTTAGCCGTTCCCTCTCCTGTTAAAATAAAGTGATTTATAATCTGACTACTACCAAAATCACCTTCCAGAACAAAAACATAAACATCCTCGTTTGTAATTAGCGCCTCAAATACATCTTTCTTCAATTGCTGAAATTCAATATTTCCATGGGTTGCTTCTCCAAGTCCAATCACCCTTACTCCATCCGGCAAAGTAATTTGCTCAATCGAAGAAACGTATTGATCTGCATTCTCTACAACACTATTACTGCACCCTGATAGCATCACCAGTATAAACAATATCAACAGTAAACCCCTTTTAAAAATCCCCATTTGTAAGCTCCCATCATCTATTTTCACATTTCAATATAAATCCCAAAACTGTATTACTATGATAGTACACTCATACATATTTAAATGTCAATAAAAAAATTCCCGAATCAGATAAACAAGATAAAATTGACCGGTGGTCCGATGGGTGGCAGCAGGCAATCGCAATTAGAGGCTCACAGAGTTTAAAACAAAAAGGACCCAATTGTTCCTAAATAGAAACAATTTGGGTCCAATACGGACATAATCCTTTATAGCAAACAAGAAAGGAGAGTCGCAGACCCTCCTTCAAAAGCAATTTTACTTATTCATTTTTAGTATCATCGTTGTCCATTCCATCTGGACGTTGACTTGGACCTAATTTACCTGGTTGGCCAGAAATTGGGTCATCTTCACGCTGTTCTGTAATTGTTAAATCTTCTTCTGTTTTTTCCTTAGGTTGAATAGTAATCGCTGGGTCTACCTTTTCAGTGTTGCCAGTTCGACCTTCAGGAAGCTTACCATCTTCGTACAAGCTACGAATTTGTTCAGCATCTAATGTTTCAATATCAAGAAGAGTTTGGGCAATTAATTCAAGCTTATCTTTATTTTCCGTAAGAATTTTTGTAGCCCGATCATAACATTCTTTAATAATGCGTTGAATCTCCAAATCAATCTCATAAGCAATGGCATCAGAATAATTCTGCTCATTGTTAATATCGCGGCCTAAGAACACTTGACCACCTTGTGATTGACCAAACTGGAGGGGACCAAGTTTTTCACTCATCCCAAATTCAGTAACCATTTTTCTCGCTATGCCAGTAGCACGTTGGAAGTCATTATGTGCACCTGTAGAAGCTTCACCAAAGGTGATTTCTTCTGCAACACGCCCACCTAATAAACCAGTAATCTTATCAAGCAATTCCGGTTTCGTCATAAAATAACGATCTTCCTTAGGTAGCATAACTGCATAACCACCAGCTTGCCCACGTGGTACGATGGTTACTTTATGAACCATTTCGGCTTCTTCTAACACAAGACCAATAACTGTATGGCCACCTTCATGATAAGCAACAATATTTCTTTCCTTCTTCGAAATGACGCGGGTTTTCTTCGCAGGACCTGCAATCACACGATCTGTCGCTTCATCAACATCTTCCATATCAATTTTCTTCTTATTTACCCTAGCAGCAACTAACGCCGCTTCGTTTAACAAGTTTTCTAAGTCTGCACCTGAAAATCCTGGCGTTCTCATCGCAATCGCCTTTAAATCCACAGAAGCATCAAGAGGCTTATTCCGGGCATGAACGCGTAATACCGCTTCACGACCTTTTACATCTGGTCGATCTACTGTGATTTGTCGATCAAAACGACCTGGACGTAATAATGCTGGGTCTAAGATATCAGGACGGTTTGTAGCGGCGATAATGATAATTCCTTCATTTTCACCAAACCCATCCATTTCAACAAGTAACTGGTTTAGTGTTTGTTCACGCTCATCATGCCCACCACCAAGACCTGCACCACGTTGGCGACCAACTGCATCTATTTCATCAATAAAGATAATACACGGGGAATTCTTTTTAGCATTCTCAAATAAATCACGAACACGGGATGCCCCAACACCAACAAACATTTCAACAAAGTCAGAACCACTGATAGAGAAGAATGGTACACCCGCTTCTCCGGCTACTGCACGAGCAAGAAGCGTTTTACCTGTTCCAGGTGGCCCAACTAATAATATCCCTTTTGGTATACTCGCACCCAATTCAGTATACTTTCTAGGGTCCTTTAAGAAATCCACAACTTCTACTAATTCTTGTTTTTCTTCATCTGCGCCCGCTACATCTCTAAAGCGCACCTTCTTCTTTTCTTCAGAATATAACTTTGCTTTACTCTTCCCAAAGTTCATCACGCGGCTGCCGCCACCTTGAGCTTGATTTAAAAGGAAGAAGAATAAAATAAAGATAATAATAAACGGAATGATCCCAGTTAAGAATGAGACCCAAACACTTGTCTCTTTTGCTGGTTTCACTTCCAAATCACTTGAGGCTGTATCAATGCGATCAAGCATTGCAGGACTATTCATTACATATGTAATAAAGAAGTCTCCTTCTTTTGCCCCTTTCAATTGTCCTTTAATTTCATAAACGCCTCGTTCAGGCTGCATTGTATATTTTTCTATATCGCCATTTTCCAAATGTGCTACAAATTCATTATACGTAATAGGTTTCGTCACTTCATTACTGTTTTTAAACCAACTCAAAATTCCAACTAAAACAAGAAAGATGAGTCCATAAAAAATGACATTTCGCAAAACCCGGTTCATCCCTTACCTCCTCCCACGGTAAAAAAACTATCTTCAATAGTATCATAGCTGTTTGCATTTTTACAACTATTCAACATTAGTTGAGAAACTTTTTTATCGTTATTCATTCTT
Source organism: Lederbergia galactosidilytica (assembly GCF_017873565.1). Lineage (GTDB taxonomy): Bacteria > Bacillota > Bacilli > Bacillales > Bacillaceae_C > Lederbergia > Lederbergia galactosidilytica. Next base: position 10,763 of record NZ_JAGGKH010000022.1, read on the forward strand.
TTCATAAACTTTCGGTTTTAATACCCCTATATAAGGGAGATTGCGGTATTTCTCCGCATAATCAAGTCCATAACCTACAACAAAGGCATCTGGAACAGTAAAACCTACGTAATCTGCTTCAATATTTCCTTTTCTGTTAGACGGTTTATCAAGCAATGTCACAATTTTGATCGATTTTGCTTTCCGATAACGGAATAGATCTACTAGATAACTTAAAGTTAATCCACTATCAATGATATCTTCAATAATTAAAATATCTCTGCCTTCAACAGGGGTATTCAAGTCCTTTAGAATTTTAACTTCTCCCGAGGATACAGTTCCGCCCCCATAACTTGAGACATCCATAAAATCTACTTCCAAATATGTATCAACCCGTTTTAATAAATCTGTCATAAACGGGATGGCTCCCTTAAGGACACCAATTGCGAGTGGAAATCGCCCATCATATTCTTCCGTAAGTTGAGCCGCTAACTCTGAAATTTTCTCATTAATTTCCTCTTCTGTTATCAGAACTTCCTTAATATCATTTTTCAATTCATCCTGCCCCCCGAAATTGTTTGGGTTTGATCATATAATAGAACATAATTATGACTATTTTGGGATTTTCCTTCAAAGCTAGACTTTTTCAAACCAGGGATCCACAGGATCTTGCCAGTATTATCAACTACGATCGGCCAAATCTTCCGTTCTTCCAAAGAAACCTTCTGGTCAATAAAAATGTCCTTGATCTTTTTGCTTCCCTTCATTCCTTTTAAACTTATTCTATCACCTGGTTTTCTAGTCCGAATAATTAATGGGAATTCAATTTCTCTCCCATCTATCAAAAATGAATTTAAATCCTCTTTTATAAGCATCTCTTGTGCTATTCCTAATTCCAAAGTTCCACCATTTGGTAAAACCGCTTTATTCCCCTCATATAACTCATAATAATAAGGTGACTGAAGTTCACTTCTCTCCTTAAAAGTGAAGCAACATGATGCATAAGAGCGAATAACCTTCATTCCTTTAGGAAAATCGAGCCTTCCAGATGGATTTTCGGACCTCAATAATCGCTGAATCAAATCAGTATGTACAGCTAAAATATCAGGTGTATTATATTGGTAAAGATAGTTTAATATTAGATGAATCACTCTTCTTTGTAAAGGCAAAGGTTCCACTAAAAAGGAAGGAATATCTAAATGAATTTCTTGATTTTCATCGACTTGACATATTTTATTAAATCGGGCTTTTGCCTCGCTTTGTAAATAGACCTCATCTTCCGTTAAATCGTCATGAAAACGTTGAAAATGTTCCAATGCTTGTCCATTTTCTTGCTTAAGAATCGGAAGGACATCAAGGCGGAATCGATTTCTTGCATAGTCCCGTTTTTCGTTACTTGGGTCTATCCTCGGCTCCAACTTATAATAATGGCAATATTCCTCAACTTCTTGCCTAGAGACAGCAAGCAAAGGCCGAATAAGCTCTCCCTTACCAAATGAGCGTCTAACCTTCATTCCTGCTCTAGCCTGTCCAGTTGCTCCTCTCGTCAGTCGCATTAGAATGGTCTCCATCTGATCGTCCCCATGGTGGGCAACCATCAGTTTATTTGCATTTATTTCTTCCATTACTCTCAGTAAAAATTGATAACGATACTTTCTGGCTGTTTCTTGCATGCCCGTTTTGTCCATTTCCATTTTTCGTTTAATATCAATCGCTACACTATGGAATGGTATTGATCTTTTCTCACAATATCCTTTTACAAATAAAAGATCTTGTACCGATTCTTCACCTCTTAACATATGGTCCACATGCGCAACAGCTAATTGTATTCCATATTTTTCTTTCCGGTTAATAAAATAGTCAATCAGCGCCAAAGAATCAGGTCCTCCTGATACAGCTGCTACAAGATAATCTCCTTTTTCAATCAGTTCACGACTTTTTATAAAAGCTTCTGTCTTCTTCTCAAACTGCAACATTTTTTCCATCCCTTTACAAGAAAAGTGCAGATACTTACCTTCAAAGACTAACAAATAATAACGTTCCTCTTTCCCACCATGCTTGTCTTTAAATTAAAACATATTCGTCCGCTTTTCCAATCTGTCTTTTCATCACACAATTACTCATAAATTATGTTACCATTTCACTTCGGTCATCTCCAGTCGCAAAACTTCCCTTTATAAGCTTATTGGAATTAGAATATAATATGTTTGCAACAAGCTAATATTTTACAGAAGATAACTATAAATATAGAGCGCATAAAGCACAATCGTGAGTAATAAAACCATTACAGTTTCCTTCATAGAACCTGATTTTTTGTTTTTCTTTTGTCTTGTAGCGGACCGTCTCGCATATGTCACTGGCTTATCCCTTTTATCAGATAATAAAATAAGCAGATCCCCCTTCATCTTTTTCGCTGAACCATATTCACCGAATAGAGCTTTCCGAAGAACTGGACTAAAACGAGATAATTCAGAATGGGAATCGATTTGCTGAATCAACTGCTTCTTTCCATCACCGACTCTTGAAAACTTTTTAGGGTAGTACATATGAATAAAAAGCATAGCGGTAGAAAATAAATCATAGGTTGGTTCTGACTTACGAGAACCCAAGCCCCAATAACCCCTATCAAAAAACTCCGTGAATTCCTTGATTGCTCTTCCCTTTATAGTAGTGCCACCAACATCAATAAAGCGAATTCTAGGTGGTGGGCCTGATACAATTAAATTTTCCGGCTTCAGATCACCGAAAGTCCAACCTTCTTGGTGAAGCTTCTCTAGTGTATCTAACAGTTGCACAATCAAAATTCCTACCCATGTCTGCCCGTTTTTCTTGATAAAGGTCAGCATGTCTGGACCTTGTATATATTCCATTGTATAAAAGTGAATTCTCCCCCGTGGACTCTCCCAATCATCCATTTCATACAAAGAAGGTCCTGGGGAATCCCCTGGGACCTTAGAGAAAGCTTTCAGAACATTGACTTCGGATGTAATCGAAAGGCTATCCATACTCATTTTTAACGCAGTATGCCCTCTCACTCCCTTAGCTAGGTAGACAATCCCATTTGCTCCAGAACCAAGTTCCCTGATAATTTGGTAATTCCCACCATGCCATTTTCCAATTATGACGGTTCCAGGTAAGAATTTACATTGAGTCTTCCATGTATTCATCATCATTTGCTAGCAGTCCTCTCAAAGAACGCCTTTTCTTAAAATAAGTCATGGCTTCACGTATTGCGGGCCCAGTTGGTGTTATCCCACCAACAGCTAATTTTGGAAAAGTTGAAGTTAATAACTCTAAATTAGGCGTCCAATCTAAAAGCTTTTCAACTTCTTTCCTTTTCCCAGGAAATATAAAGACAGCAAAGCGATTATGCCCCATACGGGCATTTAAACTTAAAGACAAATCCAGTAACGCCTCTTTGACTGTTGGGAGCTTTGTTTTCATACTGGCACTTGTATCTACCAAAACTAAAACTTCAATATCGGATGTTTCACCAAGTTCATCGACAACCTCTAAGATCTCACCTCTTTGGTCTGGAGGAAGTTCCTCCATATCTGTCTCTTTCCCTAAGATCTGTCGTAACTCTTTATTCACTACACCTTGTAAGGTTTGGGTCATCGCCTTTCTAGTTACCATTTGCACTGTTTGTGATAATTGTTCTGCATACACAATTTGACTAATCCCACCACCAGAAGCCGCAATTCCTTCAATTTCTTGGACACCTTTATGTTCAATCGACTCATTTTCAACAACACCAATAACATTCACTGTAATCCCATTTTCATTCGCTAAAGCCGCCATCGCAACCGGATCTTCTCCTTGATTGGAACATCCATCTGTGATGAGTAAAATTTGCTTTAAAGGACTTTTCGTCATAATCTCCCCTCCGTTTGGATGATTAAACAGGAATAAATGCTCAAGCAACTGGTTTAGGATTCGGCAAAAGTCCATCAGTTGTCACATACCCTTGTTCCGGTCGTGCTTCAGTTCGCCTCCTGTTTTTAACATCCTCGCCTCAAATAGGGAATTTTATACAATTGCTAGGAGATTTTCATTTCTCTACTTCTTACTGGAATAGCCGCCCACTTAGGAGTGTTATGCTTTATCTTCAACGCCATAATCGTCATATCATCTGATATCGTTCCTGAACAAGTTCGGATCACCTCTTCCATAATTAAGTCTGAAATTGCTTGGGGATCGTCCGTTTCTATTTCACGCAGTTTTCGTTTCATCCAAATTTCATAGTTTTCTACATTTTTTGGACCCTCAAAAATACCGTCACTCATCATAATTAATAAGTCTCCCGCTTTTAACTGTTCGGTGACAACATCAACATCAAACTCTTGTATCATCCCTATCGGCAAATTGGCCGCTTCAATTTTCAAGATTTTATTTCCCCTTTTTATAAAGCTAGGAGTGGACCCAATCTTCAGAAACTTTGTCTCAGCATCTTGTAAATCAATGACAGCTAAGTCTAGGGTTGAGAAGATCTCATCAGTTGACCGCAAGGATAAAATTGAATTAACTGACTTAATTGCTACTTTCTCTTCTATACCTGATTTTAAAATCTTCTGCAATAGTTTCAGCGTCTCACTACTCTCATGGTGGGCTCTCTCTCCATTCCCCATTCCATCACTAATAGCAGCGGCAAATTTCCCAGGCCCTAACTCAATCATCGAATAACTATCCCCAGATAAAAAACCACCGCCTTTTGCTGCATGGGCTACACCTGTTTCCACAACATATGTCTTAGCAGAACGGAAGGTAGCATACAGAAGTTCAAATGATCCTTGTTCCTCCTTCTGAACAATGATTGTTTCATTTAAAATATCAGAAAGTAGAGGGGCAATTATCTTTTCACATTCTCCCAGTATATTTTGTCCCGGTAAAGTAATATCGATATCGATATTACCTGGTACTAAGCTGTAAATTTCCACTTCTTCAATCTCGATTCCAAAATCCTGTAAAGCATCTAAAATTACTTCCTCCTGTTTTTGATGATTAGCTTGTTCTCTCTGAATTTCCTTCGCAAAATCTCCCATTACTTCAGAAACCCCTAACAATTGCTCTGCAACGAGTTTCCTACTTTCCTTAACCTGTAACTTCAATTGCTGATTTGCTTGGTAGACGTTCAGTCCTTGATGAATAGCATTTTTAACTTTTTGCGAACGATTACACTGTCGCTCCAACTGTTGATTAAGAGAATTGGGTATGTTCCCGGTATTTTCATCCATTTCATTCATAATATTCTTCATTAAATCATAGGTTGTATCAAAGTTATCCGCACCCCAACATTGAGCCTTCTTATAACACATTTGGCAAGTCTTTTCCGTCACATCACTTAGAAAATAATCAAATTCTTGCTCTATCTTTTCTGATTCATTTGCTTTTTCCGTTTGTGAGAAACTATTGGACAATGCTTGAAAGACAGATGAAAATTGCTCTACCCTTTTTACTGTAATATCACGAATTTTTCTAGCATATCTTTGCTGATCCTGAGTATACTCATTAGTACCTGGAATATAGCGTGCAATATTCTCAGACCAGTTTTTAGGTGTAATCAATAAAAGAAAAATAGCAATAGTGGATTCATAAATCGTATCAAGCAAAGGAGAATTCGCTTCTCCATACAATCCCATTAACAAGGTCGCAATCATTAGGCCAAATGCTGTACCTAATTGCTTTCCTTCTTTTAACAAACCACCTAATAACCCTGCAAATGCCAGTAAGCTCATTTGAAGGAGGCTACTTACACTGGCTAAGCTAAAAATAAGTCCTGTTACAACCCCAACGGTTGAGCCTACCGTTGCCCCTGCCGTAAAAGCAAAGAGAATAACAAGATAACGAGATAAAATATGTTCAACAGACAAATCATATACTGTCCACCCAATTGTTCCAGTCATTATGGAAGCAAGTAAAATGATGAGACTTACGACCTCTTCTGTTTTTAAAGACTTTTTCCGCCTTTTAGTTGTAAGAAAAGGAATACTTTGCATGAAAATAAAGACTAAAACAAAACTTAAACTTGCTTCTACACCTGCCATCAAAGCGTCGAACTGTGAAATGGTTTGTCCATTTTGGAGAAAAAGCCAACCACATTTTACAAAAAGGGAAATTAGTAATACACCATAAGGTAGTAATTTCACACTTGGTTGGGTGATTAAGGAAAATAGCTTAAGACTAATAAGATAAATAAAACATAGTCCAAAGGTATAAATCGTATTGCCTATCCCAAGTGTAAACGAACCTACTAAAAGGCCAAGTAATACAATCGGGGCTTTGTCCTTTCTCATTAAATAGACAACAGCAAAAAACGGCAATATAAAAGGAGTCAACTGCGACAAAATAAGAGCTCGTCCTAAAAGCAAGGCAACCAAAAATAAAGCTAAACCCTTTTGCAAAATTAAATTCTCTAATTTCTGTATTACCTTTTTGAAGCCATTTGAAATCTCTAGTCTCGTTCCCCCTAAAGTCGAATTCTGAATAGATGTCTCCGCAAAGCCTCTTTCCCCTTTATCCATTTTTAATCGCACTCCCCACACAAAGTTATGATTAAATTTATTATAAAGGAGCATATTCTAAAACTTTGTCAATTCTAGGGAGGGAGTTGAAAGAAAAGTTCGACTAAATGAGGCAAAATCCCAGATGTTTAGAAATTTATGAAGAAAGTATGAATAAACATAAAAAAACAAGTCCTTGTAAAAACAAGAAACTTGTAATTTATATCCGACATGTTAAACCTAAATGCTGGATTTTGTTATTTATTTTTTTACGCAACTAAATTAGTTGTCTATGCTTTTCTTTTTGTCCAGCTACAGCGCCTAGCTGCTAGCAAACTTTCGGTGCCTTCCTACGATAAGTCAACATCGATTCACCCTTCGGATTCATCGTGTTTCCTTTATCTCAGGCCTACAGGATGTAGATCAGAACAGCGTTGCGCCAGGACGGCGCGTCTTTAGCTGTTCATCCTTATAATCCAAGGTTTGTACGCAGCTAAACAGTCGGCTTCGCTTTTCGTTATAGCGGCGGAGGGGATCGAACCCCCGACCTCACGGGTATGAACCGTACGCTCTAGCCAGCTGAGCTACACCGCCAAGTTATCCATGCCAAAGGCACAGATTCTATAATACAATTATCTTAGAAGCTTGTCAATCATTGTTTTAAAAGAATGTAAGTAATTCTGCATGCTAATCATTACGTAAATGTGCTACTTTCCAATTAATATTTCTTGTCTTTCAAAAGTAAAATAACCCCTCCACTCCATAAACAGAGTAGAAGGGTCACTTTATTTAAAAAAACAGACAGCAAGTTAACCGCGTCTTGCACCACGTCCGCCACGTTTTGATTCTGTATTACGCTTTAAAGAAGATAGGCGATCCTCACTATCCTTTAAAAAGCGATTCATTTTCGCTTCAAAGCTTTCCTTCGTACGATCATTCATCCGGTTATGACGATGATTGTCACGATGATGGTTTGAATGGGATTGACTCGATGGCTGGTCTTTTGCTTTACGAATAGACAAGCCAATTTTACCGTCTTTCTCAACATTTAACACTTTCACGAGGACTTCATCCCCAACAGTTAAATGGTCTTTAATATCTTTTACATAATTATCGGCCACTTCACTGATGTGAACAAGTCCTGTGGAGCCACCGGGTAATTCCACAAACGCCCCAAAATGAGTAATGCCTGTTACCTTGCCTTGTACCTTGCTGCCTACTTCGATCGACATAAAAAAATTTATCCTCCTTAAAAGTATAAAAGTAACCTTACCTTATATTATATCTAACTTTTGAAAAAGGTGTCAATAAGACTCCTTTTCCTTCTCTTTTTTCTTTTTGGTTTCCGGAAGATTAAAAATGATTTCCCCTTTCTCAGATAGAAAGTAATCTCTTCGCGCAAGTTTAGCTATGTATTCTTCATCATTTAACTTAACAAGTTCATTCTCCAATGAAGCTTGTCTTTTTTCCAAGCTGGCAAGAGTCTCTTCCAATTTTGCCTTTTCCTTTTGTTTCTCGGCTAGCACTGAATTTTTAGAAACAAAGGAGGATATAACCAATGAAGACAGAGCAATTGTCAGGATAAGGAATGCTGTTAGCCTGCGTATAAGAAGCTTTTTTCTTCTTGCCGCCTTCCTCATTGTAATCTCTTGTTGTTTCATATAATTTGTTTCCAATGAAGCAACCTTTTTCATTCCCATCCTGAGACCTCCTTACCATTATTTTTTGAAAAATTTCTTCATATAATCTTGAACAAAATGAACAATTTTATTCCATATACGTGTAGTAGAATGAAATATTCTTTGTAATATTGTTATCCAAGTCTTGGGCAATAATAAAAGAATACCTTTCGCTAAGAGAGTAAACGGATACCAGATTATCTTTAATACCCATAATAACACGATTCCAATCCCTTTTACAAGAACCCAAGCAAAGCGCCCAATACCTAACAGAATAGTAAAAATCAAGAAAATTATTGCTTTAATCGGACGATAGATAAAAAAGAGGAACATTTTTTTAATTAAGGACCAAGTCGCTTTTAAAAAGGAAATGCCCCACTCTAATATCCGGAGGTATATACCCTTTATTAAAGCTTGATAGGCCGCAAAGCCACACAGAATTGCTAAGATAAGATATAAGCGTACCTCACCATAATTAACAAGAAATAATACATAAAAAATAATGATACCATGTAAAAGCCAAAATAATATATCATTGATAAATACAAGAATCTTACTACGGCTTCCTCGCTTTAAGAAGCGCTGGTACGTATCAAGCGAGGCACCGAAAAAGCTACCCATACTAATCATAGCGAGCATGGTATAAAATTGGGTAGATAAAGTCATCGAAACAACTTGCCAAAGAATCCTTTAGCCTTCTCCCCATGATGATCATCAAGATAAACAAGATCATATATTTTCCCTTTAATTGAGACAATTCCTCGATCAACATCTAAGTTCTTCATTTGGAGATTTTGTCCATGTATCGATAAATATCCCATTGTTGTTTCTAATAGAAATTCCTCATTATCAAAACTCTCTACATGTTTCACACCCGTTATATCAAGTAACTTTCTACCCCGCATAGTTAAGTCGTGCTCTGGTGTTGAGCTTTTTGACATGGATTCATGATATTGGTTCATTTTTATCCCTCATTTTCGTACTGATTTTACTTCATACATATGAAGGTAAATGAGGAAATAGAACAAGCCCTTTATCAGAGTAGTTTATCTTTTAACAAATGTTATTATTAATCAGTTGTCGTTAAATTCTCTTCTTTTACAATCTTGTACATGTTTGCAGCATCTTCTTTTTTGGTAGACTCTTGAAGCTCTGTAACCTGTACTGTTACAAGCTTTTGGCCAAAGCGAATCTCTAATTCATCGCCAACCTTCACATTGGAGCCTGCTTTAGCCTGCTGCCCATTAATGAAAATTCTCCCTTTATCTGCCACTTCCTTTGCAAGTGTACGTCTTTTTATAAGCCGAGAAACTTTCAAAAATTTATCTAAACGCATAGTTGTCATGCTTTCACCTTCTTTTATAAAAAATAGTTATTATATTACCTAACTTTGGGCACTTGCGCTTTTCTTGTTATAATCCCTTTTCTTTTGCTTCATCCCAAAACTGGTCTAGCTGCTTAAGGGTATATGCTTCGAAGCTTTTCCCACTTTCCCTAACTTTCTTTTCTATGTAAGTAAAGCGGCGGGAAAACTTTTCATTTGTGCTGGCTAGCGCCTCTTCTGGATGTATGTTCAATAGACGGGAAACATTCACAACCGCAAATAATAGATCTCCTAATTCCTTTATTTGCTCTTGTTTATCTTCTTTCGCCATCTCAGTCTCGAATTCCTGCAATTCTTCCTTAACTTTTTCCCAAGCTTCCTGAGCTTCTCCCCAATCAAATCCTACTTTACCTGCCCTTTTTTGATATTCATAAGCTTTGATTAAAGCGGGAAGTCCTTTTTCGGCTTGATCCAAAATAGAAGCATCTCTATTTTTCTCCATTGCTTTGATTTCGTTCCAATTAGCTGTCACTTCTTCTGCATTTCGTACTGTCACATCCCCAAATACGTGTGGATGACGGCGAACCATTTTGCTTGAGATCGATTCTAGCACATCTTCAATCGAAAACATTCCTTCATCTTCTCCGATTTGAGCATGAAGCATAATTTGCAGTAAAACATCGCCAAGTTCTTCAATCATGTTTTCAATATCATCTTGGTCAATAGCGGCTAACAGCTCATAGGCTTCCTCAATCAGGTATTTCTTCAAAGAAAGATGAGTTTGTTCCTTGTCCCATGGACATCCATTGGGCCCACGTAAATCTGTAATAATATGACGTAAAGTGGAGAATTCTTTATAAGCCTGAGCTTGCTCCACAATTGGTGGGACATATAAACTTGTTAGATTGTCCAATGTCATATCATGATCTAATTCATATAGTGGTAGTTTTCTTACTTTTTCCTCCTTACTGCCTGCAGCCGTCACAAGGAATACTTCATAATCATCCGGATATTTCTCCATAAGTGTGAGCTTGACTTCAGATGCAACAAAAGCATCGTATACTTGGCCAATGATTACATGTTGGCGAATTTGAATTTCGTCTCTTTGTAATGATGTCCCGTCTAAAAGCTGAAATCCTTCAATTGGATCTATCTTAAGAGATGTAAACAAAGGATCCAAAAAGCTTTGTCCTCCTTGAATACGAATCATTATGTCTCTTTCGGGAGCCCATTCTAATAAAAGTTGGACAGTTCTTTCAGCGACAAGTGGATGACCTGGAACCGCATAGGTAATCGATTCATTTTCCGCTTTATTTAATAGAAACTGAGTAATTTCCTCGTATACCTTAGCAAAATCATCATGCTTTTCATAAATATCATCGAATGATTCAAAGCTAAGTCCCTCATCTATCAATTCTGCAACAACGGGATGTTCTTTCGTTCGCAAAAAAAGTAATCTCTCTTGCTTTAATAATTTATAAATTCCAAGGGGCAGCTGTTCCAAGCCTCCAGGACCTAAACCGATGACGGTTATTTCTCCATTCATTCTACCCTTCTCACTTTCTGTTCGAATTAAGACGATTGAGCTTACTACTAAAAGGGAAAAAGGCAAGCTCTTCCTCTGTAAGACACCCACTTTTTAAAATAATCAATAAATAGACACACGCTCCCAAGATTACACTGGATAAAGAGAGGATCGCACTATAAATGCGGCCATCTCCTAAAAAGGAAAACAAAAATAACCATGCTTGCAAAACAATAGTCATTGCTAGTGCAGCCAAACAAACATTAGGAAGGATTTTCTTGATTGTTGCCAACAGCGAAACCCGCTTATGCAACTGCCGAATAAAGAGGGTAGCCATAACAGCTAAACCGATGACTGTTGATAGAGAAGCACCCATTGTTCCTAATAATGATACCCCTATATAATTGCCGATTATTTTAATGCCTAGTCCCAGTAAAATATATTTTACTACAACCAATACATAACCTAATGCTTGTAAAATTCCTGTACAAATTAAAATCAAAGAGCTAAATAAAATAGCAATAGCTAAAACAGACAACACTCCAGAACCTTGATCATTCGCAAATAACATTATATTGGTTGGCTTAATAATATTTATAAGCCCCATAGTCGCTCCAATCGCGACCACAAGTGTTATTTTCAATGCACTAGCTGTTCTTATTTGAATAGTGGCTTCATCACCTTTTATCCAAGCAGCTGTTACAATCGGCACGAGGGCTAGTGAAAATGAGGATGCGACAACCGTTCCTAATTGAATGAGCGGTTGTCCACGGTCAAAGATTCCCTTTAATGCTTTAGCCTTTTCTATTTCTATCCCTGAGCTTGTCAATATTGAATATATACTAAAGGAATCAACAAATTGAAATAAAATAAGCACTAATCCACTAAGACAAAAAACAGCCCCATGAACAAGAACGATTTGTGCAGTTGTATAAAACTTTTTCCAGGATAGGCCCTTCATAAATAATAAAGAGAACATTTTTCTTTTAAGCATATAGCCGAGGAGAATCCCTACTCCAATCGTTCCACCAATAAAGGAGCCTGCAATTGCACCAGTCCCAACATCATATAGCGAATATCCTTGTCTGGTTAAAATTATAGCCGCTCCCATAATAATGAACACTCTAACTGTTTGCTCTACCACTTGGCTAGTTGCAGTCGGAAGCATATCACCTGTACTTTGAAAATATCCTCGACTTATCGATAAAAATGGCAACAGTAAAAACATAAAAGCTGTCATCTTAATTAAAGTGGTTAATTGCGCGTCCCCCATCCATTGGGCAATCAGGGAAGCACCAAAGAAAAAGCAACAAAATAAGCTGATCCCCACAATAAGAAGTGTAATCAAAGCTGCTTGCATGCGATGGGCTAAGTATTCCCGCTTTCCAGTTCCATCCTCAGCAGCCAACTTAGAAATAATCACCGGAAATCCGGATGTAGCCAAAATCATTCCGACCCCGTAGATAGGGTACACTTGCTGATAGATATAGAAGCCAATATCACCAACGATATTTTGATATGGGACTCGATATACAGCACTTAAAATTTTTACAATAAAAGCAGCGATTGTTAATATAAACGCGCCCTTCATATATTGATTGTTTGTTTGTAGAGACAATAGCTGTTCTCGCCTTTCGCTAATCCTTAGAATAACAAGTATTATACCATGTTTTCAATTCATTCTTAATTTGCAACATAACAAAAACCCGAGCATAATTTCACTCGGGTTATCCGTGATTCAAAAATAAATTATTTATCAAAAAATTATTCCTTTATGACTCCATCTGTCTGGCAAGGAAGCTCGCCGCTGTTTCAGCAGATTTGTGTTCAATTTCACCAATGGTGCGGTCTTTAGAAAAAATGACAACAGCCCCAATCGGATCACCACTCGCAATTATTGGCGACACAGCATAAGAAGTCAATTCTTCTTGATTCCCTTCCACTAAAATTGTATTACCAGCATTTTTTTCAATTCGGGAAGTTCGATCTGCCATTGACCTTTCAATTACTTCACCATTATGTTTATTCATGTATTCCTTTTTAGAAGTCCCTGCTACAGCAATGACGCCATCGCGGTCGCAAATTAAAATGGAACTACCTAAGCTTTCAAATAAGGCTTCTGCATATTCCTTAGCAAAATCCCCGAGTTCACTAATAGGTGAATATTTCTTTAAGATAACTTCGCCGTCCCGATCCACAAAAATCTCAAGTGGATCTCCCTCACGGATTCTTAAAGTTCTACGGATTTCTTTTGGGATAACCACCCTTCCCAAATCATCGATTCGACGAACGATTCCAGTTGCTTTCATCTTAAGCTGCCTCACTTTCATCTGATGATTTCCAAAGACACTAACCCCTAAAAAACACGGTTGGAAAATCTTTACCAAATAAGGAAGTGTCTCTGCTATTTAGCTTTCATTTCCATCGGTTGTTAAATTTAGTATCTTTCAGATGAAAAGTTCTATTCATAAATTCACTTATTTTTTTAACAGGGTTCGCAAAAAGCCTTGATTTAATTATTAAACCTCGGTAGCCACAATATATTTCCATCCAAAATACTTATCAAAACAAGTACCAGCCTTTTCATTTTAGCTTGCATAGACGGTAGGATCGGGGGCAAATAACCTTGAACCTATCAAGGGAAAATTGCCCTTTCAAGATTTAAGAACATTTGCCTGTCGCCCCTTGGCAGCCGTCTTTTACCATTCATAGTTTCCTTTATCTCAGACCAGCAGGATTCGAGTCTGAACGGTGTTGCACTAGATAGCGCATCCTTAGCCGTTCATCCTTACAAGACTCAACTTTGTACGCAGCTGAACAGTCGCCTTCGCTTTTCTTTTGTCTAGCTTCGGCTCCTACCTGCTAGCAAACTTTCAGTGCCTTCCTATGATAAGTCAACATCGGCTCATGCTTCGCCGTGTTTCCTTTATCTCGTCAGGCCCTTAGAAAGTTTGTACGCAGCTGAACAGTCGCCTTCGCTTTTCTTTTGTCTAGCTTCGGCTCCTACCTGCTAGCAAACTTTCAGTGCCTTCCTATGATAAGTCAACATCGGCTCATGCTTCGCCGTGTTTCCTTTATCTCGTCAGGCCCTTAGAAAGTTTGTACGCAGCTGAACAGTCGCCTTCGCTTTTCTTACTTCTTCGCTGTTTTTAGGTCTCGCATCATTTTTTTGACCATTTCTAGCCATTCTTGCTGAGGCATTTTGCCAATTTGGATGGTAATTTTTAATTGGGAACCATCCATCCCAAGGCCAACTTTTCTTCCGAATTGACTACAGATTTTAAACACTTTTGATCCATCGGTTTCACCTGTACCAATCTCCGACATATGGATAGTGATTTCAGACTTGGATTGTTTGATTGACTCTAATTTGGCTTCTTTGGCATAAACTTTAATTTCAGCTACAGTAAATAATAGCTCTACCTGCTCCGGATAATCGCCAAAACGGTCAATCATTTCTTCTTGCAGTTCTCCAAGTTCTTCCAGTGTCTCAATATTTCGGAATCGCTTGTACATTTCAATCTTCTGACGTCCATCTTTTATATAAGCATCGGGAATATAAGCATCTAATTCTAATTCTACCTCAAACGCAGGCGGCTCTTGTTGATTCATTTCACCTTTACGTTCGTCAATTGCTTCTTTCAGCATTTGCGAGTACAAGTCAAAACCGACAGAATCAATAAAGCCGTGTTGCTGTGCTCCTAACAGATTTCCAGCTCCTCGGATTGATAAATCTCGCATAGCAATCTTAAAGCCCGAACCTAATTCAGTAAACTCTTTAATCGATTGTAATCTTTTTTCGGCAACCTCTGTCAATACCTTATTTCTTCTATACGTAAAATACGCATAAGCCACACGATTTGAGCGTCCAACCCGTCCACGTAATTGATAGAGCTGAGAAAGTCCCATCCGATCAGCATCATGGACAATTAAAGTATTTACATTCGGTATATCAACACCTGTTTCAATAATTGTCGTTGTGACTAATACATCAAATTCTCCGTCAAGGAAGCTAAGGATAACAGATTCTAATTCTGTCTCTGTCATTTGTCCATGTGCATAGGCCACCCTTGCGTCAGGTACTAATAATGAAACTTCTTCCGCCATTCTCTCAATATCCTCAACTCGATTATATAAGAAATAGACTTGGCCACCTCTGGCAAGTTCCCGTTCTATCGACTCTTTCACTAGAGAGCCATTATATTCCATTACAAAGGTTTGGATCGGGAAGCGGTTTTCCGGCGGTGTTTCAATAACAGATAAATCTCGTACTCCTAGCATTGACATATGCAAAGTTCTTGGAATCGGAGTTGCTGTTAAAGTTAAAACGTCAATATTGGCTTTTAGCTGTTTCAGCTTTTCCTTATGGGTAACACCAAACCGTTGTTCTTCATCGACAATTAATAAACCTAAGTCAGCGAATTGAATATCTTTAGATAAAAGGCGGTGTGTGCCGATCACAATATCCACCGTTCCGTTTTTTAACCCTTTCGATGTTTCCGTTTGTTGCTTTCTTGTACGAAAGCGACTAAGCAAACTAATATTGATAGGATAATCTTGAAATCTTTCTTTTACTGTTTCAAAGTGTTGCTGAGCTAATATTGTTGTTGGTACAAGGAAAGCGACCTGTTTTCCATCCATAATTGCCTTAAAAGCAGCTCGAATTGCCACTTCTGTTTTTCCATATCCAACATCCCCACATAAAAGTCGATCCATCGGTCTTTCACGTTCCATATCTCGCTTAATCTCCATAATGGAACGGAGCTGATCTTCTGTCTCTTGATATGGGAAAGATGTTTCTAATTCCCTTTGCATATCACCATCCGGCGAAAAGGCATAACCTTTAGCCGCTTCTCTCTCCGCATACAATTTAATTAGATCATCTGCAATATCTTTAACAGATGTTTCCACTTTCTTTTTTACACGTTTCCAGTCACTGCCGCCTAATTTATAAATTTTAGGATCTTTTCCCTCAGAGGCAACATATTTTTGCACCAAATCTATTTGTTCAACAGGTACATATAATTTGTCACTACCTTGATATCTTAAGTGCAAATAATCTTTATGGACTCCATTAATTACAAGTGTTTCTATGCCGAGGTATTTCCCGATCCCATGGTTAACATGAACGATATAATCGCCCACTTGCAATTCGGAATAGCTCTTAATCCGTTCTGCATTTGATAACTTTTGCTTTCTTTTTACTTTTCTTGTCTTTTTATTAAAGATTTCTTCTTCCGTAATGACAGCCATTTTGGATCCTTGTAATTCAAAGCCTGTAGTAAGGGATCCCTTCATAATTTGAATCCCGGGACCAGTTGATAGTGGCTTCTTCACAACGGCTGCCTCAATTTCATAATCCTCTAAAACTGAATGTAATTTATTAGCCCGCTCTTCATTAGGGGCTAAAAAAACAACGGAATATTGGTTTTTATGCCAACGGTCCACTTCCCCCTTTAATAAATGCATCTGACCATGAAAATTTTGCATCGGTTTACAAGAGATATTGGAAATGTTCTGTGGATTCGTGTTAGCTATATGCCGCAAAAACATCGACAAGTAAATTTTCGGTAGTGAGCGATTTGCCGTCAGTAACTCTGAAAACTGTAGGGATACAGGGACATCATGCACCATTTCTCCCTGTTCCAATAATGATGTATACCACTCGGCCTCTTCTTTTTCCAATCTTTCATTCATCTCTTGTATGCGACTCATCTCATCAAGGATAAGTAAGCCATTACTAGAAAGATAATCTAGTAAACTTGCTGCAGGGTCATATTCAAAAGATAAATATTTGAAAAATTGCTCTGGTTTCTGACCATTTCGTAATTGTTCCAGGTCATACCCAATCTTCTCTGCCATTTTGGCTTTTGCATCTTGGCTTCTTAATTTTTTCAATGAGTTCGCAAGTGCGGCCTCCAATTTAGTGGCAATAACCTTTAAACGTTCCTGATCTACAGGTGATTCTGTAGCTGGACCAATCAAAACTTCTTCTCTTTTTTCTTTTGAACGTTGATCTTCTAAAGAAAACGTTCGAATAGAATCTACTTCTGTATCAAATAATTCAATTCGTATAGGATCTGTTTCAGTTAAGGGATAGATATCGATTATTCCCCCACGCATACTAAATTCTCCTGGGGCACTGACCATATCTGTCCGTTGATATCCCATTTCCACAAACCGGAGGATTTCTTCCTCTACATTTACCTCTCCTCCAACCTTAATGGACAAAAGATGCTTTTTCCATTCCGTCGGTGTAGGCAAAATTCTCCTTACCCCTGCAACAGGCACAACGAAAACCCCGGGTTGCCCGGAAGCCATATAATTAAGTGTCTCAATTCGTTGTGCACGCAATTCTGGGCTGGCTATGCCAATCTCCGCAGCAATTAGTTCATTTGCTGGATAAAGAAATAAACGGTCTTCATCCATCAATTGCTGCAAATCTTCGTAAATCTTCTGAGCTTGCAGTAGATTATGAGTAACAACAATAATTGACTTTTCAGTTTTCTTGGCAATAGATGCAATGACTACAGACCTTGCAGAACCCGTTAATCCTGAAACCAACTGTTCATCTAAGTGCTCATCTATTCCAGATAAAATCGATTGTATTTCCGTTTGTTGTGTAATTAAATTTGTTAATGCTTCCATGACTTACTCCTTTTTTCAAAAGCTTTGAACAAAAGCGCAAGGCGCCTACCTAACGGCAACAAGCAAATATTCAAAATCTATATAAAGCCAATTTGACTATTTTAGATCAAGTTATTTGGCCTAAGCGGTTGGCCCCGAAGTTGGATGACGATCTTTCCTATCAGAATTTATCCACAAGCTAAGGTTTTATAGTTTCTTAAAGCACAGGCAAAGCCCAAGTGCCCGTATGACATACAAAGAATAAACGGCTAAAGACGCCACTTCATTGGTAACACCGTTCTAACCAACTTTCTGTTGACCCTAACTCGCTAACAGAAAAATGCTTTGGATGTTACTCCAAAGCGTTTAAAGGATGTTCAAAAAGTCCTTAAAATGATGGTCTATCGTTTTAATTCTACGGAGCATGTAGGATCCTAAACCTCCATGGCTAAGACAGTAGCAGCCTTAGCCAACTTGGTCCTCATATCTTCCTCTTTGAACATGCGCTTTAATGAATAAAAAAGTCATATTGATGCAAATCGGGATTTTCTTCAAAAGCTCCTTGGCAATTCTCACAAATCGTTTGGATTTGTATATCGCCGTTCCCTCTATAAGTTATCATTTCTTCTTTTTCATTTTCCTTCAATTGATGAATGCCCAATTCTTCCTCAGTTAGCAATCCACCATCAATTTCGCCTACCTTTGTTGCACAATGACGGCAAAAATAATGAACTCGCATGATCTCGAGCCTCCTTACAAACAATCGGTTCATATAGTATGAACAAGTTTATAAGGAGTTATTCACATTAGGCATTAAATTGATTCATAACTTCCAGAAATGGCTTTTCAAACCAAGCCTCACAGGCGTCTGTACATTTATCGATGACCATCTTCATGTCTCGCCATTCCTCTTTAGAGAACTTTCCTAGTACATAATCTGGTACAGTCATTCCTACTGGTGGCCGATTAATCCCTACACGAATACGATTAAACTCTTGTGACCCTAAATGGGCAATCATTGATTTTATTCCATTGTGGCCACCAGCACTTCCCTTTTGTCTTAGGCGGATCTTCCCTACTGGCAAATCTAAATCATCATAAATCACTAATAAATCTTCTTGCTTTATTTCAAAGTAATCCATCATAGGGCGGATACAGTCTCCCGATAAATTCATATAGGTGAGAGGTTTTACAATAAGGATTTTTTCCCCATTATGATGAATTATAGAATACAAACCATTAAATTTTGTCTTTGTTAAAGGAACCCCATTTCGATCAGCTAAGCAGTCTACTACTTCAAAGCCAATATTGTGCCTTGTTTGATTATATGATCGACCTGGATTTCCTAATCCAGCAATTAATTTCATTATCTATACACTCCAATATATCACCATGGCCATTCCCTTTATTATACAGGAAAGCCTCCCTTAAAAGAACTGCCATTTTCAATTCATATTAAATGAGCACAGAGACAAAGCGCAGCCTTGCTTCGGCTGCGCAATCTCACTCTTATATGACTAATGTCCAGTTTATCTAAAAGATATCCCTGGTTGTACTCTTCTATTATGCTTCAGCAGATTTATCTTCACCGATGACTTCTGGCTCAGTTTGAGTTGCTGAATCATCGGATTCTTCCACTTCTTCTCTTGGTGGTTGTACCGTAACAATTGCTTCTATGTCTTCGTGGTTAATCGTGATATTATATTTATCTTTAATATCTCCTACTGTTAAGGTATCACCTATTTGCTGATCAGTGATATCTACTTCAAATACCTCTGGGATATTTTTCGGTGTTGCAGTCACACTTAATTCGTAAAGAATTTGTTGGAGAACCCCACCTTGCTTAGCTCCTTCTGCTTCACCGACCAGTTCAACACGAACTTGAGCTTCAATTTCTTGCTTCATATCGACTGCTAGAAAGTCGGCATGTGTTACTTCATTTTTCAACGGGTCTTGTTGATATTCATGAAGAATAACATTAACCTTATTTCCCCCTAAATCTAGGGATATAACACCGTTTCTCCCAACCTCACGCATCGTTTTAACAAATTCGATACTATTAACAAAGATTGGTGTATTTTCAACTTGATAACCGTATAAAACGGCTGGAATATCTCCACGTTCGCGAATTTCTGTTAATTGTGAACGACGTCCGTGTTCACGACGATTTGCAGTTAAAACTGATTCCATTAATGACACGACCTCTCCCAATTATTCAAAATATTATATTCCTATCTATACCCTACCATATAAGAAAATAAACTTCTAATGAAAAGGTTTTAAATCTAGGAATAATCTGAATTCGCCAAATTGAAGAGAAACTAAATTTCCCCGAAATATTCCAAGAGAAACCCGTAAACACAATATACACAGCTATTCCAAATACTTTACATTGAACTCAAAACAATCTCTTTTAAAAAAGGAGAACAACCAACAAATGTCCCTCATTTGCTAGTTGTACCCCTATGAATAAATCAATCAAATAATGTACTTACAGATAAATTTTCATGGACGCGAATAATGGCTTCACTTAATAGGGAAGCAACAGAAAGCTCCTTAATCTTATCGATTTTCTTCTCTGCAGGAAGTGCAATAGAGTTTGTAATAACTAATTCTTTAATATTAGAACTTTCAATTCGCTCTATAGCTGGTCCGGATAAAACAGGGTGTGTACAACATGCATACACTTCCTTCGCTCCATTTTCTTCAAGTGCCTTTGCAGCAAGCGTGATCGTTCCAGCAGTATCAATAATGTCATCAATTAAGATAGCGACCTTTCCATCTACATGTCCAACAATATTCATGATCTCCGCCACATTTGGGCGAGGACGACGCTTATCAATAATTGCGATTGGCGCCTTCAAACGATCGGCCAGCTTTCTAGCGCGTGTAACACCGCCATGGTCCGGAGAAACAATTACAATTTCATCTTTTGTATAATTCTTTGCTTTAAAATACTCTCCTAAGATCGGTACGCCCATTAAGTGATCGATTGGAATATCAAAGAATCCTTGAATTTGCGGTGCATGTAGATCTAACGTAATAAGGCGAGTCGCCCCAGCTGTTTCAATTAAATTGGCAACTAGTTTAGCTGTAATTGGTTCTCTTGCTCTAGCCTTCCGATCTTGGCGCGCATAACCGTAGTAAGGTAAAACAATATTAATTGTTTTTGCGGAAGCTCTCTTTAATGCATCAATCATAATTAAAAGTTCCATTAAATTATGATTAACAGGGGAACTTGTTGACTGTACAACGTAGACATCACAGCCACGAATACTTTCCTCAATATTAATTTGAATTTCACCATCACTAAAGTTATGGACCGAACATTTCCCCAGTTCCATTCCTACAATATCGGCAATTTCTTGCGCCAATGCACGATTCGAACTCAATGAAAAAATTTTCAAGCTGGGGTCAAGATATTGATTTGACATTTTGAGCCTCCAATTAATTATCCAAATTTAGTTTCTTGACATAATCTTCTTTATTAACCTGTCTAGCGCGTGCAATCGATAAGGCCTTTTCAGGTACATCATCCGTAATCGTTGAACCTGCAGCTATATAAGAATTTTTCTTAATCGTCACAGGAGCAATAAGATTTGAATTACACCCAACAAAAACATCATCCTCAATTTTTGTTAGTGCTTTATTCTTTCCGTCATAATTCACCGTAATTGAACCACAACCTAAATTAACATTAGATCCTACCTCAGCATCACCAATATAGCTCAAGTGTGAGGCCTTGCTACCCTTACCAAAGTCAACCTTTTTAAGCTCAACAAAATTACCGATCTTCACTTCATCATGAATGGTTGATTGTGGTCGGATATGTGCATAAGGACCAATATTAACATAGGAACCAATCGAACTATCATGAACAACAGATTGGCGAATGTTAGTATTAGAACCCACAATAGCATTCATTAATTCACTATGTGGTCCAATCTGACAATCATCCCCAATTATGGTCTTTCCTTTTATAACCGAACCTGGGTGAATAATGGTATCCATTCCAATTTCCACATCTGTATCAATATAAGTATTAGCAGGATCAATGATTGTCACACCATTTGCCATGTGTTTTTTGTTAATTCTTGTTTTCATAATCTTTTCTGCTTGAGATAGCGCTAAACGATCATTTATTCCCATCGTTTCACTGAAATCATTTGTTTGAAAAGCTGAGACAATTTCATTCTTAGCTTTCAAAATTTCAATGACATCTGTCAAATAATACTCCCCTTGAGAATTATCATTTGAAACTTCTGCAAGTGCTTGAAATAAAGCTAGATTATCGAAACAGTACATGCCGGTGTTAATTTCTTTCACATTCTTTTCTTCTTCATTCGCATCCTTATGTTCGACAATTTTTTCAACTTGTCCGGCTTGATTACGAATGACTCTACCGTATCCAGTTGGTTCTTCCGTATAGGCTGTTAAAACCGTTGCTTTTGCTTGCTGTTGCTTATGTGCCTCAAACAAAGCTTCTAAAGTATCCGTACTAATAAGAGGGGTGTCGCCACAGATTACTAGTGTAGTCCCTTCTTTTCCATCTAGTAATTCCCTAGCTTGCATCACAGCATGGGCTGTGCCAAGTTGTTTTTCCTGAATCACAAATTCACTTCTATTTTCTAACTGTGCCTTCACCAGCTCTGCTCCATGCCCGACAACTGTTACCGTTTTACTTACTTGAAGCTGCGCAATATTATCTACAATATGTTCTACCATCGGTTTTCCACAAACCGGATGAAGTACCTTATAAAATTTCGACTTCATTCGGGTCCCGAGTCCTGCTGCAAGAATAACAGCAAATCTATTCGCCATAAACGGCCCTCCAATAACCTTTTTTCCATTATTGAATATATCTTATCTAATGGTTTTTTTCAAGAAATCCAGTAATTTCTATAAAAAGATGACACAATATGTTTAGTATAAGCATCATTGGGGAAATAAGAAAGGGATCGACACAAATAGGGGAAAATTGGAAGAGTAGCTAGTATTGGGAATTTAGAATACAAATCTGGTTGTCTACCCTCAACCTTTTAAATAAAATGCAAAACCCTGCTCAAAGGCAGGGTCTCAATCAAGTTTATCTGTTTAAGAGGCCCCAGCTTCTTCCAATTCTGGTTCTCCTACTTCTCCTAAACGATGATATTCAGCCAAAACAGCATCCTGGATTTTGCTGCGAGTGTTTGAATTGATCGGATGAGCAATATCCCGAAATTCTCCATCTGGAGTGCGTTTACTTGGCATTGCCACAAATAGTCCGTTATTGCCGTCAATAACACGTATGTCGTGTACGACGAATTCTTCATCAAGCGTAATCGATGCAATCGCTCTCATTCTACCTTCTGTGTTTACTCGTCGTAATCTCACGTCGGTTACTTCCATTGTGCTCACCACCTTCTCTTCCCAAGATCGACATAAATATGTATTCAACATAAATTTCGAATCTCCTTCTTTATAACGTAAATTTTTTTAAAATTTGTAAACTTATCGAGAAAAGTAGTGCTTGTCACTCTCTCCCAAGAAGAAGATAAGGTTATGGCACGATTTAAATAGACCGAGTGTGAGAATATAGACGGTTGTAGGAAGACTCTTGAACCTAAGAAGGAAAAGCTTATATTTTTCCCTCTTAAGTTTAATTCTTAGCAAAATAGCAGCAAAAATAAAGCGTTGGTCTTACTGCACTCTGACGCCTAAACCTAGAGCTAATTGGCGTTAGACGGTATCCATACTCTTTTCTATCCTTTTTATAAAGCAATAGAAGAAAGAGCTTGATCCTATTTTACTTGTGCTATTACTTCAATTTCTAGTAATACATCCTTTGGGAGTCTTGCTACTTCCACACAAGAACGAGCTGGTTTATGAGTTGAGAAGTAACTTCCATATACCTCATTAATAGTGGCAAAATCATCCATATTTTGAATAAATACAGTTGTTTTGATGACTGTTTCTAAAGATGCTCCAGCTTCTTCTAATACGGCCAGAAGATTTCGGAAGACTTGGTGGGTCTGTTCCACAACGCCACCAGGAACAATTTCACCTTCCGGGGTTAGAGGGATTTGACCAGAACTATAAAACATTTGATTAACAATAATCCCCTGCGAATATGGGCCAATTGCCGCAGGCGCTTGATTTGTTGATACAATTTTCATATTGAATCCTCTCCCTTTTCTGGATATACAGATTTTTGTTTACTTTTTATAGAAAGTCCACTTGACCAGAGAAGTAATTTCCCTTTGTCACAGTGATTTTCTTTTCTTTCATGTCAACATTAGCTAACTTTGCGAGAGAAATATACTCGTTAACCAATCGCTCTTCCTGATATTCCGACTCCACTAGCACACCGATTCCTGCTACTGTTGCATTGAACTCTTTAAGCAGATCAACCATCCCATTAATCGTTCCTCCGGCCTTCATAAAGTCATCCACAATTAAAACACGTGAACCTTCTTTCAAGCTACGCTTTGAAAGAGACATCATTTGAATGCGTTTAGACGATCCGGAAACATAATTAATACTTACTGTTGATCCTTCTGTTACTTTATTATCTCTTCTAACAGTAATAAATGGTACGTTCAACTGATGAGCAACAGTTTGAGCAATCGGAATACCTTTTGTTGCAACTGTCATCACAACATCAATATTTAAATCCGACACAGCCGAGGCCAGCAATTTGCCTACCTCATTTAAAATCTGCGAATCCCCTAATAAATCGGTCATATATAGATAACCACCGGGAAGTAAGCGTTCAGGATCAGCAATTAATTCACATAAATGGTGGATAAATTCCTCAGCTTCCTCTTGTTTGATCTTCGGAATATATTTAACCCCGCCAGCAGCTCCAGATACAGTTTGAAGTGTACCGATTCCCCTATTTTCAAAGGTTTCTTTTATAATCACCAAATCCTCACTAATAGAAGACTTTGCCGCCTGATATAAACCAGAAAAGTGAGTTAACGACACAAGCTCTCGCGGATGATTCATTAAATAATATGTCATGTCCACAAGGCGCTCGCTACGACGAAATTTCATTCTTTAACCTCCTGCACAACCAAAAATACGAATGTTAATATAATTAATATACATGATCGTACGGATACAAACAAGATTTAACTTGTCCTTACTAATGCCCCAACATTCTTACAGCAAATACTTGACTACAAAAGCCACGTAAACCATTATAAACTCTATGAAGCCTTGAATCATGTTGAACAAGACCAAAGACAGTCGGCCCACTCCCACTCATCAATACCGCATCTGCCCCGAATTTCTCCATCTGTTCTTTAATTAAGGCCACTTCCGGATACATTTTTAAAGTAACTTCTTCAAGTGCATTTCCTAAGTTATTACAGATTCCCTGATAAGATTGCCCGTTTAATGCTTCTATCATGGCTGTCGTATTTGGATGAACAACATTTCTCATATTTACATTCTTATATATTTCTGCTGTGGATACACCTATTTCCGGTTTAGCTAAAATTACCCAACAATTGGGTGGCGTTGGCAGGGGCGAGATTTTCTCTCCCCTTCCTTGTGCTAATGCCGTTCCCCCATGTACACAGAAAGAAACATCCGAGCCAATTTCTGAACCAATCTGGGCAAGTTCTTCAGTCGATAGATGAAGTCCCCAAATTTCATTAAGCCCCTTAAGAGTAGCAGCTGCATCACTACTACCACCAGCTAGTCCAGCTGCTACAGGAATAGCTTTATCAATTGAAATTTGTACACCTTGTTTAATTCTAAATCTCTTTTTCAGCAAATTAGCCGCTTGATAAGCTAAATTTCGCTGATCATCTGGAACATAGCGACTTTGTGATGTCACTTCAATTCGATCTTCTTCCAATAGAACCAACTCTAAGCGGTCAGCCAAATCAATGGTCGTCATAACCATTTCGATCTCATGATATCCATCTGATCGTTTACCTAGTATATCAAGGGATAAATTAATTTTTGCTGGTGCTTTTACCAACAATCGCATGAAATTCACCTGCTTATTTTCCCATCTGTTTATTTAAGAAGAGCGCAAGCACCTTGGTATTGGAAGAACGACTATATCCTCATCGTCCTGGTACAACGCCATTCTGACTAACACCCTAATCCTCTCCGACAAGAAATGTTCTAAGGCAAAAAAACAGTTTGACTTTTATTTCCATCATTTTTTTGTAGAACATTATCTAAACACCGCTTCATGTGGCAACGCCGATGGACTTGCTTCCTGCGAGCCTCTAGGGCTATAACTGCCTCTAATAATGGACAAACTTTAATACCTCTTACTTCAAAGATGTAAGATTTACACCATTCACTTTACGCTCATTTGAATAAAATAAATCATACCAAATTGTAGCTTAGGACGCTAGATACTTTATTTTAACATGAAAAGGAATGGATTCATAAAAGTCTTTTCCCAACCTTACATAATTATTATTAGAGCGCTTATAGATGGGAGCAATTAGATTAATAAACATTTTTAGGCTAATAAAGAAGCCGAAGCACTCGGCTTCGGCTGCGGGAATTTGTATTTTGTTTCAAGGTTGATTCAGATCACAAATTATCAGGTTTATTAGAAAGTTGTTTTTCTGCAATTTCAATGGCCCTTTTCACCATATTTCCCGCATCTCTGGCTTTTATTCCGCCCCATCCTTCTTTCTGGACGACATCATAAAATCCCAGTTCTTTTGCCAACTCTTCTTTCATCTGATCAGACATGATCCCTCTTCTACGACCCAAAACAAACTCCTCCTTTACCCGCCTTTTTATTCTAAACATTGAAGGTGTATTTTATCCTGGTTAGTAGTGGAATCTATTATGCAAGAATGAACACATAAATTGCCTGTTCAACTGGAATAACGAAAATCAACTCCACTAGAAGCGTACTATCTTAGCGGAGAGGCAAAAATACAACATCCTTTTGCTTCAGTTGCACTAGCATACCTCTGTATGTCGCAATCGTTATGAGCAACTGTCTTAGCCAAAGGTAAAAATTATAAAAATAACTGTTTTAGGACCGCTAAGCTTGCTAGCTTCTGTATCGTTTTGATTCAAATCACGCAGGCTAATTGATTTTGAATACTAGAATGGCGGGTTACCCGTAATAGGTTCAGTTATTTCACTCCAAGCGTTTGCGCCTGTATCGACTAATCTTAAAAAGAGACTGACATTTCGCTAGGCATTGAACCGAGGTTGACTCTCATTGTAAAAACTCCCATAAATGCAAAAACAGCAGTAAACTTTTATTAGTTTACTGCTGCCCTAGTGCTAAACTTCCCGCTGTATCCTCAAAAAATGTTAATTCAACTGTTTCAGTAAGTACATCTGCATAGCTATAGGAAACACGTTCAAATGAATTTTCCTCTTGATCTAATTCGATGACAAAAACCGATGGATAAGTTTCTGCCAAAACCCCAGAACGCTCAATTGTCTTTCTGCGGCCTCCATTGGCTTTTAACATTAATCTCCTTCCTAAATTTGAATCAAGAGATCGTTTAATGCTTGCTAATGTTTTTGGCATTGGTTCCACCTCACTAATGTTTAGTATAACACAGGATGGAAAAATGGTCAAACAAATTATTAATTTTAACAGTCTTTACATTAAGTTGTCAACACTTTTTTATCTACAATATCGCCCATTTTCCTACATTTTTTAGTATGGACTTATTTCTAAAAATTATGTATAAAAGATTGGGTAAACATAAATGCACCATTTTGCATGGAAGGAAATGCGGCAGTTTAAACCCTAGTCCATTAAACCTGTTCTATATCTCACTTATGGATAGACTATAATTTTAGGAATTCCCCCACTTCAAGCAGTTCGCCAAGTGGAGGCTAACAGGTTGTTGGTCAGAACAGCATTGCGCCAGGAAGGCGCGACCTTAGCTGTTCATCCATTTGAAACAATCCCTCTTAAACCCGCTTATTCATCTATAACAGGCTTATATGGCATCCCAGTCCGTAACACACCTCTTGTTTCAATTCCCCCTATCCCCTTTTCACCAGTTAATGTATTGCGTAAAACATCCCATACATTAATTCGTTCCATAAAAGGGGTAAAGCATATTTTAGCTACAATATAAACAGGATCAAGGGCATGTATATTAACTCTTTGTGGTGAACTAGCAAAATTAGCTCCAGCATGTATAAGCGATTCAAAATGCGATTGGCAAGCCCCAGCAAAGATAACTAATTGATCAAGGCTCTGGACCTTTTTTCGAGCTTCTTTTACTGTTTCAACAAAAAACTTTGAATGTCGATATGCATTTAAGTCGAATTTCTTACCTTTAGTTTTAGAATAAGCATCATGACCAGTGATTACAAGAACATCCGGCCGATAATAATTTAATAATTCTCCAATCCGATAATGCATTTCTTTTTCATTACAGTGAACTCCGTATACAGTTACCCCTAATTCTTCATATAAACGAAGACACTTTTCTAAATAGGAGCGATCTCCATCAAGATGCAAAATCCTCCCTGGCAATTGGAAATATTCAAAATCCTGGCGATACCCCTGTGTCGCTTTAAATTCCTGTTCATGCATTAATAAGTCTAGATCTTGTCGGAATAACTCCAATGATTGATCTTCAAGCGAGCGAACAGTTGTAGACCTTTTAAGTCGATCTGATTCATCTATTGGAAGAAGATCAGCAAGTGGCGCATCCGCCATTAGCCGATAATCTTCTCCATATAGAATAGCGATCTCTTTACCATCTACTTCAAGGATATCTGTTACTCTAAAAATAATGTCACAATTATAGGATGCGCGGCCCACAATCATATTGACTTCTACCACAGTCGTCAACTCCAAAAAAATAGCATTCGTTACCTAATAGTTCCTGTTCAAAAAGGTAAATATAGCGAGAATTATTTTATTTTACCTTTCGAACATCCTCTTTTAGGCTATGCATAGCTAGCAAGCTATGTGCATATACGAATCATCAATTTGGGTTGAATAATGTCCATAAGGAATCACTTAGTTTTCCAAACTCCTCAATCGTAAGTGTTTCACCACGTCTTTTAGGATCAATATCTGTTTTATGCAAAGCGTCTAAAATAAATTCCTTTTGATCCTTTCCAAACCCATTTGATAAATTGTTTAAAATCGTCTTACGCCTTTGCGCAAAAGATTTACGAATAATATCAAAGAAGAATTCTTCATTTATAACTTGAACGGCTGGTTGCGGCCTTTTTATCAAACGAATAACTGCAGAGTCTACATTAGGCTGTGGCATAAAAACAGTTTTAGGAACAATCATCGCCGTTTCTGGGATTGTATAGTATTGGATAGCAATAGACAAAGATCCATACTCTTTTGTTCCTGGCTTTGCTGCAATTCGATCAGCCACTTCCTTTTGAAGCATGGCAACGATTCCCCTCAAAGGAAGTTGTTCTTCCAATAGCTTCATAATTATCGGGGTTGTTACATAGTAGGGCAGATTCGCAACAACCATTAAATCCTCTATACCGGCGAATTTCTCCGCAATCACTGTCTTTAAGTTTGCCTTTAAGACATCTTGATGAAGTATTTCAACATTTGTATAGGGTGATAAAGTATCTTCCAAGATCGGAAGCAAACGACCATCAATTTCAAACGCCAAGACCTTTTTGCTAGTTCTTGCTAAATGCTCTGTCAAAGCACCGATACCTGGGCCAATTTCAATAGCACCCGAATGCTTTGTTAAACCGGCTACTTCAGTAATATTCCGCAAAATATTAGGGTCAATTAAAAAATTTTGCCCCAAACTTTTTTTAAATGAAAAACCATACTTATTTAAAATCTCTTTTGTCCGTATCGGAGTAGCAATATCCTTTTGCATTATATACGCTCCTCTTGGGAAATCTTTTTTAATGCTTGTTCAAAATCAGTTTTTGAAACTTGAAACATTCTCAACCGCTTGTGAAGTTGTTTTCCGTTTGTGTAACCAATTTTTAATAATTGCCCCATTCTTTCTCTTCGTTCTTTTGATTTTGGTTCCCCAATCAAACCAGCTGTGATTAAATCCTCTTTTGTAATGACTTCTTGTTGTGATTCTAACATGGGCTGAGCATCCTTTAATGCTTCTTGAATCACTTCTACTGAAGCATGTTCCACTCCAAGCCCCTTTCCATTATGAGCAATTGCCTTTTTCTTATCAATAAAAGCATGTTTACAACCTGGCACATGCTCAGAAATAGTCTTTCGAATCTTTTCTCCCGGAAAATCTGGGTCTGTTAAAACAATCACGCCTCTTACCTTTTGGGCATGCTTAATCTTTTCAATTGTCTCCTGAGAAACAGCAGAACCATTTGTTTCAATCGTATCTGCATCTACTGATTTATGAATAGCTCGTGTATCATCTTTACCTTCTACAACAATTATTTCTTTTATTTTCATTTTTCCTCCAAAAAAGTGAAACGTTTTTGATTCTAATACGTCTTATATAGTATAAGATAGTTTTCCCCTATCTTCCTGACGATTATCTTTTGGATCATGCCAGTGGAACAAAAGGTAATCGTCTTTTTTTAAAAGTTTGCTTTTAAATTATAACTGTCCTTTACAAAAAGAACAAAAAACTTATATAACAATTCTGTATTAGAATAAATAGAAAAGGCGTTCTGATCTTATCGATGCAACATTAACTTAGGTAGGCGCTGAAATACCAACTGCCCAAAGGCTATCCACAAGGATAAATTTTATAGTTTCCTAAACGATAAAAAAGCAGAGAAATGTATTCTCTGCTCACCCTACTTATTTAATTCAATATCCGCACTTTTACATTTTTTCGTCCAAAGCGATAAGCCTGATCTTTGCTTGATACAAATAGATCAATTCGATTTCCTTTGATCGCACCACCTGTATCACCTGCTACCGCATAGCCGTAACCTTCTACCCATACTTTTGAGCCAAGAGGAATAACACTCGGATCAACAGCAACCACTTTAGCATTCGGATTTGATTTCAAATTAATCCCTGTAGCCGTAACTCCAGAACAACCATTACAACTCGCCGTATAAGCTGTTGCACTCATCGTAATTTCATTTCCGCCTTGAGGGGCAGCGGGAGATTCTTTAGCAGAGGATTTTTTAGTAGTAGCTTGATTCGAATCATTATTACTAGCTGAAGCTTTGTCAGAGTTCCCCCGTGATACTTGCGCAACCAACACTTTTGTCCCTACAGCTACAATTTTATCTTGACTATCGCTCACTTTTTCCTCTGCCACTAGCTTACGCTTTACTTCTTTACCATTCTCTTTTATTACTTCGTACTCCTTTTTCAAGAGACCTTCTTTACCATCTTGAACAACTTTTTCAGTCCCTTGCATAAGGCTTGAATCTTTTTTAGTTACAAGCGCATAATCGATAGGCTCTTCCACTACATCGGTGACCTTTTCAACGCGAACTACTTTTACTACCGACTTAGGTTCCACGTCTTCTTCTAGATTTGGTTCTACACGGTCCAAATCACCAAGTTTAACCCCCTGTTGCTTTAAAAGGTCAGCGACCGTAGTCGAAGTGGTCCAAACTTCTTCCTTTTTCTTACCATTTTGAATAGTGAGTAAAAATGCCCGGTCTATATTCAACTGCAATTGGTCTTGTATTGTATCCTGCACAGAAAAGTCAATTTCATCGTGTTCATTGATCTCAATTTTCTCTTCGTCCAAAAAGTCATCTACTGTTTTAGCTGTCGTCCAATATACGGTCTCTTCATCATCAATCTTCACGGCCACTCGCTTTGCTTTTTCCCATACAACATTTAAATCATTTTTTACGGCCGTATCTGTAGAATGTGATAAGTAATCCGTATCTTTTATTGGAACCTCCAGCTCCTCTAAAATATCCCCCACAGTATTGGCATGTGTCTTAACTGTCATTTCCTGTCCGTCTATTGTAAGGGCCACAGTTTTCTTTGTCCCCTCATACGTAAGTACACTCAAAGTAGCTGAAAAAACTATGAAACTAGCAATTAAAATGCCTAATTTCTTACGTGTCATTGATGAAAAGATGAATCTCTTTTTAGGTGTTGTGTTCATCAAAACACTCCTCCTTCTTCTTCTTCGAGAGTTTCACATAAAGGTCTTTAATTGTCAACCCCCTCTCATTCACAAGGTAAAACCTATTATGAACAGATAGATTTGAAAAAGAAAGAGAAAGTTCTCGACAATTCCTTTATGATAGAGGCAAAGTTTGTAGAATAAACGGATATTTTACAACAAAAGCCTGAACGCGTACAAACGAAAAGATCATTAGGTTTAAATACGCGCCGTACTGGCGTCAACACTATTCTTACCAACAACATGAGAGCATATGATAAAAGCAATATTTTTGCGCTTAATTAGCGGAATTCATGCTAATGGTTTGTAAGCGCTAGAGCTGAATGATAACAAATGCGTAGACGGGTAGAGACGCAACAACAGTCGCTACGCCTCCTCATCCAATGTCCTTTTGACTCGTTTATTTTTATCAATCGATGCCGAATACTTTTTTCGCATTGGCTGTTGTTTGTTGTGCAACTTCTTGTAAACTTAAACCTTTTAACTCCGCGATTTGCTCAGCTACTAATTTTACATAGGCAGGTTCATTTCTCTTCCCTCGATAAGGATGAGGAGCCAAATACGGGCAATCCGTTTCCACTAACAAACGATCCATTGGCACTTGTACTGCTACTTCCTTTGGTTTCTTTGCATTTTTAAAAGTAACAGGCCCACCAAGAGAAATGTAAAAGTTCATAGCCAAGCATTCATGGGCCGTTTCGGGGCTACCACTGAAACAATGCATAATCCCGCCCACTTGTTCTGCTTGTTCTTCTTTTAAAATCGTTATAATATCTTCTGTAGCTTCTCGATTATGAATAATAATCGGCAAATTTAGCTTTTTAGCCAAGTTAATTTGCTTACGAAATACTTCTTTTTGGACTTCCTTCGGTGATTTATCCCAATGGTAATCCAAACCCATTTCTCCAAGTGCTACAACCTTGGGGTGTGCCGCAACTTCTTCAAGCCAGACAAGATCTTCCTCTTGCATATCAATGGCGTCAACAGGATGCCATCCGACACTTGCGTAAACATGATCATATCGTTCAACAATTTCAAGAGCTCTCTCAATAGTTGGGCGATCAAACCCAACTACAACCATATATTGAACACCCGCGGTGCCCGCTCTTTCCATGGTCGCTTCCAGATCTTCTGCAAATTGGTCATCATTTACATGACAATGTGTATCAAATAACATGACTAAAACTCCTTTATAGAGTATACTCCAAAATCCAATAACATTTATATCAATTCCTTAACATTTACGTTACAAAAAATAACATAGGGAGTTATGGTGAAAAATACGCTTATTTGCCCATACTCCTCTATGTTATTGTGTCTCAACCATTCTCTCTTTAATAGGAAATATTACAATTAGTTTACAATTGCACCTTTTTCTAGTGAAGAATCCACTGATGCAAGCGACAATTTGCCGTTTTTTTCCCCAGCTAAAATCATTCCTTGTGATAATTCGCCTCGTAATT
Source organism: Lederbergia galactosidilytica (assembly GCF_017873565.1). Classification (GTDB taxonomy): domain Bacteria; phylum Bacillota; class Bacilli; order Bacillales; family Bacillaceae_C; genus Lederbergia; species Lederbergia galactosidilytica. Next base: position 43,887 of record NZ_JAGGKH010000022.1, read on the forward strand.
TCACAGGTTTTAGATTCGCGACAACAATTACCTTTCTACCAACTAACTCCTCTGGTTTGTAATGTTCTGCAATACCAGACACAACTTGACGAGTTTCGTAACCAAGATCCAACTGAAGTTTTAATAGCTTATTTGCCTTTTTAATAGGCTCACATGCTGTTACTTCTGCTACTCGCAATTCAATCTTTTTGAAGTCATCTATGGTAATTTCCGGCAAGTGCTGTTCCTCTTCAGGTTCCTTTTCCACTGTAGTAACAGATTGTCCCTGCATTTTCTCTTTAATAAAGCTAATTTCTTCTTCCATATCTAAACGTGGGAATATTGGTTCACCTTTTTTCACAACTGCCAATCCTTCAGGTAAGGAACCAAAGTTCACTAAACTTTCCCATGATGTTAAATCATCAGCTGTTACATTTAACTGGCGTAAAATCTTGTCAGGTGTTTGTGTTAAGAATGGTTTTAGCAAGATCGCCACTCTTCTTAATGTATCAGCCAAATGGACCATTACACTAGCTAACTCATCCTTCTTTTCTTCTGCCTTCGCAAGTTTCCATGGTTCTGTTTCGTCAATATATTTATTCGTACGACTAATCAATTGCCAAACAGATGATAAGGCAATCGAGAATTCCATTTTTTCCATCGCTTCATCGTATTTTTGTACAGTTGTTTCATTTGCAACCCGTAAACTGTCATCAAATGGCGTAATTGAGCCTTGATAAGTTGGAATTACTCCATCAAAATACTTATTGACCATTGCGATGGTGCGGTTCAGTAAATTTCCTAGGTCATTAGCTAAGTCAAAATTAATCCGTTCGACAAAGCCTTCAGGTGTAAACACCCCATCTGCGCCAAAAGGAACTTCTCTTAATAAATAGTAACGTAAAGCATCTAGTCCATAGCGATCAATTAATGTAACAGGATCAACGACATTTCCCTTCGACTTAGACATCTTTCCATCCTTCATTAACAGCCAACCATGAGCAAAAACCTTTTTAGGTAATGGTAAGTCTAGCGCCATTAGCATAATCGGCCAATATATCGTATGGAAACGAACAATTTCTTTTCCTACAAGATGAACATCTGCAGGCCAGTATTTCTGATACTTTGTCTCATCTTCCGTTCCATAGCCAAGGGCAGTAATATAATTTGTTAGTGCATCAATCCAAACATAGATTACATGTTTCGGATCACCAGGTACTTTCACTCCCCAATCAAAGGTCGTACGGGAAACAGCTAAATCCTCTAGTCCTGGTTTAATGAAATTATTAATCATTTCATTTTTACGGGAGTCAGGTTGGATGAATTGCGGATTTTCTTCATAATACGCTAAAAGTCGATCTACATATTTACTCATTTTAAAGAAATAAGATTCTTCTTTTACTTTTTCAACTGGTCGCCCACAATCAGGGCAATTCCCATTAACTAGTTGACGCTCCGTAAAAAAGGACTCACAAGGAGTACAATACCAACCTTCATACACATCAAGGTAAATATCACCTTGATCAAGCAATTGTTGAAATATCTTCTCCACTACCTTTTTATGGCGTGTTTCCGTAGTACGAATAAAATCATCATAGGAAATATCAAGCTTCTCCCACAGCTCCTTGATTCCCTTCACAATCCCATCAACATATTCCTGTGGCGAAAGACCTAGTTCCTTTGCCTTCCGTTGGATTTTTTGACCATGTTCATCCGTTCCTGTCAAATACATAACGTCATAGCCTCGCAACCTCTTATAGCGAGCCATGGCGTCCCCAGCCACTGTTGTGTAAGCATGACCTATATGTAAATTCCCGCTTGGATAATATATAGGGGTAGTAATATAAAATGTGTTTGCTTTGTTTTCCAATTCAGTCGCCTCCATCGTATTTTTAAAAAGGTGCAAGTGGCTAGAAAGGAAAATTGACTTAAGTCGTTATCTCCTATGATGACATGATAGAGGTCGATCCTCATTCACTTCCAAAACACCTTAGTGTATTGAATAAATTCATGTACTTTCGCTAGACAACGCGGATGGAAACGCCATCTGAAACTAGAAGATTATCCTTGATTTACACTTGTCATATTTTCAAATCATCTTTTGCATCATAACCTTTTCTATCTTCAAAATATACGTGAAAAAGGCTTTTTCCGCAACTTTCGAAAACACCCCATCCTTTTCTCCTATCCAATTGACTATATAGCTAACAATTGGTATGATAAAAGTAACATATTTTTCCTTTTTAAAAGTAGGAAAGTCCTAATATTTATAAATTGATCTATGCCTTTCAGGGGGAATGAGCATGAAATCTACAGGTATTGTTAGAAAGGTCGATGAGCTTGGACGCGTCGTGATTCCAATTGAGCTCCGCCGTAATTTAGATATTGATATTAAAGATGCGCTCGAAATCTATGTAGATAATGATCGTATTATTTTAAAAAAGTACAAACCAAGTATGGCTTGCGAAATTACAGGTACTGTTTCAGATGAAAACAAAAGCTTTGCTAGCGGCAAACTTGTCCTAAGTCCCGAAGGAGCAGAGCAATTAATCCGAGAGCTTCAAAGTGCCTTTCGCAAATAAGCAGGGGATGGAAGAAAAACACCACTTGTTTCATTTAAAGTGGTGTTTTTCTATTCATCATTTCTCCACTATCATCAACCACTTATTCAATTATTTTTCAACATGATAAGCCTGGTAAACTTCGCGTTTCGATATTTGTCGGTCGTTGGCCGTTAGTTTGATCGCTTCCTTCGATGAAAGTCTCTTTTCATCTATATAATACTGTACATGATTTTGCATACTCATCGTACTCCACCAGCACTCATCTATTTCTTCTATTTCTTTCCCCGGCTCCACAATCAAACAAAATTCTCCACGGATTTCTTGCTTCTCTGTCCATTCCAATGCTTCATCAATAGAACCTCTTAAAAACTCCTCAAATTTCTTCGTCAGCTCACGACATAACACAATTTGGCGATTTCCGAGAACTTCTTTCATATATTTCAACGTTTCCTTTAATCGGTGTGGGGCCTCATAAAAAATAATCGCTGCCTCTTGCTTTCGCAGAATTTCCAACTCTTTCTTTTTCTCCTTTTTTCCTCTTGGCAAAAAGCCATAGAAGTAAAACGGCTGGGGTTTGATCCCTGATGCAATTAAAGCAGTGACGGCCGCATTTGCCCCCGGTAAAGGAACAACTGGAATCTTCGCTTGGATCGCCTGTTCCACAAGTTCATAACCAGGATCAGAAATGCAAGGTGTACCTGCATCACTTACCAAGGCTAGATTTTGGCCAGCCTCCAGTTTTTTTATTAATTCCTTGCCACTTGCCTCCTTATTATGTTCATGATAACTGACTAAACCAGTCGAAATCTCATAATAATTGCACAGTCTCTTAGTATTACGAGTATCTTCAGCAGCAATTAAATCTACTTCTTTTAAAATGCGAATGGCTCGAAATGTCATATCCTCTAAATTACCAATTGGCGTAGGGACTAAGTATAAAATTCCACTATTCGTTTCTATTGAAAAGCTCTTCTGTGTCTGCAATCCCCTCATCACCCATCTCTAATAAAAACTTTTCCTTTTCTTTACGTGTTAGCTGCTTAAAGGCATATTCAGCCCGTAACGCTGCACTCTTATGCTCATATTCTGCCGAATAAATCATTTTAACCGGCCTTCTCGCCCGCGTATATTTAGCACCTTTTCCACTATTATGTTGTTCTAATCTTCGTTCAGGATCAATTGTATATCCACCATAATAAGAACCATCCCTACATTCTAATACATAAAAATAATGGTTATTTCTCATTTCCATATAACATGGCTCTCACTTCTTCGTTATATTCATTTTGTTGATTATACACAAATAGTGGAGAGTGGACTTTAAGCCCGGGGCGACCATCTTTTATCCCTTCAACTAAAATTGTGTTAGCTTCTTTACCTTCTTTAGGATAAACAAATCGAAGTCTTTTCGGCTCTAAACGATAGTTTCGCATATACATAAATAAGTCCATTAACCTTTCAGGTCTGTGAACAAACGAGGCCTTTCCCCCTTGCTTAAGAAGCTGACTACTACTTTTCACAACATCCTCTAATGTACAGTGAATCTCATGTCTAGCAATCGCAAAATGTTCATTTTCATTCAGTATATCAGGGGACTTTGATGGAAAATAAGGAGGATTACAAGTAACAAGGTCAAATTGATTCGAACCTAAAAGAGTAGGCATTTCCTTAAGATCTCCATGGATCATTTTAATTTTAGAATCTAATTGATTGAACGAAATACTTCTTTTAGCCATATCATATAAACGCTCTTGTATTTCAACACCCATTATTTCCGCCTTTGTCCGCTTACTTAGTAAAAGAGGGATAACTCCATTCCCACTACATAAATCAACAATTTGTCCCTTTTGAATTGGTAAATAGGTAAAATGGGAAAGTAAAACAGCATCAAGAGAAAAGGCAAAAACAGAAGGACTTTGGATGATTTGTAATTCTTCTGCTAACAAATAATCTAATCGTTCATCCTCTAATAATTCAATCATAATCTTTTTTCCTCCACAAAAGGATTCATCTCAAAACGGCCTAACTTAAAGTAAGGAACCATAACAGTTTCCCTAGGTCTACCTGAGGATAGGTAGAAGTTTTGCCTAACAGATTTGACAATCTTAGCCGATGTTCTACGGCATCACCTAGTCCAATAAATGTATAGAACACCTTTCTTTGGAGCAACATTTGCTTGTCTGGGCAACAGGATGTTGGACTAACTGCTGTTGTGCCAGAGGATACCCCCCTCAACCATTCATCTTTTTAACAAGGCCTTACCTCTATTCTTATTAAATAACCCTCCCCACAAAGGAGGAGGGCTTGGACATAAAAATGGCCTATTATTTTTTATTTAAGAAAGATAAGCAAAATAAACAATCTTCATCCCGACGGGGACTACCAAAGTGAATGTTGCAAATATGGAAGCCTTCTTGATAGATTCTAGCGAGGTTATCATACCCTTCGCCAATTTCAGATATTTTATCATAGACCGTTTTTCCCGGATTTTCTCCACTTTTTTCGGGGTCAGAGGCTTCTGGGGTTTCTCCCTCCATATGCTTTCGCAAATGGTCATTCTCTATTTTTAATGCATGGTTTTCTTCTATTAAATGAGCTAAAAATTGTTTGAGTTCCCCTAATTGCTGGTATAACTCTCCAATCTGCATTTCCATGCTACTGACAGAGTCAAATAACTCCTTTTTGTCCATACTTTCTCACCCCAATTATTCCGTGGCCGAGATAGATGATGAGCCCTTCTTAATTTCTTCCAAATTATACTCCAATTGCCTTTCCTGCCCAAACAAATCGATCTGAATTAAACGTTCTAACATATTTAATCCAATCACTTTGCCAAGCCCATCTGGAGTTTTAATGGTTTCACCAATATCGGGCAACTCAGCTTTAGCTGCTTCATATTCATCATTTTCATATTTCAAACAGCACATCAATCTACCACAAAGTCCAGATATTTTTGATGGATTTAAAGAGAGGTTTTGATCTTTAGCCATTTTAATAGAAACTGGCTCAAAATCCCCTAAAAAGGTTGAGCAGCAAAGCATCCGACCACATGGGCCAATTCCACCTAGCATTTTGGCCTCATCTCGTACCCCTATTTGTCTCAGCTCTATTCTCGTTTTAAAAATAGCAGCCAAATCTTTTACTAAGTCACGAAAATCAATTCTGCCGTCTGCTGTAAAGTAAAAAATCACTTTATTGCGATCAAACGTGAACTCAACATCCACTAGTTTCATCGCTAAGCGATGTTCATCAATTTTGTCTGTACAAATTTGATGGGCCTCTTCTGCTGCTAGCCTATTTTCTTCCACACTCAGTTGATCCTTTTGATCAGCAAGGCGGATCACCTTTTTTAAAGGCAATACAACATCATGTTCACTTACTTGCTTAGGCTCAGTTACAGCCTTGCCAAACTCGATTCCCCGGGTTGTTTCGACAATCACATAATCATCTTTCATGATTGGAAATTCCCCTGGATCGAAATAATATATTTTACCGGCTTTTTTAAACCGGACACCTATCACATTATACAAAAGAAGGTCCCCCCTGCAATTTTAACACCAACTGTTCCATTAACAGCTGAGGATTCATATTTGCCTGTAGCATTTGTTTTGCTTCCAATATTGCCGTCATTTGTTCAGACAGTCTCCCTGCAGAAGTTTGTAAAGCATCACCCGCCAACTTTTTCAGTTGATCAGGATAGATCAATTGCTCTTCTTTCCCCAATTGTATATAAAGTATATCCTTATAGATAAATAATAATAGATCCAGCCCAATATCCATTTGCGCCCGTTCCTTAAAATGGGCATTCCATTCATTTTGTAAGGAGGTCATCGCAAATAATGGATTTTGCTTTAGGACTTCATATAATTTTAACACTATATTTCGTGCTTGTGCAAACCAATCATCGTTATTAAGTTCAAGCGCTTCCTGCACCTGGTTTGTCACAGCAGATAATAAAGGCGCCTTCGTAGGATGAACCCCTAGGTTTATCAACTTTTCCGTCACAACATTAGTTGGAAGTGATTGAAACGAGATCGTTTGACACCGTGAAATAATCGTTGGTAAAATCCGCTGCGGTTGTTCTGTTAAAAGAATCGCCGTTGTTTGCATATAAGGCTCTTCTAAAAACTTTAATAAACTGTTTGCCGCAGAATTTGTCATTTTTTCCGCATCTATAATGATATAAAACTTCTTTTTTGATTCTAATCCAGTTTTATTAAACTCTGCTCGTAATGAACGAATTTGATCGATCTTAATAGAAAGGCCATCTGGTGCCACAATATGGACATCAGGATGGTTCCCATTCAAGATTCTTTTACAATTCACACATTGCTCACATGGGACTAGGTCATTCTCAATTTCAGTACAAAATAGACTTTGAGCGACCAGCATACTTGCCGCCCGCTTGCCTGTCCCGTGCTCACCTTCAAATAGATAGGCGTGGGCAACACGATCCTTCTCAATCCCACTTTTTAATACTTTTGCCGCAAGGGGCTGTTCTTGTTCAAAGTCTTGCCAATTCATTTTATCCACTCACTTATTTCTTACGCTTTTCTTAGCCTGACTCCCGACATAAGACCTTTGGAAGGGCAACATCCCCTTCTAGATTATTCATTTATCACCAGCCTGTACATCTCGGAGTCAGGACAATGCGTTTCAGCCGTTCAATCTCATGTTAAAATTTGTACGTCGCCGGACAGAGCCTCTGCTTTTCATTGTCTAGCTCCGGGCGGTTGGGGCTCGAGGTCAAATAACCTGTAACCGCTGAAGGGAAAAATCACCCTTCTTCGGTTACAGAACATTTGCTTGTCGCCCCTGACCAACCGCCCTCTGCTTTTCTTTGTCCAGCTCCGGGCGGTTGGGGCTCGAGGTCAAATAACCTGTAACCGCTGAAGGAAAAAACACCCTTCTTCGGTTACAGAACATTTGCTTGTCGCCCCTGACCAACCGCCCTCTGCTTTTCTTTGTCCAGCTCCGGCGCCTAGCGACTAGCAAACTTTCGGTACCTTCCTACGATAAGTCAACATCGATTCACCCTTCGGGTTCATCGTGTTTCCTTTATCTCGTCAGGCCCCTAAAAAGTTTGTACGTCGCTAAACAGGCGCCTCCGCTTTTCTTTAGAACTGATGGAATTGGTCAATTGGTAATACAAATACGGTGGCACCGCCTACGGAGACTTCTACTGGGTAAGGGATGTAGGAATCCGCGTTTCCTCCCATTGGAGAGATTGGAGCCATTAACTGATCACGAGATTTACAGTTATCTCGAATAATTTGTAAACATTTATTAACTCTCACATCTTCTACACCAATCATGAATGTAGTGTTACCCGATTTTAAAAAGCCGCCTGTTGTTGCCAATTTTGTCGACCTAAAATTATTATCTACTAAAGCACTCATCAATCGATTGCTATCCTGGTCTTGTACAACAGCCATTATTAATTTCATCGGCATGCACTCCCTCATTCATTATTATACTATCTTTAGTATATCACGATCTTCTTTGCTGACAAAAACATTTTAAAGAATTATTTGAAAACATCTACTTATTCTCTTCCAAAAGTTTATCCACTATTTCCATAGTATGGAGAAATACTTGCTCCATCGGTTGAGAAGCATCAATTTCCTTTATTCTATCTGGGAATTTTTGTAGTAGTTGTTTATATCCTCGCCTAACCATTCTGTGAAAATCTAATTTTTCTAGATCTAGTCGATTTATTTCACGGCCCTTATTTGCTTCAATTCTCTCTAAACCAATTTCTGGCTCTATATCAAAATAAATGGTTTTATTTGGCATTAATTCTTGAATGGCAAACTGGTTAATCGATAAAATTTCATCCATTCCTAACTCTCTTGCATAACCTTGATAAGCGAGAGAACTATCTATAAAGCGATCACAAAGCACCACTGCTCCATTTTGAAGACACGGTATCACTTTTTCTACTAAATGTTGTCTTCTTGCTGCGGCATATAATAATGCTTCTGTTCTAGCATCCATTGTAAGATTCTCTGGATTTAGTATAATACCACGGATTTGTTCCGATATAGGAATCCCACCAGGCTCCCTAGTTAAAATTACATCTATTCTTCTTTTTTCCAATTCCTTAGCTACTTTTTGGATGATTGTTGTTTTTCCTGCCCCTTCTGGACCCTCGATTGTGATAAATATCCCGTGCATAGTTACCTCCAAAAGCTTTCTCGAATGCTATTATATCATTCTCGGCTATCATTTAAAATCCGCGGCTAGAGATTGTCATCTGCTTATATTATCATCGAAGTAGGAATAAGATGATCTCAACCCTTTATTTGAAAACAGCTAACTTCCCATTTCGTAGAGAATCCATACCTCCTTGGAACCTTGCCCCTAACTTCATTAGCCTTTTTATTTGCTCAATATGGTACCTCGTTATTTTCTCTCCTGGCAAAATCAAGGGAATCCCCGGAGGATAAGGAGTAATCATCTGTGAGCCTACTCTTCCGACAGACTCATCCATTACTACCCATTCGTCCTCTCGATCTTCCATTTCTTCATAAGAAAGAGCTAATGTTGTAATCGCTATGCTTTCTTGCCATATTATATTTTGCATGGGCTGTTTTTGTGCTTGTCCATCTGTCCAAGATAAGCTTTGTAATTGCTGTAACGCCCGATCAAATGGATAGGACAGTCCCTTTTTTAATAATGGAAAGATCAGAAGGATCTGTAGTGGATCTGCTAGTTCAGGATACACTCCGGCTTGTTCAAATTTATTTTGTAATTCATATCCAGACAACGTGCGATGGCGAACCATCATTTTCAGTGGATCTTCACTTTGGATTACCTGAACACCTGGAAATTGCCGTAACTTCCCCATAAACTCTTGGCTATGCTGTTTAGTATAAATAAGATCCTCTTTTGAATAATGGGCCAAGTAATGCCGAGCTAAATCTAAAGATGCCATGATTAAATAAGATGGACTACTGGATTGGAGTATCTTTAAATACCTTTCTACTTTTTTAACTGGCACATAATCACTATTAATATGTAAATAAGATCCCATAGTAAAAGCAGGTAATGTTTTATGGGCTGAATGGACAACAATATCAGCCCCGAGCTGAAGGGATGATGAAGGAAACGGGTCTCCTAAACAAAAGTGAGCACCATGAGCCTCATCGATTAAAACAAGTGCTTGGTTTTGCTTAGCAATTTCAATCATCGTCTTGAGCTCAAACGTTTGGCCATAATAATCGGGATAAGTAAAAATACAAGCTCGAATGGCTGGGTACTGCTGAAATGCCTTTTGTACCGTTTCTACCATTAATTCTGTTTCACCATCTTCTCTTATCGTAGAAGCAATAAAAACTGGCTTAAGCTTAGCCAGACGTAATCCGTTTAAAACAGACTGGTGACACTGACGCTGTACCAACACCATGTCTCCCTCTTTGCAACAAGCTAGAATCATAGCTAAGTTTCCAATCGTTGTTCCATTTACTAAAAAATAACTTTTTCGTGATTGGTAAAGATCTGTTAATAAACCTTGAGCTTCTCTAATGACTCCTTCGGGAGCATGCAAATCATCTAAACCTGTTAATTCTGTTGCATCTAATTGAGCAATTTGAGCAAAGGCTGAATCTAAACCATCATACAATCTGCCATTTTTATGGCCCGGCACATGAAAGGAAATCGGCTTTTCCTTATAAAATTGAATCATTCGTTCATAAATTGGTATCTGCTCTTGCTTCATTCATGATACCTCATTTCTATTTTCCCTCATTATACTATGCTTAAGCATACAAAAACCAGGCGCTCCCTTGTCACCTGGTTTACGAATAAATCTTATTTTCCTTAATAACTTTTAATTGTTTAATATAAAATTGATAATCAGGATCTTGGGTGCTTGTTTGTACCATAGCTTTCTCGCAATCTGTACAAATAAACGATGTATATAAATGAATACCATGCTTCTGAGGCTTTTCACAAATAATGCACTTTTCCATTTCTCCACCTCCGTAGCATTTAGTTTGGCCACTTCCTCATATTTGTATACACAATTTCCAACATTAATCCAATTACAATTATTATTATGCAATAAGAACATTTCGTGTGTCTGTACATCCACAAATAAAACAGGAATATTCTGTATGGAAGCGGATAAGCATAAGATTTCAGTGATATCTCATTAAATTAATTACTACTCACTGGCAATGAAATTGACACTCATGTTTTCTTACTCAAAAAAAAACAAAAAAGTCCGTTCCCCTAGAACGAACTTTTCAAAAGATCCATAGCTGAATGATGGCTAAGGCGGCAACACCCGGTAATCCGAGAAAGCCAGATATAGCTGATGTAATGAAATTAATCGGAACAGCCAAGCCAAATTGATTGCCAACAGCGTTTAGAAAAAATAAAAATAAAGCACCGATGAGAAGTTTCATAAACGACAGGCCAATCCAGCGAAATACCTTCGTTGGTAAACCCACCACTAAAAGCAGAAGTACCACTCCAGAAATAATGGATATGACTATGATTGGACTCATCTTTTCCCCCCTGGAATCAATCCTTTCCACTATTATATGTAAGGTTTGTCCAAAAAGAACGAAGAAAACTATGCAAAAGGACGTAAACATTCATATTCTCCGCTGTTTCCTTTATCCCAAGCATAGTCTCTCTGAGCCATTATCTTATGGAGATTTTCCTTTTTTTAGCTTCCCGGAATAGAAAAAAGTACTTTGATTTTGCTAGAAGAGCTAATCGATGCAATTCTTCATCATACTCATAACTCATCTCTTCTAACTGAGAAAAATACATCCAATCTTTCTTTGCATTTTCCATTAGCTCAATAAGCTTTTGATTATATTCCTTTCGAAGCTTTTTTCTTTGAAACATGTACGCCACCTCTAAGAATGAGTCCTTTATAAGAAAAGCACCAGCACCTTGATGTAAGAAGAAAGGCTAAATTCGCGCCGTCCTGGCGCAACGCCTTCCTGACCAACATCCTGTTGGCCTCCGACAAGCAAATGTTCCTGAAGCTATAAAGGGTGCATTTTCCCTTTATAGCTTCAGGGTTATTAACCAGAACATCGGCTAAGTTCGTGATGTACTGTCGTTTTGTTTACACAAGCACTCCCTATCCTGTTGGTCTCCGTAAAGAAAACTTACACTTCTCTACGTCCCTCCAAGGCTTTGGATAAAGTTACTTCATCCGCATACTCCAGATCTCCACCGACTGGAAGACCATGGGCAATCCTTGTTACCGTAATTCCCGACGGCTTAAGCAATCGGGAAATATACATAGCCGTTGCTTCTCCCTCAATATTTGGATTCGTTGCTAAGATCACTTCTTGAACAGTCTCATCTTGAAGTCTCTTTAATAAATCAGGAATATTAATATCTTCAGGTCCAATCCCTTCCATTGGAGATATAGAACCATGAAGAACATGATATAAGCCATGATATTCTTTCATTTTTTCCATAGCAATTACATCTTTTGATTCCTGTACAACACAGATGACACTTCTATCTCGCTTCGAGTCCTTACAAATATAGCAAGGATCCTGATCTGTAATATGCCCACAAACGGAACAGAATCCTAAGTCTCGTTTTGCATTGACAAGGGCCTTTGCAAAGTCAAGAACAGTATCTTCCTTCATATCTAAAACGAAAAATGCCAGGCGGGCTGCTGTCTTAGGCCCAATTCCCGGCAATTTCATAAAGCTATCAATCAGCTTGGATATTGGTTCGGGGTAATGCATAATAAGCTAACCTCCTAGAATCCAGGAAGGTTGATTCCTTTAGTAAATTGCCCCATCGTCTGATTTGTTAATTCATCAGCTTGCTTCATTGCTTCATTAACAGCAGCTAAAACAAGGTCTTGAAGCATTTCTATATCCTCTGGATCAACAACTTCTTCCTTAATTTTCACTTCAAGTACTTCTTTATGACCAGAAACAACAACGGTCACCATTCCGCCTCCAGCTGTTGCTTCAATCCGTTCTTCACCTAGCTCCTCCTGAGCCTGAGCCATCTTCTTTTGCATCTTTTGCATTTGCTTCATCATACCTTGCATATTTCCCATTCCACGCATATTATTCCATTCCCTTCCATTTAGTTTTTAATTTCAATTAAGTCTTCTCCAACTAGATTTACAGCTTCCTGAATAAGTGGATCTGGAGTTTCTTCTCCTTCTTGGTCTTGCTCCTGTCCCTGATGTTGTAGAAAATCTTCGCGGATTTCTAGCCATTGAGGTTCAGGGACTCCTACAAATTGAAGCCTTTTTCCAGTGATTTCCTCAATGAGATTAGCAGTCACTTCTAAAAACTTCGTATTTTCCATAGCCATTTTGCAATGAATTTCATATTTAAATTTTATAACAAAGGCAGTCGGTGAGGCTGCAGCAGGTTCTGCATCCATTAATAGAGCTGCCTGGGATCGCATTTGTCGATTATTCAGTTGTTCGAGGAGATTTCCCCACTGACTCTTAATAAGATTTAAATTATCCCGTGTCGCTTCATTTAATATTTCACGAATTTTCCTTGTATTCGCTTGGAAGCCTCTGTTTGCTCGTATTGGCTTTTTTGTTGATTTTGCCTGAGGTTGTTCTTCCAGCACAGGACGATTTACTTTTAAATCTTCTACTTGTTTCTCTAGCCTATCGATCTTTGTTAGTAATTCCTGTACACCATCCAAATGATTGATATTCGTTTCTGTTTTCGTCTGACATAATTTCACAAGACATACTTCCAGATAGATCTTTGCATGATCTGAGAACTTCATATCCTGTTGTGTCTTATTTAACACATCCATATATTCATATATTTGGCTTGGTTGTATAGCTTTAGCAAGTTCGATGAAATCATCATCTAACATAGCTCTTTCCAGTGACTCTTCAAGATTAGGGGCTGTCTGATACAATAAAAGATCACGAAAATATAAAATTAAATCTTCAACAAAGCGGATCGGATCCTTCCCATCTAACACTAACTTCTCAAGGATGGACAAAGATTCGGATACATTCTTTTCGTGGATAGCATGAACTAACTTGTTCAAGTAATTTTGCGAAACAGATCCTGTAACCGTTAAAGCATCTTCAACTGTCACTTGATCAGTGCTAAAGGAAATGGCTTGGTCTAATAAACTTAAAGCATCCCGCATCCCACCGCTTGCTGCCTGCGCAATAACATGTAAAGCTTTTTCTTCATACTTCAACTCAGATTCTGAAGCAATATGAACCATTCTATTGACTAGATCTTGTGATGTTATTCTTTTAAAGTCAAAACGTTGGCAACGAGAAATAATAGTCAAAGGAATCTTATGAGGTTCAGTCGTTGCTAAAATAAAAATGACATGCTTTGGTGGCTCTTCTAAAGTCTTTAATAAAGCATTAAAAGCACCCATAGAAAGCATATGAACTTCATCAATAATATAGACTTTGTAGGATACAGAAGTGGGAGCGTATTTCACCTTGTCCCGAATATCGCGGATCTCTTCTACACCATTATTCGAAGCAGCATCAATCTCAATCACATCTTGTATTGACCCATCCGCAATTCCTAAACAAGCGGGACACTCATTACAAGGCTCTGCTATCGGCATTTTTTGGCAGTTTACTGCTTTAGCTAATATTTTTGCCGCACTTGTTTTCCCTGTTCCCCGTGGGCCGGAAAATAAATAAGCATGACTCGTTTTCTGTTGGAGTAGAGCGTTTTGTAATGTTTTCGTCACATGTTCTTGCCCTACCACATCTTCAAACGTTTGTGGTCGCCAGACACGGTATAACGCTTGATACATTTATGCTCTCTCCCTCTTCCCGTTTTTTATTTTGCTACTGAGTTGTATATATACTGAGCATGTTCAAAGAGGAGGATAAAAAGGACCAGCTTGGCCAAAGTTGCTGACACCCTATTAGTAATGCCGAAACTGAGTATGTCCTATGCTCCTAAAATCCCACTTCAGTGAAGCAAGGCAACATTGAAATTGACTATGCCATCTACGCCTGATCTGTCTGAACATCCTCTATATAAAATAACCTCTTATTTGCCTTTCTATTATACCTTATTTGAGACGGGTTTGACAAAAAGAGAAGGGATTTGTTTTAAGAAAGAATCTATGGCTTACTCTAATCTATATCAACTGTCAATTTTTTAAAAAGCCCCTGAACCACCACCGCCTCCACCAACACCGCCCCCTCCTGAACCAGTGAAGGAACTTCCAGATGAACTTGAACTATAGTCAGTAAATTTTTTATCTGCTTGTGAAAACCCACCATATAATATAGGGATGGTAAAATAGGAGTAACTCATATAAGAGGAATCTATATTTTGCAATTCCTTCTCCCATTGTTGCGTTTTCTTCATCCCTGCAAACTTACTGTTCGCTCCAAAGACAATTACTCGCATCCGTGTTTCATCTGATACTTTTTGCCAATCTGAACCCTTTATTTCGTTCATTCTGTTGGTAAATTGCATCCATTCCTCTTTTATATAGAATCCTTTGCTTGAAAGTGGACGATAAAAGAACGCTATATAACTAGCCACTAAAAATAAAATGAAAGCTATAAGGAACATTGGAATGACTTCATAGTGAATAGCTGAAATCAATAAACTTAATAGCCCAAAAGCCAGAAAACCAAAGATTCCCCGGTAGATGGATTTTTTCTCACGTAAACCTGCTTCTTTAATTTCCTTTTTTATTGCTGCTTTCCACTCCGTTAAACGCTTATGATAAGCTGAGAGGTTTTTTTCCACTTTAATGAATGTCTCAAGATTCGCAATGTTAAAATAACCATTTTCCCCCAATTCATCAAAGAGCCACTTTAGTAGAATTCTTTCATGTTCGTGTTGAACATTAGAATGAAGCCTTCTGAATTCATCCTCCGATCTCTGCTCAACAGCTCCTTTTCGAACTAAATCAAGTAAAGCAGCTGGAACATGAATAGCGTCCACACCCAGTGTATAGTATATCGTTGCAGGCATACTTATTTTCTCAATAGGAACAAGCATGTATTCTTGGTGTAACTTTTCCTTAATCAAGCTATATTTTCTTTTCTTAGTGAGATGTTCCCATCCAAGCAAAGTAACAAATAGCAGTAAGAAAAACGGAATCAATAGTTTAGAGGTAGAGGTAAATCTTTGCTTATTTTCTTTAAAGGCTTCTGCTTTTTGTTCCAAGCTTTCCTTTTCTTGTATGAGGGAATCCTTCATAGCTTTTGATGAGGTTGGTGCTAGTTCCGAAAATAATATGGAGGGATAGGCGACTCGAATATCACCATTTTCACCTGATGGAACATTTCCCATAGAATATTCCACAACTCCATTTGCTTTAACACTTTGTTTGTCAAAGGCTTGTTCATAACCAAAGGCAATTACATCCTCTGGATTATTTGGAGGATAAATTGTAATCCGCATATTCCCATAATCTGTTTCATTTCGTTGATCGAAAAACGGCCAATAAAATTCCGTTATATCTTCATGTTTTTCCAAACTATTTTTAATCACATATTCTAAGGTAATTTCAACGGTTTCCTTTTTACCCTTACGATGAATTTTATATAATTCATCCTCTTTTTCTACTTTAAGTGTTTTTCCGCGTTCTTTCGCCAAAAAACTTGTTATTTCCGCACCCTTTTTTGGATATATTTCCCGGGTAATGCCATTAAATTTACCCTTAAATTGATAAGTATGGGTTTCCTGTACATTAACATCTCCATTTTTCTGCAGATAGGCATCTATTTTTACATTGGAAATAGAAAATTCGACAGCTCCTACTTTAAATGGAAATAATAAAATAAAGAAAACGATTAAGCCGGAAAGGATCTTTCGATTCAAATCATCACTCTCCTAATATGAATGAATTATCAAATTGCTTCCTTCTAATTACTACGAAAATAAAACAAGAAAAGTTTCATTCAAGCAATGAATAGGAGGAAATACCTTCTAAAAAGCAAAAAATCCACTCACTTTAAAAAGTGAATGGATATCATTATGATCGAAATGGAAATCGTACACCTTCCTTCGACTGTATACCATAGGCGTTACTTAAGCAGTTAGCTCGACCCAGGCAACCCCGCGGCACATGAGAGCTTCCACTTAATGCTGCTTCCTTCCGGACCTGACATGGTTCATGGATTCTCATTGCGCGGGACCCAAGTGTCCACACCACTTACTTAAGGCAGGCCCTACAGTACAGCAGCCTCTAGAAGGAATTCAACCCCGCTGGAGCGGATTGCGGGTTACAAGGCTCCGCTAATTCCCCGTCTAGTACGATATGATTAAGTATACATTCTTTCAAAATAGAAATCAATGGCGAGGTTTTCCATTTTCAGCAATTTTATAGACTTTCGTTAGTAAGCCCCATATCAACTGTAGCACCTGTTTCGTTCTCATCCCTATTCCTTTGCTGCTTCTCGGCTTTTCTCCGCTTTCGAATTTCCCGGAAAAAGCCCGTTAATAGATGACTGCAAGATTCTTCTAGCACTCCAGATACCACTTCACATTGGTGATTGAAACGCTCATCTTCAAGTAAATTCATTAGTGTTCCCGCACAACCAGCCTTAGGATCAGGCGCACCATAAAAAACCTTCTTAATTCTGGATAATAAAATGGCTCCACTGCACATAGGGCAAGGCTCTAGCGTAACATATAGCTCAGCCTCTTCTAATCGCCATGTTCCTAATTTTTCACATGCTTTTTCAATAGCTAATAGTTCTGCATGTGCCACTGCATTCTGCGATGATTCTCTTAAATTATGGGCTGCTGCAATGACCTTATCCTCTAATACAATAATCGCCCCAATCGGGACTTCATCCATTTTCCCAGCCTTTTTAGCTTCTTGGATTGCTAACTCCATATAAGTTTCAATGCGCTTGTCCATAAAATTACTCCTTCTTTTATGTCTATTGGCGATTATTCATACATAGAATATTACAAACATTAGGCTTGCATGAAGCAGGTCACAAAGCCGTTACAGCCAACTAGGATACAACTGCTCAAGCTCTGGCAAGCCTTTAATCCTTATAAACAGGAGGATATACCATGCAAATTCATGTTGTAGAAGCCAATCAATCATTGGCATTGATTGCTTCTCGTTATGATCTTAATCCTAACACTATTGCTGAAGCAAATGAACTGCCTAACCCAGATCAATTAGTCATTGGCCAGGCATTAGTTATCCCCATTTATGGACAATTTTATTGGGTCCAACCGGGAGATAACCTTTATTCTATTAGCCAAAAATTTGATATTTCCTATCAAGAACTTGCCAGAATCAACGGAATAGCTGTTAGCCATGTACTTCAAGTTGGAATGCGCTTATATATCCCACAAGGCCCGAAAACAAATCGTGAATTCAATGCATATGTAGAACCATTTGGTAACACCGTATCAGAAGCATTAGAAAATAGTGCGAGGCAAGCTGCACCTTACTTAACCTATTTATCCCCTTTTGCTTATTTAGTAAAAGCGGATGGATCTTTAACAGCACCACCATTAAATCAGTTTCCGGCAATTGCAGAGGCCAATCAAAATACACTAGTTATGGTTATTGCCAATCAAGCAGAAGGGCAATTCAGCTCAGAAATTGCTCATACGATTTTAACAGATCAAACTGTTCGAGAAGCTTTTTTAAACAATATTATTCAAGAAGCAAAACGAGTAGGATTTGGGGATGTCCATTTTGATCTAGAACGTCTTTATCCTGGAGATAGTGAAGCTTATAACCAATTTTTAAGAATTGCAAGAGATCGTCTGCATCAGGAGGGGATTATGATTTCTACTGCCCTCGCCCCAAAGACTAGTGCCACACAACAAGGAGAATGGTATGAAGGGCATGATTATAAAATACATGGAGAAATCGTTGATTATGTAGTCATCATGACTTATGAATGGGGATATAGTGGTGGCCCTGCAATGGCTGTCTCACCGATAAATTCTGTTCGAACCGTATTAAATTACGCTATATCGGAAATCCCTCCTGAAAAAATATTTATGGGACAAAATTTATATGGGTATGATTGGACACTTCCCTTTGTTCAAGGGACAACCGCTAGAGCGATTAGCCCACAACAGGCTATTCAGATAGCTGCAGAGCGTGGAGTCGCCATTCGATACGACGAAACAGCTCAAGCCCCCTTTTTTCATTATATGGATCAAGAGGGAAGAAGACATGAAGTATGGTTTGAAGATGCTCGCTCCATTCAAGCTAAGTTTAACCTAGTGAAGGAATTAGGACTTAGAGGAGTAAGCTATTGGAAACTAGGTCTATCTTTCCCGCAAAATTGGCTACTCATTACTGATAACTTCCACGTTGTAAAAAAATAAGTGGATGATTTATCTAAATGTTGTATCATCGTTGATTTTTAACCATAAAAAAAGAAACCTACTCACTAAGAACAGGCTTCTGATCTCCAATTTATGCATGTATGGCGGAGGAAGAGGGATTCGAACCCCCGCGCGGTTTAACCCGCCTGTCGGTTTTCAAGACCGATCCCTTCAGCCAGACTTGGGTATTCCTCCATACGACAAGAAATATTGTACCAAGTGTATAGGACTAAGTCAACCATTATGTTTTAAAAAACTACGTAATATTTTTAGATGGAACCTTAAAGGTAAATTTTTTGCAGCTTCTACCTATAAGGTTTATCAATATGCTTTAGAAGTCACTTTGACGGAGATTGCCACAAAGCAATTCTAAACTAGCTGGGAATATGTTATTTAGAAATCCCATAAAGAATTGCCGTAAGAGAAAAATGGTACAATCAGCTAAAAATGCTCCCACTCAACCAACTTCTTTACATCTTAGTTGTTTGTCACTACTTTTAAGTTTTTTACTTTCAAACTCTTTATACTAATGCTATCTAAAGCTCATCATTTCCAATTTAAAAATCCCGAAGGTAATAGTGACAATACCTTCGGGATTCTGAATTAAATGTTCTTTATTCTATTATATCCTTATTCCTCATATACGGTCGTAACACTTCTGGAATGATGACAGTTCCATCTTCCTGTTGATAATTTTCTAAAATTGCTGCAACAGTACGGCCAATCGCCAATCCTGAACCATTTAAAGTATGCACATGCTGTGGTTTCGCACCAGGTTCGGCTCTAAAGCGAATATTAGCTCTTCTTGCTTGGAAAGATTCAAAATTTGAGCAAGAAGAGATTTCTCGATATGTGTTATAGCTTGGTAACCATACTTCTAAATCATATTTCTTTGCCGCTGTAAACCCTAAATCAGCTGTACACATGCTTAAGACACGGTAAGGAAGCTTAAGTAATTGTAATACCTTTTCAGCATGTCCTGTAAGGATTTCTAATTCTTGATAAGAGTCTTCAGGTTTTACAAATTTGACTAATTCTACTTTATTAAATTGATGTTGGCGAATTAATCCCCTTGTATCTCGACCTGCTGATCCTGCCTCAGACCGGAAACACGCACTATAAGCAACATAATTTAAAGGTAATTGATTTCCATCCAAAATTTCATCGCGATGATAATTCGTTACAGGAACCTCAGCAGTAGGGATAAGAAAATAATCCTCACTTCCAATTAAGAAGGCATCTTCTTCAAATTTTGGTAATTGCCCAGTCCCAGTCATACTTGTTCGATTTACCATATATGGAGGGAGCATTTCTTCATAGCCATGCTCTTCAGCGTGTAAATCCATCATAAAGCTAATCAAAGCCCGTTCTAATCTAGCACCAAGCCCTTTATAATATACAAATCGACTGCCTGTCACTTTAGCCGCTCTTTCAAAATCCAAAATGTCTAGTTGATCGGCAATATCCCAATGAGGTTTTGGTTCAAAGTCAAAAGAACGAATATTCCCCCATTGACGGATTTCAACATTATCATCTTCCGTTTCTCCCACGGGTACACTTTCATGGGGAATATTAGGAATGGATAGTAACAAATGGCCTAATGCCTCCTCTACTTCACGTAAAGTATAATCAAGTTCTTTTATTTCCTCACCAACTTGACGCATTTCTTGGATGACCTCATCTGCATTTTGCTTTTCCTTTTTCATCTTAGCAATTTGCTGGGATACTTCATTCCGCTTACTTTTCAGTTGTTCTACTTTAATAATTGTCTCACGTCGTTTTCGATCCAATGCTTCAAATTGGTCTAAATCTGACAAATCTTCTCCCCTATGCTTCAATTTTGCCTTAATATCAGGCAAATGATCACGTAAATATTTCATATCTAACATTTTACTTTTCCTCCTTCTTTACTAGGAAAGGCATAGCGGGCAGCCACTGGACGTTAATGCTAATACCTAACACTTTTTCAAATGTTAAACTTTCTTTACCAACTAAAAAAACCCTCATCCCCGGAAAGGGACGAGAGTTACCCGCGTTGCCACCCAAATTGAAAGTACAAGTACTTTCCACTTCATCGATAACGGTTCGAACCGAAAATGCCTACTAGCTTTATCGTTCAGCATTTTGCTCAAGGATGGATTCATAAAGCCGTATCATCGATTTCCACCAACCATCGATTCTCTAATAGATACTTATGCTTTACTACTATTTCCTCTCAACGCCATAACCATATAATTTTGCTCATACTATACTATAAGCCAGAATTAATTGCAAACTTTGTTTTCGATCATTTTATATTCTTCAACCATTTGGAGAAAATATGCAGTTAAACGGCTGTCTTCTGTAAGTTCCGGATGAAAAGAGCATCCTAGAAATTGCCCTTCCCTAACCGCGACAATTCTTCCATCATATTTTGCCAGAACCTCTACATTTTCCCCAGCTTCTGTTATATGAGGAGCTCGGATAAATACAGCTGTCATTTTATCTTCAGCCACACCTGCAATAGCAATCTCGGCTTCAAAGCTTTCCTTTTGCCGTCCAAAGGAATTTCTTTCGACTGTAATATCCATTAATTCTAAATGGGCTTTTTCTTGTCCAGTAAGACGTTTGGCTAATAAAATCAAACCAGCACAAGTACCAAAGATCGGTTTTCCTTCACGTGCAAATGCTCTTAATGGATCCATAAAGTTATACTTATCTAACAGCCGGCGCATGGTCGTACTTTCTCCACCTGGAAGAATCAGCCCATCCAGTTGATCCAACTGCTCAATTGATTTTACTTCAATTGCTTCAGCACCGCAGTTCTTTACTGCCTGAGCATGCTCTCGGATAGCCCCTTGTAATCCAAGAATCCCAATCTTCAACATATTACCACCCGCGCTCTTGCATACGGTTTTCAGGTGCTAATGTTGAAATTTCAATTCCCTTCATCGCAATTCCAAGATCCTTCGATAACTCAGCAATTTTTCCATAATCTTTATAATGGGTTGTTGCTTCAACGATTGCACGAGCAAATTTAGCAGGATTTTCTGATTTAAAAATGCCTGAACCAACAAATACTCCATCCGCTCCAAGCTCCATCATTAATGCTGCATCTGCTGGAGTCGCTACACCACCTGCTGCAAAGTTTACAACTGGTAGACGGCCATTTTGCTTAATTTCTAATAATAATTCATATGGAGCACCTAGCAATTTAGCTTCTGTCATAAGCTCGTCTTCATTCATTGCCACGACTCTGCGTACTTGAGCATTCACTTTGCGAATATGTCGAACTGCCTCAACAATATTCCCAGTTCCCGGCTCTCCTTTTGTTCGTAGCATTGAAGCACCTTCACCAATGCGGCGAGTTGCTTCACCTAGATCTCTACAACCACATACAAAAGGAACAGTATATTCCTTTTTATTTAAGTGAAATTCCTCATCTGCTGGCGTTAAAACTTCACTTTCATCTATATAATCAACACCCATTGCTTCCAACACTCTAGCTTCTACAATATGACCAATTCTAGCTTTAGCCATCACTGGGATTGACACTGCGTTCATGACTTCTTCAACAATCGTTGGATCCGCCATACGTGCAACACCGCCCGCTGCACGAATATCAGAGGGAACACGTTCAAGCGCCATAACTGCAACTGCTCCTGCTTCCTCAGCTAATTTTGCCTGTTCTGCATTGACAACATCCATAATGACGCCGCCCTTTTGCATTTCCGCCATACCACGTTTTACTCGATCGGTTCCTGTTCTCATTTATATATCCCCTTTGCCTTTCTCTGATTATATCTATCGGATTAATTCTACTATTTAGTTAACTATAAAAATACTTCCCTGTCAATACAGGGAAGTCACTCTCTATAATCTAGAACCAGCCTTTAACAGTATCAGATACACTTGTCCATAGGTCTGAGAAGAACCCGCCTATGCTGCGCATCATAAGCACAAACCAATTGGCTTTTTCAACTTCATTAGTAGTAACTACTTTTACGGACGGTTCAAAACTTTTCGTCAAATATCCGTAGTCATCGTCACCTTTATGTTCAGCTACTAACGTACCGACTTGTTCATTTTTCTTAATAGGGGCTGTTAATTCGCCAGCCTTATTTACCTTATCTTTATCTAGTTCAAAAACGGGATTATAGGCTTCTTCTTCTCCATTTTTCACAACTGTAGTCAATGGTGCTTCTGTTTGGACTTTAACGCTTTTATCCTTACCTTTTACAACATCAAGAGATTTATGTCCTTTAACTTCATAACCTTTAGGGAAAATTTCCTTCATTGAATAATTAGCAAAGGCATATTCCATCATTTTCTGAGTTTGTCCAAATCTTCCACGATCACTGCTTACCCCGTTGTCATCCTTCGCATTCATCACTACTGTAATGACTCGAAAATCTCCCCGGGTAGCTGTTCCAGTAAAACAACGACCAGCTAAATCCGTTGTACCTGTTTTAAGACCGTCAACACCTTCATATTCAAATTCTAAAGATGGGAGCATCTTATTCCAGTTTTTCATTTCTCCTGGTAGATCTCTAAATTTCTTTTTCGCTATACTTGTTGTATCAAGTACCTCTGGGAAATCTTTCATTAATTTAGCCGCTAGGATTGCTGTAGATCTCGCTGACATTAAATTTTCATCATCAGCTTCTCCCTTAGGATGCTTACCTTTTAAATCTTTGTTATTAAGACCTGTTGAATTGACAAAATAATATTCTTTTAAGCCTAATTCCTTAGCTTTAGCATTCATCATATCGACGAATTTCCCCTCGGATCCAGCAATCGCCTCAGCAATCGCGATCGTTGCACCATTTGCAGAGTAAATGGCCATCGCTTCATACAATTCTTGAATCGTATATGGCTTTCCCTCATTTAGGCCAACATTAGATAATTGCGCATCAACGGATACTTCATGTGCATAGGCACTAATAATTTGTTCTTGATCCCAAGTGATCTTCTTTTCCTTGATTGCTTCAAACAAAAGATACTCACTCATCATTTTTGTCATAGAAGCAATTCCTAAAGCTTCATCTTCATTTTTCGCATATAATACTTTTCCAGTGGTTGGTTCTATAATAATGGCTGCATCTGCATGAACATCTAATTCATCTTTTGCATATGCTTGACCTGGCAATTGTAACAAACTGAACATCATAACAAGAATCAAAGAAAAAATAATCGTTCTTTTTGTCCGTCTTCTTTTCACATGTAAGCCCTCCAACTTTTTATGTACACCTTTGTCATTTTATCATAGTTAAACATAATTTAGTAGGAGAAAATATGACGCCTACCTTACAAAACTGTGATATTTGTCGAATTACTTATTCCATAAAAAAAGGCAGGATTCCTCTAAAAAGGAATATCCTGCCTTTCTATTAAGAAATAGAGTAATTAGGTGACTCTTTCGTTATTTGGACATCATGTGGGTGACTTTCACGTAAACCTGCACCTGTCATTCGGATAAACTGAGCATTGTCTCTGAAATGTTGTAAATCTGGTGCACCACAATATCCCATGCCTGCGCGTAGACCACCTACTAATTGGTAGATTGTATCTGCAAGAGGTCCTTTGTAAGGTACCCGTCCTTCAATTCCTTCAGGAACAAATTTCTTCGCATCTTCTTGGAAATATCGATCTTTTGAACCTTTTTCCATTGCCCCTTCAGATCCCATACCACGATATACTTTAAAGCGACGTCCTTGATAAATTTCCGTTTCACCAGGGCTCTCAGAAGTTCCAGCTAGCATACTTCCAAGCATAACAGCATGTCCACCTGCAGCGAGAGCCTTCGCAATATCTCCCGAATACTTAA
The DNA here is from genome assembly GCF_017873565.1 of Lederbergia galactosidilytica. Lineage (GTDB taxonomy): Bacteria > Bacillota > Bacilli > Bacillales > Bacillaceae_C > Lederbergia > Lederbergia galactosidilytica. The sequence goes on from NZ_JAGGKH010000022.1 coordinate 68,525, forward strand.
TGCCACCGTCCGCGATGATGGCTTTTCCTCTTTTTCTTGCTTCTGTCGCACAATCATATACAGCCGTAATTTGTGGAACACCGACACCCGCGACGACCCTCGTGGTACAAATGGAACCTGGGCCAATTCCAACTTTGACAACATCTGCACCTGCATCAAATAAAGCAGCTGTAGCTTCTGCTGTGGCAACATTACCGGCAATAATGTTTAGGTCAGGATATTTATCCCTGATCTCCTTAATCGTTCTTAAAACACCTTCTGAGTGACCATGTGCTGTATCGATCACAATAACATCTACTTGAGAGCGAACAAGCATTTCAACCCTCTTCATTGTGTCACTCGTTACCCCAACAGCAGCACCAACTAACAAACGACCATGACTATCTTTTGCTGAATTAGGGAACTCAATGACTTTTTCAATATCTTTTATCGTAATTAATCCTTGTAAAACACCTTTTTCATCTACCAATGGTAATTTTTCAATTCGGTGTTGTTGTAAAATATTTTCCGCTTCTTCAAGGGAAGTCCCAACTGGAGCAGTTACAAGATTTTCCTTCGTCATCACATCGATAATTGGGACAGAAAAGTCTTGAATAAAGCGCATATCACGATTGGTAATAATCCCTACCAATACTCTTTCTTGTTCATTATTTACAATTGGAACACCTGAAATACGATATTTCCCCATTAAATGTTCTGCATCAAACACTTGATGATCTGGGGTTAAAAAGAAGGGGTCTTTAATAACACCACTCTCAGAACGTTTTACTTTGTCGACCTTCTCAGCTTGGGCTTCAATACTCATATTTTTATGAATAATACCTAATCCGCCTTGACGAGCCATCGAAATCGCCATTTTCGACTCTGTGACAGTATCCATCCCTGCGCTGATTACTGGAATGTTTAATTTTAACGTACTCGTTAATTCAATTGATAAATTGACCTCTTTAGGCAAAACCTCAGATTTTGCTGGTACTAATAATACATCATCAAAAGTTAAACCTTCTTTAGAAAATTTAGTTTCCCACATATTTTCCTGCCTCCTGCCCCAAAATATTATTAGTAGGTTATCAATTGGTAATATGACTGTCAAGAAATACAACCGATGTTCCACTATTCAAATTATTTGGAGATGATTATTTGAGTATTAAAGCTTTTACTTGGAAACGTATTCAACGGTTTCATTCTGCCACTCTTACTAGAAATTACTTAACAAAAAGATATAACCAAATAAATATAGAGGATGCTGCAGCAAAAGCATATGATAACTGCTATTCGTTTATTTATTATCTTGAACAAGGTGAAGCCTTTTATGAGCAAGCAGCTAAAACGCCATTATCAATTCGGCCAATACTCCTCTATTACGGTCTTATCCATTTAATAAAAGCTTGTTTGTTGAGTATCGATCCTTATTATCCCCATAGTACAACCGTTCTTGCACATGGAGTATCTACTAGAAAAAGGAAAAGAAAAGATTATCAGTTTTTTGCTGATGAAGTCAAAGTTCAAAAAAATGGATTATGTACCTATTTTTCAGAACGAATGTTTCACGTGAAACACCTTGAGGGGGAAAAATTTAAAATGGGAGAGCTGCTAGAGCTTATAGTGGAATTAGAGGAAAGCTTCTCTTTTTTAAAGGAAAAGTCTAGTATGATTGAATTACCTATAAGGAAAGGGGGGCTCCATATAATCCCTAATCAGTTATTAAATTCCTATCATATGAGCGAATCTCGCCTGAAAGAGTACTTATCCTATAAGTGTAAGAAGGAGATACGATGGGGGGAAAATATGGAAGGACATTTAACATTTAATAAGAGTATAGGTAATGTTCCACCTTTCCGTTATCATATCCAAAAGGACTCACTTTGGCTTCCTAGCACAATCCAGGAGCTTAATTTATTACCTGATCTTCTTATTCATTATTTAATTCTATATAATTTAAGTATGATTTCTCGTTACGAAACAGAATGGTGGATGGAACTTATAAAGACAACTCCAAATGATGATTACCCATTTATTAGAGACTTTTTAGATATCACAGAAATAAAGGGACCTTTTCTTATTGATAATTACCTTAGAGAAAACAGCAATTTTACGCTGTACGATAAGTAAAATTTAAATAAGTTCCCTTTCTACTGACTTAGTATTAACCCTATGTCTATTTATATCGGGACAAAACAACTACTTCAAATTAGCCTAGACAGTATGTTACCAACTACTCTTGCATTTTACAAAGATTCATAAAGACTGAAACAAAGGAAAAACCGAAATGCTATTATGTAATAACTCAGGTTTCCGCGGGAGGCAGGTAAGCCTTCAAGTTAACACGAATTTGGACATGAATGCATTGTGACAGGATATTGTAGTTTTAATCTCCCATTCTTATATCACACTCCTAGATCTCGGCGTGCCTTCCTGACGAACACGGCATTCTAGTATGGGCGCTAGTTATAGAATTTGAATGTCACTAGCCGAGCTCCCGCAGGGGTCCTCTCTGAAAGTTATTATCTCTTATTTCACTTTACTTGATTTATCCTTCGATATAAAAAAAGACATCCTCTTCATAAGGATGTCTTTCATTTGCCTGGCAACGTCCTGCTCTCACAAGGGGAAGTCCCTTATTACCATCGGCGCGCGAGCTTAACTGCCCTGTTCGGGCTTCGGAACACGATGACCGGCGAATCTCTGCGTCAGCTTCTTTCGTTCGAGT
>NZ_JAGGKH010000023.1 GCF_017873565.1 Lederbergia galactosidilytica
TGTTTGTCAAGAGCGATTGCGGTAGCTTACCACCACATTTAGACCGTAGAGCTACGTTTAGGCTTTTGTTTTCATAGAATTTTTGACACTACCTACAAAAGCGTAAACCTCTTGATATTAGGGAGCAACTAGGAATTCGCTGTCTTGTCGAACATCCATGATTAGAGCCAAGCCCTGATGCTAGATCTTAACGCTAGCCAGTCATTCCCAATTTATCTTATAAAAACAATATACGATTTCATTTTTATCAGGTATTCTAAGCTTATCATGATGATGAAAGGGAATGAATTATGAACATAAAGATCGTTTTACTATCTAGCCTTCTCATCCTACTCTTTTCCCTTGCTTTTCTTTGGTGGAAAACGGGTGATTGGATCCAAAAAGGTCAAACTCCCTTAGCCACTGGCAAACATTCCTATGCAATCATTCTTGGCGCCAAGGTGAATGGCAGCATTCCCTCACGCTCCTTACAATATCGATTAGATGCTGCTGTCCAGTATAGCCATGAATATCCGAATGTTCGGTTTGTATTATCCGGTGGCCAAGGTCCTGATGAACAACTCTCAGAAGCAGAAGCCATGAAAAACTATTTAATTGAAAAAGGAATAGAAGAAAGCAGACTTATTCTAGAAACAACATCCACTTCTACCTATGAAAATATTCTATTTTCAAAAAAACTACTTCCTGATTCCATTGATCATGTCACGATCATTACCAGTGATTATCACCTTGCCAGATCTCGCAAGATTGCTCATCAACTAGGGCTTGAGACCGATGCCCTTGCCGCCAAAACACCAGAGGTAGTGAAGTGGAAAATGACCACTCGTGAACGAGCTGCTTTAATCAAAACTTATTTAACAGGGAGATAGATCTTTTTCTCCCTATACTCTCCCTAAAGTTTATCATTTAGAGGGAGAAACTCATAATGATAGCTAAAGATACTTATAAGCCAATGAAATTAAAAGGCGTTCCCGGTTTGAGAACGCCCTTTTTGCGGATTATATGAAGGTTTCTTTCCAGCAACTTGCACTGAGGAAACCGCTTTTGTCTAGTAGCAAAAATGTAAATACAACAGGTTAAATTCCATTACAAATCTTTTAAGTAATTCTCTATGAACTCAGTCACATATTCACTCATTTCCTTGTAACGAGTCCAATGGAGATAATGATGCCCTTCTAGCGTAATCAGCTTATGAGAGGAGATACGATCCAATTGCGTTTGATAAAAGGTGATATTCGACTTCCCGTCTTTATTCACATTTTTCTCTTTCGTAGTAAAGATTAAAACGGGTAGCTCAGAAGGGATTACCATATCGGTTGTCTTTTCAAGATCATTATTTATTTCATTTGCTTCATTCACTATATTTCGGTTATTGCCTTTCCATGCTGAAATAGCTTTAACCATCTGTAAATTTTCACCCGAATAAGTCCCGTCTTCAGCAACAGGTAGAAACTCACTTGGGATCAAGGATACAGCTAATCTTGCCATTCCAGTTGGTGCCACATAGCTCCAATACTTAGGCATAGTGGGCACAGCTTCATCGAAGTATTCCACAGCTTTCGGTAACGTAGGATCGATTCCGATAATGGCCTTCACTTCATTTGGATATTTATCGGCAAAATAGATACTATATATACCAGATATTGAATGTGGCATCAAAATATACGGTCCTTCTATGCCTGATTCTTTTAGTGCCGTTCTTATTTCCTCTACTATGTTTTCCACTGTTCGTTCCTTCTCCGTCATGTCACTCCAACCATATCCAAAAGGCTCTACGACAACAACCTTATGATTTTTTGCCATTTGATTAATTAGGGGTTCGAAGTCTAATACAGGTGCAGCTGTACCTAATCCACTTAATAAGACAATGGTGTTTTCTCCATTCCCCTTTGTATAGACGTGCATATTCTTACCGGCAACTTCAACTAATTCCCCAATAGCTGGATATCTCTTTTGTTCCATTACCGTTTTAATGGAATGAAAAATGAACCCAATTACGAGTACTGCTAGTATACACAATAAAATATTTCTAGTAACCAACCACGGGCTAAGCTTCTTTTTGAATTTCATTATTCTCACAGCTTCCTATATAGAGATTATTTATACAGACCAGGTTCAAAAGGGTATTTTTGACGATTAAACGGCCCTTTTCTGAAAATACAGTAATCCCCCGAACAAAAATATAAAGAAGCTACCAAATATCACTGATAATAACAAAGAGAGTGAGCGGATAAAAAATTCATCTGCCCCATCTCCTCCAGCCGAAAGCATGGTTAAAAAGGGTTGGACCCAAGGATAAAAGGGAGAGAATTTCTCTGAATTCGCTACTAAAATATTAGGAATCGTGAAAATCACATTGATAACAAGTGGGGCGGCGAAACTTGTCCATGCTGTTGAAATCCATAATTGTAAGGCAACTAATGGTAAACAGGCGAGCCAGCCGAAAAAGACACTTTTAAGACCAAACAGGTAAGGAACTGACGTCTCAATTCCCTGAATGATTCCAGCCATTACCCAACCGAAATAAAATAATATTTGGGTAATCGCTAAAAAAGCCATGACGATGATCCCTTTTGCCAAGAATACTTGCCCTCTTGATACTGGCAAGGCAAGTAATTGTTTCCATCCCCCACCCTGATGTTCATAGCGAGCGACAAAAGCACTGAATACCCCTGTTAATAAGGGAAGAAAAAGCAGGCCATGGATAAAAACCATTGTTGATAATAGATAAGCCCATTCGACCCCTTTCATTTCTGATATATTCATAGTCATACCGGCAATAGTAGCCAATGCAGGACTCACGAAAAGCAGCAGCCATATATTAGATTTGCGAAATTTAAGCCATTCTGACTGAATTATTTTCCATAACATCTTACTTCACATCCCGTCTTGTAAAATCTAGCGCACCAAATCCCAATAGAATAATGCCTACGAGTAAGCCCATCCCAACAAACCAAACTGGCTCATGAACATCACTCATTAATAATGGCCACTTCCACATGAACCAATCAGCCGCATTATAAGCGGATGACGAAACGATGGCACCAAGAATTCCAATGGTAAGTGGAACCGCTTGGTTGGTCATCGTAATCGATAACCATGTTTGTAAAGCTAGAATGGGCAAAGCAGCCGCCAAGGGATAGAAGCTATTTCTTAAAATCGCGATATAAGGAATCTCTGTCCCAAACTTCAAACTAAGTCCCAAGATAATCGTTCCTACAAATAGCAGAAGACAAGCAATCAAAAGGAATATAATGTTTAAAAGGAATTTTGACGCAAAAGCCGAGCCTTTACGAACAGGCAGGGCTAAAAGCTGTTTCCAAGCATTTTGTTGATGTTCCACATTTGCGGTCATCGATGCCAAGATGGCAACGCCTAGTATTAAGGAAATCGTGACTAACCCATTAATATTCTTTAGCAATTCTCCCCAAACATCCGGATTCAGACCAACTAAGTAATCATATCTTACACCATAATTGACCGCCTGCAGAGAGATCACTCCAAAGGGACCAAGAAAGCTAAGAAACCATACCCATTTTCGTTTCATTTTTAGCAGATCAGCCTTAAATATTTGGATCATCATAGGCTCATCTCCTCCTTCGTTAAATCGAGGAATATTTCTTCCAAAGACATTTTTTGTTCCTCAACACGATAAACAGATAGATTCCCTTTGACTAAATTCGCCACTGCTTTAGCCGTTAACATATTATCAGCTTGATCAAGCGTAAGAAATGAATCCTGATCCTGTACTTGAATGCCAGAAGACAGAAGAATTTTCCTTGCCTCTTTTTGATTATTTGTGTGAATGCGGATTGTCGGACTGGATCTTTTTCTTAATACCTCGATCGAATCTTGAAAAATAAGTGAACCTTTCGTAATAATACCTACTCGTGTTGCCATTTGATCAATTTCACTTAAGAGATGACTTGATACTACAACTGTTACACCAAATTTTTTCGGTAGACTTTTAATTAGTTCTCGCATCTCTTGAATGCCTGCAGGGTCCAAGCCATTTGTTGGTTCATCCAAAATTAACAACTCCGGATTTCCTAAGAGAGCAGCTGCTATCCCTAACCTTTGTTTCATTCCAAGCGAAAAGCCTTTTACAGGTCGTTTGGCCTCGTTTGTTAAACGGACGATTTCCAATACTTCCCCAATTCTTGCTTTAGGCACATTTAAAATTTTTCGTAAAGCTTCTAAATTTTCAATAGCTGTTAAATGACCATAGTAGGAGGGAGATTCCACTAGAGAACCGACTTTGCTTAATATCGATAGTTTATGTTTGCTTAAATCCTGTCCAAATATATGGATCGAGCCATGTGTCGGTTTCATTAATCCAAGTAGCATCCGAATCGTAGTTGTTTTCCCTGCCCCGTTTGGTCCAAGGAAACCATAAATTTCTCCTTTTTGAATGGCAAGATCCACTCCATTCACTGCTTGCTTTCCTTTAAATCTCTTCGTTAAATTTGAAGTTTTTAACACTAATTCGTTCATTTTCTTCACCTCATCTCTAAGATTAAAAGGTGAAGGTTAAAACAATGGACAAGCAAGTTTAAAATTTGTTTAAAAAAGATCGAATAACCTCCAATCGGCAAATAAGGCAACCATTCCATTCAAAATTAGAAGGCTTTCTTAGTGTAAGAAAAACCGCTTGAATCATGGATATTCATGAATCAAGCGGTTTGCATGATTACAATTTACTTTCCCATGTCCCCTGCAGCTGTTATCGTCATTCTCGTTCCTCTATCTGTTGATTGGACATTTAACTTTAAGTTCATTTCTTGCAACATAAGCGTTACGATCGCCATACCAATCCCAGCCCCCTTACTATCAGAAGCAGTCTCTATTCCCGGGCCCCGATCTTCAATTATGAGTTGAAAGCCTTTTTCGGTTGTTGCACTTTTAATTCTAATATATTTCCCAGAATCGGCATGGCGAATGATATTTTGAAATAGATTATCAAGCACTCTCTCCAACCAACTTGGGTCTAATGACCACTCAAAATGCTGATCCTCGGGCAATTCAATTTCAATTGCAAAGCCCTTTTTCTCAAAAGTTGGATACCAAGAAGCAGCCATCACGCGAACCGACCTGATAATATCTACTTTTTGGGGATGATAAGGGTATTTTCCTGCTGTTAGCAGTGTATAAGACAGTAAATTATCAATTAACTGACTAAGAAAGGTAATCTTATAATCCATTAATTGCAGGGATTTTTCCCCTTTGTCCGTTAATTTTTCTTTTTTTAATGTATAGAGATGTCCTCTTAATGTCGTCAATGGTGTTCGCAAATCATGAGAAAGATTGGCCATTAATTGTTTTCTTAGTTCTTCTTCCTCATCCTTCTGTTTTTGACTTTCCCCTAACCTCTCGACCATTCCATTGAAGGACTGCTCAAGCTGGCCAATTTCATCTTGTTTCTTAATCATAATTTTGTCAGGAATACCGGCGATACCCTCTTTTTCCATTGCTAATCCTAAACGGAGTAATCGTTTGCGAATATGGGAAAAGAACAGCCAGGAAATAAAAACAAATATGAAAAAGAGTCCAATATTAATACCGTAAAATAGATAACTATAGCGATCTACCAACTTTTCTCGAGTATGGTCCATTTCACTTCTTGGAATTTGAAAGGTAATAAAGCCGTTTTCCTTTTTTTCACCAAGAAAGGCCACTGTTGTAAAAGGGTCACTATCATAGCTTTTTTTCATAAATTCAACAATATCTGAAGATGTCCACCTTTTAGGTACAGCAACTGGTTCTGGATAAGCAAAAAGAAGTGTTCCATTATCATCGACCCAAAACACAGTAGAAGCGTGGTATTTCTTCTGAAATTCAGTCAATTTCTTCTTTACTTCTTCCTCATCTAAAGAAGTCAGTTTTCCTGCTTCTTGATGCCACCATTTTTCCAGGTCCTCTCCATTTAATTGGTTTACATCCGCCTCATCAAATGAATACCAAACAACAATCGATAGAGGAAAAATAATAGGGATAAATAGAACCGCGAATAAAATAATCAGTAGATATCTTACTAATAAAGAATGACGAAGAGTTAAAACCTTTTTTATAGTCATGATTTTAATCGATAGCCTAATCCCCGAATGGTTTCTATTAAACCGGGTTTTGCGGGATCCCTTTCTATTTTCTCGCGTAAATAACGAATATGTACCATTAATGTTTTATCCCCATCTATATAAGGTTCTTTCCATACCCCTTCGTATAATTGCTCCTTTGTCAAAATTTGGTTTTGATGGCGGAGGAAGTATTGAAAAATTTGGTATTGCTTTCCCGTTAAAATAATTTCCTTGTTTCTTTCATGATCTAATATCCGGTTTTCTTCTAAGAAAATATCTAAATGACCAATTGTTATCTTTTCTGTTTGATCTTGTTGAAACCGTCGCAATAAAACTTCTATCCTTGCAACCAATTCTTCTGGATAAAAGGGCTTTGTTAAATAATCATCCGCAAATTCTAGTCCCTGAAGTCGATCTTCGACAGAGGTTCTAGCTGATAACATTAAGACCGCTAATGAAGGATATTCCTGTTTTAATCTCCTTCCAACAGAAAAGCCATCTAGGCCAGGTATCATCACATCTAAAATTGCAATTTCCACATCTTCTGCTAGTTTCATCACTCCTTCCCCTGATGGTAACCAATTTACGTTATGTCCTTTTTCCTCTAACACTTCTACGACCCATCTACTAATTTCTAAATCATCCTCTATGTATAGAATATTGGCCATTTATATCCCCCTGATTTTCTTTTAAAATAATTCATATATGTTCCTATTTTAACATCTATATACCAAATTATAGGCAAAGCTCTATTTACAGGTAAAGCCTAGTAAGGAATTAAAATCTTTTATTTTCAAATAAATTGGTATATCCTAAAGAGAAAAGCAGAAGTGCTCGTAAAGATAAAAAGGCTAAATAGGCGAGATATTTCGTTGATTTACTAATCTGAGCGCTAAAGCTAGACCAAAGAAGAAACATCATGTGTTTGCTAGGAGGAATAACGGATGACAATGAAGAAAGTTTTAACATTTGCTGGTTCGGATACAAGTGGTGGCGCTGGAATTCAAGCTGATTTAAAAACATTTGAAGAGTATGGCGTTTACGGCATGAATGCTTTAACGTCAATCGTCACAATGGACCCTAACAATAATTGGAGTCATGACGTCTTTCCAATTGATGTTGATACAGTAGAAAAGCAATTAAACACCATTCTATCTGTCGGAATTGATGCCATGAAAACTGGAATGCTTGGTTCAGTGGAAATCATTGAATTAGGTGCGCGTAAATTGGATGAGCATAAATTAGAAAATGTGGTCATTGACCCTGTGATGGTATGTAAAGGCGAGGATGAAGTTTTACAACCAGAAAATACGGATGCAATGCGTGAGTTCCTTCTCCCACGGGCTTTAATTGTAACCCCGAACCTTTTTGAAGCGGGACAATTAGCTAAAACAGGACCAGTGAAAACAGTAGATGGGATGAAAGAAGCCGCTGCGAAAATTCACGAGTTGGGGGCAAAAAATGTTGTCGTAAAAGGTGGAAAGGCAATCGCCCATGACAAAGCCATCGACCTTTTCTATGACGGTCAAGAATTTACTCTACTTGAGTCAGATAAACTAGAAACGACTTATAACCATGGTGCTGGTTGTACTTTTGCTGCCGCGATTACAGCTAACTTGGCAAAGGGTAAATCAGTCAAGGAAGCCGTTGCCTCTGCCAAGGACTTTGTTACAGCCGCGATCCAACACGGCTGGAAGCTGAATGAATATGTAGGTCCTGTTATGCATGGCGCTTATTTTGCTTTTGATAATAATTCCAAGAAATAAGGATGACGCCCAGAAAGGATGATTATTTCATCCTTTCTGGGCGTTTATCATTCCTCTCAATGTTCTAAACTTCCTTCTTCTTGAATAGCATGGGACAGAAACAACTCCAATTCTATTTTAGAAGCTGTTCAAAGATCCGGTACAAATGACACTGCTAGATAAATGGCTTTCGATGTACAGAACGTATCTACGTTGTTGAGCGGCGTCAGCGCCATTAGCCGACTTGTCATTTTTATCCTCTTTTCGAACACTTATTGGACAGGGGGAAGTGAAATGAAGACTTTTTTAGGTGGAATCATTCTCTTAATTCTCGGGTATTTTATATATGGAAGAATCGTTGAGAAAGCATTTGGCATCAAGCAGGATCGACCCACTCCCGCACTAGTTAATCATGATGGGGTTGATTACGTTCCAATGAGCACCTCAAAAAACGCCTTAATCCAATTGCTCAATATTGCGGGGACAGGCCCTATTTTTGGTCCTATTATGGGTGCCTTATATGGACCTGTAGCCTTTGTTTGGATTGTCATTGGCTCTATTTTTGCTGGAGCGGTTCATGATTATTTAATTGGGATGATTTCGATTAGAAATCGGGGTGCCCATTTACCTGCACTAGCGAGCAAATTTTTAGGTCGTACGATGAAATACCTTGTCCATGTTTTAGCTGTTTTACTCCTTCTATTAGTTGGGACTGTTTTTGTCATTACTCCCGCTAACCTACTCCATGTGTTAATCGATGGGAAACTAGCCTTGAGTATTATTCTATTCATCATCTTTAGTTATTATATTCTCGCGACACTTCTACCGATTGATCAAATTATCGGGCGATTATATCCCTATTTCGGAGCCTTGTTAATCCTAAGTGCCGCTGGAGTCGGTGTTGGGCTCGTCGTAATTGGAGCTCCCATTCCCGAATTGTCCTTTAGTCATTTTCATCCAGAGCAAGCACCGATCTTTCCTCTATTATTTTTTACCATTACATGTGGAGCCTTATCAGGATTTCATGCGACCCAAACGCCAATTATTTCTCGAACTATCCAAAAAGAAAGCCAAGGCAGGAAAGTATTTTATGGGATGATGATTGCTGAGGGAATTATTGCGATGATTTGGGCAGCAGCAGCGATGAGTCTATTTGATGGGCCCAATGAATTGAATGAACTTTTAAAAGTAGGAGGACCGGGAGCTGTCGTCAATAAAGTCTCCACTTCTCTACTTGGTGCACTTGGTGGGACACTCGCTGTACTCGGAGTAGTGGTCCTACCGATTACCTCAGGAGATACTGCCTTCCGTAGCGCTCGGATGATCATTGCTGAATATTTAGGGTTAGCTCAAAGGAAGTTATCCAGTCGCTTATGGGTTGCCTTTCCTTTATTCATCATTGCTTTCTTACTAACAAAGATAGATTTCAATTTATTGTGGCGATATTTTAGTTGGGCTAATCAATCAACAGCTGTGATCACCTTATTCATTGGTGCTATGTATTTATATATTGCTAAAAGAAATTATTGGATTTCACTTATTCCCGGAACCTTTATGCTTATCATGGTTTTTACTTATATTTTGCATGCAAAAATCGGTTTTCACTTACCGATGACCGCTTCTTGGGTAGGTAGTTTTATTGGAACTTTGTTCGTATTGATTATATTCTTCCACATTGCAAGAAAAGCGCGGAAAAATCAATGGCCTATCGAGGAAGAACTTTTCGACTGGAATCAGAGAGTTTGACCATATTCCCAATCTTATTTTTCGTAATTTTTCTCTTCTTTTAGTAAAATAATGATTTAGGAAGGAGGTTTATCCTATGGAGAAGATTCGTATCGATGAAGTTCAACAATTAATTAATACTTTTGCTACAGAACAAGTTTACATACATTTAGAAACAACAAATGGAGCGTATGCTTCCCATAATGATGAAACATTTTTTTCAGCTGGAGCTTATATTCGCAATGCTGAAGTTTGTTACGAATATGGGAAGATTGTTGGGGAAGGCCCCTATCGTATCGGGCTAAAATTAGCGATTGGCTGGATCTACGCAGAGGGCCTTACCCATTTCGAGCTAGATGAACAAGGTAGATTATTACTTGCTGGTCACGGATATGATGGAAAACTAGCCGTTGCTCTACAAATTAGCAAAACACCGTTTAAATATTAATAGCGTGTGTTCAAAAAGAAGGATAAAAAGGACCAAGTCGGCTAAAAGCGCTGACGTAAATCGCTAACGTCCGACACTAGTACATCCTGTACATCGAAAGTTCAAGGCGGCGCAGTTTCGAGCAGCGGACCTGCACAATGCCCACAGGACGTGGGTGAATTTAGCAGAAGAACCTTTCCTGATACATGAGCACAAGGAAAGCTCCCATGAATCCGCGTCACACGAAGGAAAAGTGGTTCTCTTTTCCGAGGAGCATAGAAACAAGCCAACGAGCTACCACAGGATGTCGTGATTTCGACGTTCGCCACAGGACGTGGCGGTACTCAGTCGAAGATCATTTATCTAGCAGTGTCATTTTTACCGAACTTTTCGAACACCCTCTAATAGAAAGGAATTGCTTTATATGGAAAAAGAACGTCATGTTTTAGTTGTATTTCCACATCCAGATGATGAAGCCTTTGGCGTCTCCGGAACAATGGCAAGTCATATCTTAAGTGGCACACCTGTCACCTATGCTTGTCTTACTCTTGGAGAAATGGGAAGGAATTTGGGGAACCCTCCGTTTGCTACAAGGGAATCCCTTCCAGAGATTCGTAAAAAAGAACTTCAAGCATCGGCAGAAGCCATGGGTGTCACAGATTTACGAATGATGGGCTATCGCGATAAAACATTAGAATTTATTCCAGATGAGGAGTTAACTAATCTTGTCTTTGACTTGATTGAAGAATTGAATCCTTCCCTTGTTATCTCTTTCTATCCAGGATATTCTGTTCACCCGGATCACGAAGCCACAGGCCGTGCTGTCGTTCGGGCGATACGTAGACTTCCCAAAGAAAACCGACCAAAGCTTCACTGTGTCGCCTTTGCAAAGAATCACGAAGCAGAGATTGGTTTACCAGATATCAAGCATGATATTAGCGCCGTTTCTGAACGGAAATTTGGCGCATTAAAAGCCCATCTTTCCCAAACTGTATGGATGTTAGCCGACTTAGAGAAGAAAATGACAGAAGAAAAAACAGGATTGCCAGAGCAATTTAGAACAGAACATTTTTGGACCTATAATTGGGATCAAGACAAAGTTTTATAATGAAATCGGCGGAAGAAATTCTGCCGTTTTTTTATGTATTACGGACAATACAGATATTATCAGATTGGCTGTTGCGAGGAGTTTATTCGCCTTTTCACATTTTGACCTGTTCATGCTGGGTTTATCCTATCAGCAGAAACCAAAATTAAAAATCGTAAAGAAGCGAGCCTTTACGATTTTTAATGTGCTTATGATGTTTTACTGAGAGAGATTTGACTTTCGATCACTTTACAGTATATCAATCACGACTCGGTGTTCCTTCACAGTCTCATCCAGATGTTTAAAACTACTTCTCATTTCCGTTGCCAACTGATCAAGTTTGAGCTCCATGCGGTCTTGCTTAACCTCCATGCGATCTTGCTTAACCTCCATGCGATCTTGCTTTTGCTCGATTCTTTCCTGACCACTGCTCAATCTTTCGATGTCTGTTTCCATCCGTTCTTGTCCTGCTTTCAACTCTCTTATCTCAGAACGGATTTCGCCAAGTTCTTCTTTTAGCAAAGAGCGTAACATTTCTTTTAAATCATGATCCATGTTCATCACTCCAGTTTGTTTCTCCTATTTTATCACGTTTCGCGTGACAAAAGGACCATCTATCAAATATTCTCTTGCTTCAACGCATCGATAATATTTTCCTTCTTCACTTTGGAACTAGAATATAGCATTGCAATCCCAACAATAAGAAATACTGCTACTACAACAGATAACAAACTGAGCCACGGGAGGGTAAAGGGATAACTAAAGCTATTCATTAACACTCGGTAAATCAGAAGCATGATCGCAATACTAAGCGGAAGTCCGTATAATAAGGCTTTAACCCCATAAAAGATACTTTCATAATTAATCATTTTATTAAAGCCTTTTGGTGTCATTCCCATTGATTTCAGCATCGCAAATTCACGTTTTCTTAGAGAAATACTTGTTGAAATTGTGTTTAAAATATTGGCAATGGAAATCGCTGTAATCAAACTAATAAAACCATACGTAAAAACAGATAGTAGCATGATAAGTTGTTCTTCTTCTTGCCTATTTTGATAGACATTATGAATATAGTGGCGAACTCGTTCTACTTCCTCAATCTTTTTCTGCGTTTTAAGTGGGTCTTTACTATTTAAATATAGGTAAACATTGTTTTCTTCCTCTTTTAAAGCCCCCTCACCTAATTGATTTAAAGTTGCCTCCGATACTATGAGATTTAATCCCCCAAGCCCTTCTGAGTGAACTCCCATTGGCAGTTGGTTTGTTAATGTTGCAATCGTTATTTTATCTAAATTCGTTTCCTTGCCCGTCTCCCAATCCTCTGTATAAAGATCTAGTTTTTCACCTGTTTTTGTGTGGATGGCTTTCGTTTCAACATACTTTCCTGCCCCGCCATCCTCATATTTTGCTTTGTCAATAACGATAGCTGCTAAGCCGTTTTGAAGTTGATTGTAATCTGCCCCAACTTCTTTTGCATATTTTTTTAAATTTTCATCTTTTAATGCATATAAATTTATATAATATGGATATTTTCCATCTTGAAATTCTTGTTCAAATGTTGCAGATTCACGTAACGGATCTGCTATACTTTGCGGATCTATCCATGTTTTCAGATTATTTACCTGTGTCATGATATTATAATCTGTCACCTCATCCATGGATATGATTGATTGAATGAGCTGATCATCACCTTCGTGATCTACCCCCACGCTCATATCATAATTCATTCCAATTTGAGAAAGTTCGGCAGATTTTTTAAGATTGTCTGTAAAATAGGAGACAGTTAAAAATAGAATGATACTAATAACGAGAGAAAAAACAGTGGCTTGGTAACGACGTTTATTTCGTTTTAAATTCTTCAAGCCAATTTCTGCTTCAATCCCGAATAGTTTACGGACAAGTTTCGAGGTTTTGACCGCTTTCCCCGTTAATTTTACATCTGCTGTTTGGCGAATTGCATCGATAGCTGAAACACGTGACGCTCTTCTTGCCGGGATAAAGGTTGAAATAAAAATGGTTAGAATGGAAACAAGCACCGCAATAAGAATAGAGCTGGCCGTGACTGTTACTCTTAGTCCCTCACTAACTCCAAAAACTCCCTGAATCATCTGATTGATGAACATAAACGTAATCCCCATCCCAATGAGACCAGCGATAATGCCAATTGGAATACTTATAAGTCCAATTACAGCGCCCTCAAAAAAGACGGAATTTCGTTTCTGTTGTCTCGTTGCCCCAACACTTGAAAGCATACCTAAATGTCTGGATCGTTCCGATACAGAGATGGCAAATGCATTATAAATGAGTGAGACAGAGCCGACAATAATAATCAGCATGATAATCGCCGATAAGGTATAAAGAGTTGTGCGCATTCCCCCATTTTTCATCACACCAGAATATCTCAGCAAATCATGATTAAACTCATAATTTTCATGGGGGATATTATGCTCCTCGGCAAATTCTTCTGTATCTTTAAAAATAGAGCCTTTCAGTTTCTTCAACACAACGGATGCATTCACACCGTTTTCTTTTTCGTTTGCCTCTTCATCAAAATACGAAATAGCCGTATAGCCTGGTGACCAAGGCGCCTCCCAAGTAGGACGCTTAATGATACCTACAATGGTGAATTCCCTTGCCTTAGTATCCCTCAACTCTTCCTCCGACTTACCTTTTTGATCTGTCATATAGGAAAAGCTTTGGTCCAATGGATAATCAATTTCTTCGTCAAAAGCATAGCGCTCACCGATATCAAGTGTCAGCACATCACCTATTTTATAGGGGACTCCTGACTTTTCACTCATTTCATCCGAAATAACGATTTCCTCAGCCATTTGCGGAAAGCGCCCTGAACTTAATTCGATAGGAAATTGTTCAAAACCTTGTTCATTATATTCTTTTATAAACAAATAAGGCTTGTACTTATCTTTTCCTCCATCTAAGAGGGCAAAGCCAAGATCTCTTGAAAGGATAACCTTTTCTGTATTCGCGTCCTTGCGAATCTTCTCTATTTGCTTCCCATCGACATTATGATAAACAAGATGCCATTCCCCATCCTCGGAAATCGTCTGTCTTTTCAATAAATCCATAAACGAGACACCAATGGTTGCCACCGCGGTTAACATGGCAACTGAAATAATCACACCGATAATCGTAACAAGTGTACGGCGTTTATTTTGTATTAAATGTCTGATCGTCAGTTTGTTGACAATATTCATGGACGAACCACCTCATCCTTGGTGATACGGCCATCCTCAATGGCAATCACTCGATCTGCTTGCAGAGCAATCCGCTCATCATGTGTGATCACAATCAATGTTTGGTTATACGTTTTATTAAACATTTTTAAAAGATCTATGATTTCCTCACTGTTCTTACTATCCAGATTCCCAGTAGGCTCATCTGCTAACATTAAAGCAGGATTACAAATTAAAGCTCTCCCGATAGAGACCCTTTGTTGCTGGCCACCAGAAAGCTGGTTCGGTAAATGGTTTAAGCGTTGTTCTAATCCTAGGCTTTTGACAATATCATCTAACTGTTTTCGATCGACTTTATGACCATCTAATAAAAGTGGCAATGTGATATTTTCTTCAACGGTGAGCACTGGGATTAAATTATAAAATTGATAGATCAATCCAATTTGCCGACGTCTAAAAATCGCCAATTGCGTTTCATTCAAATTGTATATATCCGTATTGTCGACAAAAACCTTTCCACTTGAAGGTCGGTCAACCCCACCCAATAAATGCAAAAGGGTCGATTTCCCGGAACCAGATGGCCCAATAATGGCGACGAACTCTCCATTCTGAATCGAAAAGGAAACATCATCTAATGCCTTTACAGCTGTTTCTCCTTTTCCATACATTTTAGATAGATGCTCAATTTTTAAAATCTCCATTGTAAAACCTCCATTATTTTAACTGTTAAACTCAGTCTATCTATCTAAAATGACTTTCAAGTGACTGTTAAGTGACAAAATCGTCACTTTGATTTACGTTAAAAGCTTGGCATTATCGATCCAAAAATCAAGTGCCTTTTATCATTTATGGGCCTCTTCGACCGGATGTGGGCTTCCCCGCTTACTTATGAGGTTCTCCGATCAAGTATGGGGTTCTTCACAAATTTATGGGGTTCCTTCTCAATTCTTCATTCTGCAAAAATCATTTTAAATAACCTGCTTATACATTTTTAGATGAAACTTTGTGCCTTTTCCTACCTCGCTTTGAACATCGATCGAGCCATTTTGGCTAGTCATAATGCTATGGGCCATAGCCAGTCCAATGCCTACACTCTCTTCACTTCCAGATTTTCCTTTATAAAAGCGTTTGAATATATAAGGCAAATCTTCCTTCAAAATGCCCTTCCCATTATCTATAATAATGATTTCCGTAAAGAGTGCATTTTCTGCAAAAGTAATTGTGATCGCTCCACCAATCCTCGTATGTTCAACACAGTTTTTCAAAATATTGATTAAAGCTTCGACTGTCCAATTAAAGTCGCCGTTGAAGGACACTTGTGGGTCTCCAGTAACAGACACCGTTTGAGCTTTAATATCCATTGGTATGAGCACAGGTTTCAAGGCCTTTTGGATTAACTCTTTTACATTGACCTTGTCCTTCTTAAAAATCACCGTACCTGCATCGATTTTTGATAGTTTTAATAATGAGGATACGAGCCATTCAATTCGCTCGAGTTGTACTTGAATATTATGAACAAATTCTTTTCGTTTCTCATATGGCAAATCATCATCACTTAATAAATCCGCCATCACGGTCATAGAGGTAATTGGAGTTTTCAACTGATGGGAAATATCTGAAATGGCATTCGTTAATCGAATTTTATCCTCTTGCAAAAGGGCTCCCTGTTCTGACAACATTAAAGTCACTTTGTAAATTTCACTTTTTAAAATGCTTAATTCTCCTTCACGATTATCACGAACATCAAGAAAATAATCCCCAGCTTGAATTTTTCGTAAATACTCGGACAATTTTTCGATCTCACGATATCTCCAGCGGGTCATAACAAAGCTACCTCCCAATAACAAAAAGGCCGTCATAAAGATCGTGATGGTTGCTGCTAGGGAAATAAAACTTCCAATGATAATTGCGATAACACTAATACATCCCATCACCCATATAAAAATTTGAACTTCACGATTCCGAAGCATCTCTAATCCCCAACCTTATATCCAAGGCCACGAATGGTTTTAATAATCTTTGGCTTTTGCGGTTCATCTTCTAATTTTTCTCGCAGTCTCTTAATATAAACTGTTAAGGTGTTATCGTTCACAAAGTCACCTGCCACATCCCAAATTTGCTCTAAAAGCTGATTGCGTGAGAGAACTTGGCCAATATGATTGGCAAAAATTAATAATAATCGGTATTCCAATGCCGTTAAAATAATTTCTTCCCCATTTTTATAAACTTTTCCTTCCAAAAGATGGATACGAATATTCTCTATTTCAACAAAGGATGTTGATTTTGGTTGCTTTTGATAGCGCCGTAATACAGATTTAATTCGCGAGAGTAATTCACGAATCCGAAATGGTTTTGTGATATAGTCATCTGCTCCCATATCTAATCCCATTACAACATTCACTTCGTCATCAATTGCCGTTAAGAATATCACTGGAAGATCTCCACCCTGTTTTGCCAACTCACATAATTCATAACCACTTCCATCTGGCAAAGATAAGTCGAATAGACATAAATCAATTTCTTCTCGTTTTTCAGTTAATAGCTTTTTCGCTGATGTCGCATCATAGCATAACTTCGTTGAAAATTGTTCCTGTTTGAGTGAGTATTCTAGCCCAGAGGCAATTGTCTTATCATCTTCTACAATTAAAATGTTCATTATATCACCAGCCCTATCTCACTTAATGATTACAAATTTTACCAAATTATTCATTTTTTCCTAGTACAAATAGACCATTTCATATTATAATAAAAAGTAGAATACAATAATAAAAAGTTGGTGTGGACTATGTCAAATGAATACGACCGCACCCTATATACAAAAAAGAGGGGAAAAATTGAGTAGAAATATTCTTTATAAACAAATAAAAGGTTGGATCAAAGGGGTATTGGATACAGTCCAATTACCTATGCCTATGAAACAACGATCTACAGGTATCAATATGAGTTATAACTTCTTAGAAAATTTTATATCTTTTAATCCGACACGATTAATTCAATCCCATAAAGAATTGCCTGTATCGATCTCTTTTAAAGCATTTGTACAAGCGTTAACTCTTCATGAATTAGGACATTCTCTTGATCGGGACGCTTTATACGCCTCTATTCCAAAATCCTATCATATTTATCAAATAAAAAAAGCCCATCCCTACTCTGAAAGAAGTAAAAATATCGAGCTTTTTCAATGGGATATTGAAGATCATGAAATGAATTATGTCTTTGAAGAGACAGCATGGCGCAATGCCCAAAGCTTGAATCAAACGCATCGCATTGTAGATCCCAAAATTATGGATGTTGTAGAATTTTATAGTCTTTTAACGTATACAGCTGAATATAACCGTGATTTGTTAGTCCATCACCGTCTGAAAGTGACGACTACGGAACCAGTCGCCGTGTGAGTGACCCCTCCTTAACACCCTTTCGGGTTGTTTGAAGAAGGGGCTTCCTGTTTCATGAACCGTCGCATAATGGGGATGTACCAATTTGTCTTACATAGTCTCCGCAGGCGTAGCTTATACTGTTCGGACACAACCTTGCCCCACAGTTATGGCTATTCCATTATGGTAAAGTAACTCATCTAATCCTTTTTGTAAAATATTTCGACTAGCATTATGGTCACAATCAAGTATCGTTCCGCATTTTTTGTTTTTCTGTTGGGAAAATCTCATACTTTTGATTGACCAACACGGCCATCACCTTCTTTGCTATATCTAACTCCATTTCAGAACATTCGCCCCACGGATGAAAGCCCTTTCTCAGACTTGCGCCAACCGAAATTCATCTCCCCCTAATCGTTGGGCTATGCCTTTCACACGAGTGAAGAGAGGGGACTTCTTTCGGAAGTACGTTAAAACTTCTTTCTTCATATAAAATCGAATCAATTTCATAGTAACGATTTTAGCATTAAATTCAAACAACGTTGATTCACGCCTAAGGTGGTCGCTTTTCCGGTAGCCTGGGGGGGTGCCGGTCACGCAGGCGTTGCTACGTATAAGTGCAGGCAAAGCAATAGGATCTTGTGCTTGGAACCTGCCGATAGACGAGCCCGTATTTAGCCTGTGTTCTTTATGCGGTGAGCTGCCTTGTCGCTATATGCTCCTGCGGGATCTCACCTGTCACACTAATCTAATCCCCCAAGAGTCGTGACCTTCCGCTCCAATCAACTGAGTTCGGGAAATATATTGACTGACAATTTGATCCGCTTTATTGTTCGTGAATTTATCATTCATATGCTATGAAATTGACTTAATCAATAAAAACATTCTAATCTTGCCAAATTAAAAGAAGCTGTTTCATCAATAAACAATAAGGATGGGACAGCTTCTTTTTAAAGGATAAGATAATACAATTCACCTAGGCTCCTTAACCGATATTCATAGAGTAAAGTACTGCATTTCTTAAGATGCTCCTTCTTGTACCAATTCTGGCGGCAAAGCGAGCATACTTTTCTTAAACTCTTCTCCTGACATTAATTGTCCCGATGGAGTTCGGTACATAAGATGTTCTTCAGAAAACTCCGTTGGGGAGGAAATTCCAGCTGCAGCTGCAAGATCGAACAAGCCTTCTCTTAATGAAACAATATAATTGGTTACACGATACATCTTTTCTTCAATGACCAACGCTTTTTCCTTTTTGGGATCTGTTGTTGCCACGCCAACTGGGCATGTGTTATTATGGCAAACTTGAGCCATAATACAGCCGACCGATATCATCATCCCTCTTGCTGTATTCACAAGATCTGCACCTAAGCAAAGAGCATAAGCAATCATATCTGGAGTCACTAGCTTACCTGAAGCGATAATTTTCAAGCGATCTCGAATCCCATATTTTTTCAACATGGAATCTAGTAACGGCAAAGCAGAAAACAACGGCAAGCCAGCTGCATCTGATAATTCCTGAAAGGTCGCCCCTGTACCTCCTTCCGCTCCATCAATAGTAATAAAATCGGGTAATTTTCCTAGTTCAGCCATTTCTCGAACAAATTTTTCTGCTTCCTCCTTAGACCCAATAACCACTTTGATTCCTACTGGTTTTCCTCCGACTTCCCGCAGTTCCTCGACAAAATTTAAAAGGCTTTCAGTTCGATCATATTCAGGAAAACGATTAGGACTATCGATTGTTTCCCATGGTGTAACACCGCGTATTTCGGCAATTTCTGGGGTCACCTTCTCTCCCAAAATATGACCTCCGCGTGTTTTCGCACCTTGGGCTAATTTCAGCTCAAATGCCTTTACTTGCTTGATTTCACTCTTTCGTTTAAATTCCTCCCAAGAAAAATCCCCTTTCACTGTTCGAACGCCAAAATAGGCAGGCCCGATTTGCATGATAATATTTGTATCACCGACTAGGTGATGTGGAGAAAGGCCCCCTTCTCCAGTATTCATCCATGTACCTCCTGCCCTTCCTAGCCCTTTCGAAAGTGTTGTAATCGCATTTTTCCCAAGGGAACCATAGCTCATAGCAGATTGCCCGATTAATCCTTTCGTTTTGAATGGTTGGCGGCATGTATGCTCCCCTAAAACCACGGCATCTTTGTCCGCAAGTAAATGTGGTTCAACAATAGCATCCTCTCGATGTTCCTTCCGATTAAATAATCCTTCATGATCGATTTTATAAATTTTTGTTTGAATTTTCGGCTCTTGATCGATGCGAAGTTCGCTTCTTAATCTCGGAAAAATTGCATTCCTTATGTAGAAACCTGCTTCCTCAAAGTCTCTCTCGGAGCCAAATGCATGAACTCGATCTTTATATTTACCTGATTTTACAACATTTTGATATTGATGCCTTGAGAACGGCTTCCCCTCACGATTATTTGCGAATAGGTATTGACGGAGCTCAGGTCCAATATTTTCAAAGAAATAGCGGACATTTCCAAGGACAGGATAATTTCGTAGCACTGAGTGCTCCTTCTGACCAGCATCAAGAAAATAAATCCAGATCAAAATAATCAGAGGTACAATAATTAGTAGTGATAAAATAACAAACAAGCCAATGGCTAGTACTTCTGCCATATTCATATACTTCACCTTGCCCTTCTATGAATCTCATTTGAAGAATAGAAATTGTATTTACCATAGACAGTAAGCGCCTTCTTATAATAGGAGCGGCAAAACTGCCGCTCCTACCAATAGCGAAAATCATCCTTCTTATCGTCATAGCCTATTATAGAATCATAAATAAATGACTTACAACCTATTGTATTCAGGCGGTATCCTCCATATGAAACCGCGGAGTTTCTTGTAACTTTATCCTAATAACTTTCTGATTGCTTTTGCTACACCATCCTCTGAATTTGTAGCTGTAGTATAACGACAAACCTGTTTAACTGCTTGTTCAGCATTGCCCATCGCAAAGGAATGACCAACTATTTGAAGCATGGAAAGATCATTATAATTATCTCCGATCGCCATTGTATCTTGAAGGGATATTCCTAATTTTGCTGTCCACTCTTTTAAAGCAATGCCTTTCTGGGCTTGCTTATGACTCACTTCTATATTATGTCGCCCGGAAGATGTGACATCTATTCCCTCAATCTCTCTTAATCGATCACTTACTTTCAGCAATAACTCCTCATCCATAGAAAATGCGAGGAATTTATAGATAGTACAATCCTCGGCTTGAAAGACTTCCTGATATTGATCGACAATCCGAAGGGAACTATGCGTGAATCTCTTTTTCACCGCATCGCGGATCTCCTCGACATCCTCCGAAGGATTGGCTGTATGGTAAATATCGACAAGGGATTGAATTCCTAACTCTTCATCGGCTGTCCATGTCCCTTCAGGTGTGTATAACTCATAATACATCCCTACTTCATCAAATACCTTGGCCACTTTTTCCGCTGTTTCTCCATCCATACCAATGGAATGAAGGATTTCTCCTTTACTCGAGCGAATCTCTGCTCCATTTACACAAATAGCGGCACAATCGATCTCTTCTTTGTCTAATACATAGCGTGCTTCTTCCCAAGACCGCCCTGTGGCGACCAAAAATTCGATACCTTGTTCTTTCGCTAATTGGATCGCTTGCTTAGTTTCCTCACTAATCATTCCTTGTGAGTTCAATAATGTTCCATCCATATCTGATGCAATACATTTAACCATTTTTCAAGCTCCTTTAAACCATCTGTTCTTAATAAGCATAGCGAATCTATACCCCCAATGCAAAAATCCTTGATTATAATAAGGGCGGAGACAACTGCCAGCTGCGTAAAAACTTTAAATAATAAGAGTGAACGGCTAAGGTTCGCCACATCCTGTTGACCTGAGATAAGGGAAACACAGGGAGGGTTAAAAGCGAAAGGCGATTGTCTAGGGACGATAAGCAAATATTCTTGAGCCAAAGAAAAGTGAACTTCCCCTTCGTGTTTCAAGGTTATTGGACCTTGATCCTCTATCGCCTGTAGCTAGAGACTGAAGGCGAGCTGATGTTGACTTATTGCAGGAAGAATCCGAAAGTTTGCAAGTCATTGACATGGGATAAATTGCTTATTCCCTAAAATATGAATTTTTAACAGCGATAATAATGAATAAACAAGCCCAAGTGTTTATCCCGATATTTTAATAAGGCCTTAAAATGCCCCTTTGTTTTGAATAAGTATAATTGGATGGGATCCTTTGTTACAATAGGTTTAATTAGCTGAAATCCGGGTATGCATAGAAATTAGTTTACTATCTTAAAAAAATTAAATTAAGTTTAAATTTACACAGCGTGAAAACAATCATTAGGCTCTACATCCTAATTACAGATCCAATTATTTTCTTCTAAATACCTTTATTCAAGGATCGTGCCTACCATTTACTGTAATTCTAGTTTAATAATAGACCCGATTTTCAAACAAATTAAAATGAATTATAAAGCTGAATATCATGGGGTAAAATAATAAAAAGGATAGACTTTGAATTATATAGTTCTACTACTGAAAAACTATTGGGTTTAAATCATTGATACAAAATCCCACCTTTAGCGAGATCGCAGAGAATGACTTTAAAAGGCACTGTATTCGCGCTCTTTAATTAGGTCTATATGAATGACTCATTTCAGCAACTTATTAAGAGCTCATTTTTGAAGTCCACTTTATGACAGCTTTAAGATGTTTTTCTCCCTTTCATTATTTTTCCAGTATAATTATGTGGATTTCCCAATAAATATGCATTAGAATAAGGAGGTAAATTTATTGATATGAAAGGTGAACATTTTGGACAAGAAGACTTTTTCGATAGGTAACTTTTTATTATTTTTAATTCCATCTTTAATTGGAGTATTTCTATTTATGATTCCTATTCCTTCTTCTGAAGGAATAACAATCCCAATTGCGGTTTTATCCGATCTTATCCAAGATTTAATTGGGCCGATTATCCCGGCTATTATGGTTTGGATTCTTCTATTTACCTTAATTGGTACAATTATCGCTAAAATAGTTAAACCAACTTTTATAAAAAATTCTCTCTTTTTTACTAATTTATTGGATGTTCATCCTATCTGGGTGATCGCTAGAATACTTGCTTTCATTTTTGCTGTTATGGTCTATTTTAAAATTGGACCGGAAGCAGTTTGGTCCGAAAGTACAGGGGCGACTTTATTATATGATCTATTGCCGGTACTTTTTGGGGTATTTCTATTTGCTGGCTTATTATTGCCACTCTTACTAAACTTCGGTCTGTTAGAGCTATTTGGTGCTTTAATGACAAAGGTGATGCGACCTATTTTTAAATTACCTGGTCGTTCTTCTATCGATGCTTTAGCCTCATGGTTAGGAGATGGAACGATTGGCGTGTTGTTAACTAGTAGACAATACGAAGAAGGTCATTATACAAAACGGGAAGCAGCGATTATTGGTACGACCTTCTCCGTTGTTTCGATTACCTTTAGTATTGTCGTTCTGAAACAAGTCGATTTAATCAATTATTTTGTCCCTTATTATTTTGCGATTACATTATCAGGTGTGGTTGCGGCAATTATTTTACCGCGTATATGGCCGCTATCCAAGAAGGAAGATACGTATGTAAATGGAAAAGAACTCGATCATACGGCAGAACTGATTCCCGAAGGATACACTAGATTGAGCTATGGCCTAGAACAAGCACAAATACAAGCAGAGAAAAGTAGCAGTGTGAAAAAGTTCTTTGCAGATGGTTGTAAAAACATTATAGATATGTGGATGGGGGTTACCCCTGTCGTCATGGCACTAGGTACATTAGCATTGATTATTGCGGAATACACTCCTCTATTTCAATGGCTCGGATTACCATTTATTCCGATATTACAATTACTAGGAATTCCAGAAGCTCAAGCCGCTTCTCAAACTTTTGTAGTCGGTTTTGCCGATATGTTTCTCCCATCGATTTTGGCGTCTGGCATTGAATCTGATTTAACTCGGTTTGTCATTGCTGGTGTCTCTGTTTCACAGCTCATTTATATGTCTGAAGTTGGTGGACTACTGATTGGTTCAAAAATCCCTGTTAATATGAAAGATTTGATCGTGCTCTTCCTTTTAAGAACGATTATTACCTTGCCGATCATTGCAGGAATAGCTCATCTTATTTTTTAATTTAAAGAAGCTGCCCCAGATGGGCAGCTCTTTTTATTCATTTCTATTTTGAGATTTTTGCAGATAGGCTCGAATCATAAAAAAGCTAACTTCCTCAGGTAAAAGCTCCTTAATCGGCGTTAATCTTGCTGTCTCTACTTGTTTAACTGCTTGTTCAATCAATGGTTCAAATTCTTTCGGAATAAATTGATCCCAAGAAACAGCCATCCCCTCTTGATCGCATTTAATAATATGTCCCTCCACAGTTCTTTCAGATAAGCCACGTTCAGTAGCAATCTCTGCTATTTCTTTTCCAGCTTGTAGCATTTGGTAAGTTGTTTGATGACTTGCCTCCTTGGAAACTTGTGCAGTGACATTCTTCTCCATTATGGGTGTAGAGAAACTCTTTTTTTCCATTCCCTTTTCCTCACAGTATTGCTGAATCACCTCAAGAAATGGAGCTCCATAAGCCTCTAACTTACGATCGCCAACACCTTTAACTTGTAGAAGTTCTGCATTATTTAATGGCAACATCCCACTCATCTCTTTTAATGTCACATCCGAGAAAATAATATAGGGAGGAACTTTTTCTCCTTCGGCAATTTCTTTTCTTACTTGGCGCAAGCGCTCAAATAATGCGTTATCCTCCACAATTTTAGAGATTTGCACCTTTTCCTTCTGGTAAACAAGTTCATTTCCTCTTAGTACTTCTCCCGCTCGTTCTGTCAGCATCAGAATGGGATAAGTCCCATCCGTCGGTTTTAAATAACCCTCTGCTGTTAAGAAATCAATAAACTCATTGACTTCTTTTTGTGGCTTTCCTTTCATAATTCCGTAGGTTGATAACTTTTGAAAGCCAAAGTTTTTTACTTTCTGATTGGCCGAGCCGGTCAGGACTTGAGCAACCATCGTTTTACCAAAGCGTTCTTTCATTCTGCGGATACATGATAAAACCATCTGGGCTTCCTTAGTTACATCAATTTGTTCACGTTCATCAATACAATTCCCACATTTTCCGCATTCAGGTGGATTTTCCTCCCCAAAATAATGGAGGATATACTGTTGCAAACAAGATTCCGTATGTCCATAGGCAACCATTTTTCGCAACTTCCCATATTCATTCTCTTTCCGTAATTCATCCATATCCGATTGCTCAATAAGAAAAGATTGAATATGTGTGTCTTGAGGTGAAAATAAAAGAATACAATCACTTTCTTCACCATCTCGTCCTGCTCTTCCAGCCTCTTGATAATACGATTCCATGTTTCGTGGAATATGATAATGGATAACAAAGCGAACATTCGATTTATTAATTCCCATTCCAAAGGCATTGGTCGCAACCATTACTGTCACATCATCATATAAAAAGCTTTCTTGTTGTTCATTACGATTTTGTTCTGATAAACCTGCATGATATCTTCCAGTAGCAATACCACGTTTATTTAACAACTGATAAAGCCGATCAACTTCTTTTCTTGTTGCGGCATAAATAATCCCTGATTGCCCTTGGTTTTTTTCTATATACTCCAATAAAAAGCGGTCACGATCCTGCCCTTTTACAACTTGAAAATGGAGATTTTCACGTTCGAAACCTGTCATCACAATATTTTCCTGTTCAACACGAAGAAGCTCACAAACGTCTTGTTGAACTTGTGGCGTGGCAGTTGCTGTTAAAGCAAGCACAACTGGTTTCGGTTGAATGTCCTGAATCAAATTTTTAATTTGTAAATAACTTGGGCGAAAGTCATGACCCCATTGCGAAATACAATGGGCCTCATCAATTGCTAGACAGGAAATATGAATCCCATCCATCATTCTTCGAAATGAAGTTACTTCTAATCTTTCAGGTGCAATATAGACTAGTTTATATTCACCATTGTAAATGTCGGCTAAGCGCTGATTCATCTCTTCATTAGAAATAGCACTATTAATATAGGTTGAAGGAATTCCAGCTTTATCTAAGGCATCAACTTGATCTTTCATTAAAGAAATCAAAGGTGAAATAACAAATGTCACTCCAGGTAACATCATCGCTGGAATTTGATAACAGATTGATTTCCCTGCTCCTGTTGGCATAATCGCTAGCGTGTCATTTCCTGATAAAACCTTTTGTATAATATCCTCTTGACCTGCTCGAAATTGGTTATATCCAAAATGAGTTTGTAATAACTTTTTCCCTTTGGTTAACAATGAAGAATCCCCCAATTGAATAGATAAAACTAGTATATCAAAGTTTATGATCAAAGTTCATGCTATGCAATCTTTTATAGACAACTAGAAACAAACGAGACCTTTTGATTGAATAGCCAAAAAAGCTGCACAGAAAATGGGCAGCTTCTTCATCTAGATGGCCTACTGACCAATCTTATTTAACATATCCAGCGTCATTGTTTCTAAATTATATTTTGCACAAAAACCCCATTCTTCCCGAGCTGTCGAATCATCAATTGAATTCGGCCAACTATCCGCGATCACCTGACGAGTTGGCTCTACTTTATAGTCCAGCACAAAGGTGGGAATATGCTTACGTATTTCTGTAGCAATCTCCTCTGGATCGTGGCTCATAGCCGTTATATTATAAGCATTGCGATGGTTTAATTTTTCGGGATTTGCCTCCATTAACTGGATAATATTGTGGAGAGCATCAGGCATATACATCATATCCATATAGGTACCTTTTTCAATAACTGACTCATACCTTCCTCTCTCAATAGCTGCATAATAAATCTCTACTGCATAGTCGGTTGTACCACCCCCTGGAGGAGTCATAAAGGAGATGATGCCGGGAAAGCGAACTCCCCTAGTATCCACACCATATTTTGCATGGTAATAATCACATAGAAGTTCCCCCGCCACTTTATTAATTCCATACATAGTCTCAGGACGTTGAATTGTATTTTGCGGGGTTTTTTCCTTCGGAGTTGTGGAACCGAAGGCTGCAATAGAGCTTGGCGCAAATAATTGGATACCAAGTTCTTTCGTTGTTTCGAGCGCGTTGATTAACCCATTCATATTTAAATGCCACGCTAAAAGGGGCTTCTGTTCTGCAATCGCTGATAGCATGGCCGCTAAATGTATAATCGCATCAACCTTGTTCTGTTTTGCTATTTGAAACATCTTTTCGCCATCAGTTACATCCAATATTTCAAATGGTCCCGATTCTGTACCCTTATTCATTCCAGCAGAACGGATATCAGTTGCCAGCACATTTGTTTCTCCGTAAAGCTTTCTTAAGTAAATAACTAACTCAGTTCCTATTTGACCTAGCGCTCCAGTGACTAATATTTTTTTCATATAAATTTCCCCCTGATCCGCACGTTTAGATGATGCCAAGTTCCTTTCCAACTTTTGCATAGATTGCTATTGCTTGATCAAGTAAAGCTTGTGTGTGAGCTGCAGTTGGCATATTTCGAACACGCCCAGTTCCTTTAGGCACGGTAGGGAAAACAATCGCTTTTGCATATACGCCTTCTTCATAAAGCCTCTTACTGAATTGCTGTGTCTTATTCTCATCCCCAATCACACATGGGGTAATAGGTGTTTCGCTCATGCCAATATCAAAACCTAAATCCTTTAGTCCCTTTTTAAAATAATCACTATTTGCCCATAGCCGTTCATTTAACTCCTTATTTTTCATTAATAACTCAATCGCTTTTGTCGCAGCTGCAGCATCTGCCGGACTAATGGCTGTGGAAAATAAGAATGGCCGGGAACGGACCTTCAACCAATCAATTAGTTCCTTTTTTCCTGCAACATAACCGCCAACAACCCCTATCGCTTTCGAAAGAGTTCCAATTTGGAAATCCACCTTATCTTGCAAACCAAAATGTTTCACAGTACCTGCTCCAGCACCAAGTACTCCAGAGCCATGGGCATCATCTACATAGGTTATAAGATCATATTTTTCGGCGATTTCTATTATTTCTGGTAGTTTGGCCATATCACCATCCATTGAAAATACACCATCAGTGATCACCATAATTTTATTAAATTGGTGAGACTCCTTTGCCTCCTGTGCCTTTCTTCGTAGATCGATCATGTCAGAATGCTTTACCCGAATAATTCTAGCTTTGGATAAACGACAGCCATCAATAATCGAAGCATGGTTGAGTTCATCAGATAAAATTGCATCATGTTGATCCAGCACCGCCGAAATTGCTGCCATATTACAGTTAAACCCAGATTGATAAGCAATTGCTGCTTCTGTTCCTTTGAATTCGGCAATCCTGTCTTCAAGCTGAATATGAACAGACAACGTGCCATTAATCGTACGAACCGCTCCGGCCCCAACACCCCACTCTCGAATTGCCTCGATAGCCGCTTCCTTTAACCGTTCATCTGTTGCAAGTCCCAAATAATTATTCGAAGATAAATTAATTAACTTCTTACCTTCTAACTCGATAATAGGTCCGTTCGGACTTTTGACTACATCGATCTCATTGTAGAGACCTTGCTTCCGTAACTCATTTAAATGTCCCAGTAAAAATTCTTGTAAATTTTGATTTGGCATTCTCATCCCCCCATATCTCCGTTCTTGTCATACCACATTAACAAACACATTTGTTCACATGCAAAATACAATAAGGTGCTTTTATCACCCTTATATAAATATATATACTTTTAAATGGAAATAATGTACGTATATAGAGGACATATTTTCTAAAATTAAGCCATAAAAAAGTGATCATTATAAAAGACTCATCTGCCTCTTCTTAAAGAAGCGAATGAGTCTCTGTTTGTCTGTGATTTTTTTGCAGGAGATATTCCCGTAACCAATAGATAAAAGCGATTATCAATAGTAGGCTTGTAAACCAATATAAGAATCTAATACCAATGAAATCAAGGATGAAAAAGCTAATTAATGGGCCTAAGGCCGAACCGAGGTCAACAAATAATGTATAATAGGTCATCATTTTAACAGATGCTGGACCAGTCGCCGCATCTGCAGCTAAAGAATCACTTGCAGTAATAAAAATTGTTGCCACGAGCTGAAAGGCAAAAATCAAAATTAGAAATAGCGGAAATGGCAAGGTAAGCGGTATGACTGCCAAGAGAATGGCACCTAAAGTAAAAGCGAATAACAGCAACGGAATACGTCCAAATTTCTCATCTGACCATCTTCCTATAAATGGGGCAATGAATGGATCTGTCCCCAATTTAACGGATTGCAAAATTCCCGCAACAGCTACCGCTCCTAGTGAAAAGCCTAAAATAATAAAATTTTGATTCATTTGATATTCCAAGAGCTTGCTAAAAGTTGAAAAAATATTCCATAAACAACCAAGGCTACTAGCAAACCATTGATTAATATTTTTATTTGAGCCTTATTCGTTAAGGGCGCCAATTTCTTATCCGCTGAACGATTTGTTTCTTCTTCACTTAGGCTGTTTGGAACAAATCGAAACACAAATGGCAAGGTGAGAATCCCCAATATAGCAAACAAAGTTGTAATCCATTTAATCCCAATCAAATCTGCGAATAGACCACCGATTAACATACCAAACAGGGTCCCTAAGCCCCATAGTCCATTGTAGAGCCCGATAAGTTGCCCCCTCGTTTGGTTATCGCTTGAGGTAAGTACGGTCAAATAGCCACCTAAACGGAGAAATGACCAAGAAATCCCCCATAAGATTCTCATAAATAATAAAAGCCAGAATCCCTTTAGCATCCCATATGAATAGGTTGATAGAATCGCCAGTATAACTGCAATCAATACTCCTGTCCTTTTACTAATCTTTTGATAACACCAGCCGACAATAGAGTTGATGGGTAGACGAATAATACGGTTCATCGATAAGATGATCCCCACTTGCCATAATGCTGTTAATCCAAAAAAATCCCAATAAATTGGCATGACAATTAACAACATTTCATTTCCAAAAACACTAATCGCCGTAATGATCGCGATAATAATGACAGGCCCTTTGCTTATGGCTTTTGCATTCATAAATCTTCAACTCTCCCAACAGATGTAGAGTATTCTAAAAGTTAGTATGAAGCCATAATCTATTTTACGGAAAAGGGCGGATCAATCCATTCTCCCTTTGCAAGATCCAAAGGCCGAATCACGACTTCACTATCATAGACTTGAATATACAAACCTTGACACCCATTTGGATCTGTCACCATTTCATGCCCTTCTCCATCTGGACCATAAGTGTTATAAATAGCACCGGAATTTGCCATCGCAAAACGACTTTTCATGAACATTTTCGGGGAATGCAAATCCCAATGGGTATGCCCTGAAAATAAGATCGCCTGTGGATAAGATGATAATATTTCATGTAACTCCCTTGCCTGAATCACACCATTTTGATAATAGGGTAAATCTGTTCCAGCTAAGGTAAATGGAAGAGGCTGATGCAAAAAGACAAAAATAGGCAGCTTCATTGTTTTATATTTTTTTAATGTTTGCGCTAACCAGTTTAATTGTTCCTTACTCAATACAGCTGAATCCTTCGTAGGAGCTCCAATTGGTCCCCAGCTTTCCGAACCCAGGAATAGAAAAGGAAAACCTTCTACAGTTCTTTCGTAGTAAAGTTTCTCTAGTCCAGTAAATTGAAGAAAACGCTCAATAGAAGGCCTATTTCCATCATTTTTAAAATATTCATGGTTCCCAATTGTAAAGAACGTATTAGGGGGATAAAATTCCCTCTCCATGATTTCCCTTACTATTTGATAGCTTTCTTCCTTTCCATCATTTATCATATCCCCATTCACAACAAGAGCATCAGGAAAAGAATCGATAGCTTTTAACTTGCGTAAAGCATTTCGTAATTTATCATGAGATTCCTTATTTTCTACTGTTAACTGAAAATCACTTATCACAAAAAACTCCAGAATAGGTGTACTCATTTTTGCCTCCCATCAAGAAAAGCGCAAGCACCTTGGTATAAAAAGAACGGCTAAGAAGTACAGCCGTCTTGGCGCCACATCGGTCTGACCTACATCCTGGGCGCGTCCCAGAGCTATGCGCTAAAACTTGAATTTCATATTTTCCATTTATCTATTTACCGTCTCAATAAGTTGTTGCTCTATTACTTACTTTCTGTTAATAACGCATTAATCATTGGGCTTTTCTTAATTTCCATTACTTTTCCACCTGAACGAATCGATTCTGTTGCTGCACAACCTACCGCCACACTCATTCTTCCAGCAACAGGAGAGGTTAATGGTTGTTTATTATGCAAAACTAAATTGATAAAGTCTTTAGTTATTTTAGGATCTGCTCCCCCATGGGTACCTTGTTCCTTTTTGATGTCATATGTCACATCACTCAATTCATTCCAAGAATTGGATTTTCTAGTTTTGACGTATACTTTCCCCTCTAATTCGGAGTTTTCCATTCTACCTTTCGTGCCAATGAATACATAGTTCCGTTGATAGTCTGGAGTGAAATGACATTGTAGGTAAGATGCTTTAATCCCACCTTCTAACTCCATGATGAGCATATTATTATCTTCCACATCAATCTCACCACGGAAAGCGCACTCTGTTAATGTGTGTGGACTGTATTCCGTACAAGTGTCCTTTATCTCACATTCTGGACATGTCAATGTATTCGGCATGTCGCCGCCGAAAAAGTCAAGACTGCCGAATGCTGAAACCTTTTCGGTATATCTTCCTGTAATCCAATGAATCACATCCAGATCATGGGAACCCTTTTGTAATAACAAGGATGTCGTATTCCGGCTTAAACCATGCCAATCATGGTAATAAAAATAACCACCAAATCCAACAAAATGTCGAACCCAAACCGCCTTAATATCGCCGATTATTCCCGAATCAACAATTCCTTTCATCGTTTGATACATACTCATATAACGCATATTAAAGCCAACCATCAAGTGCTTCCCCGTTTCATTGGCGGTTGCAATAATCCGGTCACAACCTTCTACTGTAATTGCGAGTGGTTTTTCACAATAGACGTGCTTCCCTGCTTTCAAAGCGGCAATAGCATGTTCCTCATGTAAAAAGTCCGGAGAAAGAATCGCCACCGCATCAATATCCTCTTGTTTAAGTAATTCCTGGTAATCTGTTGTGACAAAAGCATCTGGGTTAATTTCTTGCTTAAATTTATCCAATCTTTCCTCCGAAACATCTGCAGCAGCTACAACTACGGATTCTCCATTAGGGTCATGCCAGTTCTTGGCAATTCCACTTCTTAATCCAGCTCCAATAATCCCCATTCTCACTTGTTTCACTTTCATCACTCCCATACCCCACTTTATTTTATTTGTTCATATTTTAAGGATTCGATAATGGCTTGATTCACTTCTTCTCGCAATGTAAAAAGATAACGACCGTCTTTGGGATATACGGAAAAAGTAATTTCCCCTTGTTTCTCTATTTTGCTAAGAACTGTTTCTTTCCCACTTAGAGTTGCAAGCCAATTAAAAGCTCGTAAATCCTGTAATGCTTGGTAAAAAACCCTTAAACGAATCGATGGATATGCCTTCCCATTTTCCCCTGGATATACAAGAAAGGCATCTCCTGAAGGGAAAGCTTTCCCAGCATCTGTTATTTCATAAGGATTAATGGCCTTTTTCGAAAATTGACTATTATAGAAGTTAAAACCCCATTGCAAAAATCCCTCGATATCATATTTAAATAACTGTGTTGCGATGATCCGATTTCTCGCTGATGGCATGGCCATAAATCGATTACTAACATCAATATTTTGTGAACAACAATAATACGTCCACAATCCTGGAACCTGATGTTCAATAAAGGGTTGTATATGATTAGAAGCTACAATGGGCTTGGCAACAACTCCTTTTTCATAAAAGTCATAATCACTTAGAGCATCAACAATCGAAAACTCTGTTAGATAAGGGATAACCATTTCTTTTGCTTTAGCGTACATAGAGAGTTGAGCTTCTCCTGGTTCATCCGAAATGTGAAAATATACCTTATCCACTTCCCAGTTTTCTTTTAAAAACGAGGTTAATTCTGGTAAAAAGGCTTGAAGGAATTCTTGATATTCTTCACTATCAGCTTTTACATGCCAACCAAATTTTTTCGTTAATTTTCCGTCTTCTTTTACGATGATCTTTGGCGTAAATTCTGCCCCCCATTGAGTAAATAAATGAGCCATTTCCAGATATTTAATATGATGGCGCTCGCATATTTCTAACCACCGTTTTAATAATGAAAAGTCAAATATATATTTTCCATTCTGATATTCCATTTGCACTAACTGAATGGTTGTTCTTTCTCCTCCTACTTCTGTATCTAATGGAGGAGTAAATATTGGAGTAAGCAACATATTGACGCCATTTTCTCCTGCAGCTTGAATAAAGTTTTCAAGAATTTCCCAATGTTTCTCGGAAAATACTTCTACTTGGTAATAATCAGCTAAACAGTCCCCGTGAAACCATTCCGTATGGATTAACTTCTGTTTCGGTAACTCATACGGATAAACAAATATGTTTACCGCATCTTCATAAAGACATTGCCCTTTTTCGTCTAGCAGCTTGATCTTGATCAATTGCTCTCCCGAAACTTGTTGCTTTGGTTGGACATCAATCCAGATTGCATTCCAACCACCTGCTTGCAATTTTATTTTATTCTCTCTAATCGGCTCTAGTAGGTCTGGATATAATCCTGGTTCAATGGATAAATAATTATCATCGTGCCGATCAGGATAAGCAGGTAAATCAGAAGGTACATTTTTTACGTGACTAAGCGTGATAGCAACTGCATCTGTTTCCGCTTGAAGTTGAACAAAACTATCTTCAGTCCCCACATGCTGATAAGCAATTTGAAACGAATATTGCTCATTCTGAAAGAGACTTGCGCTTTTTTCCGTCCAAATCCGTGGATGTTTATCCGGAAAAACTTTTTCCAATGAATCTGTTAATTGAAATTGCATCATAATCCCCCCTAAATTTTTTTCGCTCATTTCCCTTGATGATTTTAACTATTAAGCATGAGCTATCCGTGGCATTGCCATCGACTCTTTTCCCAGTTCTGCCCAAATATATTTTAAAAGTAATTCCTGTTTAATAGATTGGTAGTCTGAATCATCCCAATGGTTTATATATTCCTGAGGATCTTCTTGCAAATCATATAGTTCTCCATATGTCTGGTTATAATAGACGGTTAATTTATATCTATCATCAACATATGTTTTTTGGTGAATAGTTGTTGGTTCATGTCGGAATTCACAGATAATATGATCTCTAGCTTGGGATTTCTGATTTTTCCATACATCCAGTTGGTCTACACCCGTCATTTGAGCAGGAATTGGGATATTGGCTGCACTTAAAAATGTGGGAGCTAAATCAACTAAACTTTGCATCGCATTTGAAACTTCCCCTGCGGGTACGGCTTCGGGATAACGGACAATAAAAGGGATTTTAATTAAATCTTCATAATGAAAGCCCCCTTTATATTGAAGCCCATGCTGGCCAAAGAAATGGCCATGATCACTCGTGAAAACAATAATCGTATTGTTAGCAATCCCTAGTTCATCTAATTTATTTAAAATTTCCCCAATATATTTATCCATCATACTGACCATTGCATAGTAGGTAGCTGTCAATTTCTTATGGTCGCTCTCATCCACTTTGTGAGAAATATATCCATGAATGCCAAATCCGGTTTCACGATAACTTGAAAAGTTAGGATTAGCTTCTTGGGTCATTTTAAAGTGGGGAGGTTTATCCTCATGCTCCCCTTCTATTCCTTTTGGTATCGTCAATTGCTCAGGATCATACATCGTATCCCATGGTTCCGGAACTAAATAAGGTGGGTGAGGATCAAAAAAGCTCGACCATAAAAAGAAGTTCTGATTGTTCTCTTGATACTGTTCCAACAATGCATTTGTTCGTTCAGCAATCCAGGTATTATAATGATACTTTTCTGGAATTGCCCATTTGTACTTTTCGTTCGGGTCCATCTGTCCAGTAGGAGCAAGGAAATAATCACGCCAATTAAGACAGCCTTTTTCTTCCAACCACAATGCATAATGCTGACCAACCAAATGTTCATTCGTATGGTTTCTAGCAAGCTCTACATGATTGAAGCCATAGAAAGATTCATTAAAATTCTTCCAATATGTTAAATCACTTAACAACGGATAAGATTCAATGGACGGATATTCTTCTGTACTATTAGTTGGTTGAAAGTGGGCCTTGCCAATAAGAGCTGTTTGATAATCATGTTTTCTAAAGATTTCCCCTACGGTTAATCGATCCTCTAATAATTTTGTTCCTAGCGACCAAGCCCCATGTTGACTTGGGTACATCCCAGTAATAATGGAAGCGCGTGTTGGCGTACATGTCGGATTCGGACAGTAGGCGCGTTGAAATGTAGTCCCCTCATGAACGAGGCGATCTAAATTTGGTGTAGAAATTTCCGAATTAAAGGCACCGATCGTATTAAAATGCTGCTGATCACTCGTAATCAATAAAATATTTGGCTTCTTCATACCTGACACCCCATTACTCTTTTAAACTAGAAATGGCTTACATTTTAGAACGTGAAAAAGGGTTGATTATAATTTCGCTTCTTGTTTGATCTGTATCTTTTCTAGTAATTCTTGGACAGCATGAGGCTGGATAGTCCCTGTCTCCCATTCCATTGCATTGGCTATACCACAAGCACAAGCCCATTTAAGACAATCTTCAAGTGAATACTTTTTTTGCAGGCCATAAGCCATACCTGCCACCATGCTATCACCAGAGCCGACGGCATTTACAACTGGGACAGTGGGAATTTCGGCTCTCAAAATTTGATCGTCCCCCACAAGAATGGCTCCATCTTTCCCAAGAGATAGAAGTACATACCTTACCCCTTGAGCACATATATTTTTAGCGGCAGCAATTAGCTCATCTATCGATAAATTAGCTTGATTCATATATTTACAGAGTTCCGCTTTATTCGGTTTGATCAAAAATGGCTTTCCTTCAATCCCTTTTTCAAGTGCCTCTCCGCTTGTATCCAATAAAATTGGGATACGGGCGGCATGAGCCCATTCAGATATTTCTCGGTAATAAGAAACTGGAATACCAGAAACCAAACTTCCAGATGCGATGATCAGGCTCGCCTCACTCATAAGTTGTTTCAAAGTTTCTTCAAACTCTTCCTGCTCTTCTGCAGAGACGAACGGACCTTTTTCCATTAACTCTGTCTGGTTTCCGTTTTCCTCATCTAAAAAGGCAAGACATGTTCTCGTCTCATCCTTTATTTCAATAAAAGTTTGATCAAGTCCCTCATGTTCAAGTTGGTCCATAATCCATTTTCCATTAATCCCACCTAAAAATCCTGTACAAACAGGGCTATCCCCTAATCTTTTTAAGACACGAGAGACATTAAGGCCTTTTCCACCTGCTGTTTTTCTTCCACGCTCTACACGATGTCCATGTCCTATCCTAAAATGATTCACTTTGTAGGCGATATCTATCGCAGGATTTAAGGTAATTGTCACTATCATTTTTACAACCTACGCTTTCTGTGCGCTTTGACACATTATAATCTTACTTTTCACGACCTTCTTTAGATCAGCAATGGCCACACTAAAATATTTCCGTGGATCGTTTTCATCCTTATGAGCCAATAAATAGCTTCTTAATCCAGCAACATAGGCATTTTTTAATTCTGTTGCAACATTAACTTTACAAATTCCTAAGCGAATTGTTTCATGAACTAAAGTATCTGGAATTCCAGAGGCACCATGAAGAACTAGTGGAATATCAACTGCCTCATGAATTTCCCGCAAGCGCTCTAAATCTAATTTAGGTTCTCCCTGATATAAACCATGTGCTGTTCCAATCGCAACTGCCAAAGTATCAATACCAGTTCGCTCCACAAATTCCTTTGCTTGATCTGGATTAGTATAAATGGCGTCTTTCTCATCGACACTCATATCATCTTCCATTCCACTTAAGCGCCCTAGCTCTGCTTCAACAAGTACCCCCTTCGGCCGAGCATATGCAACTACATCTTGGACAATGCTGATATTCTCTTCAAAGGGATGATGACTCGCATCAATCATCACAGATCCAACTCCCAGATCAATCATTCTCTTAATATCAGCAACATTTTCATGGTGATCTAAATGGACTTCAAACGGAATTTTATACTTATTCCTAGCCGCTTCCATTATTCCAGCTAAAAATTCACCCCCTACATATTTAACTGTCCCTGGAGTAGCAGCCAATAGGACTGGAGATTGCATTTCCTCCGCCGTTTCAAGGACCGCCTTAGTAATTTCCAAATTATGAACATTAAAAGCAGGTATAGCATATTTCCCCTCTTGTGCTCGTTGAAAAATATTTAATGTTGATGTTGTCATTCTATATTTCCCCCTTAAAAGGATAGATTTGAACACCTTGAACAACCCGGCTAATTACACCTGTTGGGGATGGATTATCTGGTGAAATTCCAGTATGAAGTGATTTTTCATAAGCAAATAATTGGGCAAAAATTACATAAGGTAATGCAAGTGCAATATCTTCTATGTCAGATAAAGGAATCGTAATCTGGTAATCACTATATTTTTCAACTTCAACATCTTGTATACCAGAAATAGCAACAACTTTTCCTCTTTCTTCCGTTGCATAAATTTCTTTTAAAATATCAAGATCATATTTTCTCGTATACGAATGATTAGATAAATAGACAACCACCATTGTTTGAGAACTTAAAATCGATTTTGGTCCATGGCGAAACCCTAGGGATGTATCAAACATTGTTGGGAAACGTCCTGCTGTTAACTCAAGGAACTTAAGAGCGGACTCCCTAGCTAAGCCTTCGAATACACCTGAACCTAAATACACGATTCTAGAAAAATTTTCTTCTACTAATCTCGGGATCAGCTCCGTACATTTGTTTAGCATTTCTTTTCCAGCTTTAGAAACTTCGGTCATTGCCTTTGAAAAGTTTGCTTTATCCTCACTGAATAAATACAAAGCCGTCAAGACCATCGTAGAGTAACTACTTGTCATCGCTAATCCTTTATCATTAGACTCTTCCGGAAGAATAAGCACAAGTTGCCGATCTTCTCCCTGCTTACGTTTTGCGAGTGCTCCATCTTGATTACAGGTAATGGTAATCTCATAAAATTCATCCACAAGCTTTTCCGCTAATTCCACTGCTGCAACGCTTTCAGGACTATTACCGGAACGTGCAAAGGAAACCATAATTGTGGGAATGTCTTTGTCTAAAAATAAATACGGATTAGCTGTTAGATTCGTTGTCGAGATCGTCTCCGCTTCCCATCCCCTATTTCGAATGGCTCCGCGCACATGCGGATAAATCGTTTCACCGATAAATGCACTTGTTCCTGCACCTGTAAAAATAACCCTTACTTGGGAATGTTTTTGCTCAATGGCATGAAGGTATTGCTCCAATTTTCCCCTTTCCTCAGAAAACTGTTGAATCGTTTTAACCCACAATTCTGGTTGCTGCTCAATTTCTCTTCTTGTATGTGTCATTTCTTTTGAATAATTGTTCATTTCATATCCTTCCTCTCGTGTAGTGTTGTCATTACCAGTTAAATCTTTACTTACTCAGTGTTAGTTCAATTCCACTGAGTAGGTAAATTTGTCCCCCCTGGCAATTGTAGATGTATACTCTACAACCATTTCATCTTCATAAGTAAGTCTTTCGATTAATAAACTTGGCTCATTTTCATTTATTTGCAATAAATCAGCCTCTTCCTTTGTCGTAGGCACTGCTCGAAATCGTTCACTTGCCTTCGTTAAACGGACTTGATATAAGTCACGAAAAATCGTATACATTGGTTGTTTCTTTAGTGACTCCACTTGTAAATCTGGGAACTTACTTACAGGGAGATAAGAAATTTCGTATAGCATAGGTATATCATCTGCTAATCTTAAACGAGTAATTTTATATAATTGCTCTCCTTCTACAAGACCCATCTTGATTGCCAATTTACTTTCACAACCAATCCTTTCAAAGGCCAAAACTTTTGTTGAAG
This sequence comes from Lederbergia galactosidilytica, assembly GCF_017873565.1. Classification (GTDB taxonomy): domain Bacteria; phylum Bacillota; class Bacilli; order Bacillales; family Bacillaceae_C; genus Lederbergia; species Lederbergia galactosidilytica. The sequence goes on from NZ_JAGGKH010000023.1 coordinate 38,726, forward strand.
GAACTTTATTAATTTTCTTCATTTCCTCGGTAAAACTATAGAACTTAACCAAACTTTGATTAATAACTTTCGGGGAAACGAAAGTCCCTTTTCCATGCTGTTTGTATATATAATTTTCTTTTTCTAATTCCTGCATTGCTTGCCTTACGGTAGTACGACTGACATCGTACATCTCGCATAACTCCCGCTCTGATGGAAGGCGATCATGCTCTTTTAATTCGCCTGCATCTATCTTTCCCACAAGGATATCCATTAATTGATAATACAGGGGCAGCCGATTGTCTTTCTGCATCATTTCTCTCCTTTATCCAACCACATCATGTTGTCATTACCAGTATATTTATTTTATCATTATCTAAAAGGGAATGAAAGAGGAATCTTTGGAAATGTAATTATAAAGTTTCTTAAAGTTATAAAACTATGATTATCAAATTCTACGATTACTACTACTTTGTACTGAATTGTAGAATGATCTCCAAAGGGAGCGTTTTGGTGAAACGCCCCATTAATATTTTCTATATTGACAATGATTGTTCTACTTCATAATAGATATTGGCAATACGAGAATGATCGAAGTATTTTGAATACAAGTCTTCTAACTGTTCTAATACTGTCTGCGCCTCAGCTAAGTGTTTTTTTCCTAATTGCATTTGCTCTCGGTATTTCGCTTCAATATGAGCAATTTCTTCCGCAAAGGTTTCATCAGTCCCCGGTGCCACAGTAAGTTCATACATATCAATGATGGAGTCTCCGGGACGATCTGGGAAATATTCATGCGGAGAGGTACTATCAAAAACCGCCCAGCCTAGCTCACGGATTAACACCATATCAAGACTTTCCGGATCAAACCCACATTGATAAATCTCTAGATCATACCCATGCTTTTCTGCCTCTGCAACAACTTTCTTTAATAATGTTGATTTTCCTGTTCCAGCTCTCCCTTTTAAGAAATATCTATTTTGCAACCCCTCCGTAATATTGTCTACGAAATCCACAGCACCTACAGGAGTAGCAGCACCTAGGAAACGTCGCAATATCTTCGATTTTTTTGTTGTCACTTTATCCGTATCCGCAAATAATTTAGCTAGAAGGGCTTCTGTTACTTGATCGGCCTGAGTGAAGTTCATTCTTCCAATATAAATGTCTTCCCAATCATCGTGTATCCGCAGAGCTTTCGCATATGCCTTGTAGGCTTCAGCATACTGTTCTTGTATTTTTCTTTGTAATGAATCCAATATCTGCTGATTTTCTCCAAGATTTGCTGTCCGATCTTCTTGTTCAAGGTCAAGAGTTTCCCATTGTGGCCCCACATATTCCTCACCAATGATCCGGGGCGGATCTGCATCAATAATCGCAAAGCCCTTTTCACGAATAATAAATCCTTCAACTTGGTCAGGATGATTAGCTCTGTAAATAATTTCGATGAAGCATGCTTGATCTTTCCATTTATTTAACAGCTGTTCCATTATCTCTGATTTTTCCCGTTGAGATCTTCCGGTTAATAATAAAACTCTTTCTATATCCGCTAAATTCGAATCATATAGACTGTAGAAACCCTTAGCTGTATTTCCTCCTGCAAAATATCGTAAAATATTTTCGCTCATTTCATCATCTCCTATCCGATGAACTTCCTCCACACTAGCCTATGCGGTTAAATGTATTTCTGACATTCATCTTAAAACTTTCTCCATTAACAACAAAGGATTGGGAAGTAATAGGCAGTATGGCAAGTAAGGAATTAGAGCTATGTATATGAAATTTTGGTAAAGGTATGAAACAAAAGTGAGAGTCTGGACATTGAATTACGAAATGGATAAGCGAAAGTTCCTAGATCTCCCCTATAGTTTACTTTCCGATTTGTCTTGGCTCATAGACCACTTTTCAACTCGATTTTGAGGACATAGACCCCTCCTATGAACTCTGTTTCCGCCGGTTCACTCGATTTCGGGAACATAGGCCCCTTCTTTGAACTCTGTTTCCGCCGGTTCACTCGATTTCGGGAACATAGACCCCTTCTTTGAACACTGTTTCCGCCGGTTCACTCGATTTCGGGAACATAGACCCCTTCTTTGAACTCTGTTTCCGCCGGTTCACTTGATTTGGGGGACATAGGCCCCTTCTTTGAACACTGTTTCCGCCGGTTCACTTGATTTGGGGGATAGAGCCTTCCTATGAGCCTCTTTCCCTAGAAAAGCCAAATTTTGTATGTTTTTCCCATAACAAAATACATGTGCCTTAATAAACAAATAACTTTAGATCAACAAGGGATCTATTCCTTCCTCATGGCTTCAGAGGTTACAGAAGAACACGGCTAAGAGCGTGCCATCCTAACACAATGCCGATGAATTCATTCCTGAACATATTTGAAATTAGTCGCTGGATTTATCTTTAGCAAAGGTTATTATTATCACGCAAAAAAAGACGGCATTGTGCTCCCCAATGTCGTCTTTCTACTTAATCATCTCATTTTCGTGAACGGGAAGATTGGCTTTTTTGGATAAAGTGAATTGCCTCTCTCGTTTCATCTATTGAAGTAATTGCTTGTTCATATTGCTGAGAAGCTACACACATAAACAGGATATCGATTGCATGAAGTTGTGCAATTCTAGAAGAGGTTGCCCCACTGCGGAAAGTTGGTTCCTTTGTCGCTGAAATATATAAACGTATATCCGCCTGTTCTGAGACGATCGATGAGCCATATTTTGTTAGGCTAATCGTAGTGGCTCCCTGTTTATTAGCTAGTTCTAAAATTTTTGCTACTTCATACGTATTTCCAGAGAACGAAATTCCGACTACTACGTCATGTTTCTTAGCATTCGCTACAGACGTCGCTGCCATGTGGACATCATTGAAAGCTGTCGCATTTTTATTGATTCTGAGAAATTTTTGTTGAGCATCTTCCGCACTAATATAAGATGCCCCTACTCCAAAAAAGTGAACCGTTGGCGCTTTCTCAATCACCTTAATTGCTTTTGATAACTCATCTGCACTTAATAATTCTGCTGTTTCCTTTAATGTTTGGATACTATTCGCCGTCATCTTTTCAATAATAGAGTACTTCGATTCGTTCGGTTCAATATCCCGAATCTCATTAGAGGGCTCCTTTTGCAAATCTCCTGCAATTCGTAGTTTTAATTCCTGCAACCCTTTTAAATCAAGAGATTTACATAATCGGATGACTGCCGCACTGCTTGTTGAACTTCTTTTACCTAATTCACTCGCTGTTAATGAAATAGACTCCCTAGGATTTTCCAACATATATGAAGCAATTTTTCTTTCTGATGGGGGCAATTTTGGAAGCATTTCAGAAAGCATGACTAATCCACCTGTTGCATATGACATAGAATTCAATCCTAACTCAATGTTTTTTTCATTACATGGAACTGCCGAGTCACGGAAAAACCAGTTTTTTTATATAAATAGCCTGCAGCTGTTTTTTCACCTGTCCATAAAAACCATGCACCATGCAATCCTTCAGAGCGCATACTTTGCAGAGCTTCGTGTAATAGAATTTTCCCTAAACCTTTTCCTTGCTGATCTGGTGCAACGCCGAAGGGGCCAAATCTTTCTGGAATCCCTTCATAACCGCCATATATACAAAATCCTACCACTTTCCTTTCTTTTCTTGCAACTATAATCCTTTCCATTGGCAAACCTTGTAAAACACCTTCCCGTATTGCTCTTCCCCAATCAGGATTAAATACTTGATTTGCAAATTGAATCACTTCATATAAATCTCCATCTGCCGCCTGAGAAAAAGTATAATTCTCCTTTAGCCGCTTTTGTCTTAATTTTCGAACCTCTTGAGGATATTCATAGTTAACCAAATTTCGGTCCATTGCAACTGGAGAATATAGTTGCTCAAATCCTTGTTTTTGCAAAAATTTAAAGGCTGTAGGATAAGCTTTCTCATCAATTCCAGGCAAAATATAGTTGGGTGCATATGAGGCAAAATAGATATTTTTCCGACTTGCAGAGTGAAAAAATGTTATCACTTCTTCTAGTAACCTTGTTCCTATCCCTTGATTATGGAATTCAGGATGAACAAAGAAAAAAGGAATCCAGCCATTATCCTCTTCCAAATCTGTTCCATACATAGGTAGCAATCTCCTTATCCCATAGGCACAACCAATCATTTGCTCATTTTCGAAGACTAGACGCAAACCCTTTGGGTCAAAATTGGCGTCTAGGAGAACAAGCTGGCGGAACCTTTTGGCTGTAATCGGGTCTTTAGTTAAACTTTGATTCCATAGATCAACTAAATTCTCCTCATCCCCTGCTTCATAATGACGATACTGGAACATATTTTATCCCCCTTCTACTCCCATTTTCCGCTAATATAATAGATATGGTCCTCGCTGCTTTGCAAATTGTTCAAGCTGTTTCTGACAATCTTCTAAAAAGATTTGCGACTTCCCCTTTAAAATAATTTCGCGTAATGTACTGCTACCTGCGAGTAAATCGAAAAAGTATTTCCCTGTTTCGTTCTGGTTAAAGCGAAAATTATTTGGATACATTTCTGCTATTAACTCTAAGACGGTCAAACCCGTTTGGAAGGATTGGAACTGATGACGATCGACAATATGTAATTGCACTCCTTCACACACCTCGCCTTTATATTTCTGGATATTGGGCCTATAAGAAATCGGGCGAGCTAAAACACCAGGTAACTTTTTATCATTAAATGTTCTAGCAAAGTGGTAGCCATCCATAAAAGGAGCCCCTATATATTCAAATGGTTTTGTTGTTCCCCTTCCTTCCGAAATATTTGTCCCCTCGATTAAACAAGTTCCAGGATATAAGATCGTCATATCGACACCTGTCGTATTTGGCGAAGATGGCACCCAAAATAAGTCCGTTTCATCATAATATAAAGAGCGATCCCAGCCCTCCATTTGAATCACCGTCAAATTACAATGAATCCCCATTTCATAATTAAAGAATTGGGCCAGTTCCCCTACTGTCATGCCATGGCGATTTGGGATAGGATATAAGCCAACAAAAGAACGAATATCTTGTTCTATTAGATTCCCTTCCATTGGGATACCTGAAATCGGGTTAGGACGATCCAGAACAACAAATTGCTTGCCATATTCTGCACACGCTTCCATCGCATAAGCCATTGAATAAATGTATGTAAAATATCTCGAACCAATATCTTGTAGATCAAATACGATAGTGTCCACGGAATCTAACATTTCCTTAGTCGGCTTCTTTGTTTCTCCATATAAACTAAATACGGGTATACCCGTATAGGGGTCAATCGAGGATGCAACCTCTTCACCTTCTTTCGCATCACCGCGAATTCCGTGTTCAGGTCCATATAATGCGGTTAATTCAATCCCATCATGCTCATGAAATAAATCGATTGCAGGTATAAGTCTTCCATTTACCCCTGTTAAATTAGTTAGTAGTCCAATTCTCTTCCCCACAAATGTTTGATAATCTTTTTCCAAAAAAAGATCTAATCCGATCTTCATTTTTTCACCTCTCTCATTTACTAAACCTTTTTGCGGCTATTCAAAAACGAGGGTAAACTGGACGAAGTTAGCTGAAGTACAGCCAGCAATTCCAAGGCTAACCCCCAAAACATCTCTATGCTTAGTCAACTTCCTCTTCATAATACATCATGTTCACCAGACTTTTTGAACGTCTCTATCTCCTTACAATTCATAACCAGGAATATAGGCTCCTTTACGTACATTGCTACCAGTTGGGAACTTTAAGGTTTGGGCATATTTTGTACGATTCACACAGCCTCTTACAGTTCCTAATGCTTCATAATAATCGTAATAGCGAAAAGAAGAAGAATTCATAATGAACCAATAATGGGATAGAGCTTCCAAGTAGGTAGCAAACTCTTCAGATACATCTACATATATATCTGGAACATACCCCTCCATATCCTCCCAATTTTCACTATGGTAAATCCCATAATAATGAGGTGGTAACCCTTCCAGATCGAATCCAGGTAAACCTGCCTTTAATTGAGCGGCCTGCACAATTTTACAGCATAGGGCATGATCAGAGTGGATACTATTTTCCCAATGAGTAATCACAACATTTGGTTTAATTCTCCTTAGCAGAGTGGCAACTCTTGTTATAATCTCATCATCAAAGACAAGTTCAGCATCTTTATAATCTAAAGTGATTGTCTCGACTCCGAGCACCTCCGCCACCTTCTCAGATTCGGCTATTTTTTGCTTGCGGTAATCCTCCACTGATATATGCGGAGGATTCCCTTTCTCCCCTGCTGTTAGATGAACAAATGTCACTTCATGCCCAGCCTTGGCATACTTATGAGCAATGGCACCTGCTTGAATTTCTGCATCTCCGCAATGAGCTCCAACTACAGCTAGTTTCATCAAAACTCCTCCTATCGAATTCTTTATTGTTCATTAATCAAAATGGGATGCTTCTCAGATTGCTCGTTTTTCTGTTGATGATGTAATTGAAGATTGTTCGTTGCATTTAAAACAAAGACAGCTAACATTCCAATATATAGTAGAAAGAAGCCAATCACTGTTAATGATAATAATGCTGTTACAGAAAGGATTTGGATAAATAAACCGATCGTATATCCCTTGTGTTGCATGAAATGCTTGATTGATTGATTCATAGCGGCAAAGGTACCCAAATCCTTGATCACAAGGAATGGAATGGCATACACTTGGGTAGCTAGAAATGTTAAGCAGAAATAGGTTTGAAAGGTAGCAAAGATAAAAATAAAGTAACTATCATTGATTTTTAAATAATACCACCATTCAGATATAGGAATGAGTACAGCAAGTAGGAAAAAGACACTTAACAATAACGCCCTTTTATAATAGCGAAAGAAAAAGCGGACAAACAAGGCAAGGGATGCCTTGTTTTTTGATAATAAGTGATGAATGACGGCATAAACGGCAACTGTAACCGGTATAAAGGTAAGGGCAAAAAAGATTAAAGCTAAATGATATGGAAGAATAAAAAGAACTGGAACAAGGAATAAAGACCAACCTACACTAACACCCATGACCGTTAAAATATTAATGAAAATTTGATGTCCTGTTTTTTTTAGTAGTTTACTAATTGATAACATGGAGATCCCCCTTCCTAGATTATTAAATCCTTTGCTGTGTTTCCGGATCAAATAACTGCATTTTCTTTAAGTTAAAATATAAATCTACTTGGGTAAGTGGTTTATATTTTGCATCTGCACTTACTCTGCCAGTTAATTGATCATTACCAATATCAAAATAGATTAGCAATTCTGCGCCTAAATGTTCCACTACTTTTAAATTCGCTTTGATGACATTCTCAGTCGGTACAGATGGCATAAGTTGTGTCGATAAGATATCCTCTGGACGAATACCCATGATCACTTCTTTCCCATCGTACTTCTTGTAACCTACTAATTTCCCCTTAGGTACGGTAAATGTATGTGTAGCTGTATGGAGTTGATTCCCCTCTAAACGTGCCTTCGCAAAGTTCATCGGCGGTGATCCGATAAATCCAGCCACGAACATATTATTAGGATTTTCATATAACTCCTCTGGTGTGGCAATTTGTTGAATTTTTCCGGCATTCATGACAACAATCCTTTGTCCCAGTGTCATAGCCTCTACCTGATCGTGAGTAACGTAAATAATCGTCGCGCCTAATCGTTTATGCAATTCTGATAGCTCTACTCTCATCTGCACACGCAGTTTCGCATCGAGATTACTAAGAGGTTCGTCAAACAGGAATACACTTGGATTTCTTACAATGGCCCGCCCCACTGCAATTCTTTGTTTCTGTCCACCACTTAATTCTCGCGGCTTCCGATCTAATAAATTCTCAATACTTAAGATGGAGGCAGCTTCTGTAATTTTCTTTTCTATTTCTGCCTTCGGGGTTTTTAAATTTTTCAAACCGAATGCTAAATTTTCTCTGATCGTCATATGTGGATAAAGGGCGTAATCTTGGAATACCATGGCTATATCTCGATCCTTTGGATGGACTTTATTCACTAAACGATCTCCTATATATATATCACCGCTTGTTTGACGCTCCAGACCAGCAACCATCCGAAGGGAAGTTGTTTTCCCACATCCAGACGGCCCGACAAATACTAAAAATTCCTTATCATGTACGACAAAATTGGCATCATTGACCGCCAATACCTTTCCCTTATTCGCATCTTCAAATTCTTTTACGATATTCTCAAATTTCACTTCAGCCATTATTTTGCCCCTCCTAACCTTTCACAGCTCCAATTGTAATTCCCTGTAAGAAATATTTCTGTAATGCTAAGAAAACAATAATCATGGGTACGGCACTGCATACTGCGCCAGCCATCATCGCTCCATAATCTTGCAAGTTTTCAAAACGAAAACTCGTCAAACCAACCTGAAGCGTTCTCATACTATTTGTGTTCGTAATTAAAAATGGCCAAAAAAAGTTGTTCCAATGAGCCACAAAGGTAAAAATCCCTAAAACGGCCAGACCTGGCTTAGAAATTGGTAAAATAATTTTCCAAAAAATTCCAAATTCACTACAGGCATCAATTCTGCCTGCATCAATTAAAGAGCTAGGCAAAGAACCCATGAATTGTCTCATTAGGAAGATACTACCAACTGCCACCATTCCAGGTACAATAATGCCAAAATAAGTGTTCTCCATTTGGAAACTATCGACAACTAAAATATATAGTGGTATAAGCGTAACTTGCCCCGGGATCATCATCGATGATAATAAAACCCAAAAGATAGCATTTCTTCCTGGAAAGCGTAGCTTTGAAAAGGCGTAACCTGCTAATGATGCAAAGAATACATTAATCACTGTACTGACCGTGGCAATAATCGTACTATTTAAAAACCAACGTCCTAGACCACCAACCTGAAAAATCCGCTTATATGCATCCAAGGTTGGATTTTTAGGAATAAGTTCAGGTGGTACCGATGTAATAGCCGATGAATCCTTAAATGAGGAAGAAATCATCCATAGCAATGGCACAAAGGTAAACACAGCCCACAAAACAAGTAATAGATAGACGATCGTAAGGCCAATACGCTTCCAAATCTTTCTTTGCAAATCCTTTTTTTCGTCTAATCTTACTTGATATTGGGATTCAGTTGCGGATTTTAGCTCCATCTTTATCCCCCCTAGTATTCAACGTCACTGGCCATGTATTTAAACTGCAATACAGATATCACAATGATGATAAAACCTAAAATAAAGGCTTCTGCTGCAGCAAGGCCAAACTGATAATATTCAAAAGCATGTTGGTAAATAAGGAACGCGATAGTTGTTGTAGCAAAGTTTGGTCCTCCCTGTGTCATAACATACGTTGCTTCAAAAACTTGGAAAGAACCGATGACACCTGTTATCAACATATAAAGTGTTGTCGGCTTCAATAGTGGCCAAGTAATATTTTTCAGCTTAGACCACCAGCTCGCCGCATCAATATCCGCCGCTTCATAAAGTGACTTTGGGATCCCTCCCATTGCTGCTAAATATAAAATAACTCCACTCCCATGTCCCCCGATATAAGTCATTAACATAAGAGAAAATAAAGCCGATTTAGAACTTGCTAACCATAATTGGTGGTCAAAACCAAACCATCCTAACACAATGTTGACAAGCCCTGACTGTGTTGGATCAAACATCCATAACCAGATCAAGGACATTGTAATCCCTGAGGTAACAGCAGGTAGGTAAAACGATGCCTTAAAGAAAGTTTGTGATCTTTGATTGAGCGGAAAAATCATTAAAGAAAGAAAAAAAGTAATAATAATATTGACTGGGACTGTTCCTAATGTATAAATGGTTGTGTTTTTCATGGCCTTCCAAAATATTTCATTCTTCAATAGATACTTATAATTATCCAGTCCAATAAATTTTGATTCCATAATCCCATATTCTTGGAAACTCATCACAAACGCTGTGATAAGAGGATAGACTGTGAAGATGAGAAATAGCAGTAAAGGTAATGCTATAAAGGCATAACACCAACCATAATCTTTAATAAATTGTTTAAAGCTTCCCCCATTGGAGGTAGACTTCACCACTGAAGTGGCCATTACTTCATCTCCTTTCTGAACAAAACGCAAGCGCCTGTTTAGCGACGTACAAACTTTTATAATAAGGATGAACAGCTAAAGACGCGCCGTCCTTTCGCAACGCTGTTCTGACCAACATCCTGTTGGCCTAAGATAAAGGAAACACAGTGTGCCTGAAAGGCGAACTGATGTTGACTGATCGTAGGAAGATACTGAAAGTTTGCTAGGCGCTGGAGCTGGACGATTATAATCTCCATATAAACTTATCCACAAGGTAGAAATTTATAATTTTCTACACAGGAACAAAAACGCAAGGTCGCCACGTCTTGTGGCAAAGTTGATCCGAGTCGTATTTCCTGAAATGAGGCTGGGACATAACTAAATGCTAAGCCTCAAAAGCGAATATTGCATTTCCTTATCGGCGGGAATATACGTAAACTCCTGCGGGAAGTAAGAGTTCGACAAGACCCCGGAGGCTTGCCGCTGGGAAACGCAGGCTAAATTTGCGCCATCCTGGCGCAGCGCCTGCATGACCCACATCCTGTAGGCCTTCGGAAAGCAAAGTATATTTCCGGAGTGGTTATTTTCACGCTAAAAGTTCGGACTTTACTTAAGCGAAAACACTTTTGTCCCAGCCTCATTGTGCTAACGGCTTCTACTTAAGAAGTTGATCGGCCACTTTCGTCCATTCTTCCACTGCTTCTTCTGGTGTTAGTTCACCTGAGATAAACCCTTGGAATTTCGGTGTAATTCCATCATTTTTAAGCTGTGCATATTTCTGTGCTAAATCTGGGTCTAATTTCGCCCCAGGGACTACATAATCCAATGTCCTCTGGATAAATTGGCCATTCTCTGTTTCAAGCTGGAGTAAGTCTGCATACATTTCTTGGCCGGACTTTCTTGCAGGTGGGATAAACATCGTTGCAGCTGCAATACTCGATTTTGTTCCTGTTAAATGCTTTAATACTTTGGCTGCGTTTTCAGTATGTTCATCACCTTTGTATTTTTTCTGCTTAAACAACCACATTCCACCACCGCCACCAGTAGCGACTTCCTTCTCCCCTTCATTATGTGGGAATGGCAGTAAGACAAAATCGATTTTTTCTCCATCTATTTTTCCGGCATCGATTTCTTCATTACGATTATCATTAAATCTAACTTGATAAGGACCTGTACGTCCGTAAATACCTACTTCTACATCTCCAAACATATCAATTACTTTTTGACTATCAAATCCAGCTGTTTCTTTTGGCATAATGCCTTCATCCATCATTTTTTTCATGAATTCCATTGTTTCAATTGCTTTATCGCCATCCCAAAGAAACTTCCCATCTTCATCAACAGTACGTAGAACGCCATTATTCCTCATTAGATGTTCGTACGTTTCAGTATCACCAGCGGTAGAAAATCCATAGATTTTTTTGCCGTCCTTGTTCTTCATTTTGGAAATCTTGTCAGCAATCTCGTAAAATTCTTGCCAAGTCCAACCATCTTTCATGATTTTATCAACATCCGCTCCAGCCTCTTCCATTAACCCACGGTTCCCACCCCAAGTATGAATCGAGATCCATTGGGAGATCGCCCAGAGATTTCCATCAGTAGAAAAGTTATCAATCGCAAATTGCTCCATATCTTCCCAATCTTCATCAGTCATGTAATCATCAAGAGGGACCGCTAATCCTGTGTCAATAAATTTTGTCTCCATAACAGAGAAAAAGATATCTGGAGGATTACCAGAATTCAAGGCTACATCAAATTTCTTCGGACCCTCTGCCCAAGATAATATTTCATGTTCAACTTTAATGTCTGGATTTTCTGCTTCTACCTCTTTAATTAGTTCGATCAAATCTTCTTCATAGCTTTGCTGCCCTGTCTCTTCATTCTCGCGATAATGTGGATAAGTCCAAACCGTGATCACATCTTTTTTGCCTTTTTTCTTACCATCGCCACCAGAACCATCAGCCTCTTTCCCACTACAACCTGACACGATTAACAGTAATGCTACAATCAAAATTAAGAACTTTTTCATTTTCCTCCCCCTTGCATTTCATTCTTATTCCATGCTGATTCACTACTGTTCCCTCACCCCCTTCGCTGATAGGTGAGAATGTATTAAATTATGCAATCTAGGTCTTAGGCGAAGAATGCCATTTTGATTTTTGGCATGTACCCGATTGGTTAATAGAATTACCGTTATCTTTGACAGCGGATCGAACCAGATACTTGTTCCGGTATATCCTGTATGCCCATATGTTTGGCGAGATAAAAGATCGCCACTCGCCAATGCTCCTTCACTTTGCAATTGCCACCCTAAACCTCTTCCCTCTCGGTCATATGGAGTAAAATTTGTTCTAGCCAAGTCTAAAACTGATTTATCTAAAATCCCTTTTTGATTGTAAGCCCCTTCATTTTCAATCATGGAAGCGAATTTAGTTAAATCATTGAGCGTAGAGAAGAGCCCAGCATGCCCGCTTACACCACCGATCGCTTCTGCATTTTCATCATGAACAATTCCATATTTAAAATCATGAAGTTCATCAGAATAGACTGTGGCCGCAAATCGCTCCTTAGGTAAGGACAGATTAAAGCCTGTTTCCTTCATATCTAAAGGCTTAAAAATATATTGGTCTACAAAACTTTCAAAAGATTGTTGGCTTATCTCTTCAATGATTCTCGCTAATAATATGAACCCTAGATCACTATAAATCACTCTTTTCCCTGGTTCTTCTACTAAGGTGTCAGCACATATTCTCTCGATAATTTGCCCCTTTGTTATATTTTCTAAATAAAATCTTCGGTGAGCAGCCAAGCCAGAAGTATGAGTTAATAAATGCTCAATTCTGATTTCTTCCTTCCCATTATTTCCAAAGCGTGGTAGGAAATAGGAAACCCGGTCCTTTAAGTGAAATGCTCCTTCACCTAATAACTTTAATAAAGCTGGAAGTGTCGCGACTACCTTTGTTAAAGAAGCAAGATCATAAATCGTTGCTTCTTCAACTGGTTGTGGCGATGGATGCAAAGTCCGTGAGCCAATACATTCTTTCACGATCATTTGGCTATTTCTAGAAACTGAAATGCATGCCCCAGGAATATTGGCAGCAGTTATTTCTCTTTCTAGAAAAGTTAAAACTTTTTCCCTTAATTGATTATCTAACATATTAACCATTGGTTTGTTGTGCAAGTTCAATCGCCTTCCTTACAAAACCTTTTGCTTGATCTATATAAGCGACAGCTTCTTCATATGAGACTTCAGCCTCCAACATAACGATGGCTGGTTTCACCTTTAGATTCGTTTCCTCCAATGCTTTTTTAGCTTCTTCAAACGTCTTCCCAGTAATAGTCATTAGCATAGTCCGCGCTCTGTCCACTAACTTACTATTTGTTGGCTGCACATCAATCATTAGATTCTCATAAGCTTTCCCCATTTTAATCATAGAGACCGTTGTAAACATATTCAGCACCATCTTATGAGCGGTCGCTGCCTTTAATCTTGTCGAGCCCGTCAATACCTCTGGACCAACAATTACTTCAATAGAGTAATCAGCAAGCTTTCCAATGGGTGAACCATGATTACAAGTAAGCCCAATCGTTTTCACACCAAGCGATCGAGCATATTCAAGTGCTCCAATCACATAGGGAGTTCTCCCACTCGCAGCAATTCCCACTACAATATCTTTGGCGGTTAGCTTTTTTTCTTTTAAATCCTGTGCTCCTCCTTCTGGATGGTCTTCTGCACCTTCCACCGCCACAAACATAGCTTGATTACCACCTGCGATAATTCCTTGCACCATTTCAGGTGGGGTATAAAACGTAGGTGGACACTCCGCAGCATCTAAAATCCCCAATCTTCCACTAGTTCCGGCGCCAATATAAAATAGTCGCCCCCCTTGTTGTAAAGCATGATAGATTTGATCCGTCGCTTCAGCGATTGAGGGTACGACAGATTTTACTGCCTCAATAACCTTTTCATCCTCCTCATTCATAAGCTGGATCATTTGTAAGGTGGACATTTGGTCAATATCCTTTGAATTTTCATTTACTTGTTCCGTTGTTAATTCCGAAAGTTTTATTTTCATTTCAACACGCCTTTCCTATGTCATGGGGTTGGATGATCTACTAATGGCTTCCGGTAGCTCTTATATTCCTTCCAAATCTCGTAACCTAATTTCGCATAAAAATTGACTAATCCCGTCCAATCAATCACAATTCTATTAATCTTTCTTTCTCTTAAAAAATAACAAGCTGCTTGAACTACAGCCAATCCATAACCATTCCCACGTTCACCTTGATCTATACCAAGTGGTCCAATCCCTCCAAGTGGTTCCCGAAACAAGGGAGCCCAATAGACATTTTGAGCAATCATTGGAGAATGTTGATCATTCAATCTGGAAAACCCTATAATTCGACCTTCCTTTTTCAGCACAACAAATTCCCGACCTGTTCCGCCTTTATCAAAATAATGAATGGCTTCATATTCCCATCTTCCTGGAAATACTCTTTTTAAAAATTGCAGAAATTCTTCTTTCTCTGCTAATGTTAAAAGTTCTGCCTCTACATTATGGAATCTAGGTTTTTCAATGAACTCATTCTCCTGATAGATTTTTATTAAATCATAATCTGTGGAAATGTTCTGGTACCCTTTTCTTTCAAACCATTGAATAGACTTTTGTGCTTGCACCGGTATTCCTGGGAAGTAATGCCATGGATCTCGCCCCAGTAAAATCTCCGTCGCACCGTCTTCTAGTACAGCTTGCTCCGCATGCGTTAATAAAGACGTGCCAATCCCTTTACCTTGATATTCTGAACTTACTAATAATACTTGTATCCAGGCAGCATATCGGTTCATCTCTATTGCCAGCTCCTCCTGCCAGCGCTTACAAATAATAATCCCAACAACTTCTTCATTTTCATTAACTGCCATGAAGGAGGCTTTCAAAAACACATTTTCATCATCAACACTATTTTGCTTAAATAATTCCTTCCGCATCGGAAATTCAGTGCCCCACTCTGTATTCCAGAGTAGAACAAACTCATCTATTCTACTCATTTCTATTGGAATGATCCTCATATGTGACCTCCACTATGCAATGAATTAAGCTACTTCCACAGTATCATGACTAAAATTTAATTTCAATATATTTTGTTAATTCATGTAAAAACATTTCAACACCTCCATATTTTGCCTTACAACATCTAAATAAACCTACCCCCAGGTAATGGAGCCTAACACAACAGCTTTGGAAGCGCCTGTTGCTTTAGGTACATTTGCTGGCTGAAGATTCATTGTTTCATTACCCAAGATAGCAAAAGCAATCGCCTCCTTCGCTTCTGATGAAAAGCCAAGATCCTCTTGGGTGCGAACGGTAATATCAGGCAAAAGTTCTTGAATAAATTGCAATAAAGTTTGATTTAAACTACCTCCCCCTCCCACAATGATTTCATCAATTGAAAACCGCGGAAGGATAAATCTTTGATAGCCATCTGCAATAGATTTTGCGGTGAAATAGGTTGTCGTAGCAATAAGATCATTCGCTGTCATTTGCTGGTGTTCCCGAATAATTTTCTCGGTAAAGTGTTGGCCAAATTCTTCCCTGCCTGTAGACTTAGGTGGTGGTTTAGTGAAGAACCCACTCTCCATCCAAGTGTCTACAATGGGATAATGTACTTTCCCCAAAGCTGCCCACTTGCCCCCATCATCAAATGGTTCACCTTTTACTATCTGACAAATTTGGTCAATAATCATGTTTCCGGGCCCTGTATCAAATGCTAATAAATCATCCAACACCCCCTCTTTTGGAATCGCCGTCACATTCCCAATTCCGCCAATATTTTGCAATGCAACTCCCTTGTCTTCACTTCGATATAGAAGATAATCTGCATATGGAACAAGTGGTGCTCCTTCTCCACCAGCAGCCATATCCATTGAGCGAAAATTTGAGATTACATTCACCCCGGTCTCATAAGCGATCACTGCCGGCTCCCCAATTTGCAAAGTTGATCTTTCATACCTCCCTTCTCCGTGTGGCAAATGATAAATTGTCTGCCCATGTGAAGCAATAAAATCTAATTTTTCCAGCGGGAGATCCGCTTTCCTGCATACTTCCTGCACAGCATTTGCAAATAAATAGCCTAACCTAAAATTCAAATGACAAACTAAGGGCACATTAGAATGTTCAGGGTCCGTGCATCGAAGAATATCTTCCCTGTCCCTTTTTGAAAAGGGTAATGTAATAAAATGAAGTAATTCAACTTCTGTTTGCTGTCCAGATCCATTGATACGCACAAGAGCCGCATCAACTCCATCAATCGATGTGCCAGACATTAGTCCAACTGCTAATTTAGCTATGATCTCTACCTCCTACTCCTCTTCTATATAATGGGATGCAAGAGAAAGT
Source organism: Lederbergia galactosidilytica (assembly GCF_017873565.1). Lineage (GTDB taxonomy): Bacteria > Bacillota > Bacilli > Bacillales > Bacillaceae_C > Lederbergia > Lederbergia galactosidilytica. The sequence goes on from NZ_JAGGKH010000023.1 coordinate 55,143, forward strand.
GCACCAGTTGCTGATACATTTTTTTCATCCCGAATCCACTCAACATCACCTACCATCGAAGAAAGAACCTTTTCATATTCTGATTGGACATACAAGTTTTTTTCTAGAAGCGAGCCTTTACTAGCGAGCTTTAGAGGACGAGCCAATTGCAATTTATGATATAAGCGAGCTGTTTGCTTCGCCAACTCTTGCCCTGCCCGATAAAAATGTTCCCGCGCTTCCTGATCCCCTTTTACAGCTTCACTAAAAACCACAACTGATAATGCCGCAATTTCTCCCTTATTCGCCTGGTATATGAATTCTTTTATCTCTTCTGCCCGTTTCGCGCTAATTTCATGCAATAAAACTCGTGATAATGAAGAATGAGGGCAAGCTTGGTCTGCTTCCGCGGTAATTTTTCGAAATGCTTGCATGACTACATGATATGAGCTTCCTTCATCACCGAGAAGATGCCCCCATCCTCCCGTGTACCCCTCCTTATCTCCATTTCGTCCATAAGAAATCGAACCTGTTCCTGCAATCGTTAAAACCCCATCCTCATTTCCTAACATGGCATGATAAGCCAATATAGCGTCATTTACTAGAATAATTGGAAGTAAGGTTCTCTCCCGCAAAAACCTTTCAAGCCTTACTCGATGATTCTTCGCCTCAATCCCTGCAATTCCCGCAACAATCACCTTACATCTTTCACCATATATACTACCTAAACATTTTGTAATCGCTTTCCATATATGGCATGAAGCTTCTTGAAAATCCACTTGTAGATTTCCAAATCCTACCTCCACTGAGAAAAGGATGTTTTTTTGCCGATCCATAATAATGGCGTTTGTTTTCGTTCCACCCGCATCAATACCAATTATGTAGGTCATAAACATACCCCTTCAATATCTAATTTTAAATTTCATCTAATTATATCTATCTATAAAATTATATTTCACAACTATTTTAATATGCCCATCTTTTTATTTCAATACATTTTCGGAAAATTCTTTTCAAAATAAATTTTATAGCTTCTTTTCCTTTGATTGAACATATTTGCCTGTTAAATGGCTAAACAATAAAGAGAATACAACAAGCAGTACATCGTTCGTCTTATATTTTTAGTTCTAACCCAGCATCTGCTCCTCCGAATAGCCAATATAAATTTATTAATAGGAATATCACTTGCTTTATGCAGGCTTCCTGTACCGCTCGTGGTGAAGGGGCCTTCAATAGGGATTCAGCAATCGACTTTTTTAAAAAAGAGGAGGAGCCTCCAAAAAAGTCAGTTTGACCTTGTTGGACTGCCCCTCTTTATCCATCCACTTCATCCAATTTTTTATTCCACCTCTGTAACTCTAATTCTATTTCTGCTAGCTGTTTTTCCAAAGGGTGTAAGTTCCCCTTTACATACTCTAGTTTTTCTAAATCATGTTGTAATCGTACATAATCCGCCTTTAAATCCTCAATTTTATAGAGAATTTCTTTTTTATTCATAAGATCACCCTCTTCATAATAATTCGTATTGTCAAATAATCTATAGTAAAAAGTTAATAACCCCTTGATTTATAGGGGAATGAATGCAAAAAACTTGCCACCCCCTGAATTTTAAGGT
>NZ_JAGGKH010000024.1 GCF_017873565.1 Lederbergia galactosidilytica
CACTCCACCCCCACTATCCAAACCCAAATTGGATGTTTAAGAAATTCTAAGAAAACAAGAGCATTTTGAAGATATTTTAATTATATAGAGGGAGGAAAAGTGATGTGGAGGAAGTTGGGTCTTAGTGTATTATACTTTTTTTGCGTGGGTATGATCCTTACAGCTTGTAGCGACGCTACTGAATCTGGAAAGGAGCAGGACGAAGCGACAACAAAGAAAGAGATTGTAACAGAGGTTTGGAATGAAAATGGGGAGCCTGTCACCGTCAAAGTAATGTACCCGTGGGGGGAAGATGCATTTGAAGAACATGTTGTAAAAGTAATCGAAGATGAAATTCCAAAAAACATCACATTGGAATGTATTTGTATACCCGCGCAATTAGAACCTCTCCAGGAGATGAATGCACAAGGGACTATTCCTGACATCATTTTAGCACAGTGGGGGATTGATCCACTTTATGAGTTAGAGATGTTTGAGCCAGTAGACGATTATGTTGAGAAATATGGCGTTGATATCAGCGAATTTGATGAGAGCGTTATCGCGACGTATCGGGCTATGGATCCGGAAGGGAAAGGACAGCTAATTGGTTTACCGACACTTGTAGATACCGCTGGTTTATTCTATAATAAGGAAATTTTCGATATATTCGGAGTTCCATATCCTGATCCAGAAAGGCCAATGACGTGGGAGGAAGTGCGAGAACTTGCTGCCAAGATGACTGGCCAGAGAAATGGTGTGGACTATCGTGGTTTTGAATTAGGCCTTGGTATTAAGGATGCTTCATTGCCATTAAAAGAATTCGGAATTAATTTAACAGATCCAGAGACTGGAGAAGTACTTATTACTGACTCTCCAGAGGTTAGACAATATTTGGAGTTTATCCAACAATTATACAATATCCCAGGATTGTACGATCCAGAAGCAGAGGATACCGACAAGTTCGCCGAAAAGACAGCAGCTATGACAGTCTCCTGGCCGGCTTATTTTAGATGGGGATTAGGAGGTGTGCCTGAAGATATAAAAATGATTGATGCGGCTCCAATACCAGTATGGGAAGAAGGAGGAAAAGGACCCCTAAACTATTCCCATCCATATGTACTGAATAAATATGGTGAAAATAAGGATGCTGGGTTCCAAGTAATATTAGCAATAGCAAAGGTGTATAATAGGGATCCCTTAACAAATCCATATAGTGAATTTAGTGAAACACATGAAAACTATCCGATTTATGAAGGGAAAAATATGAAGGTATTTTGGAACTATGATGGGGCATTACCACCTTCTCGGCTAAGTAAATGGGATGAGTATGTAAATCTTGGTGAAGATCTGCATAAATTATCTGAAGGATTGGATATAAATGAATTCCTACGAATTCTAAAAGAAGAATCAGAAATTAAAATCGAGGAAGAGAAGTTGGAGTAGATAATATTTTTACTAACTACTTATTTAGCTTTTGATTTGTGCCTATATTCTTTGAGTTTGTCTTGGCTTTACGAATGCTTCAAAGTACTTCAAAGACAGTTGCAAAGCTGTGATGAACTCTCCCATAATAGCTTGGTATGGAACAACTTTTTGTATTCCTTCCATTAGTTGTAGTACCGAGTGATTATGAATAGCAGTTACTGAAGTGCTAGCACCCACCATGAACCAACAGTTTAGACGCACAATTAAATCTTGATGAAGCCTCTTCACCAAATTTTTGGGACCCCTTTGGATATCTTTGTAAACAATTAGGAATAGTAACAACCTGGACTGTCCACCTTGAATTCTTGATACTAATAATTAACCTGATATAAAACCTGACAAAGTATCGATTCTTTGAGGTGGACCCTAATATATATATTTTCAAATTTCTTGGGAATCTTAAGGATTTGATTAGTATATTAACTCTCTTTTATAAAACTTTCGAATTTTGCACAAATATGTTGACATATGTATTGAAAGCGATTAAATTCTAAATAAGAGAGTGGTAATACCATAATATAAGATACTGATAAAAAAATACTTTTTTAGTTTATTGCCCATATTATGGTATTACCATATGATCAATGAATATAAATCTAAAAGGTTTATAGAATTATTATCGGGATAAGTCAAACAAGCACAAGAGAGGAGTGGTTTATTTTGGCAAAAGTTGAAACATCGAAAACATCCTTGCTAGTAAATAAGAAAACTTCTACATGGACACAAATGAAAAAGATGAAGTTACTTTATATCATGTTATTATTTCCAGCTGTGATGTTATTTATCTTTAATTATCTACCAATGTATGGAGTCATTATATCTTTTAAGAACTTTTCGCCTGGCCTTGGAATTTGGGAAAGTCCGTGGAATAATTTCGAACATTTTAAACGGCTGTTTACTGATTTTATGTTTATTCGGGCATTAAAAAATACAATTATTATTAGTTTATTAAAGATTCTAATCTCTTTTCCAGCCCCTATTATTTTTGCCTTGCTATTAAATGAAATTCGTAATCAAAAGTTTCTAAAGGTGACACAGTCTATTTCCTATTTACCGCATTTCATGTCTTGGGTTATTTTATCAGCAATGATCATTGAAGTGTTTTCACCACAACGTGGAGTAATTAATTATCTGATCACAATGTTTGGTGGTGATCCAATAAATTTTCTGTCTAGTAAAGTATTCTTTGTACCAGTTATCCTGATTACGGATATTTGGAAGGAAATCGGATACGGGGCAATCATTTATATAGCTTCTATAGCATCAATTGATCCGGCTCTATATGAAGCGGCTGAAATGGATGGGGCTGGGAGATTCAAAAAAATGATTCATGTCACACTTCCTTCTATCATGCCGATGGTCATCATCATGTTTATTCTCCGTTTAGGTGGGATTTTAAATGCAGGGTTTGACCAAATATTAAATCTATATAATCCACTCGTTTACGAGGTGGCAGATATTATTGATACCTATGTTTACAGAAGTGGTTTGGAACAATTCCAATTTGATTATGCAACTGCAGTAGGGCTATTCAAAAATGTCATTGGAATTATCTTTATATTAGGAGCAAATGCCATAATCCGTAGGAAAAGTGAGCATGGAATTTGGTAAAAAAGGAGTTGTGCAATCATGAGTGTCAATAAAAAGAAGTTTTCCTTTTTCGAAATTTGTTTAGCTATTGGTTTTTGCTTTTTTTCTTTTCTAGTCTTATATCCTTTCTGGCAAACGCTTGTTTTATCGTTTTCAGACCCTAACCAAGCTTCGTCCTTGGGGGCAAATTTGTGGCCAGAGAAGTGGATAACAGATGCCTATCAGTTTGTATTTGGGTATGGTCATATTATGAAAGCGTATATGAATACAATTATCCGAACGTTAACGGGTACTTTTTTAATTGTTGCTTTCACCATGTTAGCGGCTTATCCACTATCGAAAAAGGAATTGCCATTTCGGAATACAATCACAATCTTCTTCTTAATCGCGATGTTTTTCTCCGGTGGGATTATCCCCGATTATTTACTTGTGAAAAACTTAGGACTTATTGATACACGATGGGCTTTGGTTTTACCGACAGCTGTTAATGTCTTTTATATTATTATAATGAGAAATTACTTTATGACGATTGATAAAGGGATTGAAGAGTCAGCGATGATGGATGGAGCAAGTTATTTTACGATTTTGACGAGAATCATTTTACCACTCTCCAAACCTGTTATCGCAACGATTGCTTTATGGGCGGCAGTCTTTCATTGGAACGAGTGGTTCCATGCCTTGGTTTATATTCAAGATGATGCAAAGTCTGTTTTACAGATTATCGTAAGAGACATGCTGACAGCGATGGATTTATCGCAATCTACAGATGCTGCAGCACTTGGAGGAGGTGGATCTAGTAAAAATCTTCTATTAAGTAATGTCCGAGCCGCAACCGTTATCATTTCTATTGGACCAATTGTCTTAGTTTATCCATTCGTACAAAAATACTTTATCAAAGGCATTATGATTGGATCATTGAAAGGTTGATAGAATCATATAAAGCTTGGTTGAATAGGGGGAATGATCTTGCAACAGGTACCATTATCTGAAAAGTTGTTTCATGGAGCTGTTTCATTAGAGAAAACAAAAGAGTTTGTAAAGCCTTGGAGAATTCCTTTTGATCAAAAAGATCTTTTTGTACCCGCCTGCATAAATGGACAAGCGGAATTGCCTGCAGGAATAAGAGTGACGCTAAGAAGCAACACAGAGTCTATTAAGATAGCAATTGTTAAAGCTACTGAATTCATGCAAATGGATTGTTTGATTGATGGCATTCTAGTAAAAACAGCATATATCTCTAAAGGAGAAACTACTGTTTTGTTTAATTCTCTTGGAAGTCAGATGAAAGTAATTGAACTTTATTTATCGCAAAAAGTACCTGTTGCTGTTACAGGCATCTACCTTGATGAAGGGAGCGAATGGGAAGTAATAGAGGATTCTCGTTTGCAGTGGATCACCTATGGGAGCTCTATTACTCATTGCTATTATTCTCATAGTCCTTCACAAACTTGGCCTACGCTTGTGGCAAATGAGTTGGACTTAAACCTGACATGTCTCGGGTATAGCGGTAACTGCCATTTAGAGCCGATGGTAGCACGGATGATTCGTGATCTGCCTGCTGATTTTATCTCTTTATGTGTAGGAATTAATATCGTAGGGGGAAAGACATTATCGGAGAGGACTTTCTCTTCTGCTTTAATTGGGTTTATCCAAACGATTCGTGATGTACAAAAGGATGTGCCACTGGCAATCATTTCTCCTATTTTTCATCGGGAAAGAGAACAACAAGAAAATGAAGTAGGTCTATCGTTAGAAAAGGTAAGAGTTGAAATTCTCCAAGTCGTTAATACGTTAAAAAAATACGGTGATAAGAATATTTATTATATTGATGGCCTTGAAATGTTTGGTGAGGAGTATGAAAAATGGATGCCAGATGGGCTACATCCAGATGGAGACGGCGATAAAATTTTGGCCGCACGTTTTCGGCAAATGATTGAATCTACCATTCCGCAAGGGAATATAAGGAAATATTGAAAACCGGTTTATTTCTATTCATAAATATGGATAAGAGGGGGAAAGAAAGTGAGAAAATTTAAAAGGTTATTTGTAGTCGTATTTTTAATTGCTACCCTTGTCATATCTGGATGTAGTTCAGGGACGAGTAATGATTCTAATGAAGAAGTCGATATATCCGCTTTGCCAGAACCAGGGGACTTTTCTAAGGAATTAACACTTGAATTATCTGGATCCGTTACACGCGGAAAAGTGGAAGAAGGAAACTATGTACAAAAACGTTTAGAAGAGATGTTTAATATTAAGATAAAAAATGTGAAAGTGGATACTTGGAATGCAGACCAAACTAATTTATTAGTTGCTTCAGGCGACTTACCTGATACTTTTGCTTTTACAGCTGGTGGGCAAACAGCTCAAGAAATGTATGATGCTGGTCTTACAAGAACAATCCCAAAAGAAATGTTAGAAAAATACGCACCACGTTATATGGAGATGCTTGAAGCTAACCCTCCTGGTCCCATTATGAATCTTAAAGAAGGAACGGATAACGAATACATGCAGTTAGTTGGTCAATATGCGCATGTTTACGGTTTAGCTTGGGGACCAACCCTTCGCCTAGATTGGTTAGAAAAATTAGGATTTGACCCTCCGGGGGATATAAAGCCAGTAGGTCCGGATAAGGGACGGGAAAAAATCTTTTATACAGAAGAAGGATATACGATTGAGGAATTAGAAGAAATTTTGCTAGCCATTGTGAATGAAGACCCTGATGGCAATGGAAAGAAAGATACGTATGGTATTCTTCCTGCTAATAATAATTTAAACTGGGCGACGACTTTAATGGGGGCCTTTGGAATAGCGAATGGTTACAATTTAATGGAAGATGGCGAGTTAGTTGTAACGGAGATCTCAAAACAATATAAAGAATGGCTGAAGCTTATGGCTAAATGGTATGACATGGGAATTATTGATCCTGAATTTACTACGTTAGATGAGCAGAAAGGGTGGGAGAAATATAAGCAAGGAAAGGTTGGTTATTTTATTGCACAACCATCTTATCTCGCAATGGACGATTGGGCCAGAGGTCGTGCACCCCAAAATATCGTTGAAGATTCAGATTCAACAGCAAAAGTGTTAGCCTTCGCACCTGAAATTGGGCCAGATGGTCATCAAGGGGAGGGAGCATATCTACCAGTTGTTGACTTAGCAGATGCTTTCTATGTCTCAAAGGATGTGACAGATGAAGAGCTAGCTCGAATCTTGCAAATCTTTGACTATATTAATCTAGATGATGAGGCAAGATGGACTTTATTTGGTGAAGTTGGTGAACATTCCGAATGGGAAGGCGAACCTGAGAAATCAGCCTTAAAAGTGAAACCTGAGTGGGACTTAGAGGAAGGAAACTCTGGCTTTTGGGCTTATAATTTCCGTACTTATAATAAAACGAGAGTCTCATGGATCAATTCAGAATACACCTTAAAACTAAAAGAAGACTTTTATGCGCGAGATGATATTCAAGAAAAGATGTTAATCCGTCCGTATAAATACGATCTTCTCAATGAAACGAATGGAAGGGAGATTGATAAGCGCTATGGTGCGCAATTGACCACGATTGTGGACGAATTTAGAATGAAGGCAATTGTAGGAGAAGCTGATATTGATAAAGAGTGGGATAATTATGTGCAAAATTGGCTGAACAACGGTGGGAAAGAGAAACTTGAAGAATTAGAAAAGGCTAAAACGGTAGAAGAGCTGCGGAATGCAGGTTATTAATCATGAAAGCCAAAGCCCCAAAGTAGAACTTAGGGGCTGCTTTTGTTTTTGAGGAACAAATGGTAGAAATTGAATTTTTAATATATGAGTCCATTTCATCATTGCTTATTAATGATCAATACACGAACGTTATTGTTAAAGGAGATTGAATTGTTAGTCCATGTATTTCCTTAACTTAGTTGATTGGAGCGGAAGGTGGCGACTCTTGTTAAATTTGTTGATATATATACATATGTCCAGTTGGAAAATGAATTGAATAAGAATTATACAGTTGATGGCTGTCACCTATCTGGACAGGGGTATTTGGTTTGGACTGAAGTTATCAAACCGTTTGTAGAGGAATAAGCGAAATTTAAATGAATTTTGGTCAATCGGAGGTATCGACGATGAATATTCAAACTGCATTACCTACTTATAAAATAAATTCCGCAAAACAAGTTATCATCGATCGGGAGACGGGGCAGTATTTAGGTCAGCCAGATTCGATTTTACTTGATGATGATCAAACGATTTTAACCGTCTATCCGAAAGGACATGGATTAGGTGAAGCGGTGCTCAATAAAAGTACGGATGGCGGTCTGACCTGGCAAGGAAGAATGGTTCCAAATGAAACATGGACAAATTCTCGTGAAACACCAACCATTTATCAACTCCATTTTAGGGACGGTAGCCAGAAAATAATTTCCATTTCAGGTGGACCTGGTTGGGGAGAAGATCAATTCACAGGGTGGAAAACTTCTACTTCTTTAGATTCGGGAGTAACATGGAGCGACTATCGGGAATGGTATAAGGGCCACCAAACAATTGTAGCGATGTCTAGTCTCGTTCAATTGAAGGATGAAAACGGGCAATGGGTAGATCAATGGCTGGGTGTTTACCATGATCAGCAATTTGTGAACTATAAAACCTATTTGACCTTTTCAGATGCCGGGGAAGAACAATGGAGCACACCTGAACCTTATTTGCATCGTTATCGCGAATTAGAACGAAAGGTTCAATTATGTGAGGCATGTATTTTTCGTTCTCCAGATGGAAATCAGCTTGCACTTCTTTCAAGAAGCCAGTCCCATCTGCATAGGTCAACAATTGCCTTTTCAAATGATGAAGGAAAGCATTGGACAAAACCAAGAGAAGTGCCAGCTTCTTTAAATGGAGAAAGACATAAGGCAACTTATGATCCGGTTAGTGGACGGCTTGTCATTTCTTTTCGAGAAATAATCCTCGACCTCAATAATGACGGAGTGATTGGAGAGGATGATTGGATAGCAGGCAATTGGGTTGCCTGGGTTGGAACATATGATGATATTATTAACAGTGAAGAAGGAGAGTTTCGTATTCTTTTGGGTGAGGACTTCACTCCGTCGAGAAAATCGGGCGATTGCGGCTATGCTGGAAATGTTGTAATGAAAGATGGAACTTTTTTTCTAAACTCTTATGGATATTTTGATGAAAAAGAGGTTGAGAAAATCGGGACTGCGGCAAAGCCCTATATTATGGGTGTTCGTTTTCGGTTAGAGGATTTTGTTTAAACCTAGTGAGCGTTATAAAAAAATAATAGAAGGATTGATTCGATTGGGAAGAAAGGAATTTTTTCAAACGATCCACAAAAAGTTAATTGTCTCCTGTCAGGCATTAGAAGATGAGCCATTACATGGATCAGAATTAATGGCTAGAATGGCTGTGGCTGCGAAGGAAGGGGGAGCAGTGGCGATCCGAAGTAATTCAGCCAATGATGTTGAGGCAATTAAAAGGGCAACTAGTATACCAGTAATTGGTTTAGTGAAACGGAATTATTCTGATAGCGAAGTATTTATTACGGCAACAGCGAAAGAGGTCAAGGAATTACTAAAGGTGAAACCTGATGTGATTGCTATGGATGCGACCGTTCGAAATCGACCGAATGATGAAAAATTGAAGGATTTGGTTCAGCTAATCCATGAACATGGCGATACTTTAGTCATGGCGGATATAGCAACAAAGGAAGATGCTATATATGCAGTTGAATGTGGCGTCGATATGCTTTCCACAACGCTTTCTGGTTATACAGCAGATAGTCCTAAACAGAAAGGACCTGATTTTGAACTTGTCGAACAACTTTGTCGGGAGATACCTATTCCCATAATAGCTGAAGGACGAATTCAAACACCAGAACAAGCGAAACGTATGCTAAATACTGGGGCGTGGTCAGTTGTAGTAGGAAGTGCGATTACAAGACCCCAATTGATTACAAAATCCTTTACAGATTATTTGTATGAATAGCTCGGATGAGCACAAGGAATGAATTCAAGGTTGCACCTTTTATGATCATAGTTAAAATCAGTTATTTTTTGTATTACTACTAAAGATAATCAGTTGCCAGAAATGATGATAGGAATGGAACAAAAACCATTCCATTATTATACTCCAATCATCCATTGTTCCTTCTCTTCATGTTTATTCTTTAGGAAATAAGGAAGTATAAACACAGATAGCTTTATGAGGAGGGGCAAATTTGGACAAATATTCAGGCTTAAACAAACAATTCATTGCTGGGGAATGGCGCGATGGAAGTAGTGAGGAGATCTATGAGGATAAGAATCCTTATAATCAAGAAGTTGTAACGAAAATAAAGATGGCAACACAGAAGGATATTGATGAAGCCTATGAGTCCGCAAAACAGGCGCAAAAGGATTGGGAAAAAGTTAATGCCTTTGAGAAGTCAGAAATTATGACGAAGACTGTGCAAATTATGAAAGAACGGAGGGAAGAGCTTGTAGAGCTCCTAACGATCGAGTCAGGTTCTTCCTATATAAAGGCAAATGTTGAGGTGGATTTTTGTATTTCTATCACTAAGGAAGCTGCAAGCTATCCAATGCGAATGGGAGGAGAAATTGTTCCATCTTTAGTCCCTGGAAAGGAAAACCGCCTGCTACGTCGCCCTTTGGGAGTATTAGGAGTCATTAGTCCATTTAATTTCCCAATGTATTTATCCATGCGATCTGTAGCAACAGCATTAGCAGCAGGAAATGGAGTCGTCCTTAAGCCCGATGAACAAACAGCGATGTCTGGTGGAACAATCATCGCTAAAATTTTCGAAGAGGCAGGTTTGCCAAAAGGACTCTTCAATGTTGTCATTGCCTCCATTGAAGAGATTGGTGATGGTTTTGTGGATCATCCTATACCAAGAATGATCTCCTTTACAGGTTCTACACCAGTTGGAAAACATATTGGAGAACTGTGTGGAAAAAATATAAAGAAAGTAGCTCTTGAATTAGGAGGCAATAATGCACTTATTGTTCTCGAAGATGCCAATTTAGAAGAAGCGGTGCATTCAGCGATCTTCGGTAAGTTTATGCATAACGGACAAATTTGTATGGCCATTAACCGGATTATTGTTGCTGAAAAAGTACATGATGAATTTTTAGAGAAATTTATAGAAGCGGCAAAGAAAATTTCAGTTGGGGATCCAACTAATCAGAAAAATATGATAGGTCCCCTAATTAATCCGGAAGCGGTCAAACGAATAGTAGGAGAAATTGAAAAGGCCAAAACTGAAGGGGCTAAAGTGGTTTTAGAAGGAAAGGTTGAAGGAAGTGTCATACATCCAACTGTTCTAACATCCAATACAAATAATGTAGCAACAGCACAAAATGAGATGTTTGGCCCTGTTGTGACCATTATTCCTTTCTCAACAGAAGAAGAAGCGATTGAGATGTGCAATGACACCCCATATGGATTAAGTGGGGCTGTGCACGCGGGCTCCATTGAAAAGGGAGTAGAGATTGCTTTACAGCTTGAAACAGGAATGGTTCATATAAATGATCAAAGTGTCAATGATGAGCCACTAATTGCCTTTGGAGGAGAAAAGCAATCCGGCATCGGGCGATTTGGTGGAAGATGGTCTTTAGATGAATTTACTACCTTCCAATGGATTTCCGCGCAAAATCAGCATCGTGAATATCCATTCTAAAATAGAAACCGCCAAACCTGTAGAGGAGAGGCGGTTGTTTTGGTATTATCATTTTCCGGCAGAAGTCCCGCTTTAATCAGATTAGAAGAGAGTTGATCTGTGGTCGTTCAATCATTTCTATCGCCAACAGATTCCCGCTCTAACAAACAAACTGGTATTGTTTGTGGGCTTGTTTTTTTATCATTCAATAATTGGAGCAAATGGTCTGCTGCAACAGATCCCCATTCTTCTTTAGAATAGTTAATGGTTGTAAGGGGCGGTTGGAGATATTTAGAAACCTCAATATTATCCAATCCGATAATGTGCACGTCTGTTCCAATTTTATAGGGTGTTTCCTGGAAGCCTTGGTATAGACCGACTGCCATATCATCATTGAAAGAAAAAATGGCTGTTGGTACAGTCCAATCTTTTAAAATTTGTTTCACAACCTCTTTTCCAAATGATTGACTAAAATCTCCGGAGTAAATTGTATAGTGGATAGTAGGGTGTTTTTGTAAGATATCTGTGGCCGCTTGTAGTCTTTGCTGTGAGTCAAAGTTCCCTTCAGGTCCTGAAAGTAAGATAATATTTTGATGTTTTTTCTTGATTAGATAATTTATAGCTAATTCTGTTCCTGTATGATTATCTAGTAGAACAAGTTCGATATTGGGGTGGTGTAATTCTCGATCAAGTACAATCATTTTATTGCCAAGATCAGCATATCTTAGAATTTCTTCATCCGGGAAATTCCAATCCAAAATAACTGCTCCATCAATAATTCCTTCAGGTAAGAAACGATGGGATTCCTTTCCTGTACAAGCAATAAGATCATAACCATGCTGATTGAAGGTTTTTCTCATCCCTCTTAATAGATCGCCAAAAAAAGGTCCGCCATAATCGGGCATAAATGCGCCAATAATTTTGGATGCGCGGTTTTTTAAAGTCCGGGCAGCTGCATTTGGAACATAATTGAGTTCCTTGGCGATTTCAAGTATTTTTTTACTTGTTTTCTCTGTTACTTTTGGACTTCCATTTAAAGCATAGGAGACCGTTGAAATAGATACGCCTGCCTTTTTGGCGATATCTTTAATGCTTACCATACCATTTTTCCTCCAACTCCAATGTATTCCTTACTTATACTGTATAATTTGTTCGAATCTTTTACAAGTTAAACTTTCGAAACGTTTCTATTCCGAAATGGAAAAGAATATGGTACAATCATTTTAGAAGATGAGAATGTCTTGAATGATCATCTCTACAAATGATAAGGCTTTCGATTAAGCTAGGGATTTAGGTGGCTTGACTACCGATACCCTCTTCCTAATAGGATAAACATCTGCCTAGCATTGATGGGGGGTCCTACAGTAAGTAGAAAGCGCCTTCTGCCTTTTTGATACCGAAAAGTAGCTGTAGGGAGATATCTGCTTCAGGATAGACTCTTACTGTATTTATTTTGAAATATTTCTCATATTTTTATAGAAAAGGAGAATAAAGATGAGCAAATTAAAAGTTGGGGTAGTGGGTTGTGGGAGCATTGCAAAATTCCGTCACCTTCCAGAATATGCGATGAACGATCAAGTTGAGATTGTTGCAGTATGTGACATTGTAGAAGAAAGAGCAAATAAGATGGTAGAGGAATATGGCGGAAAGGCCTTCACAGATTATAAAGAGATGCTACGTGAAGCAGAACTAGATATCGTGTCTGTTTGCTTACCTAATTACTTGCATGCTCCCGTTAGCATTGCGGCATTAGAAGCGGGAAAGCATGTTTTATGTGAAAAGCCAATGGCTACTTCTGAAGAAGAAGCTTTGAATATGATCCAAGCAGCAGAAAAGAATGGCAAGAAATTAATGATTGCCCATAACCAGCGTTTTGTTGCATCCCATGAGAAGGCAAGAGAACTTATTGCCGATGGAACAGTTGGGAAAATTCATAGCTTCCGGACAGCTTTTGGTCATCCAGGACCAGAAGGTTGGAGCATTGATGGGAAAGACAGTTGGTTTTTCAGAAAAGAGGAAGCATTTATTGGGGCGATGGGAGATCTAGGTGTACATAAAACAGATCTTATGCGCTATTTATTAGGAGAAGAGTTCGTAGAAGTAGGCTCTTTTGTAGAATCAGGTGCAAAAGAAGATAGTACAGTCGATGATAATGCCGTATGTATTTTGAAATCAGAGACAGGTATTATCGGAACGCTAGCAGCAAGTTGGGCCTATGGTAAAGAAGATAATGCGACTATTATTTATGGTGAAAAGGCGGTATTACGATTAGAGGATGATCCAGATCATTCCCTAATTGTTCATCATATCGGTGGGGAAACAGAGAATTTTGATCTAGGAAAAATTCAATCTAATGAGGATGGCGGGCAGTCTACTACAAAAGTCATCGACCATTTTGTAGACAGTATTGTGAACGATACGGAGCCACCTATTAATGGCGAAGATGGAATGAAATCCTTAAAAGTAGTTTTGGCAGCACTAGAATCTAGTGAAACAAAGAAAATTGTGCAAATATAGAAAAAAACGTTAAAATGAAGTTATGATTAAATCATTAGTAATAAAGAAGGGATAGGTGACTGTAGGTATGAAACTAGGAGTGTTTACAGTACTTTTTGCAGAGAAATCTTTTGAGGAAATGCTTGACCATGTAAAAGCATCTGGTCTAGATGCAGTAGAAATTGGTACAGGGGGATATCCTGGGAACGCACATTGTGACCTAGATGCTCTACTTGAAAGTGAAGAAAAGAGAAAAGATTATTTGCACCAAGTAGAATCACGTGGATTAACGATTAGTGCATTCAGCTGCCATGGAAATCCCATTTCACCTGATAAAGAGTTTGCTAAAGAATGTCATGAAACTCTAGTGAAAACAATCAAGCTTGCCTCTCTATTGAATGTTCCAGTTGTCAATACATTCTCTGGAACACCTGGTGATCACGAGGAGGCTAAGTATCCGAACTGGCCTGTGACACCGTGGCCAAACGAGTATGGAGATATCCTAAAATGGCAATGGGAAGAGAAACTTGTCCCTTACTGGAAAGAAGTAGGAAAACTAGCTGAAGAGCATAATGTAAAAATTGGACTTGAGCTTCACGGTGGTTTCTTAGTTCATACTCCACATACGATTCTTAAATTGAGAGAATTAACATGTGATGCTATTGGCGCTAACCTTGATCCAAGCCATATGTGGTGGCAAGGTATTGATCCAGTTGCAGCGATAAAAATCCTTGGTGAAGCAAATGCTATCCATCATTTCCATGCAAAGGATACATACATTGATCCTGACAATGTAAATATGTATGGATTAACAGATATGCAACCGTATGGAGCACTTAAAACAAGAGCTTGGATGTTCCGTTCTGTTGGCTGCGGTCATGATGTGAAGGAATGGTCTGATATGATGAGCGCGCTCCGCATTTATGGCTATGATTATGTAGTTAGCATTGAACACGAAGATCCAATTATGTCTGTAGAAGAAGGCTTCCAGCGAGCTGTTAGCAACTTGCAATCTGTCTTGATCAAAGAACAACCTGCTGAGATGTGGTGGGTATAAAGAACAAAGAACTTGTCCTACGTTTGAAGGTGAAGGGGTATCTGAAAGGCATTTTGCCATTCAGATACCCCTTTCTTGACATTCATAAAATTGTTTTGTAATGCTGCATCTTCAGGCACAAGGACAAGGGCGACTCTTGAAATGCGAAATCGTTGGAAAAAGTCTCAAACGTTCGACAGACGCTTGTAGGAACACGAACACATAGAGAATGTTGAAAAAGGATTGCTAGCATATATCTAAGAACAAACACTTTCATAAAGAATCTTTCGAGGAATGTGAAGGGTAAAAGGACTGCGCTTCTTAATAGCTGTTCAAGGAGCATGAAAATTTAAAAAGGCCCCCGCGGAACGTTCATTTCGAGAGTTTCCTTTTTGTTTTGTATGATGATACTCCCTGCTCATTCTGTCACCTCCCTAGCTTCTTGTGCTTCACTCGTTTAAACCATCAGCTAAAAATAATTGCTATCACATCTCTATAACCCTAAAATTAGACAGATAGGAGGCGGCTTTATGAATAAATATATCATCATTGGTGCCGGGATTCTTGGTGCTTCTACAGCTTATCATTTAGCTAAGGCAGGGGCTGATGTGACGGTTATTGACCGAAGAGATGAGGGCCAAGCGACACAGGCGGCGGCTGGAATTGTTTGTCCATGGTTATCTCAGCGTCGTAATCAAGCGTGGTATCAGCTTGCTAAGTCTGGAGCAGCCTATTACCCACAATTGATTGCAGAACTTGAAAACGCGGGGGAGACTAATACTGGTTATGCTCAAGTTGGTGCTTTAAGTCTACATACAGATCGAAAGAAATTACAAGCAATGGAACAAAGAGCTATTGAACGTCGTAAGGATGCACCAGAAATCGGAGATATACAGCTTTTAACAACAGATGAAGCGAAAAAAATGTTTCCACCACTTGCTGATAGATATGGAGCCGTTTATATAAGTGGGGCAGCACGTGTTGATGGTGCGGCTACCCGTGATGCTTTATTACGGGCGGCAGAGAGCAATGGAGCTATGATTGTGCGAGGGAATGCCTGTTTACAGGTGAGTGGGAAGAAAATAGTAGGGGTTCATGTAGATGGACGGGAATTTTCTTGCAATACAGCATTGGTGGCAAATGGGGCATGGGCGAAGGAGCTATTTGAACCACTAGGCATTCAAATAAATGTTGATTTTCAAAAAGGCCAAATTATTCATATGCAGGCAAAAAGTGAGAGAACAGATAAATGGCCAGTGATTATGCCCCCAGGTGTTCATTATATCGTTCCATTTTCCGATGGAAGAATTGCTGTAGGTGTTACACACGAAAATAATACAGGTTTTGATGTAGCGCCCACTGTTTCGGGCATGCATGAAATTTTTGAAAAAGCTTCAGAAGTAGCACCTGGTTTATCAAAAAATTACTTCCTTGATGTGAAAGTAGGATTTCGCCCTTTCACACCTGGATTTTTACCTATCATCGGACCACTTCCTGATTATGAAGGGATCTATCTCGCAAACGGACTTGGTTCAAGCGGGTTGACTGTTGGGCCCTATCTTGGTGCTCAACTAGCAAAACTGGCACTGGGAGAAAAATTAGATATCTCATTAGAACACTATTCAGTATTGAATGCATTAAACTAGGCGATCAGAGGGTTACTTCCTTTGATCGTTTTTCATTTGGAGAGAAGATACGGAGTTTCGAAGAAAATAGGCTAGTTTTAAAGGGGAATTATTGAAAGGAAGGACCATTTTGGCGAAAAATGTGATACAATGTAATTAGTAAACGCTTACAAAGCGGACGTGGAACAGGGGGAGTTTCATTGAGAATGACACCAAGAGCACTTAAAGCATACATGCTTGCAATCATTGGAATTGCGAGTCTTACTCTCCTAATTGGTTTTACAGAAAAACCAAATACTAGTTTTGAATTGCAAGGAACGATAAGTGTTGCTCATCGGGGAGCTTCAGGCTATGCTCCCGAGAATACGATGGCTGCTTTTCAGAAGGCTGTTGAGCATGGAATAGATTATATCGAGCTAGATATTCATTTATCAAAAGATGACCAACTTGTCATTATTCATGATGATAAAGTGAATCGAACAACCAATGGTTCAGGATATGTTCGAAATTTTACATTAGAAGAATTAAAGGAATTAGATGCGGGAAGCAAATTCAATGCTTCTTTTAAAGGAGAGAAAATCATTACACTTGAAGAGCTATTGGATACCATGCTTCATCAAATTGGCATTATTATTGAAATTAAGGAGCCTGAAGCCAATGCGGGAATCGAGGAAATCCTTGCCGATCTTCTTGGACAATATAATAATACGAATAATGTCATCATCCAATCTATGAATTTTGAATCAATGAAAAAAATGCATGAGTTACTTCCAAAAATTCCAGTGGCTGTACTTGTTTCAAGAGCTGAGCATCCACTCTCAAATCAACAATTAGATGATATTGCTGATTATGCAACTTATGTGAATTATAATATTCGCTACTTACGACCAAGAGATGTAGAAGAAATCCATAAAAGAGATAAAAAGGTTATGGCTTGGACCATTCGTGATCCAAGAAAAATGCAGAAGGCCCTTAACCTTGGAGTAGATGGAATTATAACAGATTATACGAAATGGATTGTGAATAGTTCTACGGCTGAAGCAGAAATAAATTAAAACAAGAGCAAAATTTATATTCGGAATGTTTCACCCTTTCATTCATTTATCCTTTATGCTAGTATACGGATATAATATAATTTCATATAAAAATCACTAGGGGAATCCTTAAAAAAGGACTGAGAGAAGAGTGGGACTCTGATACCCTTATAACCTGAACAGGTTGGTGCCTGCGTAGGGAAGTGTGGAATAACGAAATTTTGCTCGTCACAAACTGGCTCAGTGCTGGTGAGTCGAGGCTTTTTATAAACCACTTTCCTGCCTATAGGTAAGTGGTTTTTTGTATGGTAAAAAAAGGAGGATTGAATTGAAACTTCTGGTTGTGACAAACGATCAGTTAGATATAGAAACTTTAGCAAAACACATAAGTGAAATGGATCCATATGTTGACTTTTTTATCATTAGAGAGAAGTCAAAAACTATTCGTGAACAAATCCATCTGCTAGACCAGGTAATCAAAGCTGGAGTCAGTAAAGAAAAATTAATCATAAATGATCGGGTAGATCTTGCTTTAGTACTTGGGATCTCTAAAGTACAGTTACCAGCACATGGTTTGGATGTTCAGGAAGTGGAGAACCATTTTCCAAGTCTCCAAATTGGCAAGTCCATTCACTCATTACAAGAGGCGCTGACAGTTATGAGTGTACAAGCTGATTGGCTACTATATGGCCATATATTCCCAACAAATTGTAAAGCAGGATTACCAGCTCGAGGGCTTCATACATTGCGATCAATTGTTGAAGCGATATCAATAGATGTATATGCCATCGGGGGAATCAAACCAGAACATGTCCAAGTCTTATCTGATATTGGGGTGAAAGGATTGGCTGTTATGTCCACAATATTTGATGCTCCACACCCTGCTGGAAAAGCAAAAGAATATTATCAAGCATGCCAAAGGTCGGTAATTTTTAATAAAGAATAAAAGGAAGTGATTCTTGTTATGGAGATTGTGTTAAATGGACGATCTTTGCAGCTCCCAGAAGAGATTAAGACTGTCCAACAATTGTTAGAGTATTTAACACTATCGGAAAGAGTTGTTATCGTGGAAGTAAATCGGGAAATAACTCCAAAAGAGGCTTATCAACGTGAACTGCAAGAACTTGACGAAGTTGAAATGATTCATTTTGTTGGAGGGGGATAAAAATGAGTTCTTTAATAATAGGTGAAAAAAGTTTTACATCAAGACTTTTGTTGGGCACAGGAAAATATCCATCATTCGCAATACAAAAAGAGGCGGTTCAGGTTTCTAAGGCGGAAATTTTAACTTTTGCTTTAAGAAGAATGAATGTATTTGAGCCATCCCAACCTAATTTTCTTGAGATGCTTGATTTGTCTCGTTATACTTTGCTCCCAAACACAGCCGGTGCAAAAACAGCGGAAGAAGCGGTAAGAACAGCCAAATTAGCAAAGGCTTCAGGTTTATGTGACATGGTAAAAGTTGAAATCATTGGCTGTGAAAAATCACTTTTACCAGACCCAGTTGAAACATTACGAGCCTCGAAAATGCTTCTCGAAGAAGGGTTCACTGTTCTAACCTATACTTCGGATGATGTAGTTTTGGCTAAAAGAATAGAGGAGTTGGGGGTTCATGCTATTATGCCAGGTGCATCCCCAATTGGATCTGGGAAAGGTATTTTAAATCCGCTAAATTTGAAGCTAATCATAGAGCAAGCGAAAGTACCAGTTATTATTGATGCAGGCATTGGATCGCCGAAGGATGCGAGCTATGCTATGGAATTAGGCGCTGATGCTGTTTTGCTGAATACAGCTGTATCCGGTGCGAAAGATCCTGTGAAAATGGCTGAGGCAATGAGCTTAGCTATTAAAGCGGGACGTCTTGGATATGAAGCTGGTAGGATTGAGGAAAGTGATTATGGTGTTGCGAGTAGCCCGATGGAAGGACTATTCTCTACATGAATAATCGTTATGAAAAACAGCAATTATTTCAACCGATTGGGTATGAAGGGCAAAAGAAAATCGGCAATGCCCATGTTTTACTTATTGGGGCTGGAGCACTTGGATCAGCGAGTGCTGAAATGTTAGCAAGAGCTGGAATAGGGAAGTTAACGATTGTAGATCGGGATATTTTAGAGTGGAGTAATCTACAGAGACAGCAGTTATACAAGGAACAAGATGTCCTTGAACAACTACCGAAAGCAGTTGCCGCGAAAAAGAGAATTAATGAAATTAATAGTATGATAGATGTTGAAACATTCATTGTGGATGTAACGGCTAAAAATGTGGAGAAATTAGTAGAGGGAAAAACAGTAGTTGTTGATGCTACTGATAATATTGAAACAAGACTACTAGTGAATGACGCAACTAGAAAAGCAGGTATCCCTTTTTTTATGGGAGCGATTGTAGCAAGTTATGGATTGATTTATCCAATTGGCTTGGGAGAGCAGCCTTGTTTACATTGCTTATTAGATACACTACCCCCTCACACCTTAACATGTGATACATCAGGAGTCATTAGTCCGATTGTTCAAGTAGTTGCTGCCCATCAAGTTACCAGTGTATTTCAATATATTGTGGGAGCCCAGGTGGACTTGTCGCTAAAATCCTATGACTTATGGACAGGTGAAAATGCAGCGATTGATGTTAGAACACTTAAGCGTCAGGACTGTCTAAGCTGTAGTAGTCAGGCTACATATCCTTATTTGACAGATAATCGCCAGACAAGAGCAGCAGTATTATGTGGACGCGATACAGTGCAACTAACGATGCCGCAAAAGAAATTTGAGTTAAAATTATTGGCCACTGGTATTCAACCAATCGTCTCCAAACTGATATGTAATGAACATTTGCTTGCTTGTTATTATCTTAATCATCGTATTGTACTGTTTAAAGATGGACGTGTTTTGGTCCATGGTACGAAAGATATTGTCAAAGCCAAAGCGTTAACAGTACAATTACTCGGTTAATCGTTTGTTAAAATGCATCTCGAATAAGGAGATGCATTTTTTTGTATGCCTTTTATTGACAAAAATTTTTGGAGATATTCGGATTATCCTGTGAAAAATATGAAGGGCTAAACGATATTCTAGCAAATGGATATCTGAGGCTCTTATGGTAAATAGGGAGGCTGCTGAAAAGGTCCAAAAATATTTATAAATAGCTTGTTCTCACCGCGACGAGTAATATTCCCTTTTCATGGATGAGTATGAAACTATCTCAAAACAGCTTTTCAATGATCTTCTGAATCTCATATTTCCCACAGGCTTCTCTGTAAATGGTATTAAAAATATATAGTTATTCAGTCGCCATAGCAGCCAGCTCCCTGTCCACATTGTTTTCCTATCATCCCTTTTTATTTCCTTTCATTTTTTATAAAGAGATGCATATATTCATAACTATAATGAAAATAATCCCTTATTTAAAATAATTATAAAAAGATATTGATTTCTATTTAAAATATGTTATTATATTTTATATAATATAAATAGCAAATATAAAAAAGGCGGGATAATATGAGTAACGAACGCAAAAACTTAACGACTAGTTGGGGTTCACCCGTAGGAGATAATCAGAATTCAATGACAGCTGGGGCACGTGGCCCTGTGTTAATACAAGATGTTCATTTACTAGAAAAACTAGCACATTTTAATCGTGAAAGAATTCCTGAGAGAGTGGTCCATGCAAAAGGAGCAGGAGCTCATGGGTATTTTCAAGTAACGAATGATGTTTCTCAATACACAAAGGCTGACTTTCTATCTGAAGTGGGTAAAAGAACACCAATGTTTATTCGATTCTCAACTGTAGCTGGAGAATTAGGTTCAGCTGATACCGTTCGTGACCCACGTGGTTTTGCGGTTAAGTTTTACACAGATGAAGGAAATTATGATTTAGTGGGAAATAACACACCTGTGTTCTTTATCCGAGATGCGATTAAATTCCCAGATTTCATTCATACACAAAAAAGAGATCCAAAAACACACTTGAAAAATCCAACAGCTGTTTGGGATTTCTGGTCACTATCACCTGAATCATTGCACCAAGTAACGATTCTTATGTCTGACCGTGGTATTCCAGCCACTCTCCGGCATATGAATGGTTATGGTAGTCATACCTTTAAATGGGTTAATGCCGAAGGTGAAGCTGTTTGGGTGAAATATCACTTTAAAACAGAGCAAGGTGTTAAAAATCTAGATGTGAAATTAGCTGAAAAACTAGCTGGAGAAAACCCAGACTATCATACAGAAGATCTATTTAATGCCATTGAAAAAGGCGATTTACCAAAGTGGAAACTATATGTACAAATCATGCCAATCGAGGATGCTAATACGTATCGCTTTGATCCATTTGATGTAACGAAAGTTTGGTCACAAAAAGACTATCCATTAATTGAAGTAGGAGAAATGGTGTTGGATCGTAATCCTGAAAACTACTTTGCTGAGGTGGAACAAGCAACCTTCTCTCCAGGAACACTTGTCCCAGGAATTGAGCCATCACCAGATAAAATGTTACAAGGACGTCTATTTGCTTATCATGATGCTCATCGTTACCGTGTTGGCACCAATCATCAAATGCTACCAATCAATAGAGCGAAGAATGAAGTAAATAACTATCAACGTGATGGTGCAATGAGATTGGATGCAAATGGTGGAGGTTCTGTCTATTATGAACCAAATAGTTTCTCAGGTCCTGTAGAAACACAGGAAAATAAACAAGCTGCTTTTGCTGTATCAGGTGTAGCAGACAGTGTTGCATATGATCATCATGATCATTACACACAAGCTGGTAATCTATATCGTTTGCTAAGTGAAGAAGAGCGTACAAGATTAGTAGAGAATATCGTAAATGCGATGAAACCAGTTGAAAGAGAAGAAATTAAGCTTCGTCAAATTGGTCATTTCTATAAAGCTGATCCTGAATATGGTACTCGTATTGCAGAAGGACTTGGTTTAGAAGTTCCAAAAGAAAAAGCATTATCTTAAATTTACGCAGAAAGCATGTTCCGACAGTAATTCGGGGCATGCTTTTATTAATTTTACTGTAGTATACATTTTTTGTGTCCCTTAGATTAATCAAAGAATGATTTTCCTTTTTCGCTTAGTGTTTTGATAGAAAAAAGTGACTGGAAATTGTGTATATATCTAAAATACCAATAAAAGGAGGGGGAATTATATTTTTAATGTAGAAGTATGTTATCAGAGATAAATAAGGAGGGGATAAACTTATGAAAGCGGGGGAACAAAATAACTTTGAAAATTTATTCCCATTACCTAGAGACATACATCAACAAATAGTAACGCCATGGTGGGCAAGCTATTAAAAGGAAAATTAAGGAGAAATACGATGTTTATTAAAGAAACGATAGATACATTAAAGTCTCAACTAGAAAATAATAAATTAAGACTGATTGCACCTCAAGGTGAGATCCAAACTGTTGGTTTTAGTTTTAATCCCCCAATAGAAAATAAGAGGATTCAAGAAATAGAAGAAAAATACAATTGGTATATACCTAAGGATTACAGAACCTTTTTGTTACAGCATAATGGTGCTAAGTTATATCAATTGTATCTTGGTGAAACAAACATTGGTGGCGGTTTGTTGTTATATTCTTTAGAAGAGGCACTACAGTGCAGCAAAGGCTATCAATGAACAACGATTATTATCCTATAGGATATGTACATGAACATCATCTAATGGTGAAAAATACTAAGTACGATAATAAAAATTATTTATACATTGGATATACAGACAAGGAACCCTTAAATATGAACTTTGAGCTATTCCTTGATAGGTTTATTGTATCTAACGGTTCAAACTTTTGGGAATGGCCAAGGTTAGATGCTGAAAAATACTATTATTATTTTTAATATTACCTAATTTTTAATGTCTCTTCTTCTTTTTTGAATTTCTTTCTAAATGTCAAAAGAAGTGTGGGGCATTCTTTTTTTTGTTCTTCATATATTGTTAGGAAAGGGGGTAATATGAAAGCGCCATCAACAATGGGTGGGAAAGGGTGGATTCAATGAAAAAGAGTTTCATTATCCAAATTCTGATAGCTTTTATTTTAGCAGTCATTGTCGGTGTTCTGTTTGGTGAAAAAGCTTCTGTTCTACAGCCGCTTGGGGATTTGTTCTTGCGCCTTATTAAATTTATTATTGTTCCATTAATTTTGTCAACGATTATTGTAGGAGTAACAGGGGCCGGCGGGATCAAAGCATTGGGTACGATCGGTGGAAAGTCGATCCTCTATTTTCTTGTGACTAGTTTGATTGCGATTTGTTTCGGTTTGCTCGCTGGCTTTATTTTTTCTCCTGGGAAAGGGTCTGATGTCGTATTAGAGGAAGGTGCGGCAGAGACCGTTACCAGTGATGGTGTAATGGATACACTCTTAAATATTATTCCAACCAATTCGATAGAGGCATTAACAACAGCCAATGTATTGCAAATTATTTTCTTTGCTATCTTTGTTGGTATAGGAATTACATTAGTAGGAGAAAAGGCAAAACCGGTTCAAGATTTCTTTGAAGGTTTTGCTGAAATTATGTATAAGATTACTGGGATTATTATGAAGCTAGTGCCAATTGGGGTGTTTGGATTATTGGCACCAATCGTTGGCGCTTATGGAATTTCAGTTTTACTGCCGCTTATTAAAGTCATTGTGGCAATGATCGTGGCTGTGATTGTTCATGTTGCTCTCACGTATACTATTGCAGTCAAAACACTTGGGAAAATGAACCCATGGCATTTTTTTAAGGGGATCTTTCCAGCCGCATCAGTGGCTTTTGCTACTTGTAGCAGTTCTGGGACCTTGCCTGTTACAATGAAAAATACGCAAGAAAACTTAGGTATCTCGAAAAAAACAAGCAGTTTCGTATTGCCACTTGGTGCGACGATCAATATGGATGGAACAGCGATTTATATGGGGATTACTGTGATGTTTATTGCGCAGTATTTTAACCAATCATTATCATTTCCACAAATATTAACGGTTATATTGATGGGAACATTAGCCTCTATAGGTACGGCTGGGGTACCAGGTGCAGGATTAGTCATGTTATCCATGGTTCTAACGGCGATTAATCTTCCACTAGAAGGAATTGCCTTGGTTGCTGGTATTGATCGGATCCTTGATATGTTACGAACCTCTGTTAATATTATCGGTGATTCTTCTGCGTGTGTTGTTGTAGAAAGAACAAGTAAAGGTCAAAAATTAAATAATGATGAACCTCCAGTTATTCTGACATAAGGCTTCGAAAAATAGTAATCTCGTATCCGAGAATAGGGTGCGAGATTATTTGCGTGGGAGTTAGATAATCGGTAAAATGATAAAAAGTTCACTTTAAGGTAGCTTCCTTACATTTTAGTATCCGAAATATTTCGGCTTTTCCGGAATTATATGATAAAATTAGCTTAAAGATGTTTGGAAGTATATTATACATAAGGTTTAGGAGGAAAGAACATTGTCAAAACAGCAAATTGGTGTAATTGGTTTGGCCGTTATGGGCAAGAATTTAGCCCTAAATATTGAAAGCCGTGGCTACTCTGTGGCCGTTTTTAATCGTAGTCCTGAAAAAACAGAGGACTTCTTGAAAAAAGAGGCTGAAGGGAAAAATGTAGTAGGGACATTTTCTGTTGAGGAGTTTGTCAACTCTTTAGAGAAGCCACGAAAAATTTTGCTGATGGTGAAGGCAGGTCCTGCAACAGATGCAACAATTGAATCATTAAAGCCCTATTTGGAAAAAGGCGATATTTTGATTGATGGCGGAAATACGTATTTCAAAGACACGATCCGTCGTAATAAAGAATTAAGCGAAGCAGGTCTACATTTTATCGGTACAGGTGTATCAGGCGGTGAAGAAGGAGCCTTAACTGGTCCTTCGATTATGCCAGGTGGACAAAAAGAAGCTTATGAGCTTGTAGCGCCAATCCTCAAATCCATTGCTGCAAAAGTGGATGGTGAGCCATGTACAACTTATATTGGTGCAGACGGTGCGGGACATTATGTGAAAATGGTGCATAATGGGATCGAATATGGTGATATGCAATTAATTTCTGAAGCCTATTTCATGATGAAACATGTACTTGGTTTAACGGCTGAAGAACTTCATGAAGTATTTTCCGAATGGAATAAAGGTGAATTGGATAGTTACTTAATTGAAATTACAGCGGATATTTTCACGAAGAAAGATGAAGAAACAGGAAAGCCGCTTGTTGATGTGATTTTAGATACAGCAGGCCAAAAAGGTACAGGAAAGTGGACAAGTCAAAATGCCCTTGATTTAGGTGTACCACTCCCACTCATCACTGAATCTGTTTTTGCTCGTTTTATTTCAGCTATGAAGGATGAGCGTGTAGCTGCTAGCAAAGTATTATCTGGTCCAGAAACTGCTGGGTATGATGGGGATAAGAATGAACTTATTGAAGCGATTCGCAAAGCTCTTTATATGAGTAAAATATGTTCTTATGCACAAGGATTTGCGCAAATGCGAGCTGCTGCAGAAGAATATGGTTGGGATCTTAAATATGGGGATATTGCGATGATCTTTAGAGGTGGATGCATTATCCGTGCGCAGTTTTTACAAAAAATTAAAGAAGCTTATGATCGTGATCCTGAACTTGCAAATCTTATGTTGGATCCGTACTTCAAGGAAATTGTTGAAAATTACCAAGGTGCACTAAGAAAAGTGATCGCTGTTGCTGTTGAACGTGGAATTGCAGTACCGACTCTTTCAAGTGCCATTGCTTATTATGATAGCTATCGTACAGAGTCACTACCAGCTAATCTTCTCCAAGCACAACGTGATTATTTCGGTGCTCATACTTATCAACGTGTGGATAAAGAAGGAGTTTTCCATACTGAATGGATGAGTAAATAAAATCCGTGGACAAATGCCTAGCATGTAAGCTAGGCATTTGTTTTTTAGTCTTAACCCAAGTACCCACCATGAAAGAGATGAAATGTGTTAAACTAGAGAAGTTGAATAATAACTGCATGTTTGCAGAAGAGGTTCGCAATTCCATCCCTCTATAAAAAACTAAGGAGACGAGACAACACGTTTACTTAGTGTTGTTTTTTTTGATGGTAATATCCGAATCTCTTCTCTAATAAGGGAGGAGAATAATAGTGGATGATCGTAAGGCGGTTGTCGTATTTAGTGGTGGTCAAGATAGCACCACTTGTTTATTCTGGGCATTGGAGAAATTTGAGCATGTGGAGGCCGTTACATTTCAGTATGGACAACGCCATATTGCTGAGCTGGAGTGTGCAAGGGAAATTTGTATGAAACTCAATGTTCATCATCATGAGCTAGATATGACATTATTAAATCAATTAGCACCCAATGCATTAACAAGAGCTGATATGGAAATAAAGGAAGGGGACAATGAACTTCCCTCGACTTTTGTCCCAGGAAGGAATTTGCTTTTTCTCTCCTTTGCAGCCGTGTTGGCAAAGCAAATAAATGCCAAGCATCTGATTACAGGAGTAAGTGAGACGGATTTTAGCGGGTACCCAGATTGCCGTGACGGCTTTATTAAGTCGTTAAATGTAACACTTAATTTATCGATGGATGAGACATTTGTAATTCATACTCCGCTCATGTGGAGAGATAAATCAGATGTTTGGGCATTAAGTGATCAATTAGGAGCTTTTGACTTTGTGAAGGAGCATACTCTTACTTGTTATAATGGAATTAAAGCAAGTGGGTGTGGGGAATGCCCTGCATGTCAATTGCGCAATCGTGGGCTTGAGCAATATGAAGAGCTTCGGCAAGGAGGAACAATAAAATGATGCAACAAATTTATCCTGTCGGGTCACATTCTTATGCCTATGAATTGAATAAAGATTTTCATTTCGCAGCGGCCCATTATATTCCTCATGAGGATGCGGGCAAATGCCAACAAGTACATGGGCATACGTATTTTGCTAATATCACCATAGTAGGAGATGAGTTAGACCATACAGGTTTTTTAGTAAACTTTAAAATAATTAAGGATCTTATCCATAAACGCTTTGATCATGCAGCTCTTAATAATGATCAAGCTTTTTCCGACTATGTTGCTGATCAGTTTCCGAGCACAGAAGTTGTGGCCCGCACGATTTATGAAATTGTACAACAATATTTAGATTCACAATCTAATTGTCCCGTTTGTCTACAAGTCTTTTTACGTGAAACACCCACAAGTTATTGTATCTATCGTCCGAAAAGGAAGGATAGAATATGAAAATACCAGTATTAGAGATTTTTGGTCCAACAATTCAAGGTGAAGGAATGGTGATTGGACAAAAAACAATGTTTGTTCGTACAGCAGGGTGTGATTATTCATGTTCCTGGTGTGACTCAGCCTTTACATGGAATGGTTCTGAAAAGGAAAATATTCGAAGGTTGGAACCTGAGGAGATTTGGCAAGCTTTGAAAGAGCAAGGGGGCCAGACGTTTAGTCATGTAACGATTTCAGGCGGAAATCCGGCATTGTTGAAGCAAATGGGCGAATTGGTCAACCTATTACATTCACATGATGTTCAGGTTGCCTTAGAAACCCAAGGAAGTAGATGGCAATCATGGTTTACTGAGATCGATGAGTTAACCTTATCACCTAAACCACCAAGTTCAGGAATGAAAACAAACTTTGCCATTCTCGATCAAATTATTCACTCCTTACAAGATAAGCAAAAAGGTAGCTTTAGCTTGAAAATTGTTGTGTTTGATGAACAAGATTTGCATTACGCGATTGATTTATATAAGCGGTATCCTGGTGTGACTTTCTTTTTACAAGTTGGCAATAATGATCTTGCGAATTTTGATGATCAGCAACTACTCGCTCATTTATTAGAAAGATATCATTGGCTTATAGAGAAAGTAATGGAAAGTGAAGAATTAAGGAATGTGCGTGTTTTACCTCAATTACATACGTATCTATGGGGAAATAAACGTGGTGTATAAAGTGAAACTACATTCAGAGGGGTTTTTTCATCCCCCTCTGAACAGAATAGATCAAAGGCTAAGGTCGCGCCGTCCTGGCGGCAGGCTTAAAGCACGACGTCCTGTCGTTTCGCCTACACTAGTACGTCCTATACGTCGCAACGCCTTTGTGACCAACATCCTGTTGGCCTGAACCAATCGGGCTTTTACTGGCAGTTAACCCCCACTTATAATTCTTGTTTTCTCTCGAATTCTTGAAGTGGGGTGTTACTGCCAGTTAATGCGGGAGAAATAAAAAAAGAACCATTCCGGTTCTTTTTTTTATTTCTCAATTAATCATTTGAAAGCTTAAATTTCTCAAGTATTTTAAAGAAGAGACTTAGGATGATGGCAACAATAGTAGCAAGGCCCATTCCAGCCAATTCAACAGAACCGATTTTGATCGCTGCTCCACTAATACCAATAGCTAGTACGACGCATGTTAAAATAAGGTTTTGCGAGACACTATAATCTACCTTTGCTTCAACCAACATTCTTAAGCCGCTTACGGCAATAATACCGAAGAGTAACAAGGAAATGCCTCCCATAACAGGAGTAGGGATCGACATGATTAAAGCTGCTAATTTTCCACAGAAGGAAAGGATGACAGCAAGTACAGCCGCACCGCCGATAATCCAGGTAGAATATACTTTTGAAATGGCTAAGACGCCAATGTTTTCGCCATAAGTCGTATTAGGAGTAGCTCCAACGAAACTAGAGATTATCGTAGAAATTCCATTACCCATAAAAGAGCGGTCAAGGCCAGGATCTTTAATCATATCTTTTTTTACAATATTCCCAGTAACAATCAGATGCCCAATATGTTCTGGTACTAAAACAAGTGCTGCTGGAAGAATAATTAGCATATCTGCCCAATTAATTTTCATTGAATAAACAGTCGGTAAAGCAAACCACTTAGATTCACGAACTAGGGAGAAGTCTACTAATCCGAAGAAAGCTGCAATTACATATCCTGACACAATTCCAAGCAAGATTGGAATAATTTTGAGGAATCCTCTTAAGGTCACCCAATAAATAACGGTTAAGCCTAGGGTTAAGAGAGAGACAGCAATGACTTTGGAATCAGGAGACACACCCTTCGCTGTGATAAGCCCAGCCATATCAGCGGCTGTTGGGACAAGTTCTAATCCAATCACAGCAACAATGGCGCCCATGGCTGCAGGTGGAAAAATGACATCGATCCATGATGTTCCAATGAACTTAACAATAATACCGACAATCACTAGCACGATCCCGACAAGGAGAAAGCCGCCAAGGGCATGGGCATAACCGTCAATACCACTATATTTTCCAAGAACAGCCGTAACTGGCGAAATAAAGGCGAAGCTTGATCCTAAGTAAGCAGGAATTTTTCCTTTAGTTATAAAAATATAGATGAGTGTACCAATTCCATTCATCAGTAAAATAATTGCTGGGTTGACCCCAAATAGTAACGGCACTAAAACAGTGGAACCAAACATAGCAAATAAATGCTGAAAACTTAATGGTAAGCTTTGTAAAAGTGGTAATCGTTCATCTACTTGAATTTCTCGTTGTTTCATCCGACATCTCTCCTCTTTGATATCTTGATCGAAGAACCAATAAATTATCAGCGATCTCATATGATTTTGATCAAGACAATCACTATTTTAGTGAATACAGACTTTGTCATTGGAAGGAAGCTTACTGGATAAGGAGTTTTATACAGCAAAAAGCACCTTGTCCAATGACTGGCAAGGTGCATAATAGTCGGATTAATATCCATTTGAATATGCAAAAATCTACACTTATCATAAGTGCGTTCACCTTGTCAGCCTCACGGGACTGTTTTAAAGGGTCTGATTCATTTGTCATAAGTATTATACAGGAGGGAGGAGAAAAGTCAATCACTTTTTATTAAAACAAGTGCAGTCCCCATAATGTATAACCCTTGTCATTGAGAAATTATTTAGGGGATATTCAAAAAGTAAGGATCAAAGACGTTACGATATCTTATCGCAACGACTTTGTGACATTTACTCCGCTTTTTGTTCATAAAGTGACGCCATTTCCACAATCACACGGACGGCTTTTTCCATATTATCGACAGAAATAAATTCATAGGGGCCATGGAAGTTCTCTCCGCCTGTGAAGATATTTGGTGTAGGTAAGCCCATATAAGAAAGCTGAGAACCATCTGTACCTCCACGGATTGGGGCGATAAGCGGTTCAATATTTAAATTTTTCATTGCGTCAGAGGCAATTTCAACTATTTCGATTACGGGTTCAATTTTGTCTCGCATATTATAATATTGATCTTTGATTTCATAGTGAATCCGTTCTTTTCCATACTTTTCTGCAAGCATGGTGACGATCTTTTCAATTCTAGACTTTTTTGCCTCAAATTGTTTTTTATCAAAGTCGCGAATAATATAATCCATTTTGGCTGTTTCGACATCTCCATAAAAAGATAGTAGGTGGTAAAAGCCCTCATATCCCTCTGTGAATTCCGGTGCTTGGCCGGCAGGTAAGGCTTGGTGGAATTCCATCGCTATTTTGCTCGCATTTACCATAGTTCCTTTGGCAGTTCCTGGGTGGATATTAGTTCCTTTGAAGATTATTTTTAATGCGGCCGCATTAAAACTTTCAAATTGTAATTCCCCAAGTGGACCACCATCCACTGTATAGGCATAACTAGCGCCAAATGCTTGTACATCAAACTTATGGGGACCCCGACCAATTTCTTCGTCAGGAGTAAAGGCAACACGGATTTTTCCATGTTGGATCTCAGGATGTTGGATTAAATAGTCCATCGCTGTCATAATTTCAGCAATTCCCGCTTTATTATCTGCACCTAAAAGAGTGCGGCCATCCGTTGTTATTATCGTGTGCCCGGTATAATTTTTAAGGGCAGGAAATTGCGTAGGGGATAACACCATATTCTCATTTAATGGAATGTCTTCGCCATCGTATTCAACAATTACTTGTGGATTTACTCCAGCTCCGGTAAAGTCTGTTGCTGTATCGATATGGGCTAAAAATCCAATAACAGGAATATTCTTATCCGTATTTGCAGGCAGCGTCGCCATAACATACCCATTATCATCCATTGTCACTTCCTGCATGCCGATTTCCTTTAATTCTGCTACTAACAGTTTAGCTAATTCTAATTGACCAGGAGTGGATGGGCAATTGCTGTTGTTTTCATCTGATTGTGTGTCTACTTTAACATAAGTTGAGAAACGTTTAATGATTTCACTTTTCATCCTGTTATTCTCTCCTTTATTTTAAAAATTTCAATAAAATTGCTACCATTCCTTTAGTTTACAGTAAATCCTTAAGAAAAAGAACAAAAGTGCAATGGTGCTGTATGAACAACAAAAAGCCGACTGTCTTTATAAACAGCCGACTTTTTAACAAGAATGGTCTGTATCTAGTTCTTGCCACTCTTCTGCCCATCGTTGAATTTCCGACATTAGAGGTTGCAGGGCTTTTCCCTTATCCGTTAGAGAATACTCAATCCTCACTGGTGTTTCAGGGTAGACATTTCTTTTTACAATCCCTTCGTGTTCCAAATCCTTTAATCGTTCCGATAAAACTCTAGCACTGATTGGCATAGAAGATTCGAGAATACAAAATCGTTGTGGGCCTTGTAAAAGTTGGAAGATAATCAGACCTGTCCAACGTTGTCCTAATAATCCCATAGCCTTCTCAAATTTAGGGCATAAATTATGACTCATTATGCTCACCTCGCTTTTTATTATATATCATGGATGATCTTTCTGATATAGCATTCTTCTTTTTTCGAATAACTCTATTATAAAAATGAATGGGTATTTAGAAAAGTAGAATTTAACGTACTTCCGAAAGAAGTCTCCCTCTTCAATCGTGTGAAGGGCGTAGCCCAACGATAAGGGGGAGATGAATTTAGGTTGGCGTAAGCCGGGGAAAGGGCTTTCATTTATGGAACGAATGTTCTATAATAGAGTTAGATATAGCAGAGGAAGTGATGGCCGTGTTGGTCAATCAAAAATATGAGGTTTTCCCAACAGAAAAACAAAAAGAAACGTTAGACCGTTGGCTCCAATACTGCCGTCAAACTTACAACTCTGCCCTTTTAGATAAAGAGCGCAAATATAAACAAAACAAGGAACATTACAACCGTTATGACATGCAAAAACAATTAACAGTGGATAAAAAGAACTATCCATTTCTAAAAGAAATGCCTTCCCAACCACTTCAAGAAGTATTTGTGCGATTACAAAAAGCATTTGAGAATTTTTTTCGCAAAGACGCTAGATACCCAAAACAGAAAAAATATAAAGAGTATACGAGTATGACATTCCCTCAATTCGGATTGAAAGGGAACCGAATGGCGATGTCCTTTTCCGGCAATGGCAAATTATACAATACAAGGTTAGGAGAAATAGATATTCTGCTTCATCGACCACTAAAGGCGCCAATCAAGCAACTGATGATCAAACGTCAAGGGAATAGGTGGTATGCTATTTTCTGTGTCGAAGGACAAGCGCTGCCAACTACTTTGGATATCCATAACGCAATTGGTATTGACGTTGGAATCAATCAATATGCCGTTCTTTCGAATGGACTAGAACATGAAAATCCAAGATTTCTTCGTAAAAAGGAAAAGCAATTAAAGAAAACGCAGCGGAGGCTTTCCAAAAGGAAAAAGGGCTCAGCGAACGATATCAAGCAGGTACAACGAGTTCGTCAACTACATGAGAAAGTGGAGAACCAACGCAGAGATTTTCTTCATAAACTAAGCTACAACTTGACGAAGGACTATTCGGTGATTGCCGTGGAAAATCTACGTATACGCAACATGATTCGGAACAGAAAGTTAGCAAAATCTATATCGGACGCAGGTTGGGGCATGTTTCGAAACATGCTTGCATACAAATGCGAAAGAAATGGCGGGATTCTGATCAAAGTAGAACCAAAATTCACTTCACAAGATTGCTCCCGTTGTGGCAATCGAGTGAAAAAGTCCCTTTCGATTCGTACGCATATTTGCACAAAATGCGGAACGATACTTGATCGTGACCATAATGCTAGTCGAAACATCTTACAAAAAGGATTAGATGAGTTACTTACCATAATGGAATAGCCATAACTGTAGGGCAAGGTTGTGTCCGAACAGTATAATCTACGCCTGTGGAGACTGTGTAAGACATATTGGCACAACCCCAGTATGCAATGGTTCATGAAACAGGAAGCCCCTTCTTCAAACAACCCGAAAGGCTGTTAAGGAGGGGTCATTCACTACTTTATCCCGCATTAACTGGCAGTAAGCCCTCACTTCAAGAATTCGAGGGTAAACAAGAATGATAAGTGGGGATCAACTGCCAATAAAAGCCCGATTGGTTCAACTAACATTCAGTGGGGATGGAAAAAAACCCCACTAAATGAAGTTTCACTTTATTGGTTTGGAGAAGCATTTGCTTGACTCTTGCGGGATTTGCGAGACAGCTGAGACCCTAGAGGATCGTGGAGACGAAGCGGCTTGGCGCTCGCCCTGAGGTAAGCTTCGAAAATGGTAAAACTGTGAAGGATTCAGTGGTGAAAAGAGCGCATTTATTCCGTTTTCTTTTCTGAATGGTATAATGGGAGTCAGATAAAATAGAACTGAAGGGAGCGGTAAGATTGGGAAAACAATACATAGGATATGTCGGTACTTATACAAGACAAAGCAGTAAGGGTATTTACCGTTTTACGCTTGACACAACTACTGGAAAACTAGGTGTACCTGAAGTGGCGGCTGAGGTCGGAAGCCCTACTTATCTTGCTATAAGTGAAGATCAAAAATTCCTGTATTCAGTTGCTCAACAGGATAAATTTGGTGGAGTGGCTGCTTTCGAAGTGGTCAATGATGCGGGTGAGTTGAAACAATTGAACACTGAAGTTGAGGAAGGAGCTCCACCTTGCCATTTAGATGTTTATGGTGACCATCTTCTTACTGGGAATTACCATGAAGGTAGAGTAAACCTATATGATATTAACCATAAGGGTGGTATAGAGCCTGTTTTGGATGTGTACAATCATCAAGGGAATGGACCACATGAGCGCCAAGAAAAGCCACATGTTCATTTCACTGGATTAACTCCTGATAAAAAGTTTGTTATCGTAGCTGATCTTGGGACAGATGAGCTTGTGACTTATCAAATAGAAAATAATGAGTTGAAAAGGGTGCAAACTCTTCACGTAAAACCGGGGAGTGGGCCGCGCCATATTGCTTTCCATCCAAATGGTAAATGGGCTTATCTATTAACAGAGCTATCGACTGAGGTAATCGTACTTGATTATGATCAACAAACAGGCAGTTTTACTGAAAAACAAACAATCTTAGCCAAGCCAGAAGATTTCACAGGACAAAATGATGCAAGTGCTATTCATATTTCTCCTGATGGTCGCTTTGTGTATGCTGGAAATCGCGGGCATAATAGCATTGCTGTTTTTCGAATAGATGAAACAAGTGGTAAAGTCGGATTCGTGGAATTTACTTCAACAGGCGGAGAATGGCCACGTGATTTTTGCCTTGATCCAAGTGGTGCCTATCTTGTTGCAGCGAATCAGCATACAGGTAATCTTGTCCTCTTTGCCCGTGATCAAGAAACAGGGGGATTGACCCAACTTGATTCCGAAATAGAAGTTCCAGAGGCCGTTTGCGTGAAGTTTTTATAAATAATCAGGCGAAGAGACCATCGAAGTAAGATGGTCTCTTTGCCGATTATTGATTATATTCTTCAATATCCCGTAAGGAAATTTTTTGGTCAGCTGTAAAAAAACTGGCATATTTAAGATACCCTTGGTCATCTTTGGAATCCTTGTCAAATAAATTTGCATTAATATTGACTGTGTCGTACGTATATCCTGCGGACTTTAGATCACTCTGCATTTTCTTCATCTCTGCTACCAACAGCTCTTTTTTGGGCAGTTGACTGGCATCCATTAAAATATCAATGTATATAGGTTTCTCAAGCTGAAGATCTTTATTCCAGTTCGTATCAAGGGAATAAGATCCTTTCTGGACTTCGAGTTGGATATTGATGTGAACAATTCCTTTAATGTCTTGGAAAATCTCATCTAATTCAATAGCCGCTTCCTCTTGCCATTTTTCAATTAATGGTTGATCTAAATTTGCATAATAGATTTCATCATAGGTAACTTTTGGTTTGAACAAACCAGTTATATTTAGTTCGTATTGATGTTGATCTTCGCTGCCAATTTTGTTTACATCAAAGGAATATCCACCAATTTTAAAATTGTAAAAACCATTATCTACATTGAATTCTTGGTTTGGATAGGTTTCTTGCAAGTAATTATTAAGAACGGAGGCGGCTGCCCACTTTGAAACGGGATTGCCATTAAAGGCGTTATAGAAAAATAATATAGGTAAAACTAGAATTATAATTAAACTAACGTATATCCATTTTCTCTTCTCTTTCATTCTTATCACCATTTTCTTTTAATTTTAAAACGAGAAATCCAATAAGACAGCCAATAATGGCAAAAATGAGATGAAGACAGGCTAGAAAGATTGATCCAAACACAGCATTTAAAAAGGTTGACTCACTAGTTAAGCTATCGACGATCGACCATAAAAAATTGGGCAAGAAACTAATGACCATTACAATGGTTACTCTTTTGTAAAATAGATAAGTGATTAATCCGAGAATTGTATAGGTTAAAATAAACCCAAAGCTTCCATTTAATAATGATGTTTTCATGGCGAAAATAAAGGATATCGCAATCAGAATGATTTGGTAGAAAGAAAGTTTTAAATGTATTTGCCGTAACATTTTTTCAGTATCTATGGATGAGTGGATCGGTTCTTGATCAATAGGCTCTTGAGATAGGCTAGCAAGCTCTTGACAACCTTTGCATGATTTAATATGTGATTCCACCCAATGAGTAGTTTCTTCTTGCAATAAGCCCTCGTTATAAAGGGGGAGTAAATCCTCTACAATATAACAATCATTATTCATCGTTTCCCCTCATTTCCTTTTTTAATTTGATTTTGGCCCGATGAAAGGCAAGGCGTACGTAATTTTCACTTTGGTTTACTAGCCCACCGATTTCTCTAAAAGTTAATTCACCATAAAGACGTAAAATTACAATCTCTTTTAGCGAGGGGCGTAATTGCTCCAAAAAGGTTTGGAATTGGCGATGTTCTTCCTTTTGAATATATAATTCCTCCGGAGTAAACGAACGCGGCTCTGTTTCATTGGTCATTTTCTTATTTAAAAAACGCGCATATTTTTTAGAACGGTAATATGTTTTTAAACGATTATGAGCAATCGAGAAGATCCAAGTTTTCAATGTGGAATTTCCAGAAAACAAATGAAATCCCTTTACCGCTTGATAAAACACATCTTGAGTTAATTCCTCTGCCAGTGATTGATCCTGCACTTTTATATAAAAGAAGGCAAAAATCTTAGGTTGAATCTCTGTATATAGCTTTTCAAGCTCTTGCATGATGCCCCCTCCCGGATTTTCTGTTCAATAATGTAGTAGCATGAGTAACATATTCGTTTCAAAAAAATATATGTTAACCACTTTTAAATTTAGGTTGACATTTATTCTAACTTTCCTATATTCTTAAACTATACTAAAAAATGAGGTGAAAAAGTGAATACGGTGACAACTAGAACCCATAGTAATAAAAACAGATTAACTGCACTAGATATTACATATGTAGGCATGTTTGCAGCACTTATGATGGTCGGTGCCAATATAACTTCTTTTGTTCCCTTCCTTGTTATAGGAGGAGTTCCTATTACTTTACAAGCCTTTTTTGCCGTATTAGCCGGAGCTTTTCTAGGGAGTCGTCTAGGTGCTATTTCCATGGCAGTCTATGCCTTTATCGGTTTAGTCGGTGCCCCAGTATTTGCTAAGTTTCAGGGAGGATTTGCGCAAATTCTTAATCCGACATTTGGCTTTATATTGGCTTTTATTTTAACAGCATATTTTACTGGGAAGATCATTGAAAAAAAGAATAGTCCATTTAATTACATTTTCGCAGCCCTTATTGGTACGTTGATTAGCTATATCATTGGACCGAACTGGATGTACGCCGCTTATAAAATATGGGCCAATGCTCCTGAGGCATTTTCTTATAAAATTGTTTGGATTTGGATGGCATTTCCGTTACCAAAGGATATATTATTAGCGATTCTTGCCGGTATGTTCGCTTATAGAATGCAAAAAGTCGTGAAAAGAAGATAAGGGGGGCTTGAGATGCATTATTTTGAGGAAATGGCCGCTAAAGTTTTAGCGGGAGAAGAGTTATCTGATGTAGAAGCTATGGCGATATTACAATGTTCTGATGAAGATATCCTACCTCTATTACACGCGGCCTACCAGATTCGGAAGCACTTTTTTGGAAAAAAAGTAAAATTAAACATGATTATGAATACTAAATCTGGTTTATGCCCGGAGAATTGTGGATATTGTTCCCAATCGATCGTATCTAAAGCACCGGTTGAAAAATATTCAATGATGAAAAAAGCCGAAATTGTAGCGGGAGCGAGCAGAGCCAATGGGTTAAAGGCTGGAACATATTGCATTGTCGCAAGTGGACGAGGCCCAGAAAATCGCGAATTAGACATCGTTGTAGAGGCAGTAAAAGAAATTAAAGAGACATACCAGGAAATGACAATTTGTGCATGCTTAGGGATTTTGAAGCCAGAACAAGCAGCACGATTAAAAGCGGCTGGGGTTGACCGTTATAACCATAATATCAATACATCCCGTTTCCATCATAGTAATATTACAACCTCACATACATATGCGGATCGAGTTGAAACTGTAGAAACAATTAAACAAGCAGGTATTTCCCCTTGCTCCGGTGTAATTATTGGTATGCAAGAAACATTGGAAGATGTAATTGATATGGCACGTAGTTTAAAACAACTTGATGCAGATTCGATTCCAGTGAATTTCTTACATGCAATAAAAGGAACTCCATTAGAAGGAACAGACGAATTGAATCCAAGATACTGTTTGAAGGTTCTTTGTCTCTTTCGTTTTATCAATCCGAGTAAGGAAATCAGGATATCTGGAGGAAGAGAAGTAAATTTAAGAAGTTTGCAGCCTCTTGGTTTGTATCCTGCTAATTCGATCTTCATCGGTGACTATTTGACAACAGAAGGCAATGCTGGATTGGCAGATCAGCAAATGTTGGAGGATATGGGATTTGAAGTGGATCTAGTCGAAATGAATAAAGAAATAAGCGAATTTCAGTATTAAAATTAATGCGAGCGTTTTAACAAGCGAATGCTTTGAGTTAATAAAAGTTCGATTTTGTCTTTAATGGTCTCGGGTTTTGAGTGTAAGGGTATGGCATCAGTAAGCAAGTTTACCGCAAACAGAGACAATTTCTGAAGACATATAAAAAGGCAATAGCCCATCTGTTAACAGTTTGATCTATTGCCCTTTGCTCTCCCGTTATATTTTTGCGGATTCTCCAAATTTCCCTTCAAAAATAGTTTCCTTAAGTGGGCGTCTATTTGAAGGCTTTTCGCGTGCCTGGTGATCGGCAGATAGTTCGCTCATATCCCCCAGATATCCAACAGCCACAACAGCATGAAGCTGGTAATCATCAGATATACCTAACTTTTCACGTGCCTTATCCCTATTAAATCCTCCCATAGCATGAGTAATAAGCCCTTTTTTGGCTGCTTCTAAAGATAGAAATCCCCAAGCTGTCCCTGCATCAAAAGCATGGGAAATGCTTGGTCCGCGTTCTGTTGAAGTTTTAGACATAATTAAGATGAGCACAGGTGCGTTTTTGCACCAAGTTAAATTGCCTTCATTAATAAATGAGTGAAAGTGATTTCGGTCCCCCTTATTTCGCGCAATGATGAATCTCCACGGCTGTATATTTGCTGCAGAAGGTGCCCAGCAGGCCGCTTCCAAAATCCCATTAAGAATATCCTCAGGAACCTCTTGCTGACTAAAAGCCCGTGGTGACCAACGCTCTAAAAAAATTGGATCTATATTATAAATAGCTTGTCTGTAATCTTTTCCATTCATATGTATATCCTCCCCTATTTTTCAATGAATTATCTCCCTTAAGAAAAGGAAGTAATCAGTTTAACGGATACGGCATCTATGCAACCTCTCCATCTACTCGCTATAAATGAGTACCTGACCAATTAATGGATATTTTAACATAAAAGTACACTAAATATTCCCTATTTTGCCTCCATTTCCTGATATCATTCTGAGGTTCAATGGGAGATAAGTAAAAAGATCCCTATCTATCTTGATAGGGATCTTTTGAAGGATCAATTTTAGATCACACCTTGCATAATCATAGCATCCGCAACTTTTACAAAGCCGGCTATATTAGAACCAACTACGAGGTTGCCTGGATGACCATATTCTTCTGATGCATGTGTGCTATTTTTATAAATATCGATCATGATTTCTTTTAATTTTGCATCAACTTTTTCAAGAGACCATGGAACTCGTGAACTATTTTGGGCCATTTCAAGGGCGGAAACAGCAACACCACCAGCATTCGCGGCTTTGCCTGGAGCAAATAAAATCTTGTTCTCTAGAAATACATCAATAGCAGCGAGATTAGATGGCATATTGGCACCTTCCCCAACAGCTTTTACACCATTAGATACAAGAATTTTCGCAGATTGCTCATTAATTTCATTTTGTGTCGCGCATGGAAGAGCGATATCACAAGGAAGAGTCCAAATTCCTTCACTACCTTCATGATACTCTGCGTGTGGATGTTCTTTCACATATTCACAAATCCGGCATCTTTCTACTTCTTTTATCCTTTTTAGGGTATCTAGGCAAATGCCGTTTTCATCGTAAATATAACCATTAGAATCACTGCATGCCACAACCTTGGCACCAAATTCTTG
Source organism: Lederbergia galactosidilytica (assembly GCF_017873565.1). Classification (GTDB taxonomy): domain Bacteria; phylum Bacillota; class Bacilli; order Bacillales; family Bacillaceae_C; genus Lederbergia; species Lederbergia galactosidilytica. Next base: position 39,725 of record NZ_JAGGKH010000024.1, read on the forward strand.
AGCTTTCTCTATGGCATAGATTGAAACGTTGCCTGACCCGGAAACAACGACTGTGCTACCGGAAAAGCTTAAATCTTGATCACGTAGCATTTCTTCAACAAAATAAACCGTACCATAACCAGTTGCTTCGGTACGACCAAGGCTACCACCATAATCTACACTTTTTCCAGTTAATACTCCTGCATCAAAATGTCCGCGTAGTCGTTTATACTGACCAAACATATAACCAATTTCCCGGGCGCCTACTCCGATATCTCCAGCAGGAACATCCACATCTGAACCGATATATCGTGAAAGTTCTGTCATAAAACTTTGTGTGAAACGCATAATTTCAGCATCTGACTTTCCTTTAGGGTCGAAATCGGAGCCACCTTTACCTCCACCAATTGCTTGACCAGTTAATGCGTTTTTAAAGGTTTGTTCAAAACCTAAAAATTTTATAATACTTGCATTAACAGAGGGATGGAAGCGTAGACCGCCTTTATAGGGGCCAATCGCACTATTGAACTGGACACGAAATCCACGATTAATTTGTACTTTCCCTTGATCATCTACCCACGGTACTCGAAATGAAATTAATCTTTCGGGCTCAACTATCCTTTCTAGAATATTGTGCTCGATATATTTGGGATTTTTCGCAAATACTGGGGTTAATGATTGAAAGATTTCTTTAACGGCTTGAAGAAATTCTTCTTCGTGGGGGTCACGTTTTACAACTGTTTCGTACACGTTATCTATATAGTTTTTGGCAGTTTGCATATTTTGAGTTGTTTCATTCATATTCATCACCATCGCCATTTTTTCCACTCCTTCTACATTCATTTTATGAGGTTGTTCAAAAAGCTAGGAAAAATAACATTCGAATTTTTTGGCGAAGAAACTTTCCATCAATACGCCAAATGTCCAGCACAAAGTCCGCTCCATGTTTGAGAAACTTCTCCCATCACATTGATTGTCAATGCAGAAGTCAACACATCCTGTACAAGTCGTTCAGCAATGCGAATTCTGTGAGCAACATCGCATAAGCTCAAAAAATTGCACTGTTCGGTCGTTAATGTACGGGATGCAATAGTATATGCATTTCAAATAAGAAGTTAGCGGAGCGGCTCCACTCCATCTGAACTTTCCTTTTAAATGGTTGCTTCCAAGATGCAAAGAAACTCGAACTAGAAATGTTGTTAAGGAATATTTTATCTTTTATAATTAATCTAAACAATATTGATATTAGATAAGATTAATATCACATTGATATGAATCGCAGTAAGGAGTGGTGTTTTGGAATTAAGACAGATACAATACTTCATTGAAGTTGCCAAACGCGAACATATGACTGCTGCAGCCGATGCTCTGCATGTTGCGCAATCTGCAGTCAGTAGACAAATTGTAAATCTGGAAGCTGAGCTTGGTGTGGATCTATTTATTAGAGAAGGCAGAAATATTCGCCTGACACATATTGGACAAATGTTTTTGAAAAAGATGGAACAGGCTATGGATGTAATAGAACAAGCTAAACGGGAAATTGAAGAAAATCTTGATCCACAAAAGGGAACAGTACGTATTGGATTTCCAAGTAGTCTTTCCGCGTACTTATTACCATCCGTTGTTTCTGCCTTTAGAAAAGATTATCCAGATGTTAATTTTCAACTTCACCAAGGAGCTTATTATAAACTAATTGACAGTGTCATAAGAGGTGATATTGACATGGCACTCTTAGGTCCTGTACCAAAGGAAGAGCACCGTGTAAAAAGTGAAATCCTCTTTTTAGAGAATCTTGTTGCTCTCTTGCCATCCAATCATCCTTTAGCTAAAAGAAAATCTATTTCTTTAGACGAACTACGAAATGACGCATTTATTTTATCTCCCCAAGGCTATATTTTACGTGATCTAGTCGTAAATGCCTGTAAACAACATGGATTCGAACCTCAAGTTGGATTTGAAGGCATGGATATAGATGCCATCAAAGGCCTGGTATCAGCAGGTCTTGGCGTGACATTACTTCCTGAAATTACATTGATCGATAGCTTGCCAAGAGCGACAGTTAAAGTAATAATAGATGAACCAAAAGTGAACCGAACGGTAGGAATTATTATTCCCAAAGACCGAGCGCTCATGCCTACGGAATTGCTCTTTTATAAGTTTACCCGGGCCTTCTTTGACCGCTTAAGTGGTTATCAATAAATCTAAGCTTGTCTAAGTAGCTGTAATGAATACATACCCATTTAGCGGAAGCTTAAACAAGTTCGCAAGCAAAAGCCAGGATTTCGGTGTGGCTTTTGCTAAACTTTTTGAACATCCTTTAAAAAGACAAAGCAGAGTAGCATTTGCTATACTTATGTCAAACTTCATTTGGAAAGGAATAAGGGGAATGAACTTAAAATATTGTGGTAAAACAAAAGATGTATATGAGTTAGAGAATGGCCATTATTTATTGAAATTTAAGGATGACGTAACAGGAGAAGATGGAGTATTTGATCCTGGAGCGAATACAGTCGGCTTACAAATTGCGGGTGCTGGTAGAGCGGGATTGAAGTTAACAAAACACTTTTTTGAAGTGCTTCAAGAACAGGAAATTCCAACACATTATGTGGATGCCCGCTTGGATGAAGCAGAGATGATCGTAAAGCCTGCTGTGGTTTTTGGAGATGGCTTAGAAGTCATATGTCGGTATAAAGCAACCGGTAGTTTTATGAAACGATATGGGAAGTATGCAGTGGAAGGTCAGGATTTAGGTGGTTTCGTGGAAGTTACACTGAAAGATGATGAACGTCAAGATCCCCCAATTAGTGCTGATGCGCTTGATGTACTGGGGATTCTTTCATTGACTGAATATGCCCAATTAAAAGCATTAACGAAACAAATCGGTGATGTAGTGAAAGAAGAGCTTCTAAACAGAGAGATCGAATTGTATGATATTAAACTGGAGTTTGGTAAAACTGAAACAGGAGAAATCATGTTAATTGATGAAATCTCTGGTGGAAATATGCGAGCGTATAAAGATGGAGTCTATATTGAACCATTAGAATTGGAAAGATTAATGAATGAAGCCTAATATTTGAGTAGCTACTTTCTTGGAAATATATGAAGAATTGAGAAAGGAGCATATGAAATATGGATATATTTATGAACAGAGCTGTAGAATTGGCAAGGGAAAATGTCAAGGACGGTGGTCAGCCTTTTGGGGCTGTTTTAGTTAGGGATGGAAAAATTATTACGGAAGGTGTTAATGAGCTCCACCTTCACTATGATAGTAGTGGGCATGCGGAACTTTTAGCGATTCGGAGAGCACAAGAGCAATTAAAAACCTTAGATTTAAAAGATTGTACGATATATGCAAGTGGTGAACCATGTCCAATGTGTTTAACGGCTATTTACTTTTCGGGTATTCAAAAGGTATATTATTGTGAAACTGTAGAAGAGGCAAAAACAGTGGGACTTGGAACCTCATCATTTATTTACAAGGAACTCGCTTTACCTAAACAACAACGGTCGGTGAAGATGGAACAAATGCCAATTGAAGAGGGGGAAACTCCACTCACTCTTTGGTCTCGTTCAATTAAATGAAGTTCATGATGAAAACACTTATAGAAAGTAAGGGAAGACATATGAACTCAGCTTTCGCAAAGAGAATGAAAAAGAGAAGTCTTACGATTATCCTCGTTTTGGTGATCATTTCACTCTTTATCCCAACTCCCTATTATCTTTATCAGCCTGGATCAGTGGAAGAGTTGGGGTCAAAAGTAACTGTGGAAGGCGGAGAAAAGGATCCTACAGGAAACTTACACCTTACGACAGTGTTATCCATGAGAGCGAGTAATATTTATTATTTAGCCTATGGCTGGTTTGCTCCTCATACAGATATGCGCAAAGTAAAAGAAGTAAGAGGAGATATGACGGATGATGAATATAATCGTTTGTTACAACATATGATGGAAAGCTCCCAAAACCACGCTTTTGCGGCTGGTTTACGTGCTGCTGGGGAAAAGGTGGATATAAAGCCTACTGGTGTATTTGTACGAGATGTTAGAGAAGATACTGATGCGAAGGGAAAACTTGAAGTTGGTGATGTGATTCAACAAATAGATGGTCATAAGGTGGAGGACGCTCAAGCTTTCCTTGAGTATTTATCACATAAAAAAGCAGGAGATCTTGTCGAGCTACAATTTGAGCGAGAAGGCTCAATCAAAGAAGAAAAAGTCAAGCTTGTCCCATTAACAAATAGTACAAATACAGCAGGACTAGGAATTATCTCGGAGAATGAATTTTATATTACGCCATCTCGGCAAATTAGCATAGATGCAGGTGAGATCGGTGGTCCATCTGCGGGACTAATGTTTTCCTTGGAAATTTATAACCAGATATCACAGAAACATCTTACCAAAGGATATGAAATAGCAGGGACAGGTGAAATTGATATGGACGGAAATGTTGGACAAATTGGAGGCATTCGTGAAAAAATCACCGCTGTTGAAAAGGCGGGTATGGATATTTTCTTTTGTCCAGCTGATATACAACCTTATGATTCAAATGAAAAAGATGTATTGAATGAAGCGGAAAAAGAGGGATATAAAGTTAAAATTGTCCCAGTTAAAACATTGCAAGAGGCCATTGATTATTTAGAGAAATTACCACCTAAGCAATGAGCTTATTCCGCATAATTTGATATGATAAGATACAGGAACGAAAGTGAGGGATTACAATGAAATTCAAAATGAGAAAGTTCCTTATTTTATTACTAACATTAGGATGTTTGTTTTATATAGCAAGTCCTGTCCTTGCCGCAAACGATGATGATAATGAAGTAATTGATGAAAAACTCGGGCTCCCGATTGTTGTTTATGGGGAAACACTGTCAGATTCTCAAAAAGAGGAAGTAAGAAAGATCTTGAACGTGAAAAATCCTGATAATGTAGAGGAAATCATTGTCACGGCGGATGACTTGGCGCGTTTAATTGATGGGAATCCAAATTCAAGAATGTTTTCTTCCGCAAAAATCACTTTACAAGATAAAGGAAAAGGGCTTGTTATTAAAAGGGTCACACCAGAAAATATTACGGAAGTAACAGAAGAAATGTATGCCAATGCAATGCTCACAGCGGGTGTGGAAAATGCGATTGTGGAAGTGGCCTCTCCTGTAAAGGTTACAGGTCACTCTGCGTTGGTTGGAATTTATAAAGCTTATGAATCCCGTGGTCAGACATTGGACAAGGGAAGAATGGAAGTTGCCAATGAGGAACTCGACATCGCCACCGAACTTGCGGATAAAGAAGGATTGAATGATGAAAAAGTTGGCGAACTTTTAACAGAAATTAAAAAACAAATTGCTGAGCAAAATCCGGTCACAAGAGAAGAAGTAGAGCAAATTGTTGAAGAGCAATTAAGTAAAATGGAAATTCAATTAAGTCCAGAGGATCGGCAGTTACTCATTGATTTATTTGAAAAAATGCGTTCCTTAGACATTGATTTTGGAAATGTGAAACAGCAACTAGAAGATATTTCAAAGGATATTAAGGATAAGCTACAAGATGTTGTTGGAGATGAAGGTTTCTGGGATAGTGTCAGCAATTTCTTCAAAAACTTATTTGAATCCATTGCTAATTTTTTCAAGGGATAAAAGAGAACGAGATGGTCTATTGGGGACCATCTTTCAGGATGTAGACAAAAGGGTTGGAAATCAAAATGATTTCCAACCCTTTTGCTATTCATACAGGATCATTCTATGAAAAAGAGCCATAAATGCTCTCCTTATTCGCGCTGGCTTTCACATGGGTCGAATCAATAAAGACATGGTCGGGGCTAAGAAGCGCGGTTTGCCACCTCGTTTAGAACCTTATAGAAGATCTGCTCGAATAGATCTGTATCTGCAAATCGACGCACATAGTTTTTTCCGAACGTGGAAAAGTGAGGAACCTCTGTATGAGGCCCAAGCCAAGGAACCAGCGATATGCCACATTCGTTTCAATTTCCTTGATTGTCTGGCGCATGGAACGGATGCCGCAGGTATACTGAATGAATGTCATCTTGATCAGTACGACAGGATCTATGTTGGGTCTCTCAATGGTTGAGTAAAGATCTTCGACTAATAGATAGATAAAGGAGAAATCAATAGTCGCATCCAGTTTGCGCACCAGATGGTCTTGAGGAACCAACTGCTCTATTGTCAGCATTTCCAGCTGTTCGCATTCATTAATTTGATTCTTCGTCATCATATCCATCACCTCATTCAGTTATAGAAAATACCGTTGATTGGAGCGGAAAGCGTCCGCTCGCAGCGGAAATCAACCTTTCTAGCTTTATCTCTATTTTAAAAGAGAACGAGATGGTTTATTGGGGACCATCTCTTTTTATTGGTTAAATTTCTAGCTTGTGACGAGGAATAGTGGCTAACTTTCAGTGTCTGATCGTGTAAGTGAACAGGATGTTTTTATAATGTGTTCATCCTTAAACCAAATTTGTACGTCATTAAATAGGAACTTCTGCCTGCGCTCAGCCAAAGATTAAAATAACGATAAAATAGACAATCATAGCAGCTAGTCCAACTGGAACGCCAAAGCGGGCCCATTCTCGGCTTGTAATATTCAGTTTTCCCGCTGAAATAATATTTGGGATGTTTCCAGGGATGAGCATCCCACCACTAATCATAAGTCCAAGCAAAATGGCTTTAATCGTTGGCGCCTCCATCAAGGGACTAATTTCTGCCGCGGCTAATGTAGCATTATCTAAAACAGCCGAAATCATATTAATCCAATAAAGCAATAATGGGCTAACTCCAAGTAAGTACTTTTCGATGAAAGGCTCAAATCCAGCTCCAAGTAAAGTAAGTCCCATGACAAAAAGGTAAATTTTGATAGCGCGAATGATAATTTCTCCGTAGCTCTCTACCTCAAGAGAAGAAGAAAGACCTGATTGATCTTTTCGTGGCTTAACTAATACAGCAGCAAGAATTCCGAAGATCAATACAGCTGGAATGACATCAGAACCAATCAAACGCATCAAGAAGAAGAAATCCTCCCCAAGTTTGCTTGTAGCAATAGTTGATAAAGGTTCACCTAAAGGTGTTAAGGCAGATCCTAATCCTATAGAGAAGCAGGCTAAGACAACAAGACGAATTTCTGATTGGCGGTCAAGGCGAAGTACGCTTACGATCACGACGAGTACAATAGCGGCAATGATCGCTGTGATGATACTGGAAACTAAGCCAAGGATAATAACAACAAAGGCTATAAATAGCCGACTAGGAATGGCTCGACTTAATCCTAAAATTCCCTTTTCAATGGGTGTCTGTAACCACCGAAATAATAAGCCTGCAATTAATACAGCTAAAGTAATATGAATAGGATCTTCTAGGGCTTTGAAAAATAAAGACCGATCAAGAACCTGACTTATAAACGCGGCAGCTAATCCCATTAAAAATAAAAAAGGCTCTAAATTTTCTTCAACAATCTTCACGGTAAATGGTAAAAGTAAAACAAGAATTAATACAATGGTTAAACCAATAATGGTCACATTCAAACTTTTCAACCTTCTTTCAGCAAAATTCAAGTGGCACCTATAAAAATAAATGGTGTAAAAGTCTTTCTTTGTCATCAAAGAACTGTTTGAATAGAAGATAGTGGCTAGTTTCCTCAAGTAATGTTTCCTTTATTCCATCCTCAGAGAACTCATAAATAGTAGAATGAGGATAGGCCATTAGTAAAGGTGAATGAGTAGCAATAATAAATTGGGAATCCTGCTCTACTAACTCATGCATACGTGATAACATGGATAATTGACGTAAGGGAGATAACGCTGCCTCCGGTTCATCTAATAGATAAATACCTTGTCCTCTAAACCGATTCAAAAATGTAGCGAAAAAGGCTTCTCCATGTGATTGCTCATGTAGAGAAACACCACCAAATTGATTGATCACCTTATTTCCACCTAATGGTTCGCGATCCAATTCCTCTATATTCGAAGCAACGTTATAATACGTCTCCGCTCTTAGAAAAAATCCATCTTTAGGCTTCTGAACGCCTTTAACTAAACGTAAATACTGGTCAAGAGATGAATGGGAGTCATAGGTGGAAAAATTAAAATTGAAGCTCCCACCTTCCGGATTAAATCCATATGCAATCGCTATCGCCTCTAATAAAGTGGATTTACCCATTCCATTTTCACCAATAAGATATGTAACCTGGGGATGAAGTGTAAGTTCATCTAAGGATTTTACAGCAGGTAAGTGGAAAGGGTATTTAGAATAAGATGGAATTTGTTCTTTGAGAAGTTTAATTCTTTTAATGTATGGCATGAATTCGTTAAATGACATCTTATCCTCCCCAATTAAAAAGTTTCTCTTTTTTTATATTAACGAAAGGAAGGTGGATTTGTCATCTTTCCTCTGACATATTTATACTATTCTAGGTTGTGTACTTTTCATTGCATTATTGATTTTTCAGCAATATTGTAGGAAAGTTCGTAAGCAATAGTTAATGATAAAATAGAATACATTGATTAAGTAAACAGGAATAACATGAAGAAAGAGGATATAACGTAAATTAAAATAAATAGAATGGGAAGTGATGCAAAGGTGAATAAAGGGAAAGCACTGAAGAAGGGAGCTAAAATTGGCCTTACTGCCCCTGCTGGTCCAACAGATGAAGATAAACTAAATAAAGGGATTACTATTTTAAGAAAGCTTGGTTTTTATGTGGAAATTGGCTTAACATGTTACCAAAATGAAGGAGGCTATTTGGCAGGTTCCGCTAACTTACGTGCGAATGAATTGAATCAAATGTTTGCTAATCCTGACATTGATGCGATATTTTGCTTACGAGGCGGATATGGAGCAATGCAAATCCTTCCATTTTTAAATTTTGAACTTATTGCTGCTCAGCCGAAAATGTTAATTGGCTATAGTGATATCACTGCCTTACATATCGCTTTACAACAGAAAAGTGCACTAGCTACAATACATGGTCCTATGCCTGCATCTGATCTAATTTCAGCCTCTGACTTTACACTTCAAGCATTGCTCTCAGTTATAACAAATGCCCATTTGGGTGGGAGAATAGAGAACCCACCTGGAAAAATAATGGAATGCCTTGTACCTGGGAATGCAGAAGGGATTTTAACTGGAGGAAACTTAGCACTTATCACCAGTTTACTTGGTACACCTTTTGAAATTAATACGAAGGGGAAAATCTTATTTTTAGAAGAAATAGGGGAAGAGCCTTATCGAATTGATCGAATGCTGACACAGCTTGCTTTAGCCGGAAAGTTTGCTGACGCGGAGGGGATTCTATTAGGCAGCTGGACCGGTTGTCAATCCAGCGATCCGAAGAGCTTTCAAGTAAGAGATTTATTTCGAAGAATTATTGCTCCATTTGGAAAACCTACGTTAATGAATATAAGGGCGGGACATTGTGAACCTACAGTTACCTTGCCATTTGGAATTCCCGCCATATTACAAGCAGAAGAAGGAAAACTTTTTTATTTCAATCCATAATCTTGGTTATGAATCCGAAATTGTGGGAATATATTATGGAGGATCTATACCTGCTTAGGAAAGGAGTCATTTGATGAATACTTTGTGGGTAATCGCCAACATTATATTATTCCTCGTGCTAATAGGCCTTTTGTTTTACATGCAAAAAAAGCATCTTTCCTTTTCGAAGCGTGTTTTTTCTGCCTTAGGCTTAGGAATTGTACTTGGACTTTATATTCACCTTGTATTTGGAACAGATTCGAGTGTAACTAATCATTCGATTGAATGGTTTAATATTGTAGGTAGTGGTTATATATCTTTTCTAAAAATGATTGTCATGCCACTTGTGTTTATTTCGATTGTGTCAGCTTTTACAAAGTTAAAGCTAACAAGCAATTTAGGAAAGATAAGTGCCTTAGTGATTGGGATTTTAATTGCGACAACTGCGATTGCTGCATCGATTGGGATTGCAACCTCTTTAGGATTTCAATTAGAAGGTATTGAGCTAGAAGCGGGTGAAGCGGAAGCGGAAAAAAATACACAGCTACAACAAACTGTTGGGGACGTTGAAGATATGTCAATTCCACAGCAAATTATTAGTTTATTTCCACAAAACCCTTTTATGGAGCTAACAGGAGCAAGGCCTACTTCTACCATTGCAGTAGTGATTTTTGCCGCAATTATCGGAATCGCCTATTTAGGTGTAAGAAGAAAAGAGCCAGAGCATGGAGAGTTTTTCGCAAAAATTATTGAAACGATTTACACAATTGTGATGAGAATGGTGACGTTAATTCTTCGGTTAACACCTTATGGAGTTTTAGCGCTAATGGCAAAAGTAACTGCCACAAGTGATTATTCAGCAATTGTAAAACTAGGTAAATTTGTGCTGGCTTCATATGTGGCGATTATACTTATGTTTATCGTTCATTTACTTTTACTACTATTCGCTGGTAAAAACCCAATCACATACGTTAAGAAAGTGATTCCTGTCTTAACTTTTGCTTTTACCTCGCGTTCAAGTGCTGGGGCATTGCCATTAAATATTAAAACCCAACACGAAGAATTAGGCGTGTCTGAGGGAATCGCTAATTTTGCCGGTTCCTTTGGATTATCAATTGGGCAAAATGGTTGTGCAGGTATTTATCCTGCCATGTTAGCCATTATGGTTGCCCCTACAGCTGGTGTCAACCCTCTTGATCCCGTATTTCTCGGTACTTTGGTTGTAATTGTAGCGATTAGTTCCTTTGGAGTAGCAGGGGTAGGAGGAGGAGCAACATTTGCTGCGTTACTTGTCCTTTCAGCGATGGATTTACCAATCGGCATCGTCGGGCTGTTAATTTCAGTTGAGCCCTTAATTGATATGGGAAGAACAGCCTTAAATGTAAGTGGAAGTATGACAGCGGGAGTATTGACAGGCAAAATAACCGGTGAATTAGATGAGGAAGTTTATAATCAACCAAAACAAAGATTACAAATATAAAAATTTCCGAACTGTCCCAGTTTAAAGTGCCCCTTAAGTAAACCTCTTAAGGGGCACTTTAACATTTAGATACAATGAATGAAGTTTATGGACAATGTATTTGTGTCTTTCCCCGCAAATTAGCCGCCTTTTTCCCTTCAAAAGCAACTCATGTGTGTCTTTCGATCCAAGAGGCATTGATGAGCCCTCCTATCAACAGCACCGCAGCGGTAAAGTAAAACCAAATCATCAGGACAATCATGTTAGCCATATACCCATAAAGCCTCGTATAACTGGCAAAATAGCTAACATAATAGGAAAAGCCAATGGTTACCGTTTGCCAACCAACTGTTGAAAAAATGGCACCAGGCAATGCATGCTGAAAACGAATCTTCGAACTTGGGACCGTTTTATATAAAAGCAAAAAAAAGAAAAATAAATAAATAGAGCCTGTACCCCATTTCACAACTGCCCACCAACGATAAAAAGCCGTTGGTAGATAGATATGGGCAACTAAGAAGACTCGTCCGATTTCTTCTCCAATTGGAATTAATAGAGATACTGTTAATGTAATCATGAGCCCGGCTGTCAAAATAAGATCCTTTCCCAACGAAAGTAAGAAAGTTTCTTTGCGAATGACCCGGTGGACTTCATTCATCGATCTGACAAGCGCTTGAACAGCCATAGAAGCAATCCAAAAGGCAGCAAGTAAGCTAAAAGAGGCGAGCTTTGTCTGATTTCTTCCAATAATCCCCATGATGTTATCTTCGATTAAAGTAAAGCTACCTTTTGGGATATAAGGTTCTAATATGGTAAGCACATCTTCTGATTGGACGGGGAGCAGGCTAATAATTGCAAATGAAAATACTAAAAAAGGGAAAATAGCCAGCATGAAGTAGTAAGCCATTAAGGCTGATTGATCATGGAACCGCTCTAAGAAGAATCGCCTACATACAGTTAAAACTACATTCATTTTCACTCATTCCTCTACTTATGTCTCCTATTAGCTTTAGCTATTAAGAAAGATTCAAAACATAAAAATACAACGCTCGTTTATCTTATATCCCATAAAGAAAGTGATATTTATCTTGAGATAGATGATAGACCCAGTAAAAAAATAGTTCATAGTGAGTAATACCTAAATGAACCCGAAGCTTAAACAAAGTATAATACAGGACATGGTTCCTATGAAGCACCAACACTTCTTTTATAAGAGTGCTTTAGTGGAACAAGCAAATAAAAAATTCTTTAACGTTGTGAATGCGCACTTTCCCACTTCAGCTCTTTTCATTTCCTGATTCTCCCGAATCTATCGAATTACATATTTCAATTAAAAAATTCTCTTTAAAGTGGAACTAATTCAAAAATAATTCGTGTTTATAATTAGGATAGTCTACCGACTAAAAAAGGAGGGGATAGATAATGAAATTAATTTAAAAATTGACTCAACGATTTAATCTCATCTTCATCTAAGACTTTTATATTTAAAATATTGTTTTCAGTTCCTGGAGATTTTTTAATCAATATCCATTTATCATTGTACTCAAATATTGAGTACTCATTTATTCCATTTGGGCTATCCTTATCCATAATATCTCTTAATAATTTAAAATCTGTTTCACTAAAATGATCGATGTATTCATCATCAATAAGTTTTTCGATGTCTTTGTATTCCGTTGCTGTATTTAGATCTTCATATAATTTAACCGATCCAATCGGCCTAGAAATCAATAGATACAACAAAAAAATTATTACTAACATTAATATTAAAACTATTGTGAAAAAGACACTTCTATTTATTTTCATTAATGTACATCCTTTCTTAAGTTAATAAAAAAAGAAAAAGGGTTTTCAAATGTTTAAAAAATGTATTTTTATGATCTTAACACTTACGTCAATGATGTTTTGTTTGATTATTCTATCGTAGAAAAAAAGGGCGATCAATATACTGGTGAAATTACAAATTATATTTCGATTAGTTTCGCTTTCACAAAAATAGTTTAATTAATACAGCAATTAAATAGAAAATATTCAGAATCCAAAAAAGGTGTCAAAACTTAGGGAGAAAAAGGGTTCTACAAATGGGGATTATTAAGTGGCATATTTCTTTAAGCTTTTTAGCTATGGCAATCATCTTTTGAAGAAATTTAAATTTTGCTAAATATAATAAAGAACAACCCATTTTCAAAAAGAAAATGAGTTGGGAGTTCATTCATACTTGGTCCTGATAAAGGGTTAGGCTGAAATTGAAATTGTAATCCGCTAGATTACGAATTGACTCGTAGTACAATCTTTCCTGCATTTCGATTTTGCTCCATATGGGCATGTGCTTGATTGGCCTCTTTCCAATCCCAAATAGAATCTAGGATAGGTTTGATTTCCCCAGAGGCAAGTTTATCTAAAGCGAAGCCAGAAAAGTCTTGAGTTAATTGGCTTTTCTTTGCGGGAGTCTGTGTTCGTAAAGCTGTCCCGATAATTTGAAGTCTTTTAGACAATAGCAAACCAAGATCTACATCTTCAACTTTGGCTCCTCCCATTGTTCCAATAATAATAAGTTTTCCATCTATACATAAAGAGTGAATATTTTCTTTCCAATAGCTTGCCCCAATAAAATCAAGAATTAGGTCAACACCATTACCATCTGTGGCAGCCTTTACTTTTTCAGAGAATGGTCCTTCTCGATAATCAATGGCATAATCAGCCCCTAAAGAAAGACATAGCTCTCTTTTTTCTTCTGTTCCGGCTGTTACAATAATTTTAGCTCCTTTTTCTCTAGCTAGTTGTATGGCCGCTGTTCCTACTCCGCTTGCCCCGGCGTGAATCAGAATTGTTTGTCCTTGTTCTAAGTCGCCAAGCCAAAACATATTTAAATAAGCGGTGAGAAAGACTTCAGGAATGGCGGCGGCATCTTCAAAGGAAAGTATTTCGGGGATGCGTATAGCCATGCCAGCTGGAATGGAGACATATTCAGCATAGCCGCCCCCGGGAAGTAAAGCACAAACACGATCTCCTTTTTGCCAACCAGTAACTTCAGCACCAAGCTCTTCGATAATGCCACTCATTTCAAGTCCTAAAATTGGGGAAGCACCTTGTGGTGGCGGGTATAATCCTCGCTTTTGTAATAAATCAGCTCGATTTAAAGCAGTTGCTTTTACTTTTACAAGTATTTCATCAGAGCCAATTTTAGGCTTTTCAAAGTCCCCAATATATAATGATTGATCCTCTTCTTCGACTAAAATAGCTTTCATCGACATCACCTCAGTCATTTTTACCAAAATTATTCAAAAATAAGCCCTATATATGTTATCGTATAAGAATGAATCTTTTCTTACAAATGTTAGCTTTTACATAAAGGGGCTATTTATTGATCATGTCCTAATTTTAACCATTTAACCCTGGCGGTTAGAAAGTAATGTCAAGCTGTATACAGCGGATACTTAAGGTCAACTGAGAATGGGGAAAACATCCTTCTAGATCCGGAGATTTGTCAGTTGCAGATTCACAGGATTTAGATTAAAACGCCGTGTTATAAGGTGGCTCTTAGCTAATCTCCTTGATTAGAAACTCCCTTTTTTCTTGAAGAAAGAGGTATATATATGAACGATAAACAACTTGGTCGGGAATCATCTATTCAAAGTTTCCTTTTAATTCTCGGTATTATTTTTATCGCCTTTAATTTGCGACCTGCGATTACATCGGTCGGTCCACTGATTGGCACGATTCGCACGGACTTTAATATATCCAATGGGGTAGCCGGAATGATTACAACTTTGCCGTTACTTGCATTTGCTCTTTTCTCGATTATAGCGCCCATCATTGGAAAAAAATGGGGAAATGAAGCAACTATTTTTGTCAGTTTACTTGTGTTGTTAATTGGAGCCCTAATTCGTTCATCTGGAAATTTAAATCTTCTTTTTCTCGGAACCGCCTTTATTGGGATTGGGATTGCAATTTGTAATGTTTTATTACCGGCGATTGTGAAGCAACGCTATCCCTATAAAGTGGGAATTATGACTAGTATTTATTCGACTTCAATGGGATTATGTGCAGCAACTGCTTCAGGACTAAGCATACCCTTAGCTAAGGGGCTTGGTCTCGGGTGGCATAAGGCATTGCTTGTGTGGGGGACGATGGCTCTTATTGCCGCGATAATCTGGTTTCCCCAAGTGTTGAAATTTGCTGGAAAACATGGGCTACAGCCAGCAGGCTTATCGTTCACAAGCATGTTCCGTTCTTCGATAGCTTGGCAAGTGACTCTATTTCTAGGACTTCAATCGATCCTTTTTTACGGACCTATCACTTGGCTTCCAGAAATATTGGTGAATAAAGGCTTTAGTATCGCTGCGTCAGGTTGGATGTTAAGTTTTATGCAATTTTGTAGTTTGCCAGCCAACTTCATCACTCCCGTATTGGCAGGGAAATTGAAAAACCAACGTCCGATTGTCATGGTTGTGGGGGTTTTTTACATTGCGAGTCTCAGTGGATTGTTAATTGGTGGGGGAACTGTATTTCTCTCTGTTTGTGTTTTACTATTAGGAATAGCTCAAGGTGCGTGTATTAGCTTAGCTCTTACTTTATTTAGTTTGCGTGCGGCTGATTCTACACAAGCTGCACAGCTGTCTGGGATGGCTCAGTCAGTTGGGTATTTATTGGCTGCGGTCAGTCCAATATTGATTGGTATCCTATTCGATTATACCCAATCTTGGACATTACCATTATCATTCTTACTTGTTGTTTCTGTTGGAACGATCTTATCAGGACTAGGAGCAGGTCGCGATATGTATGTTGGTGAATCTACTCCTGCATTAAAAGAAGGGAAGTAGATGATTATGGTAAATTATTAGGTAGTGTCAAAAATTCTATGAAAACAAAAGCCTAAACGTAGCTCTACGGTCTAAATGTGGTGGTAAGCTACCGCAATCGCTCTTGACAAAC
>NZ_JAGGKH010000025.1 GCF_017873565.1 Lederbergia galactosidilytica
TTGACGGCAGTATTGAAGCCAACGGTCGAACGTTTCTTTTTGTTTTTCTGTTGGGAAAAGCTCATATTTTTGATTAACCAACACGGCCATCACTTCCTCTGCTATATCTAACTCTATTATAGAACATTCGTTCCATAAACGAAAGCCCTTTCTCTGGCTTGCGCCAACCGAAATTCATCTCCCCCTTATCGTTGGGCTGCGCCCTTCACACGATTGAAGAGGGAGACTTCTTTCGGCATCACGTTAAAATTCGAAACTCTGCCAAAATATCGGATTGCCTATATGAGAAATATGGGGCCATATGGACCTTCTAACAAGCAAACAATGGAAAAGTTGAAGGATTGGGCTAAAAAAAGAAGCTATTTCATTCAACTATCATACTAGGTATCCCACAAGATAACCCTGAAACAACAGCCCCTGAAAACTGTAGATATGATGCTTGTATTGTGATTCCAGAAAATTATCTGTTAGATGACTCTATTAACGAAGGTGAACTACAGGGAGGAAATTATGTTGTTTTTAAAATGAATCATACTGCCGAGGATATTCAAAAGGCCTGGGATGAATGGCTTCCGGCTCTTCAAAAAAGTGGCTATCAAATCGCCAATAAACCAATTTTAGAAAGATATACGAGTGAGCTAGTGAACAACCATACTTGTGACATCTGTATCCCAGTAAAAATACCGTAAAAATTGAGAAAAAAGAACAAAGTACTAGCTTTTGAGCAAGTATTTTGTTCTTCTTTGTGCGCATTCCTAATTAAATTAAAAATTATATTTTAAAATTATTTACTTGAATGTTTAATTGCTCTGACAGGGTCGCAAGCTCGCTAGCGCTGCCGGAGATTTCCTCCATTGCGCTACTGGACTGTTCGGTTGAAGCAGCCGCTTGCTCTACTCCCGTTGCTGATTCCTCTGCTACTGCAGCCACTTCCTCAATCGATTGCGACATTTCTTGACTGGAGCCTGTTAATTCTTGTAAACGATCAGTAATATGATGAACTTTATCAGCCATCGAGGAAACTGAGGAATGAATTTCCCCAAAGGTGCTACCGGTAATCTCAATTTGTTTCGAACCATTTTCAACTTCACTATAACTGGACTCAAGTGAAGCAACAGCTTTATTCGACTCCTCTAAAATTCCACCAGTAATGCCTGTTATTTCTCCAACAGATTGAGAAACTTGTTCAGCCAACTTCCGTACTTCTGAGGCTACAACCGCGAAGCCCTTTCCATGTTCTCCTGCTCTAGCTGCTTCAATTGCTGCATTTAAAGATAATAGGTTAGTTTGCTCAGCGATCTCTTGAATCACTTCTGTGAGGGTAGATATTTTTTTAGATCCTTCATTTAATCCTTTTACATTTTGCACAGCTACCGAGACTGTTTTATGGATATATTCCATTTGTTTAACGGATTGATTCATTAAAACTCGTCCCTCTTCAGCCATCGACAAGACCTTGTTCGCCGTAGTCTCAACATCTTGTCCATTTTTATTCGCTTCCACAATCTTCGTATTAAAGCTCTCCATCATTTCATTTAATGTTGTGGAATGACTAGCTTGAGTCTCTGCCCCAGCAGAAAGCTCTTGCATAGTAGAAGCAATTTGTTCACTACCTTCATTGAGTTCATTCGTTGTTTGCATTAATTCCTCACTATGACTATTCACTGTTTCTGACACATTTGCTACTTCCTGTATTACGTTTCGTAAGTTCACGCTCATTCTATTCATTGCACTTGCAAGTTTTCCAATTTCATCTTGTCCATCATATTCAATCGGTTGAACAGCTAAATCTCCTTCCGCAATTCGATTACTCATCTCTAATACCTTATTTAAATTTCGCGAAATTGAACTACTAATTATATAAACAAGTAGACCTCCAATTAAAATAGAAGCTACCATCGAAATTAGTAAAAAGAGTAAAGCACTCTTTTGGCTACTCTCCGCTTCAGTCACTGCTAAATTTTGTTCCTCATTCACAGTTTCTCTTAATATATCTAGGGTTCTAACCGTTTCTGTTTGAATTTGATCTGCACTCTTTGCTGGTATACTCGCTAAGTCTACATTGCCTGCTTCAATAGTTGGAATCACATTCCCAGTAAAAATCTCATTAATTTTTTTATCATTAGCCACAACTTTAGCAAATAGATCCTTTTGTTCGTCCGTCTTCATGTCTTTGCTTATTTCCTCTTGTAAAGCATCGAACTGTACACGTTGTGCTTCATATTCATCAATAAGTGCCGAATCTTTTTCTTGAACATAATTGACAATTCTAATTCCTTTTTCCCTCAGTAAAGTCCCCATCTCTGTAATTTTAACTGAGCGATCTCCACTCTGTTTTACAATATCTATATTCTTCTCAATAGTTTTAAGTGATATCGCTGTAATGCTTGTAGATATTCCAAACAAAATAAATACCAAGACTAACGTTAAGCCAAACTTCCAACCTATTTTTATATTTTTTAATGTAAGTTGCTTTAACACATTTTTCCCCCTCCGTATTTGACAATTGTTTTTAATTTTCCCTCTGCTCTAATACGCTCCTAAACTCCTACCGATCAAGATCTCATATCCCTTATGCATTCAGCTTACCGCTCGAAAAAAGCTATGATAAATGCCAAGACCATCCCTACCTAATTATGTAACAAACAATCTTTTCAAGATTATGATATTTGAAATGACATCACCAATCTATTTAACAAACAGGCACTTTGGAAGCATACAATAATGGATGACAAAGTAAATTTGAATATAGGATAAAATGCTTAGCGCTGTCATTTTTATAAGTGGCAGTTATGAAAATAAATCACTAAGCCCAAAATCGGCTTAAAATAAGGATCGAATCGTTTATATTTAGTCATAGAACAAAGCAGAAATAAGAATTGTCCCCCTCTAGTTGTAGTCTAAATAAATTAACATTACGAATGTAATTATAACAAATTATGACAATTTTCATAGACCTTTAGACATAATTGTGCTTTTTGGTGATTTAAAAGATAATTATTCCTGCCAAAAGGCTCATCAGGAATTGATATTTATTTATTAAAACTCAGCAAATCTTCTGTATTTTTAGAGGGCATCTTCATAATCCATCGCCACCTTTAAGGTCCTACTGATCATCCAACTACGACCTACTCTACTTAAGTCCTATTGACAACAGAATCCATAGACGGATAAGATAAACCCCAAAGTTGCCTTAGGTAAACATTATTATACCCATAAAATACTCTTGACTAAATGCAATTAAGGGGGGAATAGTGTTTCCTATAAATACGATAAATTCTAGAAGAATTATTAGAGCAATCATTAGCTTCTTTTGATCGCTGGACAAGTGTTCAAAATGTGATGCAGAATTATCATGATATTGCTCAGCTATTAGGTGAGGAAGAAAAAGCAGAAGAAATCATTCATCAAATGGAGCAAAAAATCAAACAAGCTCAATCTCTTGTGAAAAATTACAATCAAGCACCAAGCGTATTAATTCTTTCTCAGGTCGGTTCCAACACGGGGCCTTATATACTTGGTCCCTCAAGTATTGCTTATGATTTAGTTCAATTAGCTGGCGGCACCCCGGGATCAGATCTCCTAGGTTTAGAAAAGTCTTCTCCCGCTTCAATTGAACATATAATCGACATGGACCCTGACTATATTATACTTGTTGAATGAGGAACAACCAGTGATGAATTCCAAGATTGAATAGATTCAGAAGGATTTCAAACTTTAACAGCTGTTCAAGAAGACAAAATTAAGCGTATGAAAGCGAAAGATATTTCACAAGCTAATCGCTATATTGTCGATCAATTAGATGAGTTGGTTAAATACCTTCATCCACATGTGGCTGAAAGGGAGTGATATTATGATTGGTCTTATTACTTTTGCTTATGGAGCACCTCAATCAATAGATGATCTTGCTTCATACTATACCCATATTCATAACGGAAAAAAATTATCATCCGAAAAATTAGCTGAAATAAAGAACCAGTTTAGGCGTTGGGGAGTCGCTGATACATTAGGAAGCATTACCAAAAGCAAATGAAAGCTTTAGCTTCCATATTACAGCCGCATTTATCAGAAACCGTTGAAGGATATACCGCCTATAAGCATACCTCCCCATTTGTAGAGGAAACCGTAGCACAAATGCTTTCTGATGGGGTCACAAAAATTATCACAATACCATTTAAACCAATACACACGAAATCTGGAAATATTTATTATCAGTCATTAGTAAGAAATGCTATAAGAAATTTAAAGCGGATATCCCTGTGATTCATATTGAACAATGGCATCGTCATCCCTCATTAGTGGGAGTATTCCGTGACCGTGTTAAGACTGCTTGGGAATGGTTACCAGATTCAATTAGAAACGATTCACTCGTAATCTTTACTGCTCATAGTTTAGCTGGGAGGCCTGAAGTGCTCCAAGCTTTTGAAAAGCAATTAACAGAGTTAGCTGAGAGCATCGTGGATACTCTATCTTTGCCAAAATGGAGGATTGCGTATCGCAGCGCCGGCTCACACAAAGGTATATGGTCTGGTCCAGATATTAAAGATGTCATAAAAGCAGAGTCTGCCACTGGCAGTAAAGGTATTATCGTCTGTGAATTGTTGACCGTTACTGAGAATATTGAAGCTTTGTTTGACATTGGGTACGATGTCCAGAGTCTTTGTCAGAAACTTGGTATAGAAGTTTTCAGAACACCGATGCTTAATGATTCATTTGACTTTATCCTCGCCCTAAAAGACATTGTCATAGATAAATGGACAGCAACATGCATAAATCAAAAAATAAAGAAGCTGGGACAAAGGTGTTTTCACTTTAGCGTGAAAATAACCCGCTCCGGAGATATACTTCGCTAAGTTAATGTAACGTGCGCCTTTGAGGCTTAGCATTTTAGTTATGTCCCAGCCCCTTTAAAAAAAGCTCGTCTATTTCTTCAGTTCTCGCATAAAATGAATGCGAGGTGAAATCTATGAAAGAAACGACACTTGATCAATTACATATTTTTATAACGATGTTTATTATTAGTTTAATCATGAGTGTGCAAGGGCCAATTTTCACCCCTTATGCAGCAATGTTGGGTGCTTCCAGTGTTATGATCGGCATTATGTTAAGCACATCCCAATTAGCAAGTCTAACAGGAAACTTAATAGTTGGTCCATTAGTGGATCGATATGGGAAAAGACTTTTCATTACGTTGCCCCTTCTCCTGTCAGGCTTTCTCTATATTGCTCATGGTTTTACTGCAACTTCTACTAGTTTACTCGCTTTACGTTCCATGAATAGCTTCGTTCTAGCCTTCTTAATGCCAGCTGCTTTAACATTTATTTCTGGATATGCAGCCAATCGCCGACAACAGGGGAAAAACATGGCCATTATCGGCATACTTGGCATGATCGCCAATATCGTTGCCCCACTGATTGGCGGAAAGTTAGGAGCAACAATTGGTTATGCCAATACCTATGTCGTCATCGGAAGTGCGCTACTTTTTATTGCCATATATACAATGATTTTTTTAAGGGATCGACAAATGCTACTTGTAAACAGAAAAACATCCAAACCAACTCACTTTTTTCATGTTTTTAAAAGCCCACAACTGCAGTTAGTGTATTTAACTGGATTTGCGGTAATGTACATCCATGGTGTGATTATTTATGAAATTCCTTATTTAACAGTCGAACAAGGCATATCCACGATGAACACGGGGCAGTTATTCAGTTTCATGGCGATCGGTACCCTCTTATCATTATCACTATTCTTTATACACCGTTTTGACCCTATCAACCGCATGATGGTCGGCTTATTTCTTATGTGCATAAGTTTATCCGTCTTTTTTAATGGTCTACTTAGCTTACCTATATTCTTATTTTCCATGGGAATTTGTTTTGGTCTTACTATGCCTGCTGCAGCAACTGCAGTTACCGGGGCTGTTAGGAAAGAGGAGCATGGACGGGCCTTCGGAGTTATGTCAGCTGTGTATTCGCTCGGAATGATTATTAGTTCTTTTATGACAGCAGTTATTCGCCAAATCATCTCTCCTTACTTTATCGCCTTTTTAGTCGGAATGTGCTTCCTAACGCTTATTGGTTATTTAAAATTCCGCACCCCTAAATCACGATCGATTGAAGTGGAGCGATATTAACCATTTTTGCTTCCAGTTTCAACATAAAAACAGCCCGATTGCCTTAGATAATTAGTAATTAAGTCGATCCATTCTGTAATGTTAATTCTAATGAGAAGGGAAAACGATTCTCCTATTTTAAACTAGCAATCGTCACGAAATTCCCTTCATCATTTTCTATTCCACGTTAGCTAATTGAGTAGAATTCCACGTAACAAGCTGAATTGCTTAATACTCCAAATTCTTTATTACTTCCACGCCTGAATGCCATCATCTTCCTCGAATTCAATGATCACATCTGTTACACCTTTCATTTCATTAATTTTTCCTTCAATCCGTTCTTTGATATCAATAGCTTGAGCAACGGTAAGGGATGGCTCAATTTCTAATTTCATTTCAATATGATAATCTTCCCCTTCTTTCATTGCATACAAAGTTTTAATATCCCTAATTTCGGAATTTGTATAGATATACTTGGCAATTTCAGCTTCAAAATCATCATCCGCTTCTCCAAGAGCTCCCTTCGCATTATCTAAAAATACTCTCCCGACTACATAGAACATCATAAGGCCAATGAGGATCGAAGCCATTCCCTCCGCAAAATATAAGTCAGCATAATGAGAAAGCAATATACCAATAATGGCAATGATTCCGCCAAAGGTTGCCACTAGATCCTCCATAAAAACAAGCTTCGTTGCAGGCTTAGCTCGTTTTAATGCTGTAAAACTTTTAGGCACAATCGCAAGCCCCTTGGCATCTAGATGTGTTTCATGTATTACTTCCTTCATTGCCTTGTAAAGGACAAAAGCTTCCAATACTACTGCCAAGGCCAAAACGGAAAGATTCATTAGAATACCCGTTGATTGTGTAGGATGGAGTATATGTTGATATCCCTCTTTAATCGTTTCATAGCTCATAATTCCTACGATAAGTACCGCTCCAAGTAAAACTAAATTCACTAGTCGTCCAAACCCATTTGGAAAACGTTCAGTTGGTGTTTTTTTACTTAAAGCACTGCCAATAAAAACAAAGAATTGGTTTGCTGCATCTCCTAATGAATGCATCGTTTCTGCAAACATCGCCACATTTCCGGTAAAAAAATAAGCAATCCCTTTTATGATTGCTATGATTGTGTTGACAATAGCAGCAATGAAAGCCGATTTATTTCCTTTTTTTAATAATCGATTTTTCGGTGCCATATTTACCTCCCATAAGAGTACACGATGATCAGTTTTCCTACTATTATCATTTGAAACCAATGTATTTATAATACATAGAAATAATCCTCCGTTTGGATTTCTTATTTTCTCCCTAAAGATAAAAGAGAGAGGATCTTGATACTTTAATTATTAATCTCGTACTTTTCTTTATTTCTGAAAAGTGATATTCTTTTCATTAGTGATAAAAATATTATAAAAGTATAAAGAACACTAGGGGAATCCTATGTATACTCCTTGCTGAAATTTTGAGGAGATATACCTTCATTCAAATAGCTGAATGAAGTGATAAGGACTGAGAGAGGAGTGAGACTCTGATACCCTTATTACCTGAACAGGTTTGGACCTGCGGAGGAAAGTGATGTGTCTTTATCGTGTTTTCGTGGATATAGACCGCTTTCCTATTTGGAGAGCGGTTTTTTTAGTAAACAAAATGGATATAGAGGGAGAGGCTGGAGATTATGAAAAAGACGGTTGATGTGGCGATCATTGGTGGGGGGATTATCGGAAATACGATTGCTTTTTTTCTGGCAAAAGAAGGACTTTCTATTGCTCTTTACGAGGCGGAAAAAATCTCGTCTGGAACGACAAAAGCAGCAGCTGGCATGCTTGGAGCCCATTCTGAATACATAGGAAATAACGACTTTTATTCATTTGCTAGAGAAAGCCAAAATTTATATTGGGATGTAAAAACAGAAGTGGAAGAACTTTCAGGGATTGAATTTGAATTAGCTACAGGTGGGATTTTACAATATCAATATAATCCCTCAAAAAACGCACTCCATTCAGCTGGAAGGCATCTTACAGCAAATGAGATTAAGCAAACTATTCCTTATGCCAATGTACCAGAACAGGGTGGAATCTTATTTAAAGAAGATATTCATGTACATCCTGAGCAGACTTGCAAAGCCTTTTCCAAGGCAGCTCAATCTCTTGGAGTGAATCTTTACGAACATACAGCTGTTCGGTCCATTCAGAATGAACTAATTACAACTGAGGATGGTTCAGTTGCAGCTAAGAATATCGTTGTAACAGCTGGAATTGGAAGTCAAACCCTTTTGCCATTAAAAATGTCAACAGTTAAGGGACAATGCTTGAAACTAAACGGAGAAGGGGTCAACTTGCCATATACATTATTTTATGAGGGCACTTATATGCTTCAGCGTGCAGATAATTCCATTGTAGTAGGGGCAACAATGGAATTTAATTATCACAAAGGTATTACGGAAGAGGGAGAAGCACAATTATTGAATATCGCGGAAAACTTTCTTCATCAATCCTCACGCCTCCCCATCTTAGATCAGTGGTATGGATTCCGCCCAAAAACGGTCGATGACCTTCCTTATATTGGCAAAATGCCAGGTGAGAATAATGTTTATATAGCGACAGGACATTTTCGTAATGGTATTTTGTTGGCTCCTGCCACAGCCAAAATGATTACCGACCTTATAAAAGGAAATGCCATACCCAAGGAACGTCTGCACATTTTTGATCCACAAAGAGGGTTAGGTATAGAAGTATAACTTATCCATATATTATTAATCACTTTTTTACAAGTGCATAGGGTAAGGAGCCGGATAGTTTATTGGATATTGTCTAAAATAAGACAAGCATATCAAAAAGGAGAGTCACATATGGAATCCACCATTAAAGAATTAAATCAATTTCTTGAAGGGAATTTTATGGCTATCCATACCTATGATCAATATATTCACCATACAAATGATCCAAAAATAAAGGGAATCTTACAAAATATTCAACAAAACCATAAACAACATGCAGCAATGATTGCCAAGAGAATTCAAGATCTTGGCGGAGTACCTGCTCATGATGTATCTGGTAAAAACAAAATGATTGAATTCATGTCAAAGTTAAAAGAAGTGACAACAGATACTAACTCTATTTTAAAAGATGCAGCGGTGGGGGAAAATAGAGGAATTCAGACATCAAAAAAAATACTTGATGGTGACTTGGATGCTGAAAGTTTACAGCTAGTCAAAAACATCTTAGAGCGCGACCAAGAGCATATTGAGCTACTTAATCAATATATAGGAGCAAATTAGTCAGAATGCCAGATACCGGTCGGTACCTGGCAAAAGAGTCTAGAATGGGTTGGTTGCCAAAAGACTCGCTGTTTTCACATAAACACGTGGATTCATTTTTAATTGTGAAATAATAAATTCAGCTATATCTTCAGGTTGCATATATTTCTCATCATTATTTTCAGCAATTAAATTAGATTGGATCGCAAGTTCTGTTGCCACAGTACTTGGTGCCAAAGCCGTAACACGAATATTATTTCTCCGCACTTCTTGTGCTAGTGATTCTGTTAAACCAATTAATCCAAATTTTGAGGCACTGTATGCACTAGAAGTAGCAGCGCCGTTTAATCCATTTGTAGAAGAAATATTAATAATATCTCCGCGGTTTTTCTCAATTAATTGTGGAAGTACGGCACGTGTTATGTAATACGGTCCCATTAAGTTAACATCAATCGTTCTCTTCCATTCATCAGGGTCCATTTCCATAAGAGATTCGAACTTCCCAATCCCTGCATTATTAATAAGGATATCAGTTGCCCCTAACTCGTCCGTAAGTTTCTTAACTGCTTGTTCAACCTCATCACGAGATGAAATATCAACGGCTACATAGGCTCCCTTTCCTCCTCTCTCTTCTATTTCACCTACGACTTCCTTAAGGTCCGTCTCTGTTCTAGCAAGCAAACCAACAGTTACTCCTTCATTGGCTAAAGCAAGTGCGACCGCCTTACCAATTCCTCTACCAGCACCTGTTACTAAGGCAACTTTTCCTTTTAATGATTGTTCCATTTCAACAACTCCTTCTTTATTTGCCTATATTTATTGTAGAACATTCCCCTGGTATTATGCTCGTAATACGCATTTCAGGAACAAAAACTCAAGTACATGATTAGAAATGTATAGACTTTTTACGTCTGTAGACGCTTTACTACAATATACTGCCCCATAAAAAACCATAGTTTCCAATTGCAATCTAATAACTTTTAGTGAATGGCTTGTACCATAGTCAATCTATTAAAAAATGCTAAAATTCACATTTGTCCCTTATTAAGGAATTAACACCGAAGTAATTGACATTTCATTAAAAAGGCTATATAGTGAACTTGCTTTATTGCGAAAAAGCGGTCAAGCACTAAAAGCAGCGATGTTATTTTATGAACGGATAGATTTAAATGCAACAATTACACAGGGTTATGGCCAAAAACTATTGATTGATTATTCATATTGACACTGAATAACTTCCCCCTAAGTTGAAGGGGTTTTTTTATTGAAATTGACTGACGAAAGTGAGGAATTTGAGATGCAGCAGGATCAAGCAGCAATAACATTAAGACCTCTTGAAGCTTTTCTTGTTATTGTTATTCTTTTAGGCGGGATTAGCTTTTCCATTGTATATTATGGAGTTGAGCCCCATACACCCATCATTTTCTCCATTTTCCTTCTATTAATATATGGACTATGCAAAAAGGTCCCTTTTAAGGAGTTAGAAAGCGGGTTGATAGAGGGGGCAAAATCAGGGTTAGGTGCTATTTTCCTATTCTTTTTTATTGGTATGTTGATTAGCAGTTGGATGGCGAGTGGTACGATTCCAACCTTTATTTATTTGGCCCTAGAAATCGTAAACGGCAAATATTTCTTTGCGGTCGTTTTTATTGTCACGTCTATTATTGGTATGAGTATTGGGAGTTCATTAACAACTACAGCTACCCTTGGAGTTGTCTTTATAAGTGTCAGTTCTGCACTAGGTCTTTCAACAGCCATCACAGCTGGAGCAGTCATCTCAGGTGCCTTTTTTGGCGATAAAATGTCACCACTATCTGATACGACAAATTTAGCCTCTATGACTGTAAAAGTTGATTTATTTGAACATATTAAAAATATGTTATGGACTGCTGTTCCGGCTTTTACCATTTCGCTCATCTTGTTTATCTTATTATCACCTAGTAAAACAGCGACTAATTTTGATAATATTCATTTATTACGAAATGCTTTAATGGAATTACAGCTTGTACAATGGTACTCCCTCATCCCATTCGTTTTACTAGCGATTTTGGCAATCAAGAAGGTGCCTGCAATATTAGCATTATCCTCCGGAATTCTTTCAGCTATAATCATTAGTTTTTTCATACAGAAAGATTATGGGTTAGGGCAAGTCATGTCTTTATTATATTCCGGGTATAAATCTAATAGTGGAGTAGAAGAGCTTGATTCGCTCCTAACGCGCGGGGGAATGGAAAGCATGCTGTTCTCCATTTCACTCGTTCTGCTGGCACTTGCGATGGGTGGTTTACTATTCAAATTAGGCATTTTACCGGCTCTATTACAGGGGATGCAACAATTTTTAACACGAATTCCTTTATTGATCAGTGCAACAGCTCTAAGTTCCATTGGTGTCAATTATTTAGTTGGTGAACAATACTTATCGATTCTCTTACCTGGAAATGCTTTTCAAGATTCATATACTAAAGCTGGACTCCATCCGAAGAACTTATCGCGTGTATTAGAAGATGCTGGTACGGTAGTTAATCCATTGGTTCCTTGGAGTGTCTGCGGGGTGTTTATTACAAGCGTCCTCGGAGTTCCGACCACTGAATATTTACCATTTGCTTTCTTCTGTATATTGTCTCCGATCCTCACTATTTTCTTTGGATTAACAGGATGGACGATTACAAAATTGGATAAGCGTGTTGAATATTGAGGAATGAGCTCTATTTTATTGTTGATATGATCTTTTTGCTGAAGCTATTCCTGAAATATGTCATTCATTTCGTCTACATCCTAAGGTCTAAACAAGTAAATCCCTCTAAAGCTATAAGTTTTTTTACTTCCATAGCTTTAGAGGGATTTTTTTCAAAGAGATTAAGCAAGATCTTGGTTCTCAAGATCCTTTCCTGATCCCCTATTCTTCCATAGCGAATCGTCTAGGGTCCTCCATTTGTTGATTAGGGGTTCCTCTGTTCCATACAGTTGAATTGCTACTATTTTCCAAAACATAATAAATTTTTGTTATTTGAATCAATTTCATAATAGAGATTTTAGCATTCAAATCCGAACAACTAAGTTAAGGAAATACATTGACTTACAATTCATCTCCTTTACCAATAACGTTCGTGTTTTGATCGTTAATAAGCAATCACGAAATGGACTCATTTCATAAACATTTACTAGTTGAAATAATGACGAATTCCATCCACAATTCCATTAGCCACATTATTTTCGTATTCTTGAGTTTGAATGTATTCCAACTCATCCGGATTTGTAATAAAGCCCAATTCTACTAAAATACTAGGTATATTGTTCTCACTAATAACATAAAAGCCACTTTGTTTAACTCCGCGATTTATTAATGCTGTGTTTCTTTCTAATGCTGCGTGAACCTCTCTCGCTAATGTATAACTACCCTCACCTGTATAATGTGTTTCAATACCATTTACATTACTAATAGGATGGGCATTATAGTGCAAACTAATAAATGCGTGTGTGTTATAAGCATTACTTATCTGTATCCGCTTTTGCAAAGGTACATAATAATCACCATTTCTCGTCATAATCACTGTGGCACCTGCATCACGTAACTTTTGTGCTACAGCATTGGCTGTGCTCATAATCACATCTTTTTCAAAAATATTGTTCATCCCAATCGAACCTGGATCTTCTCCTCCATGTCCAGGATCAATCACAATATTATAGCCAGTTAAGGAAGTAATATTTTTAGATTGTTTCTCTACTGGAGTAGATTCACTATTAAGATCTGTTAACCATGTGGCAACCCAACCAGTAGATCCATCTTCCAATAGAATTTCTCCCCAGTCATTCGAGTTACCTACCATTGTATACTGTGAGTTTCGGGGAACATGTTTTATAACACTATTCTCTGTACCCGGACCAGTACGTACCCTCACACCATCTTCAATTATAGTGATCTGTTTTTCCTGCCCACTTATAGCAGTTGCATTTGATTTTGTAGACAAATACTGTGAAGCGATCCATGCTTCTTGTCCCCCATAGAATGTTTTCACCCAACCGAATGTATTTTCTTCAAAAACTCTGATTTGATCACCCTTTTGGAGTTTCCCGATTATTGGCGCATCATGAGACGGAGAGGATCTTACATTTAAATCAGTTGCACCAACCGTATAGGTTTCCACACTATCTGCCATAGCTGCTGAAATACACAAGCTTAGTGAAAAGAGTATAATCACTGCGCTAAAAAATAAAATACGCAATACTCCTCCTCCTTTTTTGTTTTTTAACAAACTATTAGTAGAATCGCGAAAGATGTAACTCAATTATTAGTTTATTATGTATAATATTGCAATCTTCATATGGAAAATAATGCTAAACTACCATATTTTGGAAACTAAACCCCTAAAAACTACCACTCTTTACAAGTGGTCTTCAATAAAACTATCAGCAACAAATCCCAAAGAGTATTCTTCCTTGTTGGCTAATCAAACAAATTTTATCAAAAAAGGAGGACAGAATGAGGTGCACCAGCAATTTGGCACAACTATTCAATCCTCCTTTTCCCTTATTAATAAATCCTAAACATAAAAATGTCGGCAACTTATCCGCAACTAATTGCTCTATACATTTTACTCAGCTATGCATTCCATAAGTTCTTACTCCAAGTATCGCTAAATAGAGCTTTCTAGTTTTATAAACTCCTGATTTTCTATAAACTAGCTGCTCCATACTATTAGCCTTCATCTGGCTCTTTTTCAACTGCTACTTGATCAGAGTCCATGTTATTTTTGTCAAAAGCCTCTTTAATCGCTTTGCGAAGTTGTCTTTCTACTTCCCATTGTTCCATGCTCTCTGTTTTGGCGATAATCCGTAATGTCACATCATCCTGACCTATCGTTTGCACACCAAGAACATCCGGTCCTTCTACAATCTTCTCATTTTCCTCTTTTACTTTATCACATACTGCTTGTAATACAGCGATAGCTTGATCAATATTATCATGGTACGGAATGCCAATATCGACAAGGGCTCGCATATTTCCACGTGAATGATTACTTAATGAACCAATTTCCCTATTGGGGATATAATGAAGGGTGCCATCAAAACTACGAATTTGTGTTGTGCGCAACCCTACCTCTTCTACTATCCCTTCATATCCTGCTGTTGTCACATACTCTCCCACATCTAATTGCTTTTCAAGGAGGATAAAAAACCCAGTTACAATATCACTAACAAACCCTTGTGCACCAAAACCAATGGCTAAACCGACAATTCCTGCCCCTGCAATAAGACCTGTCGCATCGAAATTAAATATTCCTAAAATGATGACGAGGGTAATAAAAAATAAAACATAAGAAAAGACACTTATCGCTAACGTCTGTAATGTTTTCGTTCTGGCTATAGACATCTTTCGTTTATTTTGTACTTTTAAAAAAGAAGATTGAATGACTTTATTGCCGATGGAACGGATGATTAGATAAGCAATAATGGTTGCTATTAATTGTATTAGCGTAATACCTGTATTTAACAAAAACTGTTCCCATTTAATATTCTCAATCCAATTCATATCTACTTACTCCTTTGATATTTACTGTCGATGTCCATTATAACAAATAAATCATAATAAAAAGAAGGACACATTGCTATGTATCCTCCTTTTACCTTAGGAGCCAGAAAGGTTAATTTATATAAAAATACTAATCATGTTTTCTTTCGTCCGTTAATATGTGCAAACGTAAATCGTATAATCGTTCATCGTTTACCCGTTCCTCTTATTATTTCCACTTCAAATAAAAGTTTTATATTCTTTTGTTTTGCACAAAACTTTTAAAAGCATGTTTTCTTGGACTCCCTATAGCTAGGTTATACCTAGCTGATGGAAAGTCTATTAACCTTTTTTCTAACTTTTTCGCCCGTTCTTTTAATTTATCATTTTCCGACAAAAGACTCCCTTTTCAATTTTGTGCAGGACATAGCCCAAAAATAAGTGGGTGATGAATGTCGGTTGGGGTATCCAGAACGCACGTTTGCGCGGTACAATATTCCTGTAAGTTGTTCTTTGAAAACTGAAGATAGGAGGTTGTGACAGGAAAAACGTCTGTCACGTAAAATCTTCAATGTTCTATCGCCTCCACGCATTCCGAAGTTGCGAAAACCAAGGTAAAGTAGGGTGCGTGGAGTCAACGTACAGGATATATAAAGCTTTCACCGTAGGGACTACGGGTAGAGCCTGCTAAAATAACCGAGGGATGCCTTGGTGTTCGCAGGAATCTCCCATTTCAAATTTCGTTAGAAATTAAGTGGTGAGTAGTTCAATGGGGTCAAATAATGCTTTACGATAGGTCGCTTCTTCCAAATGATAGCGAGTAATTCGTTCAATTGGTTTACTTCTACCAAAATCCTTTAGTGTATTCACTTCAGCCCGAAGTTGCTTGGCTAATTCGATCGCTTCAACAATTGATAGCTTTCCATCTTCCCACTCTATCAGATGATCTGTATTGGCTTTTGCCAAAAGAAAGTCTATTTTACGATAATCTTCTCTAATTTCTTTTATTTCTGCAGTTAATTGCGCAAATGTTTGATCAGGAATGATTTCTTCATCCCCTTTGGCATACTTAACATAAGCTACACTTGCTCTTTCCTCGATTTTTTCATGTAATAATTTCGATATGGTCACTTTTAATGGTAGTAGTTCAGCTAAGGTTAATTTCATTTTAAACTCCCCTTATTATGTAACTTGCTCTGTATTCCACAACTCAACATCATAAAATTCAAGAAAATTGTTACGAAGAGAAAATAATTTGCAGATTCCCTATAAAACGTTGGTAGTTGATCATGTTTTATCATTTTCTATCAAGGGAACGGAATAGTAGAAGATCCATTTAAATGCAAGGAGGATAAGACCACATGAATCAAGAGAATAAGGTGAACGGAAATAGTAAGAATAAACAATTAGATCCATTTCGCAGTGATGATCGTGATAAACATTTAACGACCAATCAAGGTCTAAAGGTGTCTGAGGATGAATTTTCATTAAAAGTAGGAAGTCGTGGTCCGACCTTGATGGAAGATTTTCATTTCCGAGAAAAAATGACACATTTTGACCACGAGCGAATTCCAGAAAGGGTTGTCCATGCAAGAGGATATGGCGCACATGGTGAATTTGAATTGTATGAATCGATGAAACCTTATACAAAAGCCAAGTTCTTACAGAACCCCGGCACGAAAGTCCCTGTATTCACGCGGATTTCTACGGTAGCCGGATCAAAAGGCTCCTTCGATATACCTCGTGATGTTCGCGGTTTTGCAACTAAATTCTATACAGAAGAAGGTAATTTTGACTTAGTTGGGAATAATATGCCCGTCTTTTTTATTCAGGATGCAATTAAATTTCCTGATTTTATCCATGCTGTCAAGCCGGAACCAGATACTGGTTATCCTCAAGCGGCTTCTGCCCATGATACATTTTGGGATTTTATCGCCAACAATCAAGAATCCGCCCATATGGTCATGTGGCTTATGTCAGACCGCGCTATTCCAAGAAGCTTGCGGATGATGGAAGGGTTCGGGGTACACACCTTTCGTTTTGTCAATGATGAAGGTAAAGCTCATTTTGTCAAATTCCATTGGAAACCAAAACTCGGTATTCACTCTGCTGTTTGGGATGAAGCGCAAAAAATCAATGGCAAAAATCCTGATTTCAATCGTCAAGATATTCACGAATCGATTGAGAACGGCGACTATCCAGAATGGGAATTAGGAGTACAAATAGTGCCAGAGGAAGACGAGTTCAAATTTGACTTTGATGTTCTTGATCCAACAAAAATATGGCCAGAAGAGGATGTACCTGTGAAAATCATCGGCAAAATGACGTTGAATCGTAATGTAGACAATGTCTTTGCTGAAACAGAACAAGTCGCCTTCCACCCAGGAAGTGTTGTGCCAGGAATTGACTTTTCCAATGATCCATTACTGCAAGGAAGACTCTTTTCCTATACAGATACACAACTGATCAGGCTTGGTGGGCCAAATTTTCATGAGTTGCCAATCAATCGTCCTGTTTGTCCATTCCATAACAATCAGCGTGATGGATATGGGCGTCAGACAATTAATATTGGTAAGTCAAGTTATCATAATAACTCCATTGCTAACAACACTCCCTCCCCTGCATCTGTGGAAGAAGGTGGATATGAGCATTATCAGGAAAAAGTCGAAGGGCGGAAAATACAGGCTCGCAGTGAAAGTTTTAAAGATCATTTCTCTCAAGCGACAATGTTTTGGAATAGTATGTCAGATGTGGAAAAACAGCATATCCAAGATGCTTTCAGCTTTGAGCTTGGAATGGTCAATAATAAGCATATCCGCCAGCAAGTCGTTGATATGATCGCTCATATTCATTTAGGATTAGCGCAGAAAGTGGCAGACAATGTTGGAGTTCAGCAGCCGCTTACTGGTGGATCTGATGTTTCCAAATCCTCACCAGCACTTAGCCAGATGAATACTATCTATCAACCTGATACTTTGAAAATTGCTGTAGTATTAGATGAAGGCTTCAATGATCTTGAGGTGGAAACAGTCATTCAAGGACTGAAGGAGCATCAAACCTATCCAACAGTGATCAGCTCGAAGCTTGGCAGAATCAAAGGCGAAAACGGAATGGAGTTAGAAGCTACTGCCACATTTGATACTGGGGATCCTGTTTTATTTGATGCCTTATATGTTGTTGGTGGCAAAAACTCAAGCAAAGATTTCACTAAAAAAACTAGTTATATGGTGCAAGAAACATTTAAGCATTTTAAGCCTATTGGTGCGACAGGAAAAGGCATTAACATCCTGCGCGAAAACGGTATAACTGAAGAGCCGGGAGTTATAACAGGTGATCAGGTGGGAAATTTCATTACTACCTTTATTGATGCCGTCGCCGCACAACGTCATTGGAATCGCAACGTTTAAACAGCTTTTAGGAATAAAGTGCGGAGCCGCCTTATAAGCCATCAAGCTAACAAAAGTGCAATCTAAAAAGCCACTTTTGTTAGCTGTTTTTTACTTAAAATTATAGGTTATTCATTACACCGTCTGCTTAAATCCTTCTTCACGTAAATAACTTTCAGCATCTTCATATGAAGGAAAACTTTCGACTAAGTTCATCCCCGCATATATATTCCAAAGCGTTTCCTCACATGTCAGAATAAGCTTATGCCCCTCTTGATCAAGCCACTCATATTCGGGTAACACAATATCACCATTCTTATCTTCCGTTCCTTCAGATAAATACTTAATTGAGTCGGAAATAACCTTTCGTAATTCTTCCTCAGAAGCATTACGGATATTCATTAATCCCTTTTTATCTGCCTGATATCCTTGCAAATCCCCAACAAAAACAAAGCCATTCCCATTTGGATGGAGATGATAAACGACAATTGTTTTATCATACAGGCTATCTAAATAATGATAATTCAGGCGTTTCATTGACACATCTTTGCGTGTGAGTTGCGGAAATGATTCAATAATCGCCTGCTTTTCTTCGAACGTAAGCATACTACTTTCCTCTTTTCTATTCCGTGGGGATTAATATGTGGTGCAAAATCTTTAAAATCCGCATTAGGAATTTATTTACAACCTTTAAAACTTACCATAAATGCACTAGAACAGAAAGGAAACTTAACGTCAAATATTCAGGAAGTTTTTTCGGGCATCCATTTATCTTATAAATCCTTATTATTCATTACTTAAGATTAGGAAACTAGTTGTCTTTTCTCTATACCCGTTACCATTTTTAGCATTACATCCTAAACTGATGAATTAACTCATTTAATTCTTCAGCTGATTTAGCCAATTCATTTGAACTACTTGCTACTTCTTCCATTGAGCTTGTTGTTTGCTGAGATGTAGCAGATACCTCTTCAACGCCTGCAGCCGTTTCTTCAGAAAAGGCAGCCATATTTTGGATATTCCCATTCATTTCTTCTGCATTTTTCGTGATATCCATTAAAATTTCTGAAATTCCTTGTATATCATCCACCATTAGCTGAACAGCGTTTTGAATTTCTGTAAATGTTTGCTCTGTCATATCAATTTGCTTTGTTCCATTTTCAACTTCTTTATATCCTTCTGTTAGTGATTGGGTAACATTACCTGTTTCAATTTGGATATCTTGCACTATTTCAGTAATATCTGTTACCGAATCAGCTACTTGCTCTGCTAAGTTCCTCACTTCATCAGCAACAACTGCAAAACCACGACCATGTTCTCCAGCACGTGCGGCCTCGATCGCTGCATTGAGAGCTAGTAAATTAGTTTGTTCCGCAATTTCTCTAATAATCAATACTAATTTTGAAATTTTTTGCGAGTGGGTATTTAATCCCCCTACCTTCTCAACTGTTTCACGAAAGACTTGATTAATCTTCACCATTTCCCCCGAGGACATGGCCATTAAATTACTACCTTTGTTTGTCAACTCCAATACCTGCTGTGATGAATGTTTCATATTCTCTCCGCGTTCATCTGCATTTTGAACTTTATCTGTAAAGGAACTCATCGTACTTGAAAGTTCGCTCGTTTGATTAGCTTGAGAATCTGAGCCCATAGATAATTCCTCCATTGTGGAAGATATCTGTTCAGATCCAAATTTCACTTCATTCGCTGATTGAGTTAATTCCTCACTTTGACTACTCACTGTTTCTGAAACCGTACTAATTCTTTGTAAAAGTTCTCGTAGTTTAACATTCATTTGATTTGTCGAAACAACCAACTGACCGACTTCATCATTTGCTTTCGTCGTTAAGATTTCTTGGCTTAAGTCTCCATCAGCAAGAAGCTTCATCCTTTTACTGATTTCTGGTAATGCTTTTAACAAATGCTTTAGTAAAATAAACACGAGGACCATGAGGATAATACAACCAACCCCAAATAGTAGGAGCATTGTTAAAGAAAAAGAATTTAGGTTTTTTAATGCCTCCTTTTGTGGTACAGCTGTCGCAACAGACCAATTTGTCGTTGGAACTGGTGAATAGCCAATATATTCTTCATGATTATTTACTAGATTTAAGCTAAGTCCCTTTTCTCCCTTTACCATTTTCTCGCCAATTTCCCCAAGATCACCTGACATTGATTGGAGTTGCTCATCCAAGATCAAGTCCGGATTGGGGTGATATAAGATCGTCCCATCCTCAGAAAGTAAAAAGGAATAGCCACCTTTGCCTAGCGTATAAGATTCCATAATATCAGGTAATTTATCCAAAAATAAATCAATAGCAACAAACCCAGCTGGTTCATCATTTACTTTAATTGGCTTCATAATACTTAAAATCACTTTGCCAAATACTTCATCCATATAGGGCTCAGTAAAGTAGACATCATCTTTCTCTAGAGCTGCTCCATACCACGGTCGACTAGTAATATCAAAATCTGGCGCCGATAATAAATGATCATTCCCGATTAAGAAATTGGCTTTACTACTAGCAACCCAGGCCATAGCGACTGCCTCATCATTTTGTACTGTTTGCTCTAGTGCTTTCATAACCCCATCATAATGCGGATTTTTCTGTACATCATTTCGTGATTTCGCGGTAGCCAGTAAATTGGTAACCTGTTGATTGGCAGAAAATTGATTAATCACAGCTTTTTTTTCGGCAAATAAGCTATTCACCTGCGCTGCGATCGCATCACTTTTTGTTGTTAGCTCCGTTTCTATATTTTTCACCAATAATGACTTTGTGTATGAATAAATAACAGTTCCTGTCGTTGAAAATATAATCACAATCATAATCAGTAATGAAAAAGACACCTTCATTGAGATACTACTGCGAATCCAGCTGAATCTCACCGGCTTTTTCAACTTATTTTTTTTATTCATAATTCCCACCTCTTTCTATATTCCCATACTCTTCTCCTCTACTAATATCGGGTTTTTGTTACAAGTTTTAATATTGTTAGTCTTCGCCATTGCAGCTATTTTTCCAAACTTGCCTGCAGTAAAAACAAACTTATACAGGTGTTCTTTAACAAAGGGAAATGGATTAAAATGACTCTGTCCCAAACAAGTAAACAACAAACACGCCTGTGAATCAGTCTTAACGATTCTACAGGCGTGTTGCTTCTGTATTTTATTTCAATAACATCTATATTTTACTCAATACTGTTTTAGTAGTTGGATCCCATGGCATCTTTTGACACTTGACTTATGCTTTATCGGACACACCGAAATTTTTCTGTTTACACAAGACTCACTGGTTCTTTGCGACTAGCAGCTTGGTAAAATTGATCAATAATCTCCATGATGTATGCCCCATGTTCTGCAGGTGCAACTAATTCCCCACCGTTTCGAATACAATTCGTAAAATGCTCAAATTCACTTGTTACCTGCCCATTTATGACTGGTGTGATATCAACACAAGTACCTTCGAGTTCAGAATAAATCTTTAACTCGCCATTAATCAGACTTGCTCCACCTTTTGTTCCAAGTAATTCGATTGTCGTAATATCTTTTTCGATATTAGAAGCCCAACTAAATTCAAATTGAACAGTAGCCCCGTTGGTTAATCCCATAAAACCAACTGCCGTATCTTCCACGTTGAAAATGCCATCCGGATTTCCTTTATATCCATTTCGATTTCGTGTAGTCGTTTCATGAAAATGCTGATAAGTAGCTCCTGACACGTAAGCAGGTTGAGGCAGCCCCATCATATATAGAGCAAGGTCAAGATAATGCACACCCAAATCAATCATGACTCCGCCACCAGCAAGCTCTTTGTTTGTAAACCAAGTGCCTCGTCCAGGTATACCACTGCGTCTTGTCCAACCTGCTTTTGCTTGATAGATTTCTCCTAAGTAACCTGCATCAATAAACTTCTTAAGCGTAACCGCCTCTTTAGTAAAGCGATTATTCAATCCCACCATAACTAGCTTGCCGGATTTATTTTTTGCTTCGACAATTCTTTTGGCTGCCGCTGCGTCCACCGCTAATGGTTTCTCACAATGAACATGGATCCCATTCATAAGCGCCTGAACGGTTATTTCTTCATGGGAAAAATTCGGCGTACAAACACTAACAAGATCTAATTCCTCATGAGCGAACATTTCTTCATAATTACTATAAACCCTTTTAATATCATACTTTTTGGCTAAGCGAGTAGCGTTCGCTAATTGAACATCACAAAGCGCAACAATCTCAACATCAGGAAGATTACTATAATTACTTAAATGCTTCTTCTCAGCATTACTCCCCGCTCCGATAAGTCCATATCTTAATTTTCCATCCGTCATCTTATTCACTTCTCTCTTACATTTTTTTAAAAAGTAACTCTTTCATATAGGCAATTGTATAGTCAACACCCTGTTCACCCAATTCATCAGTCCAAACTGGGGAGTGTGGTTCAATACTTAATCCTCCTGTATACCCTTTTACACGTAATAAAGAGATGAACGTTTTCCAATCTGTTTGATCTAGCCCAGCTGGCGGGTCATCGACTCTCTCTCCATTAATGATCATCGATCCTTTTAAATGGACATGGTTAAACCGATCTCCCCAGTCTAGTGTTTCTTGTAAATAATCTCCTCCGAAATAGCGGCTATGAGATGGGTCGAATTTTATTCCTAAGTCTTTTAGATGACCATGGATAATTTTCCATGCTTCAGGGTTGTGGACAAAGTTTACTTTTCGACAATTGTAAGACGAAACCTTTACTCCTTTTGGCTTCGCATAATCAATTAATAAAGTAAAAAAGTTGATCGCTGCCGTACAGTTTTCATAATAAGACAGCTCATCTACATAATTGCATCCGCTGACAAAATTAGAACAACCTAATTCACTCGCTACATCTATTAAACGGTAACATCTCTCTAATTCTTCTTTGATCACATTTCCTTCTTTATCAATTCGGAGTGATTTCCATCTACCTATAGAAGCGACACGAACATTCGATTGTTCTTGCCATTTTAATAAATCTTTGCGATTTTGATAGAATGCCTGAACATCTTGTCCTTCATTCACACAAAGTTCGATAAAATCTAAACCTTTTTGCTTGGCTCGTTGAAAGCTTGCTTCTGTTGGGCTCGCTATAATTCCAAGTTGCATCTCTAAGTCCCCTTTGTAAAAATCTAAACGTTTCACTCCTACCCATTTTAACTCTCTCCTTCAGATAATTCTACCTTGTTCATCATCTTTTTGTTTAAAATTGGATTAAAATTTGATCCTATCTCTTTTTTGTGTTCTTAGATTTTAATGAATAAAGGATATGTACACAACTTAACTTTGGCTTGGGAGCAGACAGGGGAAAGATTATAACTCGAATCAATTGTTTGCTTGGATTGGAGATTAATTGTGTATTGAATTGTAAATAGATGTGGCTGGGACAAAAGTGTTTTCGCTTATGAAAAGTCCGAACTACTAGCGTGAAAATAACCCACTCCGGAAATATACTTCGCTAAGGTAATGCATTGTTCGCTTTTGAGGCTTAGCATTTTAGTTATGTCCCAGCCTCATCTCTTTTTTTAACTGACGAATAGCCGAATTTCATAAAAAGTTCAGAGGTAATAATGAGCTAAACAAATTAACGGAACTCCCCTTCTTTCTCATGATCTGCCATATACTCTTCTGCTTCAGCTTGTGAGGATTTATAAAGGTTTTCGGCTACACCATAGCTTTCAAAATATAATAGGTCAGGATCCTTTCGAGTTATTTCAACATATTCACCATCATGATTATAAGCAGTTAGCGAATTTTTATCGCTATACTCTACCTTACGTGCTTCATATTTTACTCAGAACTTAAATCGAAGGTCTTTCAATATCATAGAACCATATTTATCCACCCTACTTGTAAAAAGCTTTATGTATCAGATGTTTCCACTATACGCTATGGTCCCAATATGATCTCCTATTGTTTAATTAACATGACTTGTTATAATGTTACCCATTGTCCATCGCTTTTGTTCCAAATAAATGCTCTCTATTTTCCAAAAGCCACATCTTCTTTTAACATTCATGTTTAAATACTTGGAAGAATAAACTTTTTACCCTTTTTATCGACTTCTTCTAGAAAAATTAAGCCTATTTCTTCTTCACCCATGTAAAACCATCACCTTTTGTAATGACCGCCACATCAATTGGGCCACCTACCGTCTCCATTGAAATGGAAAATTTCCTTTTTAATGAGGCTATATTTAATAAGGACTCCGCTATATGGGCTAGCTCTGTCGCAGGTAAAGATTCCACAACATCTAGAATAGGATCAATAAACCTTTCCTGCTTATAACTAGATAACTTATTTTGGTACTGATTATATACGTGCTTAAAGGCTTCTACCATCTCATCTTCTATCTCCTCAACTTCAACACCTTCATGAAAATGATCTTTTAATCTATCAACCAATATATCCGTTAATGAATCAAATTCCTCTAATAAAACCGTCGAAATAAAGTCTTCCACTTCTTCATGAATGCCATCTAAAAAACTTCTAATCATATCCCTTTGCGCAAACGGGAGTATGACTGCATGAGTGGAATGATTAATCGTCTTTTTTCTGGAAAAATACTTCGTTTTCTTATTAATTTTTCCGTCTACTATAAGTATGTGGACAGATGGAAATATTTCTTTATCCCCGTACCCCGCAAAGACAATACCCGAATAATCATCGGAAAAGTCTTTTATTAATGATTGAATCATAATAAACTTAATTTTTCCGATCCATTCTCGTAAGAACAGATGACTTTCAAATTCACTATCAATCAATTCTTCTACTTTATTCCCAAGCTTTTCAAATAATAAGTCACAGTCATTATTATTAAAACCGTTTGGAAATGCCTTTTCTTCTAAATTTAGAATTCTGTTATTTAAAAATTCCTCTGCCTGTTGTACATACATTTCTTGAATCTCGCCTTGTAAACTTAGCTCACCATATTCACTGTATAAATCCATATTCATGTCAGATAATTGCTTATATAGGTAGGTTATATTGGCATATAAAGCCTTTTCTATATACCTATCTTCATTTACTCCAGCCATAAGTTCACTGTATTGATTTTTATTAAGAAACTGCAAAAAGTTATCCTTATATTCCTTTACTGTGTCAAATGCTTGTGAATCTAATTTGTTTTCGTAAACTTTTATTAGCGTTTCCCATGGAACTTGGAACATAGAGCCTGATCCATAGATCATCATTCCGATTGTCTGTTTCTCTGAGAATCCAAATAACTTGTCCGCTGAATTGTATACCTTTCTTCCCCTAATGGTTACCGCACTATCTGACGCTAAAGCAATTCCGCCTGTATTCATAACTACAATTTCAGCCGTCAACCTTGCCACTCCCCATCTCATCCATATGTCTAATTATGAATCGCTTTCGCATATTCTATAGATACCATCACAAATTATAGGCATAATCTTTATTAGAAGCGATAATTTCCCTTAATTGCTCTTCTTTGTTAAATCCTTGATAGGTAAGAAGATAAATAAGTTGTTCAAAAAGGGCATACAAAACTTCCTTTGAAACCTCTGGAACGATTAATTCTTCGTTAAGATAGGCTGTAAACGGGGCTAGAATATAGGGTCCACCCACCGATAAATGTTCCCATAATTCTTCGTACTCAACAAACTTGGGTGGTTCTACAGAAAATTCAACAGTAACTTCCCCATAATCATAATTTATATCTCCTACTTTGAATACATCCTGATAACTATAATAATTTGAATACGCTCTTTTCCTTTCTGCGGATACATATCGACTTCGGTGGTCAAGGAGAAAATGCACACTATAATCGACACCGTATACATAACCAATATCAATTTTCACATGTGATCTTTCATTAGAAAATTGTTCAAAGTTATTTTCCAATTTGTTTTCTCTGGTATAATGCAAAACCTCATATATAAAATTAGACAAACCTAAAGCGATTCTATTTTTTTCCTGATAAATAATTTCTTGGTAATTCGTTTCATTCATATCCCAAGGAGCTAGATAATTTTTCTCAATATCCTCGTAGGTTTTAGTGCGAAAGTCAATTTTCACCTGTTCAAAGAAAGTGTATTCTGAGTCGTTAAATTCCAGTGGCTCCGAGCTACCTAAGGGATCATCATCCGAATGGTCATGTTTCTCTATGTTTAGCTTTTCTCCTGATTTACTCGTTGTCGGCATCCAAACGGGTGTTGGATCATTCAACTCCTCGAAATCATAAAACGGAAGCTCATCTGCGGTTTTAGTCGGATAATAATTGGTAGTTAACTTTTTAATCTCATTTACTATTTCAAATGTATTTTCTTGTGTATAACTAGTTTGCCTTTTTAAATACTCAGATACTTTGTCGATCATTTCATTATCACTTAGGCTTACGATATCCACTAACAACATATCCACTAATTTTTCAAAGTTTTGATCCGTCATATTATCTAATATAAAATCCCTAACAGTTGTTTTCATGTGAATCTCCCCCAATATGAATCATTAGATTTTGAAATATAGAGCTCTCATCATCATTCCTTTGTATTATCGCTTTCCGATATATATATCCTTATTTGAACTTTTTCTTTTCACTTTCAATTAAGGACCATGTTTTTTACTTTGCTAGATAAGTAATTTCTGAAATTTTCCGACACTTATACATAAAGAAACCATGATAAACAAACAATAATTCTCTAAGTAATTATCGATTTATTGCCATCTTTTATTTTACATAATCGCGTTTCTCTTCTAAGCGATTAAATCGGTCTTGACGTCAAAAAACCTAGCTCTATATAAGAGCTAGGTTTAGATTATAATATTAAAATTTAGTTGTAAACCCTTCGCGAAGGTGTGAATTAATTTCCTTATCAAAAAATTTCTTTGATAAATTAATTTTAACATATGTGTCAAGTTTAAGGTATCCTTTTAAAAAATACATCCTTACAATCTTCAGATGTATGTTAATTGA
This sequence comes from Lederbergia galactosidilytica, assembly GCF_017873565.1. Taxonomy (GTDB): domain Bacteria; phylum Bacillota; class Bacilli; order Bacillales; family Bacillaceae_C; genus Lederbergia; species Lederbergia galactosidilytica. The sequence continues at coordinate 27,242 of NZ_JAGGKH010000025.1, forward strand.
TACTTCTGCCTTGAAGAATACTTTATTCTCAGAAGGAGCATTTTCACTAAATATATTAAGGGGTCTCAAGTTCTAACTTCATATTCCAATTCATTCCTTAAACAGGTGCATTTCATCATCCAACTCTTCAATCCACAAATAAAAAAGCCCCTAAAAGGACTAATAAAAGTAATGCCTATCTTCTGGTTCATATTCCTCTAATTCTTCGTCATCATCAACAGCTTCCAATTCCCAGGGTAATACGTAATCTGGCTCTTCGTCTTTAAATAGATTAAAAATCTTCTTTAACATTTGAAGCACCTCACCCTCGATTTATCTTACGCCTACAATGTATCATTCTAATGTTAGCTAGGCATATAGAGAAAGTTAAAAGTGTGTAAATCTTTCTAGACCAGGTCTTATTTCAGAAATTCACAAAGTTCTTTTGTAACCAAAAAAACACCTTATATAAAATAGATAGTAATCTGGCTGTAAACAGTCTCTAATCTTCGTTTGGTAAGCTTAACTATGCTAATAAACATCAGGGGAGTTTCTAAATGAACATAAAAGCATTAATTTGTAAATTTTTAAAGAGACATAAATATAGTTACTATACTGATGAATGTATCAGATGCGGAAAAATAAAGAAGAGAGATTAAAATTATGACCTGGCATATTCATAAGCTTATATGCCAGGTTTAACCATTTTATTGCGGAGTCTAGCCTGCAGATTCACTCAATAGAAAGTTAATAGCGGAATATACAAAGGAATTTTCGTGTTTCTAGTGTTCGTGTGTCATATTACATTATATGAACCGTTTGGGAATCTAACCCTTTTTTGTAAAGAGCCCGAATTCTTAACTTCGTTACTGCAAGTCTTTAACTCCTGTTTCTAATATTTCCAACTGCAGAAGTGTCTGTTCATCTGTAATAGTTTTATCTTTCCCATTTATGATGACATTGTATAAATCATCATAAACTCTGCCGTAATCACCATTAACAGATTTTACTTTTTCTTCGTGAATCGTACCTTTTGCATCAACATATGTCAGGACACCATAATGATTAATCGTATCTACTCCAAAATCTTTATTATCAGGCATGTAAAATAATTTTAAATGTTCTTCTTGACGATCTTTGGTATCTTTCACAAAGCACCCTTTTTTTCCATATACAGTAAAACTAGGTCGTTCTTTTAATCTAAAATAGCTGGATTTCACTGATACTTTTAACACACCATAATATAAATCTAAATCAAAATAATCATTCATTCTTCCTTGTCCAAGTAATTGCCTTACATCATAATGAATATGATCTGGTTTCCCGAAATAGCTAATAACTTGATCTAATGTATGACAGCCATGCGCATATAAAAAAGACTCAAGCGGATTAAAAGAATGAACAGACTCAGGTACTTCTGGGCGATAATAATCGAAATGCATTTCTACTTCCAGCAAATCTCCTAATTTTCCTTCTTCAATCACCTTTTGCACCGTTAAAAAGTCACTATCAAAGCGTCTGTTTTGATAAGCCTGCACAATTAATCCCTTTTCTTTCGCCATGGCAAATATTTCTTTTGCCTGTTCAGAGGTTTCCATAAACGGCTTTTCAACTAAGCAGTTTTTATTATGTGCTAATGCTAATTTTGTGTATTCATAATGACTGTCAACTCCCGTGCAAACCACAATGAGTTGAATGTCCTTGTCAGTTAATAATTCATCTAAATCAGATGTATAATGTACTCCTGTGATGCGCTGCCAACTTTCATGATCTGGATTTCTTTGATAAATTGTTTTTACCTTTATATTTTCTCTTTGTAGTACGAACGGTAAATGATATCTGTTCGTGCTTTTCCCATTTCCGATATAACCAATAGTAAGCATAGTAGCCCCCTAAAATAAATAAAATTAATACCCTATAAGGTCCAGACAAAGTTGTCTGGACCTGTCACCATTAAGCTCTATTTACATTAAATGGATTAAGTGGAAGACAATCCCGACAGCAAACAAGCCAAGTATCATAATGATAGGAGAAATTTTCTTTCTAAGCAACCACATGCTTAGGAGTGTTAAGGCCAGTCCAGCTAAACCCGGGATTAAGCTATCCAAGTTATCTTGTAATGTCGTGACCTTATGAGCGGTTAACGAGAGACCTTCCGATTGTTGCAGGAGGGCGGATTTAATCCCCTCTGCTCCTGCTGGTAGTTTATCCCAGTCTATATAAGCCCCATCATCCAGTTTCACTCTGGATACTACCGGCGTGAATTGGACCGTAACCCATCGATTCACTAATGCACCAAGGATAAACATTCCCAGTATCGAGGCACCTTTCGTGATATCTTGGAGTAACCCACCTGATAAGTCATCGGTAATTTTGGAACCAGCTTTGTAACCAAATTCTTGAGTATACCACATAAAGGCCATGCGAATGATATTCCAGGCAACAAAGTAAATTATCGGTCCAAGTATATTACCTGTTAAAGCAAGAGAAGCCGCTAATGCACCAAGGATTGGTTTAACCGTGAACCAGAAAACAGGATCCCCAATTCCAGCTAAAGGTCCCATCATCCCCACTTTAACCCCTTGAATTGCTGCGTTGTCGACCGGCGCGCCATTTGCCCGTTCTTCCTCAAGTGCTAAAGTTACTCCAAGGATGGGTGAAGCTATATAAGGATGTGTATTAAAGAACTCTAAATGACGTTTTAATGCAGCGGAACGGTCTTCTTTCGTTTTATATAGCCTTCTAATAGCGGGGATCATTGAAAATGCCCAACCGCCGTTTTGCATTCGTTCATAGTTCCATGAACCTTGAATGAAAGTAGAACGCCACCAAATAGCAATCCGATCTCTTTTAGATAATTTCAGTTTCTCTTCCATTTTTGTCCCCTCCTTTTAGTAATTATCAATAATATCGCCTAGTGGATCACCAGTGTTACCATTTCCACCCTTACCTGAGCCACCTTGTTTAGATAGCGCTAGATAGATAAGTGCAAGTGCCACACCGATAGCCCCTAGGCCGATAAGTGTAATTTCCTGAACAGTCGCTAATACGAAACCAATGGCAAAGAATGGCCACACTTCCTTCGTAGCCATCATGTTAATAACCATCGCATAACCAACAGCTACAACCATCCCCCCACCAATAGCTAAACCGTTTGTCAACCAACTTGGCATAGCTTCAAGCAATTCTCTAACTGGCCCTGCACCAATTGCCAAGATTAGTGCAGCTGGGATGGCTATACGTAATCCTTGCAAGATGATTCCAACAATATGCCATAATTCAACTTTTCTAATGTCCCCTTCATTTGCTGCAGCATCCATTAAATGGACTAATCCTGTAGCGATTGTACGGACAATAATCGTTAATAATAGTCCCGCCACTGCTAGAGGAACAGCAATCGCGATTGCCGATGACACACCAGACTCACCTTGTCCACTTAAAACTAATATAATAGCAGATGCAACGGATGCTAGCGCAGCATCTGGTGCGACGGCAGCTCCAATATTTGCCCATCCTAAGGCGATCAATTGAAGGGTACCTCCTAAGACAAGACAGGGAACTAAATTTCCTGTCACTAAGCCAATTAACGTACAGGCTATGATAGGTTGGTGAAAATGGAACTCATCCAAAATCCCTTCCATACCAGCTAAAAAGGCAACGATAATGACTAGTATGATTTGAATTACATTTAAATCCATAATGATTTTCCCTCCATTTTCCCTGATTATTTTTGTTTATTTAACTCTTCTTGTGCTCTCCTAAGAATTTCCTTCATATTCCCTCTCGAATCATTCGGAACCTTTCTTACATCAAATTTCAAACCAGCTTCATTCAGCTTTGCGAACGTATCAATATCTTCTTGACTAAAGGCCAAAACCTTATTCGGTTGAACTTTGCCAGGTGAATGGGCCATCGAACCAACGTTGATCGTCTCCAATGGTACCCCACCTTCTACTGCTCTAAGCACATCTTGTGGATTCTCGAAAAGGAGCAACGCGCGCTGGCCTCCAAAATGTTGATCGTCTTTTGCCAGTTCGATCATTTTTTTGATCGGTACAACATGGGCCTTCACACCTGGGGGTGCAGCCTGTTGAATCAGTTTTTTTCGAAGTTCATCTTTAGCCACTACATCAGACACAACAATAATCCTTGTGGGATTAGTCGTTTTTGTCCAAGAAGTCGCTACTTGTCCATGAAGTAAACGAGAGTCGATACGTGCTAATACGTATTTAAATTTACCAGGCGCTCCAGCATTGGATGGCTCTACTGTGGGTTGAGCCTTTGTCTCTGCTGGTTCTAATTCTTCCGGTTTTACTTTAACCCCATCTATAGCAGTGCCGATAATATTCGCAGCAATTTCATGAGCTGTGTTCATTGAAAAACGTGATGCATAGGCTTCAATCAGCATCGGCAAATTCATCCCAGAAACAATCGCCCATTTGCCATTATCCTCTTCAAGTAAGCTGTTAGCTTGATTGAAGGGTGTTCCTCCCCATAGATCAACTAAGAATAATATTTCTTCCTGATTGTCAAAAGTGGCAATGGCTTCTTTCATTTTTGCCTTAATATCTTCCGGTCCCTCGCTTGGCATTAATGTTACAGCCTTCACATTTTCTTGCTCACCAAAGATCATTGCTCCAGATTGCATGATTCCATTAGCAAATTCACCGTGACTAGCAATGATAATTCCGACCATTTTTTACCCTCCTATTGATATTTTACAACCAATTCATTATTATCGCAGTTTTTCCGCGTATGTAAAACAATTATAATCCTACAAAAATATTAAGTATTAAGGGAATTAAATGAAAGTACATGTATAGATTATCCTCTAATTCTTCATTTCAATCAATAATCTTTACTCATGCCTATCAAAACAAAATACAAAAAAATAATTATAATATTTTATTTTGCATATGCTGTAAATGGAGAATTGAAAAGTAAGTTTAAAGTTTAAATTTTCATTTATATCGTCTAATAATGGGGATCCAAACAGGTACAATCTGTCTTGCATTTGAAATTTTTATTTTTTAACTATACTCTTTAGGCCACGTTTTATCACAGCAAAGAAACTTAATGATTGCACCATATGATTCGGATCCACATATTCACGAATAGTTCGTAACACTTTTTTCGGATCTTTCGAGGAAAACGAAAATGTTCCACTCCGCTTCGTTTTTATCGCATAGCGCGGGATCCATTTCCCTTTGAACATAACCGAAGCGATCACGTGATCAACTTCTTCCCAAGGAATTTGAATAAACTTACGCGCATCACGATCATTGTAGAATTCAAACCCTTTGTCCCCGATCATGATTTTACCATACTCTGAAATTCCCATATGGGAGGTGGCATCAATAACTAAATCGATTTTTGTATTAATTGATTGAACCATTTGATGCACTCCATTTCTATCTTTTAATCATTATTATAAGTGTTTTTCCCCTTTAAGCAAAAGATATGTGGGAAATAGCCCTTCTTTGAAATAAAACAATATTTGATTTCTCTACCATTATTACTATAGATACCCAATGCATTGAAAAAAGATGACCCCCTGTTCAATACAGAGATCATCTTCTTACACTGCCTCGGCTTCCTTTACATAAAATGAATGATTAAACATTAGCGCCAGATACATCCTAATTTTAGTTATACTTAGCCAGTAGGCGGGCTATCTTTTGTTCTCTAATTGCCAGCATTTTAACCATAAAGCTGCTACCGGTTACGTAGCCGTTCCGAAGCGATCCCCCATTTTAGTAGGAATCTCCATAAATTCAGCATTTCTTAATGGTCTCCAGCTATAAAATCCATGTTTTTCCCTGTCATATTATATAATACTTGTCTTCTGAGAATTCGTATCATTCACATCCATATCATTTACAAGATTAAACGGCACATTCACAATAGAAAAATCACCGTTTTCCTCTCCTAGTCCATAATTTTGTTTGAACGTCAAAAACGTGTCAACACGTGGAGAAGGCGCTAAGTTCATAGATGAATTCCTATCCATGGCATTCACCTTAATTCCTAACACATTTACAACAAACGGTCCAAACATGTTATCCCTCCCTCTTTTGAGGTAAGGCGTTAAAGGAAGCTGGAGAATCCACTTGATCACGATCATCAATAAAGCTTTGTGGGTTTAAAAATTCACTTCCATCACCGAAGTTCTGCCCATACCCTTGGGTTTTCTTATCTGAATTTCTCCAGTCAGCCAAAAGGTTCTGACCTACATTGACGGCAGAAGCGTTTTCGAACGAATTAATTTTTAGCATAAAAATGTTGATATTGATTGATGCTCCTCTCACCTATCGCCCCTCCCTCCTCTAAGTGAATATATGCTAAAACCATTCACTTATGTTATAAAAAGCGGCTGTACATAGAATTGAGGTAATTAATGAACTACGGCGATAATACATATATAACGAAACCCTGTTAAGTGAGGAGGTGGGCTTATGGATATAGAACAACTTCGACAATGGATGGAAATGGCGCAAAAATACCAGAACGGGAACTTCTGGGATACGATTTTTGATCAATATATGGGAGCCAACCATCAAAATACTGGTGCAACCTACCATAATACTGGCCCAACTGAACGAAGTGATCAGGGAGACGAAAGGGAATCTCAAACAGCTAATGTTTCTGCTGAATTCCCTTTAACAGATATTTTCTTAACGGAAACGGAAATTATCGTTATTATTGAATTACCTGGACTAAGGAAAGAAGATATTCGATTATCCCTCTCCGGAAATATTTTGCTCATCAAGGGTATGAGCAAAATACCGGTGATCTCAGGCTCTTCATTTTTAAATGAACGTAAATATGGCGCATTTGAAAGGAACATCGAGTTGCCCGAACCCGCCGATAGTAAAGATATAAGAGCCAAGTTCGATAATGGACTTTTGTTTGTCACATACGAACGTAAATACAGCCAACATGAAGAAATTACGATCCTATAATTGTCTAAATGCTGTTGAATTCGTATCGGAGAGATCCGCATCATCGACAATAGAACTAGGTGCCGTTTTGATAACACCATCGGCATTTTGCTCACCAAATCCTTCATTCCGATGAATGACAGCATGGGTCCCAATTAATTTAGTTTTTCCTAAAGACATCGAAGCTGATCTATCCATTTGTTGAAATGTGGATATTATGCAAGTTAATATTTGCTTTTCCTCTCATCCATAACACTCCTTCCATTCATTTTCCAAGATACTCGTTTCAAAAAAGGTGGGAATTTACACAATGTCTATAAAAGGATTATTCAATCACAATGAAAAAAATGATGAAATGAATAAACTTATAAAAAGAGTCAAAACACTTGAGATGAAAACAAATTCGCTTGATGTATATATGAAACGTTTGGCAAAATTTGAAAATGAGTGGCGAACCGGAACCTTTTCTACAAAACAGAGCACTGTCGACAAGGAAGTCTCGCGAAAAACCGATAAAATGCTAGCACTAAAACGGGAGGAAACTACTGCCTTACAAAAACGCCTTTACTCGCAATTATCTAGATATATTTTACAGCTATTAGGCCCGATCCAACAGGAAATTGACCAGCTTGCGGAAAGAACAGCAGCTCTCGAAGAAAACTTTTCTTTAACCGAAAAACTCCTGCTAGAAAACCAGCAACAGATCATACAATGTAAAGAGGAAATTGATAAGCTGAAAAAAAGGATAAACCAACAACTACTGGTGATAAACATGTGATCATTCGCGAATTGAAAGTGGATAAAATCATGCTAGACAGATACGAACAAAACAATAATATTGCCTCCCTCGGCATCAAGGAGCTTGGTGGCGAATTAAATATTGGTACGACCTATGGCAAAGGCTCCATTCCAGGAGAATTGGTCGATCAGCTAACCGATGATTTACAAAACCTTGTAACGGAAGAAAAACAAGAGAGTCAAAACGCCTTCAATAGTGAATCTTCGGATTCTCCCAATAATTTGCACGAAGAAACAGACAAAGAACACTACACCAGCGAACAAAGTACTCCTTTCAGCAATCAGCAACAAGACGACGAGGATGATACGGATGGTTTTATAGAAGTGCCGATTGAGTAAAAGTTTTTGCCGATTCCGTCTTCCCCTCGATAAAGAACTAGGCTATTTTTGCGCCTGTTTGTGGATAATTTCGGTAAGGTAGCCTTCTAATTTTGATCGCTTTTGTTCCATATCCCTTACTTCAGTACTCTTTATCAATCATAATTCCAATGCTAAAGTGCCATTTCTTTCGTCAATTCTATTTAAATTCATACCACCTATACTTTCACACTCTAAATCTTTAATCGTAAACATTATTCATCCATTCATTTAGACAAGATCAGCAATTTCCTCAGCAAACTTTTTCGAGCCCGCAATGGTAGGTGGTAACTCAATCGTGCATTCTACGGCGTGCAAGCGTATCAAACGGATTAATATAGTCGCCTTCCCAAAATTCTATTTAGCATTTGAGATATTTTCAAAAATCTTCCATACATCGCAGCCAAAATTACTCACCAATGTGATCTGCAAATCTCGTTCTCTATCATATGAACTAAAAAAACTAACACCTGGATCACAGCCTTCAAAATGATAGGAAAATGTCCCATTGTCTTTTTTATCAAGCCAAATTCCATATCCATAGCACTCTTCTTTCACTTGGGGAGTTAACATCTTTTTTAACATTGTCTTCGAAATTAATTGTCCAGCCAACAAACCCGCCCAGAATTTTTCAATATCCATTACAGTTGTAAATGCTCCACCTGCTCCTGTTCCTTTCACATCAACACTGTAAATATTGCTATAAAACTCCTGACGGCTGTGATCATATACATACGCATTTGCACATTGGGCAGGCAATCTGTCTAACTCGTAATATCCTGTATCCAGCATATTACACGGAATAAAAACATTTTCACGAAGATAGACATCAAATGGTAAACCAGTAATGGACTCAATAATAAGACCAAGAACAACAAATCCGCTGTTATTGTATTGAAATTTTTCTCCTGCAGGATATATCATCGGCTTATGAATAAATAATGGAATGATATCTGATGATGTGCGAATTTTATAATTGGGATAATCTATCCACAGTTCATCATAATTCTTCATAATGGACTCATCAAAATAATCAGGTATCCCTGATGTATGATTAAGAAATTGTCCAACGGTGATGTGAGGATCAATATTCTTCAAGTCAAAATTCAAGATGTCTCCTATATAACGATCAAAAGATAAGCGGCTTTGTTCAATAAGTTGTAAAATTGCTACAGCGACAAAGACTTTTCCTGCTGAAGCTGTTGCAAACTTTGTATCCACTTGATTTGCTACTTTATTGGGCAAGTCTGCATAGCCAAACGCTTTTCGGTATACATTTGCGCCATTTTCACTAATCGATATGACCCCACTAAAATCCTCGTCTATGAATTCTTCTATCCTCATCCCTTCTCCCTCCTTAAAGATGCTTATTTCACAATAATTAAACCCTATTATAAAATGTTTCGAATTCCTCAACAGAATTGAATATATTTAAGGGCACTTCTTCCGATTCTAAATGACTTTCTAACATTTCTATTAGTTGGAGAACGGCAGTTTTTAATGATTGGAGATCAGTTGGGTCAAGAAGAGAAATGAGATCCGGATACCCAAACTGTTGATAAATTTCCCGGTATTTCCCTAAATCAAAAGTTGCAGGCCAATGCCCTTTTTCAGCAACATACAATATTTTCGCCAAATTATCTTGGACGGCAATAGCAACGAAATACGCAGTTTCATAATGGCCATTCTCGCAAGCAGTCAAAAGTTTGTTAAGCATCCCCCTTTCCTCTTCGTAATATCCCTTCATACAATTTTTGTAGGATCGCATGTCTTTCTGATTATTTTTCCTTTCTAAAATCAAATGAAGAGTTTCTATGATAAGCTGCTCACAAGCGGACATAATTTCATTCGTAGAATGGCTAAACATAATTGTATCTAGATGCTTATCCAATTTATCTGGCTTTAGTGGAAGATTGCTAACCTGCTCACGATAATACCCCCAACTACGTGTATAAAAAATTTGATTCAAAAACCCAAGACTTTTAAAGATATTTCCCGCAACTTCCTGAGCTAGCACTCGACAATAAGGCAAATCCAAAGAATCACCAGCAAGTCGAAATTTATCTAGATTAAGGAAACATTCGCATAAAACAAGCTCAGCTTTATTAATCAGTTTGATAGCATTGGGCGATTCCTTCATGGCATGGATATTTTCACGGAGCTTCAGGAATCTAGCGCGATCCTCCTCAGAGCGAATATACAATAGCTCACAGTCCGCAATAATGGTTGTATTCCATTCATCAAATGCCGCCATTCTTTCAGCGCGTTCCCAACCAATAGGATAAAAATCAAAACTTATTCCATCTATTATAAATTGAACTTCCATTTTTCTTCCTCTTGGTGTAGCTGGTATAAAAAAGAAGTCCAAATCTGATCGCTCTGTTGCTCTTCCCTGCAAATAAGAGCCGTAATATCCAACAATAGCGATATCTTGTGGACAATGATGCTTTATATGCTTAACAATCACATCGGCTACGGCAAATACATTTACCATAAAATTATCCCTCCTTCCCTTCCAAAATTTAAGCGTTCACTTTTTAAACTTTGTATGATCACTGTGCGAAGGGCTTCGCAACCGTCTTCATCCCTAAATGCACGAAAGTTGAATCCCATTAGATATCACCTCTTTATCTAATCGGTTTAAATTTTTCCTTTTCTTGTTTCCACATAATGGTAAGTTATTCGAGTTCCTGATGATATATAGAATTTATTTTATAAATGTTTTTTGCACAAAAAAGCCCGTGAGTTAAATACCTCACAGACCTTTCAACTATTTCTTTGAGTAGACAATTTTTTTAATGCTATCGTAGGAAAGAAAATATTGTTCCATAAGTTCATGAATCGTTACTCCATTACAGAACTTTTGGCGGATTTCTTCATTTCGTAGCTTCAAAATTTCTTTATACCCGGATTCTTCTCCCCAGCCCTTACGGACGCCTTCTTGCCTTGGGATATATACTAGTTCTCCTTGAACATATTTTTGAATTTCCTCAAGAAGATCCTTTGGAAAAATCGAATACGCTTTAATATATTTCATATTCTCGCTCCGCTCCTTAAAATAATTATGAATTTTAAGGTAGCAAAGCCTATACTATCAACAATATCGACCATTCAATCCAGAGTGAAGTCCAACGGTTATAACTAGCTAGCTCCATACAAACAACCGCTGTTGTTCATAATATAGACTTTGCATGGAGCTCAAAGTACACAAAACCAAAAAGTGAATATCTTTTATTCATTTTAAACCTCCTCGTAAATATTTTTGAGGCGGAACCAATCTTCACTACATATGTTATCACACTCTTCTGTTAATTGTTCAAGGTACTTTCCTTGATTGCTACTTCTCTTTATCCATTAATCTTTTTAAAAATACAAATTCGCATTAATAGATGGTTGGCCATGCCTCAAAGCTGTATTCAATGAATACTAATAAACCTTTCAGGTGAATATTCCTGACGTGAAGTTATAAGAAAACAATTAGAAGAAGTTCTAAAATAACTTTTGGAACCCCGAAATGGTTTAATAATATTGATGGTCATGTAACAAAAGAAAGGAGGTCTCATAGGTTCAGTAAACTAGTGAGATGCCTTCTTTAAAAAGCATAATGCTCTAATCTGCTCCTGCTCTGCTGGATTTTGCATAAAAGAAGTATTCATACTCATGTATGAGACAAAATAAACATATACTGAATGATACTTGTGACCAGATTAGAAAGGAGAAAGCAGCTTTGACTAAATATCGGATCATGTCCTTTGATGGAGGCGGTGTCCTAGGCGCTTTAAGTTTACAACTTTTGAACAGACTGGCTCGCCGAAACTCTAATTTAATTAGTCGAACCAATGTTTTTTCAGGAAATTCAATCGGTTCATTCACTGCCCTTGCATTAGCAAGCGGAAGATCGCCGAAGGAGACATTCCAGTATTTTAAGGATGAAATTCTGCCAGCATTTAGCTTTTCCCGACCCGGTGGACCTGTTTTTAACCAGCAATTACCATATTCTGGTTTCATTGAAGCAGTACAAACATTTTTTCCACCTGATCTTCTCCTCAAAGACTTAAAAAAGCGAATTGTTGTCCCTGCATTTCATTTATTCTCACCGGAGCTAAACCGTTGGACTCCTGTGTTATTTCACAACTTCCGTAGCTCTCCCTATTTATATGAGAAAGCAAGTGATGTAATATTACGGAGCAGTGGTGCTCCCGCGACGCAAAGAGCCTATCAAAACTACGTAGATGGGTATACAGTAACAACTAATCCAAGTACAGCCAGTATCGCGTTTGCTGTAGGGAAAGCCAAACAGCCGTTGGATCAAATTGCGGTATTATCCATTGGAACAGGTCAAGAGCCTACTCGTTTAAGAAGGGATACGAAGGGGTGGGGAATGATAAGTGCAGATAACATACGCCCCAAAAATATGAAAAACCTTCCCCCCAATTGGGGAGTTCTTTTTGACCGGTCTCCCAATGAACCTTTACTGCCATTTCTTCAGATTGTCGCTAGTGGATCCGGTTACTATGAATCCGAGGTCAGTTCTCAACTTCTTGGCGATCGTTTTTTTCGGCTAAATCCACGGATCCCTAACTTCTCCAAAACAGCCCCATCTGTGGTTCCCGCTCTCATTTCAATTGCTAACGAAACCAATTTACAACCTGCTGTTCAATTTATAGAGAAAAACTGGAATTAATATAACTTTATAAATTTGCTATCTTTTTCAAGCAAGATTTTTTATAAAAGACGGCCAAACTGGCTGTGTTTAAATATTCACTCCGTTCTTCTTCATACAGCTGGGGAAGGGTTTGAAATGATCGCACCCTTTCCTCTTGTTCACACCGTTTTACGATTTCACTGCATATGTCCGTTCCAGCTAATCCAATCTCATCCATTTCCATTTAATAAAGAGAAGTATATTTCCAAACCAGATTGTATTACCTCCATGAATAAGTAAATCCTTCTTCATAGTAAAAAGATGTTCCTATTATTACAGTTATCCCATATAGATAAGAGTAAATAACTACAGGGGTAGAAATCATTGGATAAACAAAATAGTAGGTTTAGATGGGTTGTATTTGCTGCTGTCACATGTACCTATTTATTCATGTCGAGTCAGCGAACGGCTCCGGGTTTGATTACAGATCAATTGATGAGCGATTTTGCTGTCACAGCATCGGCGATTGGACTACTGGCAAGCATACAGTTTTTTGTATATACCGGTTTGCAAATTCCAATGGGTATTTTAGCTGATCGTTTTGGACCTAATTTTTTTCTAATCATAGGGGCGATCCTGTCAGGGGCTGGCACAATTATTTATAGCCTTGGTGGGCATGAATTCCCCCTGTTTTTCGCGAGAATATTGACAGGAATAGGAGATGCAACGATCTGGGTCAATCTGGTGTTAATTTTGAGCCAATGGTTTAGTGCAAAGGAATTTGTAAAATTAATTGGTTTGGCCGGAATGACAGGGAGCCTCGGTTTCGTTTTGGCGACAGTGCCTTTTTCTTTATGGATTGAATTAATTGGCTGGAGAGCAGCCTTTTTTACAGCGGGACTGTTAATATGCTTATGTGGATTGATGCTTTATATTGTTCTTGTGAAAAAGCCAAAGCAATCGTTATGGATAAAAAATGAAGCACAGCGTGAAAAAACATTCGTTTTACTAAAAAGAATCTGCTCGAATTGGCAAACATGGGCTTTATTCTTTTGCCATTTTGGGATGGTCGGTGCGTATGTTGGATTTATCGGTTCATGGGCAGTGCCTTATGGGATGCATGTGTTTGAAATGACACGGTCAGATGCAAGTCAACTTATAATGATTGGCCTAATCGGAGCACTTATTGGTGCACCGCTATCTAGCTGGATTTCCAATCGATTAGAATTGGTGAAACGTCCCTATGTTTGGGTCCATACAACAATGCTATTGAGCTGGTCCGCCTTTCTGTTTCTTGCTGAGAAGCCGCCGGTTTTCTTGGTTATGTTACTTTTCTTTACTATTGGTCTCTGTTATGGAGCCTGTATGCTAACATTTGCCTTCATCCGGCAATCATATCCTATATCAGAATCCGGCCTTGTTTCCGGGTTTGCCAATACGGGCGGATTCCTAAGTGCTGTATTGCTTCCAACCATTTTTGGGAATGTATTAGATTATTTTCAAGCTGCTGGAAATATAAATGCCGGCTACCGCTACGGTTTCATCATTCCAGTCCTCTTTTCCATCATCGGTTTGATCGGAGTGCTTTGTATTAAGGAACATAAGAGTATGTGCCAGACACTTCCCGATTAATCTACTTCACTTACTGTTAAGGCATACAAAAAAGGATTTATCAAAAAAGAAGCTTCCCCTAAGTCTGCAGACTTAGAGGAAGCTTCTTTTCTTTGAGTGGGCGTTATTACATCATGCCGTGCCTAAGATGAAAGTAAATATTCCCATAGTAGCCCTTCAATTCTCGAATCATTTCCATCCCCTACCATAGGTGAAACATTAATTTGTGTTATATTAATGAGGAGTAATTCTTTGTTACCTCAACTTTTTTTACAACAGTCAAATTTGCGACACTAGGAGGCTAGCTCGATGAAGATAAACATATTTGTTGTTGAAGATGATGATGCTTTGTTTGCTGCGTTGAAGAAAGGCCTAGAGGCTTGGTCGTTCCAGGTCACGAGACCAGATGATTTTGAAAGTGTGATGCGTTCATTTCTTGAACAACAGCCTCAGCTCATTATTATGGATGTCACACTCCCGAAATTTGACGGCTTTCATTGGTGTCGCGAGATTCGCGCTGTTTCCAAGGTACCCATTGTTTTCCTTTCCTCCCGCGATCACCCAATGGATATGGTTATGGCGCTGAGCATGGGGGCGGACGACTTCATCCAGAAGCCGTTTCATACAGACGTGCTTTATGCCAAAATTCAAGCCGTGCTCCGAAGGACATATGCTTATGGCGAAGAGCAATCGAATATTCTTCAATGGAACGGCGCCTTGATTGATTTAAATCGAGGTATAATTCGAAACGCTGGGAAAGAAGTGGATTTAACAAAAAATGAATTTTTTATACTAATCACGCTTGTGAGGTCGAACAATGTTATTATCTCGCGCCATGACTTGATACGAAAGCTATGGGAGGACGAGCAGTTCGTGAACGACAATACCCTCACGGCGAATATAACCCGTTTGCGGCAGAAGCTGGAGACGATCAATCTGGCAGACGCTATTGTGACAAAAAAAGGGCTAGGTTATATGGCCATCACTTTATAGAGATTATGAACATGTACTGATAGGAGGAACCGTGCCATGTTTATCCGTTACGTTGATGCAAGGAAAAGCTGGATTTTACTGTTTGCCGGCTTGCTCGGCTTAGCCAATGCTCTGATCCTGCTTGATCAAGGCATCCAGGTCACATCTACTTCTCTCCTTTATTTTAACGCCTCATTTATTCTGTCCTTTATCCTATTTTTTATATGGCGCTTCAAAAGAGAGACAAAATATGCCGCCGCGTTGGCTGCTCTGCAGGAAGACATGGCCTTAGACTGGATCGAGTCACTTCCTGAGCCTGGGGACGGCCTAGATCAGATGACAAACGACATCTTACGGGAGGCCTCCCTTCAGTTCAAACGAAAGCTTTCTGACTATAAAGAAACTCAACTTATCGAGAATGAATTCACGGCCGCATGGATCCATGAGGTGAAGACTCCTCTCACCGCTATGAAGCTAATCCTGGACGCTCGGTCAAGTGATCCGGAAATACGTAAAATTGAGGCGGAATGGTTGCGGGTGTATTTGTTAGTCGACCGTCAGCTGTATATGACACGTCTGCCCGCGATCGAATCAGACTATGTTCTTGAATTGGCCTCCATACAGCGCCTTGCCGCGGAAGAAGTACGGGAGCTGGCGCCATGGTGTATGGAAAAAAATCTGGCGGTCAGTATCGAAGGAACGGATGTAAAGGCCATTACAGACCAAAAATGGTGCCGCTTCATCCTTCGGCAACTGTTGACGAATGCCGTGAAATATAATCCTGCGAATACGGCACTTATGATCGTGACAGATGTAACAGAGAAAGGCCAAGTCTTTTTGGATGTCATCGATGAAGGACCAGGAATACAGCCGCACGAATTGCCGCGTATCTTTGACAAAGGCTTCACAGGCGAAAACGGCAGGATTCAAAACGCAGCGACTGGACTTGGGCTCTATCTTGCAAAAACCGTTGCAGATAAATTAGGAATTACCCTCCAAGCGCAACCCAGTCAAACGAAAGGTACGGTGATGCGAATGATCTTTGTCGATCCCAACGCATTCGAAGCTGTCCGAAGAGGGCGGGTAAGTAATATCCAGCTATGAAGCAGTCAGGATTGCTCCTGACTGCTTTTTGGCGTGGAATAGTGAATCTGACAATATTGTCACGTTGTTTTGCCAGATTGTCATCTTAAACGTACGACAAGCGGAAAATCCAATCGTATAATAAAGCTATCCGCAAGCAACAATTATGATTGGGAGGTACGTTATGGATCAGTTGAATGTAGGAGAAACTGTTTTACAAGCACGAAGCATCCACAAAACATATGGTAATAAAGGAAATGCACAGCATGTTTTAAAAGGAATAGATTTACGGGTCACCCGCAGTGAATTTGTCGGCATTATGGGCCCTTCCGGCTCAGGCAAGACGACATTGCTTAACGTCTTAGCCACGATTGATCATCAAACAGATGGAACAGTTTTAATCGATGGCGCAGATACCTCCAAGCTGAGTAATACCGCGCTTTCCGCCTTTCGGCGCAACAAGCTGGGATTCATCTTCCAGGATTACAATCTACTGGACACGTTGACAGTGAAGGAAAATATACTGCTGCCCATCTCCCTTAGCAAAATGAGGAAGCGGAAAGCGGAAAGCGAGTTCACAGCCATCGCCGATGTGCTTGACATTAAAGCACTGTCGCACAAATATCCGCATGAAATATCAGGAGGCCAGAAACAACGGACAGCTGCTGGGCGCGCTCTGATCCACCAGCCTTCGATCGTGTTTGCGGACGAACCGACCGGTGCACTGGATTCCAAATCCGCTTCCTCGTTACTGGACGTGATGGAGAAGGTGAATCAGCAGCGAGGCGTCACCATTGTCATGGTGACCCATGATCCGGTAGCCTCCAGCTATTGCAACCGTGTTGTGTTTTTAAAAGACGGGAAGATTTATTCCGAGCTCTACCGCGGCGATAAAACAAGACATGCCTTCTTTAATGAAATTATGGACGTGCAAGCTGTACTGGGGGGACAACCATGTTGACGGTTTTTGAATTAGTGCTTCGCAGTATGCGGCAAAATGTGAAGCATTATTATTTGTACTTCTTTGCGCTGATCTTTAGTATGAGCCTGTATTTTGTCTTCGCCTCACTTCAGCACGATCAGGCTGTTCAGAATATGACACATACGAGCTTTGCCTTCTTTCAAATTGCAGGAGTCATGCTGATTGTAATCGTTGCGATCTTTACCGTCTCGGCCAACGGCATTTTCCTGCGTCGGCGCAGTCGAGAAATCGGACTATATCGGCTGATTGGTCTTTCCAAAGGCTGGGTAGTCCGATATCTAATGATCGAGAATATACTGCTTGGCTTTGGTGCACTACTTGCTGCGATCATTTGCGGCGCGTTGGTTTCAAGGCTGTTCGTCTTGATTTTGCTGAATCTGCTCGGCTTAGAAGGGATTGTCGGCATCAGCTTCTCCGTACCAGCGGCTTTTAAAACGGCGATGGTCTATCTTCTCATCATCGTCATCACTTCCATTCAGATAATGCTGACAGTTTATCGCAACACCCTTCTGAATCTGTTTCAAGCTGACAAGCGGCCTGATCTCACTAAGCCGCCTAAAGCGGTGACATCTGCTATTTTCGCCCTGCTCGGTCTGGCGCTGATTGGATACGGCTATAAATTATCGGGTCATGTCGATAAAGAGTTATTCCCCAACGCACTATTGATGCTCGGATCTATCGTTACAGGGACTTACTTATTGTTTCACGTTACGATTAGATGGTGCCTTTATCGGTTTCGCAAACGTAAAGATGGACACCTAGGCTTAACAAACAGCCTGTCGATGGCTCCGCTGATGCACCATACGAAAGCAAATGCCAACTCACTTGCCTTGATTACGGTGTTGTCAGCCTTGACCATCACGCTGATTTCCATGGCTTACTCCTTCTACTACTCCGTAGAGCATGAGACCCGTCGCGATCTCCCTTATGATTTTATGTTTGAAAACGATCAGCAGGAGGCGCTGTCGTTCAAAATGGAGCTGGAGAAAGAAGGCATCAATGTTCATCACCACGTCGTTCAAGCGGTTCTGACGGTGGGTATCATCCTTGATCCGAATGACGAATCCTACAAGGTTGAAGAAAGTTTGTTATGGCTTCCAGCCGAACAGCTTAAACAAACAGGCGCAGACCTCAACGTGCCGCCAGATGGTGAAGCCATTTTGTACGACGCTGGGGCCTCACTTGCCGGGGACTTAGATGAGCAGTCGAAGCGATATCCAACCGAAATAGCATTGGAGCAGCATGAACAGACCGTTATGTATACATTGAGGACATTGAGGGAAAGGAATATCATGAATTTAAATGCTCCCGGCAGTCAGCTGCTAGTGTCAGAAGCGACGATGGACAATATCGCAGAACAAATGGCCGATACGCCTGATTATAAAAAAATTCACTTTGATACGTATCAAGTTTCGGACAAGGAAGAGCTCGCCATCGCTTCCTCAATATACGAAAAATACGACAATGACGAAAGATTAAAGTATGATTACTATGCGCAATACAAAAAAGTGTTGGAACTGACAGGCTTGCTCATTTTCATCGCAGCTTTCCTTGGACTTGTCTTTTTAATCTCAACCGGCAGCATCTTGTACTTCAAGCAAATGACCGAAGCCGAGCAGGAAAAACAAAGCTTTAAGACGTTGCGTCAGCTCGGATTTGACGTGGATATGATCATGAAAGGCATTATACGAAAGCAGACCATCGTGTTCCTTCTCCCTCTGTCGATCGGTATGCTGCATTCGATCTTTGCTATCAAGGCGGCTTCATTTATGATCCGGTCAGACACCACGTTTCCGGCATCCATCGTCATGGTGATTTACACGGTTATCTATTTTGTATTCGCTCTGTTTACCATAGGCTACTACCGCAACATTGTAAAAAACGCTATGACATAACCATCACTTAAAGGGGAAGCTATATAGGGTACCGCCAACATTCCGCGGTTATCTGATGCTACCCCTAGTAGAATTGGAGATGGAAGAAGATCTAAACGCACTATTGAAATTGACGAAATGCTTGTAATAATGGAACATACCCAGGTTACCCTGTATATGTAAAGATCCTTCAACATAGAATGGCGATTAATAATAGCTAATCTAAATAATACTTTAATATCTTTAATCCCTCACTCACTGAGACATACTCATACATCTTTATTAGCCGAAGCTGGCGTTAGTTTGGAAAGGATTTTGGAAAGGTTAGGTCACTCAGATGATGATGTAACGAAAATGAGATGCAGAAAAGTTCGGAAATCTTATGCGAGGAGTGCTTGATTTTGAATAAATAAAGCTTTTGAAAGAATTCCGTAGGAATATGATTTAAACGTTAGCCCAACTGTGAGAAACTTATAGATTCGAGACCAGTAGCATTCTGCAATTCCTCGAAGAAAATACAGTCACTGCGCTAAATTAAAGTTTAAATTCTGGGCGGCGACTCTTGGGGGATTAGCGTGACAGGTAGTGCTCCACAGTGATCTCCCCGTACCGCCCGCGGAAAGCGAAGGAATGGTGCCATGTTTTTGAGCCACTTATGATACAATCTTTAGGCACCGTTAAACGATTTTATTGTGATTTTAAACATCTTTATAGTTACGCAGCAATAATTCCATTTTTTATAAAAAATTTTAACAATCTCATTAAAAAGAGCATGTTCTAGTGGACTCTTAGTTCGAAACATGCCCTTTTTATTTACTTTTATCTCTAGGTTATAATCTAATTTAACACTATATTTTAATGCAGACTTAGTTGACTGTAATTACTTAATTGTTAAAGTTCCACTACATATTTTTGTCATTTTTCTTTTTTTATTTCTGCATATACTAAGTATATTAAACCAATGACAAATACTACTATTTCAGGAATTTTAGAATAAGAATGAGTAACTTCTAAAGCGTAGTTAAACATTCCTTCACCCAAAATACCTTCTTTTCTTCCCATAACAGCAGCGATTATTAAATGTGAAACATTCCTAAAAATAAACAATGTAGCTGAAACGATCAACAAAGAATTTCATTTTGCTGTGTTAATACCTAATATCTATCGCCTGCTTAATTACCTTTGTGTTTTCGTCATCTAGATGGCGCATGACATCACTAATCGAAATATCATCTAAACGGCTATTAAAGCATTGCAAAGCAAATCGTATCATTATTTTTTCACTTACGGAATATGGGTCTATTGTCTCAAGCAATCTTTCAAGATCAATTCCATCTTCATCTACAGTGTCCCATATTTGGCTTACTTTATATGTGGCACCAACAATATAGGCAAATGTGCCGTAATACACATCTTTCGTTATGTCAGTAGATTGACCCAATCTTTTCAACAGTCTTGCAGTTTCTTCCCTATGAAAGTCACTTTTATAAAAAGTCGTAATATTAAACATGTCCCATTTTTTTGTAAACAACATTCTAACTCTGTGAATCAATTTATGCTCGGACTATGTAATCATTTTTCCACATTCCTACCGTTCCATCTCTTTTTAGAATAGTTTGGCATCTTTTTTTCTGCTTCCTGAAATACTCACAAATAAAATTACAACGATCTGAACAACATCCTTTTATCTCCACACTAACCACAACAAAAAAAGATTATTTCTCCCTTATTCACTTCACGCTCTATGGTGTTTAGAAACTTGTTTATCCTTTCTTTCAACGCATCGTCTAATGACATTGATTATAATTTACAATTAAGTTTTTTATTCATTGCTCGGTTGACAATGTACCGAATATATTTTTTAGTGTCATAGTTCTAAAAAAATGACAGATTCATCAATCCGTCATTTTTTTAAAAGATCTCGTTCCGTTTAACACCACTCCACGAATTACACTGGCAGCTGTGGAAAAAGATAAGAATGTGTAATCTTTATCAAACACATACTTCTCATCGTTTATCTTTTTCACTACGCCATCTTCTATTAACTCACGTCGGAAATCTCTGTATCCAGGCGTTAGTGATGGCGTTTCTTCGGATGCGAAATCCGACCCCTCTTTAATATGAATCGTTCGACCATCTTCACTGAATCCTTCCGCTTTAAACTCCTTCGTTCGCCCCCATGCAGTTCTATAATGAACGGGAGCATTCCCACGCTTGGCCGCCTCTGCTTCCTTTTGTTCAATATAAACAGTTAAGACCTCATCAACAAATTCGTCCGTGGTGTTTGCTGATGATAAGGCTAAAGCTTTTTGCAACGTTTCTAATTTCATTGCTCCATCGCCTTCTTCTTATAAGATTTTAATAGATTTATTTTAATTATTTCTTATAAGATGATTATAGAATCTTATAAGAATAAAATCAACCATTTATTTATCCACT
Organism: Lederbergia galactosidilytica; assembly: GCF_017873565.1. Lineage (GTDB taxonomy): Bacteria > Bacillota > Bacilli > Bacillales > Bacillaceae_C > Lederbergia > Lederbergia galactosidilytica. Next base: position 48,923 of record NZ_JAGGKH010000025.1, read on the forward strand.
TTTTATAACATAAAACTTTACGCACCGGGTTTTTGTATTAATCACCCTTCTAGGACAAAACAACTATCCAAACACATATTCACTTTTCTTGGGATAAGGGTTGTAGTAAACTATCAGGTTGGATGCGTAAAATTTTATACGGAGGCGTTATAAAATGGAGAATATATTCTATCTGAACCGCTATCTCGAGGCATTAAAAAAAGCAGGGAAAAAGCAGGGAACGCTAAAGCAATACACCTCTGACCTTAAACCATTTATTTCATGGCTGGACGTAAAAGATCTTTCGCTGCACATATTACCTCTTACATTGAACACCTAAAGAAAAAGAAACTTAGTGATACTACCATCAAGCGCCACCTGTCTGTTATTCATCGATTACTTGTGCATTACGACAACCATGCCACATCGTCAGAACATGTTAAAACATACCGCGCTTCGCCTTTAAAACAAACTGATTTCATATCGAATAAAGAAATGCATCGATTACTGAAATCCATGAAACGACCCATCGATTCTGCAGCACGGGATATTCTATCGATAGAAATATAGCTATTGTCTATTTGATTCGATACAAAGGACTTCGCCCGAAAGAAATATCGTCTATCAACATGAGCATGATTAACCTCGCGCAGTCCACCATTGAATTTAAACAGGACGGTCATCGAAACATCTATAAATTATCGGACGAACCCTTACAGCACGTTCTTACGTATTTAAAAACCATTGACCCGCTTAAAAGACCTCGATACCTATCAAATGATCCATTATTTATTTCCTTTAATAATCGTAGCAATGACTACCAATACGATTATGCGAATGAACAACCGAAAAGATTATCAACTAGAGGTATACAAGAAATGATGAAAGATGAGGTAAGACTAGCGGGCCTTCGAAAGCTTTCGGCAAAGCATTTACGCAACAGCTGCATCCTAGATCACGTACTAAGTGACCGGAATGATAAAGAAATTCAACGATATTTTCATCTATCACACCCTCACTCTTTGCATCGTTACAAAGTATATAAAGAATCGTGAAAACCCTTGATATTACAAGGCTTTCTTTATGAGAACAGAAGAAATCTAGGCATATTTATGTTATACTGGTAAGTAGATACTCATTCGATTTATTATCTACTCTTGATAAAGAATAGGGTGGTTGGAGTTATCCCCGAAAGGGGTGATGCCATGACAATTTTCCAGGCGCTAACGCTTATGATTTCGTTCTCCACGATGATCATCGCGCTAATCGCTGTCGTTGTCGCTATTTTTAACACAAAAAAATAGCCCCCCTGTTCGCTAAAATGGGTAAGGGCTATTTTTTCTTTTACAGATTAGATAACGCCAATCCCCTATCGGAAGAATGGGTATCTATTTGACCACAGTTCCCGCTGTGGTCATTTTTTTATTATATGGTGTTCTATTTACATCATACCACATTTTCAAAAAAAATACACGGCTGCAAATCCATGTGTGAAACTGATTTATTTTATTGACGGCTCGCATGCAAGGCCCGAAAGGTATCAACGTATTTCGCGTGATGGTCGAGAAGTGAGCGTAGGTCGCTGGCCCCCACACCTGACACTGTAACTTGTCCCATGTCATCTATGCCAAGGTTAAACGCAGGCCTATGAATGAAAGTCGGTAACCCTTCAAAAACAAGTTCTTTGATGGGATTATGACCAAAGGCATCCGGGTGGATCTCCTGTACGTTCTCCGGCAAGACAATCTTAGACAACCTGTTGTGATAGAACCCAGCATATGGAATAGAGAAAAGATCCTTTCCTAATCGCAGGAACTCCAGTTTGTTATGCATAAACGCACCATCTTCGATCAAGACAACACTCTTCGGGATACGCACTTCTTTCAGCTCATTAAAAGCGAAAGCGTAAAACCCAATAACTGATAACGTCGGCGGGAGAATGACCGATGTCAATCCTTTATTCCAGAACGCATCCGGCCCGATGGACACCACTTCCATCCCATCAATATGAGATGGAATCACTACGTTTTTTTCCTCTCCGTCATAGTCAATGATTTCTCTCCGATATTCATCGAAACGAAAATGGCTCACATCCGTAGTTACAAAATTTATCATCACACGCTCACACCCTTCCTCTATTATTTTTATTGTAAGCCCCCAATTAAACAACGCATATATTTACGCAGCACCTCCTAGTATGATCAATGTATCAACTGAAGGAGGTGCTTTCTTAATGCCGAAAAAACCATTAACTATTGTCCCCGTCACATTGCATCCCGAGTCAGACGCCAGCCTTCCAATTGTTTCTGCCCATACCTCCGGCCTTTGTACCGTCAAACTGGCCAATGCCGAAATCACCTTCCATAACGGCGTTGAGGAGCGCATCATCCAAACGATCATGAGGGAGCTGATCAAGCGATGAGACAGGATTATACCTCTGTTCAAAATATCTATATCATTTGCGGGAAAACCGATATGCGAAAAGGAATTGATGGTCTGGCTGCACTGATCCAGGATTCTTTCGAGTTGGATCCATACAGCGACTCCATCTTTCTGTTTGCGGGCTGGAAAAAGGATCGGTATAAATGTCTGTATTTTGACGGAGACGGCTTCGCCATGTTGTATAAACGCCTGGATAGCGGGAAGCTGCAATGGCCAAGAGACGAACAGGAAGTAAAGAACTTAACTCAGCAGGAGCTTCGATGGTTGCTCGAAGGTTTGTCCATCCAACAGCCAAAAGCGATTCAGCCTTCGCCACAAGGCACATTTTAAAATCTATCTTTCATCCGAACTCCTGACCCGTTATAATAGAAGGAACAAAACCGGACGGAAAGTGGTGAATGTCGTGGCAAGCGATCAGCAATCTGAAAAAATCATCCGATTATTGGAAGAACAATTAGCTGTTGCGAATCAACAGAATCAAGAACTTACCAAGCAAATTGAATCACTCACCCATCAAATTCAGTACTTGACCAAACTCCTCTACGGATCCAAAACGGAGAAATCCAAATACAATACGCCCGATGGGCAAGGATCCCTATTTGATGAGGATGATTCCCCTTTTCCTGAACCTGAGCACACAGAAGAACAAAGCCAACAGACTGTTTCGTACACTGTTGCTAGAAAGAAATCCAGGAAAAAGAGGAATGACTCCTTGTGTGACCTTGTGGAGGTGGAGTGTGTTCATCACCACCCCGACGACACGACCTGTGCGTGCTGTCGGCACGCCATGACGGATATCGGCAGCACCATTGTCCGTGAGGAGGCAAAGTTCATCCCTGCCAAAATGGTAAAAGTGCAGCACATTGAACATGCTTATGAATGCAAGGCGTGTAAACGGGATGCCTCCATGCCGGCACAATTGAAGCGTGGGCATGCCCCACAGCCTGCCATCCAGCGCAGTCTCGCC
>NZ_JAGGKH010000026.1 GCF_017873565.1 Lederbergia galactosidilytica
TAAGGTGTGACAGCTATTGGGCGTAAATTAAACATCTATGAAATTTTGAGAATGAGAGAGTATTCGAGAGAAAACTTAAGTTTATTGAAGGAGGAGAAAAATGAGAGAAGAAGAAAAAATTTTAAAAGGAATCCTTTTTTCACCTGGAGAGCAGGAGTTAAAAAAAATAAAGCTCAGAACCCATAACCTATGTTCAGAATATAACCGCACTTTCGAAGATGAAACTGAAAAAAGACAAGCGATTATTTCAAATATTTTCCATGAGATTGGAGAGAATGGTCGTCTACAAGGCCCCATTTATATCCACTACGGTAAACATACAGAAATTGGCGATCACTTCTTTGCAAACTTTAATTTAACCATTCAAGATGATGCACGGGTCGTTATTGGTGATCATTGTAATTTTGGCCCAAATGTGACGATCGTTACGCCTGTACACCCAATGCTTCCAGATGAACGTCGCGCAATTATGGATAAAGACGGTGTGCCTAAGCATATGTGTTATGCAAAACCTGTTAAAATTGGTAATGATTGCTGGTTTGGAGCAAATGTCGTTGTTTGTCCGGGAGTGACTATCGGGGATAATTGCGTGATTGGGGCAGGAAGTGTGGTTGTGAAGGACATTCCAAGCAATAGCTTTGCAGCTGGCAACCCATGCAAAGTAATCCGAGAAATCACTGAACTGGACAGCATGATACATAAGCCAGAAATTTTGGATGATAATAGAATTATAGAATAAGAACGTTGTTGGAAATTGGTTCTTCATGTAATTAGCGGTTGTGAATATTTCATTGAAATTAAGGGGAATTTGCCATGTTTTATTAAACCCCTGACTAAGATTCGTTTTATAAAAGAATATTCTCAGTAATTTCAATCAGTGGTTTTTTTCAGGCGTAAAGGATGTACCGCAAATTCATAAGAACAATTTTCATCAAAATTTTTCTGATAGTTTTCCATCCATTACAGAAAGAATAAGCGGAAATTTGTATGGTGCTATTTCATTATCTAACAATCAAAAGTTTTATAATGGGGAAATTGCTTATTGGAGTGGTGAAAAATACTGGGGAAAAGGTTACGGAACAGAGCCGCAAAAGCATTAATAGAGTTTGCATTTCAGGAAAAGAAATTACCTAAAGTATTTGCCCGTATTTCGAGTCTAATCCTGCATCTGGAAGAATCATGCAAAAAGTCAGTATGGTTCAAGAGGGCTTAATGAAAGACCAGGTAATAAAAGATGGTAAAGATGAAGACTTAATTTATTACGGAATAATAAATCCTTATAATAATACAGAATGGTTATAAGGTTGATTGTTGCTAGCTTTTATTTAAACGCTTATTAGATTATTTTTTCCCTTTTATAAGGTGTTTGCATATAATCTATAAAGCGAATGTGAGTTTGTGCTTGAAAATGTACTATATTTAAATGAGGCTGGGACATAACTAAAATGCTAAGCCTCAAAAGCGAATATTGCATTGCCTTAGCGGAGGAAATATACGTAGACTCCTGCGGGAAGTAAGAGTTCGACAAGCCCCCGGAAGGCGAAGCCTGAGGAGGCTTGACACTAGGGAACGCAGGCTAAGTTCGCGCCGTCCTGGCGCAACGCCTGCATGACCCACATCCTGTAGGCCTTCGGAAAGCGAAGTATATTTCGGGAGTGGGTTATTTCACACTAATAGTTCGGACTTTACTTAAGCGAAAACACTTTTGCCCCAGCCTCATAGTGTGAAATAATCCGTAAAGCATAAGTAATAAAAACGGAATAATAAGTGATTCTGTATTCTGTTCAAAAAAGGTAAATTGGCCTAATATAAGTCAAACACCGACTGCAAATAAAATAATCACTGTTTGAAACCTTTCTAAAATACTCATCATGATACTCCTTCAATAGATAATGAAACTTTTGGATGCAATCTGGAAGAACCTGACTATAAAAATAATAAATGAGAGCTTTAAATATGATTAAGTAAATTCGTGTAGTACTGTCTTAATTTTTCTTTTAATATCTCAGGTTTTATTATTTTGACAGATTGTTCGAAGCCGGAAAGATACTTCACGATAAAATCAAGCTCGTTTGGCTCATATGAACCGACGAGATACATATTTTCTCCCTCATGAATTAACTTGATTGAGGGGTAATGATCTTGGTAAAAATGCTCAACGCCCTTTTGGTCAATGAAACATTTAAATTGAATGGCATTTTCAGAAGGAGTCCAGAGTGAGTGGGCATTTTCCAGCGTAATATCATTTAAATCCGCTAATGGTTGGATATCTGTTACTTGAGCAGATGTAATTCGATCACACCGAAAAACACGGTATGCCTCTTTACACATATCATAAGCTCGGCAATACCAGTAGCCTTTCATAAAGTAAATGGCAATGGGCTGAACGATCCGAGTACTGGTTTGGGAAGGCTTTTGGTAAGCTATTTTTAATACTTTATTGTTGACAGCTGCCAACAATAAAATTTCTAAATGTTCGCTATCTTTGATTTGCTCGGTATGTCGAAAAGAAACTCGCTTTTGTATTCTTTCAATGGCTTGTCGTTGGTTTACCGATAATTCATTAAGAAATTTTTTATGAATGGAACGAAATGATACCTGAAAAGGTAAATTTGAGAAGCTGCTTAATGCCTTCATAGCAAAGTAAAGGGCATAAACTTCTTGGCTGTTAAAAGAAATCGGTGGTAGCTGCATTTGATTAAGTAAACGATATCCTCCGTAACGACCATATTCAACATAGACTGGTACACCAATCCCCTCTAATGTAGTGATGTCTCTTAATGCGGTTCTTTTTGATATTTTAAATTCCTGCATTAGGTCTTGCAGTGTAAACTGCTTTTTCTGATTGATAAAGCGCAGCATTTGATTGATACGTTCTGCTTTTTTCATAAAAACACCTCTCAATGGTGCCATAGTTTGTCACCTTTAATGACTATACTTGAAAGTGTAATCAATAATGATAAAGGAGGCAACAAAATGAACTTTGAAATAATTCCGTTTTTATCAATGAATGGGAAGGCTGCGGCAGCTATTGAATTTTACGAAAAGTATTTAGGAGCAAATGTTCTCTTTAAGAAAAATTATAAAGAGATGAAAGAAATGAATCCTCATTTTAGCTATGAAGAGGACCAGGATCAATATATTACACACTCTGTCTTGGAAATAGGTGCTAATAAACTAATGATAGCAGAGGAAGAAATGGATTCATCTCGCCCTTGGCAATTAGGTAATAGCTCATCATTATGTATTCAATCACAGGATACTAATGTAATCACTCACCTCTATAAATCCCTAGTTCAACATAAAGATGTAACCATAGTAGTACCACTTAAAAAAAATACCTTCAGCCCCGGGTATGCGATTATACGAGATCCATTTGGAATCGTTATACAGCTTTGTGTAACGGTACATGATTTTTAATATTGTAGTGGAGAAAAAAGCGTGAAATCACAAAAAGAGAGGCGAGACATGCTTGAAAATGTGCGTAAGATCTGCTTTTCACTGCCCGAAGTCGTTGAACATATAGATGGTTTTGGCCATATTACCCTTCAAATCCGCGGGAAATCTTTTGTGAAACTTACTGAAAGAGCCGGCTTATCATTTAAATCTGATCGAGAAAATCAAGAATTTTTGCTGCAAAAAGAGCAGTTTCTGAGCATGTTAGTGAATACAGAAATATAAATATCTCACCATCGTCAATCTTAATTACTTCTGGTGCACAACAGGCTCTTCATCTAATTGTACAATGTTTATTGAAGCCTGGAGATGCAATTGCGATTGAAGATCCTTCTTATTTTTATTCGTTGCCCCTTTTTCAATCGGCGGGTTTAAAAATATTTTATTTACGAGTGGATCAAGACGGTATTAACCCCGATGATGTGGTTAAGCTTTATAGAAAACATCGAATCAGAATGATTTTTTTGAATCCATCTTTTCAAAATCCCACAGGTGTAAGTCTCCATCCATTACGGCGTAAAAAGATAATCGAGATATCTTCTGAACTAGGAATTCCCCTTGTCGAAGATGATCCATATTCACTGATTTCTTTTAAAGGCGAAAATGCTACAACATTAAAGTCAATGGATGAAAATGGGAATATACTTTATATAAGTTCTCTATCAAAAATTGTTGCTTCAGGATTGCGGATTGGTTGGGTAATCGGCCCACCGAAAGTAATCGACCGTTTAGCAGATGCTAAGCAGCAAGTGGATTACGGTCATAGTATTTTTTCGCAATGGGCAGCCAATGAGTTTCTTAAAGATCCATATTTTGATATTCATATCAATAGGCTTAAGCGCGAACTGAAAAAACGACGTGATGAAATTGTTAGGAGATTAAACGTGTATTTACATGGGGAAGTTGAGTTTATTACACCTGAAGGAGGGATCCATATCTGGTGCCGACTTAATCAACCATTTAATGACAAACAGCTTTTAGAAGAATCGATGAGAAAAGGAGTTTCATTTGTTCCTGGAAGTGTCTATGGATCTGGAAAAGGCTATGTACGCTTTACTTATGGACGTGGAGAAACAGAGCAAATCGAGGAAGGAATCTCGAGATTTACAGATGCACTAAATGCATGTAAGCAAAAGTAACCTATAAGGAGAGCACCATTCTGTCTGCATACTGTAGCGTATATAGACAGAATGGTGCTTCTTATTGTTCTAAAAAACATGGAGCGGATTTTATACTTTACTCACAAGATGAAGCAGGCATGGATCATTGCTTTGACATGTTGAAATGTCTAACAAAGCAAGTAATTTTCGGACTAAGGATGTTACAGAATAATGATTTATTCATTAACGGCCTAGCTTATTCTCTAAAATAGCTGAAAAGAGACTAGGAAAATAAGAGTAATAAAGATTTTTTAGGGTAAATATCTAATTATCCAAGTCTTTTCTGCTGGATAGTAGTACATGTCTCAACTGTTCACCATTATATACTGACAAGGATTTATATCTGTTTTTATGGGTATTCGGATTATCGTGTGGAAAATATGGAGAGATAACTATTCACAAATGAGATTTGCTAAACTCCATTAAGGCGGAGCCTGAGGGAACTTAACAGTCGCTCGCGGAAAGGGAGCATATTTCGTTTTCGATATTCAAGCATTGTTACAAAAGAAGAGGGGAAAACAATTTATTATGAATGACTTATGAAATCAGGATAGTTAGCTAATCGCAGGTTAAACTAAGTAAAATGAATAAGGAGTTTTGAAAATGTCTGATTTATACACAAAAGAAAACATGCAAAATTTAGCGCAATTAAAAAAGCTTGCACCAGAACAGGTAAAAGCTTTTAATGACTTTAACGCTGATGTCCTTAAAGATGGAGCATTGTCCAATAAAGAAAAAGAAATTATCGCTGTTGCGATTACTCATGTAACACAATGCCCTTATTGTATTGAATCTCATACAAAGTCTGCCAAGAAAGCAGGAGCGACATTGGAAGAACTATGTGAAGCTATATTTGTAACTGCTGCAGTTGAGGCAGGTGGTACAGTTACTCATAGTACACATGTACACAATGCGAAAAATAAAGAAGCATCAGATGTGCTTTATGCTCGTTCGAATTTAAAAAGTTTAGGTCAATTAGGCAAATTTGCGTCAGATGGATTTAAAGGATATCAAGCATTTAGTGCAGTGGCTACGAAATCAGGGCAACTTAGTAGCAAAATAAAGGAAATTATTGCTGTGGCGGTTGCGAATACGATTCAATGTCCATATTGTATTGATGTTCATACAAAAAACGCTGACAAGCAAGGAGCGACAGGTGAAGAACTTGCGGAGGCGATTATGGTAGCTTCTGCAGTCCGTGCAGGCGGAGCATATGCCCATATGGCTAATATGATTCAATGTTATCAGGAGTGAGATTGCCGAGTGTAAGTGTTAAAACATAAAAAAATAAGAGAAGAGCTGGGATAAAATTATTTCTAAAATCGCCAGACACTGATTGGCTAATGAAGCTAAGCGAGTACTACTTTTGTAGCAGTTTCTTTATATCAATCAGCAGATGGTTGTTTTTTTAATAAACATAATTTTACCCCAGCTTTTTTTATCTTCTTATCGAATTTGAGCTAGACTAATTTATTTGCACTTACAAGGAAAATCTTCCAGTTTAGAGAAATAGATTAAGAATAAAAAAGAAGATTGCTGCAAGGAGTGCTGAAATAGGTAAAGTGATCAGCCATGTAATGAGCATTGTTTTTGCTGTTCCCCATTTGACTCCCCTTAACCGATGGGAAGCTCCAACCCCTAAAATGGAAGAGGAAATAACATGAGTTGTACTAACTGGTAAACCAATTGCAGTTGCACCGAAAATAACGGTAGCTCCTGTTAGATCAGCTGCAACTCCACTGACTGGACGGATTTTCATAATCTTTCCACCCACTGTTTTGATGATTTTCCAGCCGCCCAACGCAGTTCCCATAGCCATCGCAAAAGCACAAATAAATTGCACCCATAATTGAATATCATCAGATGATTGATAATTATTAACGATTAAAGCCATCGTGATAATCCCCATCGCCTTTTGAGCATCGTTTGTACCATGAGAGTATGCTTGTAAAGCCGCTGTAGCAATTTGTACTCTCCTGAAGTTTTTATTCGTTTTAGGCAAATTACTATTTTTGAAAATAACCTTGATGATCCCGTAAACGATAAAACCAACTGCAAAGGCGAGCAGTGGGGATAAAATCAACGCCTTGATAATATTTAAAAATCCACTATAATTTAATGAGTAAAATCCAGAAGCGGCAATAGCTGCACCTGCAATCGCACCAATTAATGCATGAGAGGAACTGCTTGGAATTCCATAGTACCAGGTGACTAGGTTCCAAACGATTGCGGCTAGCAGAGCTGCAAGGATGATGATAGAGCCGTTATCGAGTGTAAAAGGATCGACGATATCTTTGGTAATCGTCTTAGCCACTCCTGTGAACGTCATCGCACCGACGAAGTTCATAACAGAAGCTAATATAATAGCATGTCTTGGCTGCAAGGCTTTGGTTGAAACCGAAGTTGCAATTGCATTTGCAGTATCGTGAAATCCATTTATAAAGTCGAATGTGACTGCAAATAGGACAATTAAAATCGTTATTATCAGGAATGTATTCATGTTGTATTACTCCTTAGGCATTTTTCATAATAATCGCTTCAAAGGTATTAGCGACATTCTCACAGTAATCCGCCACTTCCTCAAGCTCCTCATAAATTTCCTTGTACTGAATAATTCGTATTGGATCTTTTTCGGTTTGGAATAAATGTTTAATCGAAACGCGCAAAATTGTATCACATTGGGATTCATAATCTTTAATTTTTATCGCTTTATTTCTAATTGAAGGAAGAGTTTTTGGAGATAACAACCCGATGGCACCTTCAATTTCTATGACGCATTTTTGGATCGCTTCAACAAACTGATGCATGTACTCATCTGCTGTGGTTACGCCATACATATCTAATAGTGCTGCTGTTTGTTCTAAACCATCTAGCACATCATCCATATTCATAGCTAGCGCCAAAATATCTTCTCTTTCAATAGGTGTAATGAAGACATTGTTTAAATCAAGTATTACTTGATGAACGAGTGAGTCTCCTTTTGTTTCATACTCTTTCATTTTTTCGGAGAAGACTTTAAGACCTTCAACATCGGTTAGCCTATAATCTGTGAAATAATTCATGCTTTCTGTCAGGTTAGCCGAGATATTAGCTAAATGAATAAAAAATTGATCTTCTTTTTTCTTAAACATTATATATATTTCTCCCCTTTATAATCAATCAAGCTATATTATAATAGCGTAATTCACCAAATTACAACATATCCTTAACGAATAATTTACATAAACTTTACATTAGGCTCGTTTAGATTAGCTTTTTCGTCAATTACTTTTAAAATTCTTTAGTTAGGAGTATGATTATAATATAAATGAAAAAGGAGATGCCTTTGTGAGACCAGGAATCGGTAGCCTTATTATTATACTTATTGTTGCTTTACTTATTTTTGGGCCCAGTAAATTACCTCAGCTAGGAAAGGCACTAGGAAGCACCTTGAAAGAATTTAAAAAAGCAACACAAGGTTTATCCTCTGAGGATGACACTGACAAAAATGAAAATAAATAATCTTAAGTAGAGAGAATAAAAACGAACTAACTAATAGACTCCCCTAAGGCAGAATGGATTGATAAAGATAATCTGTTCAGCTTTAGGGGAGTTATTTTATGTAGTTATCGTCATTAGGAAGTAATAATCAAAAGTTCCTCGAAACGACTCTAAGAAATGGCGATACGGCTGAGTGAATAGCCCGCGGCAAGGGAGCCTTTTGGGGGTTTTCGACTTTATATATTGAAGGATTTTTAAGGAAATGTGTAGAGAAAGAAAACGGCTTTTTAAAATGAAAACGGGTTTACAATCTCAATTAGTAAAATAGGTCTTTAGGTATAAGTGTGCAAAGATACAATCGTGTTATACTGTTATTGGTTTTTATAAAAAATAGACGAATTACGCTATTTTTTGCAGATGGCCCTTAGCTAAATTCTTGAAACGATGTTATCTAATGTAAATGATGCTGGAATGGGGACAATATTCAGATGACTACACAAGCTAATTGGATAAGAATCGTTTCGGAAAAAGATCAATCTAACTATTTTTCTAGAAAATTGATATGACAATAGCCTTGCCGAATAAGCTGAAGAAGAGTCGTTCTGGGTGAAAAAGAATCACTAGAGACGATCCTAGAAGTTTTTTAGGATTGGGCTCGATAAGCCGTTGAAAGCTAGGTATTCTATTAACTGAAAGATTTGCTGAAAAATTTCATTATGCTATGGCTTAATTAGGGAGAACAATATGAATATAATTATGTATTTAGTAGATTTCATTATTAATATTGATAAACATTTGCTAGAGATTATTCAAATTTTCGATTTATGGTCTTATGCAATATTGTTTCTAATCGTTTTTGTTGAGACTGGAATAGTTATTTTTCCATTCTTACCAGGAGACTCATTATTATTTGCTAGTGGCGCATTTGCAGCCAAAGATGCTTTTAATATTGTAGTACTAATATTATTGTTCTTTGCTGCGGCGGTTTTAGGTGATACGGTTAATTATCATATTGGGAAAAAAGCTGGGACATCTATTTCTCGCAATAAATTCATGAATAAAGTAATAAATCAGGAGAAAATTGAAAAAGCTGAGAGCTTTTTCAATAAACATGGAGGCAAAACTATTGTAATGGCTCGTTTTATGCCGTTTATACGAACGTTTATCCCATTTATTGCTGGTGTAAGCCATATGAATTATCGTGCCTTTATCGCTTATAATATTGTGGGCGGAGCTTTATGGGTGACTCTTTGTACAGTAGCAGGCTATTTTTTCGGTAATTTACCTATTGTTCAAGAGAATTTTTCCCTCTTTATTATTTTAATCATTATTATCTCTTTGCTTCCCGCTATTTTTACTTATTTGAAGAATAAATTTACGGTAGAGAGAACTTTAAAATAATAAAGGCAAGATCGTATTATCTCTCAATTCTTTTTCGATTTCTTGACTAGAAAGAACTGTCATGTTATAATGAAGTTTACTTATCGAATGAACTTGGTAATATATTAGATGAAATAAATGATTTGGCGTTCTTACTTTGTTTTTAGAAAGACTTATTCACACTGGATCGGCTTCGGAGCCGTAAGGATGTATGAGAGGTAGGGCTTACGTCGTTTAGGTTTTAAGAAAGAATATAACCGCGGCAATTTATCTTAGGAAAATAACAAGTTATAATATAAATTCGTGAAGTATCTTTTAAGTCATCATTTTAATGATGGCTTTTTCTACGTTTATAAGGAAAAATATCCCCCTCATATTCATGTTAACAGTCCACAGCTCAATGCCATAGAACACTATTTACAGGTAAAAGGAACTTGACAAAGACAATCAAGTAGTTCTAAATCTGCTGAAATGGCTAATCAGATCTATCATTTATTATTCTGGTTTCGGGACTTCTTTTTTCTATTTTTAAAAGCAATCCACGATGTTTTAAGCGAGGAATAAGTACCCACAGCTGCTGCACTATAAAAACCTCCCATAAATAAGCCGGCCCAGAGGTTATGTCTATGACTATAAAAAATTGAAATCGCAAATCCAAGTATGGATGCGATCGTTGGAAAATACTGACGCGGGATGGGGAATAATTTAAAAAGTTGGGTAATTATTACGATTAAGGGCACAGCAATGACTCCATCCCAAAAATTCGTATGAATAACTGGAAACTCCATGATTTCACCCCATTGTTTTTATTAAGCTTATGGTTTCCTAATGATCTGAATTCCATCAGTTTTTCTGTTTTAAAATAGTTGGGAAATACTGGTGCTGCTAATGGAGATACTCCCGGGAATGCTAAGGTTGATAATTTATTAGGAGGATGGTCTTATGGTGAAAAGAAAAGCAATAAAAAATGCAGTGGAAAAATATGCGAAAACACCTGTCAAAAATATCCAAGAGTCTGATTTTACTGCTGAGTTTGCGGCTGGAGAGGATCCGATGAAGGGAGCAAATCGTAATTCAAAGTACGGGAAGAAGGGACGAGAATGACGGATAAGAGAAAAAAACGGAATGCAAATGAAGAATTTGGTATGGAGTTTGGTGACATTAATGCGGTGAAATACTATGAATTGCCTGAGGGAATGGATAAGTCAAAGAAAAAGAAAAAAGACAGTGATAAGAAGAATCAACATGGTTGTTCCTAATAGATTTACGAATAAAGGTCATGAAGAAGAAAAAAGAGGTTAGGCTAACAATGATAAGGATTATCTTTAGGGATATTCGCAACTTTGCAAGAAATTGACATCCTATCTCGTGGTCGACGCCGCCACTAGAACAGAACATTATGTTCGTCGAAAAGGTATTGGTGAGTCTTCACAGTGCATCAGCACGTGAGGCTCACCAGTCACCCGAGGAAACAGTATCTTTCCCGAGTCGGTTATATCACTTTTTGCTATTATTTTGTATGTTCATAACCATCAATAACTAGATCCAATTTGCCAGTCTCTGGGTCGATTACAAGTCCATGGATCGGCACATCTTTGACCATAAGAGGGTGGTTGCGGATCATCTCTACACTATGTGTAACACTTTCTTCCACACTGTCAAACCCTTGTAACCATTGATCTAAATCGATCCCTGAGTGGATCACAGTATCAAGTGTTTCTTGGGTAATCCCACGTTCTTTCATGTCTTCGATCATTTGTTGGGAATTCAGCGCACTCATCCCACAATCATGATGTCCGATAACACATACTTCATCTGCTTGCAATTGATAGACAGCGACTAATAGACTCCGCATAATACTTCCAAAAGGATGGGTCAAAATTGCCCCAGCATTTTTAACAACTTTTGCGTCACCATTTTTCAAATTCATTGCTTTATGAAGCAATTCAATTAGTCGTGTATCCATACAAGTAAAGATGACCATTTTCTTATCTGGAAACTTTGTTGTGGAGAAGCTTTCATACAGCTTTTCCTCTGTAAACTTTTGATTGTATTGTAGTACTTCAGATAATAATGTCAATTTCTTCATCCTTTCTATCTAGTCCATGATCAAAAAGATCAATAAATATCCAGTAAATTTCTTCATTGGTCGCCCATCTGCGAGATATTACAGAAGTAAGTTTATTCTGTCGAGTTCTTGAGAAAAGGGAATACTTTGAAGATGGATTAGTATTATTTTATAGAAGTTTTTTAAAAAAACAAAGTATAAACTATTTTGAAAATGGTTTTGGGTACTTTATACTAGAGAGTGTTTAAGTTAAAGCGCAGTCTTTAAATGATAAAGGACATGCAAAAAGGCCATTAAAAACGGATTTTAATTTGGTAATCGGAAAAGCATAGGTTATTGTTTTTTGAAATTCCAAATGGGATATGCTTCCTTTCCAAGGTCTTGAAGTCAGAAAAAAGCCTTTGCATATATGTATTTAAGGATATGGGACAAATATGATGTAATGGTTGTTGTATATGGCTATGGAAAGGACCCGATGAAAAGAAAAACACCTTCTTCCAAGCCGTCATCCATAGAGCAGAGGGATTAAATCGCCTGATAAAATCCGGATGTTTTTATACCGATTTTCGTCAGGAATAAAAGCAATACTTGAAAAGGATACTGCGGGAATTCAGCATTTTAAATACATAGAAAAACCGAAAGGATCTAAGCGACTTGTGCTTCAGCTTTGTATAAAGTAAATAGAGGAAGAAAGGTTTGGTGATTGGGGTGAGGTCTATACCCTTTTGAAACGCGTTGATTGGAGTGGCGGCCGGCGACTCCAACGGGATGAGCGTGCAGCTTGAGACCCTGCAGGAGCGTAGCCTTAAAGATTAGGACCAAAGGCTAAATACTCGCCGACCTGGCGAAACGCCTTTGTGACCCACATCCTGTGGGCCTCAAGGCACGCCCCGTGGAAAGCGTCCGGCCAGAACGGAAATCAACATTTCCATCCCTCCACTACCCTTTTTTAAAAATGTACGGCTGTACGTTTCTTTGTCGTGCCTAAAATGAGCAAAAAGAAAGCAAACTAGAAATTTTTATAATAAAAATGCCTGTTTGATGTAAAATGCCTTTACCTCTGATGGAAAATCGGTAAAATTAAAAAGGAATTGCTATTGACGAAAAGAACGGGGAAGTTTAAGATAAGGTTGGAATTAAATAGGCCCTTATTGGGAGAGGTTCATAGCGATTAACCCTCTTTAAAAAACTATGGATGAATACAATTCAAGCCATATCCATCGCGGTATGGCTTTTTTTGAGGGGTGCACGATGTGACGAATGTTTATTCATCCATAACAATGACCGCTTATATTAATTGTATTAAGGAGGCTTTTTCATGGCAGGAAGAAATGAAGAAACATTAGGGGACTTAACTTTATTAGGAAATCAACATACGAAGTATTTGGACCACTACTCACCAGATGTGCTAGAACCTATTGATAATCTACATTCAGGAAGAGATTATTTTGTTAAATTTAATTGTCCAGAATTTACTTCACTTTGCCCGAAAACAGGTCAACCTGATTTTGCGACAATTTATATTAGTTATATTCCAGATAAGAAGATTGTCGAAAGTAAATCATTGAAACTTTATTTGTTTAGTTTTCGTAATCATGGTGATTTCCATGAGGATTGTGTCAATACCATTATGGATGATTTAATCAAATTATTAGATCCCCGTTATATTGAAGTATGGGGGAAATTTACGCCACGTGGTGGATTGTCGATTGATCCTTATTGTAACTATGGAAAACCAGGTACAAAATATGAACAAATGGCGGAACATCGTCTTATGAATCATGATATGTATCCTGAAAAAGTGGACAATCGTTAGAGAGCACTTACTGCGTTAACTATAATGTGCAAAATTACATGAGATTTTTTAAAAATACATACTGTCTCTGTCAAATTGGCGATGAATTGTATTAAATTCATGGTTGTCATACTTGATTCACCTTTTGTCTATTTAGGAATAAGACTATCTGGCGGATATAAAAAGAAGTACCAGCTAAAGTGATGGACTTCAGAATGAAATTTTCCAATGGGGATGGGGACCCGCCATTCCAGCTATTTACAGTCCACCTTATGCATGAAGTTCTCCATTTTTACATAATGTTAGATGGGTTATCTTACAAAAGTAAAATTTTTAACAAAAATGATAAAAAAATGAAACCAATTTACCCATCGATCCGTATAAATTAGTACACAACAGAAAGATAGGTGGTGTAGAAGTAATTTAACATCTAAAGCAAATCGAAAAGAGTGATGACGATGACATTATTTGGTTATCCGATTGAAACAATTTATCTTATTTTGCTTGTGGTTTCTGGAGTATTGACGCTTTTATATTTATTTTTTGGCGATATCCTAGATGGCGCAGATGAGGTTAGTCCCTTTTTAAACCCTGTTCTAATTTTAGCGTTTATTACCTTTTTTTCAGCAGGAGGCTTTATTTTAGAAAAGGCAACTTCATTAAATGCTTATTTGATTATCGTAATTTCTGCCTTTATATCACTGCTGTTGGATATACTCCTAAATGTGTTTGTTTTAGTCCCTTTGAAATCAGCTGAACAATCTCTAAGCTACACAGAAAAGTCATTGGAAGGAAGAGTTGGCAAGACGATAGTGTCTATTCCTACAGAGGGGTTTGGAGAAGTAGTGATTGAGAGTTATAGTGGGATGATCTCGAAGCCAGCGGCTAGTTATGAGAATACAAATATTTCAGAGGGAACAGAAGTCCTAGTGATTGAAGTGCGAGATGGTGTATTGCATGTAATACCTTACAAACCTAGTTTTAAATAAAAGGAGGAAGATGAATGGATATAGCAAGTATGGGAATTTGGATTGTTGTAGCGATTGTTATATTTATCTTAATTGCGTTACTCGGAATATTTGTTACAAAATATCGTACAGCAGGGCCAGATGAGGCTTTGATTGTAACTGGTAGTTATCTAGGTGGAAAAAATGTCCACACAGATGAATCAGGAAATAAAATTAAAATCATTCGTGGTGGTGGTACGTTTGTATTGCCAGTGTTCCAACAGGCAGAACCATTAAGTTTGCTATCTAGTAAACTAGAAGTGACAACACCAGAAGTTTACACAGAACAAGGTGTGCCAGTGATGGCTGATGGAACAGCGATTATTAAAATCGGTGGATCGATTGGTGAAATTGCGACAGCTGCTGAACAATTTCTTGGAAAATCAAAAGAAGATCGTGAAATTGAGGCAAAAGAAGTATTGGAAGGACATTTACGTTCTATCCTAGGTTCCATGACGGTTGAAGAGATTTATAAAAACCGTGATAAATTCTCTCAAGAAGTACAACGTGTTGCTTCTCAGGATTTGGCGAAAATGGGTCTTGTCATTGTATCTTTCACAATTAAAGAGGTTCGCGATAAAAATGGTTATCTAGATTCTCTAGGGAAACCACGAATTGCACAAGTAAAGCGTGATGCTGATATTGCTACAGCTGAAGCGGATAAAGAAACAAGAATTAAACGCGCCGAAGCAGCGAAAGATGCAAAACGTTCAGAATTAGAACGGGCAACTGAAATTGCCGAAGCTGAAAAAGAAAATCAGATGAAAATGGCAGAATATCGTCGTGAACAAGATATTGCCCGAGCAAGTGCCGACCAAGCGTATGATTTAGAAACAGCTCGTTCGAAACAAGAAGTAACGGAACAAGAAATGCAAATTAAAATTATTGAACGTCAAAAGCAAATTGAATTGGAAGAGAAGGAGATCTTGCGTCGTGAGCGTCAATATGACTCAGAAGTGAAGAAGAAAGCCGATGCGGACCGTTATGCGGTTGAACAGGCGGCCAATGCGGAGAAGATGAGACAAATGTCAGAAGCAGATGCTCATCAATACCGCGTTGAAGCAACAGCCAAAGCGGATGCTGAACGCGTGCGCCTAGATGGTCAAGCGAAAGCCGATGCTCAAAGAGCACAAGGTGAATCTGAAGCTGAAGTTATTCGTCTTAAAGGGATTGCTGAAGCGGAAGCCAAACGCAAAGTGGCTGAAGCGTTTGAGCAATATGGTCAGGCCGCAGTTCTCGACATGGTCTTGAAAATGCTACCTGCATATGCGAAAGAAGTATCTGCACCACTTAGCAATATTGATAAGATTACGGTTGTGGATACGGGATCTAGCGGAGAAAATAGTGGCGCTAATAAAGTAACAGGTTATGCGACTAACCTAATGTCTACTATGCAGGAATCTCTAAAAGCATCAGCTGGTATCGATGTGAAAGAACTACTAACGAATCTATCCGGGAAAAATAACGTTCGTGGTAGCATCGATGAACTTACCCAAGAAATGCGCTTAAGCAATCAAAAAGAGCAAACTCAAGAAGGTAATGAAGAAGAATAAACATAAAAAAAACTCTCAGGAGAATTTCTCCTGAGAGTTTTTTTACTGAGAAATAAAATCTACGAGCACTTGATTACGTAAGAGGTCATCCAATTCCATATGGGGCTGACCTTAATTTATATATAGAATGTGACCCGCGTGCAGTTCCAGTTTCCGATTATTTTCGAGCTGGTGTAAGTTTATGGATGAATTTTAGAGCTTGGCCAGTACCGATAGCGACAGACTCTAATGGATGTGGTGCAAGATGAACAGGAACAATGATTTCTTTTCCAAGCCATTCTTGGATTCCGTTTAAGAGGGCACCTCCACCAGTTAAAATAATACCTCTTTCAACAATATCTCCACTTAATTCTGCTGGAGATTCTTCTAAAGTCGCACGAATTGCTTCTAAAATATTTAACAATGACTCTTTTAAAGCTGTTTGAATTTCATAGGAGCTTAGATTGACAGTTTTAGGAAGGCCAGTGACTAAATCTCTTCCTCGGATATCCATGTTTTTTTCTTCATGCTCAACTAAAGCATAGCCAATTTCCACCTTAATGGTTTCTGCTGTAAATTCTCCGATTAATAAATTATACTTTTTTCTTATATGTTGGATGATACTCTCATCAAATAGATCTCCACCAACACGAATTGTATGGCAAGTTACAACACCCCCGTAAGAAATAATTGCAACTTCGGTCGTGCCACCACCTATATCAACAATTACATTGGCAATGGGCTCTTCCACTGGAAGCCCGGCACCAATCGCAGCCGCTACAGGCTCCTCTATTAGATGAACATTTTTAGCGCCACAAGAACGAACTGCATCTTGGATTGCTCTACGTTCAACAGAAGTAGCTCCTGATGGAGTACAAACAACAACATCTGGTTTTCTTAAAGAAAACCCAATTGATTTGCCAGCTTTTTTGATAATAGCTTTTAATAATTGGCTAGTAATATCAAAATCAGCAATGACTCCGTCTTGTAATGGTCTTACAGCTACAATATTTCCAGGTGTTTTTCCGATCATACTTTTTGCTTCTGTTCCAACCGCTAATACTTGTTTGGTTTGTGTATTGATGGCCACAACAGAAGGTTCATTTAAAACAATTCCTTTATCTTTTGTATAAACAAGGACATTGGCTGTCCCGAGGTCAATTCCGATTTCTGCATTACCAAACATATTCATTCATCCTTTATCTCATAAATTTGTATGTAATCTCCAAATAGTTCATAATGGTTCACCAAATATAGTATAAAGAATATTTTCTTGAAAAACAGGTGGGAGAAATTGGTAAAAACTGTTATGTTACAAATGAAAAATGAAGAAGTCCTTGGGAATACAAGCAAAGGGGAGAAAATACTCGTTTCTCTGTTAACAAAATTTAACGGTGCTGTAAAAATGTTACAAAAAAGGAAGCTCTTTTATTAACAAAGCTTCCTTTTGGAAAAGTTTAGTGATCAATTAAAATTATGGGAGAAAAAGGCTACTAAATCTTTACTTTCTTGTTTTCTTGATTTCCGATGGGCAGCTCTCCGACTTGCCGTTTGATGAAGCCACTTCTCTTCGTCTGTTTCCGGGAATACTTCTGGAATCACAGTAGGTTTTCCATCTTCTCCAAGTGCGACAAATGTCAAAAAGGATAAAGCGGCGACTGCTTTTTTTCCGGTAAGTAATTGCTCAGCAATCACTTTTACAAATACTTCCATAGAAGTGTTGCCAGTCCATGTGACAATCGCTTCTAATGTCACAGAATCCCCGATTTTAATCGGTTTTATAAAGTCAACGGAATCTGTTGAGGCCGTAACAACAGGATTTCTAGCCAATTTAATCGCTGCAATTGAAGCGACATCATCGATATAAGCCATTAATTTACCGCCAAATAAAGTCCCGAGATGATTAGCATCAGGTGGAAAAACATGGCTAGTTTTAATGGTTAGGGTTTCTTTCATAGGTTTTTTCTTTACTTGTTCCATTGTCGACAACTCCAATTTTTGGCATACTGATCTTACTTAATACCTAAAAGTCAATCATGAAATGCCAATTATTATGAATGGGATAAGAAGAGGATGGGACATAACTAAAATACTAAGCCTCAAAAGCGAACAATGCATTACCTTAGCGAAGTATATTGTTATTTTCGCGCTAGTAGTTCGGACTTTTCCTAAGCGAAAACATCCTTGTCCCAGCCTCAGTACTGTGATCGGGGAAAGTATCTCTGGCCCCCTGAAGCTCATAGGTGCTAACGACAGATGTTGCTGTTTGAATCTGTCACCAAGACGTTGTGGCTTTAACAATCCTACATTCTTCAAAAGCGCTTGTTTTTCTTAAAATGCCCATTCTCCATTGCGAAATACAGGTTCAATTTTTCCATCCTCAGTAATACCGTCAATATCCATTTCAGCGGAACCAACCATAAAATCGACATGCGTAATACTAGAGTTTAAACCATTCTCAGCTAATTCCTCTTGGGACATTTCTTTTCCGCCTTCTATACAAAAGGCGTACGCACTACCAATTGCCAAATGATTGGAGGCATTTTCATCAAATAAAGTATTATAAAATAATATGTTTGCTTGCGAGATAGGGGAACTATGTGGAACAAGAGCAACTTCGCCGAGATAGCGGGAACCTTCATCAGTCTCCACTAATTGTTTTAAAATTTCAGCGCCTTCTTTTGCCTTTGTATCGACAATCCGTCCATTTTCAAAAGTGATCGTAAATTCATCAATAATATTTCCAGCAAAGCTTAAAGGTTTCGTACTAGAAATATAACCGTTCACCCCTTTTTTTTCGGGAACCGTAAAGACTTCTTCCGTTGGCATATTAGCCATGAATTCATGTCCACTTTGATTCAAGCTGCCTGCACCAGCCCAAAGATGTTTTGCTGGCAATTCGATCGTCAAATCTGTACCAGGGGCTTTGTAATGGAGCTTTTTATAATGCTTTCGATTAAGATAGTCGACTTTTTCATGAAGTGTTTCATCATGCCTTTTCCATACGGCAACGGGATCTTCTGTATCCACCCGTGTTGCTTTAAAAATTGCTTCCCAAAGTAGCGAAATTTGCTCATCAGGAGTCGCATTAGGGAACACTTTCTGCGCCCAATTTTTTGAAGGAGCGGCGATCACTGTCCAACTAACTTTATCTGATTGGATATATTGGCGATATTTTTCCATTGCTTTTCCTGCAACCTTTTGGAAATTGGCAATTTTTGAAGAATCCACTCCTTTTAGAAGATCAGGACTAGAAGATACTACAGACATAAAAGCCGCCCCATTTTCAGCAAGCTCCTCTATTTCTTTTGCCCGCCACATAGGGTATTCAGTAAATACCTCATCAGGTGCCAAATCATATTTTAATCTGGTAATTATGTCATCATTCCAGTTGACTACAACATTTTTTGCTCCTACTTTATAAGCTTTTTTCACAACAAGACGAATAAATTCGGCCGTATCAATCGCAGCATTGATCACAAGAGTTTGCCCTTTTTGAACATTAACCCCTACTTGGACAGCTAATGCAGCATATTTTTCTAAGTTTTCCTGAAAACTAGACATAGCCATTCTCCTTTATATAAAATATGTAGTTTACCCCTATTATATTTTAACAATGATAGAAAATATATCCAACTTTATACAAATGTCTATTGAAGGAGAATGATTAGCTTTAAAAGATAAAAGTGAGAAGAACGTGGAAGTCCGCAAAACTATAATGTTGTTTGGCCGTAATGTAAAATTGTAGATATTTGCCAATAGCAAGCATTTCACTTTTGGTGTCGTCCTAAAAATTAGACCGCATAGTTAACACATATTAAAAAAGAACCCTTCGAAAGATAATCTAGATAAAATCTAAATTACCGAAATCGAGTGGTTCAGCTTATAAATGAGATTGATTCATTCCAAGTAAGGCACGGTAACGATCAGGTTGGACGACAATATCGGCTAATGTATATTGATCCAAAACTTGCAAATAGGCAATTAACGCCTTATTTAGTGCATGTTTCAAACCGCAAATAGGAGAAATCGCACAAGAATGATTCCCCTCTTCAAAACAAGGGACTAATTTAAAATCATCCTCTGTTTCACGCACAAGCGCACCGATATTAATATCCTCTGGCGGAAGGGCAAGCTTAATCCCACCACCACGGCCACGAATGGTCGTAATAATCCCTAATTTCCCTAGTTCATGAATAACTTTCATTAAATGGTTCTTTGATATATCGTAAGCCTCGGCAATTTCGGAAATGGTAGAAAGTTGATCTTGCTCTTTAGCTGTTAAATAAATTAAAACACGTAAAGCATAATCTGTATAATTCGTTAATCTCATGATTATCACCTAACCTGTATTATACAGATATTTTTTAGTTCGGTAAAAGAAAAGTACAGATAGTTCAATTTCAAAACGAGGCAGATCTTATGCTTTAGCGAAATCCATATTTAAATAGAGAGACAAGGTTTTAGATTATGTCATCAATGGATTATTGCTATCCCTTAGAGTTGATGCCTTCGACAGAACTATACAAATTTAAACAAGGACTGTGAGATATAATGTGCTTGGTTGAGTAAATTTAGCAATTAAGTAGTAAAAAGCGAATGAAACACAAAGACAAAAGAGGTAAAAATATCTACTCAAAAAGGAGGTTAAGAGTTCCCTTTAATGAACTAAAAAGTATCTAATAGGTGAACATTATACGAAGAGGGGGAATAGGAAAATGGCTGAGAAAGTCAAGGCTTTCTATCGGATAGAAGACAATATGTTTTCGGAAAAAGATTTTGATTTTCACTCTCATGAAAAGTTTGAAATATACTATTTTCATAGTGGTAACTGTAAGTATTTGATTGGCAATCAAATCTATCAGTTGAAACCAAACGATATTATCATCATGAATGGGATGACATTACATCGTGCCAATCCATTTCCTACTATGCCGTATATTCGTAGTGTAATTGAATTTTCAGCTGAGTGGATTCATCCCATATTAAATCGTTTAAATGTTCCTGAATTATTAGACCCATTTAATAAACTAAATAATATGATGTTTCGTTGTGAAGATAAAAAACTATTAAGAGAAATAGAGGGACAAATAGGCATGATTGCTCAGTTAAGTTCTGAAAAGCCTAATAACCTGACAAATATCAATGAAAGAAAGTTAAATTGTCGCTTAAAAGAAGCTGAAATTGCGGTGATCCTTATTCAACTTTTAATTGAGATTTACAAGCTAAGTAAGTTTAGTGTCACCAATATGTCTTCTTTTGAATCCGAAAAGGAATCACATGTAAACCGGATTAAATCTTGGATAGATCAGCATTTTACGAGTAATATTTCTTTAGATGATGTTTCTGAAAATCTACATATTAGTAAGTATTATATGTCACGTATTTTTAAAGAGGTAACAGGATATACGGTTATGCAATATTTAATGAGTCGGCGAATGAATCAAGCCAAGTATTTACTAGAAATTTATCCAAATAAATCGATTACAGATGTCGGCTTAGAATCAGGTTTCGAAAGTTCCTCCCATTTTAGTCGCTTGTTTCGAAAACAGGTTAACATGACACCTAGTGAGTATCGGAATAAAACTACAGTAAAATTTACTGGAAATGGAATAAGAAATTCAATTTCCAATAGAAAAAGTCGAGATATCACGTACAAACAAGTGGTTCTATCAGACTATTCACAAGAGTAGGAAAGCAACGAGAGGCAAATTTACTCTGAAATACCACAATTATATCTATGTTTCATCATTATTATTTCATTACAATTTAGTTATAGGAAAAAGGAATAGATTGAAGCCCAGTTTATAATCACTTACAAATCAAAAAGGGAAGGAAAATGTTATTAATGTCCAAAGGCAAGTCTTTTTTGAAAGCGGTAGCATATCAAGAAGAACGAAATATGTTCCATAGAATTTGAGAATTCGACTGTAAAGAGGGTGTCTTAAGCAGAAAGGAGAATAACATGATCAATAGCCAGACGGAAACAAACATAAGAACAAGTAAGCAAAAAATAGGAAAAAATAGAACAAATTCTAGCATTGTTTGGTATCTTTTTCTTATTCCAAGCTTTTTGGGGATTTTATTATTTATGGTTTATCCAATATTCGAATCTTTGCGGTTGAGTTTTTATCAATCTAATGGGACGATTGAAAAGTTTATTGGCATTTCTAATTTTAAAAACGTATTATCCTCTGGTCCTTTTTGGAATTCCGTTTGGAATACCTTTTTCATTGGTATTTTTCAAGTAATTATTACGATCCCTTTAGGATTTATCTTTGCATCCTTAATCAATTCAACGAAAAGATGGCAGAATTTTTTTAAAGTCATCTACTTTTTACCAAATGTTACTTCCATTGTTGCAGCTGCCATGATATTTGCGTTTGTTTTGCATCCAGAGATGGGAATTGCCAACTATGTCCTTGATACTTTAGGCTTGCCGACACCGGGATGGTTTTCATCTCCCGCTACTTCTAAGTGGGGTGTGATCTTATTGGCTGTTTGGCATTGGATTGGTTTTGTTATCATCATCTGTCTAGCCAATTTGCAAGCGATCTCTACGGAAATGTATGAAGCGGCCAAAATTGATGGCGCAAATGGAATCCAACAGTGGCTTTTTATAACTGTACCGAATATGGCTCCTACCTTTGCATTTTTACTCATCACTGGTTGGATTGGTGCTCTCCAGCGATTTAACGAGGTTTATGTTTTAGGTGGGCCGAGTGGAAGTCCGGCACGTTCTATGCAAACGATGGGGGCATTTATTTATGAAAGGGGATTCACGGGCTTTGAATTTGGAATTGCTTCCGCAGCAACATACATTATGTTCCTGATTATCCTGGTATTCACATTTATTAATCTAAAAGTCTCGAAAATGAAATTATAATCAAGAGAGGGGGAAACAAAATGATCAATAGTATGGCTAATAAGAAAATAGAAAATCTATCAGACTGGACGAGATTTATCATCTTATTCATTTTTGGAGTTATATTAATGGCTCCATTTATATGGATGGTGAGTGTTGGTTTTGATAGAACAGCAAACGTTACAATGCCGTTTCCACCACGCTTAATCCCAGAAGAAGCGTCACCATTTAACTACGGAATTGTATTTGAAAACGGAAGATTAATTCAATCTTATATAAATTCAGGTATGGTGACGATTAGTTCCGTGTTTTTAGGTGTAGCTTCCTCTCTATTAGCCGGATATGCCTTCTCTAAAGGAAAATTTAAAGGGAAAAAAATTCTTTTTATTCTCGTATTATGTACATTGATGATTCCAATCGAGCCACGGCTCATTCCTTTATACACATTATTCAATAAAGTGGGCTTATTAAATACATTTTGGCCATTAATTCTTCCAACTCTGATTAATGGGATGCTCATTTTTCTGTGTAAACAGTTTTTTGATCAATTGCCCGACACATTACGAGAGGCTGCCCAAATGGATGGGGGAGGCGAGTTCAAAATTTTTTTTCGAGTTTATCTTCCACTCGCAGGTCCTATCGCAGCAACAATGGTTATTCTCGCCTTCATTTGGAGTTGGAATGACTTTATGTGGCCGTTAGTTGTTCTAAATAATCAGGATTTACATACGGTCCCTCTTTATCTAGCAAGCTTTTCTCTTGAAAATGGAACAAGTTTAGGAGGGCTTACCATGGCATTAGCTACGGTTAGTATTCTCCCAATCGTTGTATTATATCTGTTTTTACAAAGATATGTCATTCAAAGTATTGCTTTAAGTGGAGTAAAAGGAGAATAGTTTTAGGCCTTATTTAAGGTAAATATAAGGGGGGAATAAGCTAATGAAAAATATGTTTACAAAAAGGAATTATGTCGTGCTTTTTGTTATGACAATAATGGTGACGGTCCTTGTTGCTTGTAGTTCAAGCTCGGGGGGGCCATCAACTGATTCGGGAAAAACTACTGAGGGAGAATGGTCAGGTCAGAAAATTAAGGTGCAAATGATTGGCGATTTTGGAATGGAATCCTCAACAGACCCAATTACAGGTGAAAAAACACAAGGATTAACGGTGTTAAAAGAGGAATTTGAAAAACAACATCCAGGTGCGAAAGTGGAGTTTATCCTCATGCCATGGGAAGGATACACAGAGAAAACACAATCAATGATTACTTCAGGTGAGGCAGATGTCTATCAAATGCCTGGTGTAACAGACTATGCTCCTCAAGGTGTCTTGGAACCGCTACAGTCTTATATTGATGAAGATGAGGAATTTGATTTAGATATTTTTATTGATAACCAAGTGGATGGTTGGAAAGCATTAGGTCCTGATAGTAATGAACTGGAAATTTGGGGCTTACCATTTCTCGGGGATGCACGATTTATCGCTTTTGATAAGGAACTGTTTGATCAATGGGGAGTAGAATACTTATCTGAGTACCCGACAATGGAGGAAATTACAGAAAAAGCGAAGCAAATGACAGGGACTAATCCTGAAACAGGTGAGCAAAACTACGGTATATGGTTTAGAGGAGATTATGATTCCGCCTTTAGACTTATAAATACTGCTGAAGGACAAAATGGACAGTGGGGAACAGGTTTTGCTTGGGATGAAATCGAATTCGAGTTTGACTCACCAGAAATGTTAAATGGTTTAAATTGGTTATTGGATATGCAAGAATATGCACCGAAGGGGATCGTGAGTAACCAAGGAAACGAAAAATGGTTAACAAAAGACAATAATATTGCCATTATGTTAAATCAGGGTCCTGGTAATTTGGTTAAGCAAGCTTATGCACAAGGGCTTGAAGATCGAATCGGAATTGTTCAGGAATTTAAGAATGAGGATGGAAAAGGTGGATTATTTGCTGGTAGTCCAATCACAATTGCAAAAGATAGTAAAAATAAAGAGTTGGCATGGGAATGGCTAAAATTCGCTACTAGTGACTTCACACAAAAATATATTTTTGAAGAGGTTGGTGCAATGCCTGCTGTAAAATCTGCCAATGAGTGGGAAAGTGTAAAAGAAAAAGATACACTAATGCTACCAACGCTTGAAGCAATGAGCACACCATGGACACCAAGATATCCGTGGGGTTCTTCCCAACCAAGATACATTTTATCTTCTGAAATTGAAGCAGCACTTACGGGCGAAAGGAGTGCTGAAAAAGCATTGGAGAAGGCACAAAAGGAAAGCACCGAATGGCTAAAAAATCGATGATGGTCTTTAAAGAGTTATTCGTGAGGGTCGGTGAACAAGGCTTCTCATTATCAACGGAAGTGGAGGAGTGGTGCAAAGAGGCATTAGATAAAACACAACAGAAACGAGCGAACGACTGAAAAGTCAATAATGGTAGAAAAAGAAGGAGGGGACACCTCTTTCTTTTTCTTATTAGTAAGTAACAAACTGAGGACACTCTTTTGATCATATAAGAGAATCACTATATTGAACATTCCAAGTCATCTTTGTGACAGTTTTTTTAAACATGTATTTAAAATATTGCTTTAGAAAATAGGCTGTTATACAGTAAAGATATATTTAAAATACATGTTAAAAGGGGTATTCAAATGACGCTTTCACAAAAAACAATCGAAATTGTAAAATCAACAGCTCCTGTATTAGAAACTCATGGAGTGAACATTACCTCCGTATTTTACAAAAATATGTTCACTAATCATCCAGAACTATTAAATATTTTTAATCATGCGAACCAATCTCAAGGCCGTCAACAAACAGCATTGGCAAATATGGTTTACGCAGCAGCAAAGAATATTGATCAACTAGAAGCAATACTTCCAGCTGTTCAACAGGTTGCCTTTAAACATAGAGGTTTAGGGGTAAAACCTGAGCATTATCCAATTGTTGGGGAACATCTTTTACAAGCGATCAAAGAGGTGCTAGGCGATGCTGCGACAGATGAAGTGATTGAGGCATGGGCTGAAGCCTATGGGGTTATTGCTCAAGCCTTTATTGGAATTGAGGAAGAGATGTATGATGAAGCTGAGAAACAAGCAGGGGGATGGAAGGACTTTAAGCCGTTTAAGGTAATAGATAAAATACCAGAAAGCGAAGTAATTACATCTTTCTACCTTCAACCAGCTGATGGCATGTCTATCCCAAATTATGCACCAGGACAGTATATTACGATCCGTGTGCAAATACCTGGGGAAAAATACACATTAAACCGTCAATATAGTCTTTCAGTTGCACCTGGTAGGGAATATTTCAGAATTTCTGTAAAAAAAGAGAAAGATTTTGAGCCAAATGGAAAAGTTTCGAATTATCTTCATGATCATGTTTCAGTCGGTGATCAAATCGAAGTGAGCGCACCAGCAGGCGACTTCCATTTAGTTGAAGAGGAAATGGCACCAATCGCGCTTATTAGTGGAGGAGTTGGCCTTACACCAATGATGAGCATGCTCGATACTTTAGTACAATCTGATACAGATCGAGCAGTGACTTTTATTCATTCTGCGAGAAATGAAGAAGTTCATGCATTTGCAAAAGATGCAGAAAACCTTGTAAAGCAATTGAAGAAAGGCACTTACTATTACGGTTATGAAAAACCAACAAATCCAGATGGAGATCATCATTTCATCGGTTATATCACGGAAGAATTTTTAAAAGATAAAATCGCTAACAATACTGTGTGCTATGTTTGTGGTCCTGTTCCATTTCTGAAAAATATTGTCCAAATGCTCGCTAATATTGGAGTTTCGAAAGAAAATATTCGTTATGAATTCTTTGGACCGGCGATGGAAATTACGAAAGAAACAGCGGCAGTTTAATAGAAGATAGACACCCTGTAAGCAATTTTGCGGGGTGTTTTTTTACTTCTAAAACATAAAGAACAACTGTGAATGAAGCGTTTGGAAAATCGACATAAACAGTTTAGCGCTTGAAATGAAGGAAACGTTATACTTAGAATAAAGATAAGACTGGGGGCGATCATATGGATCGATTTAGTCATATGACAGAGGAAAAAATTCGTAAGGCTTATGAAGAGGGCGCTTTTGACCATTTACCTGGGGCAGGAAAGCCATTGCCACCGGATCCATTGAAAGGAATTCCCGATGATTTGAAAATGGCCTATCGAATGATGAAAAATGCTGGTTTTTCTCCTGATGAAATGGATGTTAAGAAAGAGATCATGTCCATAGAAGATTTAATTCGCCATTCCGAAAATAAAATGGAAAAAGAAGATTTAGGAAATCAGCTAAATCAGAAATTATTAGAGTACAATCGCCTTATGTCGAAAAAACGCAAGAAAACCAACTCAAGTGTATTTAGAAAATATCAAGATGAAATAGAAGATAAATTTTTAAAATAATAGATAGACATTAAATGGAAAAAGGATTCAATAATGTAAAATGTTGTCGATATATACAGTAAGACATTTTATTAAAGTTTAGGGTGAAACAGATGGATAAGACAACACTTATTGGATTAATAATGGGAATTGTAGCTGTTGGAGTAGGAATGGTTATGAAAGGTGTTAGTATTTCTGCCCTGCTCAATCCAGCGGCGATATTAATTATCATTGTCGGAACGGCGGCTAGTGTAGTTATTGCATTTCCAACTTCCGAGATTAAACGGGTGCCGAAATTATTCGGTATTATCTTTAAGGAAAAGAAAGGCTACCAAGCAAAAGATGTTATCATGGAATTTTCTGAGCTTGCGCAATTAGCAAGAAAAGAAGGACTTCTAGCTTTGGAAGCACAGCTTGACGATGTAAAAGATCCATTTATGAGAAATGGATTGAATTTGGCAGTGGATGGCCAAAATGCAGATTACATAAGAGATGTTTTGAATGAAGAAATCGATGCAATGGAGGAAAGGCATAATTCCGGAGCACAAATTTTTTCGCAAGCAGGTACATATGCCCCAACTTTAGGTGTTCTTGGTGCCGTGGTTGGATTAATTGCCGCATTAGGGAATATGGACAATACAGAGGAATTGGGAAGAGCCATTTCTGCTGCATTTATTGCAACGATGTTAGGGATTTTTACAGGATATGTCCTATGGCATCCTTTTGCTAATAAGCTAAAAATTAAATCTCAAGAAGAAATTCGTTTGAAGAGTATGATGGTGGAAGGTATTCTATCGATCCTTGAGGGAGAAGCTCCACGTATCATTGAACAAAAGTTGTCCTCTTATCTTCCTGCTTCTGAACGGCAAGAAATATTAGAGGAAAGCGGTGAGATGCAAAATGGCTAGACGTAAACGGAAAAAAAGAGGAGAAGAGCAAGAGGTAAATGAATCTTGGCTTTTACCGTATTCTGATTTATTGACATTGTTATTAGCACTCTTTATCGTTTTATTTGCCTCAAGTAGTGTAGATGCACAGAAATTTCAGCAAATGTCCCAAGTATTCAATGGTATTTTTCTTGGGGGAACAGGACCAATAGAGTATCAGAATCCTGTCGAAAATGAGGATCATAGTAAAGATGACTCTGACGCAGGAGCGGCATCTGAACAAGAAAATGAGCAACAAAAGCAAGAGCCTATTCTCGATTTAGAAGAACAAAAAGAATTAGAACAAATTCAAGCAAGAATCAATTCATATATTAAAGAAAATGAATTTAATAATAAGTTTGTTACTTCCCTAACAGGTGAAGGATTATTGCTGACCATTCGAGATAATGTCTTGTTTGAATCTGGTAAGGCCGAGGTGCGGGAGGAAGATAAAGGCACTGCAAGAGAATTAGCGAAATTTCTAGAAATGGATCCCCCCCGCAATATTATTATTAGTGGTCATACAGACAATATTCCAATCGGCAGTGCGAATTTTGATTCCAATTGGGAACTAAGTGTGATGAGGGCAATTAATTTTATGAAAATTCTTTTGGAAGATAAAGAACTTGATCCTAGATGGTTTAGCGCAAAGGGTTTTGGTGAATATCAACCGATAGCGGATAATAATACAGAGCTTGGTAGAGCCCAAAATCGACGAGTGGAAGTGCTTATTTTACCTAGAGTAAAATCAGATGAGTAAAAAATCTTTACCAATTTAATAAAAAAATCATTGGCGAACATTAAGAAAGCATCGTGTAACGGTTTTGCCGGCACGATGCTTTTGTTTATATAAGAAGTGTCTGACTAAAATGTTTGGCAAATTGCTGCGCAGAAGCAAGATCCTTATCTTCAGGAAATAGTTCGATTAAAAAGTTTGGTAGGACGATTTCAGCTCCTAGTTCGGATAATTTCTTTGAGAAGAGGCTAAGTGCTGCACCATAAGTATACCTATAATAAGAATCGCCGGAGCCAAAGACTGCAGCTATTTTACCTGTTAAATCCTCCTCATCTAGTTCCTCATAAAAATCCATAAACTCATCAGGAACCACACCACCATCCCAAGTATATGTCCCAATAAGAATCCCATCATATTCATGCAATTCGGCGGGAGTAGCGTCAAACGAGTCTTTGACAGTTAAATCTAATTCATTATTTTGTTTTAATTCTTCTATAATTGCCTCAGCAATTGCCTCTGTGCTACCTGTTGTGCTTGTATATATAATAATAATCTTTTTCATACACCCACTCTTCCTCTGGAGATAGAATATTATCGGATTGAGCAAGCTTGTGAAAATAAAGGTAGAGGGAGAGATATTGATATATCAAGAACACGAGATTTGCTCCATACCATCATCTATGCTGCTTGCGTTTTTGTTGCTGCCATATATATTTTAGCAGATATATGTGTTGGGAATCATGACAAACAAGTGAAAATGATGGATAAGTTTTAATCTAGTTCATTCGGGAAAGATAGAAGTGATGATATTTTTTGAAGGAGTTGATAGGAATGGGAAAGAAAATCGCTACAGTGTTGACAGATATGTTTGAGGACTCAGAGTATACAGAGCCAGCTGATGCATTTAAAGAAGCGGGACATGAAGTTGTGACAATTGAAAAGGAAGCAGGAAAGAAAATAGAGGGCAAAAATAAACAAGCAGAAGTCATGATTGATAAAGGTATTGATGAAGTACAACCAGATGAATTTGATGCCTTATTTATTCCAGGCGGGTTTTCACCTGACCAATTAAGGGCCGATGAACGTTTTGTTAAATTTGCCAAAGCCTTTATGGATGCTAAAAAACCTGTTTTTGCCATTTGTCATGGTCCGCAATTATTGATTACCGCAAAATCACTGGATGGCCGTGATGCAACTGGTTATGTATCTATTAAGGTGGATCTCGAAAATGCAGGAGTTAATTTTCACGATAAAGAGGTTGTAGTTTGTTCCAATCAACTTGTAACAAGCCGTACACCAGATGATATTCCTGCTTTTAACCGTGAATCATTAAAATTACTGTAAAATGTATACTGGGCTGTTTCAAAGAGAAAATGAACTACTTTTTTGGGGCAAAGATACGGTAGTTTCCAAAGAAGAGACTCGCTTTCCGCGGGTGAGTTGGTCTACATGGAAGTTGATTTTTACAAAATAACAAGGACACTTTTGACATCATACATCAAAAGTGTCCTTTTTCTTAATATTGATAGTGTTACAAAGCAAGACAGAACGCACCGTAGTGTATCCATTGTTTCAATCTCTAACTACGAAAACGGCTTAGAAAACTAACAAGTCTCTCATTTTCAGAATGCATTAATACTTCATCCGGTGTCCCTTGTTCTGCAATTACTCCATTATCTAAAAACACAACTCGATCAGCAATTTCTTGAGCAAAATCCATTTCATGGGTGACTAGGACCATAGCCATTTCTCCTTCCTTGGCAATTTGGCGAATTACCTCTAAAACTTCGCCAACAAGTTCAGGATCTAGTGCAGAGGTCACTTCATCAAATAACATAATTTTTGGTCGCATTACTAAGGCACGTGCCATGGCTACTCGTTGTTTTTGTCCACCTGAAAGCTGACTTGGATAATTCTCCAATTTATCACCGAGTCCTACCTTATTTAACATTTCTACTGAATAATCCCTAGCCATTTCTTTCGATTCACCCTTAACATGGATGGGAGCGGACATGCAATTTTCAAGAATTGTCATATGAGGAAAGAGATTAAAATGTTGAAACACCATCCCAATATCCCCTCGCACTTCTCGTAAATGACTCTCATTCGCTCGTACAAGTTTTCTTCTTCTTTCCATATGCCAAAGATTCTGTCCGTTCACAATGATTTCTCCAGCTGTCGGCTCTTCTAAAGTCATTAACATCCGGATAATCGTTGTTTTACCGGAACCACTGGGGCCAATTAAGGCTACTTTTTCAGCTGGTTTAATCTCTAAGTCAATTCCTTTTAATACATCGACTTCCCCAAATGATTTGTACACATCTTTATAACTTGCGATCGGTTGAATGGAATCTTGCGATGGGGAAGAAAGAATCTTTTCTTTTAAAGCTGTTTCTGACATTTACGCCATCACTCCTATTTTTGTTTTGGAAATAATAGATAATATTAATCAATGGGAGCTCTTCACTCTCCCGCTGAACAATGGAGAGCAAAGGATAATTTTCGACTCCCTACACTTTATGGAATAGCTAGGTCCCCCACAATTTTTTGCATTCATTTTAAGCAGAAACTTGTGCCTTTGTTCTTTTGATTGCCGCATTTTTATCAAAACGCCGATTTAATTTCTTTTCTAGTGCATTGACTAATAAAGCAGATGGATAGCTGAGAATTAAAAAGATTAGCGCCACTAATGTTAAAGATTCTAGATATCTAAAATGTTGGGCACCAAATCCATTTGCTAAATGCAAGATCTCAGAAACGCCAATAGTTGCGGCGAGGGGTACTTCTTTAAAAAGAATGATTAAATAGTTTCCTAACATGGGGATGGTAGGTGGAATTGCTTGCGGTAAAATAATCTTTTTCCACTTTTTCCATGTTGTAAAATTTAATGCTTTCGCTGCTTCCCATTGCCCTTTATCCACATTTTCGATCCCTGTACGGTAGACTTCAGCTATATACGTACTGAAATGAAGACCGAGACCAAGTACAGCACTTGTAAAAGGACTTAAAGTCATGCCGACATGTGGAACCATTGGCCAGGCATAAAAAATGAAAAATAATTGTACAAGGGGTGGGGTTGAGCGAATGAATTCCATTACCCAAGTTACAACCCAATTAAGTGGTTTGAAAGGGATTCTTTTTAGAAATACCCAGACAAAGCCGAAAAGGAGGGCAAACAAGAAACAGGTAAAAGTTAACCCAATTAACATATACAATCCTTTTGTCACGACAGGGATTGCTTCATAAAATAAATCCGATTTCCAATTCATGGACTAGCCACCCCTTTCTTTGCGAACTTCTCCATCTTGCGAGTAAGAAAGATTAATGGCAACGCTAAAATAAAGAAGAATAATAGAACAACAATATAAATCGTTGGCGCCATAGACAAGTTTGTACTACGTAATATGTCACCATGATAAAGAATATCTGTCATGCCTATTAGGGATACGAGTGAAGTGGCTTTTAACATTTGAATAAGATAGTTGCCAAACTCTGGTAACATCATCCGGACTGCTTGCGGGAGAATGACAAACCGCATCCTTTGGAAGGATGTCATATTAAGGGCAGTGGCAGCTTCTGTTTGCCCTTTATCGACTGATATGATCGCACTCCGAACAACCTCAGACATATAGGCCCCATAATTTAGCGAGATCGCTAACACACCTGCCACTAAATCGCTACCCAATTGAAAATTGAATAACATGGGAAAGGCATAATAAAACCAAAAAAGTTGGACAATTAAAGAAGTTCCACGAAAAACTTCAACATAAATATTTGGGATAAAACGAATAATAAAATATTTGGAAGAACGTAATAGACCGGTAATGAAAGCAAAAAGATACCCAAGTATGGCAGAAAAAATGAGTACGGTAACTGTTACTTTAAGTCCTTTCATTAATACCGGGAAAATTTCGATAATGGCATTAATTATAATCACTCCTTGTGTAGTGAATTGAAAAGGGTCTGCCTCCCTAGGTAGGGGAGCAGAACCCTGTGGAGTTTTTGCATGTATAAGCGAATGTTCAAAAAGTCTGGTAAGAATGACTATGGGTAGTGGGATCTTTGATTAAATGCAGATGTGCCCCGTGTTGGCTTTAGCAGGATGCCAGCATCCACTTCCGCTTATCCTCCTTTTTGAACACTGCCTAAACCTCATATGAATATAAAATTATTGAACTTCTCCACTACAAACCATTTTGGTTGTAATTGAATCGGGTACACTATTGGCTTCCCCACTAAAATAATTATTGTCTAGAATTTCTCCTACAGTTCCATCCTCTTTTAATTTTGCTAATGCTTCATTATAAGCTTCTCGGAGTTCAGTATCCTCAGGGTGAAAAGCAGCAGCTCCATAGCTCGGAACACCTTCAATATCTGGTTGCTCAAAATCCTCGACAAATTCAAGCTTATCTGAGTTAGCGGATTCTAAGGCCATCCGGACTGTAGCTTCAGTTCCTGTTGTTGCATCTGCACGGCCAGATTCAACTGCAGCGAAAGTTGCGGGAATATCAGAGGCGCTTTGAATTTGCTTCTCATCTACACCTTCTTGTTGTAAAAAGCCATTCTCTGTTGCACCTTCCATCACCGAAACTACAAGATCAGGATTATCAGCAATATCTTTGTAACTTTTAATATTGGCAGGATTTCCTTTTTGCACAATAAGCCCTTCTCCATATTGCATTTCCGGTTCTCCGAAGGCGACATTTTCACAACGGTCTGGTTGGATCGCCATACCGGCTGTCACAACATCGAATTGTCTTGCATTGACACCTGATACAAGTTGACTAAAATCGGATAACTTACCTTCCACTTCATCAATCCCCAATTCGGCAAATACGGCCTTGGCAATATCGACGGCAGCGCCTTTCAATTCCCCTTGTTCATCTTGATAAGCATATGGTTTTTCATTAGCAAAACCGATTGTCACCTTACCAGATTCTTTCAATTTGGCTAATGAATTGTCTTCATCTTCCTTGTCCCCACCTGCTTCACTTGACCCACATGCTGTAAGCAGGATAAGAGCCATTCCTAATACATACATAAGTAATGATTTCTTCAAAAACCTAAACCTCCTAAGTGATAAGAAACTTGTTATTTGCATGAGACAATATTCAAAAAAGATATCTTCCCCACGCAGGCACTTATAATACTACTGATTTAAGAAAATTCATTCAAACGTGGAATTTTACAATAATTCATAATAAGCTGGTATATAACGTGATCAGATGATGTAGTCTGGTTGATGATAAAACATGCTCCACTATGATCGTGTATCCTTTAAATAACGAAGTTTTCACAATATGGAAACAGGAATTGACAATTTTCTATCTTAGTCCCAACAATAATTTAATCAATAAGTTAAAAATCTAAAATAATTCTATAAATTTTATTTTTAAAATGGGCCGATAGAAAAATCTAAATCTTGTATAGGATGGACTGGAATTTCATGGTATGATGAAAAAAAAGAACGGATTTTACTTATGAGCGAAATAATACTGTTTTTATTTGCCTATTTATTAGGAAATCTATTAACCGGACAAATTATTGCAAAATCCTTTTATCGAAAAAATCTTTATAAAGAGGGTAGCGGGAACGCTGGAGCGAGGAATGCAGGCCGGATTTTTGGGAAATCAGCTTTTGTGTTTACCTTTCTTGGGGATGCGGCAAAAGGGGGGATAGTTGTCCTCATTAGTCGCTATTTTGATTTTTCTCCTAGTGTCCAGGTTGCCGCCTTATCCTTGGTTATCATAGGACATATCTTTCCGATCTTTTTTCGTTTTCATGGAGGGAAAGGGATGTCCACCTTTATTGGAGGATTTCTCGTCTTTCAACCTGTTTTATTTATGGTATTTATTTTGATATTTCTTTGTTTTTATTTACTTATGAGGAGTTTGACAATGGCAGGGATGGTGGCAGTTTTATCGTATCCAATTATAATGACCTTCTCTATCTATCAACTGCCAGCAATTGTGTTATGTGCTTGTATTTCTGTAATTGTAATATTTGCCCATCGGCAGAATATAAAAGAGTATCTGCAAAAGAAAGGTAAATAGAATTCTAGATTCCCTTCTTTTTAAGAAGATAAAAAACATATAAGTTGGCTAGCAGGCCCGAAAATTTGTGAGTTCATCCACATTTTGCGTGCATTTAGCTATACTTCCTATAGAAAGGTGTCAGCGCTTTTCATATTAGTATGTCATGTAGATTGTTTGATCTTCGAGATAAAAAATAAAAATGGGTTTTGTGATTCGAAGACAGTGGAAAACAAAGATAAATTTGAAAATCCACTTTAAAGAGAAAATTTTGGGAGAAGGGGACAATAGATTATGAGCCTATTCTTTAAAATAGCGGATCATCCCGCGGAATTTGAACAGATAGAAAGATTAAACTATCAAACATTTGTAGAAGAAATTCCACAACATGGAGAAAATTCAAGTCAAAAATTGCGTGATCGTTTCCATGAAGAAAATACATATATCATTGGTTTGAGAAAAGAACAAGTGATTGGCATGATTTGTGTGAGAAATCAACGCCCTTTTTCTCTAGACCAAAAAATAGGAAAAGTGGAACAACATCTTCCAGTACAAGTTGAAAATCTTTGTGAGATTAGACTTCTAGCCGTCGACCCGGCATATCGCAATGGAAGGGTGTTTGTAGGATTAACACAGGCCCTTATTCGCTATTGCTTAAAAATGGGTTATGATGCGGCGATTATTTCTGGAACAACGAGGCAACAGAAACTTTATAAGCATCTAGGCTTTCAACCTTTCGCTTATTTAACTGGAGATGACAAAGCGGCTTTTCAGCCTATGTATTTAACGAAAGCTATTTTTGAAGCATCCGATATTGGGAAAATTTTAAAAGAACCAGTTAATTTTATGCCTGGCCCGGCTACGATTGTGGATGAAGTACAGTCAGCTTTTTTAAGTAGTCCATATTCCCATAGATCCAAAGAATTTGATCACAAGCTTACTTATATTCAAGAACAGCTTACAACATTAACCAAAGCCCAATATGTTCAGGTTTTTCATGGAACAGGGACATTAGCCAATGATGTGATTGCAGGGCAATTGTCATTACTGAATGGAAAAGGGTTAATTTTGATTAATGGAGAATTTGGCAATAGACTGAAGGATCATGCGCAGCGTTGGCAACTATCGTGTGATCATTATGAAGTGGAATGGGGAGAGGCCTTTCAATATGAGCGAATATCAGCGCTCATCGAAGAGAAGGAGTATCAATGGTTATGGACTGTCCATTGTGAAACATCAACAGGAGTGTTAAACAATCTGGAATCCTTAAAAGAAATCAGCCAAAAGCATAACTTGAAGCTTTGTGTGGATTGTGTTAGTTCTTTAGGGGCTGTTCCACTTAATTTAGAAGGTGTCACTTTTGCTTCAGGTGTAAGCGGAAAAACATTAGGAAGCTATACAGGACTATCTTTCGTTTTCCATCAAGAAAAGGTGAGGCCAAGCCTATGTCTGCCGCGATATTTAGACTTAGGCTCATATGTGGAAGCGGGTGGAGTCCCTTATACCCAATCATCCAATTTAGTTGAGGCGCTTGCTCAAGCATTGAAAAAGTATGAGCAGCCTAATGATGTATATGATCAAATAAAAAACCGTTCTGAGAAAATTAGAAATGTAATCGAGGAAATGGGCTGGAAGGTATTAGCTCCTTCTGAAGTTGCTGCTTCTCTTATTATGACAATTGAATTTTCAGAAGAAAAGAAAGCAAAAACGATTGGCGATAATCTCTTTTTAAATGGTTTTCTCCTTCATTATGAAAGTAGCTATTTACAAAAGAGGAATTGGCTGCAAATTTCATGTATGAATCGAATATCGGAAAAAGATATAAAAAAGCTGCTTGAACTTTTATCCAGATTCAGAGATAAGGAGGATGCCACGATATTAAGCGATTATTCTTTCTAATAAAAAGGGGCTGAGACAAAAATGTTCTCACCAAAGAAAAAAGAACTACCCTAATGCATATGAGCAGTTCCGAAAATATACTAGACTTTCCGCGGGCGGTTGGTAAGCTTCAAGCCAAAAGAAAGTTGGTCGAGAAGACGTTGCTACGTACAAGGATGTACTAGTGCAGGTGAAGCAACAGGAAGTTGCACTTTAAGCCTGTCGGCAGGATGCCCACGGTTAGCCTTTCATCCTTAAGTCGCACTACGGGAGCTCACCGATACCATACTCCCGCAGAAGGTCTACGTATATTTTCCTTAGGCCATGGGTTGTTCGCCTTTGCAGCTTAGCATTTTAGTTATGTCTCAACCTCTTTTTTTAAAAAGTATATACAGTAAGCCTTTGTTTTACCTGATTCCACAAGAACGGAGCCATTCCCCCACTGATAGAGCTTGTTTATTGAGGTTGTACAATTTTAAGCAACTAGAAAGCCCGGTGCCCGCTAATTGGCTATTTCCGAAGACGACCTAATTCCTCGGCTAATGCCTGCATTTCTCTTGGACTGAAGTTGTTTTTTCTTAAAACCATCTCATAAATCTCTT
This sequence comes from Lederbergia galactosidilytica, assembly GCF_017873565.1. GTDB lineage: Bacteria > Bacillota > Bacilli > Bacillales > Bacillaceae_C > Lederbergia > Lederbergia galactosidilytica. The sequence continues at coordinate 37,323 of NZ_JAGGKH010000026.1, forward strand.
TTAATTCTTCAAATTCTTCCGACCCCATATCTGTATATTGGATCGCACTGGCATTAACCATTTTAATTTTCGTTACAATTTGATTGACCATATATTCAATATTTTCTGGTGTGTTCTGTGATAAATCCATCCCATTTCATCCTTTCCCTATGTAACTATCGTTCATATCTTTTCACGACTTTTAAAAATTGTCAAATATCAGAAAGTCTAGATAGGAAACAAGAATACCCTGACACTAAGCAATAAAGCGGAAAAGGATGTTTCGTTTAGCTTTAAAAAGGTAAAATAACAGCAATGGATGGAATGGAGGCGGGCGGTATGCGAACGCGAAAAATTAAGATGCGTAAAAGATCCCAGCTCATGATCAAATTTATTAAACGCTTAATAACAAAGATTATGGATAATGATGTAACGGGGATGGCTGCACAACTAGCTTATTTTTTTCTGTTATCTTTATTCCCGTTATTAATCTTTATGACAACTCTTTTGGCTTACACACCATTGGGTCAGGATGATCTGTTTAATGTCATAAAAGAATTTGCGCCAGAAGATTCATTTAATATGGTTCGCAAAACACTAGATGAAGTGATGGCTAATCGAAATGGTGGTCTGTTATCGATCGGGATAATCGGTACAATTTGGTCTGCATCGAATGGAATGAACGGTCTGATGCGATCTTTGAACCGTGCATATGACGTGGAAGAGGGAAGGCCTTTTATTTTAGCAAGAGGTTTGGCGATTATTTTAACCTTAGCAATGATTTTCGTTTTCTTGCTTGCGTTATTGGTCCCTGTTTTCGGGAAACAATTGGGTATGTTTGTGTTTTCCTATTTAGGTTATTCTAACGAATTCCTGCACATCTGGGGAGTCATACGTTGGACATTAACGCCGATTATCTTATTTATTATTTTTTTCGCGATTTACTTACTTGCACCAAGTACGAAAGTAAAATTTAAGACTGCGGCACCAGGAGCATTATTCGCTAGTCTTGGTTGGATAATCGTCTCTTTTGGCTTTTCCTTCTATGTATCTAAATTTGGGAATTACACTTCTACATATGGGAGCTTAGGAGCAATGATTGTGTTGATGTTATGGTTTTATCTTTCCGCTATCATTATCATGGTGGGAGGAGAATTGAACTCTTTGTTAGGTGAACGTGAAGACAATAGAAGACCAAACACTTAAGCAACGATCACGGTTACAGGAAGGGGGAATGTATGGTGTTTAAGATGAGTGCTGGAGGATTTTATAGTGAGTTTCCATACGGAAGGTTGGATGTTTCGGGGGATGAAAGTTAGAGGGTTCGTCCATATCCGCTATTGATTTCTGCGATTGCTGTTTGTAGTGCTGGTATGCTCAGGGAAGTGTTAGAGAAAATGCGAATGGCATTTGAAGATATCGAAAGTTGATGCATAAAGAAGTGAGAAAGAGCCTCGACCCGTTCAAAAGATTTCAATTCATTTTAAAATAAAAGGACAAGATCTAGATAAAAAGAAAATGGAAAAAGCTTTAATCGTAACGGAATGAAACTGTGGAATGATTCAATCAATAATGATTCAATCAATAATAGACTCAATCGAAATGGAGAAAACATTTGCAATCGTAAGTTAAGCAGTTAACTAATGGGAAAATCAGAAAGGCGACTCTTAAAATAGGGTTTATCGCTAATTAAGTTCAAATAACGGTTTTCAATATAGGGCATAGTTGGAAAGACGAATTTTTTTGATAGAATTTGGAAATATAAATATGAGTCGTGTTTCGAGTGATTTCCAAGCGCCTAGCTTTACAAGGCGCTTGTGTCTTTCATAGGAGGCTAAAGCGATTATGAATAGAATATTTCTAATTATGTTGATTATCGGAGTACCTTTATCGGTTATTGGAGGTTTGCTTCATTTTCCAACCATATTAATGTTTATCATTTATTGTTTAACGATCGTTGCTCTAGCAAGTTTTATGGGGAGAGCAACTGAAAGTTTAACCCTTGTTGTAGGTCCACGAGTAGGTGGGCTGTTAAATGCAACATTCGGGAATGCGGTTGAATTAATCATCTCGATCTTTTCATTAAAAGCAGGTCTGATCGGAGTTGTACTAGCATCCTTAACAGGTTCCGTAATTGGGAATTTATTGCTTGTTGGTGGGTTATCCTTTTTTATTGGCGGCCTTAAATTTAAAGTACAAAAATTTAATGTGTTTGATGCGAGACATAATTCGGGATTATTAATGTTCGCTATCATTGTCGCCTTTGTTATCCCGGAAATGTTTAGTCAAAATTTAACAGAGACAAAGACGATGACTCTAAGTGTAGGAATTGCGATCATTTTAATTTTATTATATATCGCAGCTTTATTATTTAAACTAGTCACCCATCGTGGTGTTTATACGAAGGATGCAGATGAAAATGTCGTAACAGAAGAGCCAGAATGGAGTAAAGGCAAGGCAATCTTAATTCTTGCGTTAGCTACCCTTGTTGTTGCTTATATTTCTGAAAAGCTAGTCCATACTTTCGAAACGGTAGGGGAACAAATGGGATGGACGGAACTTTTTATTGGGGTTATTATTGTAGCGATCGTAGGGAACGCAGCAGAACATGCTTCCGCAGTGTTAATGGCCTTTAAAAATAAAATGGATGTTGCTGTGGAAATTGCTGTTGGTTCTACCTTACAAGTTGCGATGTTTGTTGCCCCACTCTTAGTGCTGATTTCTTTATTTTTCTCACAATCCATGCCACTTGTTTTTACCGTCCCAGAAATCATCGCAATGGTGACAGCTGTTCTTCTTAATATTGTGATATCAAATGATGGGGAATCCAATTGGTTTGAAGGGGCTACTCTTGTTGCTGCCTATTTAATTATGGGGATTGGGTTTTATTTATTGTAAGTATGGATAAACTGGAGACTTTCTGAAAAACATAAAGGCAAACAACTAAACAATTTCAAAATAGAAAGGGGTTTGCCTTTATGTTAAAATACACCTTAGCTTTTGGACTGGTCTTTACCTTATTACTAAGTGATCCAAGCTCTTATACTTTAGCAAAAGAACAGTCCAAAAAAGAAACCATTGAACTACCATCTTCTATCATTAATATTGAAAAAGAAAACACAAATCCAAATCAAGACGAAGAATTTCCTCATTTAAAACCGAGTGAATTTACGAAAGAATTACTGGAATCCTCAAATGAACCAATTGAAAATCCATATTTAATTAAAATATTGAATGAATCATCTATCAATAAATCTCCATTTGCCCTCGGAATGCGGGCGACAATTTTTATGGGAACATTCCCATTGAATTATCAATCTGAACAATCAACCCCAAATTGGCAGTATCAAAAAGTGAATACAAATACGTATGATAATAGTTCAGGGAAAGTAAATCAACAAATGAGTTATGCTCAACAAATCCAGAAAAGAATTAAAGGCGGATTAACTTCCAAGGTTGAACAAGCCGAGGATGTGCAGAACATGATCTTACTAAAAACTAGAAAAAAAACGAAGCTGCCTTTAAGTTTGGAAACAATGGTTGGAGCAGGAACGAAACATCATCAAGTCTATAATGTAAACCCGAAAAAAGTTGGTCATTTAAACGCCTATGTCCCAGCCATCGTCGAAAAAGGGGAAGTCACTTATGGAGAGGTCTATGTCGTCATTCGCGGGATGAAGCGTGAAATTGTCGTGAAAAATGTTACTTCACAAAAAATAGGGGCATGGTTACCAATCCAAGATCATCTATATTTCACCTTTCAAGTAACACCTTGATCAAATGGTTCTTTTTGTCACACATGAAAATGGACGATAAGAAAAAGCTATGAAAAAGGTGGAAAGGAGAAATAGATGAAAAAAGTAATTAATATTGGCTTAGTATTTTTCCTGCTATTTGGATTTGTTCAGTCAGTATCAGCGATTTCAAATAATGCAATCCATTGGGGCTTTAAGAAAGCTGGAAATGGGGAACAAGCAGATGCTGGCCAAGAATACGAAGCCTTACTTGAGAAATATGGCGCTTTTTACAAAGGAAGCCCTGATGATAAAATTTTGTATTTAACTTTTGATAATGGATATGAAAACGGCTATACAAAACAAGTTCTCGATGTATTGAAAAAAGAAAAAGTACCGGCAACTTTTTTTGTCACAGGACATTATTTAAGAACGGCTCCTGATCTAACAAAACGAATGGTGAATGAAGGTCATATTGTCGGCAACCATTCCTGGAGCCATCCAGATTTAACGAATATGAGTGTCCCGAAAATTAAACAAGAATTAAATAAGGTAAAAAAAGAAACTGAGCGAATCACCGGACAAAAAGGAATGCAGTATCTGCGACCACCAAGAGGAATTTTAAGTGAGCGTACATTAAAGGTTGCCCAAGAAGCGGGGTATACGCATGTACTATGGTCATTAGCCTATAAAGATTGGGAGGTCAACCATCAAAAAGGCTGGAAATATGCGTATGACCAGATTTTAGCTCAAGTCCATCCAGGAGCTGTTTTGCTCCTTCATTCCGTTTCAAAGGACAATGCAGATGCGCTTGAAAAGGTCATTCAAGACTTGAAAAAACAAGGCTACAGTTTCAAAAGCTTGGATGATTTTGTAATGAAAGAACAAATAAAAAATCCGGCTTTAACAATGTAGAGGAATGAAAGGCTATCCAAGCTTTGGATGGCCTTTTAGTTTTGATAATGCATAAGCTAATCAACCCAGATAAAATCCCGGAAAAAGGATTAACCACACTATTCATTGATTTTTCCCATGTGCTATACTAAAGAAAATATTTTTATTGGGGTTTTGTTCATGTGGAAAGAAAAGATTGCGATTAACGGTCCTTATGATTTTGATTTAGCTCTAAGTCGTTTAGAAATGGATCCATTAAATCAATTGAATCGTTTTGAAAGATGGGCCTGTGTCCCGATTTATGGTGAAAAACCTGAGGTTGCGACTATCCAAGCGATAGGTACTACAGATCAGCCTATATTTATAGTCAGTGGCCATCAAGAAGCAACAAAAGAAAAAGTATTAAACAGGATCTTTACGATTTTTCAATGGAATATTTCCTTAAAGGAAATACATGACCATTTTTTAAAGACTTCATTAAAAGATATTTTTATTCTCCATCACGGAACACCGATTGTATTGGATTTTGCTCCCTATACAACTGTCGTTAAAGCGATGATTCACCAGCAGATCCATATGAAATTTGCCATTCGCCTAACAACTGAATTTGTACATAGGTTTGGTTTTCAAATGGATGGGGTCCCTTTTTACCCAACACCTGAAACAATCTCTCAACTAAAACCTGAGCAATTAAGGGATTTAAAATTTAGTCAGAGAAAAGCAGAATACGTAATTGGCTTAGGGCAGAAAATAGCAAACAAAGAATTAAATTTAGCTGAATTGGCTAAGCTTTCGGATGAAGAGATTAAGAAAGAATTAGTGAAGATTCGCGGTATTGGACCTTGGACAGCCCAGTCTTTCTTAATGTCGGGCCTAGGGCGAGCGAATCTATTTCCGATGGCAGATATCGGTATTCAAAATGCGATAAAAAAGTTATTTGCGCTTGAGCTAAAACCGACGAAAGAAGAAATGTTGGAGTATAGCCGGGAATGGGAACCATATTTAAGTTATGCCACCCTCTATTTATGGAGAAGCATCGAACCACAAGCGGAGTGATCATATGGAAAAAATACAGCAAAATCAGAAATTCCCCCTTACCATAAAACGAATTGGAATTAATGGAGAAGGAGTCGGCTATTTCAAAAAACAAGTAGTGTTTGTACCTGGGGCGTTGCCGGGAGAAGAAGTCGTTGTAGAAGCGGTCAGAGCCCACCCGAAATTTACCGAAGCGATCGTGAAAAAGGTAAGGAAGCGTTCCCCACATCGCGTTAAAGCCCCTTGCCCTGTTTATGAACAATGTGGTGGCTGTCAACTACAACATCTAGAGTATGCCCAACAACTTAAAGCCAAACGTGATATTGTGATTCAAGCGCTGGAGCGGTATACGAAGTTTTCCGTTGAGCAATTAGAAATACGAGACACGATTGGAATGGAAGACCCATGGAAATATCGTAATAAAAGTCAATTTCAGCTTAGAGAAATGAAAGGAAAAATTGTTTCGGGTCTCTATAGCATGAATTCTCATCGACTCATCTCGGTACCTGAATGTATCGTCCAGCACCCGATAACGAATAAAGTGAATAATGAGGTAAGAAGAATCCTTGAAGATTTTCGTATACCAATTTACAATGAAAAAACGAAAAAAGGGATTGTGAAGACGATCGTAGTACGTGTGGGAGTAGAAACAGGGCAAGTGCAAGTCGTGATTGTGACGACAGGAAAAGAACTCCCGCGTAAGGACATGATTGGGAAGGAAATCAAAAAGCGGCTTCCAGAGGTCGTCTCTGTTATGCAAAATATCAATCCAAAGAAAACGTCTCTAGTTTTTGGCGACAAAACACAGAAACTAGCAGGTACAGACTATATCGAGGAGAAAATGAGTGCCTTTTCTTATGAATTATCGGCCCGCGCTTTTTTTCAACTAAACCCAGAACAAACGATCAAATTATATGATGAAGTAAAAAAGGCAGCAAATTTAACAGGAAAAGAAAAAATCGTTGATGCTTACTGTGGTGTAGGAACAATAGGATTATGGTTAGCAGAGGGAGCAGCAGAAATAAGAGGAATGGACGTCATTGGCGAAGGAATCAAAGACGCGAAAAAGAATGCAGCCAAACATCATCTCAACAATGCGATGTATGTCACCGGAAAAGCCGAAGACATTCTCCCAAAATGGGAGCGGGAAGGGTGGCATCCTGACGTCATCATCGTCGACCCGCCACGGACTGGTTGTGATCCTGAATTTTTCAAAACCTTATTAAAAATTAAACCCAAAACCTTTATCTATGTATCCTGTAACCCATCCACACTCGCCAAAGACTTGCAAGCGATCAGCAAACAATATGAAGTCCGATACGTGCAACCAGTGGATATGTTTCCGCAGACGAGTCATGTTGAGGTGATAGTGAAGTTTGTTTTGAAAGTTGTCTAACTAAAATAAACACTTCCGACAGATAATATACTTTACCGATTTTCAGCTCAATTTTTCTTGTTTCAATAATAATAAACATTTCCGATTTCCATGTTTAATTCAATATTATCCCGGTTTTCCCCAACAGGAATTCCGGGGTTTTTTTCTTACTCAAAACCACCAAACCATCTCTTCTTTCCCAGCTTCTTTTCTCCTCTATCCCTTGTGGTTCCTCACTTTATCCAATTTACTCTCCATAACAGTTCCAAGAACAGCCCAAGATCATTCCAGCGGTTTTACCAGTGGTTTCTTCTTCATTCCAATACTCATTTCTCGATTTTCTCTTACTTCCATTCTCGGTGAACTTTATTCTAACTCTGAAAAAACGTGAACAAAACACGTGAAAAAGAGACGGAAAACGGTCATTTTTGAACCAAAAAAGGGTGGAAAACGGGGTTCGGTCGGAAAACATTATTTTAACTCGGACGAAGGAATGCGGGTTGGGGGTGGGGGATTTCGGAGGAGTTTAAAATCTCGACACATAGTAGAGAAAAGAATTTAGTTTGGTTTGTAATATTTCATCCATAATATGGGTTTGGGATATAAGAGGGAGAAATAGTAGAAATACTGTAATGCTATTAGGTGGCAAATACTGATAAAGGGTACGCTCCATTAATTTCTAAGTTTTTTTGGGGGAAATCAAGAATGAATGTGGAGAAAGTAATTGAAATGATATTGAAAAAACATCGGAGGGGATCCAAAGCCCTTCGGATTGATACAGTTGGGAGGGCAACAGAATAGAAGAATGAGTTAATAAAAAAAGAAAACCACCCCGAATCGCTCAACCAAAAGCTAAGGGTGGTTTTTTTACAGAACTTGAGTAGCCTCTCGTTTTAGGGGGATAAAAAATAAATACTTTAATCCTTATCTTCATACATAGATAAGATTTCTTGAGCTTGTTTACGTAATCCAACTATTAATTCCTTTGGTTCTAAAATACGTGCATGGATTCCAAGTCTTAAAAATAGTGAAGTTATAAAATTAATTTCACCTCTATCTATGATAGTATCTATGTAACCAGTTCCATCTTTTTGGGTGACTACAATGCCATCTAAATAAGGAACACTTTTACATTGACGGACACCTTCCGTAGTTAAATGCACATACAGTCGAATTGGGCTTTTTACTTCATGAAAGTTGAACCATTCTTTTAAATTCATGAATTCATCTTCATTTTTTTCAGTTGATAATATGGAAAGAATGCGATCTACACGATACAGTAATATTTTTTTCTTATGATAATCGTAAGCAGGCAAATACCATAATCCATCATGAGCATATACACCGATTGGACGGATATGTTTTTTTCTCATACCTGATTTAGATTCATATTGAATGTGTAAATTTTTATTCTCAATAGAATGCTTCAAAACATCATTTAAAAATGGAGTATCAATCGTTCTTTTAGGGTTCCAAAAAGCAATATAAGAACGAATTTTATCTACTTTTATTTTAGCTTCACTTGGGAGTGAACTATATAATTTATGTTCAACCGAGGAAATTTCAGTATCAAAAGGCAAGTTGCGATAGTAATTCAGAGATAGGAAAGCAAAGAAGATAGAAACAGCTTCTTCTTCTGTAAATAAAATAGGAGGAAGAAGTCTACTTGTTAATACTGTATATCCCCCATTTCGACCTTGTTCAGAGTAAATTGACAATCCCATATCAGACAAATCTAAAATGTATCTATGTACAGTGCGAATGGATATATGAAATTCATCTGCTATTTCTTGTGCAGTAAACTTTTGTTTTTTGGTAACAAACATAAGAATATCTAATAGACGCTTGGCTTTTGACATTTTTCTCACCTTTTTCTTTTAATCATGTCATTACTTGTCATGTTTTACGTATAGTATAGTTTATACCTTATGATTGTTATCAACAAGGTAAACACTATAAAATAAAAGGAGATAAAAGTATGACCATTAACGAGAGAGCAAGAAGAGTAATTTTAGATTTAGCGGTTACGTTAGATGGATTTATAGAGGGACCGAATGGAGAGATTGATTGGTGCATTATGGATCCTGATATGGGATTCACTGATTTTTTGAATCAAATTGATACTATTTTATATGGCAGAAAGAGCTATGATTCATGGGGACAATATATTCCAAACAATGATGACTCCGAAGCCGATAAGGAAATTTGGAAGTTGGTTCATAGTAAAAAGAAATATGTTTTTTCCAGAACACAAGAAGGGATAGAAGAAAATGTGACTTTCATAAAAGATAATATTGTTGAAGAAGTAACTAAATTGAGGAAGAAGCCTGGCAAAGGTATTTGGTTATATGGTGGAGCAAGTCTTATTACCAGTTTTATCAATTTAGGGCTTGTCGATGAATTTAGATTATCTGTTCACCCGGTTGTTTTGGGAGAAGGGAAACCGTTGTTTATTGACATAAAAGAGAGAGTGAATCTAAGATTGGTTGAAACAAAAAGATTTTCATCAGGCGTTGTTCAACTTTGCTATCACCTTAATGAAGGGTAATGGACCAGCATAATGATGTGTACCTCATCGGTAAAAAATGCTTCTACCATTCTTCTCTTGATTCTTTTTCCACTTCGATACAAACATAGTTCCATCAGGGAAGAATGGAGTTACAGGAAGAAAAACTCCGAGGATTTGAATGATACTTATTTTGCAAACTCCTTCATTAGTTGAGGAGGAAATTTACTTTCACCTTGGTTTTTACCAACCTAACTCAATACAAATTCAGGCTGGATCCAATAAGGGTTCAGTCCTTTTTGTTTGTTCGATATTCTTCAATCTCTTGTCCGAGGGGGCAATGCGTATTTTTATGTTGTTTTAATTTTTTTCTATACAGTCTGGAAGAATACATAATAGCTACGGAGAAAAGGGAGGAAAAAGGTGGTGATTCTGTTTTTTATCTCCTGTTGCTTTCTTGATTACTGCCCCGAATAGGGGGGTATCTCAATTGTAGTGGTTAAATGTTCCATACCCTAAAACAAAATTTTAGGTGAACATCGTGCTTTTCAGCATAAACTAGTTTTATTGCTGCCGAACTTAAAAAAGTTCTATGTATTTTATCAATTCTCCTATTCCAAAAAATTGTTTCTGAAGTTTTTTGTCAAGGTTCTCCAAAGCTAAAGTAAATGAGCGGTCTATCTTCTTAAAACTTTTAGTATCCAAGTCTTTCAGTAATTCCCGGATATTTTCTATATAGTAAACAGTTTTTCTAAGACTACTGATAAGAAGAATTTTGCGTAATTCATTTACGGTATACATTCTATACCCATTGTCTTTATCACGTTTTGAACATATTAAGCCTTCATTTTCCCAATGACGTATCGCAGAGGTGTTTACTCCAGCAATTTCAGCGACTTGCCCAATACTCATCCTGTCATTTACTTTTATTCCTTCATAGCTTTTGAAATCCGTGGTTTTTATCACGTCTAAAATTTCTACTACACGCTTTTTTTCTTTCTCTAATTCGAATTGTTGCTCATTGATTAGCCAAAATGCTGCTTTGATATTTTGAACCTTTATTTTTCTCATCACTTCATAAACAACAGGGATTTCATAGCATTGAAGAAGTGCTCGTATCGTAATAAATGCTTGAAAATGAATCTGTGTGTAATATCTATGGTTTCCGTTTGTTCTTGGCACATCTACAATTAAGCCTTGTTCTTCATATCGCCTTAATGTGGTGGTGCTAACATTTAGATATTCTGAAATTTGTTTTGGGGAATAGATCATCTTACTTTCATTCCTACTTTCTAATAATTAAAGTAAAACATTCAAGTGCTACATTAACATATCAAATTGAAAAACGCATTGTATAGGGACGAAAAAGCGTGAAACTGAAATGTTGCATGAATGTTGTATTGTTAAAGTATAAAGCGTTTAGGAGTGATTTCATTGAAAAATACTAAAAATGTAAGATTATTAAACGGTACTGAAATTGAAGTGGGGCTGGTGGGGAAATCTGACAACAAAGTTATTATGTTACCAATCGCTAAGAAATCCGTTTATGGTCAAGAGGCTGAAAATTTGAAAATGTGGGGTGTTGATCCTAAATTGGGGGAACATATTATTGATGGGTTAGTAGAAGACTTCCAAGTACTGTATTTTGATTATGAAGGACACCTAATGCGTACTCCCAACCCTGACCATCTTACGCCCGAAAATATTGTGAGGGGTTGAAACTTGGATTAACGTTCAACACTTTAATGATTTAGATGCGTTTACTTTTACAATGTACAGTGGTGATTATTTGCAAGAAATTCAAGTTTACAGAATTGTGAAGGATATTTATGATCTATATCTCGATAATGTGTTCCCAGACTTTCTAAAGGTAATTCGTGAGTTAAGTGTAGGTTTCCAATCACAATCTATGCAAAGTAAGAAAGAAAACGCAATTGATGTTAGAAATGGGATTTTATTGGATTTTGCAAAAGTCAAATCTCTGATTTGAAAATAAAGACAAGAATAATAGTTGTCTTTAACATCAGCTAATCTATATCCATAAATTGGGCTGGGTCCAATAGCGACTCAGTCTTTTTTCTATTTTTATTCCCTTCAAATACCTTGCTAATATTGGTACCAAAATGTGTGGCGTTTATAGGAATACCACACTGCTTTGATTAGGAGACAGGGCTTACTTCTTCAGCCCCTGCTCATACTCCTGCCTATATTTCATCACTTTTTCCATATGAACACCAACTTTTGAAGCAATAAATGGAACAGCAAGACTTTCTACTAAAGATCTAGCAACTTCCTCTCTTATTTCTTGTTTGGCTTTATTGATATTTACATTTTGTACATAATCTTTTTTTATGTCTTGTACTATTTCAATGTCTAAATCCAATTTTTCTGCTATGAATGGTACAGAAAGTGTATCAATTAAGGATTTTGCAATATCTAACTTTACTTCCTCTCTAATTTTTTCATTATTTTTATCAATTGTCATATCATTACATTCCTTCCACTTACTTAATGTGTATTCATTATCTAGTGCGGTTCCACACCCATAAGTTATGAACTTAATTTTTGAATATATATTATAATTATAACAACTATTAAATATTGGCAGTTAATTCTTCTTATGTATCACTATCAGTGCCTGTTGGGTTATATTAACCAAAATTATAAACATTAAAAGATTTGGTTCAAGAAATAAGCAATATTTAAGCATAGTGAAATGGGAGTAGAGGCAGTTTGGGATGAAAATAAGAGATAATTGGGAGGGATAGCTGGATGAGAGATCCGAAAAGAATGAAGAAAATATTAGATTTTATAAATGAATTATGGGAACAGCAGCCAGATATGCGTTTCTTTCAATTAATTGATTCACTAGAACATGAATATTCAAATAAAAATAATGGGTTTGGTTATCGAAAAGGTTACGAAGTGAATTCAAGAAAAGATAAGCAACCAATGGCTTTTGTTGACTTGTTTTACTTGGAAGATGATGACTTTTTAGGGTTTTTACGAGATTTGATTGAGAAAAAATAGTAAAGAAAGCATTCCAAAAGAAAAGACCGAAGTGGAAAGTAATTACTCCTTGCTTAAAAGGGTAAAGGGGCTTGCATATAGTAAAATAGAAAGCTAAAATATGGTTAATAAATCAATTGAACAGGGTGTAGAAAATGAACCAGTATTCATTCATCTCACAATTTAATAAAATTTTGAAGCAAAAACACTTGTAACTAAACAGGTGTTTTTTTATTTTGACTATAGTCAATGTAATGGAAAGAATCACGGGAAGTTAATGCACAAATCGAAATTAAAGGGGTGGGTAAAATGGACAGGGACGAAGCACAGGAGCTTTGGGAGATTGTCTTACAAAAGGTACAACAACGACTATCAAAGCCTATGTACGACACGTGGATTGCTCCATTATCCGGACAAATAGCGGAGGGTAATACGATTGTAATCAATGCAGCCAGTGAATTTGCTAAGGAGTGGATTGCAGAAAGATACGTGCACCATTTTATTGCAGTGCTAAAAGATTTGACGGGGCAAGATTTTAAAGTGCAGGTTACCTATCCACAAACTAAAGAAGAGAGGAAAGAAAGCGATCCTTGCTCTTCAATCAGCAAAGAAGTCATAAATTCAAATAAAAATAGTAGTCAAGTCAAATATAAAAAAGTAAGCGTTAAAATACCTACAATCACCCCGTCCAATCATTCAATAAGATTAAGGAAAGAAAATGAAAGAATAACAAGAAGTTTAAATCTCCCCTTAGCCGATTTAGGTTTGTCACATGCTGAAAAAAGAATATATGCAGGAAATGAAAGGATTCGTGAAAAACATAAATGTAGGGAAAATGGAATATTTGGTTCGTTTTTTAGACGTAAATAATAGTCAGGATAGGGTAGTGTCAAAAATTCTATGAAAACAAAAGCCTAAACGTAGCTCTACGGTCTAAATGTGGTGGTAAGCTACCGCAATCGCTCTTGACAAACACG
>NZ_JAGGKH010000027.1 GCF_017873565.1 Lederbergia galactosidilytica
ACTGACTTTTCTCTCCAAAATTATGGAAGGATGGGTCGGTTTTATTTGTTGGGCAGTAAAAAAATCAAAAAATCGGCAGATTTTCAGTGCCCTCCTTCGTACGGCGTAGGGTGGTTTTCTCGTTTTCCAGAAATGTCTTTTTAAGGAAATGTGCACTTATTGCACACACAATGCCTTTAAAAAACTTCCTTTAGAAATTCAAGAAATGATTCCATGATCATCACCTCCTTTCCTGAAGATGGAAAGAAGAGTGACAACCAACCACCCTCACACTATCCGGTTGCTGAGTTAGATATTATCATATTTTTGTGAAAACTACTATAAAAGGTGGAAACTTATGTTTTTTTCATTAGTCTTACTAACTCTAAGAGACCATTCTTTGGTAGGAAACGGATAAAATCCTGATTTTCCTTTAATAGCAGCTTCGGTAATTTTAACTTCGATCGACTCGATCATTTTTTAATTAATTAACTGATTATTTACTTCATTAAGTGAATCTTGAACATTGTTTCCACAATAAATAGCCCTTAGAAGCTAACCTACCTTCCTACTAAGGGCATTGTTTTCCCTAATTAAGAAATCTATAGTTTTATATCATGCAAGAGAGTATTGATTAATTAAAGATTTGATGAGTGGATTAAGTCCACTTGGTAACTCATTAACTTTAAAAAATCTTGCTTCAGTTGTTTCTACACCGTCTGCCTTTAAGTTACCGCCCCTGATTTCCTTTGTTACATAAGCAATTGTAACAGGATAAAATTCATCCCCATTTTGTAATTTGACATAATACTGCTCCCCTGAGAAAACACCTACCAAATCAAGTTGGCCAACTTCAATGCCGGTTTCTTCTAAAACCTCCCTGCGTCCAGCCTCTTCAGCAGATTCCCCTAATTCCATAAAACCTCCAGGGACACCCCAAACTCCATCTTTTCTTTTTTGCAATAAGAATTCTCCATTTTCATTCATGACAGCGACGGCAACACCTACTAATATAAGAGGTTGATTCCCAACAATTTTACGTAAGTCCTCTATATATCCCACTAAACATTCCCTCCCGATAATATGCTTTGAATAGTTTCCTCTAATTCTACTCATTCAAATTCATCACTATTCTTTTTATGAGACGACAAGATCCATTAATGGCAATTTATATACCGGCGATAATGTATTTTTATCATTTTGTTTTATTTTCTTAAATTATTAAAGCGAAAAATAAGCTTATAACCGTCAAACGTTTCTCCTTTTTCTTCCTTATAGACACCATTAGTATAATTGGTAATCGTCTTTCGCCAAAATTTTTGTCCGACAATATTTTTCTCAGATGGATTCGTAAACAACTCCCAATTCCCCTCAAATTGTTCAAAAACCTGATTGGCTGCCTGCTCAGCTATTCCTTGACCTCTTAGGGATTGGATTAAAAAGAATTCATTGACGAAATAATCAATTCTTTTATTGCAATAGGGTGGGGACGCGATCAAGATAAAACCAGCTGGTTTCCCATTGACCTTAATTAGAAAAGGGAATAAAACATCCGGTTTTTCCCACCAAATATTTTGTACTTTATACTGATCACTTAATGTTTGAAAATCATCACTATCCTCGTATATTCCATGAGCATTGGGAAATCTGTCGTAATGTCCTGATAGATCATAAAGATAGAAAGGGTATAAGTTTTTGATTATATAGTTATGTGTCTTACAATAATTTAATCTCAATAATGAAGTTGTTTGTTCCTCTAATTTATCAAGTATAGTTACATCTGGGTTTAAGAGTACAAAGAGCTTGCATCCTTTACTACAAATTTAATCTTTTAAAACCACATAGCAAAACTATTTATGTGATACTTGCCAACTATAAAATTTCCAAATAACGATAAAGAAAAGCAAGTAACCAAAAAGGGAAAATTCATGTTTCCAATAAGTGGAATGAATAAATAAGCCAAATTGTTCTGCTATTTGTTCTGCTATGTATACAAATAAACTGCAAATGAACAGTAAGAGGTACCGGGATATTGGATGTAATCTTTTTAATACCAAAATAATAAGAAAAGAAAATACGGGCAGGATAAAAAGCGTGAATAAGATATTAATTGTAAATATTTCTGAAAACGGACGGCTTGGAAAGGAATATCGCCCTGCGCCCACCAATAAAAGATCTAAATAGGTTCCTACAAGTGAGGCGAACATAATGGTAGATAAATAGGCTTTAGTACTTTGATTTCTTCGGTAATAATGTTTCTTTCGCAAGGATAGCAAACTCGATTTTCTCAAGCGTTTTACAATATTCATGATCAATAGCTCCATTCCCTTTAAACATATCCTTTTTTAAATAATGAATGACTTTCCAATCCGCATACCAATCCCCTTTCTCTACTTCTTTCTGATCCACATGATTCCACGCAAATTTTAATATGGGACTATATATTTTTGGGGCGTTTGGCTTTATACGACAGCTCTTTATTCTGCGCTGGTAGAAATGCCCAGGTACGGATTCATTAATATCGTTAAATAAATGTGGCCAAAAATCTTTCCTTGAGCCTGTGTGGGGTTGTTGAATCGCCCACTTATAAATAGAGAAGTAGTTTTCCGGATCAAAAAGTAATTCATACAAACGTTTCCCTAACAAAATCCGATCATGTAAAGAGGCAAATTGGTGAATGGTTTGGCCAATTAGTTGTATCTCTTTTCTAACGAAGAAAGGAAAAATAATTTGGTTTAAATCCAGTAACTCCTGTAGTTTAAATTCCAGCTTCTCTAGCACTGTGCTTTGATAATACGGATTCTGGATGACTCTTTTCTCTAAATAGCTTTGTTCATTGACAATCAATGCAATGGTCAAAAGATATTCGTCCCTGCTTCGGAAAAAGTAATTCCAAGTCGCTCCCATAAAAAAGGAGACATGAAACAATGGTAAAAGGTGGAAAAGATTGGTGTTTCTTTTTACACTTTCTTCATAAAGCAGTAACTGCGGATAAATGTCTTGAAAGATTAGCCAATTGCCTCGCTCTAAAAAAATGAAAAACTGTTCTTGCTCCTCCGAAGATAAAATCCTTGATAATAGATCTCCCTTTAAATCGGTCATGTTCCAACCACCGTTTCGGGAAACCATATGTCCCAGAAAAGCCCAATGGATTTCAGGGAATCTTTTATAAAAATCTAAGTAAGCATTTGTTCGCGTCACATTATCGACATTTCTATTTTTTGTTTCATGCCTAATGTATTCGATTAAATTATATTCTGCGTCGTTTAATTGATTTACATGAATCGCGACTTTAAACCTCTTCGTTAATTCCTTTTTTATTGCTTTTAGTTCAGGAGTAATTTTTTGACTGGACCATTTCTTTTTTAAACAATGGATGATGGCACATCACTCCTTTCTTAATTATGTTATGGAGGAATATGAGAATAAATGATGGAAAGCTAAAAAGTCATTAGATGTTTGGGGGAGTTGTGATAAAAAAAGCAGAATTGCTCGTTTAGCAGTACAAAGTTGGATCATAAGAACAAAGGGTGAACCGATGTTAACTTTATCGAGGAAGTAGAAGACGTAAATTTGCTAGCAGCTGGGCGCTGGACCTAGACGGAGCAATAGCCCAAATTGATCCCCTCCTATCCCTCAAGGAAAATTCTCCTAATTTTATTTATTGGCAGGTACTTGATTCCAAATACTATCAGCTATTCCTCTTCTGTTCATACATTTACCTTCTCTGAACTAGCATTTTCTTGGAAAACTTATCGCTAAGTTTTCCAAGAAAATGCATTGGCGGAGGAATCCCCAACTCTTGAAATTTAGAAGTAATTACCCAAGAACACTGTCTACATCACGGCGGTTAAGCTTTTTTAATGGTTCGAAACCGCCATTACGTTCATTACCATATTCTAAAAAGAATGCATTATAATGTAAGATAGATACGACGTATCCATAATCATCTTCTGTGTTCAGGTGTTTTGAACGGAGTTTTCACAACACATATGGACAATTGTTTTCAAGTTATTGTATCCATTTAAAAAGATTGTCTTTAGGAATGTTCGCTCTGAATCCTGTAGAATAATAATTGACATAATCATTGTAAGGGAGGTAAAGTATGCCGATCATTAAGCACACTATATTTATCGATGCCCCAATCCAAGTTTGTTTTGACCTCGCGAGAAACGTAGAAATACATACTGAAACAACTAAGAAGACGAAAGAAAGAGCCATTGCTGGTGTAACAGAGGGACTTATGGAAAACGGTCAGACGGTAACATGGGAAGCCATCCATTTTGGCGTAAAGCAAAGATTAACAGCGAAGGTTATAAAAATGGATAAACCGTATGCATTTACCGATGTAATGGTGAAGGGAGCATTCCACTCTTTCACACATACACATGAATTTATAGAAAGTGGCACGGGAACGATTATGATAGATCGCTTTTCCTATCAATCTCCTTATGGCCTCCTAGGACGAATAGCGGATAGATTGTTTTTAGAAAAATATATGCGCAAATTTATTATAAATCGCGCCCAAGAGTTAAAAAGAATCGCTGAAAGAAAATAATTGAAATCGCATAGATTTATTGATCTTACCATTTAACAATTAGTCATGTGATCTCAAAAAAATTTTCATTTCCCCTTACATCCTTCTACGCTTCATTAAATAAGAAGGTCTCCCCGATTAGAAAAACGATGCTTCACCTTAAATTCTAAAAATAAATTTTCTTTAAAGTTTTGGATGTAACACTAGATTTTATCTCTGAAATTGATAATAATTAAAGGTGGAGCGATTAAGAAAATAGTTAATTAATGGAGTTGCAAGTAATGATCACAATTTTAGATATCGCAAAAATGGCGAATGTTTCCCGGACTACTGTATCTCGCGTATTAAATAATAATGGTTATGTAAGTGCCGAAGCTAGAGAGCGTGTCCTGAAAGTGATAAAAGAAACAGGTTATGTTCCTAGTCAGCAGGCAAAGTCCCTTCGAACAAAAGAAACAAAAGTTGTTGGGGTTATTTTACCGAAAATTAGTACTGAAACTTCCAGTAAAGTAGTTAGTGGGATCGATAAAGTGTTAAGTGAACATGGTTATCAAATTTTGTTAGCCATTACAAATTTACAAGTTGAAAAAGAAATTGAGTATTTAAAGTTATTAGCGAATCGACAGGTGGATGGAATTATATTAGTTGCTACAAATGTACAGCAGGAACTTGTGGAGGAAATCCAGAATTTACGTGTTCCATTCATCGTAATTGGACAAAATATGCCTGGCATACCATCCGTTTATTACGATGACTACCAAGCCGCAAAGTTTTTAACTCAAACTATTATTAACAAGGGCCAAAAGAAAATTGCTTATATTGGTGTACATGAGACAGACCAAGCGGTAGGTGTTTTAAGAAAAAAGGGATATATCGATGCTCTAAAAGAAAACCATATACCTATTAATGAAAATTGGATGGAAATCGGCGGTTTTCACTTAGAGTCTGGTTATGAATGTATGAAAAAAATAATAAAGAATAATAAAGACTTACCAGAGGCTATTTTTGCCACGACAGACCGAATAGCAATTGGGGCAATGTCCTACTTAACGGAAAAAAATATAAGAATCCCGGAAGATATGAAGATTGTAAGCATTGGTGCTTCAGAATTATCAAAGTATTCATCTCCAAAGCTGACAACAATTGATTATGAAAACGAAAAAGCGGGAAAGGCAGGAGCTGAGATTTTATATAAAAAAATGAAGCAGGAAAGTATGGAAGCAGAGAAAATAGTATTAAATTATAGATTAATAATTGGGAATACTTTATAATATAATTCATAATGTATGTTTCTCAGCTTGAGGTGATTTACGAACAATGTGGAATCGATTCCCTTTCATAATTTTCTCAGTTTTGTGGAATCGATTCCTCATACAAGCGAGAATCGTACAGCAAATAAACCTTAAGGAGTGATGAGTCATGTCTGAAAATAGTCAAATAGCGACAGATTTAATTGCAGCGATTGGCGGAGAGGACAACATTATTTCTGCAGCACACTGTGCCACCAGATTACGAGTAATGGTCAAAGATCAAGATAAAATTGATCAGGAACGTGTCGAAAATATCCCAAAAGTAAAAGGTGCTTTTTTCAACTCTGGGCAGTACCAAGTAATTTTTGGGACTGGAACAGTTAATCGAATGTATGAGGAAGTAGTCAAACTAGGGATTAGCGGCTCAACTAAATCAGAACAAGCCCAAGAAGCAGTAAAATCTGGAAATAGTTTTCAACGCATCATCCGTACTTTTGGTGATGTATTTGTTCCTATTATCCCTGCTCTTGTAGCTACAGGATTATTTATGGGCCTACGTGGACTTATTATGCAAGAACAAATTCTAGGTTTATTTGGATTAACCCCAGATGATATTTCTCAGAACTTTATTCTATTTACGGAAGTTTTAACTGATACAGCCTTTGTTTTTTTACCGGCATTGGTTGCCTGGTCTGCATTTCGTGTATTCGGTGGTAATCCTACAATCGGGTTAGTTTTAGGATTAATGCTTGTTAGCCCTTCATTACCAAATGCATATTCAGTAGCATCCGGTGATATTGATCCCATTATAATATTTGGTTTTATTCCAGTTGTAGGTTATCAAGGTTCTGTATTACCGGCATTCATTGCAGGATTCGTCGGCGCCAAGCTGGAGCGGTGGATCCGAAAAAGAGTTCCAGAAGTGTTGGATTTAATTGTAACCCCATTCTTAACATTGTTAATTATGATTACTTTGGCGTTATTTGTTATCGGACCTATTTTCCATTCAGCAGAAAATATCATTCTAGCTATTTTCAAGGCTATATTAGAATGGCCATTAGGCATTAGTGGTATTATAATCGGTGGCTTAAACCAGCTAATTGTTGTCACTGGTGTCCACCATATCTTTAATATGTTGGAAATTCAGCTGTTGGAAGCCTTCGGTAATAATCCATATAATGCGATCGTAACATGTTCTGTTGCTGCACAAGGTGGTGCCGCGCTTGCAGTCGGATTAAAAACAAAGTCTGCAAAACTAAAAGCCTTAGCTCTTCCTTCCTCTCTATCAGCTTTCTTAGGAATTACAGAGCCAGCTGTTTTCGGGGTCAATCTTCGTTACTTCAAACCCTTTGTATTCGCTTTAGTCGGTGGTGGTGTAGGAGGTTTCTTATCTGCTATTTTTGGTCTAAAAGCAACTGGGATGGCGATCACGGTAATCCCTGGAACGCTTCTCTATTTAAATGGCCAAATTTTGTTATACCTACTTGTAAATATAGTCGCGATTGCAACGGCCTTTATTTTAACATGGTTCTTCGGATTCTCAGATAAATTAGTAAAAGATTTAAATAAAAACTAGTTTTGTAAAAGGCTGATATTACAAGATCATATATGAGCGGTGAAGAGTATGAACTTACTCTTTCCGCTTTTCTGCTGTAATGATTATCCCCTTATTATATGAAAAAAGGAGCTCAATATGGAGACAGAGATTCAGCTTAGAAATCAAATTGTTCAAAGGTTAAGAGACAACCAACAGCAGGATGAAAATCGACTTGCTTTTCATTTAACTCCACCACTTGGTTTAATGAACGATCCAAACGGCTTAGTGTATTACAAGGGAAAATATCACGTGTTTTTTCAGTGGAATCCGTTTGATACAAAACATACGTTTAAATGTTGGGGACATTACTCTTCCACGGATTTCATCCATTGGGAAGTACATCCACCAGCATTAGTTCCAAGTGAATGGTATGAAAAGGACGGTTGTTATTCTGGTTCAGCAATTGTATATGATAATAAATTGTATCTTTTTTATACTGGGAATGTGAAAACAACGGATGGTGGCAGGGAGACGTATCAATGTTTAGCAGTATCTGATGATGGTATTCATTTTGAAAAAAAAGGACCTGTTATTTATTTACCTGAAGGATTCACCCCTCATTTTCGCGATCCAAAAGTATGGAAGCAAGGAAACAAGTGGTTTATGGTTATTGGGGCACAAACAAAAGAGTTAGAAGGCTTAATTACTGTTTTTTCATCGGATGATTTAATCAATTGGCAATGGTTAGGTCCGCTAGCTGGCAATGGTGTATCTCTTTCTAAATATTTCGGCTATATGTGGGAATGCCCAGATTTTTTTGCTTTAGATGGAAAGGATATTCTCATTGTTTCCCCCCAAGGATTGCAAGCAGAGCCATTTAAATATGAAAATTTATATCAATCCGGCTATTTTATCGGAGAATGGGACATCAAAACGAACAAATATGTTCACGGGACATTTAAAGAACTTGATCATGGTTTTGATTTTTACGCCCCACAAACGTTTGAAGATCCAAACGGGAGAAGGATTTTATTAGCCTGGATGGGTATGGGCGATGAACAAGAGCAAACACACCAATCAATAAAAAGTGGCTGGATTCATAGTTTGACGATTCCCCGTGAATTAACTGTAAAGGATGGCTGTTTATACCAAAAACCAGTCGAAGAGCTTAGAAAATTACGAAACCGGGTTAGTTCTGAGACTTTCTCCATGGCCAACGAAGAAATAGACGTTCTATTAGATAGCGAACTCCAAGAAATCATAATCGAGTTTGAACAATTTGAGGGGAAGAAATGGGAAATTCACATACAAAATAACTGCAAACTTATTTTTAATAAAATAGAGAGTATTGTAACATTAGAAAGACAAAATTTTAATCATTCAAAATGGGAAAAAAGACAATGTAAAATCGATAAAATAAACAACATTCATATGTACTTGGACCGAACTTCCTTAGAAATTTTCCTCAATGATGGCCAAATTGTTTTCTCTAGTAGATTTTATGGGGAAAATGCCAAAAAGCAATGTTCGATTTCTGTAGAAGGGAATACAAAGTTTAGCTGGCAAAACTGGAGCTTAAACTCCTACCAATATAAGAATCATAAATTAAAAAGGTTGTGTACGAATGTTTAAAAAACTTTTCGGAAAAAAACAAGACATAGTAAAGACTATTGAACTTCAAGCCTTTGTCTCAGGTAATATCGTACCAATAGAAAATGTCCCAGACCCAGTCTTTTCCAATAAATTAATGGGAGATGGTATTGCCATCCTCCCCGATGAAGGGAGATTTGTTGCTCCGGTCGATGGAGAAATCATTCAAGTGTTCCCTACAAAGCATGCTATTGGGATAAAGGCCCTGAATGGTGCCGAACTTTTAATCCATATAGGCTTAGAAACGGTTTCAATGAATGGAGAAGGGTTTACTTCGCATGTGAAAGAAGGTGAAAAGGTAAAATCTGGTGATACATTAATCACGGTTGACCTAGAAAAAGTGGAAGAAAATGCCAAAAGTGTTGTATCACCGATTATCATTATGGATCCCGAAAATATGGAGAGCATTACCAAACCTATTTTGTCTGGTAAAGTTTTAGCTGGGAAGGAAATCATTTTACAAGCAACAGCAAAATAACCCTTTCAGCGCTTAAAATGTATTCTAATTATTGGATTCATCTGCATGCCTATTTGGATTCAATTAGCCAAAGGTTTATCAATGGACTGCCGAAATGAATCCACATTCTTCGGTATAATTAACCAAAAGTAAAGAGAAGCACCTTTTGAGTAAAGGTGCTTCTCTCAGACTGTAGACAAACACCATGAATTTTGGTGTTTGTCTACAGTCTTTTTTCTTTTAAAATAGAGATAAAGCTAGAAAGGTTGATTTCCGCTGCAAGCGGACGCTTTCCGCAGGCACGGCTTCAGCCGCTTCCCTCGCTGCGCTCAGTCCAGGGTCTTCAGCTCGCGCTGTTCCCGCTGGAGTCGCCGCTCTCCGCTCCAATCAACGGTATTTTCTATTAACTGAATGAGGTGATGGATATGATGACGAAGAATCAAAATAATGGACGCGAACAGCTGGAAATGCTGACAATAGAGCAGTTGGTTCCTCAAGACCATCTGGTGCGCAAACTGGATGCGGCTATTGATTTCTCCTTTATCTATCCATTAGTCGAAGATCATAAAGAAGCACCTTTTGAGTAAAGGTGCTTCTCTAAACATATTTTCCATCTTTTATTGATAGACTTTAATTTTTACTGTCCGTACTCCCCAGTTAAGAGCTTTCTTTTTAGTAGACATATGCAAATCAATCTTATTTCCTTTTATAGCACTACCCGTATCACCGGCAATCGCTTCACCGTAACCTTCCACATACACTTTTGTCCCGAGTGGAATCTTTTTAGGGTCAACGGAGATCACTTTGGCATTTGGCTTTTTCTTTAAATTAATCCCTGTAGCTGTGATCCCACTACAGCCTTTACAACTTGCAGTATAGGCGGTAGCCTTTACGGTCATTGTTTTATAGGCAGTTTTTTTGTTTACTGTCGATTTTTTTGTAGAAGTTTTCTTCTTTACTGTTTTTTTCGCGGTTGTTTTAGCCTTTGTAGGTTTCGTAACTTTTAATACTTGATTTGGTTTAATCAAATCTTTTTTTAAGCCATTCCAAGTTTTAAGTTGATTAACCGAAACTTTATGTTTTGTGGCGATTTTCCATAAAGAATCGCCTTTTTTTACTTTATATGTAGTAGTTGCCGCCGATGAGACACCGGAAAAGCCAAAGATTAACACACAAACCGTAATCATTGAAAATACTACTTTTCTCATTTAATAGTCTCCCTATGTCATATTGGTAGTCATAGTATATCAGGCCAATGTGACAATTAAATGACAATAGAGTAGTATTTATGTTACGAAAGGGAAATATTGGTAACAATAGCAATATTTATTAGTGCGTCACCTTATTACATGAGTATGTTCATAATTATATACTCAATCGTTTTAGCAATAGCAATCTGTTAACGCTTGATTATCGGGATTTTTTTGTTTTTATCTTTATCTCTGTCTCGGACTCACTCTGGGGATTAGCGTGACAGGGGAGATCCCGCAGGAGCATATATGGGAAGCTCACCGCACGCTGCCCGGAAAGCGTCCACCTGAAGCGTAAAACAACGTTGTTCGGATTTGAATGCTACAATCTCTATTATGAAATTTTCATCTACAAAACCATTCGAAATTTGTAGAAATGAATGGCTTTCTCATTTTTCTTATAAACTTTTAATTGGATTTGCGTTCGCTGTTTTTTGATAAAGTTTAATAGTTGTTTTCTATATCCTTTATTTTGCTGCTCGGGATTCATAAATAATGCCGCTAAATAATCATCCACCATCGAAAGGAAACCTAGCACTTCCCTTCCTCCTCGATTACATAAGTTTCCGCCATCAGTAGATAGGTCTCTTTCATCTCTTTACATTGTGATATCCAATAATTTTGATCAATAAAATCATGGGCAAGCACCGATGCATCTAACCATATCTCTACTAATGTGCTAACTTCTGATCTTTATTGAGTTTAATCTCCAGCTTTTTCTCCCCTACTCAAACTATATTTTTCTCTAGAATACTCCCTTGATCTGTCGTTTTGATAATGATATCAAAATGCTGACTATATGGGTGCATGAATACCTTGTACTGAATGCGCCGTTCTTCATGAGACTGTTGTAAATAATGAAGATCAGTTCCTCTCTCCACAATATCACGGGTCGTCCTTCTCTTAAATTCAGTTTCATCATCTGTATAAAAATAAATTTTCAAATCGAATAAACTCGGATTTATGAAAGCAACACTCATCCCTTCGACAATTGTAATTCGCTTTTCACCAGGAAGAAGGATACTTTTCTTATAATGGGTATCGATTGTACATAAATCGAAGCCATTTCTTATCATCTGGACATCTCTTTCCAAAGATGGCAAGTGATGTGCAGCTGGATGACAAGCTGTCATTTTATAATGGTGGGGTTCATTGTGATAGGAGTAGTGAATCAAGCATTGCTTTCGGATCGCCGAGCTCACAATGTACGGATCTGTATTCAAATAATTTACTTCCCTTTGATTAAGTCGACTAATCAACTTATTAGCAAATGTCGTTTTACCAGCTGCACCATGGCCAGATATTCCTATTACCAGCCGTTGATCCGTCTTGTTAATCCATCCAATGATCTTATCTATTAACTCCTCCATAGTCTTCCTCCTAAACGTGAAAAAATGGTGATATGATCTTCATCATACCACCATTTCACATATTAACGATGATTTTTTAGTTACTTGTTCCTTTAGCCATTCACAACTTCTCCACCATTTACATGAATGACTTGTCCAGAAACATAGGAAGAATCTTTTGAAGCTAAATAAACATAAGCTGGCGCAAGCTCAGATGGCTGGCCAGGTCGTTTCATTGGACCATCTGTGCCCCAATTTTCAAGCTTGTCCTTAGGAAATGTCGCTGGGATAAGGGGAGTCCAGATTGGACCTGGAGCCACCCCGTTCACACGAATTCCTTTATCCAAAATTTCTTGATTTTGCGATAGTGAGCGCGTAAAGGCCACAATTGCACCTTTTGTTGAAGCATAATCCATCAGGATTGGATTTCCCTTATAAGCTGTAATAGAAGTGGAATTAATAATCGCTCCATTGTTATTTATATGTTTCATCGCTGCCTTTGTTAAATAGAACATAGAAAAGATATTGGTACGAAAAGTACGGTCTAGTTGCTCATTCGTAATATCTTCAATTCGTTCACAGACATGTTGCTCACCTGCATTATTAACGATGATATCAAGTCTACCTAGAGTATCGACTGTCTGTTTTACAACCTGCTGGCAGATTTGGTCATCTCCAACATCCCCAGCAATGGTGATACATGTCTGCCCATATTTTTCAACAAGCTTCTTTGTCTGCTTTGCATCCTCATGGGCCTCGTAATAGACAACAGCAATATCGGCTCCTTCCTTCGCATATGCAACGGCAACCGCTTGGCCGATCCCACTATCACCACCTGTAATAATGGCTACTTTCCCTTTTAATTTATCACTGCCTTTATAATCATCATCTTCAATCTTCGGTTGTTTCTCCATTTTTGATTGACTATCAGACATCAAATAATCTTCTTGTGGTTTCTGTGTTTTTAATTTTGGATCCTGATCGTTCTGCATGTAATCACTCCTTTTTAATGGCGGTACTGTAAATTTATTACCCATTAAAAAGTTAACCAAAACTTCCCTTATATATTCTGATTGCCTTGATAACTTACCATTAGTACGGATTTTCTCCTCTTAGTTTGAACTGTATCTCCATTTCCCCCAAAAAATTTCTCGCTTTTTAATCCCTTCTTAAATTGTTAGGGATTGTATATTTTAGGCTCTAATTTAACTGGGGTTAATGCGAACATCCTAAATTTACTCATTGTCTTCAGAAATAATGTTGCCATTTTCATCAATGGCCATTACTTCTACTGGCATGTTTATTTTCCCCTTATCAGCGATAAAATACCATAACCACAGATCTTCACGAAGAAAAATTCGATTTGGTTGTATTCCAGCTTCACTATTAAGCTTAATTGACTTTACTTCATCATTCGCAAATCCACTGATCATTGAAAATTTCTCTTTTGGATCTTCTTCAACTTGCCAACTGATCAATCCCCTTTCCACTTTTTCCTCTTTAAACTCTTGAAAATCTAATTCACGGAAGGGGTTCTTTACTTTCGTAAACTCTTTATTAGTTAAGACAGGCATTACACCTGATTCACTTTCACAAAAAACTAAATTGGAAGATGCATCAACGAAACGGGCTTTACTTGGAGCATCAAATTGCTTTGAAGCCTGGACACAGATTCCTTCCTCTCCATTAATCGCAGGACGTAATACACTGAAAAAAATGAAAACAATAAAGGCTAAACTAATAATAATTAATAAAAGTTTACTTTTATTCATTTTCACAAACCCTCCAATATTATTATTTTCTTACTCCTTATTTGCTATATATGTATGTGAGAGGCTGAGCCAAAACGTTTTTACCAAAAAATCAACTACTTCGGTATATATCCTCCGTAGCCCGACTGTCAGGCCTTCTGAGGCCTTGCTGAACTCTTATTTCCCATAATATTTCCTCTACCTCACCTTTGGAACTTAGCATTTACGTTTGTCCCAACCTCTCATTTACGAAGAAATTTTGTTTTATTTTTTTAGTATATAGAAAAAATTCATCGTTGTAGAACTTAAATTATAAACAATTTTGAATCTTTATTGTTGTTCATAACGTAAATGTTCATATATAAATCCTACCAAGCTCGCATGCTTGATTTTGTTCAGAACGGGAATTCAAATATTAATGAATTCTCGAGTGACCTTGGCGCATTTTTTTTAAGCAAGATTCCATACTATAGGTGGAGCTGATTTTTTATTATTAGGGGGCTTTCCATGGATTCACTTTGGTTAGAATATGCATGGACATTACTTGTATTAATCGGTTTAGAAGGGATACTGTCTGCAGACAATGCCCTAGTGATTGCTGTTATTGCAAAGCATTTGCCGGATCAACAAAAAAAGCGTGCCATCAATTACGGAATCTTAGGGGCCTTTATTTTTCGATTTATTTCGATCTTCCTCATTTCGTTCATGGCAAACGTTTGGCAGGTGCAAGCGATTGGTGCTGCCTATCTGATTTATATAGGTGGGAAACACGTATTTACGCGGTTTTTCCAGTCAAAAGCAAAACAAAAAGACGATCGCGCTCATAAAGCTGGAGCTGGCTTTTGGCCCACAGTAGCTAAAATTGGCATCGCTGATATTGCCTTTGCGATTGATTCAGTCCTAGCAGCTGTTGCACTTGCTGTTACATTACCTGACACTGCATTACCTCAATTTGGCGGGTTAGATGGGGCTAAATTTACCGTTATTGTTATTGGCACAATCGCAGGATTAATTTTGATTAAATTTGCAGCCAATTGGTTTATACAACTTTTAGACAAACGCCCTGGCTTGGAAACTGTTGCTTATCTAATTGTTGCATGGGTGGGAGTAAAATTGGCTGTGATCACCCTTTCCCATAAAAAAGTAGGTGTCTTCCCTGAATCTTTCCCACACAGTACCATTTGGACAATTATATTTTGGGGTGTCCTTATCTCTATTGCTGTAATTGGATGGTTTATATCTGGGAAAAAATCATCACAGAAAAAGAAGTAAGCTTGATGTCATAACGAATAGTTCAATTGCATTTTCATTTCATATTCACGTTTTTTAATTTGCTATCAGTTTCACTGTAGAGGATCATAGTTGTAAAGACGTTTTCCCTATAAAAAACGCCTTTACAACTAATTTTCCTTACATTTCTATTAGCTTCGAAAATTGGGGTATTAAAAGACTGGTCAAAAGTGCTTCCGCCAAAGAAGGAAACAAATAATAAGGTAAATTAATTCGCCCTGAAATATACTCCGTTAAGGTAGTGGATTAATCGTCTACAGAGACCAACATTTTAGTTATGCTCCATTCGCAATGAAAGGGAGAAATATTAACATCGCTTGATCAAATTGTTGTCGTTTTGCTCACTTCCTGCTAAAATGAAACCGTCTGGACGGTATAGTTAAGGAGGAGAAAATGTTGGATTCGAAAAGAGAAAATAAGAAACAACTACTTTTAGAGACCGCAAAAAAATTACTAATTTCAGGTGAATTAGCTACTCTTACACTAGATGCTATTGCTAAAACGGCAAATGTAAGTAAAGGTGGACTCCTTTATCATTTTCCGACAAAAGAAGTTCTATTAAATGAACTAGCCACTTCCATTTTCGCAAAAATGCAGGAGCGTTTTTTAGAAATTGCAGAACAAATACCTATTAATCCCTCACGCTATACTACCGCTCTCATTCAAGTGACTAAAGAGGATTTATTAGCCAATGCCGAGTTAAATGTTGCTCTTCTCGCCCAAACAGCCATCTCTGCAGATTTAAAAAAGCAAGTATCCAAGCTATATCTGCAAATATTGGCCTATTTGGATCAAGACCAACTCATTGAATCGAAAAAGCAAATTACTCGTCTTGCTTTAGATGGCTTATATTACAATCAATTATTTATGGTCGTTCCCCCTTCGAGAGAAGAAATAGATAAGACTTTACATCATTTAAAAGAATTTATAACGGAGGAAACGTAAATGGGATATATGTGGCTTGCTATCGCGGTGATTGCTGAAGTAATCGGAAGCTCTTTATTAAAATTAACTGATGGCTTTAAGCGTTTATTCCCTACGCTTGGTGTCATCGTTGGCTATGCTTTAGCTTTTTATGCATTATCCCTTTCATTGAAAGAGATACCGCTTGGAATTGCATACGCCATTTGGGCGGGAGTGGGAACCGCATTAACAGCCCTCGTAGGGATCATCTTCTACAAAGAAACTATTCATACTAAAAAAGCCATTGGTATTCTGTTCATTATCGGTGGCGTCGTCCTATTAAATAAAGGAGTATAGCATTCTATGAAAGGATATATTTTATTAAGTATTGCCATTATTTCAGAGGTTTTTGCCACTTTATGTTTAAAGATTTCAAACGGATTTGCCCATTTACTTCCCTCGATTGGGGTTGTGTTAGGCTATGGCCTCGCCTTCTATCTTTTAAGTCAATCTCTTGCCTATATGTCCCTTAGTCTGGCTTATGCTGTATGGTCAGGGGTTGGAACAGCTTTAACAGCGATCTTGGGAATTCTTATCTTTGCTGATCCACTTAGTTTCTGGGTTATCTTCGGTATTGCTTGCATCATTTTCGGAGTGGTGCTGATGAATACATCTAAGTCGCCATCTAAAGAGAAAGCTACCTCATAATTGGCTTTCTCTCTTCTTATTATATTAATGTTATAACTTCCAGCTAAACCATCTTCCATGCCCATCTGTTTGTGCTAGGATTTCGTTATATTCAATCCCTCTGATGAATGAATCAAGATGAAGGTCCCTATCCCATATATTATTATAAAGATGAAAGACATCCCTTTTATTCCCCATACGCTTCACATGCTCTAATAATATTTGTTTGCGCTCTACTGGAATTTGATTCGCCACATGTGTGTGGAACACACATATTGCCGAATCATCCGGAATTTTCTCCATAAGATATGGAAGTTGTTCAATTCCATCCCCTTCTATTAATTGAAGTTTCTTCCTATTTTTCCTGAGACATGCTGAAGCTTGTTTGAATAGCTCTCGTCTTTCCACATGTTCCGGCCAGATCAAAGCATTTAACCACAACGCATCATCAGCATCTGTAAGGTCATTGATATGCAAATCTAGCCCATATCTATGCAGAACCGGTGGATTGAATTGGTAAAAAATTGGCCTATGTTCCCCGACAATCTCACATTGAATATGAACAGCCGATTTATGATCACCATACAATTCACCCGCATTATAAGAATAAGAATATTTATCCCATAAAAGCTGAAACCCCGCACTCGTTCCAATTTCTATTAGCGCCAAAGGCTTTTTAGCTTTGGCAAAAATGTAAGAGAAAGATGGATAGAGATATCCACAGCGTCTTACTTCATTCGTCTGAACCATTTTTTCCTGTAATATAGATTGTATGGACTTACTATTTGTTAAACAAAAGTCCTTGAAGAAAGGAAAAGAGTTCCTTAAGTTTTTTGGTTTTTCGGCAATATTAGGATAAAAACTACTTACAATATGTTCTTTTCCCTGAAGGAGAATATAATGAACAGCTCCGAAAAATAAATTGGGAATTGGTTGCCCTTCCCGAGCGTATGAACTCAGTTTAAGCAGTTCATCATCGTTAGCGATTTTCAGTGCCAGATGTTCGTATAATTCACTTGAACTTGCACATTCCCGTTCAGCAAAAGCCTTAAAGTGATCAGATAAGCGTTTTTTCTCCATTTTCATCCCCATCCTTGAAAACTTTCAAACCATACTAAGGTGACTCTGTATATCTCCTTTCCTTTAGTCAGTTTGTTCTATTTAACTTCATGCGTTAACAATCCAAATTAAAATTAGGGCTCTCCCCATAATCTCAATTACCAGCAACTTGCTACCCTTCCCGTTGAATAACTAGACTATTTTCATCTAAAGATTTTGTTGGGGGAAGATTTCGAACTTCCGTATTTATTAGCCAACATATCGCAACAATTAAAACAGTGATGCCTGAACAAATAACGACAAGGACGCTTCCGATCCATGCCCCCACACTGCCACCTAGCAAGGAGCCGACAGGAGCAGCCATCGCTGAAAGACTGGTTGCTGCAGTAATAATGCGTCCAATTAAATGTTTGGGGGCTATTTTTTGTAGCATTGTAAAGACAAGCACATTTAATGCCCCAGCTGGAATCCAGGAAATCATATAAAGGACTAATGTCAGCCATGCAACTGGCATCAAGGCAGAAAGCGTCCATAGTGATCCAGAGATTAAATAACCAAATGCATACAATTTCCCAATTGGAATTTGCTCCAATTTTAATAACGGTGCTATAAGTGCACCGGATAAGCTACCAAAAGCAGACGCCATTAACAAAAAGCCAACATACTGTGCTCCACCTATCACTTCACCGAATGCAGGAAACACAGCTAATGTCGCCGCACTGACAAGGTTCAGAATAATAGCACCATACAGTAATTTAGCGATAAAACTTTTAAACATAGTCGTTATTCCTTCTTGCAAGTCCTGTATATAATTCTGCATAGTCGTTTTAAAACCCTTTTTACGAATAGTCTTTTCTGTTTCCACTTTAGCCACAGATCTATTAGGAAGACGAATAAAAGAAAAGATCATTGCACCAATTAAAAAAGCAATCGAGTTTACCATATATAAAGAAAATGGACCGATCACGACAAACAGAATTCCCGCCAAACCATTAAAGGTGATGTCCACTCCTTGATAGGCAATGGTAAAAAGTGAGTTTCCTTTTGTAAGTTTTTCTTCAGGAAGGACTTCTGGTAGTGCCGCCAGTTGGGCTGGAAAAATTAACACATTGAAAACAGAAATGATCGGCGTCAAAATGAGTACGAGTGCAACAGAGAGATAGTCTAAATAATAAGCAAGTGGAATAACTAGCAATAGTCCAGACTGAATCAGTTGTGTACGGATAAGTAAAGAACGAATGGGAATTCGATCGATAAGTGGTCCTGCACTAAATTCAACGATTCGTGGTAAAATCGATAAAAATCCGGCTAACCCTGTATAGAAAGTGGAACCTCCAAGTTGAAAAATTAAGAGCATGGCAGCTACTCCATATAAACTGTCACCTATATTTGAAATCATTCTGCCAAAAAACATTAAGCTAAAATTCCGATATTTAAAAATTCCCATTTTTATATCCACTCACTTCATCAGATTTTATCCCACTTTAACAATCAGTATGAACTTCGGTGATTCAAATTTCTCGTTATTTTTCTTCTTCTGTTTTCTCTTTTCTGGAAACTAAGGTAAAGTCCATCACGAACTCTTCTTCGCTGATATAATCAGCTGCCGTTGTCTTGACAATCCACTTTTCCATCAGTTCTTGCACTTCTTCAAATAGACGTTCTTTGTCTTCTTCCTTTAGTTGTAATGCGGCATTCATGCTTCGTCTTGATGTGGATTTATAGTTTGGATCTAGTTCAGGATAGACTCCTCCTTCACTCTCAAACGATTTCGCCCGTGAGATATAATACTTTTCAATTACACCTCCAACTCGTTTTTCCTCCACTAGGTCGATTAACTTTCCCTGATGTAACTTTTGCATGTGATAATGAACATTACCTGGTGTTTCACCAATCTGTGTCGCAACTTGCTTTGTCGTCTTAGGTGTTTCAAGTAGCACGCCCAGAATTTTAACTCGTAATGTACTCCCTAATAATTTCGATTGTTCAACAGAAAGTGGTAAAGGTGGATTATTTCTTTTTTTCATCCCATTTGTCTCCTTCCTTATATTTGTTAGGAATTTATAATCTATTTTTTTAGTTCGATCTACATAATTTTACCGAACTGTTTTTTTAGATCATCTTTAGTGTATGCTCTCCTCCTTCTTTTGTAAACCCCTTTTTAACTGAATATTGAATTTGACAGCAAGACTAATTTGGCTAAGGGGAATTCTTGGTATTCTCTAAAGCTTCTAGTTGCGGGCCCGTTAATACGGGATAAATTTTATTTTTGCCACAAAAAACAATCATGAGAGCATGCTCCCAACCCAAACAAAAAAAGAATCCCCTTTAAATTGGATTCTTGTATAGCCCATTCAATCAAGCTCTATGCATCCCCCAAGACAATGCAGTTTCCTTAAATAATCGGTGTCAGGCCGGAGTCTGCAAAACTGAAAATTAATAATATCCCATATGAGGTAATCCTTCGAGTAGCGGTTTTATCAATTAGCCTATTTTTCATTCTAATTCCCAGTTCCTTCAAATGTGGAAAGTAAAGCCATGTTTATACATTGAATCCTGACGAGCATAATCTGAAAAGCATCTTCTTCTCTTTTCCCTCTTTCCATCTCCGAGTTTGCTCCTCCCACTCCTATCATGTACATTAGTATAAAAGAATTACCCTTCACTAGGCAGGTGACTTTCGTTATGGAACAAAAATATGAGTTTATCGAACTCCATGAAAATTTACCATTTAAAATGTTTATTAATAGTGTTCATTCGATTCCTTTTCATTGGCATAAGGAAATCGAGCTTATTTTTGTCGTCAAGGGCTCGATTAATTTAATAGTGGAAAGCAAACCATACATATTAAATGAGCGAGATATTATAGTGATTAATAGTATGGACGTTCATAAAATCGATAAAACAGATACAGAAAATGTACTGTTAACGCTACAAGTTGATCCGGAATTAGCCAATGATACTCCAGAATTGGAAAAAATCATTTTCCATTGTCATTCTCAAGATTCCCAACACCAAGAAAACTATGATACGATTCGGGAATATCTCGCCCAAATGGCTTGGGAACTTAATAAAAGGGCTAAGGGATACCAGGCCAATCTGATGGGTATCCTTTATTTATTAATTGGTCACCTTATGCGCTCTTTTCCTTATGAAGTGAAGGATTCAGAAATTATCCAGGCCAATCATCATGATATGGAACGGTTAAGCCGCATTATTTATTATATCGATGAAAATTATATGCAGAAACTATCATTAAAAGAAATGGCAGAACAAGTGCATCTTAGCTTTTACTATTTTTCTCATTTTTTTAAAGATAAGATGGGCCTGTCCTTTAAAAAATATTTAACGCTTGTCCGATTAGATAAGGCAGCCAATCAGTTATTGGAAACAGATAAAAGTATCTTAGATATTTCCCTTGATTGCGGTTTCGCTAATAATAAGGCATTTAATAAAAGCTTTAAAGAAAAGTATAACATGACACCAAGTGAGTATCGCCAGCAAAATAAACATGATTCACAAGTTCCAGCGTTATTTCCTACAGCCCTAAAAAAAGCAAGTGCGGGAACTTATTTAGATGTAGCAAAAACAAATGACCTAGCGACTTTGTTTGAGTATTTACCTAGTAAAAAACCATCATTTACTGGCCATCTTTCTACTGTTAAGCTATTCCATGTAGAGATAGATACAACCCAGCCAGGACAATCTTATCATAAGTATTGGCAAACATTAACAACTGCAGGAAGGGCAGCCGAAGGACTACGTTCCGATTGGCAAGAACAATTCCGCACCTTGAAAGCAGATTTAGATTTTCAGTATATTCGTTTCCATGGAATTTTTAATGATGAAATGATGGTCTATCACGAATCCTCCGATGGAACAGTTACCTTTAATTGGAATTATGTCGATAAATTATATGATTTCCTCATCCAAATGAAGACACGGCCTTTTGTGGAATTAGGCTTTATGCCTTCTAGTTTAAGACGTTCGGATGAGACAATATATTGGTGGAAAGGTAATATTGCTCCACCTCACGATCTAAACAAATGGGTTTATCTAGTAGATAGTTTCGTTCGTCATTGTATACAACGTTATGGTCTAAACGAAGTTCAGCATTGGTATTTTGAAGTTTGGAATGAACCAGATTTAGAAGGAGTCTGTTGGACTGGAACAAAGGAAGAGTATTTTGAATTTTATCACGCAACAGCAAATGCCATTAAGTCGATTTCACCTGAATTAACAGTGGGTGGCCCTGCATTAAACTATGGAACTGCTTTGCAAAAAACATGGCTTTCAGATTTCTTGACCTTTTGTGAGCAAAATGAAGTACCGATTGATTTTATTTCTTTTCATATGTATTCAGAATACATCGATGCGAAAGAACCAATCTCCACTGGTTTAACCGAAATCAAGCAAGCTGCTTTTTATCAAGAAATTATTCAAAGTGTACAGGAAACATTAGATCATGCTAACCGCAGGGATTTGGATTTGCATGTGACAGAGTGGAATTTCTCTCTTTCATCACGGAATCTAATTCATGATACGATGTTTATGGGGCCCTTTATTATTAAGCATGTCCTAGATACAATTGGTAAAGTTCAATCATTAGGTTTTTGGACATTTACCGACATATTTGAAGAATTCCTTGCAGGTACCTCCATATTTCATGGCGGGTTTGGCTTGATGAATATGCAAGGATTAAAAAAGCCTTCCTATTACGCCTATTCTTTGTTGAAGAAACTCGGCTCGCAAATTCTGAAAAATGGAGAACAATACATTATTACAAAACAAAATGAAGACATCCAAATCCTTGCCTTTAATTATTGTCATGTCGACCAATTGTTTACCGAAGGAGACTGGTCAGGGATTTCCGAAAAAGATCGCTACAATGTATTTGATTTAAAAGAACAAATAAGTCTTGAAATCACACTTCACAACCTATCAGGCAATTACAAATATACCCACTATCAGCTAGACCGCAAGCATGGCTCAGTTTTTGATGAGTGGTTAGAAATGGGAGCTCCAGAATCTCCATCTATAGAAGAAATAAATTACTTACAAAAAAGAAGTGGTCCAGTGATTCGAACAGAGCACATTGTTCTTGACTCATCATTCCAAGCAACTATGGAAATCCCTACCTTTGGTGTTCAACTGATCGTTCTGCAAAAAATCATCTAACCAAAATAAAACATTCTTGCTAAAACGCAGGGATGTTTTTTGCTGTTTTTTATATTTAAGAAAGTGTTTGTACGTCTTTGTTTAAAAAGACAACAAAAAATGCCACGTTTCATAACAAAATTAGTCAAGTAAATGTTTACACTAATGATTAAAATGTGAGTGTAAGCAATTTTCTAAGATAAGGTTAGCAAAAAAATATATTCGATCGGTTTCTAGATAGGAGATGAAGAATGATGAAGATAGATGAAATTCTTTCTACATTAACTTTAGAAGAAAAGGTTTCCTTACTTTTTGGAAAAGGTATGTGGGATATCGCTGGGGTTCGTGATATTCCTGAAGTGACAATGGTGGATGGACCACACGGTGTTCGTAAACCGTTAGATATGGACAAAACTGGAGTATTTGAGGGGAATAATCCAGCTACTGCATTCCCAATACTAGGAGCCCTCGCTTCAACTTGGAATGTTGATTTAGCCTATGAAGTAGGAGAAGCATTAGCTGATGAATGTCACTATTACGATGTCCATGTCCTATTGGCTCCTGGA
Source organism: Lederbergia galactosidilytica (assembly GCF_017873565.1). Classification (GTDB taxonomy): domain Bacteria; phylum Bacillota; class Bacilli; order Bacillales; family Bacillaceae_C; genus Lederbergia; species Lederbergia galactosidilytica. The sequence continues at coordinate 23,423 of NZ_JAGGKH010000027.1, forward strand.
GTCAATATTAAAAGAACGCCATTAGGTGGAAGAAATTTCGAGTATTTTTCCGAAGATCCAATTTTAACTGGAGAAATCGCAAGTGCTTATATTAGCGGGTTACAAGAAAACGGTGTCGGAACTTCCCTTAAACATTATGCAGCAAACAACTCAGAATTTGAGCGAATGACCATTAGCTCTGAAGTAGATGAACGAACATTACGTGAGATATATTTAAGAGCCTTTGAAATCGCTATAAAGAAAGCGAATCCTTGGCTTGTAATGACTTCATACAACAAAATTAATGGTTACCGCTCAGAAGAAAACCCTTTTTTAATGAAGGAAATGCTTAGAAATGAATGGAGCTATGACGGTGTTACCGTTTCTGACTGGGGAGCTGTGACAGATCGTGCGAAAGCATTGGAAACTTCATTAGACATTGAAATGCCTGGACCATCTCTTTCCAAACAAAAACAACTCGTTCAGCAAATACGCAACCATGAAATTGATGAGGCTTTGGTGGACGCAAGTGTAAAAAGAATCTTAGAATTCGTTCAGAAGGCGAGCGAAGGGAAGAAAAAGGCAAAGGATCGTTGTGACTTTGAACAAAATCATTTAGTCGCAAAGCAAGTGGCTGTTGAGGGCACTGTTTTATTAAAAAATGATCGAAACGTGCTACCCATCAAAAAAGAGAAAACGAAATCATTGTTAGTCATTGGTAGACATGCTATTGATCCCCGAATTAGCGGGAAAGGTGGCAGTGCGATGGTGACTCCGTATAAGTTAGATATTCCTTTAGACAAGATGAAGGAAATTGCCGGGAACGATATCACGATTCATTATGTTGATGGGTATGATGATTTTAATTCAGAACAAAATGAAATGAAGCAACAAGAGGCGATTGCTTTAGCCAAGCAAGTAGATAACGTCATTGTATTTGCGGGCATCCCAGAGGAATTAGAAGAAGCAGAAGGATTTGATAAAGAAGTGACTGACTTGCCACAGTCGCAAATCAACCTCATCTTATCCGTCGTCAAAGAACAGCCGAATACGACTGTCGTTCTATCCAATGGGTCACCCGTCACAATGAACGAGTGGGTAGATGAAGTACCAGCTTTAGTCGAAGGCTGGTTTGCTGGACAAGCTGCTGGCAGCGCGATAGCTGATATCTTATTCGGATTTGCTAATCCATCTGGTAAGCTTTCAGAGACATTCCCAGAACGTATTAGTCATAACCCCGCACATTTAACCTATCCAGGGGAAAATGGAAAAGTTCATTATCATGAGGGAGTCTTTGTTGGTTATCGCTACTATGATAAAAAAGAGATTCAGCCGTTATTCCCATTCGGCCACGGTTTATCCTATACAGAGTTTACGTATGATTCGATTCATGTAAATAAAGAAGCCATACAGGATGATGAAACAGTTGAGGTTACTGTAACAGTTCGAAATAGTGGGGCAATGGCTGGCATGGAAGTGATCCAACTGTATGTGCATGATCAAGAATCCAGTGTCATTCGTCCATTAAAAGAACTTAAGAAATTCAAAAAAGTTCATTTAAATCCTGGTGAGGCAAAACAAATCACCTTTACTCTTTCGAAACAGGATTTTGCCTTTTACGATGTCCTCTCTCAAGGATGGCAAGTAGAAACCGGATCATTCGACCTTTTCATCGGACGTTCCGTTGCCGACATTCGTTTAACTAAAACGATTCATATAACAGCCACTGAAGAAAAGAAACCTGTATTTACCAGAAAAAGTTTAACAAAAGAATGGCTGGCCGACAAAAATGGCAAGAAAATCATTACGGATTTCTTTGATCAACTTAGTGATGAATTAAATATGGAGGATGAATATACATTATCTTTCTTGAAAGAATGCCCTATTTCAGCCGTCATTTCCCTATTTGGTCAAAAGTGGATGGAAACCAATGATGCTGAAGCAAAAGTAGATCAGTTGATTGCGCAAGTGAATCAATTAAATGAGGAAACTTCCAAGGGGGGATGTTAGGTGAACAAGTTAATTAACTTGATGAATGACAAGTTTGCGCCAAAATTAAATAAGTTTACAGAAAATGTCTGGATTTCATCCATTTCCGAAGCGATCATGATTATTTTACCTATGATCCTTGTCGGGTCTTTGTTAAACTTGTTCTCGATTTTAAATGATTTTATTTCATGGTTGCCTGATTTATCCCCTATTACGACATTTAGTTTCGGATTATTTGGCTTGTTCATCTCCTTTCTTACTCCATATTATATTATGGAGAAGAAAGGCTACGATAAAAATAAAATCATTGCAGGTGCAACAGGACTATCTTTATTTATTATGCTTCTATCTCCTACTATCTCTGAGGAAGGTAACATAAGTTTCATTTTAGATAGACTGGGACCTTCTGGAATGATGAACGCCCTTATTGTTGGTCTGTTTGTTGGCCTTGTGATGAGCATCTTTAAAAAGTTTTCCTTCTTTAAAAAAGGCAGCGAACTCCCAGAGTTTATTATGGAATGGATCGATGCGTTAATACCTATTACATTCATTTTGCTTATAGGTTGGGTCATTATCTATCAATTACAAGTTGATATGTTCGATGTGATCTTAAGCATGCTTGAGCCGCTTACATTAATAAGTCAAAGCTTCACAGGATTTTTAATCATTAATTTTATTCTTGTGTTCCTTTATTCATTTGGAATAAGTCCTTGGGTACTAATGCCGATATTAATGCCCATCTGGTTACAAGCCATTAATGAAAATGCTGAACTTGTGAAACAAGGTTTAGAACCAACTAATATTAATACCTTTGAAACATTCTTCTCTGGTTGGCTTGGTGTCGGTGGTCTAGGGGCAACCTTGCCTTTAGTGATATTGCTACTTTTTGCAAAATCTGCTCGTCTAAAGGCTGTTGGGAAAACAACCCTTGTGCCATCCTTGTTTAATATTAACGAGCCAATTGTGTATAGTGCAGTAGCCTTTAATCCAATCTTAATGATCCCTTTTTGGCTAAATGCATTAATATCACCGATCATCGTGTACTTTGCACTTAGTAGTAAGTTGGTTCCTATTCCAAGCATACTTTTCCAGCTTTGGTATACACCACTCGGGATTTCAACATACATTGTTTCAGGTATAGCAGGGTTAATTTTACTAGCCATTGTTCTAGCTGTTATGTTCCTTATCTGGTTCCCTTTCTTTAAAGTCTATGATAAACAAGAATGGCAGAAGGAACAAGAGCAATAAATCATTGTCTCTTATTAAATGAAGAGTGTCATACTGACTAAGAACTGAAAAAAGTCGCTAACGTGGCTTTTTCTGTTCTTAGTTATTCTAATCGTGGTTAAAGAAAAACGATTTTTGAACTGTAACTTTTCCTTTAATATGAACATAGTTCAAATTTTATCAACTTCTACAATCCTCAACACCAGCTGGAAACTTACAAATTATGCCTAAGAAGACAGAGCCCCTTTATTCTTCCATTTCATCCCACATTAAATAGTACTTCTTTTCATACCTACACGAAATGATTGCAGAGTAAAAGGTATATTCAATCTCCCCTTTACAAACATGCCCAAGGAGGATAAGTTATATTTAGTTCCGTATGTTTTAAGGGGGAAAATCTGTGAAAAAGAAATTAGGTTTATTCGTATCTATTATGCTTTTTATTGGTTTTATAGCCGGCTGTAGCCAAAAGACGAATTACGCAACAGATGGGCCATTTGTTCTCTTTACTTATTCGCCTGCTGGACCAGATGACTTTCGTAATATGTACTCACATAACTATGCCCTTTATGAAAATGGCAAACTTGTTTTATATACAGAGCCTGGAAATAAATTAAAGATTGGTGATGATGCTCCTGTACTTGAAACCCAAGTTCCGAAAGATGATGTAGCGAAGGTAAAACAGCTTATTGAGCAAAATAAATTTTGGAAGTTAAAAAAAGATGTGTCTACAGAATCTCAAGATGGGGTTTTTCTTTACCTGACGATTAATTTAACAGATGAGTCCAAAACCGTTGGTGGCTTAAATCCAAGCGAGCCAAAATTTATCGAGATAACGGATTTTATCTCTAGTTTAGTAACTAAAGAAGAGCGGAAATCATGGAATGAGGAAATTAAAGACCATATTTACGAGCTGAATCCAGAATAGTTCTTCACGCTACTATTCTGATTTTCGCTTCGCTCTTTCTCTCCCTTTATTCCCCTGGATTAAGAGGTGGGCTGCATCCATAAAAGTTCCAGCTCACATAATGGAACTTGCTCGTTTTTTTCCTTAAACTTAAACCACTGTGCCAAAGGAGGGAACTTACTTCTATTAGGATTCATTCATAAATTTAGGATTAAGGTCAAACACGATTTAAATGCGTATCTTTAAAATCCTTCGGATACTTTAAGCCAAAGCCAAACATTCTATCCATCCCAATATGTGCGGATAGTATGAGTCCGGCTGCTATCGTAATGAGACTTGATAATAATAATCCTATTTGTATCAAACCAATTGCTAAACTATAAGTATGAATGAAATTATAGACAATTGTTCCCACCTTCTAAATATCCTAACATCGAGATATCTGGGACAAACAAAAGAATGATGAACCAAAACCAACTAAACTCTAAATAGGAATAAAAATAAATACCTACTATTAGAACGGCAAATCCTTCTAAATGTAAAAGAATTTTACTCAAACTTATCCTCCATTCTATCGTTTCCGGTACATAATTCCCCCTATATATAACCTATTTTATCATTTTAGATATTCATTTCCGTCAATTAATAAATTATTGTTCCTAGAATCTATAAACCATCGTAATAGATGTTCCAACAACTTCGACATCTTTAAATCCCAATTTTCTATATACATGAACGGCATTAGTATTTTCAGGATCTACACTGAGTGAAATGGATGCAAAACCCGCTTCTTTTGCCTTTTGAATTATTTTATTCATTAACAAAGTCCCTACCCCCATTCCTCTCGCCTCTTCGCGAACTGCTATTCCAAGTTCAGGAGTATTGCGATCAATAAATCCATATCCCTTATTAGATTCGTCAAACAACCGATACCATACGGCGCCGATTGCTTGGTTATTCGCATTTATCGCTATTAAGGCGGTGTCTCCCCTTTTCCCCCAATCTTCATGATATTTTTTAAAATTAGGTGTGTTGATCAAAACCTCTTTTTGAGGCTTATTATCAGGAATATGAATAGATTCATATAACATATCTGTTAAAAAGCCCATTTCACTTTGCTTTAATTTTCTAATAATCATCAGCTATACATACCTGCCTTTTTATTTTTCTCCTCAAACTACATATATTTGTGATGACTCTGTATATAAAGAATTTCCTTAGTGTTGCTATTCTATTTGTCATATTATTATCGGGCTGTGATGCATACTCAAACGTTTCAGAAGACGAAATGGATTTTAGTGAATATAAACCGTTACCACCCAATGATCATATTAAAATCATTGGTGAGGAACCTGAGTAGCACTGTGTAAAGCAGATTGAAGTCTGTTTATTTTATGCTGTTCAAATAATGGCTACAAAGACCGCTTCTCCATTTTAGTCAGAATCACATCAGCCGCTCTTTTAGCGCCGCCAGCATTTCGAAAGGTTTCTGAAAGTTTCTGGGCATTTTCCCTAAATGTCTGATTCTCCAGTATACGAACGACCGCTGCTGCCAAATGTTTTGACTTTCTTCCTTTTAGTTTAACTCCCGCTCCCAGTTCGGCAACTCGGTCAGCTATGATTCTTTGTTCGCTATGTTGCGGAAATAAAACCATTGGAACACCAAAATACAAGCTTTCGCTCACACTATTCATTCCACAATGAGTAATAAATATATCTGCTGTCTGGAGCGTTGAGATCTGATCAACAGAGTTTTTCACTGTAAAATTTCTGGGCAAACTCCCAAGTACTGAAATCACAGTTTTTTCACCAACAGACATCAGGACATCATAATCCGTATTGGCAAATGCTTCAACACAGTTTTGATAAAAAGGGAAATTTTGATTTAATACAGTTCCAAGGGAAATATAGATTAATTTTCTATCTTTCTTATCATTTTGCTTAGATGGGAATGTCTTAATAGATGGTCCAACAAAGGAAAATCGGTCAGAAAAAGTACCCGCCAATGGCTGGAATTCTTTCGATGTATAAACAATAGTGTCTGTTTCATTATCATTTTGAATAATCGAGACAAAATTCTCTACTTGATACTGATAATCTTTTAATAGTTGAATTTTTTTGTTAATTTTTGGCATACCTACAAACATTTTCCAAATCTCTCCGAGGCTTCTCTTCATCATTTTTGCCGTATATTTATTAAATGCAAAAGTTGTAGTTGAACAAATATAGGGGATCTGCAGCTTCTGTGCAAATAATTTCCCCCAAAAGCATAAAGAATCGGACACAATGCAATCTGGTTGAATATCCCTTAATTCCTTGCAGACCTTTTCATCCAATGCAATCGTTGTATCAACGATCATTTCTATTAATGCAGCAAAATCCTTACCTGCCTTACGTTCCAATTCTTCTTGTGATAGCTTCGGCAAATATTCATCACAAGCAATAAATCTGGCACCAGCACCTTCTATTTTTGCCTGAAACTCCAGAAATGAATAATACCAAACTTGATGGCCTCTATTTACTAATTCGGTTACAAGTGGAATAGTAGGGTTGGTATGTCCATGTGCAGGTATGGAGAAAAATATAATTTTACTCATTCTATATCACCGTCCGCTAGTTCAGCTTTTTCGATCATCTCTGCCAACTGTAAGAAACCCTCCGTTTTTAAGACGGCGATTCCTTTTGTCGCATCTTCTCCCAAAATCACGAGCTTATCCCCTGCTTGAATCTGATACATATCACGCGCCTGTTTAGGAATGACAATCTGACCTCTTTCTCCTACCTTCACAACACCGAAAAATTGCCTTCCCTTAGGAGCGAGTCGCTTTGTCTCTTCTTCACTCATGTCACGGGACAATTGATCTAAAGTTATTTGAAAAATATCAGCTAGTATTTTGCCTTTATAAATATCAGGCACAGCTTCACCGCTTTCCCACTTAGCTACAGTCTGCCTTGATACATCCACTTTCTCAGCTAACTGTTCTTGATTTAGTTTATGTTTTTTACGCAAAACACGTATATTCATACCAATCATGTTTTTCAACTCCTTATATGTATATAATATAGAGGAGATCTAAGGCTAAATCTATCAACAGTTCGCCACATTTTTTGTTAAAAATTGTGGCAATTTCATTACCAATAAATCATAGTTTTAAGTTTACCGTTTTTCATTGAAAGAAATAGCCTTTTTCCATTAATTATATTTCCGTATAGATATCGGTAGATTGATTTCTAGTTGCTTATTTTAGACAAGACAAATAAACGTACAGCAGTACATTTTTTTAAAAAGGTAAGCGGATAAGATAAGATTGTTGATTTCCGTTCTGGCTGGACGCTTTCCGAGGGACGTGTCTTGAGGCCCACAGGATGTGGGTCACAAAGGCGTTCCGCCAGGACGGCGAGTATTTAGCCTTTGATCCTAATCTTTAAGGCTACGCTCCTGCAGGGTCTCTAGCTGGACGCTTCATCCCACAGGAGTCGCCAGCCGACACTCCAATTATCGCTTTTTAAAATGAGTAGGAATCTTGCAAGAACCTCATGTATTTCATTTTCATTGTTCATTGGCGAAATGCATATTGAATAGAAGTGCCACGTTTTTCAATTTGCCTAAAATGTTGTATTCCGTATGTATCTTTTTCAAAAATAGCCTTCATCCCCGCTGAAAAGCGATACAAAACATTTGGATCAAATCCTTTGATTTAATTCCTCTTACACGTTCCATTACCGCATCAAAAAAAAGTTTTTCTTTTCAATTTTGAGGGTCATGAAAGTAACTATTGCAGATACTAAGAATAGTATTAGATTCAATTTCTTAAGGAAACGAACACGTGTTTCCCCAAACGAAATTCCTGCTTTTGCACCCTGACATAAGCCTTCAAAACTGAAAGTACCTCTAGCTTTTCCCTGTGAATAAACCTGAAATAGGCAGCAAAAAGGCCGATTTATTACTGGCTTTTTTGCTGCCTATTACTGTACGAAGGTAATTTTAACTTTTGGGTAAACTTAAAAATCTGAGCACAAAAAAGGGAGTATGTCTAGCATATCTCAAATGATCAAAAGCCATACTTCAAAAACAGTTTGGGTGATTCCACGCTCCCCCTGACAAAGCATTTACATATGCTATATCTCCAACTTTTAGTAGGTGAGTTGATTAGAGGTTGAATAACAAGAGTGTGAGATCCTGGGGGGATATGATGACCTATACAATAGACTAGCCCCTGGTTTATTTACCAAGGGCTAGGAGAAATCGGGTTATAGTACACCGATCGCATCTAAAAACACAATAATAATGGCGATAGGAGCAACATATTTTATTAGTAAAAGCCATACTGCATATATTTTCTTACCATTATTCGAACCGGAATTTATCTCTTCCCATAATGTTTTTCGGTTGATTTTGAATCCGACAAATATCGAAATAAGCAAAGCACCTATAGGCATAAGTATATTTGAGACAAGATAATCTGATAGATCAAACATCGTTTTTCCAAATAGTGTAAAGTCACTCAAGACCCCTGCTGATAAAGCGGAAGGAATCCCAACAATAAAAATCAAAATCCCTGTTATCCACGTAACCTTCTGCCGTTTGCGCTGATCTCCTTTTGTGATCGCCGCAACAATGATCTCTACCATCGAGAAAGCCGAAGTTAATGTCGCAAATAAAAATAACACTAAAAACAGAATCAAGAAGAGAGAACCAAATGGAATTTTATCAAATACGGCTGGCAGAACAACGAACAATAAGCCAGGTCCTTCGGTTGGTTCAAAGCCAAATGAAAATACGGCCGGGAAAATAGCTAGTCCTGCAAGCATTGAAATTAAAACATTCATCATCACAATCGTAAAGGCGGATTTAGGAAGATCCTCCTTTTTAGACAAATAAGAACTATATGTCACCATAACAGATACCCCGACACTGATAGAAAAGAAAGATTGGCCAAGTGCAAATAAAATCGTTTTTGATGACAAATTTGAAAAATCTGGGTATAAAAAGAAGGAAAGTCCTTCGCTGATATTGTCCAATGTTAGGGAACGAATAATTAAAATAAGAAAAGCAATAAACAGTGCAGGCATCATAATCTTGCTCGCCCGCTCAATTCCTTTCTGAACACCTTTTGCTACCACAACAATCGTAATAATGATAAAAATAAATTGTCCAATAATAGCATAGAAAGGATTCGCAATCACGGAGTTGAAAACATCCCCATACATTTGCTCGGATAATCCTGATAAATGACCGGCCATTGTTTCATATAGGAAGATCAGGATCCATCCGCCAACAACGCTGTAAAATGATAATAAGATAAAACATGTCAACATTCCAAGTACACCAATTAGGTGCCAACTAGACCCTGGGGCATAAAATTTATAAGCCGATACAGCGTCCTTCTGTGATCCGCGTCCGATCACAAATTCCGCTAATAAAATCGGCATTCCAATGAAAATTGTAAAAATTAAAAAGATAAGGAAAAATGCTCCCCCACCCGAAACACCCGTAATATAAGGAAATTTCCAAATTGCGCCTAATCCGATCGCAGACCCAGCAGTTGCCAAAATAAAGCCTAGTTTTGATGTCCATTGTTCTTTCGATTGTGTCATTGATATAATACCCCTTATGTAAAAACGCCATGATAGTGTCTGAATCATAAATACATCCAAAACATAATCAAGCATACATGGATGACTCTAAAAAGTAAAGAAAATCGCAATAGTATTAGATGCTTCTTTCTAATTTCATTTAGATTAAAATTCTCTCTGCTAATATCTTTAATCTGCTAAAATATACATTCTTTCTGCTTAAGGAGGCTCTTATGAACAAATACGGGACAATTTATTTGGTAACGCTTTTATTGATTGAAATTTTACTATTCACAATACGACTTGATGCCAATCTTTTCTTTATACTAATAGCATCCCTAATTCTAGCTATTATTGGCATTATCCTTGCATTCTTGGTGGGCGGGGCTACGCAAAGGATATTCATCGCATAATGAGCGTATACTTCATCCATGAAACTGAAGTGGCTTCGCTCACTCCGCCTTATGTACAAGGGAAACTAGCTTTATCTTTTTCAATGCTTAGGTTGTGAGCATGCCCTCATGATTGTTTTCTGGAAAAAACCTTCATCATCTCTCTAATCCTATTACACACCGTCACTCGTACATATTTATGTATCCTGCTAGCAACTATGTTCTTTCTAGATGTAAGAGCACACAACGAATAATTTATAATCCGATATTCCGCTGATTGAATACGAGAATAAGTTTTGACAATATATATTTTGTAATCTTTCATTTAATTAGGCAAGTAAAGGCTTTATTTTCAAGAGTCCGAGATCGATAGATGTTTCTATGTAGCCAATAATTTGAACGAATGTAAAAACATTAAGTTTTTCATGTATAACTTTCTCTTCATACTCCATATCGCCTAATACAGAAGGAACGAATTTTTCCACATCTTGCGCTTTCACTTCTTCCAAATCGATCATTGCAGGAATTTGACCAAAAGCCTTTTGCAAATCATTCGTGAGGCCGTAGTGTTCTAATAATTTTCCATTTAGTAATCGGAAATCCTGATGATATAAAGTATACAATCCTTCATCAGCTTCCATTCTGTTTTTTAACCAAGAAAGATTAAATCCCCTTAGCCAAATATCATCGGCAATTAAATGGGCATAATAGCCCATAAGATAATCGTTTTTGCTTTCTATATGTGAACGATATTTATGTAAAAAACCTTGATCGTCCACCCGCCTCGAATAGTCTTGAACATTACCGATAAAGAAATGGGATGCATTCTTTTCTTCAAATGAAAAAACAGCGTCAGGAGCTACATTTCCAAGCAAAAATGCAGATTGATCTTTAATTGTTAAAGCCTCCGCAATTTTATAACCGATAATTGAATGCATGATTCTTGAACCCATCAGTCCTCCCCCCTTCTTTCCTATTTTAATATTTATACTCTATATATCTGGCTCCAAAAGCTTAATATTTATTAAAAGAAAGCCATCCTCAACTTGGATTACGAAAAACATATTCTAATATTCGATCTGCAAATACTCCGGTGGTTTATCCACTCCAAAATGCTTTTCAATGGATAGAAGAACCTCATCATTTCCAGGCAATGAAACTGTTTCGATCGCTTCAGTGAATGATAGCCATCTATACTCACTATGTTCTTCATTTAATTCTACTTCCTCATCATTTTCCACGTAACCTACAAATACAGGAGCTAAATAAACATAATTTTCCTGGGGAGAATAAATTTGATCGAACTTATTTGCCGAATATAATAAGATTTTAGAAATCCCCGTTTCTTCTTTGATTTCTCGTAAAGCAGATTCCCAAGCCGTTTCTCCACTTTCAATACTTCCCCCCATATAACACCAAACATCTTGCAGTATTGGGGTTGCTCTTTTCAATAATAAAACTTTATATTCATTTTCCATTTTTTTCAGTAAAACTACGGCTATTCCCTTACATCTTATAGGTACTTCAAAATCTTCCTTCCGCATATAGTCTCTCCTTTCCACTTAATCTCCATGTATAGTTACCGCAAGCTACTTGTTAAAAACACTTTTCCTCTACTTCTCTTTACAGATTTAACCGCCTTTTTTACATCTAGCAAATCATATTGTGAGTTAGGCTTCATCAAACGTAGCTGCTGAGTTTCTACAAGTTTTATTATACTTTTAAATGTTCTTTGCCATTGATCCGCTGAAACATTTTTGTTCCAATGGCGTAAATGAAACATCTTCACATTCACTTTGGCTTTGTTAACAATATTTGCCCAATTGACCGGGACTCCCGATAAAAGGCCAATAGTGGAAAATTGTCCATTCGGACGGACACAGAATGCTAAATCATCCCCATCCCTTCCACCGATTGAATCAATTGCTGCTGTTGCTCCCATGCCATTTGTTAAAGTCATGACAGTTTCATAAAGCGGCATTTTCGAAGTATCAATCACTTGAGAAGCCCCTAGCCCAAGCAAAACATCAGTATATGTATCATCTCTCGTCACCGCAATCAGGCGAAAGCCAAGAATCTTCGCTAATTGAGCAAAAATATGTCCGATCGCAGATCCACAAGCATTCACTAATAACCAATCATTGGGTTTTAAGATTAAAACTTCCCTACAAATCACCCACGCTGTAATGGGATTAATATACAATTGGGCTGCCGACACATTATCGATAGAATCTGGTATGGGGACAGCAAACGGAGCAGATGTTTTCACAAATTCTTGCCATGTACCTTCACCACGCAGAGGTAAAACCCGTTGACCAATCAGATTTTTTGAAACGACTGGACCGATCGCTTCGACAACTCCCACACCTTCGTAGCCAGGAATCATCGGCAAAGCAATTCGATGGGAATACGCTCCACTAATAGGAATTAAATCAGATGGATTAATGGGGCGGGTCAACATTCGTACAAGGACCTCATTTTCTTTTGGGTGTGTGATACTTTGATATTCAACTTTTAACACATCTTCAGGGCTACCAAATTCGTAGAATCTAATACATTTTGCATTCAAGACAGTAAGTCTCCTTTATTCATCAGCTTCCTGTTCTGCTGAAACTAAAATACTTAATCCATGTTTTTCACCATAATCCCACATTTTTACCCAAGGATAAGTATGAGTGGTAGATGAAAGCTCATTCTTCCAATGGCTTTATAATATTGATATCACATTTGATTGCACTTAAATTTGCTGCGGGATGAATGCTAACCTCTCTTCCCGTATCATTATAATATACAAACCTCATTGTTTTTCCCTTTTTTTACCTTTACAAATACATTGCCAAGTAATTCCTCTCCAATATATGCCTCTAACTTCCACATCCCGACATTCGGTAACATCATCATTGATGGGATGTGATGGTCTGCCCGGAATTAGGTGCAAGCGAACCATTGGAAGGGAATTCAAAAACAGTCATTTGCTCATTCGTTTCCAAATTCACACCACCAACCTTAAACGGGCTGTGTTAATAACTTTTCCTCTCCCCAAAAAATGCCATATATATTTCTGTGATTCCTCTTCTATAAAGGGGCCGTATTCGCCAAATCCAAGTTTTCCTGTATCGCCAATGCGGAAAATAAAATCGTCCGTTTGCCCATCATCAGTCACTATGATCTCCCTAATAAGTGTTGGACTCTCTTCCCAACTTTCCTTGGCTTTTTTCATCGTCTCATTTGAACATCCTACTAAGCCTATGAGAGCAAAAAATGTAATGATGACAAATCCTAATTTATTCACCTTTTTCTCTCCCATCACCTAATTTCCCAATATTTTGATAGTTCATTTTAAAATGAATCTCATAAGTAACGGCTTATATTCTCTCTTTAAAAGTAGCTTTACGTAGTAACTCTATGCCAACCTATATCTCCTAAAAAATGATCACGCGTCACAGCTTCCCCTAAATATTGGCGATACGCTGTAATCGTTCCATCATGAGAAACAATGAATATCCTATCTTTATTGAGGCTTTTACACCAAGTAATAAATTGTTTGGCTAAATCAATAAATGTATCTTGAGGAATTGTATTAATCCCTGTTTGCCAATGGATTTCTTCTATATTTGCCATCTCCAGTTGGGGGAATTCTTTTTTAATCGTTTCTATTTTTAATATTTGGTCACAACCATAAGCGCTCTCTGCTGATAATAAAGGAAACATTCGAGGACCTATAAATGGATGAACAATTTTTTGACAGTGTACATCGTTTGTCCAGATTAATGCAGTTTGGATCGTACGTCTAAGAGGACTAATGATAAATAAATCATCTGTGGAAACTGGAAATGTTTTTTGGAGCCAATCTGCTTGTGCTTCCCCTATCTCAGTTAAGGAAGGGTCTAACATTTGTAAGCTTTGTGGTGGTCTTAATACATGCTGTCCCTGTGCGTGACGAAAAAAATATAGTTCGATAACCATTCGCTCCTTTTTTTCAATATAGTCCGTTTTAATCTCTCATATTGAATAACTTTCTTCTATTCCTTTAAAAACCTTATCAATGCATCATTAAATTCCAATGGATTATCCTGATTGGAACAATGACTTGCATTATGGATCTCAACCAATCCAATTTCATCGGTATTTTTTGCATCATCATACATATATGACCACGATTCACTTTTTACACTACATATTTTGCGTTTTACTACAAACCATAGTTTGTATAGTCCTGAAAATACAAGGGAGCCCCGTGTAGGAATATTAACCATTCTCGATCGAATGTTTATCGGAGCTAGGTCTTTCCTATAAATCCTTTCCCACTAATGTGTCGATATTTAATCCATTGTTTCCACTGCACATCAATTTGATGCAATGCACCTTACAGTCCATATGCTTCTCCTTCATTACAGACTCGATTGACTGTGAAGGCTACATTTTATGGTTAAGATGCCGCCTTCTGAAATGTTATTTCATTTTTATATTCTATTCATGATTAAAGACATAGTCTGTTGGTTGGGATATTTCCCCAGCAATCAGTTTATTGCTTAAAATACCCGTAGAGCTTATTGAAAATCTTTATTTACTTTTACCTTATAATGAGGGATCAATTGATCATATAGTTTAATGCCTCTACATCTGGATAGGCATTTCCCCTTTCCACTCCCATCAAAATCTAGTCCTTCTTCACCAACATTTTCTTGATGATCCTTATTTGCCCTCTATGATTTAATTCATCCTCAAACACATGAAGCCATTTAAAATAATTGTTTGCTGGTTGATCGAACCAGAACGGTGTTTGCTGGAATAACCATTCATCCGGAAGTGTTTTAAACTTTTCAATCGTTTCATTCCGAGTTTCCACTAAAGCATTAATGTAAAAGTCGATTGTATTTCCCCGGATTTGTTCTCGTGCTTTTCCACCTAATTCTAAAGCAGGATTTAATTCGGCAATTTCTACATCTGTAACCTTCCGATTATGGAATGTTTCAATTTGATACGCTTTTTCTACTGCTACCATATGTGCCAATAACATCCCTATTGAATTAGCATCATCATCATATAGAAAATCCAATTCCTCTTTTGTTAATTGTTTTACCTCCTCAAGAGTCATTACCCTCGTATAATTCATCATTGAAACCAACTTACTAAACTCGAGGCTCAAGTCCCCCTTTAGATCAATTAAAAATAACGTTTTCAACTCTGCCTCCATCTTTTTCTCCTACTTCCCATTCAAATTTTCTTAGTGTTCGTGTATCGAATGCTAAACAACTCAAACTGGCTTTCATTTTGGTTGAAAATACATATAGTTAAATACTTTGTAAAATAATATGTTTATTCTTAACAAAATAATCCCATCCCGACAATAAAGTTACAACCATGGCGATCCATAATGATAAAACATCAAATGGAATTCCTAAATAAACAAACGGGTAATTATGCAATAGTAATGCTGAAATAGAGATGATTTGAAGACGTGTTTTCCATTTCGCAATGTTACTTGCTGCAATGACGATTCCTTTCTTCACAGCTATAAGACGTAATCCCGTTACTGCGACCTCGCGGCTTAAAATAATCACCGCAATCCAGGCTGGAATAATCTGCATATTGACTAGGGCAATCAACGCAGCAGCTACCAATAATTTATCAGCTAATGGATCCAAAAATCTCCCTAAATCAGTAATTAAATTTAATTTCCTTGCATAATATCCATCCAATCCGTCCGTAATCGAGGCGATAATAAATAATAACGCCGCAACAAGATGAGCAATAGATAAATTACTATCACCTATTTTAATCTTAGCAAATGTAAACGGAGCCAATAAAAAAATTAAAAAAACAGGTATAAAACATGTCCTTATTACCGTTATTTTATTTGGTAAATTCATTCATCTTCCCTCCTAATGAAACCAAGCCCTAAAGTTACCCTATTTAATCCCTTCTTTCTATAATCCTTGATCGTTGTTATAGAAATCTACCGCATTACATTAAATTCCATTCAATGAGGAGGCTTGACACTAGGGAACGCAGGCTAAATTCGTGCCGACCTAGCGGCAGGCTCAAAGCGCAACGCCTGCATGGCCCACATCCTGCAGGCCTTCGGAAAGCGAGGTATATTTCCGGGTCGGGTTATTTTCACGCTAGTAGTTCGGAGTTTTCTTAAGCGAAAACACCTTTCTCCCAGCCTCGTTTGCTTCATCATTCGTACTAATGACGATTTCAGTATTACCTATGGTTTTAATATTCTCAACCTTCATAGTAACACCCCATTTGTAGATAACACAAAGCATAGGACCAATATTTTAAAGAGAAATGGGTACCCAAAAATTAGGTTTTTACCGCTTGGGGGAAAAGCTTTGTCTCTTATTACTTAATCTGGTGATACTTTACAACATCCTCTAAATAAGCTTCTGCTTTCTCGATAAGATGACGTTCTCCTAAATTCCATTGCTCCCTATTTTTATCGACTGATTGAAAGGCGGTGAGTATCTCTTCATTACCTTCTGTTACATTCCGAACCATGTCGTGCCAATCATTTGCTAATGATCTGGCTAAAGACGACTCGATTGGAACTTTTGAGGCCTTATAGGCAGCGGCTCGTAATGATAACTTTCTAAAGGTATTGTAAAAGTCTAAAGCCATGGTTTCGGATGTAAATACCTGTTGAAATATTTTTGCTTCCTTTTCAGAAAACTTATACTCTTTCCAAGTTAACATATTTACATCATTCAAGGAGCGTATCAAATAAGATAACACTTCCCACGGTGTTTTATATCCTTTATTTATTAATTCTTTTACTACCATTACTCCATCTAGTTTAGCCTGGATACTTTCTTTTTGAGAGTAAAGCACTGACTCTTGATCATCGAGAATACTTTTTATATCTTTATTCTCTACGGTAACTAACTTGTCTTTAATCTCACTCAGGGAAAAACCAATCGATTTATAAAACGTAATCTGTCCAAGTAAATAAAGTTGCTTTTCAGAATAAACCCTGTGCCCTAGTTCGTTTCGGTTTGCTTTTAAAATCCCCTCGTTATCATAATACTGGATCGTTCGAGGTGTCACGCCTGAGTGTTCACTCATTTCCTTTACAGAATATTCCTTTTTCATCATCTCATCCCTTTTATTTGAGTTTCCCTAAAAAGCTTTCAATAGTCTCTACTAACTCTTCAGGATATTCTCCATTAATGGCATGAGAGGCATCCGCAAATAGCACCATCTCACTGTTAGGGTTTTGCAAATAAACTACACCAGTCTGATACGATTTTTCAGCATGATGCATAGTGGATCCGCCTGCTAATATACCGAGCACAGGCATCTCTAATTCCGCTAATTGTTCTGGCTTGATTTTTTTGGGCATTGGCAACTTACTTTTATATGTTCGCATTCCCGTTTCAATTAAATTGGCAGTTGGATCACTTTGATCCATTTCTATCCCACCTGAAATGTAGCTGAGCATCGTCTCCCTAATAGGTTTCGGTACAATCGGCACGCTAGCAGGGATAGATGCGATGATCATTTTGAATGGGATGGGACCAAATACATATACGGGATCTACTAAGATGAGTGATTGAATTTTTTCCGGGAAGGTGAGAGCTACATTCGTTGCACTCCATCCGCCGAATGATAATCCTAATAAATGAATATCTGATTCGGGGAGCTGTTCTAATACTTGCTCTAACCAGATCGCTTGGTCTTCTGCGGTTTCAATGCGTTTTGTTTCTGTACTTAATCCTGGCTCCCCAAGCAAATCAAGCGTATAAACAGGACGGTGTTCTAGAAAATAGCGTAAATTGGGTTCCCACATAGGAGTAGAAGCTCCTTTTCCAGGAAGCAGCAATAATGGCATTTGATCTAATGTGTCATTTTCTTGGAATTTGTAGAGCTGAACTTCTCCAAAATCAGTACCGATTTTTCTCGATTCGATTGGTTCCGGTAGAACTTCCATTGCTCCATCATAAGCTTTAGTGAATTGCTCATGGCCTTCAATCGAAACAAAATCACTCATCGTACCATCGTCCCTAAAGATATAAATGGTCAAGAATAACATTGCAAGTATGCCGATGGAAATGCCCCAAGTTTTTTTCCGTTTCATTTTCCTCCCCCTTTCAATTTCAATATAACGTATGACGTAACGTTATACGCAAGAGCAAAGAAGAAAAAGCGACTAAAAACATGAAATGAACCGAATGGAGTTACTACTAGCCAAGCGGGCCCCATCACGAGATAAATGGTGTTAACCTCTCTTCCCAACGTGCTAGTGTATATAAAGCACTTGACTAAGTACATTAGATTAACAGGTAGCTACCCCCTACTTCCACCAGTTTCAAAACTCTCTTTCACTCTTTTAGGTATCATTACAACCTCTGGATTGAGATCCACAGTCCTAAACGTAGGATCTATACATTCCTCCCAAAATTCGAGATGTTTTTTATCAACCCAATGCTCAGATTCTTCTACGTCTTGACCAGCATCCCCTTGGATCGAATACCAATATAAATATTCCTGACCATCGAGGTTTTCTCTAAAAATCGTTTCTACATACATCTTTTCATCTTCTAATGTTAATAAAACCTCGTGCATATGATCATTTAAAAATTTCATCCATTCGTCTACTAACTTAGATTTTCCTTTTTTGACTCTGAATCTTGTTAATTCTATATTCATCCGTGAACCACCTTGTTTTTTCTTTTAATTAATTTTAATGCCCTTATTCAAACATCGAGATATTAGAATCTTGCTGATAACAATGAACAAGCATCGCATGTCCAGCTACAGCACCTAGCAACTAGCAAATTTACGTCTACTTCCTACGATAAGTCAACATCAGTTCGCCCTTCAGGCTCAATGTGTTTCCCTTATCTCGTCAGAAGCCTTTAAATTTGTACGTCGCTAAACAGGCGCTTCGCTTTCCTATGTAATTGTCCCCGATGGTGATAGATATGGGCTAACGTTTCTAGTAGCCACTCATATTACGTATAAGTTACACCCCAATAGGAGGTTGTTTCCCTTTTAAGCTCTTCGTCTGTTAAATTCAGATACTCCGTTTTTAAGGTTTTAAAATTTGTACGTAAACCGTCTTTAATTAAGGCGAGTGTTTTATAGGATATGTTAGAATAAAAACTTTCCATTTCTTCTTTCGATGCTTCATTGGCGATAAGTCTATCCGCTACACAAATGAGGGCTAGGTGTTCTAATAACTCTCCGATCGAATGTTTATAGGGAGTAGGCTGTTTTAGTAAATCTTCTTCCAGCAATGTATCGATTATTTGATCAATTGTTTCTACTGCCACCTCAATTTGGTGCAGTGCAGCCTGACAGTCCATATGTTCCTCCTTCACTGAACGTAGATATTCAGTATCCTGCAGTCAAAACTATGCGCAAAATGCCCTTCGTTTCATTCAAACTTTTACTAGATTGGAAATTTATTATCTAGCGAATTTCAATCCCCGCTTTTTCAAAGGGTCCCAATACTTTCGGATTGCACATTGAGATATAATCAACTGTTTTCAAATTCTTAAGATGCTGAAAACCTTCTACCGATTCGACATCAAATAATTCATCCTCACCATCCCAATCTGGTTTGAGAATATGATAAATTTCATGACCACCATCAAATATCAGCTGTTCAATCTTAGCCAAATCATCTGCTTCCAAACGCAGCTTCTCTAAGTAATCCCTAATTTCAGCAATTGGTCCGGCGCCAACATACCATTCAAAATCGTCTACATACTTATTTTTCAAGTCATTTAATTCTTGCAAAAAATGTGGTTCAAGATCTAATAACGCTTCAATCACCACTAATTTAAAATTAAAATCTTGAAACATTCCACTTTTATCCAATATACTTCCTCCATTCTCTTTTGAGTAATTATGAATTCCCCTGCTCTCTAGCTTCTTATTACTTTTTTCTTGTAACATAATAGCCTGATCTTTAAAAACCAATACTAGTAAAAGACAATTTGCGTTTACAATTGTATTCAGCAACAAACCGTCATTGCATATGTTTTATGAATGTAACTCCCGGATATGATAGGTTCTAAATTTCTATGCTTTACACCCGTTCATTGCATAATTTAAGATTTCCACTCTTCTTGTAAGATCGCATAATAATATTCATCCCACCATTCATTTCCTTGTGGTATACACTTTTTAAAATAACCTTCTTTTCTCATACCAATTTTCTCCATAACTCGCCATGATGGAATATTCTCTGGTTGACAAGTCGCGATGATCCTATGTAAATTCATGGTCTCAAAACCATATTTTAATACGGAATATGCTGCCTCAGATGCATAACCTTTATTATGATAAATTGGATTGAATACCCAACCGATCTCATAAGTATGACTTCCAAAATATTGATGGAATACTATGTGACCAATCAATATGTCTTCTTTGTGTAACACTACTGGAAAATTTTCAGCATTTTCCCCAATGTTTTTCTCTACAAATTCCTTCGCATTTTCCTCAGACAATACACCTTCAGGCATATATTTCATCACATCATGATCAGATGTATAACTATATACACTTTGCCAATCGTCATTTGTAAATTTACGTATTATTAACCTGTCCGTTATTATGTTCATCAACGTTCCCCTTGATCATATTTTATAGCCCCTTTTATCATTTTATATTGAATTTACTATTCAGCAAACCGAATTAATAAATATATTGTAAACAACATTTCCAACTTCACATTCATAGTACTTGTCTAATCCCTTAAAATCCACTTCACATTTTTCTCGTTCCATTTTTCTTGCCATTCCCGAAAGAACACCATAGATTTTTCTTAAGAGCAATATGTTATGATAATATTAAATTACGATTTTATTGAGATTTTTAAAAAGGGGTATTCCTATGAGGAAGAGAGATTCTGAAAAAGAAAAACATATATTAATCACAGCAATGAAGCTTTTCTCATCCAAGAGTTATAATCGCACATCGATGCAGGAAGTCGCCGATATTTGTGGAATTTCCAAGGGGAGTCTGTATTTATACTTTAAATCAAAGGAAGATTTACTTTTAAATATCTTGCAATATTATTTTCACTATATGGAAGAGCAAATCATGCTTATTGAAGAAGATGCTTCCTTGTCTACTGCAGAAAAATTCATCAAGGAATTTGAAATTAAATTAAGGCATTATATTGAACATCAAGAATTTTACAGATTACAAGGACAGGAGCTTTCAGGACTGTCAGATAAGAATATTTACCGTTATTTACATCGGCAAAATATTGCGGAGGTTAAATGGGTTGAGCATTCTTTAATCAAAATCTATGGAAAGGAAATGGTGCCTTACGCTGCAGATGGCGCTTTTTTATTAATGGGAATGACCAAACAATACATGGAATTAATTATCTTGAAGCAATTCCCTTTACCAATCAAAAAAGTAGTTCGTTTTGTCATGGCGCAAATTGATTTCATGATCAAAGGTCTATTGGACAGTAATATTGAACCATTAATGAATGAAAACTTGTGGTCGTTATACTTAGAAGAAGCCGGAGAAAAAAGAGTCCATCCTTTCGAATTGATTAAGCAAATGAAAAATCATTTAAAAGTTCAGTCAATCCCTAATAGCCAAAAAGAAGTAGCGATTCAATCTCTAACCATTATGGAGCAAGAATTGATGAATATGCAGCCAAGAATGGCCATTCTTAAAGGAATGCTTCATAATCTCGAACAGATTCATTCCCTTAAGGAAATAAGGAAGGAGCTTATTAACAGTCTCCAGATCGAACACGCGCCAAGTAAATCTAGGTTTACAGCCGAATAGCTTCGATTATTTTTTAAAAATCGCTTTAAAAAGCCAATATGAATAAATATCCCCCCACAAACAAAGTCAATACAAGGGGGGATATTCGTCTTCTCAAAACGAGGACCCTATGCTAAAAAGCGACTGGCAGAGCAGTTAAACTTCGTGAGTTAAGACTAAAGCTCCAAGTAATGCGCTCACGCGGAACACTAAGCCTCAGGTTGGGCATGCGTTTGAATAGAGTGGCAAAGGCAATCTCTCCTTCCAAACGGGCGAGCGGCTTTCCCAAACAGACGTGGATACCATGTCCAAAGGCGAGGTGACGATTGACATTGCGCGCAATATCCAGCTCTTCTGGATCGGAAAACTGGGTCTCATCTCGATTTGCTGAAGTCGGGATGACGAGGAGCATATCCCCCATTTTGATCTGCTGGCCAGCAATTTCAATATCTCTCATAGCGAAACGCGGGCCGACTATGGTGGCTGGTCCATTAAAGCGCAGCAATTCTTCCACTGCCGAGGGAACGAGACTGGGGTCTGCTTTCAGCTTCTTAAGCTGATCAGGATGATCCAATAACATTAATGTGCCAGTGCCAATCAGATTGGAGGTTGTCTCATGCCCCGCAAAGATTAACAGTGTAATCATTGAAAGTAGTTCCTCTTCGCTAAGCCGATCCCCTGCTTCTTCAATCGCCACCATCTGGCTGATTAAGTCATCTGCTGGGTGCAGACGTTTTTCTGCTACTAACTGTGATGTATATTCTCCAAAGGCGCGCATATGTTCTTTGACACTCTCATCTTGTTTTCCTAATCCTTGCCCATGTGCTAAGGCGTTAGACCAAATACGAATTTGCGCCCTGTCTGCTTGTGGAACTCCAAGCATTTCAGATATGACATTAATCGGTAAAGGAAAAGCATAGTCTTTGATCAGATCCATCTCGCCTCGCTCTTGTACCTGATCAAGCAATTCATCAGCTATCTCTTGCATCCGCGGACGCAAGCCTTCGATAAACCTAGGTGTAAAAACTTTGGACACTAGTCCACGTAACCGACGATGATCAGGTTCATCAACAGAGAGCATGGAATTGCCCGTAAAGAACGTGGAACTATCGGACTCTCCATCGTTCCCACTTATACTATGCTTGAGCGGAACATTACCACTAATAGAACGGGGATCGACGGTAAAATGTGTATGGTCTTTTAAAATTTGTACAGCCTCTTTCATCTGTGTTACCATCCATCCTTGGCGGTCTGTTCCTTCCAATGGGATCGGGATCGGAACAATGGGGCCGACTGACCGCAATTGCGCAAATAATGGAAATGGATTTGTCGTTAGTTCACCACCATCTGCACTAAAAAGGCTAAATGCAACTTTTTCTGCTATCATATGGTCTGTAGTCTTCATCACAATCTCCCTTCTCAAAAAAATTAATGGATTTTAACTAGATTTTTCATCTTCAACTAAATCGCATTCAACTCTAAATGTTGCCCAGTTTTGGGCTTCTACTTTGCGAGCGTTTTCCTTCGCGAGTTTTATTTATATACCTTCATTGGAAGATGTGTTAAAGACTGTCCTGTAGCTGATTCTGTTAAATTTCCCTCTAAATCGAAGGATTCTACGGATTCGATTCGAGAAAACTTTTGTAAAAATCCCTTTAAAGTAAGGGTTAATTCTAATCGCGCAAGCGGCGCACCAAGGCAAAAATGCGGGCCTTTTCCAAATGTTAAATGTTTCTTATTATTTGGCCGATGAATATTAAGCGAAAGAGGATCCGCAAACATCGCTTCATCCATATTTGCCGCACTCATCCAGGCAATGACCATCTCGCCTTTTTTCATTTCGGGTCCTAATAAACAATTATCTTGTTTCACTGTGCGATCCCTTTTCGTATTATGAAAACGATAGCGTAACATTTCTTCAACAGCTTTCGGGACCAATTCTAAATCATTTCGGAGTTCTTTATATAGGGAAGGATCATCATAAAGCAATGAATAAAAAGTATTTGCTAGCGCATGGCTTGTTGTCTCAACTCCTGCTCCTAAAAGGGCCATAGTAATTCGAACAATTTCATCATCTGTAAGCTTGTCGCCATCCACTTCTGCTTTAATTAAATCAGAGAGAATATCCTCGGATGGATCTAATCGTTTCTGAAGAACGATTGGGTAGAGATATTGATAATATTCTTTGGCTGCAGCTTGTTTTTTCAGCTCAATTTCTTGTTGGTTTTCTTTATCATAAGGGAGGAAAAGAACATCAACCCAATGTTTAAAGCGTCTCCGATCTTCTATTGGGACACCAAATAATTCCGCAATTACCATTCCTGGTAAAGGAGCTGCCAGTGCTTGGACGATATCAACAGTGGAGTTTTCCTCTATACCTTCGATAAGTTCAGTGACAATCCGCTCGATACGTGGTTCCCAATTTTTCAAACTACGCGGTGTAAAAGCAGCAGATAGCAAAGAGCGTCTCTTTCTATGCACGGGTGGATCTACCATGATATTGACATTATCTGGAATCGTTCCTTCTTTATTATTCGCCCCCACAGAAATGGTTGTTTTTGGACCTTCACTTGAAAAGAATTCATAATTACTTAATACTTGTTTCACGTCTTCATACTTAAACACATTCCATGTATTCGTTTCCACATCAAAATAAATTGGCTGAGATGTGAGCATGTCTTTATACCACTGTAATGGAAAAAACTCCTCTGAACGCGTCTGAAACTTCTTAACCTCTTTCAATGAAACGATTTCTTTCCTCATTTGGATGACTCCCTTCAAATTTTTAAAGTAGAATTCATCTTACTCATTGGCAAATGGCTGATCAGCTATCTTGACTGAATCTGTAGGACACTCTTCCATGGCTTCTATCAAACTATCCATTTGATCTTCAGGGATCGGTGTCAGTCCTTGATTATCGTCTAATTTCACAAACGCTACCCCATCCTGATCAAGGTCAAAAATGTGAGGTGCCACTCCCTCACAATTTCCACAGCAAATACATGTTTCTTGGTTAATAATCGCGTATTTTGCCATTGTAAAACCTTCTTTCTTTTTCCGTTTCACCTTTCAATGATTCCCTTTTTATTCGTGAGGGCCATTTTTGACCTATAAGTTTCCATTTTGACTAATAGGTCATCTTTAGCGTAACATATCCATATATTTCCAAACAAAGGTCTTTCGAATGGTTTTTATGAAAGGGTAAAATGTTGTTCATGCTAATCGTTAACCTGCAAGATATCAGAGGTGTTAGAGGTAATAGAATAGGAGTGAATATAGCTTTTAGCTAAAAAGAAGATGGGTCCATGGAACCGATTGCTTTAACGGCTGATGAGTCCGTCACTTCTAAACATGTATTTTTACAGATTTTAAATAGAGTCTCTCGAAGAGGCAAACTTTATTTTCATTCAGAAATTTATGATTGCGAATAGACTAGGCATATTCACCTAGTCTTTTTTTGTATTTATCTATGTTTTATACTCTTTCCCTGGCTTCTTGTTCCAAAAGCTTTACAACGGCATCCACAATCGCTTCCCTATCTGTTGTACTATATAACCCACCACGCAAATGAGGCATTAATTCTTGTAAATCAGGATCCGTTTCTGCGGATTTTATTGCATCCTTTAAAACTTGTACGGCAATGATTTTATCGAAAAATCCTAATTTAATTTGTTTGGTTGTAATGAAATCTAACATTTTTTCCATGGCATCTTTATGCCTATATTTTTCTAGTGCTGCTTCATGGTAAAGAGGATAGACGACAATATCCGCGAATAAGCGATTTAACTTATTAAGGTCATTTTTATCAAAGGAAAGTGTTTCTCCACTATTATCTAAAAGGCTAAATATCTCTTTAGTCGCTTCTGCTTCAATCTTCTCACAGATCATCACAATATTAAATAGATGATCGACTTCCCTGATAATCTCTTGCGCATTCGAATCTAAGTTGCTCTCAAGAAGTTTCTGTAAAATTCTATGGAACTTTTGCACATTTTTAGGAAGTTCTGTCTCATATCCCTCTTCCATAGATTCCATTTCACTTCTTATTTCATATAAAATATTCTTATAAGTTGCTATTTCCTCATAAAAACCATCTTTCTTCAATAACTTACCTTCACAAGCAATCAATGTTTCAGGCTGATGTTTAGTCGTTTTACTATAACATTCAAAGAAACGATACTGTTTGTTGTTCTCATCAACAAATTGTACAGGCTCTTCATAAGCCTCTAAATCAGGATAGACATCTTTCCCATTTACCCATAATTTATTATCCTTCACTTCAATCATTCTCACTCACTCCTCTCTATGTAGTTATGGACCAGTTTTTCTTATGAAAAAAAGCAAGTAGCGATCCTGAAATGATTTATCTATATATACGTTCAAAAGCAGACTCTGGTTTCAAAATTCTCGGTTGAAAGACTAATAGAATCGTATTAATAAAAGTTGTACCTCAAGAAAACAATCGAGTAGGAGGCTAATCATTAATTAATTAGCCGACCTCTCACACCACCGTACATACGGTTCTCGTATACGGCGGTTCAATAACTTAAGTATCGACGCTCATACAGGTGGTTCAGGTCTTT
>NZ_JAGGKH010000028.1 GCF_017873565.1 Lederbergia galactosidilytica
ATTCATTTTGAGTCCTCCTTGGGTATCAATTAAGGGTCCTTTTTGCTGATCAGCTTTGGACACCTCGTATCATACCAAGGGGGCTCTTTTTTGTTAAACCCTCAAATTTCTTTAATTACAGGAATCCTCCTAAGTGGATCTAGCGTAGGTGTAACAAGATTTTTCCAATCGCTATTTCCTATAGTCTCGTTGCAAAAGTTTAGTCTATGAATTAGTTTAGCTGAAGAAAAGGTGCTATTCAAGAAGATTATAGAGGCGATTAAATTGAACTAGTATATAAAAAGCTCCGTCAAATGAAGGGCACATAAATAAGGGCAATAGGAGATATAAATTTTCCCTTTAACAGTGAAAGACACACAAAAGTACCATCCTCTATCTCGGCGTTTTTGAGCCAAAAATGCAGTCCTTATATTTGTTGAATAGTCGTATTCCAGCCTCCCAATGTAATTGTATCAAATCTTATTAGTATTAATTATCTTCTTTGATTAACGATTGCGCCCAATTGAGGCATATAGTTATGCGTGTGAAGAATAGTTTTTATTTTATTTCTGATCATCCTTTTTAGTAATATAAGTCCAAGTGTAATAAACAATCCAAAAAACAATTACCGTTATAAAAGCATAGATGACACCATTTTCCGGAAAAATAAATATAAAAATTAAACCTATAATTACCGCAAAGGGTAATAACATCCAATAAATTTTATTCATTTTAAACATCCATCCTTTTCTGGTATAAGGTTATACTGCTATAGCGCCCGTTTACAGAGGATTAAAACGAATACAATTTCATTATTTTATCTATGGATAAATTACTCGGATTACTCATATCAACAAAATAGGGCAACTGCCATTTTTGAGTTTTCATAGCTTGCTTACTAGTCGGTTTATCCCAGCTAGAATAAACTCTTATTGCCATTTTCCCCTTTGTTGAACTGGACCTAAGAATATCCTGTTTGAAAAGAACTTCTTTTGGAAAAATAAATTGTCCAAACTTACCATCATCTGTTTTTCCCAAAAAGCAACAAACTGTCCTACTTTGGTGGGGGTTATATTTGCAACTCTGAAACGAACTGTTCTTGAAGATAATCGAAATGTACCAGCACTATACTTAGAGTTTTGTTTTTCCTCTTGAATCGACTTTACAGTTAAGTTATTTGGCTCGTAAATCATTCTATTTACATAATTTAATGCTGAATAAAAAGCATTCATTATTCCACCCCACAAAACCCGTTTTTTGAATTGACATATATCGGCCTACCAACATTATTGTATCAAACTTTTTTATGAGTTATATCATTGTATTGTAAAATTTCAAACGAAAAAGTCTTACAA
The DNA here is from genome assembly GCF_017873565.1 of Lederbergia galactosidilytica. Taxonomy (GTDB): domain Bacteria; phylum Bacillota; class Bacilli; order Bacillales; family Bacillaceae_C; genus Lederbergia; species Lederbergia galactosidilytica. Next base: position 1,335 of record NZ_JAGGKH010000028.1, read on the forward strand.
AGAACAATTTAATTAAGAAATTCCACACCTGCAATTACATCAAAATGAAATATAATCAACATCAACTTCATCCAACTTTATACAGATTCTTATAAGCTGTGGATTTACCCCTTTACATCCTCAAAGAACCAGTCTAATCAAACTGTAACTTTTACACTTTGGTTGTTTGCCATTGTCCACTGAATCGTTTGGCCGAGATCTTCCCTTAAAGGGGTTCCTTTCTTTTTCAAGGTCATTCTACCATTTTAAGATGTTTCTATATGCTAGGCAGCATCATGCGACTAGATTCCCTCATTTGATTGCGGCCGGCTGTTAATTTATTCGGATGCTTGCTTTGACTTAGACCTTCACCATACAATCCGCTTACCTTTACGCAACAAAAAACGCCCCATCCGTTAAATCTTGAAATAAGAGATAACGAAAGAGGCGCTCTTGTTTGCCAGCTATTCTGCGTGTAGACCGCGAGCCTCCGCCTAGCCTAGCGAAAAGCCTCAACGGCTTGTAAACTAGCGGTGTAATACGTTTGACGGCCCCGACAGGAATCGAACCTGTGACGCACGGTTTAGGAAACCCACTAAGAGCATTTCAAACATTATTAATTCTTTCCAAATCATTGATATATATGAATTTCACCACATTCTGCATAAATACTTTTCCAATTTATTTCAAGTCGTTTGACTAGATACGTTACCAAATATGTGACCATATAATTTAAAAAAATTTTGAGAACACGAAAATAATAAATAGGATACCAACTATAAAAAGCCGATCCTTCCAGGTTACTTTGTCCTGGACTAAATAAGTTCCGTAACTCCCCTTAACCTTAACCAATTTTATTTCCCTAACCGATCTTGATTCTAATTCCTCCTCCTTTTCGAATCTCCCTAATTCGTCCCGAGCTCTTTCGCTGACGTCTATCTGATTCTTCCTCTTTTTGTTTTTTATCGCTTCTTGTGGCGTATCTCCGATCAAAGTCATTAATGCTTTTAATTTCTCCTGTTCGTTTACCGTCAACATCACTGACGTCTCTCCTCTCCTCTTTTATTGTTGGGTTACTCTCCATCCATAATTCCGGTTGATCTAACTGCCATTGTGGGGAGGGGAGAAGGACGTCAGGGCGTTTGTTTTCATTCATTAGGTTTGAAAAAACAGAAGAATGTGCAGCAGTAAAAAGTGCAGCTCTTATTATTTGGTTACGATCTAAATGGGTGGATTGGAATAAATCATCTATATAACTTTTATAGACGTCTGCATATCGTACTGTCGGTCTATACATCTGTAACCCTCCTAAACTAATAATGACGTCAAGTAGCGTCTGGTGACGTCTTAATTAATTTATATGGGCCATTGCTTCTTTTTATCACAAATAATTGTGAAAGGAATTAGTGATTATTTGTGGAAAATTAATAATAGAGGTGATTCGATGTTAAAAAGCCAAATAGGAAGTTTGTTAAGAACATCCAAATACAGGAGGGAATACATTCAAAGTGTTTTGGGCGTTAGCGCAAATACGCTCTCTAATTGGAGTGTAGGTAAAACATACCCAACTATGGATAAAGCATATAAATTAGCAGATTTATTAGAGGTAGATATTGGGGAACTATATAAAAGAGAAAAAGCCCCGCCAAATTAATGACGGGGTTTTGTTTATTCTACATTGATTTCTTTATTTAGGGATAGGGTCCTTGGTAAACCAGGCATAAAAGAAACATATCCTTTAGCTTTTAACCTATCCAAATGCCCAGCGAGCGTAGATACTGATTTTAGGCCTACCAAGTTAGTTAACTCTCGGTATGAAGGTGGATAACCGTTATCCTCCACATATTCTTTAATAGCTAAAATAATCTCTTTTTGTCTCCATGATAAGTTTCTCGTTTTAAACGCCCCCTGATTACCTTCTATTTATGCCATCAATTATATAGGAACATTCATTCCCTTTCAAGTTGAATACAAACATTAGTTCTGATACAATGAATACATCCTACTTAGTTTCAAGGAGAATGATATTAATGAAATTTATGAACGTACCCGATGGCTTTTTACCAGAGTTAACAGCAAAAGATATCAGAGAGGTCCAAAAGGAATTTGACCAAGAAATGTCACGTGAGAAGCAATCTGCTGATTTTCAAAGTTTAGATGTAGAAACACAAGAAGCTATCATTTCTTCATTGCATCTTACTTATTTCTTCTCAAAAAGATTAGCCAAGAAAAAGTTCACGCCTAAAAAATATCGTTATTGGGAAAATGAATAAGTGGAATGAGGAGATCTTATGCTAACAATTGATTATGATGAAGCTATTATAGAAAATGCAATCTATCTTCCTATGCTTATTATCATTCTTAATCGAGATCTTAAAGTCATAGAGAGCAGCCAATTCAAGATCAAACAGCCATACCTTAACCACGTTGAAAGTGTCATACGTACCATCCAAAGGGATTTATCTAAAGCTAAAAAATACATGCATGATAATAAAATCAAGGTGGAGAAAATGGGAACAGAAGGAACATTTACGGATTACCTTATTATCCAACGAGGATATGAAGGTAAACGAAGATATTTTAATCCTGTGCTAAAAACACGTAGCGAGGAGTTGTTGAATGAATATTTGTTAAATAGAAAAAGCGACCCACCTGTATAAGGTAAGCCGCCTTTAATTATTGTAAATCTGATTTTTTAACCCAAGAATACAATTCTTTAATTAACACATCATCATTCCCAATTTGCTGAATGGTGTATGACTTATTTTTATATTTACTAGGAATAGATGCTGTGGATCGAGAGTACTTTTTGGCGCTGGATTTAATCCTCACCTTTTGACCAACTTTTAGTGTAGCTGTCTTCTTATTATCTTCAGGGTTAATCCAGCTACCAGGTACACCTGCTTTTGCAGTTACGTTGATCATCCCACCAGATCTATTAAAAACATAATAAGATCCTGTTTTTACGCTTCCAGCTTTGCTTTTACGTGCCTTTGCATCTGCAGCAGTTTTATAACCGTTTAGCGCAACCACTACTTTGTAACTTTCAGTAACTGCAGATTCTTTTTTAGGTGATTCTTTCTTATTTAGAGCTTCCTTATCCCAAGATGCTAGATCGTAATTTTCAATAATGGTAATTACCTTATTTGCATATTGGGGATCAGTAGCATAACCGGCCTTATGAATGGCCGTAATTTGCTTTTTGTAGTCACTCACATTAATGGCTGCCTTGTAACGAGGATTAATAGTTAAAAATACCCCATAATCTAAAATGCTCGTTGACCAGTTGGGATAGGCTCTAAATCCAGCTTTGATGTCATAACGCTGTCCGCCATATACTTCCCAAGTATTGAGCATGGCAGAGTTACCTTGATAGGATCCCTTAATGCCAAACAGGTTATTATAATTAACGGCTAGTCCACTTTTCCCCCATGCTGATTCTAGTGCTGCTTGCCCTGCTGCCACAGATGGCAAAATGCCAAATTTACTCCATAACTGCAATGCACCTGATTTGATATTGTTTAAAAAGTTTGCTGTACTCATTATTTATCGTCTCCTTCAATTGTATTTTTTGCTCCACTGTAAAGACCACTTGCGGACAACCCCAACATGGCACCAACTAAGATTCCTTGTTTGAGATCGAATTCTGCAACATAGACAATACCCACGATAATTCCTAGTGCCAGCGAAATAAATGGCAAAATCTTTTTGTTCACTCCTACCTGTTTAAATAACTCCACAACTCCTAAAATCAACGGGATTAAAACAACGTCATAAATTTCAAACATATAATTTTCCTCCTTGGTTTTTAATAAAAAAAAGACCGCCTATTTTTTGGGCAGTCGATCTTCAATTCCATCTAATTTGTTAATCACTATGTCATATTTGGAACTAAATCCTTTTAACATTTCATTCTGGTCATCAATAGTTTGGTAAAGCTGTTTCTCCCTGTCTGCGGCTTCCTTACGAGATGAGTAAAAAAGCCAAACAAAAAGGACCGCAAACGGTCCCTGTGTTAAAAAATATTGTAGTATATTTTCAATGGTTAACCCCTCCAAAATTTACCCCCTCCCAATCTCTATCTAAAGTAGAAAAAGGACCCTACAATAGGATCCTTAGTTAAACATTACTTATTCTTCACAGGACAAACCTCTTAATATGTCATCGTGATGGTATTCATACCAAGCCATTTTCATTTGTTCTAGCTGCTCTTCACTGTACTTTCCAATACTGTTTTCTTCCACGGCACCTACATCCAAAAGACCAACAAATAAAGATCCCGAAAGCAAGCCTACAGTTAGGCCAAGTACAAACTTTTTCATTTAATTACCTCCCACAGTAATTTTCCCGAATGTTAGTGAGGGCAAGCAGTCGGGAAACTGCCTTTCGATGATCAGTCTAGCCCTCAATTTAAGAATATGTTCATTCATTCTCATTGTCAACATCTTCCTCATAAACAGGCTTGATGTTTTTAAGATCGATTCTAGAATAGACATTATCTCCAATGGCGATTGCTTGTAATTCGTTATTGTTTAGTTGTTCGGCCATTTCAGCGGCATTATAAGATTCTACTTCTACAATATCGTCTGCACCACTATGGGTGGTTACATTAAGCTTGATCATCTCCATTAACCTCCTCTGGATCATATTCAAATTGTTCGATGGAAACAATCTCATCCGGTTTAATTGCACATGTATCAACTACCTGGTAATAATCTGATTTACAAGCTGCAACTTCATTGGTTATTTGACTGACACTCTTTTCAATCCCAAACTGATATTTTGTTCCATTATTCGTGACTATGACTAAGACTTTTTGCAATAGTACCGCCTCCCGTTGTTTTAGTTGTATAGACTTGTGAGTTACCCGAACCTATACTAAAAGTGATTTTAGAATAATACTTTTTGAGACAGCCTACGTGACAAAAATGCTGATCGGCTTGATCGGTCTCGTTGCTAGGGAAAGGACTTACGCATTTATGATTGACTAGTGTCAAGTAACTCTGTCGATGGTATCCAAAACTTTCTTCTGTACCCATTAAATTATTACCGCACTCATCGCAAACTGTAATAAGTGACATCTAAAAACTACCTCCCAATTGTGATTGAATAAAGACACGCAAAATAAGATCAGCTTCAATTCTCGCTAATCCATCTGGCAATATCTGAACTTCATGTCTTCCACGATTTATTTTCCCATTGCTGTCTTTGGACATATAATCAACTAAATTAATGCGATCACCACTTGTATTTTCATAAGGAACCGTATTTCCATCCACTTTGATAATCACCTTCGAAGCATCTTCATTTAATTCATAAATACCATGTTCCACTTCATGCACATGATCTGGAAGTTCGATTTCATGATAATGATTAGGCAAATCTATTTCATGAGTGTGTTCTGGAACTGTCACGCTATGACTATGATCAGGTATAGTAACCTCATGACTATGATTTGGAATTGAAACCGTATGGGTATGATTAGGTACTTCGAAATTGTGTGTGTGGGTTGGGATTGTCACGCTATGAGTGTGATCACCACTTGCAGAATATGTGCTTATATTAGCGTTTCCTGCCTTTCTGACTTGGATAGTGGAGCCTTGCCCTCCATCATTAATTTGCAATGATCTATACGGTAAACTTCCTTCAGCACTTCCGTTATCAACGAATAACGTGTGATGATGATTTCCACCACCTGCACTTGATATAGAAGTTCCTCCTCCACTGGCAGTTGACTTACTAGTTCCTCCTCCACTAGAACTGGTTTGCGTACTACTTCCCCCACTGGTAGTGGAGCGAGTTGTTCCACCGCCACTAGTGGTCGTCTGTGTGGTACCTCCTCCCCCTTTAGTGGACTTAACAATACCTCCACCACCTTTGGTTGTATCTACTAATGCACCACCGCCTTTAGTAGCTCTACTGTATGCTCTAAACTTACGTGTCCTAAACGTAAGTTCGACCGTATTGATATTGACTACATCCTCATCAATATAAAAAGGGATAATCGCGGGTATTTTACTATCGCAATTATCCTGGTATGTGAAGTTAAAAATGTTGGTGGCACCTTGACTATACAGTTCGTTAATCTGCTGTCTGCGCTGAAGATCAGCTTGGGTGGTTGAAAGATCTTCTTGGACATTACCAATCTCTAATTCAACGTTGCCTGGAGCACCCTTGATGTCTGCCTTAGACTCTTTCATGATTCTAAGATCAGTAACTGGAAAACCATCAATATCGAGTCTGACAATACGACCTTCTTTTAACTCATCAATGGATAATCCCGTTATTATGGAAACATCAGCTGCAGAAGCCTTCCAAGTCACAATGGGCTCTTTCCATTTTTTTAAGAGAGCATTTCCACTCGCCATAAGTGATTGAACATCTGTAAAACGTCTATCTGCCCAGACTGTTGCATTGATTTCCTCATTAGGCTTCCTATCCTCTAGATAAGGAATTCCATTATTAACTGATTCAATGGTTAGCTGGTTTACTCCTTCTCCAGCACCCAGAGGATAAATGCGGTTGAACATAGACATGGGATTTTCTTCAATCTCTAATCCTATTAAATTGTAACCCTCCTTTATCCGAGCAGAAGGCTCTGTTTCTGGTTTCACTAGGTTTAGAGTCCATGGATAAGACTGTGTGTCCCATGTCCATCTGTACTGCTCATTAAATGGCTTAGGTATACTGAAAATGGCAGCCAGTAGATTTTCATTCTCCCACCCATAATGAAAATATCTAGTAAACTCTACTTTTCCAAGTTTCCAATGCTTATGGAATTGTCTGCTTAGGAGATATTCTAATGTATCTTTTGTTACATAATTCGTTAATTGGTGATATTTGAATAATGGAGTTCCCAACAGTGTTGCCAAAACATGCTCGCATTGAAAACGTACTTCTTGAGTTGACTCATTTTTAATAGTTAATTTAGGAATAATCCTAAACAGACCAATGTATTCATCCTCATCCGTGATTTCAACGTATTTTAACAACTCCACCTTATCTACTTTAGGGTCATTCAACGGCAAAGAAAAAGAAGCAGACCATATCGCGTTGGTTTGCTTCTCGTACCCTATTACATATGCATTTTCAAGGATGGCCGTGGTTTGGCGGTTTAGGTTTAGTGTGCGGATTATTTTAAACACCTCCAAAAGAAAAAGCACCGTTATGGGTGCCTTTGGTTACTCAATTAACATTCAATTCATCAATAGAGTTAATTTGGGTCACTGGAATCATTTCAAATTTATCCTCGCCTTTTATATGATACAGGTTTAACAACTTGAGTTTTCCTGATAGTTGTTCAAACAAAATCTCAACTTTAAATCCGACTTTTATTCCATGTTCAGTACCGATCATAAATGAGTTTAAATGTTCTTTTTCATTTAGTGTAGCACTTTTGGGATTGTAACTATGTTGAATTATACTCGAACTAAGATATTCCAGTTTTACATCATTTTCTTCTAAATTCGTCACAAATAAAAACTTACCGCTTGGTTCAAAAAACCTTTTTGCATAAATAAAGAATCTTACTGTATTTTCGTTTTCTGCTAACGCATAAGCTTTTACGTTCTTATAGGCAGGGAAATTTATGGAACGTTCTTCTCTATTTATTAAATCATACATTTGGGTTAAGACCATGTCTAGTCCGGATGTAGTGATATCTAGATAATTGAGCGCTGAAATAATTAACGGCACTTCTATATCATCAGCTTTTATAGGTATAAATTGTATATCCCTTCGTCCTCTTTCTTTCAAAGTTGAAGTCCATTCAAGCGTCACCATCTCACTGTTCAAGCTATTTTCTGTAATAAAGAAAAAGAAATATTTACATTTTTCTAGTCCTTCATTCATTCTTTGAATAATATTTTCACCTGGTTTAATGGACCACGAATCAAAAAAGACATTTTCTTCGCCATATGACTCCTTTAGCGATTGTGCCATAGGACCAATGAAATCTTTGTCTTTAGAATTATGGCTTACAAAAATCATTTGATTTCCTCCTTTCTACATCATTATTCGACACAAATAGTGGAAACCCTTCTTTTATACTGATTATATTTTACTACTTGAAAAATTTTCTCTACGTCACAACAGAGTCCGAATGCTTTTATATTATACTTTACTTTTTTATTTGTCATCTACCATACCATCCTTTCTTATGTTACAATTTGATTACGAATAATACATCTTTAGGAGTTGTAACCCTTTGAAAAATGTCACTATAGACCGCACAACTACTTACTTTTTTGCGGCATTCATTTTGCTTTTTATGTTATTAGGATTAAAAATAGCGGACCAATACTTAACCCTGTTTATTGGTACTTTATTAGCTTTTTTAATATTAATGTTAATGCTTATCATAAAACACAAAGGAATAAACCCAATCTATGTTAAATTGTTTTCTCCGTTTGCTTTATTTTTATCAGTTTATGTTTTTAATTATTCAGGCGCTATGCATTGGATCTTCTACCAAGTTATATTTGGATTCATCTGCTTTATTGCTGCTAGTATAGTTTGGAAAAAGAACCACGTAAAAACATTTTCTGCCTTAAGTTTCCTTACAGTTCCTTTCCTACTGTATTTTGCTTTTATTGATAAGGAAGCTCTAAACCCTAATACCTTGGGAGGCTATGCTTTTCTATTGTCATTTTTCCCCTTGTTATATTTCAGCTACTATGCTAAAAATTTCCAAACGACGAGGAGATTATTTATTGCAATAATTCTATTAGGCTTAATTTTTTTCACGGAAACAAGATCGGTAATTCTTAGTATCGCTTTTATATTTTTAACTTATTTCTTGTGGAATAGAATTATTAATTCAAAGCTAAAATTCAAATTATATTTTGGCTTTATTGCCGCATTTTGTTTTACATTCACGGTAATTTATCCGAAATTAGATAAATACCTACCTAACTATGATTATTTGAATTACCAAATGATTAAATATACTGGTAAAAGCATTCACTCTGGCAGAGATTTCATTTGGAGCAATTTGATCGATGTTATTAATCAAAAAACCCTTTTAGGTTATGGTTCTGGAGCGTTGCCAAGTGATTTTTTCGATTCGACACTGTCTGCTCATAATTTATATTTGCAAATAACACTACAGGTCGGTTTGGTCGGAATGGCTTTATTTGTTATATTTTTATATAGCATCTGGAAAAGGTTTTGGCTTAACAGATTTGATCAAAAAGTTAGATTTTCAGCCGCTTTCTTTATAGGAATTATAATTTACCAATTATCCGAAGTATCATTAACACAAAATAACTTCTCCTTCGCCCTAATCCAATGGCTTATTATTGGCGTAGGTTTGAGTTATTGCTTAAATAAACCTAAAGAAGAAGGAAAGACCGCACTATAGAACTATTAGTGTGGTCTTTTTGCCGTCATCTAAACAATGCGTTAATCACCCCATCGTATACTGTCAATTGTTCCTTAGTTGTCATCTACTACAGTATTGTAAATAAATTTACCTGTTGCAGAAACGGAATTTCCTCCGCTTCCAAAAGCCAATCGAACATTTTGCAAGAATAATTCTGTGAAAACTGCATCTGCAAAAATGCCATAATAAGGGGTCATTGTGTGTTCTTTTGTATGCTTAACATTGCTAATTGTAACTTGTTTCCCTGTGCCAGTTCCTAAGTTATCTAAACGAATGGTTCGAGTCGCATTATTGCTAACGCCAGTTTTGTTGTAACCTGTTTTGAAATTATTGATATAACTTTTATCTGCATTTTTAGATACTTGCAGTACACAAGGATAACTGCTTAAAGAAGAAGTCCATCCGCAATTTACCGCAGTAACATCATCTACATAACAATCCTTCCCATTCACGTATAAGGCCGTTACAAACCCTTCAGTATAACAGTTTAATAAAGTGAAATTGTCTCGTAAATAAAAACCATAATGGGAAGCTCCATCACTGGGCAATGTTGCATCGGCTGTAGGAATATCAACCGCATTATCAAAGTCTTTATTTATTACTTTGACATTTTTAAATATAACAAAAGTGCTGCCGCCTTTTGTTGCACTATTCGTATAAATACTATTCAAATTCAGTGTAATATTTTCAAATAAAGCTCTGTGAACAACCCTATCTGCATAAAATCCTTTTCCTTTAAAGAATATGATATTTTTACAAGTTATGTCTGTGCCACCCTCATATAATTGTAATAATCCTAATTGGGATTTTAAATTATCAACAATGTGTCCTATACCACTAACACTAAACCCATTATCTACTACACAATTGGTAAACATAAAATTCTTAGTGTTTCCATGCGTATCTAATGAATGTAGTTGCGAGTCGCTAACGGTTATAGAATCAGCAAAAACATTCATAGGGATGGCGTACCCTGTTCCACCTCCTGTTATCGCATGACGGAATCCAGAAGCATATACACCATTTATATTAACGTTTTTACTTCCATCAACAATAGCAATGCCGTAATTAAGCCCTAAATCCGCTGTTCCGCCTTTACCATGAAAATTATTAATAGTAACGTCTCGACTTCTATCAACAAGGATTCCCGCATGGTTCGTATTTTCAGTCCCAATATTGCTCAAAGTTACCTTTTCAGCATATTTTATAGAAATAGCTTTGGATTCCCCCGTAGTTTTTCTATTTCTAACAACACTAAAATTACTAAACGAGATGTTTTTTGTGGGCGTAAATGTTTCAACATGCTTTACCGTTGAGGCAGGTAAGCTCATGGATGAAGGCTCTGAAAATGTTACTGATGTTGAATCAGCGGACTTTACTTTAAATATTTCTCCTTTATTATAATAACTTCTTATCGCTGTTCCTAAGTCCCATTCTTCAGTAAAACGGTTATTAGACGAGAACACAAGATGATCTCCTGCTATCAGGTCATTATCGATTAGGTGAAAAGTGTCGCCAGCTTTAATATCATTTGATTGTGCTAGTGTTTTGATTGTCGGCTGTTTAATGACAAAAGCTGGATTGGCACTATCTTTCATATTAATAATAGTTATGTCTAATCCGGCACCTTCGATACTTATATCAGATGGAATGACGACCGAACCTGAAAAATACAGTTTACCTTTGGGTAAGGTCACTTTGGATAGGTCATTCGCCTCCGCATAATCTACTGCATTTTGAACTGCCATTCGATCATCAGCTAACCCGTCCCCTTTTGCACCAAACGATTTTACATTTATCGCTATATGTGCCAACTGCGACTTAAGCCGTTCATTTTCTGCAATCAACCTTTCTTGCGGATCTCCATAAACAGTTCCATCCGCCCCAACACTTAATTGCCCTCCAAGGGGACTAGAATCACCTTCTAAAATTGCTTGTGCTAGTTCTTTTCGAGTACGATCAGAAAGATTCATGGATTCAATTGCTTTTAATAAAGCCTCTGCTGAATCGCTCTTAGCCTTACTGGAGTTATCATTTGATATCGTTAAAACTTCATTGATCTTTTTTCGACCAGTATTTAAACTGTCTTGTTTAATTATATATTCAGCCATATCACAACCTCCCTAATTATATTTATCGCGAAATTTGATTCGCATATCAATGTTGATGTTATTACCATTAATCCTCACCTGATTATCACCAGGCATTAAATAAAACTTTCTAATTTCAATCATGGTATCTTCCCCATTTTTAAAAACAACATATTTCTCGAAATCTATTGACCATGATGTATTTGTGAAGTTTGGCAATGCGAAACTATATTTGCCACAACTAATTGTTAGATTATTGGCACTTCCTTCTATTTCGAATATTGGTTGAACAGCTAAACCTTCAACAGATAAATTTAATATTTGTGGGCTAGTGATGTTTACACTTCCACCTAATGACTCATGACCAAGTAAATAATGATATTCAAATGTAATCTCTTCACTTCCCCATGTAACCTCATCAGCAAAGACATTTGAGTATTTATAAGAATCATCCGCAACAAAAGGTAAATTTAAAGTACCATCTTCAGCTGGCCTTTCAGGAATCATTTGCTGCACAACTTTAACCATATAAAACTTATCTGGCTCATATTCTCTCACCATTTTTATTTCTCTTGGTTGCCCATACTCATCAAACAAAAATGCAACAAGCTCGTTATAAGCCTGTTGCATGTTATCGTGGAATCTGTCCATGATTTTTATCGGAAAAGAAAATGGCTTCTCCCTGATCTCTGAGCCAAAATCCCAAAGACCAGGACGTCCAGGTATAGCGAGTGTTTTTCTTTCCATGTTTGGGGTGATCGGATCCTCGTGTCCTGGTTCCACTTCAAAACCAAATTCAGATATATTTTTACCATCTAGAATTATCACGGCATGACCACCCCATTTCTGCGTGCATCCAGTTTAATTTTTTGATTGAGTTTAACAGTCATGACATCTACTAGCTTATCAATATCTGCATTTTCACGAATTGTAAGAACAGCACCTTCGAATACTCCACGCATATCTATCGTGTTATATTCCGTTGTAGAAGTACTGTAGTTATTTCCATAGGTTCCAAAATTAGATGGCTGAGTGACAACCCCACCCAATTCAAATTCTGGCACACTAAAATCAAGCGATCCTTGCATGGCGTTACTTATTGCACTGCCTACGCCTTCAGTTTTCTTGACGGCATAGTCTGTTTCATCTTCAATCCCGATTCCCAATCCTTCTGTAAACCATCGGCCAAATCGTTTTGTTAGTTTAGATGGCGAAGCAATTTGAAGGATGGATTTAAGTTTTCCAGTGATGGCATCTGTTACGTTTTTAACTGCATTTGTGACATCAGTGACTTTAGACACAATTCCATTGATCAAGCCTTGGATGATATCTTTACCCAGTTGTTTCAAGTCGATTTCTTTAAAGAATGTCATGACTTTGTCCCAAATATCTACAATGGATTGCTTAGAGTCTTCCATTTTTGTTTTAATGGAGTCTTTGATATCTTGGAATTTTTGTTTAATGCCACTTACAATATTGACAAGGGTTGTTGCTAAGAAAGTTTTAATATTACTCCACGTAGACGTAATAAAGTCTTTCATTCTTCCAAATTGTAGTTTGACCAATGCCCATATTCCAGATAGTACATCGGTAAATAGTTGTTTGACGTTTTGCCAAATTTGGCTAATCGTATTTTTGATTAATGTCATTTGCTCGCTGATCAGATCTTTCATGACAGCGAAATCCCCTGACACCAACGCCTTTAAAAAGGCAGTGCCATTTAGGAAGGTTTCTTTCACAAAGTTCCAAATGGTTTCAATTACATCCCAAATGGTGTCCATGATCTCCGTGATCTTTTCGCTAATTGCTTCAAACTTTTCTCCAGTATCTCCTACAAGAAAAGCTAGAACGGATTTCCACAGTTCTTCTACATATCCTAAGCCGATGGCTAAAATATTTCTGATAAATTCCATTCCTTGGGTAAACTTCTCTTCGATCGAAGCAAGTGCATCAAAGATAAAGTCTACAATCGTTGATAGGACAGTTGAAAATATATTAACAATAGCTGTCCATACATTAGCAATTGTTTCTTTTATGAGATCCATCTGCTCGCCCATTAAATCTTTCATAACGGCAAAATCGCCAGTTAGGAGGGCTTTAACAAACGCCAATCCATTGAGAAAAGTCTCTTTTATGAAGTGCCAAACATTATCTATAACTACCCAAATTTCTTGCATAATGGTGTCAATGCTATCTAGCACTTCTTGGAACCTTCCACTAGAGGAATCCATGATCAGTCCTAGCGCGTTTTCCCAGGCATCATAAATCCAATTCCAGACATCTCCTATGGTCTGTAAAATAGAATCCATTGCGTTTGTTACTTTTTCTTCTATGGAGCCGAAAATGTTAAATATAAAATCTACTATGGCGTTCCAAATGTTGGCTCCTGTATCTTTTATGGCTTCCCAGTAACCAACAATAATGTCACTAAAACCTTCCCATAATGCTTTTGCATTTTTTATAAGTGTGTCGATATACGACAGAACAATATCCTTTAATGCTCCCCATATCTTTCCTGCAGATTCAGATATGTTTTCCCATATTGCAGATAAATTCGATTTGAATTCATCCATATCCCCTGTGACAAGGTTGATCAAAAGCAAAATAGGACCTAATATCACGTTTTTGATAATGGTCCATGCGGAACTAGCTATAGTTTTAATGTTTTCCCATAGATTGGATAGGAACTCAGCTACATTGCCCCATACATTCATGGCAGTATCAGCTATGGGCTCCCATAAGCCTGAGAAAAACTCAAACATCGGGGAAAAAGTGTCCATAAGAAAACCGATTGCCGTTTTCCATCCAGCAATCACTGCATTCCATAGATTAATAGCTGGATCAGTAATGCCATGCCATAGATCAATGAAAAATTGCTTCACTGATTCCCAAGCATCTTTAAGAGACTCAATTGCGCTATTCCAGCCATCGACAACACCATCCCAAATGGACATGGCGGTTTCTTTGAGGTAATCCCATATCGCAACTGCAGATTCTTTTATGGCTTCCCAAGTATCTTTGAAGAAATCTGAGATATAACCCCATATTTGAATAGCTTTTTCTTTGATGGTGTCCCAATTTTTCCAAACAAGGATTCCAATAGCTATTAATGCCGCTATAGCCGTTATAATAAGGCCAATAGGGTTGGTGGCTAGAAACATCATCGCTGACCCTATTGCTTTTATCCCTGTTACAATTTTAGGGACAAAACCAATTATTGTTCCAAAACTAGATATTAACCCTCCTACTACGGTTATCGCCTTTCCAAGGATTAAAAGAAATGGGCCTGCAGCCACTACTACTAAAGCTAACTTAACGACCATTTGTTGGAATACGGGATCTAGGTTTAAAAACCAATCGGCAAGAACGCTAATATGATCAATTAGCCCCATCATCATGGTTCCAAGTGTATTTGCAACAGGTCCTAAGATTTCAGGCAATTTGTTAATGATCTCTGTTAATTTCCCAACAGATTCGGTCATCTTGCTAAACATGTCATCCGATACAATGGCATCCCCAGCACGGCGCCAGGCACCTTTCATGGAGTCAATTGCACCTTTCCATGTTCCGGAAAGAGCATCAAGTGAGCCACCAAGTTTGGCCGTTTCGCCAGCGACACCTTCCGTTCCATTCATGATCCCATCCACAAGACCATTAATGGCCGTTTCACTGTCAACAGCGCCATCGGAAATTTTCTTACGCATTTCCTCCATAGACACACCAGCTTGGTTTGCCAAAATAGCCAGAGCGTTAACCCCTTGGTCGGAAAACCGGTTTAATTCCTCCCCGGTAATTTTTCCACCAGACTCTATTTTGGCGAAAACATCGGCTAATGTATCGATTTCTTGAGCACCGCCACCCATGGCAGCAACAGCATTAGCAATTGCTTCCATAACTGGTTCTGTCTCTTCTGCAGCCATACCAAATGAAACTAATTTACGGTTGGCACTCACTAAATCTGGAAACGCAAATGGAGTCGTTTTGGCAAAGTCCATGATGCGGTCCATATGCTCTTCTGCTGCTTCAGCACTTCCCAATAAAACAGAAAAGGCTTGTTTTGCTTCTTCCTTGAAGGCTTTATACTCCACACCTGTTTTAACAAGAGCACCTGCAAGGCCAACTACGGGGGCAGTAACTTTTAAGGACAGATCCTTCCCAATGTCGGACATATCACTGCCAACATCTTTAAGCCTTTTACCAAGGTCTTGAAGTGATTTAGATGTTTTCGCAAGCTTGCTGACTTGTTGGTCTAGCGCTTTACTCGTTGATGCAATTTCATTCGCCAATCGTTGTTCTGCTGTTTGAGCTTCTAAAAGCTGTAATTCATATCTTTCAACTTCAACTGAATTCTCACCATATTGTTGCTTGGCAAGTTCTAGCTGTTCTTCGTAATTTTCTACTTTATCCTTGGCCACATCATGTATATCATTCAGATGGGCCATTTTAAGGGCTAATTTTTCACTTTCGTCAGCACTGTCACCAAGCTTTTCTTTTTGCAATTCGTATTCAGCATTGAGTAACTGTGTTTGGGAATCTAGTCGCTCTGATTGAGATTCAAGTAGATTCATTGCTTGTTCAGCTTTTCGCGACTCCTCAGCCTGATCCGTTAGCCCTTCATTGACTTGTTCGAGTGCTTTTTCTAAAGCAAGTTCAGCGCGTTCTGATTTCATGAGCTGATTGTGTTTAGCCGCCAATTGTCCTGTTGTGGTCTTTGAACTTTTCGCCATGGCGTCATACTCTGTTCTTAATTGTTCAGTTCGCTTTTTACCAGCTTCCAATTGTATTTCGAGCTTTTTCTTTTCTGCAGCTAATTTTTGTGTGGCGGTAGCATCTTGCCCCATGGCTGCTATATGCGTTTTGTATTCCGATGCTGCAGCATTCATAATGGCGTTGATGTCTCTTATTGTCTTTGCATATTCAACCTGGCCGTCCATCTTAAAATTAAGGACGACATTTTTTTCTTTATCCGCCAATCACCTCACATCCTCTTTTATAGAAATGGCGTATTGTCCAAGAAATGGATTTCTTTTTCGGTCTTTAATGCATCGGGGTTGTTTGCTTTTAAATGCATGATGTATTGTTTAAGCCAATGGGCAGGAGTAACATTCCAAAACATTTCTAAATCCCACCCCAGCAATGTGTTCCCGACATAAAAATAAAAGTCCCAATCCAGATCTTCGGATTGAGACTCATTGACTAGCTTTTTTTTTCAGTTTTTATCTTTTTAGCATCTTCTGCTTGAAAGATTTGGTTTTGGAAGATTCCCAATACCACTTGGAAAACTCCTGGTAAATCATCTATAGATATTGCTCCCTCAAGTTCGTGCACTGTACAATCAGTACCACCTGAGCGAACCATCGCATAGATTAAAGCTTTCATCAGCTTAAATTCATTTTTACCGAGTGTTACCCTTCCTTTTTTCATCATGGCGTTCAAATCTTTTTCAAACACATAATACGGTTTCCCATAAGCTTGTTCCAAATATGGGAAGCTTTCAAACGTAAAAATAACAGGGATTTCCACTCCCTGTATCTTGATGGTATTTCTATTTATATTTACATTTACTAAATCTTTTAATTTAGCCATTTTTCCAGCTCCTTTTTAATTAGCCCTGTTTAGTCCCAAGTTAATGTTGCATTTTCATCAGTGATATTACTGGCAACTAAATTTACGGGCTTGTTAGGGTGTAGATCCTTCTTCTGGTGCGGTTAGCAGATCAAGTTGTGATTCATCAGCGATTACTTGTTTCATGAATTGTTCTGCAGTAATTCCAAGGGCACTATCACGCACCTCCGAAAAATCAGCTACAGTAACGTTGTTATAAAGCAATGGTGTAGCATTGAATGTTGCAGATACATCAGGTACTTCTGATTCCTCTGTTGATGTTGCAAAAGTTTCTTCTGCAGGTGTCTTTTGTACCCTTGGATACCAACGAGCAATCCGAGAACCATCAGATAGTTTTGCAGTGAATCCCATCGCAAACATTGGGTATTCTTTTACATCGGCCGTTTCAAAAGAAACTCCTTTTTCCGGTGTAACACCGTCAATTTTATCTTTGACTTCCTGTGGCAATGCAACATGAGTTAAATTCAAAGTAAAGTTAGAATTTTTACTCGCATTTACAAACATTTTTCCTGATGCCCACTTTGTGACGGTAGTAATGTTCCCTGCAATCCCTAACTCTGTAATATTGTCCATTTGGTAAATATCCGGATCATATGTTGGAATGGCATCACGACTGTCTTTTCCATCAGTCATAAAAGCCATATAAAGTGATTCGATAGTTACTACGTATAATAATTCTTTGGCTTTTGGCATTTATATCACTCCATTTTCTTAATTATTTTGTCGGCCATCATATTGGCCACTTTTTCGTTTTCGGCATCCCATGTGTTTTGAACAAAGTGAGCACCTTTGATACGCCCTCGGCCACCGCGTTTTCTATGACCATGTTCAGCAAGGTGCCAATACCAAGATTCATCATCAAAAATGACTTGAACTTTATCACCTTTAACAACTACTTTGAGTGTATCTATTAGGTGCTTCTTATTGCGTGCTGTTCTAGGTATTTTAGGTTTTAATTGTTTGGCAAAATATTCAGCTGCTTCTTCTAACACATCTAGTGTTACTTTCTCGTCCACCTTAAGAAGTGTTTTCATCTCTTTGAGCATATCGGCAAAGCCGTTGTTGTTTTGCAATGTATCACTCCCAAATGAAACGCCAATTACGCGAATGTCTCCAAATGTTTTTCAATGATTTATTTCTACCATAGGCCACCCTAAATGTAGCCATTGGAATTCCCAAAACTTTTAATTTCCAAAACAAATATAAAAATCTTCGTACTCTCACTGTACACACCTCACATTGGTAATAAATTGCGTTATGGTATCGTCATTTTCGTCAAAAGGTATGCCGAAAAACATATCATACGAAACCCCATACTTATTAAAGACTTCTTTTAAAGGCTCATAGTCGCTTTCTGTTCCAGCTGTGATAACAGCAATCTGATAGAGTGGTAACGACTTAATAACTTTATTAGAGACCCTCTTATGTGTCTCATTGACATATTCATAGACAATGTATGGATATTCGGCCGTAGTAGGTGCACCATCCCGATGCACTGGTATACCGGATTCTTTCATGATGTCTCTTAACTGTTGAAGACTAATTTGCATAGGAAAGTGACACCTCCATGATCCGATCCTCTTCACGTACATAAGTACGTCCAATGTTGTAAATGCGATCACGTATTTTTATACGATAATCTTTACGGTTGTCCTCAATCTTTCTATCAATACGGACTTCGATTTTCTTAACAATTTTATCTGTGTCACGTTCGACAAATGCATTATCAGTAACAGTGACACCAATGTTGTTATATTTAATTTCACGGTCCGGCAGATAATCAATCTTGATACGATCATTTTCAGGATCCGTATATTCACCTAGCTTAAGTAGATCAGCAGTCCATTTGAGCTTATTCGTTTGTCTCCTCTGATAAGATCTCCTCGCCATCGTCAAACACCTCCTGGACAATGAAAGGTGTAATCGCATCTAATGCCTGTTCCAATTCATAATCAGACACACGGTAATCATACATAATGCCAGCAACCATAATGACCAGATATTCTGATTGCCCACCAGTAGCTCTTTTTACATATTTTTTTGCTGTTTCAATATAAAAAGGAAGGTTGGACTCATCCATACCTTCCTCCCAATGAATATGTGATTTTAATTTTGCTGTTAGATCATCCATATTAATTCCAACCTAAATCAACGGTTGTATCGGTGTTACCAGTGCTAGATAATCCCCCAGGCTCCTCTGGTGGCTCATGTGGTTCATCTGTAGTCACTGTGACAGTGTTACTTGGTCCAGATTCTCCATGTTCATTTTCTGCAGTCACGTGGTATTCGTATGCTGTTGCAGGGATTAAATCACTATCTGTATACGTTTTGCTAGTCAAACCACTAGCAACTTTAGTGCCATCGCGATAAACATTATAAGTAGATGCCAATTTCATCATCCTTTCTTTTTATTAAAATACAAGCCCTAATCCCAAGTTAATGTGATGGACGTGTCTGTATTTGTCACATTGAAATTTGCGGGCTCGTTAGGGTGTATCAGGAGTAATTTCATATTTATAAATAGGTGGCTCAAATGGGCTATAGACCAATTGAGCATCTAATAGATTCCAAATTCTAAAACCGACACGGTTGGTACGTGAGAAAAGTTCAACAAGTTTCTGTACTTCTAGGGATCCAATAACGTCCTGAATACGGAATTGTTTGAAGTCGCCAAAGTAGAACACTGGTACCGATGGATCAGCTCCATCAATGGCATCTTCTTCTTCAACTAAATAACCAAGTAATTTATAGTTACATCCTTCAACAGGAGCATCAAGTGGACGTAACAGTGGGAATCCATCATCAGTTTTCATTTTTTCAATAGCAGTCAATGCTGCAGTGTTTAATACCCACCGTGCTTTTTTACGTATTTCCTTAACTGGTGTGTTTTTCATTTCAACTAGTGCGTCATATAACGATTGACCAGAAGTCAAATCAACTGTACCAGTTGGAGTGAATTCAATTGCCTTTTTAGACAATGCGCCATCATTTACATTATCCGTTTCATTACCGTGAGTCATGTACTGAATCTCTTTACGGACGTATGCCTTTTTAAGCTCGTCCATAACAATTTGCTCAATCGGTAAACCAGTTCGAGCAAGAAGCTTTTTAGTTACGGTCGCCAACGCATCAAATTCTGTTGGTTCAAGTTCGATTACATCGAATTCAATATCCGTTTCAGGCATATCCGTAGTACGTTCTTCTTTATGCCCTTGCGCTTCTGCTTTCTTAACAAGTACAGGGTATTTGATATTCTCTTTAGTAGTTACACGAGTTCCCAAACGACGTAAGAAGTTTTCTTCCTGAGCATACGTGATAATTTCTTTTGCCATAAAATCCGGAACGGTAACAGCACCATTTCCACTAACAAGACCTAAAGAACGTGCTTCTTTATCGTCAATATTCCCAACAATATAATTAGCAAATGCTGAACGGATTTCATTTTCTTTTGTTTTGGTGGATTTATGGCCACGGGTGGAAAGACCTTTGCCAATAGCGCCTAACACTTTGTCACGCTGTTCTTGGGAAATTCCTTTCTTTCTTTCTTCGTCCTCTTCATCGTCGTCATCCTCGTCTTTGTCGTCCTTATCGTCATCACCAGAACGATCTTCGCCTTCTCCCTCATCTCCCTCTTCCGGCATATTTGCAAGGGTATCTGCAATGTCTTGCTGTTCTTGCGTTAGATCATCTACTTCTGTCTGAACGGATTCCAAATCTTCCTCACGAACTTCATTCTTTTCTAACTTTCCGCGTAACTCTTCCAATCTAGCCTTATTTCGTTTTTGTAGAGCCAACAATAATTTTCTATTCATTTGAGCACCTCATTTATTTGTTTTATTAATTTAATCCGTCTTTCAACGGTTTTATCAATTTCTTTACTGCGGACAAGAGCAGCTTCTGTGTCCTCGTATGCAGGTAGGCTTACAATGGACACTTCATATAGTTCAACCTCTTCCAAGGTTCGTAAAGCAGGTTCCTGTGAGTAATCCCATCTTTCTTTTCCTTCATCAACAAAAAAACCAAAACTACATTGATCGATGTCACCACGTTCCATACTTTCTGCCAAATCTCTAGCATAAGACGTGTTGGGTAATTCAATTTCAAAATTTAGACCTTTTTCATCTTCCCTTAATGTCATAGTGTTGGCTTTAGTTCTGCCAATCACTTTATCCCAATCATGATTTACCAGTGCTCGGATATCGGCATTTTTAGCTGATATGGATCTGTCAAAAGCACCAGGAGAAATAATTTCATCAAAGAAATCACCAATTGATGTGCGACTATTAAAAATGGCAGCATAACCATTTATTTTAATTGGTTCATTCTCTTTATTCCTTGTTTGGATGTTGGTGATGTCAACTGTCCTTTTCTCCATCTTTTTGCTGATCGTCATCACCCCCTTTAAGTGAATCATCAGTTGCTTTTTTCTCACCAATTTTGGACAAATCATTAGAAATGTAGATTGCTTGTGTTTCAGGTGTATTTTGTTTCTCAAATCCAAGCATATCGGCAACATTATCCGGGGAAGTGATACCAGTACGAACGATATTGTATCCAATATTCGTTTTGGTACTGTAGGTAACAAAATCAAGTACATTAATCTTGAATTTAATTCGTTTTTTCGAATTTTGGCCATAAAAAAGAAGACTCAAATGGTCTTCAAAGTTTTTCATTATCGGACGTACCGCCTTGTTATGGAGATACATCATGGCCTTTTCAAAATCAACTTTGATTAATGCCTGGTACGTGTCCACATTAATACTTAAGAACTTGCCTAAATCCTTTTTATAGACATTCAAATAGGAAAGTATCTTTTCGTCTTCCACAGGGCTTTTCATGGCTTCAATTTGGTAACCCTTGCCTAACGGAATCATTTTAACGGATCTCGAATCATCAATTTGTTCCAACTGGTCTAAAATGGCTTTAATCAATTTAGACTGCGCTCCATTTGCAGGATTAATATGAGCGTCTAATTTAAGCAAGAAGGCGAGTAAGCCACCCTTAGTGTATTTGTCTGTCAAAACCTTTTCAGCGCTCATAACGCCTTCTAGCGTGTTTCTACCAAGATCTAATAGACCAACACCTTTTAAATGGTTCGTACCAATATTTTTAATATGACGAATCATATCAGGTGGAATCTCAACACTACCAATCTTAAAATGCTCAACTAGGTTTTTATACAATTCCGTAGAGACACCTGCAGCTAAATGAATTTGCTTGTCATTTAACAAAGGAAAAACTTCTCCACGTAATAGATAGGTATTGGTCATCAATTTGATAAACTCTGATTGTGTCAGGTAGCTGTTAGGATTCTTTAGCGTTTTAATTGCTGGATCATTACGGATTTCGTTGCCATCTTCATCTTCAACTACAATATCTGCCAACATCATTTGGTTGGATATATCTTGAAGCAATTCATAAACATCACTTGATTCTAGTATGTTTCCTTCGGTTGCAAAAACAGAAGAAAAACGAACAGAACCACCAATACTTTCTTTCATGCGCTTTTCTAAACGATTGTAAACAAAGTTAGAAAACCTCGTTCTAAATCCCAATTAATCACCGCCTTTCTAGTATTCTAAAATCTGTTGTTTAAGTCCCCTTTATTAGATATACTCTAATTATTATAGAGGGAGGATAAATAATGAAAACAGAAATTACAGCTTTTATTTCATACTCTTGGGAATCAGAAGAAGTAATAAGTTTTGCCAATTGGCTTGCTAATTTTATTGAAAAATATAATATAAAGGTTAATTTGGACCAATTAGATGTTTTTCCAGGAAGCAACTTACAGAAATTTATGGAACAAGGACTTAATAAAAGTAGATATATTCTCCCTATTGTTACTGAATCATATAAGAATAAAATGGATGACCCTAAAACAGGTGTTGGTACAGAAGTGGCACTCATAAAGAGTCTACAGACAAATCCTTATATTATTCCCATAGTACATAGTGAAAAAACAATTGATTTCCCTGAAATATTTGAAGGGAAATTTGCTACAAAAGTTGATATGTCTAATCCAACTTCTATTAAAAACAAGGATGAACTCTATAAATTAATTTCAGTTATTGCTGATAACGAAGGAATATTACCTACTTCAGTTAATTCACCAATAGAAAAATATGGTGTAACTGCAATGCAACTAAAATTATACTCAACTATTTTTGGCAATATGCAATTTGACACTAAACTTCAAGATTCTGTTAAATTTTATTATGCAAATAATGATGGCGATTTTTACTTTGGCAAAGAAAAAATGTCCTTTACAACACATTGGTCAACTCGTGGAAGGGATTCAATATACTCATACAATAAAGTACAAACCTTTTGTAAAATACCAGCACTTAATGATCTTGATAAAATAAAACAAATATCGGATATTCAAAAGTTCTCCCAGGATAATTTTAAATGGGATGGTACGTTCTATATAGGTGATGGTCTACTTTGGATTAACAAACATGATATAGTTGCAATTGGATTAGTAAAGAATATTTTTAAAGATCAGGATAATGAAATTAATTGTTTTGTTGAATTTGAGTATAAAATCTTAAATCCAATAGAAAATGAAAGTATTTTCGAAGAGGCTAGGGTATAACTAGTCTCTTTCTTTATCTATAAATTTCTTCAATCAATTCATCCATTCCCTCATCATTAACCTCATCCATATGGAACATTGTTTCTTTATGGGCAACTAAAAAAGCAACATATCCATC
Source organism: Lederbergia galactosidilytica (assembly GCF_017873565.1). Lineage (GTDB taxonomy): Bacteria > Bacillota > Bacilli > Bacillales > Bacillaceae_C > Lederbergia > Lederbergia galactosidilytica. The sequence goes on from NZ_JAGGKH010000028.1 coordinate 25,127, forward strand.
AATTTTCTTTTTGGACTGTCGCTTTGAAGGTGCCTTCATGCCGTTGATATTTTTAACTACAACGACATTCAAGGTGCAATATATGAATAATGGGTTATCTGTGAACAAACGCCCTTCATAGATTAATAGTTCGGAATCATCCACCATAGCATTCATAACATTTGGATACTGGTTAACGGCCACACATTCTAGACCAATGTTTTCGATCTTCTCAATCAGTTTTTCTGACATAGCCGGGTCATAGTTAATCTGCTGCACATCATAAAGTTCAATACACTCCACGATATATTCATAGACTTGATCTTGATCGATCATTTTGCCATCACAAAATTGGACAAATCCTTTTTCCGCTAAGTCAGTATAAGGTACGTTGTCCTCTTTTTCTCGTGTGTCAATATTTTCAGTTGGAATGAAGTACATTTGCTTAACTTTAAGTATTGATCTACCCTCTTCATCATGCGTGGGGAAATTGAGACTCACGCATGTTAAGTCAGTCGTCTTAGATAAATCCAATCCAATGTAACAAGTTAATCCTTCCAGATCTCCAAGATCATCCACTAAAATATGTTCCACTTGATCTTGTTCAAAATAGTTTTCCGCAGCATTAACAAACACATTTAAATGCTTGGATAGAAACTCAGCCTTTTTATGGGCGGATCGAGCAGCAGTAATGAACTCAGTTTCCAATGCACTCATAGTAACGGAAATACCGATGTTAGGATTGACCATTGCCCAAACTTTTCGGTCTGTCCAATCATATCCTTTGTTCGGCTCATAGATCATAACAAAGGATGAATCATTGTCATCATTTTTCAAAACTTCTTTGGCTTCACGATAAACGCGCATTCCAACAGAGGATGAACCTTTTCCTGCAGTAGAAATATTAAACATGAGTGGTTCTGGTCTGTTGATTTGGGCAGATTTAAAGTTATCGTATTGTTCCATCTTTTCTTGAGCATGCAGCTCATCATTTAGAACAAAGTGTGGGTTAGAACCCTCAATAAAACCAATGTTCTTCGTGACAGCCATAAATGTATTTTGATAGGCAAGATCATCATGAATATAATCGTAAGTAACTGACGAAACAGTACCTTTTGGGCCTTTATAAATTGTACTATCTTCCATCAATGCTTCATGATTCAATATTGTAGATGCAAAAGGCTTGGCTGCATATTGCGCTTGAGTAAAATCACTTGCACAAGCATAACAATCAGCACCAAGAACACCTTCGCCATACATGGCATAACCAAGACCACCGACCGCCAATAATGTTTTACCATTCTTTTTAGGAACCTGAATATATGCTTCACGAATAACACGGACAATATCGCCCTTTTCGTTTTCATGTACCCAACCATAAATATTGGAAAAGATGAATTTTTGCCAATCCTCTAATATAAGTGGTTGTCCAGCCAAATCCCCCTTAACATGACGAATAAATGTCTGGACCCAATCCATCATTTCATTAGCACGATCTACATCAAACCAAATGTCCTTACGCTTTTTCCATCTGTAATAACGATCTACAGCTAATTTAATTGTATCGGGGTATTTCTTAGGACTTCGCCTTACTTTTCTAGCGTAAACATCAGCATAATTTACGCCACGTTTGATTTCTGTCACATAAATCAGCCACCTGCCTTACTGCGCCACTTATTTCTATGCGCATCCAATTGACTTACTTTCTTTTCTGGTTTCTCCATCTTTTCATCTTTACGAACAGAAGAACCACCAGTAACTCCATTGCCATTTTTCCCTTTATTGGTAAGGCCCAATAAATCAAGTGCTTTCGTTTTCTTTTCGGACCAAGTTTCCACCTGTTGGGCCAATGGATGTTTGGAATTATTGGTTGCTCCGGCCTTATTCGTATGCCTTTGAGTAGATGGGAAACCTTTATCTTTCCATTCTATAAACATGGTTTGATAGATTTCAAAAATATCAAGATAGGATTCAATCAAAGGGTCTAGTGTTTTCGTGTAAATGTCCGCTTCAAGCATGATTTTAAGGATCCTATCTTTCTCAGCTTCCGTCTTTTCAACAACGATTTTTCTACGTTCTTTTTTAGTGGACAATTTACACCCCCCTTTATTTTTTTAAAATTTTGTCCAACGATGCGTTTACCTCCCCTGCTACCTATCTCCCCGCCCATATAAAAAAATTATTTTGTAGGGGGGCTATCCGAAATACGAAGGGAAAACAGTCCTTTTCTTATCCTCATTTTCTTCAATTGTGTGACATTGTGGGCATAAAAGTCTTAAATTGTTAGGATCCAGTTTCAATGTCTCATCTTCACTGATTGGAATGACATGATGGACATGAGCACGTCTACCAAAGACAAACTTCTTGCACCTTTGACAGTAGCCGCGTTCTCTTTCATATACAAACGAGCGCATAGACTCCCACGCTTTTGAATTGTAAAATGATTTGTTCTTACTATGGTAGATTTCTTTCTTACTTCGCTTGTGCTTTGGTTTCTTGCGCTTGTGCTCATCACAGTAATAGCCAGTACTTATCTTATTGGAGCAGCCATTAAAGCCACAGTACTTCATTGTTCATCATCAGCATCTAATGCTTCCTGAATCCTTTTGCGAATGGTCTCTTCTTTCTTCACATTGAAAGGCAATTCAATATCATTATCTTTTGCAAAGGCTCGTAGCTGATCAGCATTCATTTCATCTAAACTTTGGGTATCAATTACCTCACCATTGATAGATGTTAAATCAGGACCAGTTGTTAGATCAACGCCACTTATCATTGATTCAGGATCTTTAGTAACATCAAACTTTGGCTTCTCACCTTTTGTGACAAATACTATCTTCTTAGCTTTTGTATCCCAATACTCCGTACCGGATATTGTTTTACGAATTGGTACTTTCATAGGTTATCCTCTCCCTTTAATGAAATATAAAAAGACACCCGAGTAACCAGTGCCTTGGTATCCGTGTTTCTATATTTTTTGATACTACTATCTTAACACCGTAAATACGGAAAATCCTGCCATCATCCTGCCAAAAGTCTGCCATTTTTCTGCCACTTGATATTTCACCTATTAATTACAGTTATCCATATCTTATAAACTGGGTAACTTACACAAAGGCTGAAAGCCTTGATACCACTATTCCAATTGCATTTCCTTAAAATGAGTTACACATTCGTCTTTTATGGTTATCTAATAGGATTAATAAGACTCTTTAGATCAAGATGAACATATCTCGTTAGACAATAAAAAAGCCACCCAACAATAAAGTTAGGTGGTAATTATATCTTGAAGTCTTTCAGAGCCCTGTCCATTGAGTCCTGGTTGATTCCAATGTATCTTAAGGTGATCTTCTCCTCACTGTGATTAAAGATCTCCTGAAGCAAAGCTACGTCTTTATACTTTATATAGAAATGATACCCGAATGTCTTTCTTAGCGTATGTGTGCCTATCCCATCCAATCCTACGTAGTCTGCTGCTTCTCTTAATATCTTATATGCCATACTCCTGCCAATCGGCTTATTCAGACCTTCACGGCTTTTAAACAGGTATTCATCATCTTCTCTATCCTCAATGTATCGCTTCAATTCTCTTTTTAGTCCTGGAGTCATAAGAATGCGTTTCTGCTTTTGTGTCTTTTGCTCCCTTAAATCAAAGTATGATTTCTTGGCATCCCTTACTCGAAGTGGCAAAATATCCGATATTCTCAATCCACTATTTATCCCAGTAACAAACAACATATAATTTCTTTCACTTTGCTGTCGAAGATACTTTTTCATTTCCGCGATCTGATCAGGATCCCGAATAGGGTGTACAAAGTTCATGCGCCTGCCTCCTCTTCTGCATATACTTCAATCCCAAGAGCAAAGGCCAATTTATAGAATGCTTTCGTTTTATATCGGTGATAGGTTCTTTCGCTCATATTAAGCTCGCTATACACCTCATAATCGAATACATCATCCTCAGTCATATATCTCATGATCAAGATGGCTCTTTCCTTATATCCCAAGCGATTAACAGCCAAAGTGATTCTTTTAATGTACTTTGTTCTTTCCAATTCATAATTTGCATTATTAACTGCAGCTTGTTCAGTGGAGGAATGAAATTCATTTGTATTAGTTGGTGGAACAAGTGAAAAGCTTTGTGTAACTTTGGGAAGCTGATTTAATTCTTGTGTGAGCAGCATGACTCTGTATCTTTCCAATGCGCCCTCCACTTCTTCTTTCGTGGCTTTACGATCTATTGCCGATAAATGAAAATCAAGCTGTTTCATAATCTCTAACCTCCCATTTATTTTTGGCGAATGGCGCCGCCTTTTCCTCTGCCATAAATTGGTCTGTCCATCCCCATAAGACTTTTCAATTCGGAATTTGAAAAACGCTCTTCTTTACGCTTCTTTTTAGCCTTTTCTTTCTTCACGGCCATATGGTCTTTCTTCCAAACTTTTAATTGATCTTTTAAACTACGGTTCATATTCTCACTTCCTTTTTTAAAAATAAAAAGGACACCAAACAACGTTTTAACGTCATTCAGTGTCCGTCGGTTCTTCCGTAAGGACTGTTATTTAGTTAAATATCTTATTATCACTGGTAAAATCACAATTAATGCTAAACATGAATAAGTTATCTTTTGATGCTTTAACATCGGATTCCAGATATATTTTTCAAATGGCCCCATTATCGGTTTGCAAATATAATCATCGTAAAAATTTCCAAACTTCTGCATCATATAACTTCCTGCCCTTCTATTCTCACTCGCTCGCTACGATCAATATCTAAGACAATCCCGTTTTTCCAAATAATTAAATCCTGCCCAAACTTTTTAGGAGTAACTTTAGTTTTTTTACCATTCTGTATAATATAAAGAGCATTTTCAGTTAAATTTATTTCCGCAATTTGATTTTCTTTCACCAGAACCCCTCCAATTTGTGGTAAAATTGAATTAGGCTGTCAGGAGAGATCCTGGCTTTTTTATTTGTCTTCGTGCTCAACGGCTTCTAGATATTTCCCACAATGCGGACATTTCTTTTTGGGAACAATTTCAAATTGTAATTCATTCACTTCACATTCCTCGCAGACATATTCGATCATTTAAAACATTCCCTTGTTTAAAATACGTTCCTCATATAAATCTTCTAATTCCGGTGTACTTTTTAATTGGAGAATGCTTTTATCAATGCCAGTACGTTTGGTTAATTCATGAATAAGTTCTTCTCTACTCATAAACGGACAAACCTTTCATTTTGATATTCATCTGCTGTAGAGATCAGCCAGTCAATATCCTCTGGTTTGATACAGCGCTCATATTCCCAGTTGCCTTTAATATCTTTTAATCTTTCATTCAAGGACCTTTCATCTCTTCCCTCTTGAATAAATTCCTCGTTGATCCAGCCTGTTGTATAATCATTTTTCAAAAGGTAATCCACTTGTTCGTTTAATGCGTCCATACGAATGTTAAGGACAATAAACCATTTGTTTCGATACTTTACCTGCTGCCCAATTTTGTATTTCAACTCGTGCATTTTTATTCACTCCTAATGTTGTTTTTTGTTCGGACTGTAAACTAATAAGTGATGTAACTTATAAGGGAATCTGCGAACGATAGTTTGTAAACACTCATTTTGTGCATTAACCAACTTATGTCTTTGCCGGATATATGAATTTTAAAAAACCCTTTAAATTCTTCATCCGATAATTCTAATCGGTGTTCATTTGCACATTCCTTCACCATATCAAAATGCCACTTTGTCTTTTCGTTGATTACTAATTCATCTTCAAGATGTTCATATTGAATTACGTATTTCATATTTTCACTCCTTCACAATTTGTTTCAATTGCACTCTATCCCCAGTGTCCATTGCGTTTCATAATTTCAATGACTTCATCTGCATAGGGTTCATCTGTATTAATGACAAGGTATGTGTTTTCTTTCTTGCCTTTCTTTTTCCTTTGCTTATTAATGGATTCTAAGGCGCACTCTAATTGCGTTCTTGCAAGTGCATCAGCGTCCCAAATATCGTTATCTTTTACAACTGTAAACTTCTTTTGTATGCCTTCTAGATTAGCCACTTACATTCTCCTTTCAATATGTCGCTTTTTGTGTCAACTCCGGCCAAACTTTTCCTTATACTTTTCATCCCACTTGGTTAACTTCCCTATAATTTCATGCAAGTTCTTTATTTGAGTTTTATTTAATGCTTCTACTGCAATGTCCATATTTATAATGACTTTTACACTTGTTTTACTTAATGCTTTTCTTTTGTTTCCTCCCATTGTGTCGTTCAACTCGCCTTCTCACGGGTATTCCATGCTTATTTACAATCTTTGTTTTATAACCATCCCGGATGAGCTCTTTTTTCTCCCATTTGGATAAATGGCCCGCGACGACAAGTGTTTGGCCGTCGCGGCGTTTGTAGAAAACTTCAATATCCATTTGCTTGTCTTTCGTGATTTACCTTATTTTTATCAAAATAGGCTTGTTCGATCTGATCTAACGTAAAGCCGAATCCATTAATTCCTAAGTTCAAAAAGCATAACCAAGCCATTCTGAAATCAAATTGATTAGATGGGAAACCGTACAACTTCTTAGACTTCTCAATTTCCTCCGATGAGTATATTTTTATATATGCGTTGCTTAGAAAGCATGTCATTTCCAGATAGTATCCGGTTAAGTCCCCTGTAAAATCACCTGGATCTAGTTGTTCCTCATAAATGTAAAGTGCATCATCCCAACCATTTTGAATGGCAATCGACAGGAAGAAGTGAACACCATCAACGAATTCTTCTAGAAGTGGATTTTCCTTTTCATTAATGCCTGTTCCGTCACAAGCCACACAAACTTCTTTGTTGCCTGTATATCGATTTCCACTAAAAAATCCTTCCCCTTTTCCCTGACAGTTAGAACATTTTCCACTTGTCCTTGGCGCTCGATCTTCTTTCCAATGCTTAAACCATCGGCCCTCATTAGCAAATTCCGCCAACTCAACTTGCAAAGCAACAAATGTATTTGGTACTAGATCCTTTCCTTCTAATCCTTTTTCTTTTCTAATACGCCCATCCAACGTCTTTTGCATTTTAATTAACTTTGCTAGATGCATGTTTTTCACTCCCAATCATTTTTTTAAAGCAGACCTGACAAAAACTACTCCGTTTCCGACTGTGTGTTTTTCCACATTGAAAGCAAGTTTTCATAATTAGGCTCCTTTCTATTGGAAGGGCCCTTTAAGAGCCCCTATTTTATGCAATGATTATGACTTTCCCATTTTCAATTTCTTCTCCAAGTGCTGCTTGTAAGTAGACTTCAATATTCTTCATTGCCTGAAGCTTCCACGCCCCGCCATCTGCTTCAAAAAGCGCACAGCTTGGACCGTTTATCATTCGGAAAATAAATTCGCTTTCTGGTTGATCTACCTCAACAAATGTGCGATAAGGTTTTAAAACAACTGGGTTAGGTACTTCCACTTGACCAACAGTTGCCACGCCTACTTTAGCTGTAACAGATTGACTCACACCGTTATCCCCGAAGGTTTTTACGTCCTCTTCTTTGATATTTCCAATGACTTTTAACATCACATCTCGATCATCATTTTTTACGAAACAAGACTGCAGCTTAATGTTAAATTTTTCGCTGTCATACCAATTGTCAAAATATATTTCTGGAATTAAGGCTTTAGCTTTTATAAAGTAATCTCTGTTTTTATCTGCGTTGATAGATGATTTAATTGTTACCTCGGTGGGACTAACAATGTGAACGATAACTGATTCAGAACTATCAAAATTAGACTTCAAATAACTAATAAGACTTGATAATGTGTTGACCTCAAATGGACGTAAGGTGGGTACTTCCACTAAATGCAGCTGCTTATCCGAAAAGGTTTGTCCATTTTCCCTATGAATCTCCGACTTTCCTAAACCGACAATGTACTCAATAGCTTGTTTAATCATTACTTAGCTTCCTCCTTTTATTGTCTAAAACTGTAAACTTTAGATCCTGTATCTTCTTTGATTTCACCAGTTTCCATATCTGCATATGTTTGACCTTTAATACCTGATTTCAGTTCTTGCCCCGTGACCTGGCCATTTTCGTCATGATCCATGATGATTTTGGACTCAAGCTTCTTGGCAGGAGCTAATCTAGTTTTAGCTTGAACACTTGCCAAAATGACGTCTCTTGCTTCATCAGCCGTTAGAGTGACTTCTAAGCTAATTTTCCTTTTCGTTGTTGGTTCAGTGTTTAGATCAGCTATATTTTCCAAAACACGTTGAAGCTCCAAGTTAAAGCGTTCTGAAACAGCCCCATCTGCGAATTCATTTAAATCAACAATTTGTTTTGACATGACAATCTTCCTTTCAATACTCTTTTTTATAAACACCCACAATGCACGGAAATTGTTTTTGTTCCTTTCGCCAATCTCGAAAATTTATGAATCTATTACCGACTGCCATCATATAATCTAGGGATAGCTCATGGCAGTTGAGTGGCTGCTTTCCGGTTCTAGAGAAAAAATATAACTTGGCATCTGCTGGGCTTCCAGCATAAACAAAGGCAAATGTGTTAACGGCATACTTGATGGAATATATTTTGATTTTGCTAAATCCTAAATAATTGCTCTGAATCATTTGATCTAGTTTTTCGGCATCGATCGGCATTCGTTCCAGCACCGAATCATCATCATTGGTACTGATCTTGCCCTCTTGAAGTAATAAAAGTATGTAATGGGCTAAAGTGGATTCTTCGTACTTGATCGCGTCCTCATACAGCTCGCGTATGGTAGGCATCTAGTATTTCTCCTGTAAATTCGTTATAGATTGTGGATACCGTTCCAATTGGACCGTTACGCTGCTTGGCTACGATAATTTCTAATTGTTTGTTATCGGAATCCTTGTCATAATACTTTTCCCGATATAGGAACATAACGACATCCGCATCCTGTTCAACACTTCCTGAATCCCTGATGTCTGATAGAAAAGGACGCTTATCTGCTCTTTCATCAACCTTTCTAGAAAGTTGAGATAATACAACTACCGGACAATTGAACTCCTTTGCCATGCCCTTAAGATCTCTAGAAATCTCTGTAACTTGAGCATTAGCATTTCCATTGTGGTGATGTAACGGGCGTATAAGAGTCATATAATCGATGATAAGGATTGGCTTTTTATCTGGGTATTGGTGCATCTGTTTTCTTGCCTTCGCTCTCATCTCTGCCACTGTTTGTCCAGCACCATCAAATATTTGTATGTTTGTTTCAGTAACACGGCCAACTATGTGTGACCAGTTCTCTTTTTGACTAGGAGTTAAACTCTTGTATGGATCGCGCATTTTCATTCGGTTAATCCCACCAGTGGAGGCAATTAATCGGTCAGTCAAACTTTTCTCTGGCATTTCCAGTGAAAAAATTAAGGGTAGGTGGTTGTTCCACCCGGCCTGCTTAGCAAAATGTAACATCACATCCGATTTCCCCATCGAGGGTCTTGCTGCCACTATGGTAAGTTCTCCGTTCTGGAAACCATTTGTCATATCATCTAGGCGCTTAATCCCTGTCAATACGCCTTTTGGCTGTGAAGTCTGTTTCCATGGAGCTTCAAACACTCTTACTAGTGCATCTGCTATGGAAGTGTGATCATCATCCCGAACTTCGTTGATTGCATCCAAACTTGATATGACCTTAGCAATCTCCCAATCTTCTTCTTTCGCAATCGAAAGAATGTTTTTCTTCTCGCGTTCTTTCCATGCATCCAGCACAAGCTGTTCATATTCTTCCACCTTTTGCGGATTAGCCAAACTGATCAAGTCGTTTATGTAGCTTGCTCCACCAAAGCTTTCCAAATTCGATTCGATTGATAGAGTAGCAATATCAACAGAATTTCCTTTCCCTACAAGGTTTTTCATGCTTGCAAATAAAGCAATGTGCCAAGCTTGTTCAAACTGACTAGCTTTCAATCCAGAATCATTAATCAAATAATTTTCCTTAAGCAACGTTCCTAGGTAAGCTTGTTCAACTTTCATTCCCAATCCTCCCCGGCATTTATGTCATATGAAAATGGTGCTGGACTACCTGGTCCCGGCGGATCCTTCTTGCCGACATCTTGATTTAAATAACTTTCGAATTTAGTTCCGAATAAAGTATCTGGTCTAAGGAATTTATTCATTTTTCCATCGTTTTTCCATTCGGTAACCTTGATATCAACTACCTTTTTAAAATCTTCAAGAGTGAAACCATCGTTCCAACGTGCCCTTATGTGTTTCCTAGTTGATTTCGTAGAATCTTTATAATTTTTATCAGCTGCGTGGTTGAGATAGGATACTATCTCGACATAAGGTATTAAAGAACTCTCTGTAGAACTCTCTGGTAATGGTTTGTTCATTTTGGACAGCCCTACTGTTCTTTTTGAACACATCGACTGTTCATTTTGAACAGATGGACTGTTCAGTCCTTTTAACATGTCGTAGTTGATCCGATACCACTTTGTTTTATCAATGGCGAGTTTATTAAAATTCGAAACAATAATATAATCAGCATTCTCTAATTTTGTAATAGTTCTACGAATAGTACTTATAGACCAAAACGGAAATTGTTTTTGCCAATCCTCATACGTGTTATAAACCCATTTGTGACCTTCTCTCGTTTTGCCGTTACTATTAACCCAATAATGGAGTTGTTGAATGATAATTGATTCATTTAGCCCCAGATGGATCGCTAGAGAAGGCAAAATGACTAAAGGGTGTTCATCAAAAAGTAACTTACTCATTTCATACACTTCCCCCTTTGTTGCACTCCACTACAGCATTTGCTATAATGGAGTTAGTATATTGAGCCCTGCAGTAAGTTGAGTTGCCCCTCATCTTGCTGCTTTTTTGTTTTCTTTTAAGAATCGTCCTAGCATAAAGCCAAATGCCAGTGCTGCACATGTGATTAGCCACATTCCGAATAAATCCATCAAACATCCCCCTCAATCGGTTCAAATCGCAATTGCTCATATCGTTTCGTTAATTCCTTAACGATTTGTTCGCAAGTGAATAATCCAGGCTTATCCTTATGTACTTCCAAGATGCATCTTGCCCAATTACCCAATTCTTGGTATTTCTCGTTTATATCCAAAAGATGAAACCTCCAATCAAAGTTGTTAAGTTCTGTACCACCGTTGGAACGTCAACTCCGTAAATTAAAGCGATTGCTATTTCTTGGGTCTGTGTAACGTTACACCATCTGATTAAGTCATCAGCTTTCAGAACCAATTTGTTGTTCTCTAATTTAGAAATCGTGCTCCTTGGCAAATGCATTAGCTCTGCCATAGTTTCTTGACTAAACCCCGCAAATTTTCGCGTTTTTCTCAACGCTACCCCTAAATTCATTTCACCTACTCACCCCCTTAAAATGTTCCAAATTTGAACATGTTCCAATTTGGAACAGACAACCGTCTCAATACCTAGTAAACTTAAGTTAAGAGATTAGTTGATTTGCCTGTTGATCAATCCAGTTCATAAGGGCTGTGTATGGGATTCTAATTTTGTTTCCTTCCCTAAAACAGGGGAATCCATTTACTTCTGCTTGTTGACAAAGTTCATATGTGGCTGTGCGTCCGATTCTTAAGATTTTGGCAGCTTCGGGCACTGTTAAAAATCTTGGAACCTCGTTATAGCCATGTTTTTCTAAAAGCAAAGCAATATCTTTTAAGTGCTTTTCATTTTCTTCGCGTACAATTTGACGAATGGTTTCTTCAAATGACATTTAGAACATCACCTTTCTAAGAATCTTAGGTATTCAGCAACATTTTTTGCGATCTTTATTAAAAAAAAGTTGAGGCTCTCACCTCGAAATTTATATATGGTTTTATCTTTAAAACAGCTCCTTTTTGTTGTAAGTTCTGATGATCATCACGGATCATGATTGCCAAATTCAGGATAAGAGATTTAGACTAAGCCCAGATCGCAAAGGCAGTTAGATTCATATGTGCCCCCTTTCAAAAGGTTTTAGCAACCATTAGTTGCAATTAACTTCAAAAAAAATGGTCCAATTAAGATCAAGAACTTTTGCGATAGATTTGGCTACATCTACAGATGGTCTGCGGTCGCCTTTTTCTATCATACCGTAGTATTGTCTAGTTATTGATTTATTTATTTTTTCTACTACATCTTGATGTGACATTTTTTTCTTATTACGTGCCTCCATCAAGGTGATAGTTAATTCCTTTTTGGTCATTTAAACACCACCTATTAGCAACTAACGGTTGCTTTATGATTATTATTATACGCTACTTTTGGTTGCTGTCAAGTAAAAATGCAACTTTTTGTTTCCTTTACTTAAAAGCAACTCATTGTTGCTATATAATATTATTATGATAAGTGAAGAAAGGGCAGTGGATATGTTTTCTAAAAGGCTTAAACTTTTAAGAACAAATAAAAAATTAACCCAACAAAATATGGCAAATTTTTTAGGAATAACAAGGCAAGGGTATGCCAAATATGAAACCGGACAAAGTGAGCCGGATAATGAAACAATAAAAAAACTTGCTGATTTTTTCGATGTTTCAACTGATTATCTTCTGGGAAGAACGGATAAGCCGAATGAGGAAAAAACTGCCGAAGAAATATATGAAGACCCTGATTTTCAATATGCCATGAGGAGCGCACAAGGACTTTCTGAAGAAAGTAAACAAAAGGTTTTTGATTTTATTGAGATGATGAAAGAAGTTGAAAAGGCACGAAATAAGAGCAAACCAAAAAAAAACAAATAAATATAATTGCCCTATTAGGGCTTTTCTTATAGAGTTATAAAGAACATACGTTTGTAAAAAAAGGGGATGTATCAATTGGGTTTTATAATGACTGATTTAGAGGTGGATATAATGAATCTGTTTTTAGATATGGACATTCATAAGCCGCAAGATATTGATATTTGGAAGGTTGCTAAAGAATTAGATATCTGGATCCACTACTACGAAGATGAAAGTAAAGTCACTAAATTTAATGGGAGTTATTACATACTTTTAAACAATGAATTATCACCTCAAGAAGAGTATCAAGATTTTGCACATGAACTTGGCCATGCGATTAGACATGTGGGAAATCAACATAAATTAAGACATGCATTCAGAAAATTACAGGAACACCAAGCTAATAACTTTATGTATCAATTTTGTGTACCTACATTCATGCTACAAGAATATGAGATTGCTAATTATTACAATGTTGAGGACGGCATTCCAATTATCGCAAAAGATTTCAATGTTACGAAAGAATTTGCTAGGAAGCGACTTATTCAGTTCAGAAATAAAATTCAGCAAGCCAAGCTGGATGCGGAACACAGGGAATTTATGGAATCGCTCTATCCGAAGGCTCCTCCCTATAGCAAGGAAACTATGAAGGTTATGGAGGAATTATCATCTATCTTATATAAGAAAGGACTGAAAAAATAATGCCACAGCAACGACTGTACTATGAATATGAAAATGGAGACCTAATCCCATATTGGTATGCTCTAACTTTTGATCTCTGTGAAATAGATTGGGACAAACCCGCATATTACTTTGAAGTAATAAAACCATTTGAATACATAGAGAGAATAGAGTTTGATGAATCATTGATTAGCATGTCGATACAGCTGGCTGATTTTATTTTTAATGTTAATTATCCCAACAGAATTGGCATTAACCTTAAAAGTATTAAAAAGAGAATAGAAAAGCATGGGGTGGATCCGTATATAGTTCAACAATTTATATTATCGACGCCGGAATTAAATGATTTTCTTATGTTTTTACCACAGGAAAGAAAACAAGATTTTATTACGATTTGTTGAGGGGGATAAGACATGAAAGGACATATTGTAAAACGTGGCGATAAATATTCTTTTGTAATTGATATTGGTCGAGATCCAGTAACCAAAAAGCGAAAACAAAAACGGGTGTCAGGGTTTACCAGTGAAAGAAAAGCAAGAAAAGCCATGATTGACATGATCGCTGAATTAAATAAAGGGACATATGTAGAACCCACAGTGAAAAAGCTAGGTGATTACTTAAAAGACTGGCTCAAATTTAAAGAAAAACGTGTAGTACACAGTACCTATTTGCATTATGAGGGCTATATTAATAATCATGTTATCCCAGCTCTTGGCAATGTCAAAGTAGCTGATTTAACTACTAGACAAGTAGAATCGTTTTATGAAAGTTTGCTAGATAATGAGGTATTATCTCCGCAATCAATACACCATATACATCGCATTTTATCCAATGCTATTGGCAGAGGCGCCCGTATCGGAGAACTACCTAGAAACATTATGAAAGCAGTAGAACCCGTGAAAGTTCCGAAAATTGAAATGAAATACTGGAACATGAAAGAATTGAATCAATTCTTATCAAAAACCATGCAAGAATATTATTACATTTCATGGTACTTATCAGCATTTACTGGAATGCGCTTAGGAGAAATTTTAGGACTAAAATGGGATAGTGTCGATTTTGATAATAAAGTGATTTATGTTCGGAGGGCCCTTAAGAGAGATGAAGGAAAATACATTATTTCAGAATTGAAAAATAATCCAAGTTACCGATCCATCAACATATCGGATAGTGATGTTTTCGCGCTTAAGCAACATCTTAAAAAACAAAAGAAATTAAAAAATAAACTTGGCTCCGATTATCAAGATCAGGATCTTATTGTTGCAACAAAAACGGGAAATTTTGTTTTACCATCAAATATTGGTCGAGCATTCAGACGTTGTCTCAAACAAACAAATGTAGAAAATATACGTTTCCATGATTTACGACATACCCACGCTTCCATGCTATTTGAATTGAAAGTACATCCTAAAATCGTTCAAGAGCGTTTAGGGCATTCTTCAATATCAGTTACCTTAGATAGATACTCTCACATGATCCCGAATATGCAAGAAGCTGTGGCTGAGCACCTGGAATCTGCATTTAAAAAGGAACAAGAAAATGATGAAAAAGACACTTCAAAAACATCAATGTGACCAATCGGTGACCAATTTGCATTTTCATTAAAAATAGCAAGGGGATGAAAGTTCTCAACCCCTTGCTATCATTGACTTTCAGAGACGGCCCCGACAGGAATCGAACCTGTGACGCACGGTTTAGGAAACCGACGCTCTATCCTCTGAGCTACGGAGCCACAATTTTGTCATTATTTTTTACGACTTATCCATTATAATACAAAGTCCCTTTGAATAAAAGTCATAAATACTATATAATTGAAATAAATGACTTTTGACTAAATAAAAACTACCAGAGTTAAAAACGCTTAGTCTACTATGAACAAGAGGGGGATTTCAAATGAACTTAGGAATTTTAATTGGACTAGTCATTGTTCTTGGTACAACCGCTTCATTCTTATCTTACTTCATTTATAAAACTCTTAATTTTAATGATGCATCAAAAGTGGATGAAGTTCCTGATAATCACCCATTTTCAAATTAATATTTAACTACACTCCCATTGCTTTATGCTGTGGGGGTGTTTTTTATTTTATCGTCTGTTTTAGTATATTTTTTTAGGGTAGTATAATACTTATAAGTATGAAGAGTTTCTGTTCAAATTTAGCATGATGAGGAGGAATAAGAATGGGTGTAGGAATTGCCATTGGCATGATCGTTGTGATTATGTTAGTTGCCCTTTTTCTCGTCTTTTTCTTACGTGGTCCACTCAACTCAGATGATGCTCATACGGTTGATCGTCCCCCAGATGATAAAAATTAATTTTGCCATCCAAAAGGTGTATCTAGAATTTTTTCTGGATACACCTTTTCTTTATTTCGTCGATTCGTCCACAGCTTGACAATATAATTGATAAAATTGTTGAGTGTAGAAACCATTTTTCCCGGAAAAAGTTTGCTTCCCACAATTTTTAACTGGGATAATTTCTTGAATTGAATTGGTGAGAAATACTTCCTCTGCTCTTAGTAGATCTTCTTTTTGATAAAATCCTTCCTCTACCCTTAAACCTAACTCTGCTGCCAATTCGAATATAAACTCCCGTGTGATCCCTTTGAGAATCCCAGTTTCCAAAGCCGGTGTGTAAAGAGTTTTGTTACGAATCCAAAATAGATTCGAGGTCACTCCTTCTGCTAAAAAGCCTTTCTCTGTCAGAAATATTCCTTCTTTATTTGGATCAGCGCCGACTTCTCGTTTCGCCATTACATTATTCATAAAATGGTGTGATTTTAACCGCGTTTCCATTTCTGGAGTATTTCGTAATATTTTTAAAAAGCTAATTTCCTTTTCTCCTAAGGGCTTAAGTACCGGAAGTTGCTTTTGGAAGATAATTGTAGTTGGCGATTCATAGGTAGTCGTTTGAATCCCTATCTGTCCGGAGCCAGCGGATACGTTGAGACGAATATAAGAATTCGGCAAATCATTTAACTTTGATAGCTCTCCAATCCACTTTTCTACTTCGTGATACTCAAATTGTCTGGCGATTTGCAGTTGTCGTAACCCATAATTTAATCGTTCTAAATGCTGTTCAAGCAAAAAAGGGGAACTATTATAGGTGCGCAATGTCTCAAAAATTCCTAAACCATATAAATAACCATGATCAAATGGGGAGATTCTAGCTTCTTCTTGGCGAATATATTCGCCATTAATATACATATACATATTAAACGACTCCGATCCGATAAGTCTGCAAGAAATTAGCTAAAAGCTGTTTACCTGCCTCTGTTGTTATGGATTCAGGGTGAAATTGAATTCCTTCCACAGCCCATTTTGTATGACGAATCCCCATGATCTCGTCATCCACTGTCCAAGAAGTGATTTCTAGACAGTCTGGTAAACTCTCCTTTTCAACAATGAGAGAATGATATCTTGTTGCCAAAAACGGATCAGGTATTTGAGTATAGATTGTCTTTTGATCATGATATACTTGCGAAGTTTTCCCATGTAGCAATTGTTTTGCTTTCACTACTTTCCCACCAAAAGCTTGAGCGATCGCCTGATGACCTAAACAAACTCCTAATATTGGAATCTTCCCTGAAAAATGGCGAATTACTTCAAGCGAAATCCCCGCTTCATTTGGAGTACAAGGACCAGGTGAAATTATAATGTAATTAGGAGAATGCTCCTCTATATCATATAAGCTAATTTTATCATTTCTTTTTACAGTAATAGGTTCTCCTAACTCACCCAAATATTGAACAAGATTATAAGTAAAAGAATCATAATTATCAATCATTAGAATCATTGGACAGTCTCCTTCTGCTCAGCTAATTCTTTTGCCTTCCAAAGCGCTTCCGCCTTTTTGAGTGATTCTTTATATTCTGCAACAGGATTTGAATCGATCACAATTCCTGCTCCAGCCTGTACATGAGCCATCCCATTCTTCACGATCATCGTGCGGATCACAATATTTAAGTGCAAATCTTCATTAAAACCAATCCACCCAAGTGATCCAGTATAAATCCCACGTTTAACAGGCTCAAGCTCCTCAATAATTTCCATTGTACGAATCTTTGGTGCCCCTGTAATCGTACCGCCAGGAAACATTGCTTCGATTAAATCACTAAGCGTCTTTTCCTTTGAGACTTGGCCACTGACATGGGAAACAAGATGCATTACATGGGAATATTTTTCCACTATCATGAATTCATCAACATGAACAGAGCCATATTCACAAACACGCCCAAGATCATTTCTTTCCAGATCAACTAACATAATATGTTCTGCACGTTCTTTTTCATTTTCAAGCAGTTCATTCGCTAATACTTGATCTTCCATGTCATCTCGTCCCCTTGGTCGTGTCCCGCCAATTGGTCGTGTCCCCACACGCTGACCACTTTTTTGAATCAACAATTCAGGAGAGCCGCAAACAATTTGAAAGTCTGGTGTATGAAGATATCCCATATATGGTGAAGGATTTAATTTTCTTAATTGCTTATAAATGGCGAGCGGAGGTATCCCAAGTTGCTTGGATTGCCGAACGGCCAAATTCACTTGAAAAACATCACCTTCTCTTATATAGGCTTGAATTTTTTGTACTGCATTGACAAAATCTTCTTCTGTAAAAGAAACGGAGAGATTTTCTTCTGTATCAATAGGTTCAAAATTGTTCTCCTCTTCATGTGTAAAGTTCATCCAACTTTGTTTCAGCTTTGTTAATTTCTCTGTTGCAGCTCTTTGATTTAATACGATCAACCATAAACACTCTTCTTTATGGTCATACACAGCCCACTCATCAAAAACAAGAAAATAAAGTAGGGGAAGTTGTACATCATCTTCCGCAAGATTAGGCAATTCTTCAATATATTGATTGTAATCATAACTAATATAACCGATTGCTCCACCTTGAAAATCTGGAAGCCCTGGTTCAGGTGAAAATGCAAAAGACTTCATCCATTTTTCAAGTTCTGCAAGTGGTTTACCTTCTAAAATTCTTATATTTCCAGCTTGTTCCACTTTTAATGAATGATTAGCGCCCTGAATTTTAGCAAAGGGGTGAAGTCCAGCGATACTGTATCTGCCGGCACGTCCACTCTCTAAAAGTACATGATGGGTTGAATTGGCGGTTAGGGAACTATATGTATTAAAAAATCGCTCTAGTGAATAAGGTATTTTTTCATATATCAGCTTTTCTTGGTTCATAAAGCTCACTTCCAATCTATTAAACTGGCCTTTTGTCTTTCCTCATAGGCAGCATTCATTTTCATTGTATAAGAGCATCTGTGGTATTAATGCCACAGATGCTATAACAACTGTTCACTCAATCTTAGCTCCTGCTTTTTCAACCATCTCATCTAAAAGTTTCTTTAAAGATTGGCCACCCATTGTTTCGATTCTTGCATCAAAATCTTGAAATTCGAGATCTTTTGTTACAGGATTAGGGACAATAATACAATTCATCCCCGCTCTTTTCGCAGCTATAGAGCCATTCACTGAATCTTCAAAAGCAATCGCCTCTTCCGGTTTTACCCCTAATGCTTCAACCGCCTTTATATATAGTTCAGGATCTGGTTTAATCTTCCTAACCTGATCACTTGTTTGAATTGTCTCGAAATACTTAAGTAGGTCATATTTCTTAAGAAAAGGCATCACCCAGCTTTCACTTGAGCTTGTAGCCAATCCAATGCGTAAATTTAATTCTTTAGCTTCCTCTAAAAATTCTTTGACGCCTTCACGCACAACGATCATCGCCATTTTTTCTTTATGAAGTGTTGAAGCCGCCGCATTAATCGCTTCTATTTGGTCACTTCCTTTTAACTGTTCAACCATATACTGATGAAAGGCAGCATCATGTGTCCCAATAATTTGGGCAAAAATTGCCAGTGGTAGCTCCACTTCGTAATCAGCAAGCACCTCTTTATAACATTCATACCAAACTGTTTCTGTATCCAATATTAAACCGTCAAAATCAAAGACCACTGCTTTTATCATTTATCTTTTTTCCTTCCTATTATGTTTTATTGTACTAACGAAATTCCCTTTATAGATGCGCATTAACTTGATAGATAACTGAAGCTGTTTTGCAAACTTTTTCAGTTCTCTTTCTTCCCTTGGAGTAACAAATGAAACGACCGTTCCTTTTTTTCCCATTCGGCCAGTTCTCCCTGAACGATGAATGTATTGATCCAAATCTTTTGGAAAATCAAAATGGATCACATGGGTAAGTCCCTTAATGTCAAGGCCCCTTGCCGCTATATCGGTAGCGAGTAATAATGTGACTTCACCTTTACGTAGGGAGGTCAAAGCTTGTTCCCTTTCTCTTTTACTCAAATCGCTGTGAAGAAGATTAACAGAAACTTTTTCATATTTTAATTTCTCATAAAGCACATTCATATTTCCACGGTCACGAACAAATACAAGAGCCTTCACATTTTTCATAGCAGCTATTTTTTGTAGCAATTTTGCACGATCCCGCGGTTCACAAAGTAAGTATAGATGCTCGGTTTGGTGATCGGTTGGTGATTGAGCTTGACCTACAGAAATAAATTCAGGTGCTCTCCCGATCATCGCCTTAATCTGTTCTGGTTCCTTAAGAGAGGTAGCTGAAAATAACAGTAATTGTCGATCATTAAGGGTTGATTTCACGACCGTTCTTACTGTATTTAAATGCTCTTCATTTAATAACTGATCCCCTTCATCGAGGACAATCGATTTCACCTCATGCATTTTTAATTTTTTTAATTTAATTAACTCCAAAATGCGCCCAGGTGAGCCGACAACAATTTGTGGACTGGTTTTTAATTTTTCCAATTGGCGCTTAATATTGGCGCCACCCACAAATGATGCTGTTCGAATCTTCGTACCCTGTGTCCATTTCTGAACTTCTTGATAGATTTGCATCACCAACTCCCGAGATGGAGCTAAAATGACGGTTTGGATAGCTCCGTCTTCTTCTTTAATCCTTTCTATCAGTGGTAATAGATAGGCTACCGTCTTTCCGGTACCTGTAGGAGATTTAGCGATTATATCGTTCCCCGCCAAAATCGGATTGAGCACTGATTCTTGCACTTCTGTAGGATTCGTAAATCCAGATTGTTTCCAAATTGTTTGTGTATTTGTATTAAAATTCGATAAAAATGATTTTTTCATCGGGATCATTACTCCTTCTTTGAATATTCAACTCGTTTAAATTTGTCTATTAGCTGTATCTAACTCCAGCGCCTAGCGGCTAGCAAACTTTCGGTGCCTTCCTACGATAAGTCAACATCAGTTCGCCTTTTAGGCTCACTGTGTTGTCTCGCTACAGACCGCAGGAGCTCGAGGTCAAATAACCCTGAACCGCTGAAGGGCAAGTTCACCCTTCTTCAGTTCAGGAACATTTGCTTGTCGCTCCTAATCAGCCGTCGTTCGCTTTTCACTTTTCCTTTATCTCAGGCCAACAGGATGTTGGTCAGAACGGCGTTGCCACAGGAAGTGGCGTACTTAGCCGTTCATCCTTATTATTTAAGTTTGTACGCAGCTGAACAGTCGTCTCTGCTTTTCTTTGTCTAGCTCCGACTCCTAAGCTGCTAGCAAACTTTCGGTGCCTTCCTACGATAAGTCAACATCAGTTCGCCTACTAGGCTCACTGTGTTTCCTTTATCTCGTCAGGCCCCTAGAAAGTTTGTACGCAGCTGAACAGTCGTCTCTGCTTTTCTTATTTACAAGTTCATGCATCTTATCATACTACATTTAGGAAAATACATTAAGAAAAGCTGCCAATTTTGGCAGCTTTTCTTAATTTTGTAATTGTTGTATTCCATTTTCTAAGCGTTCATCAACGATTTTAGCATCCTCGATATGCTCGATAATAGTTTCATGTGCATCGGCAAACAGAGTTTGAGCTTCTTCTAGTTCATTCCGGACTGAATCTGCAAACTGCTTTTGTTCCTCAATCATTTGCTCGATTGCCCCAATATCTAATTGGCTATCTTTAATAACTCCCATCATCTCTTCCACATTTTGCGCAGCTTTTTCACTCATTTGGATTCCTTTTTCTATCAGTTCCGAGCTCTTTTTTGTCGCTTGTAAAGCATTATCAATTTCGGCTTGCAGGGCATTCGTCAAAGATTGAATATTAGCTGTGCTGTCAGCTGTACTTTCAGCTAATTTCCGAACTTCTTGTGCGACGACGGCGAATCCCTTGCCAGATTCCCCAGCTCTTGCCGCTTCGATTGATGCATTTAGAGCAAGTAAATTAGTTTGAGAAGCGATATCTTCAATAACCCCTACAATCGATTGAATCTCTACGGAACGCTCATTTAGATGGCTCATATTGATTTCAGAGTATTCAATTTCCTCCCCAAGTTCTTGAATAATTTGCGCTGTAATTTTTACATCTTCAGCATTTTGTTGCGAACGTTCTACCTTCATTTCTGAAAAGTTTTTTAATGACCGGCCTTTTTCGTAAAGATTGTTTGACTTCTGGGCTGATTGTTCACTAATCTCATAGATATTACTAAATCTATTTTCAATTCGCGAGATTACCTCTTCCAATCGACCATGTTGAGAATTTACTTTTTCGTGTTGTGAAACGGCTGCTTGCAATTCATTTCGAATTTTTAAAAACCATTCCCGATCTTGCTCTTCTTTCATTTCATAGGACTTTTTTAATTGCTCCATTTCCTTAAGTAATGCATTCGCTTCTTGTTTCTCTCTCTTTTTTGTCGTAAACATCGCTTTTCCCCCACATGACCTTTTGACTAAATCATACCACAATTACCTTTTTTTGTAACCAATAGTCTAAAAGTTTTACCTTCTCTTATTTCACCTTTCACTTGATAGTGACAAGATATACATGCATCACCAAATATAAACTATTGTTCTTAAAGCGCATATAAAATACATTAGAACTACTACTTTAGACATGAACGGCATTCATTAAGAAATCGAGTAGGAGGCTAATCATTAATTGATTAGCCGACCTCTCACACCACCGTACATACGGTTCTCGTATACGGCGGTTCAATAACTTAAGTAT
>NZ_JAGGKH010000029.1 GCF_017873565.1 Lederbergia galactosidilytica
GGACACCCTTGCCTTAAGCTAACAGTTCCTACTGCCAAGCCTGTAGTGGACTTTCACCACCAAGTTATAGCCCATGCCGGGCGCACTATAAAAACAGCTAGAGAAAAAACTCATTTCTCTAGCTGTTTTATTTTAGGCCCTTTAAACACTTAATAAGGTTTTATCATCCACTAGCTTTTCTCCGCGAATTCTTTGGAATTCGGCCATTAATTTATCAATAGTCAGTGTTGGTTTTGTTTCTTCATTTACTTCAAGAATGATCTGTCCTTTATCCATCATGATCAGACGATTCCCTAGGTCTAATGCTTGCTGCATATTATGCGTCACCATTAGTGTCGTTAAGCGATTTTTTTCCACTAGTTGCTTAGTTAAGTTTGTAATTAACTCTGCTCGTGAAGGATCCAATGCAGCAGTATGTTCATCTAACAATAAAATCGCAGGCTGGGTAAAGGTAGCCATTAATAAGGATAAAGCCTGGCGCTCACCTCCCGATAATAATCCAACTTTCGCATTCAATCGATTTTCTAAATGTAAATGTAAGGTAGCTAAAGATTCTCGAAAGAATTCTTTTCTATGTTTATCTACACCTTTTCTTAATCCTCTTTTTTTATTGCGGGAATAAGCCATCGCTAAATTCTCTTCAATTGTCATCGAAGGAGCAGTACCTGCCATTGGATCCTGGAAAACCCTTCCAATTAATCTTGATCGTCTAAATTCAGCTAATTTTGTGACATTTTTGTCATCAATCCAAACTTCACCGATGTCTGGGGAAAGGGCTCCAGAAATCATATTCATTAGAGTGGACTTCCCTGCACCATTACTGCCGATAATCGTGACAAAATCGCCTGCTTTTAATTCTAAATTAATTTGGTCAAGAGCGATTTTCTCATCCGGTGTGCCTTCATTAAAAACCTTATTAATCTGTTCCAGTTTGAGCAACAGAATTCTCCCCCTTTCCAAGGGATTTGTTCATTTCTGCCATTCTTTCCGTATATCGTTTCGCTTTTCGTTTCTTTTCTCTTCTTTTTTCAAAAAATTGTGGGATGATTAAAGCGAGAATGACAATAACGGCTGTAATCAGCTTCATATCCCCTGTATCTAAAATTTCAACTCGTAGTGCCAGCCCAAGAATAAGCCGATAAATAATGGCTCCTGCCACAACCGCCATCGTCGTTCTCATTAATGTTTTTGTGCCAAAAATAGCTTCTCCAATAATCACAGAGGCAAGGCCTATGATAATCATTCCGATCCCCATACCGACATCTGAGCTTTTTGAATACTGAGCAAAAAGAGCACCTGAAAAAGCAACAAGGGCGTTAGAAAAACCTAAACCAAAGATAATTAAGTAATCGGTATTAGCGGAAAAACTTTTGATCATTCGTTTGTTATCACCTGTAGCCCTGATCGCAAGTCCAATCTCTGTTTGCAATAACCAATCTGTAAGTAATTTAAATACTAATGTAATAATAATCATTAAGAAAAGGATGCCCCATGTTGAAGGGAGAAATTTTATACCGATATTAGATAATAATCCATTCAACGTATCATCGATATCTAGCTTACTCCAATAGCTAATAAACTTTGTAAAGATTGTTTCATCATTCATAAGAGGGATGTTAGGTAGACTTACTGTATTTTCCCTTGAAAAGCCCATAATTCGAAGATTAATAGAGTAAAGAGCGATCATCATTAATATACCTGAAAGTAGGGCATTTATTTTTCCCTTTGTATGTAAAAGCCCTGTCACACATCCAGCTAAGAAGCCAACGATTAAGGCCATTACCGTCGCGATAATCGGGTTATATCCTAATACGACCATGGTAGCGGCGACAGCGGCTCCTGTTACAAAGCTCCCGTCAACAGTTAAATCAGGAAAATCAAGCACTCGGAACGATATATATACTCCAAGTGCCATAATCGCATAGATGATTCCTTGTTCAACGGAGCCAAACATTGCTGCAAACATTTAGAATCATCTCCTATTCAAGTTCTGCTTCCCACTCATCTTTAATTTCTAATCCGATCGTTTCAGCTGTTTCTTTATTTACGACAAATTTCAAATTTTGTGGATATTGAACAGGGAGTTCTCCTGGTTCTGCTTCCCCTTTTAGGATTTTAATCGCCATTTCTCCAGCTTCATAGCCAATATCCGTATATTCAAACCCGTAAGCAGCTAACCCACCTTTACGAACGGAGTCAAATTCGCCTACCATTAATGGTAATTTATTCTCATTTGCCACCGTAATCACGGATTCCAGAGCTGATACAACTGTATTATCAGTAATAATATATAGTGAATCAACTTTACCAATTAACGATTCTGTTGCCTGTTTTACATCAGCGGATGTTGCGACAGTGGCTTCTCTAATCTTGATATCAGAGCCTAATTCCTCTGCAGCTTTTCGTGCAATATCTACTTGTGCCCGTGAATTTTGTTCACCAGCATTATAAACCATCCCTACATCTCTTGCTCCTAATTCTTCATACAAAAATTTAACCGTATTGGGAATAGCATCAGGATGCGTATCAATCGTCCCTGTAATATTTCCACCAGGATCTTCCATTGATTCAACTAATTCAGCTCCTACAGCATCTGTCACAGATGTAAAAACAATCGGTATATCTTGGGTTGCACTTGCCACGGCTTGAGCACTATCTGTTGAATTCGCAAAAATAAGATCTACATCTGAATTAATTAAATCAGAGGCAATTGTTGTATTTGTACTTTTATCACCATTCGCATTTTTTTCACTATACTCGACATCAAGTCCTGAGTCTTCTATCGCTTTTTTGAAGCCTTCAAACGCCGCATTTAATGATGGGTGTTCTACTATTTGCGTGACCCCAATTTTATAGGTCTTCCCATCTTCCTCATTCTTTTCTTCACTTTGATCAGATTCGTTACCACCTGACTCTGGTGCTGTCGAAGATTGCCCGCATCCTGCCAGAATAAGTAGCAATAATAAGGCAGATATGCTTAACTTTTTCCAACTTAACTTCATATGATTTCCCCCTATATTCTTTTAAGACCAAATCTTTGAAATTTACTTATAATGCGTGTTCAAAAAGGAGGATAAAAAGGACCAAGTCGGCTAAAGGCGCTGATGTCAATCGCTAACGTCCGACACTAGTACATCCTGTACGTCGAAAGTTCGAGGCGGCGCAGTTTCGAGCAGCGGACTTGCATAGGATGTGCTGACTTCTACGTTGCCCACAGGACGTGGGCGGTTTTAGTAGAAGATCATTCTCCTGATACATGAGCATAGGGAAAGCTTCCCTGAATCCGCATCGCACGAAGGAAAAGTGTTTTTTCTTTTCCGAGCAGCACAGAAACAAGCCAACGAACTTGCGCGTGTTGGGGTGACTTCGACGTTCGACACAGGACGTGTCGGCATTTAGTCGAAGATCCTCAATCTCGCAGTGTCATTTTTACCGGACTTTTTGAACATCCTCTTATAATATTTATGTAATCGTACACCGATCAACCCATTTAGTCAATAGATCGACGCGTTAAAGTAAAGAAAAGAAAGCGCCCGGATCGCAATGTACAAACTTTTCGGATACTATTATTGACTTACTCAGTCAGAAGCCGAAAGTTTGCTATTTGCTGGGCGCTGGTCTTAACTCAGTTGCAACAGAACGGTATTAAGAATTTCCCGTATTGAAGTTATATCTAGAAGTCTAGGTTGTGATACTCTCTTCACTTTGCTTTCTAAAGAAGCTTTTCATCGCATGGAATACATCTGCTTTTTCTTTAAGGACATAATAATAAAATTTTTCATTTTTTATATGTTTGTATACAGACATAAGCGTAGAGTTCCGCTGATATTGATTCACTTCACCATAGCCAAACATATTCGCTTTCTCCATAATTTCATTCACTAAGCGGACACATCTCGCGTTATCAGAAGTTAGATTATCCCCATCAGAGAAATGAAATGGATAGATATTATAGCGGGCAGGGTCATATTTTTCATTAATAATCTCTAACGCTTTTTTATAAACAGAGGAGCAGATTGTTCCTCCACTTTCTCCTTTGGAAAAGAATTCCTCCTCTGTCACAACCTTTGCCTCAGTATGATGAGCAATAAATTCAATTTGCACTGATTCATATTTTGTACGGAGAAAACGACTCATCCAAAAAAAGAAACTGCGGGCCATATATTTTTCCCATATTCCCATAGATCCACTTGTATCCATCATTGCTAAAATAACGGCATTGGATTCGGGTTTTTGAATTTCATTCCATGTTTTAAACTTTAAATCCTCTGGATAAATCGGATGAAAGCTAGGACTTCCTTTTATAGCATTTCGTTTGAAGGCAGATAACATCGTTCTTTTTTTATCAATATTTCCCATTAATCCCGTCTTGCGAATGTCATTATATTCAATATCTGTAATCTGATTAAGATCCTGTTCTTTTCTTTGTAAATTAGGTAATTCCAATTCTTTAAATAAAGCCTCTTCCAGTTCCATCAAGGATACTTCTGCTTCATAATAGTCCTCACCGGCAGCATCGCCAGCACCTTGACCTTTTCCTGGGCCCTTTTGCGGATTTTGCCCCCTTGCTACGACATCTCCTACTTTACTATCCCCATCCCCTTGACCGACATGTTTATTTTTATCATAATTATAGCGAATTTTATATTCATCTAATGAGCGAATTGGTATTTTTACAACATCCCGTCCATCGGACATGATAATACTTTCTTCCGTTATTAAATCTGGTAAATTTTTACGAATCGCATCTTGGACCTTTTCTTGATGACGTGTTTGATCATCGTGTCCTTTTCGATGGAGGGACCAATCTTCCTGTGATACA
Organism: Lederbergia galactosidilytica; assembly: GCF_017873565.1. GTDB lineage: Bacteria > Bacillota > Bacilli > Bacillales > Bacillaceae_C > Lederbergia > Lederbergia galactosidilytica. Next base: position 4,823 of record NZ_JAGGKH010000029.1, read on the forward strand.
ACAAACTGGTGGTGTTCTGATTCAGCCATCTTTTCCCCTCCTTATTCACATTTTGCCGCTTTCGGCATAAGATAAAATAGTGAAATTTTACTCAGTTTATTTCAATGTTAATTACTCTATCCTATGCAACTCACGATAGATATTTACAAACTTTTTAAAGAATGGGACAAAGTTCCGATTTTACTTATTTTGCTTCTGTTTACAAGATGTGAAATCCGTTTTCTTTCATTTAGCATTAAAGGTTGCCTTCATAATGGAGGCAACCTTTAATATATCGTTTTCATAAGAAATGCTTAACGATTTAATAAACTACCAACATATCTCAATAGCTCATTGGCTGAGGTCGAATTATAACCATGTTCATCAATCAACCTAGCTACAACTTCGTTGATCTTTTTTAATTGCAGTTCATCTGGAGTCTTAGCTGATGTTGTAATCTTCACCACATCTTTTAAATCCGCAAATAACTTTTTCTGAATAGCTTCCCTTAGTCTTGCATGGGACCGGTAATCGAAATTCTTTCCTTTGCGTGCAAGTGCAGATATCCGAATAAGAATTTCTTCCCTAAATGATTTTTTCGCATTTTCTGATACACCAATTTGTTCTTCAATTGATCTCATTAATTTTTCATCAGGACTAATTTCCTCTCCAGTGAGTGGATCCCTGAGTTTAGCTTTATTACAAAAAGCCTCCACATTATCTAAATAATTATCCATTAAAGTCTTCGCAGACTCTTCATAGGAATAAACAAATGCTTTTTGAACTTCTTTCTTTGCAATATCATCATATTCTTTTCTTGCGAGAGAAATATAATTCAAATAAACTTCTTTGCGTTCATTTGTAATAGAAGGATGTTGATCAAGTCCCTCCTTTAGGGATCGTAAAACATCTAACGCATTGATCGATGTAATCCCTTTTCGAATAATTGTGGATGAAATACGGTTAATGACATAACGCGGATCAATGCCACTCATCCCCTCTTCCTGGAACTCATTTTTCAACTCATCTACATCAGCAGAATTAAAGCCTTCTACACTCTCTCCATCATAGAGACGCATTTTCTTAATGACGTCGATATCGCCTCTTTTAGTTTCCTTTAGTCTTGTTAAAATCGTGAACATTGCTGCCACTTTCAAAGTATGGGGGGCAATATGAACATCGTCTGCAACATCACTATCTCTAATCATTTTTTCATATATACGTTCCTCTTCTGAAACCTTCAAATTATATGGAACGGGCATAACGATGATTCGCGAGTGAAGCGCCTCGTTCTTTTTATTCGCGATAAAGGAACGATACTCGGTCTCATTTGTATGGGCAACAATTAATTCATCTGCACTAATGAGGGCAAACCTTCCTGCTTTAAAATTCCCTTCTTGAGTTAGGGATAATAAATGCCATAAAAATTTCTCATCACATTTAAGCATTTCTTGGAATTCCATTAAACCACGATTCGCTTTATTCAATTCCCCATCAAATCGATAGGCCCTTGGATCCGATTCCGAACCATATTCAGCAATGGTAGAAAAATCAATACTCCCTGTCAAATCCGCGATATCTTGAGACTTCGGGTCAGATGGACTAAAAGTTCCAATTCCAGCGCGCTTATCTTCTGAGAAAAAGATTCTTTCAACGATGACATCTTCAATTCTTCCGCCATATTCTTCCTCAAGTCGCAAAGAATTTAAAGGAGATAAATGTCCTTCAATTTTAATTCCATATTGCTTATAGAAGTCCTCCCGTAAATGGGCTGGCACCAGATGAAGCGGATCTTCATGCATAGGGCAACCTTTTAGGGCATAGACGGCGCCATTGTCTGTCCTTGTATATGCCTCTAAGCCTCTTTTCAGCATTGTCACTAGGGTCGACTTCCCACCGCTTACAGGTCCCATTAAAAGAAGGATTCTTTTGCGGACATCTAGGCGTTTAGCCGACGGGTGGAAATATTCCTCCACTAGCTTTTCTAGAGCTTCTTCTAACCCATATAACTCTGAGTTAAAAAACTTATAAACTCTTCTGCCATTCTCCTCCTCAACACCAGCATCTTTTATCATATTATATATGCGTGAATGGGCAGATTGAGCTATCCATGGCTTTTCTTCCACTAATTGTAAATATTCTGCAAAGGTCCCTTCCCATTTCAATCTTTCTTCTTGTGAACGATATTGTTCAATTCTTTTTAAAATATCCATATAAACCTCCCCAGTAGGTGTGATGAGAGATGATTATTTCATTCTATGCTATTGGACAACTAAACATGATACTTTCCCTAAAACAGGTCCATCTCTTAAATTCGTATCGCAATATAAACATTCTCATCTTGCTTATTCGTAAAATCATTTATTCCTTCTAAAACAACTGATATATGGTTATGTTAAGAAAACATTTTGGTTAGACTTAATTGCAAGCAACTTAGGATTTAAAAATCAACGGTCAAAAATGAAAACCCTAAATTACATACAAACTCTAAGGTCACTATTAGGGAGAGCTTTTATTTCCTCCTTCTTAATACAGCGTATTGTGGTTGAATCCGTTAATATTAGCTTCGAGCTTTCAGCTAGAAGTTGACCAGTTCGAATAATAAGCTAGAGAGAAAATCCACAAAATATGCGACATTCCTGCCATAATAGGCTATAATAATGAGAGAAGATTATGATTCATAAAGGGAGGCTTACATAAACATGAAATTGATCTTAATTATCGGTGTGTGTATCGCATTCTTGGCCGCCATTTTCACTTCTGGATTTGAAGATAAGCCAGGAACTAATAAAAGATAAGCTACGAAACGCCATTCCTTTGAGGTTTGGCGTTTTTTATTATCTAAAAAAATCCTTATGATGATCATAACGCGATCACCATAAGGATTTTTGTTTTTCTAAAATTATTCTGTTGCCACTTGATCTGCTTTTACTTTTACTTCACCTTTAACTTCTTCCATCGGCGGCTTGACACGTTTCATAAACAAAGCTAGAACGAGTGCTACGACGGCGATTAGCGTAGACACAAAGAATGCATGGGTGATTCCGTCTAACATAGCTTGATTTCCAATCACTTCTTGCATTTTAGCCATTGCTTCTGGTGTTGGTTGTACATTTGGATCAGCTTTTGCCATTGCATCTGCTGCCAATTGTTCACCAGTGCTAGCCGCTCTTTTAGACATCACTGTAATCATAAAGGCTGTTCCTATTGCTCCTGAGACTTGTTGAAGCGTATTGTTAATTGCTGTTCCATGTGGGTTATCCCTCATCGGCAATTGGTTCATTCCATTTGTCATAACAGGCATCATAACCATAGACATCCCGAACATTCTAAAAGTGTATAGAAGCACTAAATGTAAGATAGAAGTATCTAATGTAAGTTTTGAGAATAGATATGTGGTAACAACCATAATAGTTAAACCAGTCACTGCAAGAATCCTGGCTCCATATTTATCAAACAAACGACCCGTAATAGGCGACATGATTCCCATTAATAAAGCACCTGGCAGCATTAATAATCCAGAGTTCATCGGTGAAATACCTCTTAATTCTTGAACATATAGAGGTGTTAAAATCATACCGGAAAACATTGATACTGCAATAACGATGGAAATACCTGATGACAATGCAAACATCGGATATTTATAAATTCGGAACTCAAGCATAGGCTCTTTCATTTTTAGTTGGCGTACAATAAAGATAATCAAGCCAATTATTCCAACTACTAACGGAATATAAGACTGAGGTGAGCCCCAACCAACTTCTTGATCCCCTGCTGAACTGAAGCCATATAATATTCCTCCAAAGGCAATACTTGATAAAACAAGTGAAAGAACATCGAGATGAACTTTTTCTCGTGGAGTAATATTTTTTAATTTAAAGATCGCTAATAACAATACTAAGATTGCAAATGGTAAAACTACAGAGAATAGAGCTCTCCAACTAAATGTTTGTATTAGATAACCGGATAAAGTAGGACCAATGGCTGGTGCAACGATCATAACCAATCCGAAGAAACCCATTGCGGTTCCTCTTTTTTCCACAGGAAATGCTGTCAACATCACATTCATTAACAACGGCATCATGATCGCGGACCCTGAGGCTTGGATCATTCTCCCGGCAAGCAATAACCCAAAATTAGGAGCAATCAGTGCTAATAATGTCCCTAAAGAAAATAAACCCATCGCAGTTATAAATAAACTTCTATTCGTAAAACGTTGAATAAAAAAAGCACTCGCAGGGATAAGAATACCATTTACAAGCATATATCCCGTGGCAAGCCATTGCACAGTTGCAGTACCAATTTCAAATTCATTTTGAATAGATGGCAAAGCAATATTTATCAAAGTATTATTTAATATCGAAACAAAAGCTCCAATAAAAAGAACCGCTATGGCACCATAAGGCGGTTTCTTCTGAATGGATTCAATATCCATATAAAATCCCCCAATCAATCTTTCATGTGTATTAGTATAAACCGAACTATTACTTTAAACATTTTAAACTCATGGTCTAAAAAAATCAACAAAAAAATTTCATTATCATAAAAAAATTGTATAAACCGCTATATTAAGCTAAAATGAATGATAGACCATATGTACAAAAGGTGAGATTATGAACCAAAGAAAAAAACAAATTATTGATGTAGCACACCGTCTTTTCATCCAAAAAGGATTTACGTCTACATCTATCAAAGATATATTATTAGAAGCAAATATTGCAAAAGGGACTTTTTACAACCATTTCGCCTCAAAAAATGATTGCTTAATCGCAATTCTTGAGGTGGTTCGCGAGGAAGCTCAAGCGGTCCGCGAGGAAATTTCTTTTGGCAAAGCTAAGGATGATCCTGATGTTTTTGTTCAACAAGTACTAGTTCGAATGGAAATGAATCGAAAACAAAATTTACTTCCATTGTTTGAATCAGTTTATAGTTCCAAAGATAAGGATTTAAAGGAATTTATAACAAAACAACATAAAACAGAATTACAGTGGATGGCTTCAAGGATCGTCGATTTGTTTGGGGATCATACTAAAGAGTTTTCCATCGATTATGCTTGTATTTCATTCGGAATGATCCATCACATGATGCATGTATGGATGTTAGGAACTACAAAAGAATACGAATTAAGAGAAATGGTTTATTATACTTTAAGGCAGTTAAAAGCCATTATTTCCAAGCAAACTGGAGAAAATAAACCTTTCTTTCCAACCGACTGGCTTTGTCCATACAATAAAGATATAAAAATAGACGCAATCGATATAAAGAAACAATTTGTAAACCAGTTGGAAATATTACTTAAAAGAATGGATGAAATGACCGTAAAGCAAGGACGGAGAGAACGATTCGAATTTCTGCACTTGGAATTACAGAACGATTCACCTAGAGATTTTTTAATCGAAAGTGTTCTTGATTCGATTAAGAAAAAAGCAGATTCTTCTTTCTTCAAAAATGAAATCCAAGAAATTATTCAATTAGGGTATCATTACTTACAACACCATGAGCATTAAGCTACTTTCAGAACTAAATAATTTTTAGAGAAGAACGAATCAGGCACCATCTAGTATCCTGTTAGAAACATACTGATGACTGTCCCAATCTACAGCTAACCCCGATTTGGAATAATTGATTAAAAAAGGATCACCTATTATTCTCAATAGGAGATCCTTTCTCTTTTAATGTAATCCTGGGTTTCCTTGTTGTCTTAACGCCTCATAGACAAGAATGGCCGCTGTATTGGATAAATTGAGCGAACGAACATGATCATTCATCGGGATCCGCAAGCAATGATCCATATTCTTTTCAATCAATTCCTTTGGTAATCCTTTCGTTTCCCTACCAAAGACAAAGTAATGATTTGTTGCAGAATCACTATAATCAAATGTTGTATGGGGTTTTTGACCGAATTTAGTCAAATAATAAAATTGTCCCCCTTCATTCTTGGTAAAAAACTCTTCAAGAGAATCATAGTACGTAATGTTGACAAACTCCCAATAATCCAAGCCAGCACGCTTTAACATTTTATCATCTGTTGAAAAGCCAAGTGGTCGAATCAAATGTAACTGAGTGTCTGTTGCGGCACAGGTTCGAGCAATATTTCCTGTGTTTGCTGGAATTTCTGGTTGATATAAAACTACATGGTTTGGCACTTTCGTTCACCTCATCAAAAAACTTTACTGTGTCATTATACACTATAGATTTACTTGCGTGTTCAAAAAAGAGAATAGTCGGCTACATTCTATCTGAAGAAATTTGAGGCAGCACAGGATCGTGCACTAGGAATAGACAACATATGGTTAAACTTCTTCCGCGCTCTACACGGAATCTGCCCATATTTCGCCGAAGATCAACAGTCAAGATATGTTATTTTTCGGTTGCTTACAAGCCATATATATCTAGTGATAACGACGCAAGCTTAGCGGTAGGAACAAAAGTGTTTTCACCAAAGAAAAGCTGTGCGACTAAGTGCATATCACTCGCTCCGAAAGTATCTTTCGCTAGAACAGATTGTTCGTCTTTAGATCTTAATATTTTAGTTATATCCCATCCTTAGAACAGAAAGTAGCTGAGCTTCCTTTTGATCAGTTGATTCATACTTTTCAATACGTATTAAGAATCATCAATAATCGTATACATTTTATATTGGATATTAGGTGTATAAGCCGTTGAATCCTCATAAGCCCAATATCTCATTCGACTATTATACGTATGAGCATTCACAAGCGGTTCCCCTGCCGCATCTTTACCTGTTACGATTGTATTATGATCGAAGCGCCCATCTCCTTGAAAATCATAACAAATTACATCACCTAATTTTAATTCACGCGCATCAGTTACCTCTCTTGCTCGCAATCCAACCGTGGAGCTACCAAGATGAATTTTTAACGCATTGGCAACAGACCAACTGTAGCTCCAATTTTTATTTTGGTACCACCAGCCTTTACTACGATTGGGATGCCCTCGCATCGGAGCGCCGCCAGTATGGAGACATTGCGATATATAATTTGTACAGTCAACTTCAAATTTTTCATAGGCAGGATTATAATCATCCCACCAGTTCTCTGCATACTGTACTGCTTTTAAGCGATCATAAATAAACGTAACCCTTTCTGAGTTGTCTTCAGATTCAGATAGTGGGGCTTGTTGTGGATATTCGACAAGGACTTCCTGATCCTGAACTAATTTATTTTTTAAAAAATAGGCTTCCCGTTGCTCAATTTCCTCTTCCATATACATGAAATCCGCTTGTTTAATCAAATATTTTAAGTGAACTTGATAGGAAACATGATCTTGCTTTTCCTCTCTATCCATTGTGACAATCTTTCCTTTTCCCATGACCTTCACCAATATAGCTTTACGTTTTGATAGGGTATCGAGTTTTTTTACCACCTTTTCCTCTTCCGCTTTTTTCCGTCTAACTAATTGATCTATCCTATCTTCAAGCGCGCTAGCTAATTGTTGTCTCACTTCATCCCTCCTCGGTATAAAATATATGCAGTGAACCCACGATACAATGATTATAAGATTTATTGGAAATTAAAAGAGAACGAAGCTATACCTCGTTCTCCAATCGGAAAAATTGTAATCCTTTTTCAATTTCATTTAATACTGAGACATCTTGTTCTTTACTTTGTGCCTGATGTAATGCCAATTTTGCTTTCTCACCACCAATCTTTCCCAGTGCCCAAGCTGCAGTCCCGCGAATAACTGGTCGGACGTCTTCCTCCATTACCTTAATTAATTTATCGACAGATTCTTTTTCTTTAAAATGAGCTAAAGCAATAATTGCATTTCTTTGAATTGGTTTTTTTCCACGCCAAGAACCAGACATCTCTCCAAAAATTTCTTTAAATTGCCGATTTGATAATTCTAATAGAGGATCAAGTAACGGTTTGACTATTTCCGGTTCTGGCTCCATTGCATCATGATGATGAAAATCCATTCCTTTATTTTTGGGACATACCGATTGACATGTGTCACACCCATACAATCGATTGCCGATTTTTGTTCTAAATTCATCTGGTAAGAAATCTTTTGTCTGGGTTAAAAAGGCAATACAACGTTTTGCATTTAATTGACCGGGTTGGACCAATGCACCTGTTGGGCAAGCATCTAAACACATTGTACAATCTCCACATTGGTCCTGAAGTGGTTCATCTGGTTCAAACGGAAGATTGGTTATCATTTCTCCGAGATAAACGTATGAACCGAATTCTGGTGTAATAATCGAACAGTTCTTGCCACTCCAGCCAATCCCAGCACGTTCCGCAACTGCACGATCCACAAGTTCTCCTGTATCTACCATCGATTTGATAGCTGTTTCAGGGACACGTTCTTTTATATATATAGCTAGTTGACTTAATTTTTCTCGAACAAGTTGATGATAATCAATTCCCCATGAGGCACGGCAAAATAAGCCTCTTCTTTCACCTTTTTTCCCTCGTGGTGGATCCTTCATACGGGAAGGATATGCAAGTGCAATTGCAATAATTGAACGTGGTTGATCAAATATTAAAGATGGATCTGTGCGTTCCTCGATATTTTTATGTTCAAAGCCTGAATGGTATTCAAGCTCTTGTTGCCTAATTAATCTATTCTTCATTTCAATAAAGGGATCTGAGCTGGCAAAGCCAATTTTATCAATTCCGATCTCTTTACTATAATCAATAATATCTTGTTTTAATTGAGAGTAATCCACATGCTCGTCCCCTTTCTAATTAGAATGATCATACTATGTTACACTATATAAAAAGCGTCTGCTTTGATTTTAAAATAGAGAAAAAATCCTCACTTCCATCGACTACGGCATCCTATCCAAAGCTAGGATAATTAGGTTCTTATTAATACTAAGAAAAATAAGAGGTGACAAAAATGGATATTACGATTGAAACACCACTTTCTGAAAAGATAGCTGTTTTGAAATTTGGGATCCTTGAATATCATAACATCATTGTAGAAAATTCCCCAGTATACTTAAAAGGAAAATTGCACTATTTTCAGGAGTCCCTGTTTTTTGATTTAGAAAATCAGAAAATCGGCGATATACCAGAAATTAAGGAATGGCGTCAAATCTTTAAAACGCTAGGGAAGAGTCCTAGTCGCTACCGCCCTTCTGCCGAATCGTTACTACGAAGGGTACAAAAGCAACAATATCTGAATGATCTCCATTCAGCAGCTGATCTGAATAATTTTTTCTCGTTGAAGTACGCCATCCCGATTGGGCTTTATGACATAGATAAAATCCAAGGGAATGTGCAGTTGGGGATTGGTAATGCCCAGGAGACATATGATGGTTTAAATGGAAGAGAAAACCGTGCAGAAAATCTGCTAGTCGTTAAAGATCAAATTGGTCCCTTTGGAAGTCCCTTTGTTGATTCTATTCGAACAGCAGTGACAGAAAAGACAACTTCCGCTTTACAAATTGTCTATTTCACACCGAGCATCACAAACGATGCTGCTGAAGAAATGCTAAAATTGATTGCATCTTCCTATTATCAAGTATTAGGTGGAATTTCGAAGTCAAAATTGATTACAAACTAACTCGAAATCAAATAATCTATGCCTGCCTTTATGAAGAATCTTGACAGGCTTGGTTTTTACTTAGTGTCAACTTTGCCCGATAGGAAATCATTGATTACATAAAAAAACGCAAAGCCTTGTTTTATTTAAACAAAACCCTGCGTTGGTATGTATGGAGCGGGTGATGGGAATCGAACCCACGACAACAGCTTGGAAGGCTGTAGTTTTACCACTAAACTACACCCGCACATCTCAAAAAGTTGACTTCAATAGTATACAAAATATATGAAGAAATCGCAATAACCGTCACAAATTCTCCATATTGCGAAACACCGATAAAGTTATTACGAGCGGATTGGAAGAAGATCCGGCTAAGTCGGATCTTCTTCTCCTTAATGTTCTTTTTTTTGAAAACATGCCCATAAGAATTGCACCATTTCTCCTGAACGCACGGGATCATTTATATGTCGGAATATAAATGGGATATCGTATTCATCATATTTTTTCTTTAATATGTAACCATGGATCGGGTGATGAATGACTTCCCCAACAGGTGCGTCTGCAGAGATGTAGGGTTGGTCGAATGGATAATCATATGTCATCAAAGCAGGTGGAGCGGTTGCTGACATATAGTTTATTGCGGAGGCTTTTTCCGCAAGCTCCAAGATACTAGGATCATATAGTTCTTTAATAGAAGAGATACCATAAAATAAAGCGATATTTGGTTGAATATGAGGGCCATGATAAATATTTTCATAAAAACGCTGATCTTTCGAAACCTGAGTACCGAAACCGATAAAAGCAGACACATATGATGGTATATGTTCGATCGGATCATCACTTGCTGGATTTACTAAATCCCCTTGAAGAGCATTCCATAATGCAATATGTCCACCAGCAGATGAACCCGATGATGCAATTCGATTAGCATCGATTCCCCATTCCTTCGCTTGACTTCTTACAAACTGAATTGCTCTTGTTCCATCCTGCATTGGCGCAGGAAATGGATCTGTTGTAATAAAACGGTAATTACAAGACACTACAGAGATACCAGCCTGCAAACATTCTTTCAGCAAATCACTGGTCAGAAAATCGCTCTTATCTCCGCCCACATAACCACCCCCATGGAAAAAAATTAATACAGGAGTTGGTTCGGCCTTGTTAAGAATATAGGCATCTAACTTATTTCTCTCATAAGGTCCATATGTAATATCCTTGTATTCCCTCAGATTCATTCTATCATTCTCCCTTTATTTTATATCCTTCGCATTTGGATAAATCATTACTTTAATACTTTTCTCTTTTTCATTCAATGCTACCTCGACAGCCGTCTTGATTTCATTCAATGAATACTGATCTGTGATCACTTTTGTCAAATCAACTAAAGGATGAGCTAGACTTTGAATGGCATCAGCATAAGTATGAACATATCGAAACACACCTAGCATATCAATTTCTGCATCAATCATAGCTGTCATATCCATCGGCACTTGATCAACAGTAGGAAGACCTACATACACAATTTTCCCACCACGTTTTACTAAACGAATTGTCTCACTAACAGCTTGAGCATTTCCTGATGTTTCAATTAAAACATCAATCTTATTCCCACTCACTTCTCGAAACTGCTCTAAAAGGTCTCCTTTTGTGGGATCCAATACCGCCTTCACACCCATTTCCAAGGCAAGATCTCTTCTAAATCCTACCACATCACTTCCATAAATTTCTGTCACACCAAACATTTTTGCTGCTTCAATCGTTAATAAACCAATCGGACCCAAACCTGTTATTAATAAATTGTCACCAGGTCCAACATTCCCTCTTCTCATCGCATGGAAGCCAACTGATAGTGGCTCTATTAATGCTCCTTCCTCGAAACTAACATCGTCTGGTAACTTAAATAAGAAATCACTATTCACTGTCACATACTCCGCCCATGCTCCATCAAATGGCGGGGTAGCCATAAATTCAACAGCATCGCAAAGATTATAACGTCCTGAACGACAATGTGGGCACTCCCCACAAGGAATTCCTGGTTCAATTGCTACGCGATCACCTATTTGAAGATTTTTCACATCTTCCCCGATCTCTATAACAGTTCCTGAAACTTCATGTCCCAAAATAATCGGTTTTTCGACAACATAACGTCCGATCCTCCCATGTTCATAATAATGAACATCTGAGCCACATACACCTATACAATGAACCTTAACTAATGCTTCATTACGTTTAGGTTTTGGTATTGGGATTTGCTTCACTTCGATATCCTTTGGTTTGTTTAATACAGCTGCTTTCATAAGTGGTTGCATGTTGTTCCCTCCGATAACCTTAATCAGTTAAAAATATCTCTATCTATTGCTTTAATAACCAATCAGCCAAAATTTTCCAACTCAACAAGTAAACGCTTTATAAAAAATGCAAGTTAAAATTGAGAGCTAAACAAAGCAATCACTATTCTTATTCTAATCCTTAACAGTCTATTTTTAAAGTATTAAAGAGACTGGGACAAAAGTGTTTTCGCTTGAGTAAAGTCCGAACTATTAGCGTGAAAATAACCCACTCCGGAAATATACTTCGCTTTCCGAAGGCCTACAGGATGTGGGTCATGCAGGCGTTGCGACGTACCAGGAAGTACTAGTGGAGGTGAAGCAACAGGAAGTTGCGCTTTGAGCCTGCCGCCAGGACGGCGCGAACTTAGCCTGCTTTCCCTAGTGTCAAGCCTCCTCAGGCTGCGCCTTCCGGAGTCTTGTCGAACTCTTACTTCCCGCAGGAGTCTACGTATATTTCCTTCGCTAAGGTAATGAAATATTCGCTTTTGAGGCTTAGCATTTTAGTTATGTCCCAGCCTCTTTTCATCATGCTGTTCCTAATTCAACACCGAGCTCTTTCAAATATCGACGATAGGCAATACTCACACGGTCACAGATCAAAGATAATTCGATTTGAAGATCAAGCGGTAATTCCTCTGGTTTTTGATTTTGCACGATTGGCTTATCTTGCGCAAAAATTTCATCCTGAAACTTAATTAATTCTTCATCTGTTAAACCTGTATCATAATTAAATGATAAGATTCCATAAGCCATTGAAGTCTCTGCGTCAATTGGACGAACGGTTAATAAAATCGTCATCAATGTATTATTTTCTCGATCTCTTTTCGTAAAGCTTACCGTAAAGGGACGATGTATCTCATATGTATAATAAACGTATTTAGGCTGCCCCGATCCATCTGGGTCAGGTTGATAAATCGCAATTTCATCTGAGTAAATTCGCTCACCATCTTGATGAACCTTATAATCAGGAACTTCTCGATGCTCTTCCGATCCTAAGTATCCTTCATGAACAACGGCTAAATGGCCAACATCCAAGAAATTTTCGATAATACGCGGTGGTTTGGCCACTACCTCTTGTGGTCCCCAAATGACATTATGAAAATCGGAGTCTTCCATTGGTTTGTATTGGAAAAAATCAGGTTCATTGCCTGCAAGGTTCACCCAGATTAGCCCATATCGTTCTTTGCAAGAATAAGCGATCGCTTTAGCTTTACGAGGAATCGGTCTTCCCTCAGGAAGTTGCGGTATTTTCACACAAGCCCCTGTTTCATCATACTCCCACGCATGGTAAGGGCAAACTAAACAATCATTTTTCACTTCTCCTAGTGATAAAGCTGCCCCTCTATGAATGCATAAATCTTTAAAAGCATGGACCCCTTTACTATTTCTAAAAATCGCGATCCGTTCTCCCATTAAAACAACTTGAATCGGCTTTTCTTTAACATCTTCTGATCGACAAGCAACAAGCCAGTCCTCTTGTAAAATCTTATCTTCCAACATTTTTAACCCTCCACAATTGTTGTCCTAATTCCATCATAATCATTTCCCAGGAAACGGTCAACCTAAATTACGAACATTTTAACAACATAAGTAAACATCATTCGTTTATTGTATACAAAAGCAGTTATTTTATATATAATCCAAGAATAACGTTTATTTTTAGCTAAGAAGGGTGATAGAGCTTGGATAATCAAACAGAAAATAATATCGTCATAAGCGTTCATGAAAAAATTAGCTACCACAAAGCCTTTATTCTCGGTCTACAACATGTATTAGCAATGGATTTATACATAGCCCCCATTATTATTGCTGGGCTATTGTCATTAAGTACGGAAAACACCTCATTTTTTGTACAAATGTGTTTCCTAGCCACTGGTCTCGCTACTCTCATTCAGACTGGAGCAGGCATTAAACTTCCTGTTGTCCAAGGACCTTCTTATGTTCCTATCGGAGCGATTGCAGCGATTGGAGGAAAACTTGGCTTAGGTGCCATCGCAGGAAGCCTTATTCCAGGTGCGATCCTTATTACTCTAATTGGCTATCCATTAAAATGGTTTGCCAAAGCTGTGCGAAAAATCATCCCCCCACTTGTTGGGGGAACTGTAATCATCATTGTTGGGATCTCCTTAATGCCTACAGGTTTGAATAATATTTATCAAGCTGAAGGAAATATAGGTGAAAATATTCTCATCGCAGCAATCTCGGCAGCTGTTTTAATTATTTGTATGCTTCTGGGACGAAGGATGAAGGGAATCGGAACTTTCTTTCGTTTAGTGTCTGTCATTATTGCAATTGTTGCTGGTACCATTACAGCAAGTTTATTTGGCACTGTAGATTTTTCACCTGTCAAAGAAGCAAGTTGGTTTGCTTTACCATCACTATTTCCATTCGGTAAACCAGTATTTAATTTAAATGCAATGATTACAATGGTTTTCGTCTATTTCATCATATTACTAGAAACAACGGGCACATGGTTTGTCGTCTCCTCCATTACAGGTGAAGAACTAGATGATCGACGTTTGAATCGCGCCTCTGTCGGCGAAGGAATTGGCTGTTTAGTAGGATCCTTATTTGGCAGTACCCCGATGACCGGATATTCATCTAATGCCGGATTACTTGCAATTACAGGGGTCGCTAGTCGAATGGTAATAATAATGAGTGGAGTTATTCTCGTTTGTCTTGGATTGATTCCAAAGCTCTCAACAGCTATTACTTGTATACCTGAACCTGTTATTAATGGTATATTCGGCATTGTTTGTGTGGCTATTGTCACGAATGGCATGAAAGTGATTCAACCAATTATTATCGATGATCGCAATATGATGATTATCGGTCTACCAATTCTTCTTACGATTGCTATTACTGTTTTGCCAACTGATGCCTTAAACAAGGTTCCCGATTGGGCTAATTACATATTATCTTCAGCAACGACAGTTGGGGCTTTGGCAACCGTTCTGCTAAATCTATTTATTCCTAAAACAAGGTAGGACGATTATATTTTGCGTACTTGGAGTGAAAGCTGTGGATGAAATATGTTCTCATTCCATGCTTAGGTTGTGGGCCTAGGCATAGGAAAAGGATTGAGGTCACAAATTGTAATTTATAGGATCCATTAGTGAGACGTGGAAACAGGTTATTGGACAATAATTGGAAGCACAGACAATACCTATTTATTCTTTACTCAAAGGCAAAGGATATTGGGTCTCACTTTCCTCCTTCTATCTCCAGGGGTATCAGTACTTACCGAACTTCCACGATCCCATAGTGAAAGAAATGGCAAGATTGCTAATTAACACAGAAAATAAACCAAGCCTTCAAAGAGGCTTGGTCTCAGAGTGTAGACAAAAAGATTGGAAATCAAAATGATTTCCACCCCTTTTGCTATTCATACAGGATCATTCTATGAAAAAGACCATAAATGCTCTCCTTATGGTTTCTATTACGCCATGGTTGGCGTTTTCCATGTCCAGCTGGCCAGCTTCTTAAGATTTAGAGCTGCAAAAGTCAGCATCGTCTGCATGGACATTTTTTTAAGTCCCCTAAGGGTTGTCCATCGTAGGCCATGCTTTTCTTTTGCATCGGCAAAGACACGCTCAATCGTCTCTTTACGAACAACCTTCTTCTCAAACTTTCTTTTATTCGCGCTGGCTTTCACATGGGTCGAATCAATATAGACATAGCCGGGGCTGAGAAGCCCGCGGTTTGCCACCTCGTTTAGAACTTTACAGAAGATCTGCTCGAATAGGTCTGTATCTGCAAATCGCCGCACATAGTTTTTTCCGAACGTGGAAAAGTGAGGAACCTCTGTATGAAAGCCAAATCCAAGGAACCAGCGATATGCCATATTTGTTTCAATTTCCTTGATTGTCTGGCGCACGGAACGGACGCCGAAGGTATACGGAATGAATGTCATCTTGATCAATACGACAGGACCTATGCTAGGTCTCCCAATGGTTGAGTAAAGATCTTCGACTAATGGATAGATAAAGAAGAAATCAATAGCCGCATCCAGTTTGCGCACCAGATGGTCTTGAGGAACTGTTCGCGTTCATTAATTTGATTCTTCGTCATCATATCCATCATCTCATTCAGTTAATAGAAAATACCGTTGATTGGAGCGGAGAGCGGAGACTCCAGCGGGAACAGCGCGAGCTGAAGACCCTGGACTGAGCGCAGCGAGGGAAGCGGCTGAAGCCGTGCCTGCGGAAAGCGTCCACTCGCAGCGGAAATCAACCTTTCTAGCTTTATCTCTATTTTAAAAGAAAAAAGACTGTAGACAAACACCAAAATTCCTGGTGTTTGTCTACAGTCTGAAACCAAGCCTTCAAAGAGGCTTGGTTTCATCTAGATCGCTTAATTATTTTTCAATAACTCAAAGACTTGCTCAACATCCTTGTCTCCACGACCAGAAATATTAATAATGATATTTTGATCTTTTTCAAGCGTTGGGGCAAATTTCAACCCATAGGCTACAGCGTGAGCACTTTCCAATGCCGGAATTATTCCTTCTGTTTTTGATAAAATACGAAATGCATCTAATACTTCTTCATTGCTTACTGCAACATATTCCGCGCGGCCTGATATTTTTAATTGACTATGCTCAGGACCACTACCAGGATAATCCAATCCTGCTGCAATCGAATAAGTTGGCAGTGGATTCCCTTCTTCATCTTGTAGAAGTAGGCATTTAAATCCATGGATCACCCCAGGAGTGCCTGTTGTTAAAGTTGCTGCCTCAACTGGTTCCACACCAATTAAACGTACTTCTTTATCTTCTATATACTCTGCAAATGAACCAATCGCATTACTACCGCCACCAATACACGCAATTACTGCATCTGGCAATTTTCCCTCTTTTTGTAGAATTTGCTTTTTGCTTTCTTTACTGATAATAGATTGAAAATGTTTGACCATTTCTGGATATGGATAAGGACCAACGGCAGAGCCTAAAAGGTAAAAAGTATTCTCATAATTTTCGACGAGATCTGCTAATGCTTCATCAACAGCTTCTTTTAGTCTTCCTTGCCCTTTTGTCACAGCAACAACTTTTGCCCCTAATAATTCCATTCGGAAGACATTTAAGGCTTGTCGCTTTGTATCCTCCGCTCCCATATAAATGATACATTCCATACCAAACATCGCACAAACCGTAGCTGTAGCTACACCATGTTGTCCAGCACCTGTTTCAGCGATAACACGCTTCGCACCCATCCGCTTCGCTAATAGAATCTGTCCAAGTACATTATTAATTTTATGGGCTCCCGTATGATTCAGATCCTCCCGCTTCAAATAAATTTTTGCTCCACCTAATTCATTTGTTAAGCGTTCAGCAAAATAAAGTGGAGATTCTCTACCTACATAATCTTCAAAATAATACTGAAGTTCTTGGTTGAATTCTTTATCGTCCTTATATTTGTCAAATTGCTCAGCTAAAATGCGCAAAACATTTTCCAATTCTGGTGGAACAAAACTCCCTCCAAATTCTCCAAAATACCCTTTTTCCATTTTTTCTGATTGATCCATTTAATCTCACTCCTATTTTTAAAATAAAAAAGGGCTTCTCTAAATCCTTAAAAAGGACGAGAAACCCGTGGTGCCACCTTTATTCGTTTGCTAGAAACAAACGCTCTTATTGATCACGACTCTTTTATCGGTGAGTCCTCCGCCATAACCTACTTTGTTCGGTTTGGTTGCTCAGAAGTCCATTCAGCAAAATGTCACACTGATTCGCACCAACCATCAGCTCTCTTAAGTGCATCCTTTGTCTACTACTCTTCATCATTGCAAAAATTTATTTTCATTTATTTTAGTCCTTTGTTCGTTTATAGTCAATATGAAAGTACCCCATATGATTGTTCGTGACCTAATTCATAATGTCATATGAAACTACTCTTCACCTTCTCCATTTGCATCTGGATGAAGGATTGCTATCCATCTTAGATTATTAGTATAATGTTCATATAATTTCTAATTTTTATATAAGGAGAGTGTCGTAGATGAAAGAGTCCTTCTCAGGAAACCCGCTTTTCCCTGGATGGTATGCTGATCCAGAAGCCAGAATCTTTAATAATCGTTATTGGATTTATCCAACTTATTCTGCCCCTTATGATGAACAAGTTTTCTTTGATGCCTTCTATTCCGATAATCTAGTAGAGTGGATAAAGGTCGAAGGAATTTTGAAAAAAGAGGATATCACATGGGCGAGACGTGCTATGTGGGCCCCTTCCCCAATTGAAAAGAATGGAAAATATTATTATTATTTTGCAGCCAATGATATTCAAAGTAATGATGAATTGGGCGGGATTGGTGTTGCTGTTGCAGATAGTCCTGAGGGGCCATTTAAAGATGCATTAGGTAAGCCCTTAATCGACCAAATTCATTACGGAGCTCAACCGATCGATCCCCATGTATTCATTGATGATGATGGAAAAGCCTATTTATATTACGGTGGGTGGGGACATTGTAATGTTGTGATGCTGAATGAAGATATGATTAGTCTAAGCTCTTTTTCAGATGGTAGTACATATAAAGAAATCACCCCTGATCATTTTATTGAAGGCCCTTGTATGATCAAACGAGAAGGCAAATATTATTTCATGTGGTCTGAAGGTAGCTGGGGCGGGCCAAATTATTCTGTCGCATATGCTATATCAAACTCGCCGCTTGGTCCATTTAAGCGCGTTGGAAAAATTCTTCAACAACATTCTGAAGTAGCAACAGGTGCAGGGCATCATGGCATGCTACAAATTCCCGGGACTGATGATTGGTATATTGTCTATCACAGGAGGCCACTAACAGAAAACGATGCCAATCATAGGGAAGTGTGTATCGATTCCTTATCCTTTAACAAGGATGGAACTATAGAGCCTGTTACCATCACTTTCACAGGAGCTCCATTTACTCCTTTGAAAAAGTAAAGTGCCTAACTAACGAGACTGGCACATAACTAAAATGCTAAATGGTAAAGGCGAACAGTGATTTACCTTCACGGAGGAAATAAACGTAGACTCTGTAGGAAGTAAGAGATCGGCAAGGCACCGCAAGGCGAAGCCTGAGGAGACTTGCCGATCTCTCACGGAAAGCGAAGTATATTTCTGGAGCCGATTATAAGCACTTATTGTTCAGGCTTTTCCATGATAAAGACTTTTGCCCTAGCCTCATCTTTTTCCACATGGGAATTATGCAACGATTTAGACAACATTTCGAAAAAGTCTACATATGTGGAAAGGTAATAATCCGCTCCCTGTTCTTGATTTTGAAATAAACATGTTCGGATGCCTAATTTTTTTGCTGGAATAATGTCAATCAGTCGGTCCCCAATGGCTAGATTAATTCCGTGTTTTTGATGGAGATATTCGTAGGAAGCAATATGGGGTTTACGTGGATAGCCATCATCCCCTGTCACAATGTCACAGAAATATTTTTCCCAGCCTCGCATCTGTAAAATCTTGGTCACCTCCGCTCGGCTGCTGTGTGTCATGATCACATTTTTATTTGCGTAGCTTAAAATCTCTTCCACTCCCGGAAATGGTTTAAATGCATTAGCAGGTAATTGATTGGCAAGCAAAATAAATTGGTCCACCTGTGCTTCACTCAAACTAAAAAATTGGATCCCATGTCTAAATGAAATTTTGATTTGTGCATAAATCTCTTCTTCCGTAACATCCTCGTTTTTCATCACTTGTTTTAATACCTCCGTAAACACTGGGTACGTATCAAACAGTGTTCCATCAAAATCCCATAAAATATTCAACTTGCATCCCTCCGTCTAAAAAATTTCTAAGGATGAGGTGATGTCCGCCATTCCCGCTCCTACTTTTTGCCGATTTTCCGCAGAAACACAAACCATTCCAAAGATAGATCTTATACTATTAAAAAGGAGTCTGTTACAAATGGAAATTACCTTACTTTATTTATTTGTTGGCGTTTGCATTGGTGTTTTCTTCTACATGATAGCAGATTCACGTCCTTTTTTTCCTTTTCTCGTTCTGTGCATTGCTTGGTTCCCCCTTCTTCTAATTGGAATGCCCTTCATTCCGTTTTTCACTGAAGATGGGATTTCTATAGCTAATAACCATACAAGCTAATATTCAAATTTTGTGTACCTTGTTTCACTTTTCAATTCGTCGGGATCGCTTCAAAAGAAACGACTATCCATCATAAACGGAAGAACATTTAGCCTGGTAATCCCTTTATTTTGAGTTTCCTCATTACTCCAATTTCTTCACGTATCTGGATTTCATCTAAAAATATCTTGATCTGCATTTAGGTATTCACAATTAAAACGATTATTACCTATCCTGATGGATTCTTATCAATTCTTATAAGTATAAAAAAGTGAATGTTCATTCAAAGAAAAACTGCACCTTCATTCATCATCGGGTGCAGTTTATCAAATCATCCACGTCTATATTTTTATTTGTTAAGTGCTTCAATAATACTCTCTGGATCATATCCAATAATCCACTTACCATTTATATCCGTTTGTGGCACTCCCAATTGGCCTGTTTGTTTCACAACTTTTTGCACTATATTAGGGTCTTTCTCAACGTTAAGGAGTATTATTTTGAGCTAAAAAATCTTTAAGCATTGTACAATAAGGCCAATGAGTTGTGGTGTAAACTGTAATAATCTTCTCCATTTTAGAATCTCCATTTATCTCCATTTACCTGGCAGGGTATATTTTAAACTAAAAATAATCCGTGATCCCGCTGCTAATTTGGCTTGGGATTCAACAAGTTCAAGATTCGCACCGGATCAAATCCAAAAACCCATTCTCCATTTATATTAGTCTGGGGAACGGAGAATCTTCGTGTCTTCCCGATTAATTTTATTAATTCTATCGAGTGAAGATCGATATTGACTTCCTTATATTCGATATTTATATTGGTTAAAAAATCCCTAACCATCCCACACACTGGACACATCGTGGTAGTAAAAAGTGTGATATCTTGATTCATTCTACATGCCTCTACTTCTTATATTTGTTTAAGTCCACAATTATTAAGTCATTCTCTTGTTTTATTAATAGGATTATCTGCTTTTCTCGATACAAGCAATCAATCTCTTCTCAATATCAGCTGCAACTTCCTGTATAGATTCATCTTCAACCATTTGGATTAGAACAGTAGGCCTTGGCATTCCGATTTTCGTTTTTCCATGTTTATCATTGTATACAACAATTTTACAAGGTAGAAAATATCCAATAAGTTGATTTGCTGATAAAACACTTTGTGCTTCTTTTGGATTACATACCTCTAAAATAGTAAAAGGATTTTCTAATTCAAATCCTTTATTTTCCAATGTTTCTTGAACATTAAACTGCCATTGCACACCAAACTTTTCTTCCTTTAAATTCTTTTCAAGCGATTGTATCGCTTCATCGATTGATTTTGGCGTCTCTATGGTATAATGAAACACGCTACCATCTCCTTAAGTTAACATATAGGTACAGCAAAAGTTTTTAACAAGATTTGCTGAGTCAAAACTTCTTAGTTTCACTTAGTTTTACCATTCCAGTTATTCATTCCCCCAACCATGTCTTCCACGTTATATCCCAATGCTTCTAGTAATCCACATGCGGCTTTACTTCGATTTCCCGATTGACAGGTAATAATATAACTTTTATCTTTATCTAGTTCGTCTTTACGTAAAGCTAGCTGACCTAAGGGGATATGTTTAGCACCAGGGATTTTTCCAGTTGCTATTTCATTATTTTCACGAACATCAATAATGTTAACTTCTTCACCATTCCGAAGATGTTTTGCTATTTCATCGGGTGTTACTTGTTTTACCATGACTGTCTTCCTTTCCTAAAACCAAGCACTCATGCCACCTTTAACATTGTAAATCTTTTGGAAGCCATATTTCTTAAGCATTTTTGCAGCTTTGCTACTCCTCATTCCACTTTGACAAATGACAACAACCTCTTTTTCCTTATCTAATGTATCTGCTTTACTAAACAGATTAGAAAGTGGAATATTTTTAAAAGGCTTGCGGTGATTTGCTTTAAATTCACCAGGTGTCCGGACATCAATAAATTGCACATTATCATCCTTGAATTTATCTTTAGCTTCTTGAACACTTATATTCGTAATACCCTTTATTGGTTTAAAACGACTAATAAAAAATGCCATAATTATCATTAATAAAATCCATTCAATCAGCCCCATTTTTTTACCCCTATCTTTTTAATTTTGTAAGGAAAACAGAAAAAATCACTCTGTTTCTCCTTCCCATTCAAGCATACCTCCAACCATATTTGTTACGTTATGCCCCAATTGATGTAAATACTGACATGCATTAGCACTTCTTCCACCTGAACGACATACGATGTAATAATGTTCATTTTTATCTAATTCATTTATGCGGTCAGAAATTTGATCGAGTGGAAGATGAATGGCATTTGGAATTTTACCTGCGGCTACCTCTTCGTCTTCCCTAACATCAATAATCTTTAATCTTTCCCTAGCATGAAGTTTATCTTCTAATTCTTTTGCTGTAATTTCTCTCAAGTTAAAAACCTCCAAACAACTTTCCATAATACCCATATGGGTATATATAAGATAAAAAGAAAAGTTCATCAACTCTTCCTTTAGCTGAATTGCTGAACTTATCTGCTTCTAACTAATAAATCAACTGCTTCTTTCACTATTTGCTCTGTGCTTTCACCATTTTCAATATTTTCTCGAACACATTGTTCTAAGTTCATACTAACAATCAAACCAATCGTACGATCAATTGCACTTCGTGAGGCCGATAACTGAGTAATAACTTCTTTACAATCTTGATTCTTTTCAATCATACTCAATACACCTTTAATTTGCCCTTCAATCCGTTTTAATCGATTGACAACTGCTTTATCATATTCCATTTATTATCACTCCTTGTCTCTACACGGGCAGTTACTTATTTGATAACTGGTAATATCATATCCCTTGCTCAATAAATATCTTATCCCTAAATGAAGCTCAAGGCGATCATTTGCTATCACATGAAGTTTTTTCCGTGGGATTTCTTGCTTAAATCTTTTTAAATATGCATAAGGGATTCGCATATCGCTTTGACGATGATGAATATCGATATTATAGCTCCTTATATCTAAAACAACAGTGCTACTCTTATCATGACCGGTTTTTTTACAAGGGATACCAAGAACAGGAAAGTGTCTTTTATATAATATTATACATAAAAATAAGCCAACAACAATGAATATAACATAAGTACTCATGTTTACCACCTTTATGAAAAAGGAAATACTTCATTATACCTATCTGGGTATATATTCCAATTTTAAATGAGACTAAGACAAGAAGTGACAGACATTACATTATTTAAAATTATATTCAGTAACAATTTTCTCTCTCCCAGTTACTAAATCATTAAAATATTCGTAAAGATTAATACCTAGATAAGAGCCAGAGATATTAAAGACATTTGGATAACCTAAATTTTTCAAGGCAATGACCATATTATAGCTTCGTTGTCCTGAACGACAGTGAATATATACTGGTCTATCTTTTGGGATTTCATCCAAACGATTTCTAAATTCACTTAACGGGATATTAATCGCATTTTTCAAATGTCCTGCATGGTATTCATTCTTCTCACGGGCATCGATAATAAAGGCGTTATTTTCAACTAGTTCACGAACTTGGGAGACTTTTACTTCGCTATATCTTCCATCTAATTGATTTAAGGCTACAAGTGCTGCATGGTTGACAACATCCTTTGCTGTACCAAGCATAGGAGAATATGTTAATTCTAAGTCTTTTAAATCTTCTAATGTTCCATTCATCATAATTATCGTTGCAATAACATCGATTCGTTTATCAACATTCCCCTTCCCGATCGCTTGTGCACCTAAAATTCTACCTGTTGGTGTTTCATAAACTAATTTAAAGTGCATAACATTACTATTTGGCATTAATCCCACCTTGTCACTAGGCATAACATAAACTGAATCATAACTACTGCCTGCAGCTTCTGCCGTTCTTGCATTTAATCCGGTTGATGCTGCATTTAAGGTAAATAGATGAATGGAAGATGATCCAATCACACCTAAGTTTCGACTTGGTATGCCATAAATATGATCAGCTACCGCTCTTGCTTGTTTTTGTGCTGGTCCAGCTAAAGCTAACCGTGTTGGTTTATGCAATAATCGATGATACACTTCAATCGCATCTCCAACAGCATAAATATTAGAATCACTTGTTAAATAATTAGCATTTACCTTAATCGCACCAGTTTCGCCAATTTCCAAATCAGCGTCTTCTGCTAGTTTCGTTTCAGGTCGTACACCAATCCCTAAAACAACTGCTTGGGCATCGATTTTTTTGCCTGATCCAGTTTCGATAAACCCTTCACCAATTTTAGCTAAACCATCATTCACTATTAGATCCACGCCATTGTCCACCATTTCCTTATGGAGGATTTGGGCCATATCATAGTCAAATGGAGTCATAATTTGATTAGCAAATTCTACTAAGGATACGTTGTAACCAGCTAAAGCTAGGTTTTCCGCCACTTCAACCCCGATAAAGCCTCCGCCAATTACAGCAATTTCTTTAATAGCCTTTTCTTTTATATAACTATTTAACTGTTGAATATCTACTACATTTCGGACGGTAAATACATTTGGATTATTTATGCCCTCGATCCTATTAGGGCGAATAGGTGCTGCACCAGGAGAGAGGATTAGCTTGTCATAAGCCTCTTCATAAGTAGTATCAGAAACCAAATCCTTCACTGTAATTGTTTTTTCTGCACGGTTAATCTTGATTACTTCACTATTAACTCTAGCTTCAATATCGTAACGTTTTTTAAACGTTTCTGGACTTATTAATACCAATGACTCACTATTTTCAACGACGCCACTTAAATGATAGGGTAATGAACAGTTAGAAAATGATACATGTGGTCCTTTATCAAACATGATTATTTCTGCACTTTCATCTAATCTACGAACCCTTGCAGCAGCAGATGCTCCCCCTGCCACTCCACCAACTACTAAAATTCGCTTTGTCATGGTATTACTCTCCTTCTTACTTTAATTTAATTTAATCTACCTTGCCTTTAATTTAATTAAACTAAAATATCAACCCAAATCTTTACTGCAGTGCCTGCAATCATAAGTGCTAAAATAACTTGTAAAATTCGTGTATCCATGTTTTTACCAGCTTTTGCTCCAAGTGGCGCTGCTAGTAGGCTTGCCACAATCATAATTATTGCTGGCCAATAATCTACTTGACCAGTAACAAGTTTACCTACACTACCTCCAATGGAGGAAATAAATGTTACAGCTAGACTTGTTGCAATGGTCATTCGTGTTGGAATGTGTAGGACTGTTAACATAATTGGTACGAGAAGAAATCCACCTGCTGCTCCAACTATACCAGACGCTATTCCTACAACTAAAGCTAAGACTACTGCTAGTGACTTGTGAAAAGTCACATCATTTAATGGCATATCATCTACTTGTTTTTTCGGAATAAACATCATCACAGCAGCAATAACAGCTAGAGTACCATACACGATATTTACTGCTTGTTCGGATAAATAGCTTGATCCATAACTACCAATTAAGCTGCCGATTAAGATCGCTCCACCCATATAAATGATGAGTTGTTTGTTTAGGTAACCACCTTTTCGATAGGCCCATACTCCTGCAATCGAAGCAAACAATACTTGTATTGCACTAATTCCAGAAACTTCATGGGCCGTAAACGCAACTAGACCGAATAATGGTGGAATATACAAGAGCATTGGGTATTTAATAATCGAGCCACCAACACCCAGCATACCTGATAAAAAAGAACCAATAAATCCAATTGCAAATACTACGATGATAAATGATAAATCCATGTATCTACCTTCTTTCTACACTTAAAACGGAATTTCTCAAAAGTTGAAATTCGCCAAAATCCCTCTTACCTAGGGTATCATTTCAACCTTAGTCCGATTTTGATTGCAAAGTTGTTGCGAGACTTATAGGGAGAAACATTTAGAGCAATAGCTTTGAGTCTGTTGCCGTTCTTGACGACTTTCCTAGAATGGATTCATTCATTTTCCAGCTATTTTGTTGTTGAACATTATTGAACAACTTTTTTTAGGGCTTATTATGCTTTTTGAATATAGAAATATAGAATGCCTTCTTCTGTTTTTTGTTCTAATAACCTATGGCCACCTCCCTTTGCCCATGCTGGGATATCGCTTAAAGCACCTTTATCCGTGGTAAGTACTTCAAGGACTTCACCAGAGTTAATCGTGTCTATTGCTTTTTTGGTTTTAACAACCGGCATGGGACATGCAAAACCTTTTGCATCTACTGTTTTTGTAATGTTCATAGCAATTACTCCTTTACTAATTTTTTGTTTGACCTAAGTTGAATGATCACTAAACGTAATGTTTGATCAATTGATTTTGCGGTTAGCAAACTTTTTTAAATATCCTCGGATATCAGGATTTATTAATCCAGAACTATCTAACCGCACAACGGTTAGGCCCAATTTCCATTTCAGTTTGTTCGTCATTGTCAGGATGGATTTTCCCCATGTTAACTTGACGAATTTGTTCGTAAGCATTTGGTTGTGGTGGTAAATTGTCTGTAACCGTATGACGGAATTCCTCTTCGTCTTCGATGTTTAGACCGTGGTTTTCTTTATAAAGATCACCAAGTTGTCTTGCCACTGTACCATTTTCATTTAACTCATCGATAATCATGAAATGGGCAGGTAATACCACTAAGTCTTCCGCTAGTGCACGATATCGGGAATATAATGTTTCTCTCAAATCTCCCACCCAATCTTCTGCAAATCCTGCTAAATCTGGACGACCAATCGAGTCGATAAATAATATATCCCCTGTCAATAAGAACTGGTTATCAATGACAAAAGAGGAAGAACCAACTGTATGACCTGGTGAATATAGTGCACTCACATTAATTTGAGTTGCACCGATTTTTAAGTTTAAGCCATCTGTGAGTGGTGTATAATCGAACACTACTTCTGTCGCATCTTTTGGTGGTAAATAGTACGTTGCCCCTGTTTCAACTGCGATATGACGTCCACCTGAAATATGGTCCGCATGTAAGTGTGTATCAAACACATACTTGATCTTTACATCTTTTTCTTTTGCGAAATTTATAAATACATCTGTAAATCGCACTGCGTCAAAAATTGCAGCTTCCCCCTCTGAAATTACCATATAAGAAAGGCACCCTTTTCCTAAGCGAACAAATTGGTATAGCTCCCCACCATTTTCTAAATCCGCTACTTTTACAGGCTCTAAATGGCTACTCCAAGATTTCATCCCACCTTCAAGGTAAGCTACTTCTCGACCAGCTTCAGATAGCATTTCCGCTACCATGACTGAAGATCCTTCCTTAGCACATACAACTAATACTTCCTTATCTGTAGGTAGTTTTGGTAGAATTTCTTCTACCCCATCTAATAATTCAAAGTAAGGAATATTTAAATATTCGAATTTGTGGCCTTCAATTTTCCAATCTGCAAATGCATCTGCATTACGTACATCCAAAATAAAAAGTTCTTCATTTTCAATTACTTTCCTAGCAATTTGTGATGCTGTCCATTTATTTACAGTCATTTTTTACCCCCCTCGGTATATTCGAGCCGATTTTTTTGCAGTGGGGATTTGCCCCACTGCATAAAGTTCTCAATCACATTAGAAAGTTAATGTTGGTGCAGCATCTTTAGCGAATTCTAGGAATGTTACAGCTCCACCAACTTCAATTCCATCTACAAAATCTTCTTTAGTTAAACCCATAACATCCATAGTCATTTGGCATGCAATAAATTTAACACCCAGTTCTTGCGCCATTTCTACTAGTTGTGGAATGTTTGGAACATTTGCTTTTTCGAAGCCTTCAGCGAAATGCTCTTTTCCGGCGGGCATTTCTAGATTATGCATTGCTTGTTTATGAATTAAGTTTAAACCTTCAAAAGTGAAGAAAATTTGTACCTCTTTTTCTGAAGCTCCTGCTGCAGTTGCGATATTGAATACTTTGTATGCATCAAACACTCCACCATTTGCTGCAATAATAGCTACTTTTTCTGACATAATAAATTCCTCCTATACCTCTTTTGTTATTTTACCGTGCCACTCATTCATACCTGGTAGTACGTTATACACTTTTGTAAAACCATTGTTAGCTAAAAGTTGTGCCGCTAAATCTGAGCGTTTCCCTGTACGGCAAATCACATATATTTCTTGTTCCTGATCCAACTCATTAATGCGAGATTCTAATTCTCCCATTGGAATCGACTTAGCACCATCAATATGACCAAATGCATATTCTGCTGCCTCACGAACGTCTAGAATTAATCCGTCACGTGATTCAATATCTTCTAGCGAAACAGTGCGTTCAAAGTTCTTTTCTACTTCTGGTTCACTAGATCCTTTGCGAATATAATGGTAAAGAATATCATCTTCTTCCACAGTTCCTAAATATTGGTGCCCTACAGATTTTGACCAAGCTGCTAAATCAGCCTTAGACCCTTTGTCTGTTGCTTGAATTTCCAATACTTGACCTTCTGCAAGATCGGTGATTGCTTTCTTTGTTCTCACAACTGGCATTGGACAAGCAATGCCCTTCGCATCTAATTGCATATCAGCCTGTATCATTTTATTCCTCCTTCGGTTATTATAGCTTCGGTCATACGCATACCCGCACGGGTATAATTTCCAGTGATAAAAAAGTCGTTTCTACAAACGACTTTTTGATTCCACGAAATTCGTTCATGAAAACCAAATACAATTGTTATAATATACCCCCATAGGTAAAATGTCAACCCATATTAATATTTTTCTCTTCGTGTCCCGTGTTTCGTTACTGCTGTGAGGCCTGCACTTATATCGCTCTCCCTCAATTTAAATGCATACCTCTCAATTAAAAACTTTTATAGTTTTTAATTTATCCCTAATTTCATTACTCGCTACCTGATATTTGATCTTTTTTTCTAATTTCTCTCCTGATGTTTTTGAAAAATAAAGCTATACCACATAACAAAAAAGAGAGCGATCTATCGCTCTCTTTTTCCCACGCATTTTACTCAATATCTTCAAGTAATTTGTATGCTTCTGCTTTAGAAGTGGCCTGCAATAATTGCTCCCTGAAATCCTCATCCATCAATTTTCGGGATAGCATTTGCAAAATTTTCAAATGAGCATCGCCTGCCGCTTTTTCAGGGACAGCAATCATAAAGATTAGTTTGGCGTCTGTGCCGTCTAAGCTATTCCAGTCAACTCCATCACGTTTAATTCCAAAGGCAACGGCTGGATGTTTGACTGCAGAGGATTTTCCGTGCGGAATAGCGATATTCATTCCAAGTCCGGTTGAACTTTGTTCCTCACGATTTAATATCGCCTCTTTAAATTCTTCTTTGGAGTTCAATACCGCACTTGCATCAAGTTTGCTAATTAACTCGTCTATAACATCGTCACGTGTCACACCAGCAAGTTCAGGTTCAATTAAATATTCACTTGTAATATCCGTTAATTTTTTAATTTCTATATTAGAGGTGTTTTCTTCTGGCTTCTCAACTTTTTCCTCTTGCATAGGTTCTGTTGTAGTGACTCCTGTGCCATCAGCAACCGCCTCTGCTGGTACTCTATCTACATTCTTTTTAAGTGCTAAAACTAAGAGGACAGTGACAATTACACCAATAATTACAGCAACGAAGAACATGACAACATTATTAACCGCTCCTAGTACGGCGACAATTGGTCCTCCATGTGCCACTCTATCGCCAACTCCAGATATCATCGCAACGACAGATCCAACCATTGAGCCTACAACGATACTTGGTATAACCCGTAGAGGATCTTGGGCTGCAAATGGGATAGCTCCTTCTGTAATTCCAAAAAGTCCCATCGTGAAGGAGGCCTTTCCAGCTTCTCTTTCGGTTGGGAGAAATTTATGCTTATTGATAAATGTTGCAAGTCCTAAACCAATTGGTGGTATACAGATAGCAACTGCAATTGGACCCATGATTTCATAATTCCCTTCAGAGATCATCGCTGATCCGAACAGGAATGCCACTTTGTTGAATGGACCGCCCATATCAACTGCAATCATTCCACCAAGAATAATCGCAAGTAAAATCGAACTTCCTCCCTGCATACCTGCAAGAGCATTTGTTAGAAGTTCAAATACTTGTGCAATAGGAGCACCAATCACGTAAATAAATAATAGACCTACAATAACAGAAGAAATAATCGGAATAAAAATGATTGGCATAATTGGTAGAACAGCTTTAGGGACTTTTATTTTCTTAATCGCTAAAGCTACATAACCAGCTAGAAAACCAGCTATAATACCACCTATGAAACCAGCACCTGCTTCACTTCCATAAAAACTACCATTTGCTGCAATATATCCACCAATCATCCCTGGAACGAGCCCGGGTCTATCAGCAATACTAACAGCAATAAAACCAGCCAATATCGGAACCATAAACATGAATGCCGTCGAACCAAGACTTTCTATCTGTTTCCAAATCGAATTTTCCGGAATGACAATTCCACCAGGCGTTTGTTCGCCACCAAGTGTTAATGCAAGAGCTATCAATAAACCTCCAACGACAATAAAAGGTACCATATAAGATACGCCGCTCATTAAATGTTTATAAATTGGATTCTCTTTTTTAGGATTACTATTGGACTGATTGGCAGCGGCCAACTCAGGTTTATAAATGGAGACATCTCCTTCTAAAACTTTTTTTATTAATTCCTCTGGTTTATGGACACCATCTTGAACACCTGTAATGATGAGCTTTTTACCTACAAATCGTTCCTTTTCTACTGCTTTATCTGCTGCGATGATAATCCCATCGGCTTCCGCAATATCTTGCTCTGTTAATTCGTTCTCTATACCAATGGAACCTTGTGTCTCAACTTTTATATCGACACCTAAAGCTTCTCCAGCTTTTTGCAAATTCTCTGCAGCCATATAGGTATGAGCAATACCAACGGGACAAGCCGTTACTGCTAAAATTTTCGCCATATTTTCTCCTCCCTTAGAAATAATTTAATCATTGACGTAGGAGAACTACTTACCTTATATAGTATCTCTTCTCGCGTAAATTATTTTTCTATTTTAGAATTAAAAGTTGTAATCTTGAGCCCCCTATACCTCATACTGGCCCCTATTTGGCTTATCAGATCTTAGCCTCTAATTTTTCTATTATACTTAATCAACTTCTAACAGCTCTTTCTAAACACGCAACTATAAACTTCTAATAAAGTACCTTGCATAAATCCACAGAAAGAAACAACCAATTAGATGAATTGGCTTAAAATCAAATAATATTTTAGGAAATTTCCCTTTTCAAGTTAAGTCCCCTAATAGCGTAAGTTTAAGATTCATTCTTACGCTAACCCCATCTCTTCTTTTTGTTAATCTAATCGTAATAAATTCTATCCATTTTATAACCACTTTTTGTGCTTATCATCAAAATACCTTATGATCGTTGATTAACCAGAAAAAATGATAAATTGAGTCAAAGATTAGCCAAGGCCTTATCAACCTTCCTATATTATCATACTTAAAACACTAGGGATAGAATTCAGCCTTCGCTTGTATTAATATTATGGCTAGTATAAAAATATCAAAAGAAGACTTCCGACATAATTGTTGAAAGTCTTGATTTTTATAAGGCTTCTCTATATTTAAGTTATAGTGGACTGAATTTTAATATATACCAATTTTTTCTCCATGCCTTGGCCATAGATGTTAACGCAATTATTGTAAAATCATCTTACTTCGGCATATACCAGTAGGAATTCATACCTGACAATTGTTGAATCGCTCCTTTTGGCATTTGCCGTGCAGCATTAAATACATTAAGATAATCTCCAACGCCCAGCAATAAACTAAGCAATGCAAATGAAAATACAATCTCCGTAATAGCCAAATTTTGCGGAAGCAAGATCCAAATTATTAAAGGAATCAAGCCAAATACTATATTTGGCAATAATGATAGAAAAATAAATCGGCCCTTTGATATGGGTGCAGTGGAAACAACGAAAACAGCTAAAGCCATTGGACTAGCCCATAATTCCACTTTTTCTCCTTTCGGAAAGACGATTGCATGTAAAAATTCGTGAGGTATGATCATTAAAATTGCCAAAATAAATCCCCAAATATTAAAAAAGTTCATATCAACAATTTCTTTAATTAAAAGAGATTTGATTAAGATAGATAAAAAAATCAATATTAATACTGGTATAACAAACAGAGCTGCTACTACATTAAGTTCCAACATTGAATTGGGCTCTTTAAATTTTACTGCATGCGAAGGTAGGTCCCCTACCGGAAGTTGATCTTTGCTTTTATAAATTCCTTTCCATTTAAGCTTCATACTATCCCCCCTTTTGAAATGATTGTACCTCTTAAGTTAGCAAACAAGTTAGTGATTTACCACCTTATATTTCTACTTTTTTGAATACTAAGTACCCTTCTAAATCTTATATATATCTATTTATAAGCTCATTATCATCTCTAATTACTTCTGTAATAATCGTGCTTAATAGCATACTAATTCCAATAAATATAAGAAAAAGTGATATTTTCAATTCTCTTTCTTTTAAGTTCCTTTTTCTCTCACCAATTATTTTGATTAAACTTTTTCCCCCATGAAGTCATCAACTCCATGCCTATATAGTAGTAAAGGAAGATCATGTTAAACAGATTTGCCTTTTCGCCTCTTATTCCTGAGCACACCTTGTGACCGGTTTTTCTAGCTTGTCATTCTGTTTAACTAACGGCATTTTCATTTCTTCCTTTATAAGCAAGACCTAACTGATCAAGTGCCTTCATATTCTTTACACATCAGATTTTCACTTACTGTGTAATGGATTGTTTGAAAGTATATATAACCTACAAAAGACAGAATACTTATAAGGATTGAACAGAAAATTATCAATACTTCCTTGAGTCCATGTAGGCCTCCAGATATACTAAGGATAGCATTGCTTAACAAGAATGGTCTCTTATCAGAAAGTATTAGTGCTTTATGGGAGCTGAACCAATGAATATAGATACTGGGTCCCTAGTAACTTTTATAATTATGTGGGGAATACCAACTTTTTTGGTTATTCGAAGCTATTTAAAAATGGATACCGATGATAAAAAGTCAACTATGAATAACTTTAAGTCGCGACGTTTTATTATAATAGGTGTTTTATTTATACATTTAGATATTTTATTCACTAACACTATAATCAAGATAAGTGGGATTGGTTTATTGCTTATTGGTGGAATTTTTTCAACAATAGATATGTGGAAGTTTAGTAAAATCAAAAGTTTGTTAAATCTTATTTTAATATCCATTGCTGTTTTCTTATCTTAACTCAAATACTAAGATCCTTTCATTCAACATGCAAAAAATCAAGGTATACAATATTTTAATACTCAATAACCACTATATACCGCGAGAGTCCCCTATCCTGGCGTATCTGCAATGCCGTATATTTAAAATCTACATCGAAAAAACTGATTGCCTTTTCCTGTTAGATAAGCATTAACTATTTTATGGATATTTAATCCATAAATCGTTTGAGCATTGATTATATTGTTCCCAACATTTTCAACCCCTTATCAATACTAATAAAGATCCAACCAAAGACCACACTCATTAACGACAAATATCGATATAAAAAACCGCTCATTACTGCTATAATGAACGGTTGATATAACGAGATATTCTCTTAAAAATACTGATTAAAAGATACCAGATGGATGCCAACGTGCGTACTAAGTATTATACCAAGACGTATTCCAAGCGACATTTCATGCTGGTATAGCGCTTGGAACAACGTAAAGATAGTCCACGCTTGTTTTCCGGCCTGTACTTCGATATTTCAATGCCGCGGGGATTATACTACGTATAAGGAGGTGTAAATCACCTTTGACTTGTGCTACGACTAAATAGTGCATACTAATATGAAAAAAGAGCGCATGGTCTTCTGACCAATACGCTCTCAAACGTTGATATTACGCGGTTTCTGAATACCGGTGGCCGGGGTCGAACCGGCACTCCGTGAGGAACACGATTTTGAGTCGTGCGCGTCTGCCTATTCCGCCACACCGGCATAGTTCATGGAGGCGGCAACCGGATTTGAACCGGTGATAAGGGTGTTGCAGACCCGTGCCTTACCACTTGGCTATGCCGCCAGAACTCCTTGGAGCGGAAGACGGGATTCGAACCCGCGACCCCCACCTTGGCAAGGTGGTGTTCTACCACTGAACTACTTCCGCAAAAAACTGGGCTAGCTGGATTCGAACCAACGAATGACGGAGTCAAAGTCCGTTGCCTTACCACTTGGCTATAGCCCAATAATATAATGGGGCGACTAGTGGGAATCGAACCCACGAGTGTCGGAGCCACAATCCGATGCGTTAACCACTTCGCCATAGCCGCCATAAATTTAAATTTGGCAGGGGTAGTAGGAATCGAACCCACATCAAAGGTTTTGGAGACCTTCGTTTTACCATTAAACTATACCCCTAAATGGTGGTGGGGGACGGATTCGAACCGCCGAACCCGGAGGGAGCGGATTTACAGTCCGCCGCGTTTAGCCACTTCGCTACCCCACCATGATTTTATTAAATGGTGGCTCAGGACGGAATCGAACCGCCGACACAAGGATTTTCAGTCCTTTGCTCTACCGACTGAGCTACTGAGCCTTATTACTAATATATGTAAATGGCGGTCCGGACGGGACTCGAACCCGCGACCTCCTGCGTGACAGGCAGGCATTCTAACCAACTGAACTACCGGACCATTATTGCGGGGGCAGGATTTGAACCTGCGACCTTCGGGTTATGAGCCCGACGAGCTACCAGACTGCTCCACCCCGCGACGAAAAGAAAAGTGACCCCTACGGGATTCGAACCCGTGTTACCGCCGTGAAAGGGCGGTGTCTTAACCGCTTGACCAAGGGGCCAATATATTTTAGAATGGCGGAGAGCAAGGGATTTGAACCCTTGAGACAGCGTTAGCCGCCTACACGATTTCCAATCGTGCTCCTTCGGCCACTCGGACAGCTCTCCAATATGGCTCCGCAGGTAGGATTCGAACCTACGACCGATCGGTTAACAGCCGATAGCTCTACCACTGAGCTACTGCGGAATAATATGCCTGGCAACGTCCTGCTCTCACAAGGGGAAGCCCCTTATTACCATCGGCGCTGAAGAGCTTAACTGCCGTGTTCGGGATGGGAACGGGTGTGA
>NZ_JAGGKH010000030.1 GCF_017873565.1 Lederbergia galactosidilytica
GTCTACGTAAATATTTTAACTGATTGAGAGTTATTTTGGCAGAAAGTGTTCAATTCTATCGAGCAGAATCTGTCCACTTTAGTCTAGCAGTTACATAACTATAAATGATGTTTTAAATATGTACACTTTTGATTGTAAAATGATGTACAGAAATGACTTTTAATGATTTGTCAATCAATATGCGAACTTTACATGGAGCCCCTGTGGACATGATTGACATGCCAGGAAGCCAGGCCCTACAGAGTCTGGCATAGCTATCAGGCTATCATGTCCACTTCTCCATATAAAGTTTTTAAAGCACTATAATCAAAACTGTACATTCTTATCCAATCGTTTTTGTACATTGTTAGAGTATCATTTATAGATAACCATATCTGCCCTTATGCTTCTCAAAAATAGAACTAATGAGCCTTTTCCACTTGGAATTTTTATCTGAGTGCTCAAAAGTATTAATTTTATAATAATAAGTGTTACGTGGAATACCGGAAATTTTGAGTAATGTCTTCACAGGATAATCGTGCCTTAGCTCATATATTACTTTTACTTTTTGTTTTGTCGTAATTTGTTTTCTTCTTGAACTAAGGCTTTCAACTTTTTAAATAGAATTTTCCATTTAATAATATGTATAAATTTTTACTCCCACCTGGCTTATGTTCAGTTGGGCTTTTTTGTATTTAATGAATATTTTTTAAAATATTGCTTTTATTTTTGGCATTTCATAAAAAATCTTGTTGAAGGTTATGAAAGGGGAAATCATCACCCACCTTTGCAGTTGCGAAGGGAGAGGAAATGCATGATAGAACCAGATCGTACCGAGTGGCAAATTCGCTGTGCATTTAATGCCTTTTGTAAACGTGTATTGAAGAATGAAGCAATCAACATTTATAACGAAAGGCAACAACGTCTAACAAAGGAGATGACATTTTCGGATCTCACACCACAAGAAGAAAATCAACTCTTTACCTTAGATCATCAATATGAAGGAGAAAAGGGTGAAAATCTACAAGTGGCGGGAAAAAGTATTACTCCTAAATTACTTGCTGAAGCATTGCGTACTTTGCCAATAGAAAAGCGTAAGACAGTCCTACTATACTATTTTTTTAATAAATCAGATGTAGAAATAGCCGAACTACTAGAGATTCCTCGTAGTACGGTTCAGTAAAGACGGACAAGCTCTTTTAAAAGGTTAAAGCGATTTTTGGAGGAACATGCAGATGACTGGGATGATTGATGCTAACACAAAAGACAACGAATGTGGCTTATTACCGTATCCAATTATTTTAGCTGCAAATAAGGGTGATCCAGAAGCGATGAATTACGTTATTTTGCATTATGGAAGCTATATGGCAAGTTTGTCTATGCGTAAACTTTATGATGAGCGTGGTAATACGTATTGGGGCATTGATGTAGACACGCATGATCGTTTACGTTCGAAGCTTATGCAGGGCATTTTAGCTTTCAAGATTTGATTACATGGTTAAGTTTTCCCTTTCACATATATTGTTCTTTGACAAAGAAAGCACGGAAGATAACGCCGCGCAGTATAAACAAAAAATCAGATACGTTCTACTGATGATGAGCCACTTGATTCATACGCCATGACTTTCGATAGAAACGGCGATTATCTATGAGTCTAAAACAGTCGTGGTAGATTGTTGGCGATAACTCATCAGATTGGATAATGATACTCCTTTACCGTCATGGTTCGAGCGTTCAAAGCGTCGCAAGCTATGAGTAGGGCTGGAAGAAATACTTGCAGGGGTGAAATTCCCGTGGAGCTGTACCAACAGCCGTCTGATTTTAACTGATTAATTAAAAGGGGGGGTGCTTTTTGAAACAGAACTTGATTACTTATGGTATGCAAATTGCTATGTTAAAACAACTGCTAACCCGTACATAATTACCGAGAAAGAATATTACATGGTTCAAAATAAATTAATGAAAAAATATGGCATCATTTCTGATAGTACAGGCTTAATTGTGTTTCTATTGGTGATACATTTTGTATGGGAGTTATCATATTTCCAATCATTCGATTTTTTGTTGTTAGAAGATTTAAGGATGTTCAATTTGAACTTCAATAATATAATCGGTCTAGATTCCAGAGTAATGAGGATTTTTTTAACAATGGAATACATGACAAAACACCTCTCGAACCGAACATTCGAGAGATGTTTCGCTCTTATTTATTTACAATGCGATTGTACGTATTAACGGTTAATACGTAATAGACTGCATAGATGATAACAAAAAAGACTATAGCCGTTAGAATAGGGAAGATAAGATTGATTCCAATGAGATTAGAAATAAAGTTGCTAGTAAAGTACAATGTCACACAACTGTGCAATATTCCTACGGTTAGTGGCAATCCGAACACAAATAATGACTGTCTTTTGATTGATTTACGTATATCCTTTTTATTGACACCGATTTTTCTAAGGATTTCATAGTGTCCTTTCGCCTCATTCGCTTCTGTTAACTGTTTGAAATAAATGATACTTCCACTTGCCGCTAAAAATACAAGCCCCAAAAATCCAAAAATAAAGAGAGTAATTGCGTTTCCTTCTTTACCTTGCTTATACTCCGTATAAAATGATGAAGAAACTTGAAAATCGTTTCCAACCAGTTTATTTACTTTCTTTGATGTGGCTTGTGCCGTTACTTCATTTTCCACTTCATACACTTTATAAGTTAATGGAGCCTCTTTTTTGGCTATCTCAGCAAACATTTCGTTACTGACTACGAGAAAGAAATCGGGATAATCGAAAGGTAGCACATTACTTTCAACCATATGAACAAATGGCAGTTCGCTGCTTCCTTGAGGCAATTGAATCGTTATATTTTCTCCTTTAAAAACCGACTTCGTATATTCAGTAAACCTTGGCTGGATTACTGCTGCTTGATTTCTTGATAGTGAGACTGTTTCATCCTTATTTAAAGCATTCGCTGCTTTATTAAATGTACTTTCTGAGATTAATTGCACAGGATTTATGTCATAATCCAGTTGAAATGAGAGTATTCCTTTTACCTGAATGACGGGTATGTCTAGTTGGGCTTTTATTGGATGTCGATGATCTGCTTTTATTATGCTCTCCACCTGCGAATCAAATTCTGGACCTTTTGACAAATGCGAATAGCTGAACGGAACAACTTCCTCAGCTCTTTTTTCGTTGCTGTAATACCCACTGTAAGTTGCACCTAAGAAACAGATCGTTGCAGAACTCAACAATGCAATGACTGTAAAGGTACGTGCATTCCCTCTAATACGAAACAGTAAGCGAGATATTTCAATTATTCTAGTTCCTCTATAATAACGCGACTTATTTTTTTGTGATAATCTTAATAAATAGACTGTTACAGATCGAAAAAATAAATGGGTGCCAATGACGAGAGCAACAAAAGCAATACCATAATTTTTCATTAAATATTCCGTAGTAAATTCGTCAGGAAATGGTTTTAATATCAGCCAGTAACTAACGACAAGCAATATAACTCCGATAACAGCCGATATAAGTGAAACCTTTGGAATTTGTTCTCCTTTTTTCTCATCATAGAATAATTCGATTAATGTAAAACGATAAATCAAACGGTAACCTTGAACGGAAGTGAATAAAATAATGACCATAAAGACTATGACTGTTTGGGTAATCGCTAGAATGGAAATACCGAAGTCCACCTCGGCAATTGAACCCATAAGTTTTATTAAAATCATTGCAAATAATTTGGAAAGTAAGGTTCCAAGAATAATTCCAATAACTATTGCAATGATTCCCATAATCAAATTTTCATAAAATAACATTTTTGCAATGGTTTTCTTGCGTAAACCAAGTATGGCGTACAATCCGACTTCTTTCTTCCTTTTTCTTGTGAAGAATGAATTGGAGTACAAAATAAAGATTGCTACGAATAAAATTAAGATAATTGATGATACCCCAAACATGAAACTCATTGTATCCGACAATTCAATGCTTTCCTGAATTTTTTCGCTATATTGCAAGGAAGTGAACGTATAATAAATAACCGTGCTGAAGACGAGCGTAGCAAAATAGACAAAATAATTATTGAAATTACCTTTAATATTTTTCCTTGCTAAACTAAATAACGTCATTTGCTCCACCCCCCAGTGCGGATAGAACATCCAACACCTTGTTGAAAAATTCTTTGCGGGATCTTTTCCCTTTCACAAGTTCTGTGAAGATTTTACCGTCTTTAATAAATAGGACGCGATTACAATAACTTGCCGCATAAGCATCATGGGTAACCATTAAAATTGTTGCCTTGTCTTGTTCATTAAGATCCTTTAAACTTTCTAATAAGTCTGTTGCTGATTTCGAATCCAACGCACCTGTTGGTTCATCTGCCAATATTAGGTTTGGCTTTGAAATAATCGCGCGTGATGCTGCCGTGCGTTGCTTTTGTCCCCCAGAAATTTGATACGGGTACTTATTTAAAATGTCGCGAATGCCAAACTTATCTGCCACTTCATCTGCTCTTCGTTCCAATTCCTTAACGTTCAATTTTGCCAAGGCTAACGGCAAGATAATATTTTCTTTCACAGTTAGAGTATCTAATAAATTATAGTCTTGGAAAAGGAAACCAAGTTTGTCACGGCGAAAGGCAGATAATTGCTCTTCATTCATCTTTGTCAAATTGATTCCGTCAACCACGATGTCACCAGCAGTCGGCTCGTCAATTGTTGCCAATATATTTAGTAAAGTTGATTTACCAGCACCCGAGGGACCCATAATACCGACGAATTCACCTTCCATGACGGTTAAGTCTATATCCTCCAAAGCAGAAAATACATTTCCCTTTGCACCATAGACTTTTTTTATTTGTTTTGCTTCGACAATAGTTTTCATATTTAAATCCTCCATTCAGAGTTGTTTTGTTTTACGTTTTTATTTTACAATAGGTGCCCTTTATATAAACTTACAGCTTGATCTCGTAACCTTACATTTTCGTCACATTGATAAAAAATATCTTTAAACACGATATTTTCTTTGTATGTTGGTCGATATTCAATTAACATGATGTTAAAGAAGGATGATTGTTTGGAGGGAAGAGGAATGAAAATCATGATTGTGGAAGATGATTTGACCATTCATGATATGGTAGGGGAAACATTAGAAAAGTGGGGTTTTGAAACCGTTAAGATCGAAGACTTTGACCAAATCATGCAGGTATTTCTTAATCATGATCCTCACCTAGTCATCATGGATATCAATTTGCCATCGTTTGACGGATTTTACTGGTGTAATAAAATCAGAGAAATTTCAAAGGTCCCTATGATCTTTCTCTCTTCCCGTGATACACCAATGGATATAGTGATGTCGATGAACATGGGAGGAGATGATTATATTCAAAAACCTTTCCATATGGATGTATTGATTGCAAAAATTAATGCACTCCTCCGCAGAACGTATTCCTACATGGAAACACAGTCTAAGACAATCGAACATGATGGAATTATATTAAACCTTGAGAACGGAGAGGCCTTACATGGAGATCGAAAGTCGGAACTCACGAAAACAGAATTTCTTATTTTGAAAATCCTGATGAAAAATAAAGGAACCATCGTCAGTCGTACGAAAATGATGCGTAGCCTTTGGAAGAATGAAAATTTCGTAGACGAAAATACATTGACGGTTAATATTGCTCGTCTGCGTAAAAAGCTTGCTGAACTTGGAAAAGAACACTTCATTATGACTAAGAAAGGACAAGGTTATATTATCCAATGAGTTTCTTTCAATATCTAAAAGATAAACGGAATTTCTTTATATTAAACGTGATCATTATGTTCTTTGTTTCTTTGATGATGATTGTGAGCACAGATTCCAGAAACGCTGTAAGTAATATCGTATATACCAATGTGGTTATCTTTTTTATTGTAGCTATATACGTAATCATCGAATACTATTACAATAGAGAATTTTATCGGGAATTAAATGATTTGGTTGAAAGTAATCATGAAGAATTTCTCGCAACTCTGCCTAAACCGCGAAACGATGAACAACTGTTATATCTTGAGTTATTAAAAAAAGTAAATAGTGTGCATGGCGATCGATTACAAAAGTTGTATAACGAAAAAATGGATCATCAAGACTTTATTACATCTTGGATTCATGAAGTCAAGGTTCCGATTGCGGCAGGTCGCTTGCTTATGGAAAACAGTAATGGAAGAACTGTTGAATACCTTGTGGACAAGTTTGAAGATGAGTTGGATAGAATCGAAAATTACGTGGAGCAGGCTCTTTATTATTCTCGCATTGATTCTTTTTCCAAAGATTATTTTATTTCCGAGGTAGTGTTGGATCAAGTCGCTAAAAACAGTGTAAAGAAATTTGCCAAATCTTTTATTAACAAGCAAATTCGTTTTCATATGGACAATATTGAACAGGTTGTCCATACCGACAGTAAATGGCTTGGTTTTATTATGGATCAAGTTTTTTCAAATTCTTTAAAATATACAGGTGAAGGCGGGGAAATCTCCGTACAATTTGAGGAAGATCGAAAAGAAAAGCGGCTACAGATTCAAGATACAGGCATTGGAATTAAGCCAGAGGATATCAGCCGCGTATTTGAAAAAGGATTTACAGGATCTATTGGGAGAAGTCATGCCAAATCTACCGGTTTAGGTCTCTACCTTGCAAAAGAAATGGCTCTTAAATTAGGACATGACCTTTCCATTCATTCAGAAGATGGGAAATATACGAAGGTCATCATCCACTTTCCAAAAATCAGAAATTATTATCATCTATAAGTATAATGGTGGGGTTAAAGAAATTGGTTAATCGGAAAATAGTATCAAATTAAAGGTGTTCAAGTAGAATAATGTTTATCATAAGGCTTAAGAAATATTAAATAATATAGCCAATAGTAAGTGAATTAATTGATAAAAAAATGAGTAAATGAAAATAGCTATAACCAGGTTTTTATTATATTTTAATCGAACTTTTCAAATATGGTTTTATTAATACCACGATTTAAAAAACTTTATTTTTGTATTATTCATTATTATGTTCGATCAGTTTTTATGTGAATTGTAATAAAATAGAGTTTGACATTTAAAGTATTTCTTGTTTTGGTCCTTAATATTAAATATTAAAAATGATTCTACCTAACTGTTAATATTCAGTTGGGTTATTGTTTTTTAAAAACTTTTTCTCTGATTTTTGGCATTTTACAAAAAAACTTGTTGAAGGTAATGAAAGGGGAAATCATCAAGACGTTTTTTGGAGGAGCATGCAGATGAATGGGATGATTAATACTAATACGGAAATCAATGAGCGTGGCTTTTTGCCGTATCCAATCATTTTAGCTGCAAATAAGGGTGAGCTAGAAGCAATGAAAGTAGTTGTTCTACATTATAGAAGCTATATGACAAGTTTATCCATGCGTAAGCTCCGTGATGAACAAGGAAACACTTATTGAGGCATCGATGAAGATACACGCGAACGCTTACGAGCGAAGCTTATGCAATCTGTTTTAACTTTCAAAATTTGAATACAGAATGGTTAGGTTTTCCCTTTCATTCATCATATATTTGTTCTTTGACAAAGAAAGCACGGAAGATAACGCTGTGCAGTGTATAAACAAAAATCAGATACGTTCTGCTGATGATGAGCTGCCTGATTCATACGCCATGACTTTCGATAGAAACGAGCGATTATCTATGAGTCTAATACAATTGTGGTGGATTGTTGGCGATAACTCATTAGCAAGAATAATGATACTCCCCTATCGTCATGGTTCGAGCGTTCAAAGCGTCGCAAGCTATGAGTAGGGCTGGAAGAAATACTTGCAGGGGTGAAATTCCCGTGGAGCTGTTACCGACAGCTATCTGATTTTTAATCTTCAGATCAACAAGATTAGAAACTATAACCATCAAGTTATGACAATAGAATCTTTATTTTTAGTGCAAGAGCCAAAATCACGTAATATATTAGAATTAGTTTTATAGACGCGATATAATAATAGACAGATATCAAACAGTATATCCTAGTCTATGGAAAGGAGTTCATATGGTCACAGTCACTAAAAAAGACTTGGTAGCACTAGGTTATGGTCCCTCTTTTTCAGCTGATATCATTAAGGAATGTAAAAAGCTAATGATATCAAAAGGACACACGTATTATCAGTCAAAAAAGTTAGATCGTGTTCCTAAAGAAGCTGTTGAGGAAGTATTAGGGATAACTTTAGATGTGTGATTTGTACTTCTTGCACTAATTGCGTAAGGAGTGAAATCGTGACTAAAGATATCGTCAAAAAAGCAAAGAACGGAACATATTATTTCCGTGCTAATTTAGGGTATCACCCAATCACTGGCAAGCAAATTCAGAAGTACCGTAGTGGTTTTAAAACTAAAAAAGAAGCAAGGGAAGAATATTCGAGGTTACTGCTTACAAAATCAGATGAATTAGAAGAAAAACAAGATGACATTCTGTTCCAACAGTTTATTGAAGATATTTTCTTACCTTGGTATAAAACACAAGTAAAAGGAAGAACGTACGATAATCGATTACCGGCCGTCAGAAAACATTTCACTTTTTTTAATAGTTTAATCACTACCGAAATTACCCCAATTCATGTTCAAAAATGGCAATTAGCATTATCTAAAAAGAAGTATCGTTCT
The DNA here is from genome assembly GCF_017873565.1 of Lederbergia galactosidilytica. Classification (GTDB taxonomy): domain Bacteria; phylum Bacillota; class Bacilli; order Bacillales; family Bacillaceae_C; genus Lederbergia; species Lederbergia galactosidilytica. Next base: position 8,636 of record NZ_JAGGKH010000030.1, read on the forward strand.
TCTTATATTAGAAATGTTCAAGGGTTGTTTTCCATGGCAATGGATCGAGCTGTTGTTTTAGGTTTAACCGAAAGTAATCCATCGAAAATTGTTGGAAATGTAAAAAAGACAAAGACAAAAATAGATTTTTGGACAAAAGAAGAATTTGAAAAAGTCATCTCCCTTTTTTATAAGGAAGACTACTATCAACATTTTTTATTTATTTCATTGTGGTTTTTGTTTATGACAGGCATGCGAATTGGAGAAGCCACTGCGATTCAATGGGAAGATATTGACTTTGACAAAGGTTTGTTATCAATCGATAAAACACTTTACTATAAGAATTTAGATAACTATTCTTTTGTAGAACCAAAAACAAAAGCTAGTGTTCGTCATATTGCATTAGATGAAGATACATTAATGTTACTCCACGAATGGAAGGAAAAACAGCAATCTATCGTCCAAACCAATTTTGTGATGAGCTATAATGGTATCCCTACACAAAAGCATACGTTAGCAAATGCCATTACACGTTATTCAAAAAAGCTGGGGTTCATCGAATAAGATTACATGCTTTACGACATTCCCACGCTTCTCTGCTTATCAGTATGGGAGAAAACCCATTAATCATCAAAGATCGTTTAGGACATGAAGATATTGAGACAACACTCGGCACTTATGGACATTTGTATCCTAATAGTAATTTTGAGGTTGCTCATAAACTAAAAGGTATCCTATCTTTTCAAACTGCAACTGAAAATAAAGATACTTCGCCTAAAAATCAATTTACTGCTCAGTATCTTCGGAAGGATTTAGAATCAAATAATGCAATAACAATGCAATGACAATAGGGGAAGAGCCGAAAACCCTTGTCATCAAAGGGGTTTCGGCTCACCTTCAACTACTCCCACTCAATCGTCGCAGGTGGCTTGCTTGTCACATCATATACGACACGATTGACATGCTCTACTTCGTTGACAATTCTAGTGGAGATTATTTCTAAGACATCCCAAGGGATTCTTGCCCAATCTGATGTCATGCCATCAATAGATGTGACTGCTCGAATACCAATGGTGTGGTCATAGGTTCTGGCATCTCCCATTACTCCTACACTTCGAATATCTGGTAGTACGGTGAAGTATTGCCAAATTTCGCGTTCTAGTCCAGCCTTGCGGATTTCTTCGCGGAGGATATAGTCAGATTCCCGGACAATTTCTAGCTTTTCCTCTGTTATTTCGCCTAAAACGCGTATACCAAGTCCTGGTCCAGGGAATGGCTGTCTCCAAACAATTTCGTCTGGGATTCCTAGTTCTGTTCCAAGTTCTCTTACTTCATCTTTAAATAATGTATTTAAAGGCTCGATTAATTCGAATTGCATATCTTCTGGCAATCCACCTACATTATGATGGGATTTGATTGTTTGCGCAGTGGCTGTACCACTTTCAATGATATCCGTATAAAGTGTCCCTTGCGCTAAGTATTCAATACCTTCAAGCTTTGTTGCTTCATCATCAAATACATAGATAAATTCATTTCCGATGATTTTTCGTTTTTTCTCCGGATCTGTTACACCTTCTAATTTACCTAAGAAGCGATCTTTTGCATCTATCTTAATAACATTCATGTGGAAACCTTCACTAAAGGTTTTCATTACACTTTCTGCTTCGCCCTTGCGGAGAAGTCCATGATCAACAAAGATACAAGTTAATTGATCCCCGATCGCTTTATGAATTAAGACAGCAACGACAGAAGAATCTACTCCACCACTTAATGCACAAAGAACTTTTTTATCGCCAACGGTTTGGCGAATTTTCTCCATTTCAACTTCTATGAAGTTTTCCATGGACCAGTCACCGGTACATTGGCAAATTTCAAATACGAAGTTCTTTAGAATTTCATTTCCATGTACTGAATGACGTACTTCTGGATGGAATTGTACACCGTAGAATTTCTTGTCTTCCCGACTTATTGCCGCAATCGGACAGGATGGGTTTGTCCCAACAACTGAAAAGCCCTCAGGTACATCCTTCACTAAATCTCCGTGACTCATCCAGACACTCTGTTCTTTTGGTAGACCTTTAAATAATGGTGTTTCTTCTTTTACTTCTAGAGTCGCTTTTCCATACTCTCTTCCTTTTGCTCTTTCCACTGCTCCACCAAATTGAACAGTCATTAACTGCATTCCATAGCAGATACCAAGCACTGGAATACCAAGTTCAAATAGGCGTTCATCACATCTAAAAGCATTTTCGCCATAAACACTGTTTGGCCCACCTGACAATATAATCCCTTTTGGATTCATTGCTGAAATTTCTTCCGCCGTAATTGTATGGGGATGTAATTCACTATAAACGCCAAATTCACGGATTCGTCTAGTAATTAATTGATTGTATTGACTTCCAAAATCAAGAACAACGATCATCTCTTGATTATGTAGTTCAGTCTTTCCCGCCATGTCAAATCCCTCCAGTTCTTTACCTTTAATCCAAAAACATGTTTTACGAGCTTTTTACTAGTCATAGGAAGCCATTATAATGCCATGCACTTTATTGAATAATGAAGAGCCCTTATCCTGATGATTGTTTTATCTTTTTACCAGTACATCAGAAATTTGTAAAACGATTTAAATGCTCCCTCGGATATACGAAGGAGCATTTCAGCTCATCACACACAGCAAATGGTTTAACTAGTAGAATCACTGATTTATCTCATTTTATACTTGGAAACGCCCTTCGGTCAACCTGTTGCTTTTTTTATTAAATTTTCCCATAATTCCTTGGTCGCTTTTAGGTCAATTTGCTCACTCGTAGGCGATTGATAAATTAGTCTTTCGTAACTTTCTGTTAATACGCTCATATCATCGATCTTATAATATGTGTCAACTTGTGAGGCAAAGTCACGTAGTGTTTGGCCTTTTTCACGTTTTAACCCGACTCTCGCTAACTGTTTCAGCAGCTTCCCATATGCCTCGATCAACTTCTCTCGATCAGAAGGTCCCTTAAATAAATATAACAAATAATAAGGAAGCCATTTTTTTCTCATACCAAATAATAGAACCCCGATTAAAATTAGCCCAAGCAATACATAGATAACATACATTTGGTATTTCTTCATTAAAGTGGTTTCTTTTTCTTCCGGTTGGGAATTTCTCTCATTCTCAACTTGCTTAGGTTCTTCTATCTTCTCTTCTTTAGGTTCCTCTCTTTGTTGTTCCTCCGGTTCTATAGCTGAATTACCTGAAGAAGCCGGGATCGCTGGATCATTATTTTCATCGTAAGAATAGTCCACAGCATTCTGAAAGCCAATCGTTGGCTCAAACGGCATCCAACCTTGTGTTGGAAATAGCACCTCTACCCAAGAATGGGCATCATTGTTTGTAACTTCATAGGTTCCATTTTGCCCCATATAGCGTCCAGGTGCATAGCCTTTTGCCCAACGTGCCGGTATTCCCTCTGCTCTTAATAATGTTACCATCGAGGTAGAAAAATTATCACAATAGCCCTTTTTCGTATCAAAAAGAAATTGGTCAACATAATCTTGACTCCCCTCTGGTACCGGAACATCTTCTTGAGTATAAATAAACTCACCATTTTTAAAATATTGCTCAATCGCTTTCGCTTTATCAAACCAATTATCATGGCCTGCCGTAATCTCATTTGCTAAATCCTTTACTCGGTCAGGCAATGAATCAGGTAATTGTAAATACGACTCCAGCCATGCTTTCACATTTGTGTCAACAGAATGATCATTCGTCTCTCTCATCTCTTCAACGCTAAAGTTCTTATTCTGATATTCGATTGTATATTGTTCCAGTTCAACTGCATTATTTTGCTCATTATAAGATCGTAACTTGTTTAAATTAAAATCATACTGAAAAGAACCATTTTCATTTCCTTTTACTGTTATGAATCCATACGGAATAAGGATATGTGGATAAAGTAATTTCATTGTAATATGGGCTTGTTGCGTTTCTTTGTAATCCCTATTTATTATAGGATCAACGGGGATATTCTCCCCTGATTGAATATTTCCTAAAGGACTTTGCCCTGTTGATGCTCTCCAACCTTTCCCTGTATAAATATCCTTCGTCTCCACTCGCCAATACTGTCTTGATGGCGTTTGAGCCGTAAAGACAACTCGATCATCTGGAAGAAAAGGGCCCCCAAGACGCGTATCATCTTCTCCATATCCAATCCGTGAAGTTTCGTTATTTCGCGGTAAAACATTATCTGCTTGTGATTGGATAAAGGGAACTGGGTCAGGCCAAACCGGACCAGCTTTTGGAGAAATATAACCAATAAAGACACTAAAGCTGATCATCATAACAAGTGGAAGTGTCCATTTCCATTTTGCCGTCGTTGGTATTTTTATACTTTCCTTTGCAACTAACCGTTCGAAAAATAATAGTCCAAGCAAGACAAATCCAATGGAAATGATTCTAACGATTGCCCATTTCGCTTCATACTTCGTAAAGGTATCCAGGACACTTATATAAAAAATCGTCATAATAAAAAAGACTAAAATGGATCTTTTTACTTCTATCCAATACTGAAATAGATAGGTAACAATCCAAATTAAAATATAAAGCAAAGCAGTCCGAAATTGATCAGACAAATTATCAAATTGGCCTGATAACAACAGTTTTATATTATCGACACTATCTTGAAGCAAAAGATAGCTCCATCCCCCTAATCCGCTGTTTTCCTTTCCAAAAACGAGAAATAGAAAGAAATAGATCAGGAGCATTTTTAACAAGAATCCTAGCCATGGACGAATTTGGAGAAAATATATGCATAGTGCACTCAACAGAAAGTAAACAAAATATTCGATGTGCCCAGTATTGGTAATTTGTTCAAGTGGTCTTAACCATTCCCATAATAAGAAAAAACCTAATCCATATAAGAGGAAAAAACCGATTCTTTGTTTACGTATCATGCTTGAAGCACCTCCGAAAAGGCCATTTGAAATTGACCTTCATAGAGGGTCTTTATCATAATCCCTCTTTGATTTGCTAGTGAAATATATTTCCCTTCATCCTTATTAACGGAAGTGCCGCGCTTTTTAATATTATAAATGATCATCCCACCACTTCTTCTTGTCTCCTCACTTAATCCATCGACAAGCTGTTTAGTGACTGATGACGTTATGACTACGATTGTGGCTGTTTGCTGATAAGGAGCTAATTCCTTATTCATCACATGAACGAATGGCGTTACACAATTGGGCAAGACTCTCGCAAGATGGTGAAAGATGATATTCTTTTGCATCTCCTCTCCCCGAATGGGGATATAAGTCACTGTTGTGCCAACGGAGAAAAAGCCAAGTTTCCCCCCATGTTGAATGATCGTTTTAACTAGTGATGCTGCAAATTGGACCGAAACTTCAAAATGGAGAGTATTTTCCCGATCTAAAACGACCATTAAGTCATTCGATTGTCTTACCTCAAATTCTTTCGTCATCATGCTATTCGTACGCGCTGTAGCTTTCCAATCAATCCAAGAAACCCTATCGCCTGGTTGATATTGTCTCACACTCGAAACAAGGGAGGTATCCCTTTGGAATTGCAAAGGATTCACAGCTCCACCATGTTCAAAGCGGCTTTCTAATGGTTTATAAATTAATTCCTCGTATTGAGGATAAACAAGGATTGTTTGTTGCAAATCAAACCATCTTTCCTTTTTTAAAATACCAAGAATATCTCCTGTAATAAGACGAATTCCCTCCCACCTATGTTCCCCTCTAGCAACCTTTAATGAGTACTGTAACTTTATCTTTCTTTTAAAACCAGGGAAAACCAATTGCTTATACTGTTCGGAGTGGATATCGGAAGGGAGAATATCTTCTACTACTAAAAACAAAATGGGGAAAGGGACTTTCCTTTTTAGCGTAATGTCAATTTTTATACTCTCTCCTGCTTTTAAATTGCGCTTAGGCACTATTCTTTCAACTTTGAATCCTTGCAAAGGATAAAAAAGGAGAAGGAATGCATATACGGCAAACGGTAGAAAACTATAAAAAATAAACCAACTAACAAATCCACCTTGAAACATCGCAAAAACATACGAGATTCCTAACAGGACAAGCAATAAGCCAAACCTGAATAAGGACTCAAATCGACGGAGACGTTTCAATTTAGTTTTTAACATGATCAAACAGTCCTTTTTATCGGCACGTCAGTATTTTTAATAATTTGCTCTAATACATCTTCAGAACGGATTCCTTGGTATTTAGCTTCTGCTTTCAAAATGACCCGATGTGAAAAAACATAAGGTGTAAGATATTGAATGTCATCAGGGATCACATAATCCCTACCAGCAATGAAAGCATAGGCCTGAGCTGCTTTCATTAAAGCGATAGATGCTCGTGGGCTTGCGCCTAAATAAACATCCTCATGCTCCCTCGTCTGTCTAGCTAATTCCACAATATAATATTTTAGCCCTTCTTCTACATAGACTTCTTTGACACATTTTTGCATCTTGATTAAATTTTCAAGGGAAACAACAGAATCTAAATCCTCAATTGGGCTATATTTTTGTGATCTAGTCAACACTTCCACTTCCTCAGAGATATTCGGGTAACCCATTTTCATTTTTAGTAAAAAGCGATCAAGCTGTGCTTCAGGAAGTGGGTAGGTTCCTTCATATTCAATCGGATTTTGCGTAGCCATTACAAAAAAGGGACTTTTTAATTTTAGTGTCGTTCCATCAACCGTCACACTTTTTTCTTCCATTCCTTCCAAAAGAGCGGATTGTGTTTTCGGTGAGGTGCGATTAATTTCATCTGCCAAAATAATATTTCCCATAATCGGTCCTGGTCTGAAGATAAATTCCATTTCTTTTTGGTTATAGACAGATACGCCTAGAACATCTGAAGGCAATAAATCTGGAGTAAATTGGATACGTTTGAAGGTAGCATTCACAGATTTGGCCAAAGCGCGAACCATCATTGTCTTTCCAACCCCTGGTACATCTTCTAATAAAACATGCCCTTCTGCTAATAAAGCTATAAGACTTAGGCGGGTAATATCGGTCTTCCCTATCATAACTTTTTCAATGTTGGCAATGATTTTTTGAACTTGTTTTTGCATTATCTCATGATCCATAGTAGTACACCATCTCTCTATTATTTATATCAGCGTTTCGTTTTCTATCATCTTAAATTCCTTATATCTTCGTTTTACTTTTCTTTAACTTACTTTAGATTCATACAAAAACCAGAGAATATAAATGCCACGACGTATGAAGTACTAGGGTGCACCTTGTACAGAAGAAATAGTAGTTTAGAAATGCTGAAAGAACAGCAAACCCTTTATAAACAAGAGCTCCTACTTTTCTTCATTATAACAAAAAAGGCAGATAAAAAGTTTTGAATTTTCCACCACTTTTTACCTGCCATGATTATTTCGTATCATTTGATAATTAGATTGCAAAAAGAATCCTAGTACAGTTTCTAGTCATAATGAGCGATGTCTCTATCAATTGGTCTAAGAGGCACACAATGTAGAACAGAACTGTTGCGACGTCCATGCTAGCAAATTCGTCTTTAGCTGTTCACTCTTATTCATTTCACATTCACCCTTTTGTCCTGCGCCTAGCGGCTAGCAAATTTACGGCTTCTGATTGCGTTAGTCAACATCGGTTCGTCCTTCGTCCTCACCGTACTGTCTCGCTCCAGACGGCAGGAGCTCGAGGTCAAATAACCCTGAACCCCTGAAGGGCAAGTTCACCCTTCTTCGGTTCAGGAACATTTGCTTGTCGCTCCTAACCAGCCGTCTTTCGCTTTTCACTTTTCCTTTATCTCAGGCCAACAGGATGTTGGTCAGAACGGCGTTGCGACGTACAGGATGTACTAGTGCAGACGAAGCGACAGGACGTCGCGGTTTGAGTCTGCCGCCAGGACGACGCGCTTTTTTTAGCCGTTCATCCTTATTATCTAAATTTGTACGCCGCTGAACAGGCGCTTTCGCTTTTCTCTGTCTAGCTCCGACTCCTAGCTGCTAGCAAACTTTCGGTGCCTTCCTACGATAAGTCAACATCAGTTCGCCTTTTAGGCTCACTGTGTTTCCTTTATCTCGTCAGGCCCCTAGATAGTTTGTACGCAGCTAAACAGTCGTCTCCGCTTTTCGTTGTCTAGCTACAGCGCCTAGCGGCTAGCAAATTTACGGCTTCTTCTTACGATAAGTCAACATCGGTTCGTCCTCCGTCCTCACTGTGTTTCCTTTATCTCGTCAGAAGCCTTTAAATTTGTACGCCGCTGAACAGGCGCTTTCGCTTTTCGTTATTTCCAGAAGTCATCGAAAATGTTGATGGGTAAGTGCCGTTTATGAGCTGATTTACGATAGAGTGCTTCAATTGTATTCTTTGCTGTTGCTGATACTTTTTTTCCTTCTAGGTAATCATCAATCTCTTCATATGAAACTCCTAGTGCCACTTCATCTGGAAGTAAAGGACGGTCATCTTCAAGATCTGCGGTAGGGATTTTCAAATATAAATGCTCTGGACATCCAAGTTCTTTCAGGATTTTGCGACCTTGCCGCTTATTCAAACGAAAAATAGGTACTAAATCTGAGCCACCATCACCATATTTTGTGTAAAAACCTGTCAATGCTTCAGCAGCATGATCTGTTCCTAGCACAACGGCATTAAAATGAGCCGCTACACTATATTGGGCTTTCATACGTTCACGAGCCTTTTCATTCCCTTTTGTAAAATCACTTATAGTGATTCCTGCCTCTTGAATCGCTCTAACACTTGCATTAACTGCTGATTGAATATTCACTTCATAAACCTGACTTGGTTTGATAAAGTCTAATGCATCTTCTACATCCTGCATATCAGCCTGTGTACCATAAGGCAATTTCAGAGCAATAAATTGATATTTCTGATCATCTCGCTCCTGATTCAATTCATCGACTGCCATTTGCGCAAGTTTTCCAACGAGCGTCGAATCTTGCCCACCTGAAATGCCTAATACAAAACCATTAAAGAAACCATATTTATTCATATAAGCTTTCATAAAATCGATGCTTTTGCGAATCTCTTCATTCACGTCAATTTTAGGGCTCACCTTTAACTCTTCAATAATTTTTTGCTGGAGCGGATCCATGAAATAACCTCCTTACTCACTATTTTTCAGAATGCTTAATCCGATTTACTTCGTCTTTCACTTTTTGTATATTCTCCATCTTGTTATCCCAACATCTTTGACTAAGATCAACAGGATATTCCTCTGGATTTAATGACCTTTTATATTCATCCCATAATAATTGTAAGGCCTGTTTCGCATAAGCTTGGATCTCAACAAGTTCCGGCAACTCATAAACACGTTTCCCATCTTCAAAAATAACATGATGTAAATGAACAGCATCAAAGTTCGTTACAAACTTGCTAATATAAGTATGGGTGGGATGAAACATTTTCAAGCGTTCTTCCTCTGCTGGTTGCTCATCCCAAAGTGTAATATAATCTCCCTCAGATTTATGATTTATCCTATTTATGATCCGATAAACCTTTTTTCTCCCTGGTGTCGAAACTTTCTCCGCATTACTGGAAATTTTTATTGTATCTTCCATTTCGCCCTGCTCATTTTCAATAGCGACTAATTTATAAACGGCGCCTAGAGCAGGCTGATCATAGGCAGTAATTAGCTTTGTCCCTACTCCCCAAGAATCAATCTTAGCTCCCTGGGCTTTCAAATGCAAAATCGTGTATTCATCAAGATCACTGGATGCAAAGATTTTCGCATCTTTAAAGCCCGCTTCATCCAACATTCTTCTTGCTTCTTTTGATAGAAAGGCCATATCTCCACTATCTAAACGGATCCCATTAAAATTAATGTTATCGCCGAATTCTTTCGCCACTTTAATCGCCGCAGGTACTCCTGACCGTAATGTATCATAAGTATCAACAAGAAAAACGCATTCCTTATGAGCTTCAGCATATTTTTTAAATGCCGTGTAATCATCATGATAAGCTTGCACCATCGCATGAGCATGTGTACCTGCCACAGGCAATCCAAAAATTTTCCCTGCTCGCACATTACTTGTCCCATTAAAACCACCAATAAAAGCCGCTCTTGTTCCCCAGATAGCTGCTTCTGTCTCCTGAGCTCTTCGTGTTCCAAATTCCAAAGCTAATTCATCATTAACAACTTGACGAATTCTTGAAGCTTTTGTAGCAATTAATGTTTGGTAATTCACAATGTTAAGCAAAGCTGTTTCCACCAATTGCGCTTCTACTAAAGGCGCTTCTACTTGTAAAATTGGTTCATTATTAAAGACGACTTCCCCTTCCTTCATAGAGCGGATTGTACCCGTGAACCTTAATTCTTGTAGAAATTGGATAAAATCTTCCGCATACTGTAATTCATCACGTAAGTAGGCAATATCTGTTTCGCTAAATCGAAAATTCTCAATATATTGAACGATTTTCTCTAAGCCCGCAAAAATGGCATATCCATTTGAAAATGGCAACTTACGGAAATAGAGATCAAATACTGCTCTTCGATTGTGGATTCCATCGCGGAAATAAGCTTCAGCCATATTAATTTGATATAAATCTGTATGTAATGTTAGACCGTCGTCCTGGTAATGCTTATTCATATTCATTAGCTCCCTTTATTTAAAGATCTCGCTCAAACGTCCAGCAACTAGCAAACTTCCGGTGCTTGCTACAAAAGCTTACACCTTTCTAAGCAACTGTTATGACTTTGGCTCCAAGAGTATTCGTAAAATGCGTTAGTGCCCACTCATGGCCCGCTTCATTAAAACTTGCCATAGCATCAGAGTAAAGGACAATTCGGAAACCTTTATTATACGCATCAATCGCCGTGTGCAACACACAAATATCTGTGCATACACCGACAATATGTACTTCTTCAATTCCACGTTCTCGTAGTTTTATGTCTAAATCAGTTCCCGCAAAAGCACTATATCTCGTTTTATCTATATAATAAACATTTGTCGCTTGTTTATTCTTTTCATACCAGTCTTGGAGAGAGCCATAAAGTTCCCTTCCTGCTGTCCCGGCTACATTGTGCTCGGGAAAAAGCTTTGACTCCGGGTGATAAACGTCACCTTTCTCATGTTTATCAATAGCAAAAACAATATAATCATTGGCAGCGAAGAAATTTTGGGTCACCTGAACAATCGCTGTTTCAATATCTTGTCCTGGCTTCCCACAAGTAAGTTTCCCATCAGAAGCAACAAAATCATACGTATAATCTACATTCAATAAAGCGCGTTTATTCATTTCAACGGCCCCCTTAACAGATCCACAACAGCATCTGTATATTCTTCAATTTTAAGATCTGCCTCAATATTAGGATTTTGAAAAGCACAAGTCCTTAAACCAACTTTTTTTGCAGGAATCAGATCTAGTGCTCGATCTCCAATCGCCCAATCTAATTGATATTTTTTATGTATATATTGATAAGCATCTACCTCAGGTTTGCGCGGAAATCCATCATCATCAGGACTAACAATTTCATCAAAATACTTTGCAAGACCCCACTTTTCAAGTAACTCCTTTGTAGACTCACGTGTCCGATGGGTTACAATCACATTGACCTCTGCTGCAGCCAGTACTATCTCGACACCAGAAAATGGCTCACTTCCTGTCTCTGCACGTGCATGATCCAATTCTTTGAACCGATCACGATATTGCTCAGGGATACCAAAATGAGCAAAGGCCTCCTTTGAAGTTCGCTTGAGCCAGCGAAGGGCTTCTACCTCATCCACTCGATTTCCATGAAACTCCTCGTAAACTGTACAAAAGCTTGCTAAAATCGCTGGGTACGAATTAAAAATTGTTCCATCAAGATCCCATAATATCCTCATAAGCTCCACCTATCTCCATTTTATATATTCTAGATTACCATATTTTTAACGATAAATAAGCTTTGAAATTTTAAAACAAACTTACGATTAACCATTCGACCATTTTAGCCATATGATTAAACAAAAAATCGGATTGAGAAAATATAAGGACCTAAAAATAGAATGTTGAACACAATACCAAGAATGGCAAATAATTTTCTGTCTTTATATTTTACTAAACTTGTAATCCCTAAGCCAATACCACCGAGAGAAAATAAGAGATTGCCGAATAAAACTAGGGCAAGAAAGATAAAAAGGAAGATACCTCCCATCGTCTCGGGAACAATAGAAGTATGAATGATTAATAAACTAATTATAATCAGCATGATCAGAAAGAACCATACAGAGATTGCCAGCCAAAGGGAGAGTAAATCAAATCTTTTATACCATTTATCATTGAACTGTTTCCCAGTTGCGGTGATAGTTGTTGTCTTTTTATGATAAAAGAATGTGGCTAAGATTCCTTTAAATAAATAGTACATAACAACACATCCAAGAGGTATTGTGACAAGGACATTCCAATTTATATAAAGAACAACTTGGTTTAATAGAAATAAACTAAATAATAACAGTGCACATATACGGCTTTTTTTATAGATACCATAAGCTAATCCTAGAAGTAAGAACATATCAACGAACACCCACCACGATAATTCTAAAAACCCCCATATTTGGGATATCATAACTAAGATGAAGGTTAGTATTGACATTATCATGGCAATCAAAGCAGCGATCTTCACGTGCTGCTCTATTTTATTCTGTTCCATGTAATCACTCCCTTCTATTTCAGTTTCAGTATCGCTTTGCAAGCATCTCTTAATCCACCTTTCTGTCGTTTTTGAACCAAGTAAAACGATGCTTTTGTCTATTGATTATCCACTTTCCTCTAACGAATTCATTTGCTTTTAAACGAATAAAGTCTTCAGGGACTTGTTGCAGTTTCCGTATGTAACCTTTGGGAGTAATAAGCGTTTTACTATGAGAGTGAAAAACGATTTGTTGATACTCAATTTCAGTACTAATTTGTTTTATGATCTCTGTTGTCAATTCTCTTTCGTCATCACTCAAATACTTCACCATCATCGTGTCCTTTAATAAAGATCGGACTAACCTTAGTTTATTTTGGTGTTGCATTAACAGTATTCCTCGCTGCCTTGCATATGTTTTGAATTTACTTGTTACCTGTAATAAATGGAGAAAAGTCTTTTCTGGTATACTTCCAACTTTTTCAATTTCTGATTTAATAGTTTGAATTCTAACCGCATAATCGTACATTTTTTCTTCCAGGATTTTCTGCTGATCAATATAAACCAAGATATCATTGATATTTTGAAAAAGTTTATGTTGTTTTCCAAATTCCTGCTCATAACCTCTGATCATTGCTATTCTGATCTTATCTAGACTTTCTCGAATCCCCTGAAGAGAAGCTCCTCCTGTTTTTAAGGTATGCTTTATATCATCTCGACTAATCATAATCGTATAAAAAGTTAAATAAACTTTCATACAATACTCCGCAATATCTTCACTTCTAACAATTTTGCTTTCGGAATCGAAGATATGAAATTTATAAAAATGATCTGCGGCTATTTTATCTGAACGACCACTATAAATGGCTAATAATTTGTAAATTCCCCTACCCACTTCTATATTCGGGCTAATATATGCTAGTTCCCACATGCCAACAAAGGGAGCCGCCATGATCTGATCTTTCCCGCTTACTGGGATCATGATTTTCGGGGGTCTTACTTTATTTCCCATTACTATTCTCTCCATTCCAGTCTTGACTATTTTGAAAAAAAGACCGAATCCTCATAATGACGGTCGGTCCATAAACAATCTTTGAGTATGTGTTCAAATAGGAGGAAAAAAGAACCCGTCGGCGACTACGCTGACATCCTGTCAGCAACACCGACACTACCACATCGTGTGTGTCGAAAGTCCGAAGCTGCGTAGTTTCGACGCACAAGGGAAAGCCTCCCTGAATCCGCATCACACGAAGGTAAAGTCGTTTTCCGAGGGGCGTAGAAACAAGCCAACGAACTTGCGCGTGTGTGGTGCTTCGACGTACGACATAGGACGTTTCGGCACTTAGTCGAAGATCCCTTTAGCTCGCAGTGTCATTTTTACCGATGCCTGCAGGACGTTGGTCGAAAAGGCGTTGCAACAGGACGGCGCAAACTTAGCTATTCATCCACTTGATCCTTAATTTTGAACATCCCCATTTATACAGTTGTCGTTCAAACTTACAGGCGAGTAAGAGCAAAGAAAGCAAAGACGATAATGATGATTAAAATCGTAACAAGAACAGTCTTGACACTTTCAACCTCCACTCTTTTCCGTACCTCGGAATATACGATAAAAAAAACACCTATCAATCCAAACAATATAATGGAGTATTTAATCCATGGGTTATCCATGATTATCCCTAGTTGTCCTCTTTCCCCAAAATAGGCTAGTGTGAAGCCTCCTATAATAATTGTACTGGCAAAAAACAGCCAAATAATATTCCACATCCGATCACTCAATAAAAACACTCCCTGCCCTATTGATTAGGAAAAAGACTCTTAAGGTATGTGTATCTTAAACAACTTCCACATCCAATTCTTATAACCAGAGCTGAATTCATACTTGATATTATTAATAAAATCTCCCCATGCATTGAAGTAATTTCTTAAGCCATTATCTGGGTGTGCATCTGGATTATTCCAGTAAATAATATCTTTATAAAAATCCGTCAGAAATTTGCTTGGGAATTTTTTGGCAAAGTCAATAATTTGCGATTTTTCTAGCCATTCAGGTATGTTTAACCCAGCTGTCCATCGATTTAGTGGAACGAGCGTGCCAAAAACGAGAGCACTTATTCCGACATTGGTCCAATTTATACCATCACCCATAACCCATTGCTTAAGGATTTCCAACCCTGTTCCAACTCCACCACCATATAAGATCCAGCCCAATCGCTTCCAGCCTACTACATTGCGGACTCTGGTCCATAATCCGGCACCAAAGACAGAACCAAAAAATGCGACTACAGCATTTACTGCCATACCTTTGATATCCCATTCACCCGTCATAACGCCGATTGAAATGTCAAAAAAGACCGAAACAACCGAACCACTAATACCTACCTTTAATAGTCCCATCCAACCATTATTTGCAGCAAGGAAACCACTAAAAGCAGTTTTCATACTTTGCAAGAAAGGCAAAATCCTCGTTGCCCATGTTGTTTGAATAGCAGTACGAATCGCTTGAAAAGCCGGGACAATTCCTCGTGTCCAGGCTGCCTGAATCCCAGTACGAATCGCTTGGAACGCTGGAACAATTCCTCGTGCCCAAGCAAACTGAAGTGCAGCACGACCGGCTTGAAATGCGGGAACAAGCCCTCGCGACCAAATAAATTGAAAAGCAACCCGTAAACCAGTACCAATTTTTCCTATTCCAAATCGCAAACCTTGAAGTAATAGTCCAACAGCGCCTGCTTGAACAGCAAACGCAATTAATCCTCCTGTTAACGCTCCACCTACAATCCAAAGTGCCGCATGCAAGGGGTTAAAAGCATCTGTTCCACCATATAAGGCAAAATAGATAATTCCTGCTATAATTGCCACAACGGCTGCGACAACGGCGACCGCAATAGAGATAATCCCGCCCACGACTAGTAAAACGATAGCCGCTACAACAGCAACGATAATGCCAATCGTAATAATTAAATCTTTTGCCCAATCCGGTAAGGAATCCCACAGATCGGCTAGCATTTGTCCTATTTCACCTAAAAAGTCTAAAAATCCATCCCAAAGATCAATGGCACCTTCGATTACGCCATCCACAAAATCACCAATGGCATCACCGATACTACTCCAATCCCAATCAAGAGGATTTAAATTGATCCCTCCACCACTACTGCCAGCCTGCTGTTCTGTTGGAGTCAAACTATTATCATCATATTCAATGTCCCCAACCGTTGTAGAAGCATTCGCTGTAAATGGAAATAACAAAATGATGAGCAGCATGATGTATGGAATGATTTGGCTAATCGATTGAATGAGCCTATTTTTTCCCATGCTGAAATCCCCCCTTGATAAAGAGTGGGATAAACGATTTAAATTTAGCGATTAATGCGCACTTTTATACTTTTCGTTTATCTCTTTCTCCATTTTTTTGTAATCTTCCTTTGCCATATTTAAAAGATCTTTGTATACACGATTCTCGGTTTTATTAGCCATATCATAGCGGGCTTGGCGTTCCTTTTTTATTAGTTGATATTGCTCGCTTGATAGTTTATGAGTTTTATATAAATAAAGAAGTGCCTTATCGATATTCCTAATTTCAAGAGAACTTTTATCTCCCCATTCATACTTATAATCAAAGATAGAATTTTCTCTTGCCAAAATTTGATCAATATTAGCTGATTCGGCCCCAATTTTCCAATTTAACCACTTGCTGGCCATCTCTTGTGAACGGTCAAATTCACTTTGGAGTTGCTCCATATTTCTAACTGTTGCATACGTTCCGTTAGCAGCTTCAGCCACTTTTTTTAATTGTTGTTGACCCTCGCTATCCACATTAAATCCAATTACATTGATTAATGGGGTGATGTTAGATTCGGACAATTGCTTAGCTGCTGCCACTGGGTCTCCATCACATGTCTCTACACCATCACTGACTAAGTAAATAATATTGGTATTATTTTCACCATCGTACTCGGCAAAGTCTTCTTTCGCCTTCAATAGAGATTCAGCAACAGGCGTCCAACCGCTCGGTTGAAATTGTTCTAAAGCTTCACTAAATTTTTTAGAGTCATATGGTTCCATCTCATAAAATAACTTATTACTTTCGCATGATAATTGCTTATCCTCATCAGAACCTGTTCCTTCATAACCATATACCCTTAAGGCAACATTTGCTTCATCAGGAAGTGAATCTGCAAATTTTTCTATCGATTCTTTGGCTAGTTGCATCATCGATGTACCACCAATTTCAGCGGCCATACTCCCACTAGCATCTAAAATAATTTCTACATTATAATTTTCTTTAAACTCTAAACGTGGATCCTCTAATTCTGGATTACCAAAATCATTTTCTTTCCATTCTGCAACAAGCTTATCCGGATGTGGGTAATCTTCTGCAAATAAAGCTAAAACATTCCCAAAATATTGCTTTACTTCTTCTTCCCCATTTTCTTTTGCCAATGCAGGCCATTGGGATAACTCTTCCTCAATTACTTCTTGATTTTCATCATAATTCCTCATTGAAAATTTCCCTGATGGATATTGAAGAAAAGATTTTGTATCATTAGGTAAAGTTGGAGAAGTAAGGAAGGCTTGTAAGTCATCTTCGCTCTCATGATTGTCTTCCTTTTGCTCTGCTTCTTCTGTTTGTACTGAATCAACCTGACCTTGTTGTGGAGCCACTTCTTTCTCGCTTGATGAACAAGCACTAAGGATTACAGCGAATATAAGAATAAAAATGTAGGGAACAAATGCAATAT
Organism: Lederbergia galactosidilytica; assembly: GCF_017873565.1. GTDB lineage: Bacteria > Bacillota > Bacilli > Bacillales > Bacillaceae_C > Lederbergia > Lederbergia galactosidilytica. The sequence continues at coordinate 25,978 of NZ_JAGGKH010000030.1, forward strand.
GCTTGTTTTTCATCAAAAAATATAACCTCCTAGGTCGGATCTCGTGGTTAAAGAACGATCATTTAAGTATTACCAACATGTGATCTCAATGTCTTTAGGAGTTTTAATACTGGCCTCTGCTTCAGCATATACCGAGCGCTCGTCTTCACTAAAGGCATCATCTCCAACCGTTATAAAGGAGGCCTCTCGCTTGACCTTTGCCATTACTTTAAACTCATCTCCTTTAAAAATCAGTTCTATATCCTCTTCAGCCCCATTCTTTGTAGCATAATACTGGGCTGCTTCCTGCCATTGCGGTTCCGCATCGATTATGGCTTCACATGCGACTTCATTAATTTCCTTAATCTCATTACTAAACCACTCTTTATACCAAACATTTTTGAAAAAATACTTTAATGCAACATTGGCGTCAACTTCTTCATATTCATAGCGAACAGCTGATCTAAGCTCTTTTGGAACTTCCATTTTATCTAATACTTCTTTCCAAACTTTATCTAGTTCTGCATTCGTGAGCTCTGGTGGTTGTTCATCTTTTTTATCTTTTTTCTTCTTTTTGCTATCTTTTTTGTCCTTTTTATTTTTCTTTTCGGCTTTTTCTTCTTGGATTTCGCCTGTTTTTTCCTCGACGAACTCATTCGCTACTTCCCTTAAGCGCTCCATTCGTAATTCAATTTCTGATTTCAATTTGTCATCATAGACATGTTTAATTTCATTTGCGGCTGCTAATGCGGCAGCATCTGCGCCCGTTTGACTGACACGTTTTGTTGCAAAAGTTGTAAAAAAATCGAAAAAGATAAAACTAATGAAGATCGCTCCGATTAATAATCCTAAAATAACGAGAAGTGTATTCCCTTCTTCGTTTTTTATATAACGATTCCACATTAGTCTTCTTCCTCCTCCTCTTTTGGCATCGAGGCATTGGCTTTTAACTCGTGCTCAAACCGACCTATCAATGGTATTTTAATAGATGGAACCGTTGCATTCACCGTAACGGTTACCTCTTTTCCATAACTTGTTGTTCCTTCTGACAGCGAACTGCTAACCTCTAATCCGTGAGCTGAGCGATCTACAGCTGCACCGTAATCGCCCCCAACTGAAGCAACCCTGGCACCGTCTCGGGCTGCAGACTCAGCTACAACGACGGTATATGCTACCAAAGCAACCTGCCAAATAAACAATAAGGCCATGACAACCATCGGGAACACAGCTAAGAATTCAATTAGCTGTGAACCCTTTTCGTTTTTTATATACCTTTTTATGCTTTTCAAAATCATTTCACACCTTTACGGATGGATGCTAACAATCCCAAGACCTAAAGGAACGAATTATTCTCCACCTAAACTATTAATCATTTTCGCTAATTGACTTTTAACAGCCTCACCCATGGAAGTATCGCCTTCCATCGTAGCGGCAATCGCCCCCATAATAGCTAATACGAGCATTCCTAAGGCAATCCATTCTAATGCTTGCGCTCCTCTTTCATTATTCACATAGCGATTCCATTTAGCTTTTACAGAAACATAACATTTCGTCAACATTTATTATTCCTCCTTAGGGGTTTTAATAATATATATAAATCCGCCTATTCGGTCTTAAAACCAAACATCGAGACCAAAAGCTTGGGGATTATATAACATGTTCAAAAATAATAAACCAATAATCAATAAAAATACTGCCGGTGCGACGAGGAAAGTCGTAACAAGTGTCACCTGCGGACTTGCCTTTGCCGCTTTTTCTTTTGCCCGATATCCGCGCATCGCTCGCAAATCCTCGGCCTGAACTCGGAATGTAGTCGAAACGGGTACACCTAAATCAACACCTTGAACAAGAGAGTTCACAAGCATTTCTAACTCTTTTGCCGAATTTCTTTCCAGAATATGCTCAAAGGCTTGTTTTCTTGGAACCCCCAGATCTATCTCACGGTTAAAACGCTGAATCTCCTCAATCAAAGGGCCATCCATTTGATTGGTTACTTGCCTTAGAGCAGCATCTAGGGAAACACCTGCTTGTAAAGTAATACTGACCGTGTCAAGAAAGTCAGGCATCATCATACTAATAATTTCCTGTCTTTCTTTCGCACAATATAAAATCCAAAGCGATGGGAACATAAAACCAGACATAGGTAAAATGACTAGTACTAGCAAAGCAAATGGCATACCTAAAAATGAATAGATGATGGCAATGAACAAAGTAGCTAAACCTAAAACAAAACGGAGCCCATGTAAGCTCTCAACCTTTAAACCTAGTGGATTTCCTGCTCTCACGAGTATTTTTTCGTCTTTTTCAAAATCAAACATAAACTTATACTTTTCTGCAGTGGGCGCAACATATTCCGCAGCTTTAATCAAGGGATTCCAAATGATCTCTTGAATTTTTCTCTTTCTTTTCACTAACTGGATGGGCATTAAATGCTTCATTAACTTCTCTTTTTTGGCTACATATAACCAGATATAAATAAAACCAATTAAAATGAATAGTATAATTGCGATTATTAGTAGTTGAACAATCACATCAAAATAAGGACTCATCCTTTAATTACACCCTTATCGTCGTAATTTTTTTAATTACCAAGTAGGCAAGAAACTGCATGGATATGAAGATAGCAAATAATACAAGGCCCCACTTTGTAAACAAAGGATTTAAAAATCCTTCAATAAACAAATTCATCATGAGTGCCATCATTAATGGCATTATGGGTAGTATTAAGGCAATAAATTTTGCTTCTGCTGTTACTGTGTCCACCTCTTTATTCACGCGTGCCCGCTCTTCAAGTGTTTCCGCCATAATGCTCAACACTTCAGCTAAATTTCCACCGACACGATGTTGAATTAATACAGTACTAACAAAAATATTTAATTCTTTACTAACAAATCGCTCTCGGAAATTCCCCATTACTTCTTCAAAATTTGTTCCTAATCGAAGTTGTTGCACCATTGATTGAAATTCAGGACCTGCTGGTGCTTTTAGTTCCTTCCCCACCATTTCTATCCCTTGCGGAATCGTCAAACCCGCCTTCATCGTATTGCTCATCATTCTACAAATTTCTGGCAACTGTTGATTTAATCTTTCAGTTAATTTATTTTGTCTAGATTTTAAGAACATTTTTGAACCGAGCCAGACAATAAAGTAAGCCAAAGTAAGGTTAATAACAAAAATCAATTTAAATAAAAAGTGACCTGAGAAGAGAATAGCGAAAAAGAGAAAAAAGCAAATCCCCATATATTCAGAGGGCTTTAAGCTAATATCTGCTTGGATTAGCTTTTTTTGTAACTCTTGGGCCATCTCTGAACGATCATATTTATCTCCGATTAGCAGAATGGCACTTTTCCTTTCTTTATCTGCCTCTCCTTCAAACCAATCTTCCACTCTTTTTTTTGTTTTTTGGGTGTTTTTATAATAGAGAAAATAATAAATTGATAAACAAAGAGAAAAGATCGTAGCTCCACTACTAATCCAAATGGCATTCACATTAATACACCTTCTTGAAAGATTGTTTGTGGTAAGTCAATACCTGCGGTTTTAATTTGCTCGTAAATGCTTGGCACATATCCCGTGGAAATAAATGAACCATATACATTCCCTTTTTCATCCACACCTTCTCTTTTAAATTTAAAGATATCGATGATCTCAATCGTATTACCTCGATCCACAACCTCTGCAACACTGACTAATTTCCGTTTTCCATCCGGTAATCGCTCACTCTGTACAATTAGATCTAATGCACCGACAAAGTATTGGCGAATAACCTCAACACTTAAAGATAAACCGGACATAATCACCATCGCTTCCAAACGCCCAAGAGCATCTTTTGGAGTATTCGCGTGAACTGTTGTTAAGGAGCCTTCGTGACCTGTATTCATCGCTTGTAACATATCAATCGCTTCAGAGCCACGAACTTCACCGACGATTATGCGATCAGGCCTCATACGAAGGGAGTTTCGAACTAACATGCGAATATTAATTTCTCCTTTTCCTTCCATATTCTTAGGCCGTGCCTCCATACGAACTAGATGATCATGTTCAAATTTCAACTCCGCCATATCCTCGATAATGACAACACGTTCACTATTAGGAATTGAACCGGATAAGACGTTTAAAAGTGTTGTTTTCCCACTTCCAGTTCCTCCAGATACAAGGATATTGCTTTTTGCTTTTACTGCAGCTTGTAGAAACTCACTAATTTCTGGCGTATACGAACCAAAACCAATTAAGTCGGCATGCGTGAATGGCTTCTTATTAAACTTACGGATCGATAGGATAGGACCATTCATGCTAATCGGTGGGATTACCGCGTTCACACGGCTTCCATCATGTAGTCGTGCATCCACCATTGGTGAACTTTCATCAATTCTTCTCCCGATAGGAGCAATGATCCGATCAATAATATGGCGAATATGTTGTTCATCTTTAAAACGCACATCTGTTTTAAAAAGCTTTCCGTTTTTCTCAATATAAATCTCTTTTGGTCCATTCACCATGATTTCTGTAATACTATCTTCCTTTAGCAAAGCTTCCAGCGGACCGAAACCAACAGATTCATTGATAATTTGTTTTACAAGAGCTTCCATCTCCTGTTTTGGTATGATTGCTCTTTCTTCCTCAATCATTCGGTAAACTAACCGTTCGATCGTTTGTCTCATTTCGTTTGGTGGAAGGGTTGTTATAGTCTCTAAATCGACTTCTTTAATTAAACGAGATCGATAGTGACGAGCACGTTTTTCTAATTGTGCATCTTTTACATTCCACTGATTATCGGAATGTAAAGAAGGTTGTTCTTTCACTTTATCAAGCCACTTCATTCTGACTAACCTCCCTTCACAATCGACTTTCTCACCATCTTTTTAACATCCTGGGCTGTTTTTGAAATCCCTTTATCGTTTTTCTTCAGATAAAAAGGTTTTCCCATATTTAAGTTGGGCTGCAACCCATAAAAGTCTGAACGAATAATTCCACTAACGGGTAAATCAATAAATTGGGCGATATTTTGTTCGCTTAATTCACTTTTGGAGTTATGACGGTTAATAATCAAACTGACATTATCCCTATTTCCAATTTGATAACGTCTAAAAAGCTCTACACTATGTTTTAAAGTTCGAACAGATAAACTATCTGGATTCATAACGTAATAAATATGTGTGGCTTCATGTAAGGCAATGAAGGTCGCCGTGTTAAACGCTGCTGGCAAATCGACAATAACTTGATCAAAATGGTTACGACATGTTCGGATAATCCTTGTAACTAACTCCTCTGAAATTAATTCAATTTGTTCAGGATCGGCCGGACTTAATAGTACATGGATTCCCGTATTTTCTTCTTTTACCGTCACATTTTGAATATGATTGATCGATAGCTCATTAATAACAGGCAATAGATCGAGGTAAGACCTTTCAGGGTCTAAGCCGAATAGAACTTCCACACCGCCGAATTGAACATTAAAGTCAATCAAGATTACTCTCTGGCCATATTGAATTTGTAAGTTCTGCGCAACCATGGAGGCAATTAACGTTTTCCCTGTGCCTCCTTTTGCACTATAGAAAACCCGAACAGCGCCTGCTCCATCTAAGCCGACATATTCATCATTAAAATGATTTATGTCCTGCCTTTTCATCCGATCCTTTTTCTGTAGAACAGCTTCTAGATTATCAAGTTCATCGGGAATGATAATTAGTTCACTTGCCCCCATTGCCATCCATTTCCGTGCATTTTCAAATGAACGGTCTCTCATAAGAACAATTAAAACACTTGTAGTCGGAATTGACTGGGTATTGATAGATTCAATCATCCATTCATCTAGTAATATAAAAGAATATTGCTCTTTTAACATTTCCTCAACATGGTGTGTGTCGGCGATCCGAATATCATCGTTAGACAAATTACTATTTATCTCCTCTACAAGTGTCTCATCATCTGTTACGACTAATAAACTTGCATCTCTCATTCCTATTAACCTCATTTCACGAACAGAAATTTAATGCCTCACTATAAGGAGGTATCCTCCTTTTTAGACATGTACTTTATGTATACTGTTATTTCTTCTCTTTCTCTCCTTTATCTTCTTTCTTTTTGTTTTCAGCTTGTTTTTTTTCTTCTTCCTGCTTCTTGGCTTCCTCTTGTTTCTTTATTTCCGCTTGTTTCTCTTCCTCAGCTGCAGCCTCTTTCACTTTCTGTTCTTCTACATTTTGCTCAGCTTTTTCTTTCTCATCTTGTTGAATATTCGCATTGTTTTGTTCAGTATCCTCTTGATTATTTATTTCAATTTGGTTCACACGTAGGACCCGTATCTGTTTAGCTGTGTTTTGCAGATGGATTAACTGTTCCGCTTGTTCAACTGTAATAGAAACTTTGATAGCAGAAACATTCTCTTGCTGACTATCTCCTACTACAGTGGAATCTGTTTGAATAACATCAATATCATTCATAATCCTTTTTGTGATAACACCTTCGTTTTTCTTTTCATAAGACGCAATAATATCAACCTTGTCTCCCACATAAATCTGTTGATCCATTAAAACATTCTCTGTTGGATTTAACCATACAACCCGATGACCATCAGGAATATCTACTTGTGAACGAACCAAATTTTTAGTTATTAAATCGCCTTTTTTTAAATCAACAATAGATAAGTGCTCTTTCAAATCCTGCTCAGTCGTAATAAAAGATGATCCAGCATTTGATTTTGGTATCTCCATCCACTCGACCATATTTTCAGATATTTCGGAGTAGGCAACGATATCCTTTTTAGCCACAGCTACTTTCACAGATTGCCCCATTACTTCCTTGGCATGTGAAATTTGAGTATTGATAAACCAACCTGTCATAATCGCTAAGATAAAGGCGATTATCAAAAAAATAAATGCTTTTCGCTTAGCACTAATCATTATAGTTCCTCCATTAACCAAACTTTTCCATAGCTACCATTATTTAACAGCCACTACATAAATGTACGGTATACCAATAGGAAAAGTTTCATTTTTAAGTTCAGTTTGTTGGGGAATCCCAGGTAAAGGTTGATCCAACCCCTTCGTCACCACCCAAATCTTTTCCTTTGAAATCTCTTTTTGGAATGTTTGCCATATATTTTCCAAGCTACCACTTTGGAGAGTATTTACTTTTTTTTCTGAACGAACTCTTGTTAACTTCCAAACTAAACTTTTATTTTGCTTATAAATGGCGTTATGTGAATTTGCCCGCAGAACCTTTAGTGGCGCGGGGGATATAATCCATTTTTGCATATTCGCTTGTAGCTGACTAACACGGTCTTTTACATCTGAATATGTAGCTTGTTGATCACGATAAAAAGGTAACAACTCTTCTTTTAATAATTTATATTCAGCTATATTCCCTTGAATCGCTATGGGCCATAAAACTTTATCAGGCAAAAACCAATTACGAAGACGATCTAACATTTCTCCTGAGCGATAGCGAGAATCATAGAAGAAAATAATCCGATCTTCATTTGCAAATTGCTTAGCAAAATAGTCGATTTCCTGGTCTATTTGGGGAGGATGCAAAGATAATCTACGGCTCTTGATCTTCGGCCGATAAAACCGTAGTGCATCTTCAAGCTGACTATATTTTCCTTTTATCTTAATTTTTTTTACTATTTCTTCCTCGCTATCAACTTTTAATAGTTCATCTGCAATTAACAATATCGTAACTCCTTACTTCATTTTCTAGTTAAGTCTATTTTCATACTTTTATATCTAAATTTTAGTTTGCAATTTTTCTTCCTTTCTTTTCGAAAAAAATTCATACGATCGTATGAATTTTTAAAAATACTATATAATAATTTTCTATAAGTAATATCATTAGTTCACATTTCAGTCAATATTGCCTAGAACTTCACTTAGTTCAACCCGTTATAATTGTCCTAGAATTAAATTTGGCACTTTAGGTAAAAAAAGGACCAATATCTCAGTTTTTTTGATTTAATTTTGGGTATGAAGCGGCATTTTTTCGACAATTTCCATCACTTAACTAAATTCCCTGGGAGAATTTAATCATTTTTTAAAATTGTCCAATTTTCTATTACTTTTCCGAATTGGCCAATTTTAGTTTCCACATAAATGCCTGTTTTTTTCGAACATAATGAAATAATCCTTCCTGACTAGAATGGAACTGCAGAGGGATTTTGCTGTACTTCTCATGCCTTATATGCTTATTTGCATTTAACTTTCCAAAATTAGATCGACTTACTTCAGCTTCCGCTTTACTCACAATCCAATGGCTATGATGAATATCCCCGCGCAAAACCTTATTATGCAAAGTTGTAAAAAAACAATACCGTTCAAAAAGCCAATTTTCCAGGCTCCCTGCTATTGGTGAATAAGGTTGTGATGTTGGGCGATACTGTATGGCTAAACTACCTTGTTGATTAGCTTCAATCGGTTTACTTCGAAATTGAATGAAATGGTCTTCCTCCTTCAATTCCATCTCAGCTTTTCGATACGGTAGCAAAGCGCCTATTTTCCCACCCAAAACAGCTAACCATTTATCAGCATCTAAAGTAAGAAAATAAATACCTGGTGTTCCTTTATAAGTCACATACGTCCGGATATTTAATTCAATGTAGTTATGAATATAAGGAGGCTTCGGCAATCCATGAATACGCATTTCTGTTACTTGAAATGGAATTACACCAAGCCAGGTTTTTCCTGCAAACTTGTCCAATTCTAACTGGGCAGGGATCAGCGGACGGATGATTTCTTCCTCGATAGGCCAATGACAAAATAATAAGTGGTTCCAAGTCTGTGTCATTACCCAACGTTTATTTGGTATAGAGAAAGGGCGTTGTTTTGTTTCTATAAAGGTCTTTTGCATATGGGAAAACCTCCTGATCATTTTCTTTTTGTATTTCCTTACAGGAAGCTTTTATACATACCTTTAATAAGACTAACAGATTCAAGCTTTCAAGCTCTATAGTCAAGGCATGAAATGGTACTTCAAGTTAATGATCTAAAGAACAAGATCAGAGCGCTCGTTCGAAAATTATAGCAAAGGAGAAACGACAATTGGCACCATGTCCTGTGGCAATGCTGTTTCGGCAAACATCTTACAGGCTGGGATGAAGGAAACCGGAAGTTTATTAAGTGCTGGAGCTTACGCTAAACATCTTCACAGGCTACTATTTAAGCCTTTACTTAACACAAAAAGACTGGTCCTTAAAATCAACCAGTCCTACCATAAATATTCGATGATCTCGCCTTTAAAAAGATTCGTATCAATATTACATGTCTTAGCATCAATTCCATACTGCCATCCTAATAAAAAGCTGCCCTTTGGTGCTACAGGTTCATATGGTGGTGCTTTTTCTTTTGAGGTAATTTCTATCTGAGGATGGGCGGTCCAAATAATCATTTGTTCCCCAACTTCCTTATTGTCCTTAATGGCTTGTTCATATTCTTTGTACAATGGTTGTTCCTCTGCAAATACTCCATAAATTCCTGAATGATACGATGTAGCTTTTATTCCGTCAAACCATCCTTGAATAAATGAGGCATCTACCGGATAATCAGGTTCAATATCGGCAAAGATGGCCTTCTCCTTTGGGAGTCCGATGTCATCTGCAAGGGAAACAGCATGTTTGGCTAACTCGACACCTTGATCATATCCTCTCGCATCATTAAAGTGATTATAGATCATCAAGATCTTAATCTCTTGCTCACGTAAATATTGACTTTCATCTTTTGTGATTCCTTGTGATACATCCTCTTTAGTCCCAAGATACCTTCCCCATATTTTTGGTTTTCCAAATTGTTCATTGACACAAGCATACACTTCTTTTGTTGTCATACTTGCGGAATCTACTCCCCAAAAAGTTCTATCTTCATCTTGTTTTTCCTTATCCTTATCATTGCCATTGTCTTTGTCTTTGCCTTTGCCTTTTTCATGATCCTTCGCTTGTTCCTTTTTTGCTTGTGAATCTCCTTTTTCATTATCCTTATTTTTCTCTTTGTTTTCTTTCTCTTTTCCACTGGTGCCTTTTTCATCTTTATGATTATTGGCATTTTGTTCTTCTTGCTGTTCTTGTTTCAGTTCTCCTGTTGTCCAATCAATATTTTTGATCATAAAAAAGAATAAAGGGATCATCAAAATGAGAAGTATGACAGCTATGGAAAAATCACTTTTTTTCCCCATAAAATTCCCCTCCTCTTTCCTTCATATGCTGCAGGAAAGCGAAGGGGGACGGCGAAGCGCCGAAAAATGCAAGTGCCTGTTGTACAGATGGAAAGCATGTTTAAGAGGTTTGGGGAAGCGCTGTTAAAGCACTACTTAGCGAAACTAATTTATTTTTTCACAGACAAGAAAAACTTAAGGATGATCTAAAGTTGACTTAACCATATGCGTTAATATTCGCGCCCTAATCCATTAACACTCTTCATGTTGGAAATAATCGTCAAACTAAAGATTGATCCAAATTTACAGTCACACTACTTTTATTTTCATCTATTTCATTTTTAAAGCTTTTGTGGCATTCTGAAGGTCCTGATTTAATAATGCCTCTAAATCATAAGCTGGATAAAGACCTTTTTTATACATATAATTAAAAATTCTTTCATGACAGTGAATCGCTCTTAAAAGTTGCTTTGTTAATGTTTTTCTTAAGACAGATGTAGCCGTTTCGGTAATAGCTCCTGCATATGTTCGGACCAAAGTCTTGCTAAATATAAGGAGTTCCCCAGCATAAAATCCGCTATCTTCTCGCTCTAATTCTTCTCTTTCTGAAACAGATGGAGTTGAAGCGTAAAATTGAATGAGTTCATTTAGATTTAATTCTATATCTCCAATTGCCTGTTGGTAAATTCTTTGTAATTCTGAATCATTTATTTCTTTTACCGATTTTTTCAGCTTGATTAATCCAGTCGACTGGGCTGCAACCAATTCATGAATTTCAAGTGTCTCATGCCAAGCAAGGGTTTTTCTTTCTTCTAAAGCCATCTCCATACCTCCATTTATTGACTCTGTCATCAACATATTCAGATCCAATAAAATGGTTATTCAAATAAATCATTTTCAGATTAATAATGAGATTATGAAAACAGGAGATTTGTCGATTAAAAAAGTGGTTGTGATCTAACTGGGACTTTTCATTTTTATAGAAAGAAATGAAGGGATTTAACGAAAGAAGTATATGGAGAGTCCTAGAGAAGTAGAGGTGGCCAATGAAAACTATAGATTTAGCGAAGTTTTATTATTTTTTAGTGTAAAGCAGCCCACATATTCAGATTCTCTACAGGATGTATTAGCGTGGTAGCGGCCTAGAGCCTAAGGTTTGATGCTCTTCCGCAATAAGCTAAATATATGTAGGCTGCAGATAAAACTATAATGCTCTTATATATATTCTCAACAATATTAAGGAAGCCACGATGATGGTTTCTCACTTTTACTGTTGCGATCATCATGCTTACGCTTACTAATAATTTTAACCATCCAGCATACCTTTATAAGCTCCATCATTTGAGTCAGGTATTTCGATAGCTCCAACTGTCTTCTGATAAAAAGAAACAGGTCCAGCCCCGCCAATAATAGCATAAGCATATCCCATATGTTTCATTTCAAGTAAACTAAGCAAGAGTAGTTCTCGCCCGATTCCTTTGCCACGTGCCTCTACATCAACTCCTGTTGGACCGAAAAAGTTCAGATAGGTAACATTGAAACAGGCAAAACCTAATATTTTATTCCCTTCTACCGCAATCAAACAAGCAGCAGGTGTTTGTGAACAAGCTACTTCACACTCACTTGCCCATTTCTCGGAAAAATGCTTTCTTACCCAGTCCACCACAATATGTTTTTCTGGTGGGATAGGTCTACGAATCGTATACGTTTTTTGTTCATCCGCTTTTACATCAGCCGATAATCGATACAACGGTACTAAAAGATCCCCCATGATTTTCCTCCTTAATTAAACGTAGTACCCATGATTTTCTAGATCCATCCTTTCACAGTTCTGGCTCTTTACTAAAAAGATGTATTGCGCTTATTGTAATTAAAGAGATTGCTATAGCTACTTTATTAATTGATATACAGGCAAGTACAAATGATCTACAAGCTTTCTAACCCCATCACATTTGTAATCGTTAACATATAAGAGTAGGTGTACTACCTTCTCTTCGATTTATAAGCTGTGATCACAATACAATAAGTAACTTAAAAGATGAATCAGGTAAAACAGGAAGTGAATAAGTATTTACTATTTCTTATTCATCATCTAATATACCATGAAATTGCCTCTATTATTTGCTGTTTTTTTATTTACATAGATTTTAAAAAGTACAAAAGCTATTCTTGGGACAAGAATTAATCGATCGAGACAGCGCTCTTCCCATATGATCAATAGTTTCCATAATCGAGTAGGAGGCTAATCATTAATTGATTAGCCGACCTCTCACACCACCGTACATACGGTTCTCGTATACGGCGGTTCAATAACTTAAGTATCGACGCTCATACAGGTGGTTCAGGTCTTTCAGACCCCACTTGGTGAGCGTTTCTGTTTTGATTGCTTTGTGTAGTGTTTCGCTTTTGGAGACTCTCCAGTATCCCTTCCGGGAGTTTGCTACTTTCCAGGCTTCCTCATGCCAAATTCCAAGCCTTCGCAACTGGCGGTATTTTGTCCATATCTTCTTCCAACGTTTCCATGTCAGTTGCCGTAACCGATGGTTCAGCCACTTCGCCATGGATTTAATAAAACTTTTCATAAAGCCTATTCCATAGTAGTTTATCCACCCTACTGTCACTTGGTTAATTTCTTTGGCAATCTCATCAAAGCTACCCGGGCGATTCCGTTTGGTGATTTCCTTTAATTTGGATTTGAATCGACTTTTTGCGGACTGATGCGGTCTGCACCCAACACCTTTAGAAGTAGAATGGAGGCAGAAACCGAGGAACTTGAGTTTGACCGGAGAACCCACCTTGCTCTTTTCTTGGTTCACTTTCAACTTCAGGTCATGTTCGAGAAACTTTGTAATACTTTCCAAAACACGTTCCCCCGCGCGCCTGCTCTTCACATAGATGCAGAAGTCGTCTGCAAATC
>NZ_JAGGKH010000031.1 GCF_017873565.1 Lederbergia galactosidilytica
CCTTAAAATTCAGGGGGTGGCAAGTTTTTTGCATTCATTCCCCTATAAATCAAGGGGTTATTAACTTTTTACTATAGATTATTTGACAATACGCAATAAACATAGGGGGTGTATCTATGAATAAATCGTTATTATTAGGGATAGCTATTTGTCTTATTTCATTATTGATCGGAATCCTTACTAAACATTGGTTTTTAGCCATCAAGATCACTGGGATGACAGCTATTGTTTCCTTTCTATTTGCTGGTGTTTTTATGGGAATGCCAACAAGGCCTTATTCTTCGTACTCTTCTCCAAATTCGCAACGGCAAGAAAATAACTGGGTAAAGAGTTTTATCTTCATCGCAATTCCTAATTTTATTTTAATGTTCATATTGATTACCATTCGGGCCTATGTAATATCTTAGTATTTGTATCCGCCTTCATACGCTCTAGTTCTTATTAACTGGAGCCCCCTTTTTCTTTTCTCATTCCCCTTCTTTTTAAAAACTTTTCGCTTTTTAAAACTTTTTTCTCTATGATTACGAATATATAACTAGAAGGCTTGAGTGGTGAAAAAGAAGATGAAACAAGAACAGCGCTGGATTAAGAGAATAAAAAGAAGTGGACATCATGAATCTGCTAATCAATTAATTTCCAAGTATTATCAAGAAATATATGGCTTTGTTTATAAACAGACATTAGATGCAGATCTATCTCTTGATTTAACACAGGAAATTTTTATCAGTGTTTTACAATCCATTCATCGCTTTGATGGTCAAAGGGCGTCCTTTCGCACATGGCTGTATCGCGTGGCTACCAATCGGATTGTTGATTATTATCGTTCCAAGAACTACAAATATAGACAATTAGCGGAATCATTAGACGATCAGGATGTGAAAGATCAAAATGACTTTATCCTATCTCTTGAATATAAAGAGGATGTAGAAAGGATCACAATGCTAGTCAATCAATTAGAGACTGTCTCCCAAGAAATTATTCGCCTTAAATTATTTGGAGAGTATACGCTTCAGGAAATCGCTAAAATAGTACAAGCCCCCCTTTCAACAGTAAAAACGAAATACTATAAGGCTCTGAAAGAAATAAAAAAGGAAATGGAGGAGGATTGCGATGTCTAAAGAAAAGTTTTCTATTCCTTATCCAGATCAATCAAAAATTGATTTGGAAGTGGACCAGATTGTCCGTGCCGGGGTGAAGCCACATCAATCTTACTATACCTATTTTGTTCATCTATATAAGGGGATCGGCTGGAAATATTTATTCACAAACCGTAGGGACGGCATCTTGATTACTTTTTCTGCCATGTTCTTACTTATTTATTTATTCAACAGTATGGCTGAAGCTGCTCAAACGGAAGCAAATTTTTATCCTATTCTATTTATAGCTTCCCCTCTACTTTATATTTCTCTTTCATTTTATGACTTTTTGCACAAACGTCATCATGCAACTTATGAAGTTGAAATGGTTACTAAATATAATTTTTATCAGGTCGCTGCCTTCAAAATGTTACTCTTTAGTATCCTTGCAATTTTTGTGAACATGGTCAGTATTCTCTTTGTGAGTGTCATATATGAATATGTTCATTTTTTCAAAGCCTTTCTCGTATCTACAACTGCCTTGTTCTTATTTTCAATCCTATTCCTTGCCATCATCATGAAAAAACAAACAGGAGTAAGAGCCAGTATGATTATTCTAGGTTGGAGTGGTACCAATATCCTTTTGAACCTTCTACCCAACCAGGCATATAGTCACTTTTTGCTTCAACTACCTATTTTCGTTTATGGATTAGTTTTGACTTTCAGCCTCATCCTTTATTTTCGATTTTTAAACAAGCTGGTCCAAATAAAACCAGCGGAAGGAGTATAGACAAATGCTTGTCGTAAAAAATCTCAGTAAACAATACGGAGAATTTCTTGCTTTGGAACATGTAAATATTGAATTTGATCATGGGGTGTATGGACTTCTAGCTCCTAATGGGGCTGGAAAAACAACGTTAATCAAAATGCTTGTTAGCCTTATCTCGCCAACAAAGGGCGAAATTCTTTATAACGGGGCAAATATCATGGATTTGGATGAAGAATACCGCGATATTCTTGGTTATCTTCCGCAACAATTTGGTTATTACAAAAACTATTCACCGCGACAATTTTTACTATATCTTGCTACTCTAAAGGGAATAGAGGAAAAATTGGCCCTTACAAAAATAGAGGATTTGCTCCAAAAAGTAGCTTTAAGTGATGTCGCCAATAAAAAGATGCGCAAATTTTCTGGTGGAATGATCCAACGAGTGGGAATTGCCCAAGCTCTTTTAAACGATCCGAAGGTTTTAATTTTGGACGAGCCGACAGCAGGTCTTGATCCAAAAGAACGGGCTCGTTTCCGCCATTTATTAACTGAGCTAGCACGCGAACGCTTAGTCATTATTTCAACCCATATCGTTTCAGATATTGAATCGATTGCTAACCAAGTAATCATGATAAAAAACAAACAGCTTTTATATAAAGACAATGTTAAAAATATTTGCGCAACATTGGATGGTTTTGTGTTCGAGACAACTATTCCGTTTGAACAATTAGAGACCTTCCGCAAACAATATGTGCTTTTATCAGAGAAGCTAGACCAAGAAGAAATGATCGTTCGATTCGTCCATAAAGGAGAGACTGAAGTAGATTGGATCCCTGTTGTTTCCCATTTAGAAGATGTCTTCCTCTATGAATATCGCGATGATTTGCAAATGAATGGGTGAATGTGATGAGGATTATTTTATTTGAATGTAAAAAAGCACTATTATCACCGATTATAGTATGTTTACTCCTGTTATTCACTGGGTGGAATATTTTTATCATTTACAATGCTTCTGATTTTAAAGAAGAGTTACCGATCGTGAATGAATTGGCAGGAAAGTACGGTGCCAGATATACAGATGCTTTACTTGCAACGCTGGATAATGAAATTACAACGGAAGTAGCCCAAATGAATACCATCACCGAAAAGAAAACTTCCCAAACTTTTGCCGGAGCAGATGATTTTTTTGAACAATTGACATTTGAAGAACAGGGAAGGTACACAGAAAAGGAATTGGATACTTTTTACGATCTGTTTTTAAAAGAAATGTATAGGAGTGCAGCAGCTTCTATGGATGAAAGTTATGCTGGCTTCGATATTCAAAAAATAGGAGAAAGTGAAATAACAAAATTCGGACTAACTGGTTCAGCGGCAGAAACCTTACGTAAAGAATACGAAGCATTTGCTGATCGCTTCGCAACATTACAGCAAAACGGAGAGCACAGATCATGGTTTTTTTCTGGACAAAACTATCATATGCATAGCCTCTTGTTTAGCACCGTGTTTCGCCATCTTGTGATTGAAGGGATGATTTTAGTTGTCTTGGCCACCGCTTTAATTACCAATTTTGAATTTGAGCATCGGAACCAACTTGTGGCCTATACAACAAGAAGAGGGAGAACATTAATGGCTGATAAATTAGTCGCCTCCCTGCTTACAATTCTAGCTATCATTATCTTTTTATCTGTTGTCACCTTAGGAACCTATTTTACCGTTTTTGATTATGCTCATTTATGGAAGACAGCAATCAGCAGTGGTTTCAATTGGGAGAATAACTTCCCTTATGTCTCGTGGTGGAACTGGTCCTTCCTTACTTATTTCCTTATGAGCTTAGTGCTTTTATTTATTTGTATGCTTTTGTTTTCCTTATTTACCTTTTCGATTTCCGTGTTAGTCAAAAACAGTTATTTTACCTTTATTATATTTGCTAGTTTGTTTATTGCTTTCTTTCTAATCCCAGGGTTTATCCCTAACTCGACAAACTTCATGTTAATGTCTGGATACACCCTTTCCACGCTTGTACTAAACCCACATCAATGGTGGATGGGAACCGGTGGACTAGCAATGTTTAAAAATTACGAATGGATGACCATTACGGTTTGGACAATTATCTTGATCGCGCTTTGCGGCTTTTCTTTCAAAAAGTTTGCGAGGCAGGACATTTCTTAAGGAGAAAAATGATGCACATTATTATCAATGAAATGAAGAAAATATTAAACTGGAAAATTCTTTTCACAATAGCTTTTGTGAATATGCTTTTATACTATTTTTTGATTGAATTTGATATTAAACATTTCCCTAATGGTCGACCTGCACTTGACTCTTACAGAATTGGTGTAGAAATGGTCCATAACTATGGTCCTGAAATGAATGAAGCAGATCTTGCTGACTTTAAGGAAAAATATAATCAGGAAGTGGAAAAAGCAAATCAGTTCTTGCAGAAACGGAAGGATGCTCAAGAAGCAGGAGTAACTTCATACGAGGACTTCCAAAATATTGATTTTGGGGATACAAAGGCAGAAGCATTCCATGCGAAAATCATTTTCGATGAAGAGGTGGATCTATTCTGGGAGCTGGGGGAACGTGAGCGATTAATCGAATTGCATGATTTAAGAAATGAGAATTTTCTATTAGAGCAACCCACTTCCTATCAGAAGAAATATCTAGACGAATTAAAAACAGCAGGCGTTTTTCAGGCATATCCTGAAGTCACTCTTACAAACTTTCAAAGTATCATCCGTAATATTGCTATCGCGGTACTCATAAGTGTCGTGTTACTTGTTTCACCGCTGTTTATTCGTGATCGTTCCTTACAAATGTTAGATCTACAGTACACAGCAAGGATCGGCAGGACGATTTTCAAGAAAAAAATAGTGGCCGGGCTTATTTCCGCCTTCCTTGTAATATCAGGGCTATTAGCTGTCTATCTTGGATTGTATTCGCAAAACCATCCAGAGCCGTTTTTCGACATCCCTATGAACACCTTTATTGCCGGCTATCAATGGTATAATCTCACATTCTTTGAATATATCATCCTTACCGTGATCGCCATCTATGTATTGGGATTCATACTTATATTGCTTAGTCTTTCCGTTTCCCAGTTTGCTCCGAACTATATTAGTTTAATTGGCGTACAGGTTCCCATAATATTTGGATTGCTAGCCTTCGGTTTGCGTTACCTGTTAGAGTGGATCACCAACTTCTTTTTACCGCAGTGGCTTGTCCCCCTCTGTTATAGCCTTTTTATGGTAGCAAGCACTTTATTAATTGTGCTACTATGGAAACGGGAAAAGAAAAAAGACATCATGCTATAAGGGAGCGGTAAATATGTGGCAAGGAATCATCATTCTCGGAATACTTAGTTTCCTTTGGATTCTCTACCGCAATAAAAGATATAAGAAAAAATATACAGATCCATTTCGAGAAATGATTGTCAATTTGTTCTTTGTCTATCTCGTATCTGTCGTATTCCTGACCATGCAACCATTTCAGTGGAATCTCCCTTTTGGCATATGGGGTGGAAAAACAATATATCATTTTGATTTCAATCTCTTTTATGAATTGAAAAATATGTCCAATCCTAAACTACAACTATTATATTCTGTTGGAAACATCGCTCTATTTGTTCCATTCGGCTTTTTTATTCCATTATTATTCCAACATTGCCAGCGACTATGGGTGATTTTGCTCTTAGGATTTTTAGCTTCCTTAACAATAGAATTAATCCAAACATTTTTCACAATGACAAGACGTGGGACCTTAGATGATTTAGTCTTTAATACATCAGGAGCTGTGATTGGATATAGCTTATACATGATTATAAAGATAGTTGTAAAAAAAATGCCAGTTAGCATTTACATCGCCAAGCATTGATAATAAAACTTTTTTGAAAAAGAGGCTGAGAGATAACTAAAATGCTAAGCCTCAAAAGCGAATATTGCATTACCTTAGCGGAGGAAATATACGTAGACTCCTGCGGGAAGTAAGAGTTCGACAAGACCCAGGAAGGCGAAGCCTGAGGAGGCTTGACACTAGGGAAAGCAGGCTAAGTTCGCGCCGTCCTGGCGGCAGGCTCAAAGCGCAACTTCCTGTTGCTTCACCTCCACTAGTACTTCCTGGTACGTCGCAACGCCTGCATGACCCACATCCTGTAGGCCTTCGGAAGCGAAGTATATTTCCGGAGTGGGTTATTTTCACGCTTATAGTTCGTACATTACTCAAGCGAAAACATTTTTGTCCCAGCCTCTTTTTCTAATGGTAAAACAGCAAGTCTTACTGAGGAAGTTCGCTCCTAAGAAAGCCCAAGCCAATTCAGATACGACAATTAAACTTTCGAATAGATGTATATACCGGCTATTAGCCATTGGAAGTGGTCTATTAGCTGTCGCGCCCAGTCTATTAGCCATTGCATGTGCTCTATTAGCCGTTGCGCTCGTTCTTTAGCCATTGGCTTTTTGCAAAGGTAATTTTGCACCTATGATAGTCGTTCTTCTTAAATTGCTACTGCTTTTTTGCTCTATTAGCCGTTAGATGCATTCTATTAGCTGTTGCGCTCGTTCTATTAGCCATTGGCTTTTTGCAAAGGTGATTTTGCACCTATGATAGTCGCTCTTCTTAAATTGCTACCGCTTTTTTGCTCTATTAGCCGTTAGATGCATTCTATTAGCTGTCGCGCTCAGTCTATTAGCCGTTGCATGCGCTCTATTAGCCATTGCGCTCGTTCTATTAGCTGTTACAAGCTTTTTTTCAAAGCAGACTTAGTAGGTAAACTAATGATAATTCGTATTTTCGATGTCTGCGTTCGCCTCTAGTTGGCAAATTTAGAGAATTGAGCATTTTGGATGCGACATGAATAGAATCAACTCCAAAAAACTGACGAAATTCTCGATTGGTTATAGTTGTGCTAATTAATAAGCGATAGTCAATCAGTGCTTGAATAAACGCCTTTTCAGCCTTTTTATTGCAAATATGGCATCTCCAGAATCGTTTTATTCTATTAACAGAAAACTGTCCACATTTTTCACAGTAAATTCCCGGAATAATTTCACTTTTATTCAACCCATACTGGGCTAATACGTCAGGTTCATCAGGTGTATGTAGCTGTAGCAAAACCTCTGATATTTTCTCTAACTCATTGTGACTTAAAATTGAATTCACATATTTCTTCTCTAAAAGTTCAAAATTAAATCTTAATGCTTGTGGTCGAATAACTTTTTCTAGAACTTCCTTATAATCGGGGTTTAGCAAAATAATGGACTTGGGATTGGTGATCACAACGAAGGCATCACTTGGGAGAAAAGGGAAGGAGTACTTCTTTAATAAAAGTTTTAAAAAATATTGTTGGTTTTTCACCTGCACAATGGGGTCAGGAAACGATTCTTCCATATTATTTAACTCCCGAATTAATTGTTTTGGCTCGAAAAACAATTTGCCTGCCATATGTTTTCCTTCAAAAACCAAAAGATAGTATGGGGTTAAAATAAGCATATCAATTTGAAAAAAGGCTTCACTGGAAATGGGTAATCGAAGATCGTGAAAAATAAAGTGGTGTTTTTGTAGTGGAAGATATTTCGTATAGTAATCTAAAATCTGTTCGCCTCGATATCCTGCATAGCGCCTACCTAATTCTTCCTTTATAGGGACCCCAGCTGGATGATTCTCTAAAAGTCTTTTTTGTAGAGCCTCTAAAATTAATATCACAATCGGAATTGTTCTTTCTTTTTGTTTCACTTCATCACCTCTTTTTGGTCTATATAAATATTCTGCTCTGTGTGCAAGAAGTCCTTCTCCCTTTTATATAAAGGGGAGAAGGACTCAAAGTTCAACTTTAACGGCTTGCCCATTTTTGTCTTGGATATCCAAAATAGTCATGCCTTTATTCTTCTTTATTTCTTTTAATATAGGTTGAATGTCTTGCCAATCTATCTGTTCTAGGAAAAGCCATTGATGTTCTTCTTGTTCTTGGTTTTGCCTTTTTGTAGAGTTTATTATCTTCCAGAAGAGCCTTGTTGTCGCGAGGCGAAGCCCTACGTCGATAAAAAGATAAGGTAAGCGAATAATTTTAGGCTTTTGATTTTCTTGTTTAATCATTATCTTTAGCATGGGCCATCTCACTCAATTACAATAGAAACTTGTTCGCCATCTCCACCTGTAATATCGACAATTTGCCCTTCCGCTTCGTTTTCGATCGCTTCTAAAATAAGATCCACATCGACTTTATCAATACCCTCTACATATTTAGCAGATTCAGGAAGTTTAGCAGCAATGTCTAATCCTGACTGCAAAGCGACCTTCACTAGCCGCAAAGGGAGGTTTACATTTACTTTATCTTCTTGATCAGAAATGCGAATCTTTAGAAGTTTCTTTAGATAATCTGGCTCTGCCACTTTTGTTTCCACCACTTCTTTTTCCTGTAAAGCTTGAATCAGAGCGGTTGCCTCTTCGGAATCTAATTTCCCTTCTTCCATCATCCCCAGGATCTTCTTAATTTCTTCTTTCATACCTGTCATCCTCCTTTTATTTATCCTTTAATAGGCGTAATGCTTCATCTGCCGTGATTTCACCGTTTTCTAACATAGTAATCACATTCTTTTCCTCTGTTTTATTTTTTGCTTCTTCCTTTTCTGAATAGCCGAGTGCTGAGATTACATCATTTAACTTACCACGCACAGTTGGGTAAGAAATACCTAATTCTTTTTCAACTTCTTTAATATTTCCCCGGCTTTTCAAAAAAGTCCCGATAAAATTTAGCTGTTCTGAGGTAAGTGCAGCCCAGTTTGTTAGTTCAAAGTCATTTTCGATCGTTGTGTGACAATGATGGCATTGAAGTTTCGTAATTTTTAGTTGTTGTGAGCATACTGGACAAGATGTGATTAATGGATAACCCATACCTCCGCTCCTCCTATTAATTTTATTAATACCATAATAATATATATTAATTTTTAAATCAATATTTATTAAGTATTTTAATTCAAAACTAATAATAATTAATAAATAAAATTAAAATCTCTGTCAGCTCGTTAGCCAACAGAGATTTTTATAAAGTAACTTTCTTTTACTATTCTAATCTTACAGCTTCCTTCTGTGCTATCAAACAAAGTTCAGCCGTTTTAAAGGCGTGTGCCTGTGTCATGGCATTTTCCGTTCGATTCAAGCAATCTAAAATCAGTTCTCCAAAGAAAGGAAAGCCTACTTGGCCTTTTACTGAGTAATGAAAAGTTCCTTCTTGGTTCACTAGATAAACTTGATTCCCTTCACTCTCACGACCTACATCAATATATTTCCGTATTTCAATATAACCGTCTGTTCCAAGGATGATGGCTCTTCCGTCTCCCCAAACCTCAGACCCATCTGGAGTGAGCCAATCAACACGGAAGTAATGACTAGTCCCATTTTCTCCAACAATCATACAATCCCCGAAGTCCTCTAACTCAGGGTAATCCTTATTGGCGTAATTTGCAACTTGACTACGTACAACCTTTGCATCTGTATTACCTGTATAAAATAAAAACTGTTCAATTTGATGGCTACCGATATCACAAAGAATACCACCATATTTTTCTTTTTCAAAAAACCATTCAGGTCTGGAAGGAGCGTTCAATCGATGCGGAGCCAAATTAGTCACCTGTATAACCCGACCAATGGCTCCCTGTTCAATCAACTCACCAGCAAAAACAGCACTTTCTACATGAAGTCTTTCTGAGTAGTAAACCATATACTTTCGGCCTGTTCGCTCAACCGCCTCCTTAGCATCCGCTAATTGTTCCAAAGTTGTAAAAGGTGTTTTATCCGTAAAATAATCTTTTCCACTTTCCATTACCCGAATACCTAGTGGTCCACGTTCACTAGGTATCGCCGCAGCTGCTACAAGTTTTACCTCAGGATCCTCTAAGATCTCCTTCTCACTCGCAGCCACACGAACATTTGGATATGTTTCCACGAACTTATCAACCTTATGTGGGTCAGGATCATACACCCACTTCAAGCTTGCCCCTGCCTCTATTAACCCATTGCACATCCCATAAATATGACCATGATCAAGCGCTATCGCCGCAATTACAAACTCCCCATCTTCTACGACACGATTGGGTTTGCCTTTTGGAGCATAATTCATTCCATCCTTCCCCATAAGTATCATCCCTCTCCCTTTTTTAATGCGTTCCACTAACATCTAATGTGACATCTTTTTTTGTCTCCTTGCTGAAAGTTGAAGTCGCGATTTTTTCCTGTAATTTTTCATAATAAAGATCTTCATCAATTGGTAGCTCTACCCAATCATCTAACCAACTAGATAAATAGACACCATTTGAAATTGCCAAACTTTTAATTCCTTCTTCTCCTGGTGCTAGTAACTCTGTACCATTTAAAATAGCGTCTACCCAATTTTCCAAAATGCCTAAATGTTGTTCATTTTTGCCACGTACTGGAATATCAATTTTCCAACTTTCAGGTTCACCAAAGCCACCTTTAAACGTTTGGTTGAATTCACGCTCAGATTGCCTTAATCGCCAGAAGGTTAAATCTCCATTTTCGATTACAAGTTTCCCTCGATCACCCGCAACTTCAAAGCGATTCGTGCCGGGTGCTTCTCCAGTTGACGTAACAAATAAGCCTGTAGCACCATTTTCATATTCTACATAAGCCGTTACATCGTCTTCCACTTCAATATCATGATATTTCCCAAATCCACAGAATGAACGAATTCTAGTCGGCATCATTCCTGTAATCCATTGCCATAAATCAAGCTGATGAGGCGATTGATTCAACATCACACCTCCACCTTCTCCTTCCCAAGTGGCACGCCAACCGCCTGAATCATAATAACTTTGCGCTCTATACCAATCTGTAATAATCCAATTTGTGCGTTTAATTTCTCCTAATTCACCAGACTGAATTAACTCACGCATTTTTTGATATAAGGGATTTGTGCGTTGATTAAACATCATGCTAAACACTTTTCCACTTTTAGCTGCAGCCTCATTCATCAAACGCACATTTTTTGTATAAACACCAGCCGGCTTCTCACATAAAACATGCCAACCTTTCTCAAAAGATCTAATGGCAAGTGTCGGATGATCATAATGGGGAGTCGCAATAATCACCCCATCAATATCAGCATCTGCAAAAAATTCATCGATCGTCAAAAATCGTTTCACTCGATCCCCAAATTCTTCTCTCGCTTTCACCATGCGATCTTCCCGCACATCACACACGGCAGCCAGAATGGCTCCTTCTATTTCGCGATTGAATAAACGCTTGGCATGACTTGTCCCCATATTGCCTAATCCTATAATACCGACTTTTACGATCGTCACTATTAAAATACCTCCCTTTGAGTTTTTCTATCCGATTTATTTCAATTATGCATGCCTATCATCACCTAAAAACATCATTATTCCAACAAGCATAGAAAAAGCACTTCAACTTTTAGTTTGCTTTAAATTTTTTCCTTTAATTTAAGTAGGTTCTCTAAGCTTAAAGCCAAACTATCTAGTGGCTTTCCTGGACAGACATCTTGTTCTACTGCATACCATTCTACTCCTGATCTCTCACCCCATTGTAAAATGGGAATAAAATCAATTTTTCCTGTCCCAATTTCAGCAAAGGTTTCTTGTTCATCATTCGTCATATCCTTTAAATGAATAATTGGCATTCTGTTGGCATATGGCTGGATAAAAGCTAGTGGATCTTGACCACCTTTTTTCACCCAGTACACATCGATTTCTGCTAAAACTTTATTCTCTGTCACTGGCTCTAACAAATATTCTAGTGCCGAAACACCATTGATTTCAGTCGCAAATTCAAAAGCATGATTATGATAACTAATACGATAATCAGGCAGTTGCCCGGCGACTTCATTCAATTTTTTTCGGACTGTCTTATATCCCTCTGCGGTTTGATATTCCGCGGGCAAATAAGGACAAACAATATCTTTCGTGCCGTATAAATCTGCTTCTTTCACCACATTTTCCAGATCATTCTCTAGACGATCTAATGAAATATGCATTCCAGCTGTTCCAAGTTGATTTTCCTTTAAAGCGTCTGCCACTTCTTGCGGATTGTACCCTTGTGGTAAAGCCGAAATTTGTACAGCTGCCCACCCCATTTTTTTTATTTCTTGAAAGACAGGTGCTATTCCCTTAGCTAACTCTTCCCGTACTGTAAATAATTGGGCTGCAAACTTTTTATCCATTCTGTCACTCTCCTAATCTATAATTTAAGTTTTTTTCTGCGATATTCTGAAGGTGTCATTCCTACTCTTTTCTTAAAAAATCGACTAAAATGGGCCTGACTTTCAAAGCCTGATTCTGTTGCAATTTCCATTAAAGTGCGCTGCGGGGACATTTCTAAATCGAATTTCACTTGGTTCAAACGACAAGTCATCACATAGTCCATCACCGTTGTGCCTGTCACTTCTTTAAAAATTCTCGATAAATAGAACTTACTTAAATTCAATTCTGTTGAAATATCTTCTAAACTTATACTGTTCCTAAAATGGACCTGAATAAATTGAGCGATATTTTCGACATGAAGAACCTTTTCACTTTTTGGCATTGCCAACTGGTGATTCTCTTTTTTACTTAATTTGTAGATTTGCATTAAAATGGTCAATAGCAAGATTTTTAATTCTGCTTCTACTTCGGGTCTCAACAAGAATGAATACTCTTCATTCATAAGTTGAACCATTGACTTAATTGATTGTAAGATCAATTCTCTTTCCCCGTCATCTTGACCACGAAGCAAGCAATTACTCATCTCCTTGAAGGGTGAAAGTAATTCTGGCATGCGCAATTCTTCGATTACAGGTTGAATCCAATCTGCAGAAAAATGCACGACACTGCGTTCATATAAGTCAAATTTAGAGGGATTAGCACGATGGGCTGTTAACCCATCCATAATAATAATATCCCCAGGGTGAAGCTCGTAAATGGAATGATGAATAAGGTATTTACAATCGCCCTGATGAAAGAAGTAAATTTCAAACTGTGTATGGGAGTGGAACGCGAATTCCTGTTCTCCAATTGATTTCATTCGATAATTTGGCCTTAACCAATCTTTCATCTTTTCACCTCTTGTTGAAAGGGCTTACTTTATATGGTAATCTTTTTTGCCCTATCTTCATTTCCTCTACATGCTCAAATTCTTACTATTATTGACTCAAATTGCTCTACAGATGTCAAATAGAGTGAAAAAATTCTTTTTCCCATTATGAAACCTAATTCTATTAAAGTACGTATTGTTAAGTAGAAAGAAAGGATAAATTAGCTAGTGATAGTATCCAGCCCTAGGAAGCTAGCAAAATCTGAATCCAATTCACTTTACATTGTACAAAATGTACTAGTGACGGGAACAAGGCGTTGCTATTCTCCCACAGAGTGTGGCAAATGATGTCACACTTAGGCACTCTTCTTATAAAACGAAAGGATGGATGATGAATTGAAAAATCACGAAATTGATTACAAGATTTATGGGGATGATATGCAATTTGTAGAAGTAGAACTAGATCCTGATGAAACTGTTGTCGCAGAGGCAGGCAGCTTAATGATGATGGATGATGCGATTCGCATGGAGACCATCTTCGGTGATGGGTCGAACCAAAATGGCGGAGGCCTGATGGGCAAACTGATGGGAGCAGGAAAAAGAATTATAACTGGCGAAAGCTTATTTATGACCACCTTTACAAATGAAGGTTCCGGAAAAAAACATGTTTCCTTTGCTTCTCCTTATCCCGGTAAAATTATCCCAATGGATTTGGAAAAGCTGAATGGCAGAATTATTTGCCAAAAGGACGCCTTCCTAGCTGCCGCAAAAGGGGTTACCGTGGGCATCGAGTTTCAGAGGAAATTACGGACAGGCTTTTTTGGTGGCGAAGGCTTTATTATGCAGAAGCTTGAAGGAGATGGAATGGCATTTGTTCATGCCGGAGGAACCATTTTTCAGAAAGACCTTGAAGCTGGAGAAGTCATCAAAATTGATACAGGTTGTTTAGTCGCAATGACAGGGAATGTCCATTATGATATCGAAATGGTCAAAGGCATTAAAACAGCTCTTTTTGGAGGAGAAGGCCTTGTCTTTGCAACACTTCGCGGTCCAGGAACCGTTTGGATTCAGTCTCTCCCATTCTCAAGATTAGCCAGCCGAGTCTTTGCTGCTGCGCCACAGGGCGGAGGAGAGTCCAAAGGTGAAGGTGGAATAGGCGGATTGTTTAATATGTTTAGTGATTAACGTTCAGCCATCCATTCGTTATTCAATAATACTTTAGAGCTAAAATTCCATTTTTAAGCATTCTCCCTAAGAAAGAAAAATAACACATAATTTATGTAACACTCTGTTGCGTTACATAAATTATGTGCTTTACTTTTATTTATTCCCCACTAATCACGCCACACACAATTCGATCTCCTGCATTCCCTGCTGGATCTGTCTTATAATCATCTGCTTTTTCATGGATGACAAGAGCACTACCATCTCCATCTAATAAGGAATTGCTCTCTCCCTCTTTTAATGTCACATTAGGGGCCGTGATGACAACATTTACAGCACCATCTTCTTCAATCTCTATATTCGGCAAATCTCCTGCATGAAAACCCTTAGGATTTTGAAAGCCGTGTTCTTTCCCACCTGGGTTAAAATGAGCGCCAGCTGATGTGAAATCAGGTGCTTCACATACTCCTGTCTCATGAATGTGAATGGCTTTAGTCCCAGGCTCTAATCCCTCTGCTTGTAAATGGATCTTCACGCCTTCTTCTGATTCCTTCAGGGTAGCCTTGCCAACTTCCTTTCCTTCTGAATTAATCATCTTTACATTGACATCTGCCTGACCGCTAACAGGAATGGCTTCTTCCTCTACTTGTGGAATTGCCTCTTCCCCATTATTGCAAGCGGCCAAAATCCCACCGGTTATCAATAATATGCACCATAACTTTTTCACAAAAAAACCTCCTATTATTAAAATCCTTAGCATGATTGCCATACTGGCGAATTTTAAAACAGGAGGTTCTGAACATCCATACTTTAAGTTCTAGTCCACTTGGACTTCCCCCGTATAATTGAAATAAAGATCGTCTTTTTCTTGGATCTGCAAATCTTTAGGAATTCGTAGGTAGATATAACGGACTTGCCTTATTGTCCCCTCCCCAAAGATATTTCTACTTTCTGTAAACTGAGACAAAGCGAAGTCTCTTTCAGATATGACCCCAGTAAATTCAAAATAATCGCCAACTTCCTCAAGTTTTAACGTATCATTAGACAAGTCAAATAGAATTGTTTTCACTTTATCAGAGAAATCCATTCCTTGATAGATCACACTCGCAATATATTTCCCTTCAATCACTCCATCATTATCCGGCTTTCTTTCCACTACAACTGGAACTGGCTCTTCCTCTGCCTGTTGTAATTTTAAATTCTTGCCATTATACTTTTGTTGCCATTCTTCTCGAATATATTCAGGATTAATCTCATCAAGTCGTCCATCATAAATTGCTTGCTCAAGCTTCATTGTATTTTGAGCTAGACTTTTTTCATGAACTCTTGGAAATTCCGTTCCTTCCTTTGGCAAGAGTTCATATATAAAGGGAGCGAGGATAAGAAGAAGCGCATAAGTAGTCAATAAAACTTTGACGATACCTCTATTTTTTAAAATGCCCGCTTTCCCAGCAGCTAAGTTGCGCACAGGCCTCCAAAATAGAAAACCTATCAAGAATAGAGGAAGTAAAAAGAATAAAATAATAATATTACTCATTTTCTCACCTCCAGTTTATTCGAAATCCCCATGGCAATAGCGAAGAACACCCCTGACAGCAGAAACACTTTTAATAAAAAAAGCCAGAAGTGAGATTCCAAAACAATAAAGTCAAATATAGCTTTCATCTCCGCGTCATAGCCACTTGATATAGCTGAGATCATTAATCCCACGCAGATTGCAGGCAGTAAAAAAACAAAACTACGATGGAACTGTATGATCACACCAAACAAATAGCCTAATGTGGCAAATAGGAATCCATATAAGCTAATCGCACCGATCGAAAGAAGAAAATCAAGTGGCGCTTGAAGAAACCCTTCTCCCATCATCAAATCATTAGAGTAATAACCAATGATTCTTACAATATAGCCACATAAAGTTGCAGATAGTCCCCCAATCAGGCTAGCTGTAATCAAAAATAACAAATTTGCCAAATGACTGCTCACTCGATTTCCTACAAAGGCATAATCATCAAACCGCGCTGCTTTGGAAGTTATAAATATCGCAACAAAAAAAGCCCATAGTATAGTAAAGATAACAACAATATCACCAGAATAGTAGCTGAGGTGGACAGACATATCTTTACCGGAAAACCCCGATGACGCACTTCCTCCTGATGAAAACAAAATCGCCAATAATTGCAGAATCACCAATGTACCAAATGTTGTGAAAAAGGCTTTCCTTTTAAAAGTAAATTGTTTCCAGACAACTTCAGAGAAACTCGTTTCGATTAAAGACACCGTCAATCCCTCCCTTATCACCGTTTGTTAAGTAAATACAAAGATCATTCGCTGAAACAGGTATGATCTCAACGCCGTCTTCTTTTAATTCACGAGATTTATCTTCCATCCATTGATTCTGGATGACCACATACATTAATCCAGGACCAATTTCTTTTTCATGAATAACTTTCTGGCCTTTGCTCCACCGTGAAACAGCTGACTTTTTCCCTTGCAGACCTACTGCCCATTCTTTCATATCAGAAATTGGCATATGATGTAACACTTTCCCTTCATGAATCAGCAATACATCCTCTAATAT
Source organism: Lederbergia galactosidilytica (assembly GCF_017873565.1). Lineage (GTDB taxonomy): Bacteria > Bacillota > Bacilli > Bacillales > Bacillaceae_C > Lederbergia > Lederbergia galactosidilytica. Next base: position 16,628 of record NZ_JAGGKH010000031.1, read on the forward strand.
ATCTTCAATTTCGTTTAGATGATGGCTCGAAAGGATAATGGTTCGGGGATAAGCTACATAGTCTTTTAATAATGCTCGATAGAAGTCCTTCCGTACCGCAGCATCCATACCTGTTGTCGGTTCATCGTAAATCGTTAGGGCACAGCGGGAAGAAAGCCCAAAAATCAGATTGAAAGTGCTTCTCATACCTTTTGAAAGCTGATCATAATATCCTTTGTTTGATAACGAGAAATACGACATCAATCTCTTAGCCAATTCCAAATTAAAGTTGTCATAAAACCTTTCAGCTTCCACTAAAATATCTCCCAAACTTAATGACGGTGGAAAAGTCAGATGGTCATCAATCATAATGCTATTGGCAGAAACAAATAAGCTGTTAAATGGCCGTTTAGTAAAAACTTTGACCTCGCCACTTGTTTCTTGAATAAAACCCGCCAAAATTTTTAACAAGGTGGTTTTACCTACTCCATTCCTGCCTATAAGCCCGGTTATTTTCTCTCCTGTTATCGTAAAAGCAATATCTTTTAAAACTTGCTTTCTCCCATAATTTTTTACTAGCTTTTCACATTCCACCACTATCATTACTCCTCCCCCTTTCCATTAATAGCATCTTGAATCATTTCTAATAAATCTATTTCAGACACCTCTAACCGCTTAGCCTCTGAGACCAGTTCCTGAACAAGCCTAGTTAATGTCTCATTCTTTCGTTTGTTCAAAATGGCTTTCCTCGCATCTTTTGCTACAAACATACCGAGCCCACGTTTCTTATATAAAACTTGTTCGTTCACTAGCATATTCAACCCCTTCGCAGCTGTCGCAGGATTAATCGTAAACATCTCTGCTAATTGATACTGCGAAAACACCTTTTCATCACGCTTAAATGTTTCCGCAATAATTTCATTTTCAATCCATTCTGCAATCTGCACATAAATAGGTTTAGCTCCATCATGATATAAAAGCATCCAAGGAACCCCCTTTCGCAACCAGTACGTTACTGTTGTAATGTAGTATATAATTTTCTTTATTCTTTGACAAGGAAGATATTGTATTTACTAAAAATATCTAGCTAGTTATGGTACGATATATAAGGAAGCATTTGGCGTATTTTGAACGATGTACAAACTTAGGATAAGGAACACGGACGGCTTTTGACCACTCTATTCTTAGCGAAATTCTGTTCTGACTAAAGCCCTTTTAGCCGAGTTGAAGAAAATATTAAATATTGACTTATCTAAGGAAGGTATCGCAAGTTTGCCAATTGCTGAAGATAACCTAATTCGAACCAAATTTTAGGCTTTCTTATCTAGAAAGGAAGATTCTTGATGAAACAAGATCAAATAATAGATATTCAACTGATAAAAGAAATGAAAGTTGAGCTTACGCGATTTATGATGGCGTATCAATTTGCTTGTGATGAAATTAACACAAAAATTAATATATTATCCGATGAATTTAATTACCTACATGACTATAATCCGATTGAACATGTAAAGTCCCGAGTCAAATCTCCCGAAAGTATCTTTAGCAAAATTAAACGTAAGGGGTATGAATTTTCGCTCCCTTCAATTAAGGAAAATATCCGCGACATAGCTGGGGTCCGGATTACTTGTTCTTTCATTTCAGATATTTATGTCTTAGCTGATATGCTTGGAAAACAGAAAGATATCACGGTTGTAGAATACAAGGATTATATTAAAAATCCCAAGCCCAACGGTTATCAAAGCTTGCATCTTATTGTACAAGTCCCGATATTCATGACAGATCGTACCGAACATACTTATGTTGAAATCCAAATCCGTACCATTGCAATGGACTTCTGGGCCAGCTTAGAGCATAAAATCTACTATAAGTACGATAAAGAAATTCCCGCTCATCTGGCGAAGGAACTTCAAAGCACTGCCTTTATAGCAGCAGATTTAGATAAAAAAATGGAGAAATTGCATACAGAGGTTTCTTCCATCAAAAAGGAAAATGAAGATGATGACATTTTATCTCGCTTAGAAGAGGACGTTATCGCCAATGTCCTCCCTAAAGTGTTAGAACAATATAAAAGAAGTCTCGGCGATGGCTCGAAGCAATAAAGGTGTGGGATTGTTTTCCAGGCAACCATCCCCTATAATAGAAATTAGAATCTATTAACGGGATGTAGCTCAGCTTGGTAGAGCACTTGCATGGGGTGCAAGGGGTCGCAGGTTCAACTCCTGTCATCCCGATCAGAAAACTGTACATTTAGATTGACATTTGTTACCATACTTCTAACAGATAAGATCCAGCGCAATACTGTCTATAGCTGATCCGAAGTGTGGAATACATGAGGTCATAGACGACTTTCATGAAGAACTGCATTTCTTTCAGGATGCAGTTCTTTTAGTGTGTTTTAAAGAACAAAAGCGTAAACATCCGTGTAGCAACGTAAAACTTTTATAATAAGGCAGCACACTAAGGTCGCTAGGTGCACTACAAACTTCCTGTTAGAACTTATCTACAAGCTGGAATTTTATAAATTCCTAGCTATGAGGGAAATGGTTATATAGTCTTTTATCCTAAAGATACAGACATTTCCCTTTTTATTGAAAAAACTAATTAGAAAACGATCACTTAAGCCATGGCCTTCTACTTTTAAATTCATCTAGGAGTTGAGCAAAATGAAAGACACTTGGGGGCTTATCGACACAGGATACCAAGATGCAGCGATCAATATGGCATTGGATGAATGTCTGCTCCTTTGGCATAGCAAAGATCTGATTCCACCTGTTCTCCGTTTCTACGGTTGGACAAAACCTACCCTATCCATTGGACATTTTCAAAAGGAGAGGACAATTCATTTTCCAGGCATTGCAAAGCACGGATGCCAATTTGTCCGTCGGCTTACTGGGGGGAGCGCTGTTCTTCATGATGATGAATTAACCTATAGCCTTGTTGTCTCTGAGCAAAAGCCTTACATAGAAGAGTCCATCCGAAAAGCTTATCATACACTGGCACAAGGAATATTTGCGGGTTTTAAAGAATTAGACATTCAAGCACAGTTTTCTATGCCTGAGGAGCACTTTACCAAGGAAAGATCTGCTGTTTGCTTTGAAAGACCCTCAGATTATGAAATGCTTGTGAATGGGAAGAAGATATCCGGTCATGCTCAGACAAGAAAATTGGGCGTCCTAATGCAACATGGTTCCTTACCCTTTACAATGGATCGAGAAATGCTCTTTGATTTATTTGCATTTTCAACTGAAGAATTGCGGGCACGTAAAAGGGAATCCTTTTCAAGCAAAGCCATCTCTATGAATGAGGCGAGCGGAAAACAAATTACATATAACGAGGCAGTAACTGCCTTCACCAAAGGATTTGAAACTGGATTAGACTTACATTTTACCCCATTTGCACTTAGTGACTCTCAATGGGAAGAGGTACAAACTCTTGCAGAATCAAAGTATCGTTCAGATGAATGGAATTTAAAATTTCAAAAGAAGGTGCACTCATAATGGCAATCGATAAACAAGAATACATCAGAAAACCGGAATGGTTGAAAACAAAAATTAATACGAATGAATCTTATAGAGGCTTAAAAAAATTGATGCGTGGCCAACGGTTAAATACAGTTTGTGAAGAGGCGCGTTGTCCAAATATTCATGAATGTTGGAGTGAAAGAAAAACAGCTACATTTATGATTCTTGGAGATACATGTACGAGGGGATGTCGCTTTTGTGCAGTTAAAACCGGCTTACCAAACGAACTAGATTGGGGCGAACCTGAAAGGGTTGCAAATTCCGTAGAAATTATGGGATTAAAACATGTCGTTGTAACTGCAGTGGCTCGTGATGACTTAAATGATGGTGGTGCAGCTGTTTTTGCAGAAACAGTACGAGCCATTCGTCGGAAGAATCCTGGATGTACAATTGAAATATTGCCATCTGACATGAAAGGTGACTATGAGAGCCTCCATACTCTTATGTCCAGTGAGCCTGAAATATTTAATCATAATATTGAAACAGTCGAGCGCTTAACACCAAAGGTGCGCGCAAAAGCAACTTATCGTCGCTCCCTCCAACTTTTACAGCGTGTAAAGGAAATTGCACCAAACACACCAACGAAATCTAGTATTATGGTAGGACTGGGTGAAACAAAGGAAGAAATTATTCAAGCTATGGATGATCTTCGTGCTCATAATGTCGATATTATGACGATTGGACAATATCTACAACCTACGAAAAAACATTTGAATGTTGTACGTTATTATCACCCTGACGAATTTGCTGAGTTGAAAGAGATTGCTCTTACCAAAGGCTTTAGTCATTGTGAATCTGGCCCACTTGTTCGCTCATCCTATCATGCAGATGAGCAAGTAAGTCAAGCTGCTGCCCAACGCCGTATCACTTATATGAAAGGCGTCGAAGAACAAGAACAAAAAGAAGTTGATTTTAACTTTTAAAATCAAAGCCTTCACCCATTAAAAATGAGTGAAGGCTTTCTATTTATTCTGATAGCTGATCGATAATTTCAACATCTCTATTATCTTCCCCTAATTTAATCCCCACCTGCCAAAGTTTCTGCGCTTCCATGAATTCTACAGATGTAATGGCAGGCCATTCACTAGAACCTTTGATTGTCTGTAATGCTTTTTGTACGACTTGTATTTCATCTAAATTTGCTGTATTTGGCTTATAAACAGGCAAAATCGTAACCTTTTTAGCTTTCCCTTGATAAGGAAAAGTTTCCATTAAAGCACCATCTGGCTCCACCTTTACTCTTTGTCCAACTTCTACTTCACTAGGTACACTCGAATACGTATAAAGATCATAAAAATTCTCTTGCTCTCCCGATGGTTGGGCAGCAGCCACTGTCACAGAATTTCCCCCGTGCTTTTCGATGACATAGAGCCCCTCCTTCGAAGCTGTATTCGTATATTCAACCTCGTTTTTTCCTGAACAGCCAACTAGTAATACTGTGAAGATACCTAATAACAGAATGAGCAATGCCTCTTTCATTCCATCAGCCCCCTTTATATACAACTGACGAAATTGACAAGAAATAGTTACCATTTCTTCTTAATCAAACGTTTGATTAAATATTCGGATGTATCAAAGAAACGCCTAGGGTCTACCCTTAGGCGTTTTTCAAATCCGAGGAAGGCTTTTTAATAAGACTTAGAGAAAAAGTGAGGATAAAGCCAAGTAAAAAAGTAAGGAAGCTGATCACAAGGGTTGTCCCACTTGCCATGCCAGGATAAATAACAAATACAGATCCAAAAATCATGCCAATTATGATGGCATAAGTAATATGCGGAAAGTGAGAGAGAAAATATTGAATTCCTTTACTGCTCACAATAAAACCAATAATTACCCCAGCCCCGATCGTGATAATCAAGGGGATATTTAAAGTCGAGAGTGCATTGATCGCTGTTGAATACACACCTAATAACAGTAAAACAAAGGAACCACTAATTCCTGGCAAAAGCATCGCCATACTAGCTAACCACCCTGAAAAAAACAAGCCAATCGCAGTAGACATATTCAATGATGTAATTGGTTCTACGTTCTCTTCGGTATGTAAAAATCCTAAGGAGGCAAGAAGAATTGCCATGATTACTAGAACAATATAATGCTTAGCTGAAAAGTTCCTTTTTACTTCTGCTTGTTTCACTAAATAAGGCAAGACACCAAGCACAAGCCCCATGAAAAAAAACTGTGTAGGCTCTTTATGCTCTGTCAGTAAATAATCAATTCCTTTACTCAAAACTATTAATGCGGTTCCCATCCCAAGAACAAGTGGAAATAAAAAGCCAATATACCTTTTCCAATCTCGGCTGAAAAAACCACTTATCGACTTAAGTAGTCGCTCGTAGATGCCGAGAATAAACGCAATTGTCCCTCCACTAACTCCTGGTATTAAATCCGTTGCTCCGATAAGAAAGCCACGGTATAAATTTTTCCATTCCATAAATTTGAATCTCCTCTATTAAAATTCCTAAACTTTATTATATCATATACGAGCTATTAGGAGGATTTCCCCTATACGGAAGTCTTCCTGCCTTACTAAAGGGTATAAGTATAGTTCCATCAGTATTTCAACTCTATATTCGGGAATTGGCCTTCTACACAAGAGTAATAGCCCCTATCTAGCAAACCTCCTGGCCCTTCAGCCAGGAGGTCCGGTTCCGACTATGTCCACAACCATTTCCAAATTTCTTTTGGTGTAGCATTTTTTCCATACATGAGAATACCCATTTTGAAAATTTTACCAGCTGCTTTCATGGCTAACCAGATAAATATAAATAACACAAGAAGCGCAATGATGATTTCCAACCACGGCCATTCTTCCAGCATGGAGAGACGAATTAGGAGCACACCCGGTGTCGTAACAGGTATGAAGGTTAAGATCTTTGCAATTAAACCACTTGGATCCATGAGAATCGGGCCCATAAACATAAATGGAAGGAATGGCAACATCATGACAATTCCTTGAAAATTACTAGTAGCCGTCATATCTTCAACTGTTGCGCCCATTCCAACGAAAATTGCTGAGAATAAAAGATAACCAGCCAAAGCAACGAGTAGTAATAATGCTAATTCTGGTACAAATAAATATTCCAGGAGTGGAAAGTCAATTTTCCATAAGGCAATTGGTACTAGAAATACGAGCCAAACAGCGACCTGGGTAATTCCTAAAATAAAATACCCAATGATTTTCCCTTGCATCAGCTCCGTCGGGGTAATCGAAGATAGAATAATTTCTGCTACCTTCTCCTTTTTTTCCTGTGAAGCAGAGGTGAAAATCATCATTCCCGTGATGACGATCGAAAATAAGACAATACCTGCGGCAATACCAGGCACAAGGTGTTTAAATGGATCTCCTTCTGTTTCTTCAGCTGCTTCCCCTTCAGTTTGAGAAGCTTCCTTTGTATCTTCCAGTTCAGCAGACTTCAATGAAACACCTTTTCCGATTTTCTCCAATTGTTGATCAGATAGGTCCATCCGCTCCAACTGCAACTGGCGCAGTGGTGTTTCGATAACTGATGCTTCAAAGAGAAAGTCATCTCCCACATCCTCATTCACATACACAGGGATTTCTCCCTCTTCCAATCCCTTTTCTGTTAAGGCAATATAGGCTGTATGTTCATTTTCTTCCGCTAAAGCTGCCATCTCCGTTTCGGCTATATCCGTTTGTTGCAATTCCCAATTTAATTCAGTTGACTTCACGATTTCTTCAACCTGTGTGTAGACATCCAGTTCATCTAAAATAAGTACTTGTGTCGCTTCGTCTTCAGAATTAAAAAGAGAAGGAATAAATGCAAATAGCATAAATATAATTGGTGTAATGATTAGAGAAATAATGAAAGACTTATTCTTTAAATTACGTTTAATTTCCCACTTTGCAACCTTCCAGCTATTTCGCATCGCCTTTACCCCCTTCCTGACTGTCCTGAACTAAGTGACGATCTGTTGCCACATCAATAAATATTTCATGTAAAGATATCCGATCAATTGATAACTCGTGAATATTCAGATTTTCCGGGAGCTCTCTTAACCATGATGGGACATGCACATCTGGTGCTAAATAGGCAACTGAAACATCACCGTTTTGCTCAACCCTTTGCACATCAGCAAGTTGTTCCAACATCTTTGCATCATTTTTTCCCCGAATCGTACATTTAAAATTTGCATATTGATTTTTAACATCTTCCAATGATCCGTAAATCACCTTTTGTCCACGAGAAATCATAAATAAGCGATCACAGACTTCCTCTACCATGTTCATTTGATGAGAAGATAATAAAATGGCTGTACCTTGATTCGCTAATTCCTGAATTTCCTTCTTAAAAACTTCCTGACTGACAGGATCCAACCCCGAAAAGGGTTCATCTAAAATTAGAAGCTCTGGCTCATGAATAATGGAGCCAATAAATTGAACTTTTTGCCCCATTCCTTTGGATAATTCCTCAACAGAGACCTTTTCCTTTCCTTCGAGTCCTAATTTTACTAAAAATTCCATGGCCCGCTCTCTTGCCTTTTTCAGTGGATAGTCTTTTAACTCTGCCAAATACAAAATCATATCCATCACATTAACGTTCTTATATAATCCACGTTCTTCTGGTAAATACCCAATTTTGTGACGAGGAATTTCACCAGTTGGATGATTATGAAATTGCACTTTTCCCTCATCTGGATACATAATTCCCATGATGTTCCGTATCGTTGTCGACTTCCCCGCACCATTAGGGCCAAGAATAGCCATAATTTCTCCTTTATGCACTTGAAAGGAGATATTTTGAATAATCTGTGTTTGTTTAAAAGATTTTCCTAACTGTTCTACCGTTAATATTGGTTCCATACCCACCCGTCCTTTCTACACTTCTACTCTTTACGATTGAAACGCTCTAAAAGTTCCAACCTTTAAGAAATAAGTGTATTGGCTTCATTAGATTGTTCGTCTTCTTTTAAATAGCAATACGATCTTGTTTTTAGATAAAATTCAAATGATAATATAAATAACTTCCTTCTTAATTATATAAAGCGAAACTTCATTCAATGTTCCTTCAACTGCACCGAACAATAGTTGGAGCATTTGAGAATCTGCTGACCAAGATCTTACCTTTCTAACCTTTCTTCTCTCCCATTTTATGATACAGGGACATGATCACCCAAATAGCTGGTGGGAGTGCGGTTGCACCAGCTATCATATATGCTAGGAGACTAAGAGCCCGGTCTTTCTCCATACCACCGACAATTAACAGAAGTATAGCCAGTATTAATAAGACAAGGGATGGTATAGTTTTGACTAAATTGACTAATCCCTTTCTCCCTTCTACCTCCCATTTGTTACTGTATGTTGTGATGACCGTCCAAGCTGTTGGGAGCGCAATTATACTGAGAATAACAGCTACTCCTAAAAGGATTGATTGAAAGATACCAGAGCTTATGATGGCACCAATCCAAATCAGTGCTGTTAGTAAAATAAATGGAATAGCTAACCTATTCATGGAATCACTTAAACTTTTATATTTTTCAGCTGTTGTATCACAGTCAGTGTATATCGGTTTTGTTCCAGAATACGCTCGAAACAAGTGGATATTTCCTGCCGAGGTAATATGTGACCATCCAGAAGTAGAAAAAAACTCATAGTATTCCTCTTCTTCCCCCTCTTTTACTGAACGATAATCTACACTATAGATATAATCCGTGCTTTCTCCCTTTTCTAGCGTATACCCCATAAACTTAAAATCGCTAACATGCCAACCCTTCAAAGAAAATTGACGCAATTTTTCCATGTCCTTCTCCTCGGAAAAAGCTAACCCACCTGAGGTAATATACTTTGTTTGTCTCATTCTTCAGCCTCCATCAATCCAGTTTCAGCCAATTGAATCATTTGTTTTCTTAACAACAAATCTTCTCTTAATACTTCCTTGCCTTTTTCAGTGAGTAGATATGTTTTGCGCCTTGAATCTGAATCATCATGCAAATAAATCCACTCCTGTTTTATTAACTTTTTGATAATCGTGTACATCGAAGCAGGACCTATGGTAATGACGCCTTTTGTTGTTTCTTCAATTAAGTTCATAATAGCGTAGCCATGCCTTGGCTTCGTTAAAGCAGCCATGATATAAAACATTGAATCTGTTAATTGCTCGGTTTTCTTCAATCCATCACCTTCTATATCTCTTTAGGATATATCCAAAAATGATACATATATCTAAAAGCAATATATCACTATATGATATATGTGTCTACAACTATTTTATACTTTGATATTTTTCTTTTGAATCAAAGAATCCCCCCCTTTCCTAGCCAAGGAATAAACCACGACAAACAATTGGATTGTAAATCAAGGCTTTGGCGAAAAAACCAATAATCATATCTTGGCCTACTCTAGGTCCTGACAATTCTAATGAAACAATGTTTAATTTCTTATAAAAAAGACACATCTCCTAAGAAATGTGTCTTCGACTATATTAAATCGATTCTTTAATTTTACGAATGTAATTAAAGCGAATGAACAGGAAATACCCTATTTGCACAATGGCAAATGTCCCTAATACTGCTGCAGAGCTCTTAAATAAGTTAAAATCAAACATATGCTGGAGGGCAGTAAGGGCAACAGCTCCATGGATCACAGCAACAAGTATTGGTACAAAGAATAGCAAGGCCAATTGGACTGTTAATATTTTTGATAATTCCCTATCCGTAAGACCGAGCTTACCGATCATAGAAAACTTTTGTTTCTCATCTTCTAAATCAGCATATAGACGGAAATATAAGAAGCTTCCTGCTGCCACAAAAAAGACAACACCAATAAATAGACCTATAAATAAGACTGCTCCAAACCCTTGATTTATGCCATTCCAGTCATAGCCAAGCGAGGAGAAATGAAAATGTTCATTATAGCCGCCGGTATCTTCAACCCCCATGGCTTTTAATAGGTCTTCACCGATTTTTGCTGTTTCCTTCCAATCCTGAGCTTGAAAGCCATAATAAGCCTCTGGTTCAAATTCATCTATTGCATTGTAGAATTGGTCATCAACAATTAAATAATCATCATAGGTACCCATCAAATTTGCTCCTTGGGCTGCTACTTGGTTTAACTCCTTATCAGCAAATTCTAACGTTCGTTTTTCCTCATGTGCTGCTTTTTCTCCAATAGAGCTTTGATAATATAAGAAGATCGCTTGCTGATCTTTTAGTTGAACTTGTTGGTTGGCCTGTCCTGCCGTTTTGGCTAGCTGATTAAATTCTGATTCAGAGATCAAGCCAATTAATGGCACATACTCTGTCGCTAAGCTAGGAATGGCGACTTTTTTCACATGGACAGCTGCTTTTTCATATTGAAAGGAGTCTAATTTAGACTCGATTAATTGAATATGCTCATTTTCATCCTCATTCCCAGCGATAGAGGTGTACTCCAACGCAAACGGCCGATCTTCCGTTAATGATGTTGTAAACATATACCGGAAGCCTACAAGTGAACCAATTGCAGCAAAGGCAACTGTTGAGACGATTGCCACAAAGAAGAAAGCACGGGCATTATCTTTCATTCGATAAGCAAGATCTGAAAAAAGAACGAGGTTTGTTTTTTTCCAAAAAATTGATTTGCGTTGCTTTAATCGATTAATCGTAAATACACTAAGCTGGGTAAAGAGAAAATACGTCCCAATTGTCACAAGTATTGTGACAGGAACCAGTGCGACTACAACTTGCATTTCACGAACCACCAAGGCTATCGCATACCCAACCGCAAGCAAAAGAGCTGCCAAAATAGATAAAATAATCGACGCCTTTGGCTCTTTCTTTGGTGCAGAGCTTCCTTTAATTAAATCAATTAATTTATTCCCTTTTAAAATGGAAACTGTAAAAAAGGAAATGACAATAAATAAAATTAAAAAGGCACTAAATGTTAGGAGGACCGCTTGCCATGGTAGGTAAAATGGCAAGGATTGCTCTAAACTAAGAATGCGTTGGGCTGCCATTAAAATCAACTTTGCAAAAACAAGACCAACTGCGATTCCTGACACTGTCGCAAAAAATCCGATTAATACATTTTCTAAGAAGACCATACGACGTAATTGTTGATTGGTCATCCCCAACATCACCATTAAACCGAATTCCTTTTTACGAGATTTCAAAAAAGCACTCATCGACACGAGGACGAAAATAAACGAGAACACATAGATAATGGCCTCAGCAAAATGCAAGCCAACTGCGACATTCGGATTGATCTTTGAGAGTCCCGGATGAAAGGCAAAAATAGCATACACGAAAAAAACAAGAACAGAAAATAAGCTACTTAAGAAATAAGCTGCATAAATACGCTTATTGCGAAAAACATTGTTAAACGCGAATTGACGAAAGGTCACTTGCATCCCCTCCCAACAGCGATAACACGTCAATAATCTTTTGGAAAAATGCTTGTCGATTTTCCCCACGATGAATTTCATTAAATAATGTGCCGTCTTTAATAAACACAACTCTCTCCGTATAGCTAGCTGCAATTGGATCATGGGTAACCATCATCATCGTTGTCTGATCATCTTTATTGATTCTCTCCATCATTTCCATTGCCGCTCTCGATGCTTTAGAGTCTAAATTTCCTGTCGGCTCATCTGCAAGCACCATTTTCGGATTATGAATAATGGCTCGGGCGATCGCTGTTCTTTGTGCTTGTCCTCCTGAAATTTCATAGATGCGTTTTTTCAAAATCGCTGTAATGCCCAATTTCTCTGCAACAGCCGCTACTCTATTCTCCATTTCTTTTATATCGGCTCCATCCAATGTGAGCGGGAGGACAATATTCTCCTCTACCGTCAAAGTGGGAAGTAAATTAAAGTCTTGGAAGATAAAACCTAATTCTCGGCGCCGGAAAAGAGCCAAGTCATTGTGCTTCATTCGCAAGGGATCCTTACCATTTACGATTAATGATCCTGATGTCGGCTGATCAATGGTCGCTACCATATTCAACAAGGTCGATTTTCCACTTCCCGAGGGACCCATAATCCCGACAAACTCTCCTTCTTCTATCGTTAAATCAATATCTGCCAACGCCTTATGGGCGACTTTACCATCATAAACCTTACTTAAGTTTTTAATGTTCAAGATATCCAAATTCAAAACCCCTTTCTCAACTATCTATAGTGTAAGAGAAAAGGCCTCTTTCATACCATCGCTACAGCTTTCAATTAGCTTACATTCATGTAAGGTTAAAACAAAAGCGCAAGCGCCTGTTCAGCGACGTACAAACTTGGAGAATAAGGTTCAAAGGCTAAATACGCGCCGTCCTGGCGCAACGCCCTTGTGACCAATCTCCTGTTGGCCTGAGATAAAGGAAACACAGAGAGCCTGAAAGGCGAGCTGATGTTGACTTATCGTAGGAAGACACCGAAAGTTTGCTAGGCGCTAGGCGCTGGAGCTGGATGTCAACGTAGCAAAAGCACAAGCGTCTTGATTCATGTAAAACATCCTATTGTCTTTCTCCCACACCCCCAACCTTAAGTGCGAGTAAGGCCTCCCTAATGTAAAAAACGAATTTGCACGCTAGTTCCCTCTCCCTGAATTGAAGTGAGTTCAATTTTATGACCTAATTTTTCACAGACCTCTTTAACTAAATAGAGTCCCATTCCTGTCGATTCCCGATAATTTCGGCCATTTTCTCCAGTGAAAAAGGGATTAAAAACTCTTTTTAAATCTGTTTTAGGGATTCCTACTCCATAATCTTGTACTGTCACAATAGTTTCAAGTCGATCTTTCGTTTCTGTTATAACGACCTTATGCCCTTTTCCAGTCGAATATTTTACAGCATTTGTAATTAATTGATTAAAGATAAACTCTAACCACTTTTCATCTGATTCCACCATTGTGCTAGAGACATGTACCTCCGGATAAACATGATTCTTTATAAAAAATCGCTTATTCTCTCTAATTGCTTCTTCAATCACCACTTTTAACGAGACTGGTTCTACGTGGAAGTCTTGTTCAAACATCTCTAGTCTCGCCGCATATAAAACCATTTCTAAGCCTTTCTCTAGCTTATCTGTTTCCTCTCGAATACTTTCTAAATGCTCATCATCATTCTCTTGAGTGATTAATTCAATGACAGATAGAGGGGTTTTCATTTGATGTACCCACTGATTAATAAATGTTAAATGGTCGTTTCGTCTTTTTTCTTGTCGATCAAGTTCATTTATATAAATACGATGTTGGCGTTTCAATAACTCTCCTAATGCCTTAGCAAGAGGTGCCTTATCTAATGTTTCAAAAGCTTCATCCATCTGATTCATCGGGTTCGATAACCTGTTGTAAAACCTTTGATGGAGAAGATAACGGAAAACAAGATAGAGCATCAAGATAAATGTCGCCAAAAATAGTGTATAAAAAAGCAAGTGACGATTATGATAACCATCCATCCAGAACACCAACAAAAGGATTATTATTTGAAGTATATTGACGAGAATGAGGAAAAAGTGATCCCGTAAAAATAGCTTCATGATAAATGCTCCCAATTTGGTATAAGTCGGTAACCCGCTCCTCTCACCGTTTCAATTGAATCCATAATATCCAACTCCTGTAGCTTTTTCCGAACTCTAGTGACATTGACATTCAATGTATTTTCATCAACAAAATTCTGGTCGTCCCATAGCTTTTCAAGTATAGCTTCACGAGAGACTATTCGCGGGGAACGCTTCATTAGCATTTCCAGCAAAACCGCTTCTTTCTTTGTTAACGGGACGGTTTGGCCATCTTTTACCATCTCCATCCTCTCGATATACAAAATGAGACCATCCAGTTGAACAACTCGCTCCTTTACTTTTGGAGCATACTCGCCATATGCCCGCCGTAAACTGCTACGAATTTTTGCCATCACGATTTCATAATGAAATGGCTTTGTGATAAAATCATCGCCACCATTTTCTAGCGCCATCACCTGATCCATTTCCCCTGAACGAGCCGAAATAAAAAGGATTGGACATGTGGAAATTTGGCGAATTTGGCGACACCAATAAAAACCGTCAAAGCTTGGTAAATTAATGTCCAACAGCACTAGATCTGGCTGAACCTCTTTAAAAATGTCGACAATTTTATCAAATTGTTCCGTTATGATGGCTTCAAAACCATACTTTCCTAAATGATTTTGCAGTAATTGAGCAATCTTAGGATCATCTTCTATAATTAAAATTTTTGCCATTTTGGATCATCCTTTTCATTCTTTTGCTAGCACAACATAAATACTTAACGGCTTCTCGCTTGCGTTCTCAATGCTTAATATTTGTTGATCTTCACAGTGGATTACGTCTTTCGGTGCTATGGCTTGCTTTTCACCATCAATTGTACAAGTCCCTGTTCCTTCTATAACAAAAAGATAAACATGAGCGTTTGGATGCGGATGCGGAGGTAAAGACTGGCCTGGTAAAAAATTCAAAACAAATGCTGTACTTTTACCATTTTGATATAATGTATTTTTAGAAAAACGTGTTTCTTGAGAAACTTGAACTTCGGCTGCATTGCGAATATCAATCGTGCACACCCTTTCATAATATATTTTTATTCTAGTTTTCCCTATAGTTCGTCAGAACCCTCTGGCAAAAACGTACAGAGCTGCGAATTTACTCTTAGTTCAGTGAAAAGGGAAGAACTCCCACTGATCGAAGTTTTCCTTTATAATATCCTAATGAGTCAGGAGAATAAAACATGGAGGCTTATACAAAACAAGTTATTTCTATTATACAAAAGATTCCACTGGGAACAGTCGCTACATATGGGCAAATTGCTCGTTTAGCAGGAAATCCTCGTGCTGCCAGACAGGTTGCTAGAATTCTCCATTCGATGAGCCAAAAATATGATTTACCTTGGCACCGTGTCGTAAATGCGAAGGGAGAAATTGTCATTGGAGACCCAGAAACAGCAATAGAACAGAAATATAGATTGGCGGAAGAAGGCGTAGAATTTTTTCGTCAAAACAAAGTTAAGCTAGTAACGTTCCAATGGCAACCAGGGGAACTTCGCTTATCAGCGGAATCTAGCGATTTGGACTAAGACTAAAAATGGTAACATAAAGGTGATTTTACTTATTAAGGAGGAGTTGAAATGCCTTATAATTCAATAGATGAAAAACAGTCATATTGCCTATCCAATTTTAACCTCAAAGTTGGACTAGCAGGAGAAAGAGAGACCGCTTCTGTCCTCAGAAATCACATCTTTGCAATGGAACACTCAGTTTCCCATGATTTATCCCTTAAATCCTCTCAACTATTCAAATGGATCATGTTTTTCAAACGCCTTTTTATTTTGAGACAAAAAATATAAATGAGTAAACGGGGGTATTAAGAATATGCCAGACACTACAGACAAAAGAAAACTAGGATACTATTCCCCAGTCAAATTTCATTATTTTATCGTCTCCCCCAAACTTACAAGTCCTCAGATAATCTTTATCAAATCTCCGTTGAACTTGCCTCTCACCATCAGCCATATATCCCTCGTCCTGTTAGTCTAAAAATATGATATTCGTAAATATGACATTCTTTCAGGGTTCCAATGCTATCATGTAGAGATTTGGCAATGAAAAAAGATTAGCAGAAGTTGGCTCTGCGAAAAGTGCGGCCACCGTGACCCACTTGCCCTTTTTCATACAATAATTGAGTAGTTCTTAATAATGGGAGAGACAAAGATTGCCACAATTTCTTACATGTAGATATGAAAACAGCATCGCAACTATTAATAGGTGCAAATCTAAAAAGCTCTGACGCCAAACGAAATCGAAGCTACTATATGGATTTCAAACCCTATTTGTAAAAAATTAAAAACAGATTAATATGTCATCATATGGGAATAAATTCTCTTAAGGTAGTCTCTAGCAAATGAACAAATAGAATCATAATCCCCTAGTTTTTCACATATTTGTTGAACATACACCCTTGAGAATTTCCGTTTTCATGAGAAGATGAGGGTAAAGATTCCCGTTTGGAGGCTTTGAAAATAATGAGAGTTCTAGTTTACTTCATTGTATTTTTTTCCTTTTTTGACCTCTTTTCACAATTGCCGATTATGAGTCCATTGGCAACTTCCTTAGGAGCCCCTCCCTTTTTAGTTGGGCTTGTAGTCGGAATGTTTTCATTATCTAATATTATCGGCAATGTAACCTCTGGCTTTTTGACTGATAAAAAAGGACCCCTTTCTATATTAATTTTTGGCCTTTTTTCAACAAGTATCTTTCTATTATTATATTATTTCGCAACAGATACATGGATTTTGTTGCTTGTCCGCTTTATACATGGTTTCACAGCCGGACTGATTGTCCCAGCAGCTTTTACTAATTTAGCTAATACTACAGCAAATGAAAAGAAAGGAAAAGGGGCCGCATTATCTGGTGCTTTTATTGGATTAGCTGCTATTATTGGTCCCGCCTTCAGTGGCATTGTGGCTAGCAAAGTGAATGAAATCACTGTATTTGCGGTCACATCGTTTTTCATGTTTTCACTTGGAATTCTATCTCTAATTTTCCTCCGTTCTTTACAGAAGGTAAAAAAAACCAAATTAGATCAAAAGGCGATTTCAGTCAAAGTCTTCTTTCAAGATCCCTATATTATGAAAGCTTATTTAGGAGCATTATTTCTAATGTTCTCGCAGGGTGTTGTGGCATATATGCTTCCATTAAAGGTGTTAGAATTAGGGAGTGATACACAAACAAGTGGTTTATTAATGAGTACATTTGGACTTGTTGCTGTATTAATTTTTATATTACCGACAAATACACTATTTGATCGGTTAAAGGCTGTACATACAGCCGTGTTTGGAATGTCGCTTATGGGCATAAGCATGCTCTCCATTAGTTTTTCCCCAAGTATTCATTTACTTTATTTCATAATGGGTGTTTACGGAATTGGCTTTGCCTTTTTATTCCCGTCTTTAAACTCTATGCTTGTCGAAGCAACAGATCCTGCTGATCGGGGCAAGGCATATGGATATTTTTACGCCTTCTTCTCCATGGGTGTTGTTATTGGCTCGGGTGTTACAGGTTTACTTCAACTAACTGCCAATGGAGGATTTCTGTTTGCCGGAACCCTGCTAATAATCGGGGCATTTTTCATGTTTTTCAAAAATAGAACTGTACACACTCCAATTTAAGAAATAGGGCTGTATCGAGAAAAGAACTTTCTCATACAGCCTATTTTGTGTTTTATTTTAACAGTACCTTGCAATGAATAATACTAGATGGTATATTGTATTCAAGTACTATACATTATACAGTAGTGGAGTGGTGAAAATTGAATGTTCAATTTAAAAAGGGTGTTTTAGAACTTTGTGTTCTCGTCCTTCTCGATAAACAAGACCGTTATGGATATGAGCTCGTACAAAAAATTTCTGATCAAATTGAAATCTCGGAGGGCTCTGTCTATCCTTTGCTTAGAAGATTAACAAAAGAAGGATATTTTACAACATACTTACGTGAATCATCTGAAGGCCCCTCACGTAAATATTATAAGTTAACAGACCAAGGCCGGGAATACTTGCAAAAGCTTGTAGTGGAGTGGAGACAATTTGCAAAGGGCGTTGATCAAATCATTGAGGAGGGGATGGCTCATGAATAAGAGAGAATTTTTATTAGAATTAGAGCGATATTTACGCTCCTTATCAACAGTTGAAAAAAATGATATTCTCCAAGATTACGAAGAGCACTTTACTTTTGGAATAGAAGAAGGAAAATCAGAGGAGGAAATTTCGGCAGCACTAGGATCACCGAAACAACTTGCTCGCGAAATTCTTGCTGATTATCATATTGAAAAAATGGAAACAAGCAAGTCTACTGGGAATGTCTTCCGCGCTGTTTGGTCTGTGATTGGGCTAGGTTTTATTAATTTAATTTTAGTACTTGGACCTTTTCTCACTGTAGTAAGTTTAATATTTGCAGGATGGATCTTGGGTATTTCTTTTACACTCTCTCCTATATTGGTATTGTTAAATGCCCTTTTCAATATTGGTACTTTTGAATGGTTTGATCTGTTTTTCTCTTTAACTCTTTCTGGGCTCGGGATCTTTCTTTCTATGGGCATGTATTATGTGTCATTAGGATTTATAAATCTATTACTCAGATATTTAAAATATAATATATCGATTGTGAAAGGTGGGAAATAATCGTGATTAGGAAAATTTCCTTCATTGCAGGCCTCTTACTTATCATTGGCCTAATAGGTAGTATTATAACTTTTTCCTCCATCCAAAGAAATTCAGACTCTATCACAACACAAATAGATGATGTTCCTTTTAGCCATCTTAAGGTTGATGTGAATAATGTAGATATAGAGCTCGTTCCCTCTGAAGGAGAAGTTAAAATTGATGTCTCGGGAGCAAATTCCCAAGAATTAATGGACGGCATAAAAATTGATCAACAAGAAGACACTTTGATCATTCAGTCCAACCATAAGCGAATTAAATGGTTCTCTTTTGGTTTCGATTCTTCATCCAAAATAAAGCTGTTCCTTCCTGAAAAAGAATATAAGAAGGTTGAATTAAATAGTCACTCGGGCGATGTATATCTAGCAAATATAACGGGAAAAGATATCCAAACACAAACGAGGAATGGAGATATCGTGGCCAATAACATTTCCTCGCAACTGTTTACAGTCAAAACAACTAGCGGAGACATTTCATTAGAAACAATTAAAGCCGATATCCATACTAAAACAACCAATGGGGACACGACACTCTCCAATGTCAAGGCTAAATCTATTCAAACTGCATCAGGAAATGGTGATATTTTATTGAAGGATGTATCTGGGGAGATACAAGCGGAAAATAAAAATGGTGACTTTACGGTAAAAAACCAACAAATTACGGACCCGATTACAGCTCAGGCAAGAACAGGAGATATTCTTATTACTGCAGAGAACTATCCTGAAAACGTCCAATTTGAAACAGCTTCGAAAGTTGGCGATATTCTGATCTTCGGAAAAAATCAACAAACCATTAATAATCAAAATCCGGGAATTCTCATTCATCTAGAAACAACTGTTGGTGACATTATCGTAAAAAGAAAATAAACAATAGAGCGATGAATGAACGTAATATAAAGAAAGGGTAGTGTCAAAAATTCTATGAAAACAAAAGCCTAAACGTAGCTCTACGGTCTAAATGTGGTGGTAAGCTACCGCAATCGCTCTTGACAAACA
>NZ_JAGGKH010000032.1 GCF_017873565.1 Lederbergia galactosidilytica
AAACTATAGTAATAGCCGTTCACTCTTTGAAAAAACATAAGAATAACAGCTATTTGTCATGCGTACCGAAAAAGGTACGTTTATTTTTATATTTCAGGCTTACGATATAGAAACGACTAGGGCAACCTATACTCACGTTATCAACAAAAAAATGCCTCCGAAAAAGTCGAGGGACTTTATGGAGACATTCTCAAAAAAGTTACGGTTTGAACTTAATGTGATATTTCTGGGATATTTTCATCACACACATATTAAGCAACTTATAAACCTCGTTAACACTACGTTTATAGGTAGATGATTACATCATGCCGCCCATTCCACCCATGCCGCCCATGTCAGGCATTGCAGGTGCGCCGCCTTCTTCTGGTTTGTCGGCTACAACGGCTTCTGTTGTAAGTAGCATAGAAGCTACAGAAGCTGCGTTTTGTAGAGCAGAACGTGTTACTTTCGTTGGGTCCACGATACCAGCGTCGATCATGTTCACCCATTCGTTTGTAGCTGCGTTGAAGCCAATGCCAACTTCTTCTTTTTTGAGGCGTTCAACAACTACAGAACCTTCTAGACCTGCATTATGAGCGATTTGGCGAACTGGCTCTTCTAGGGAACGAAGAACGATTTTCACACCAGTGTCAACATCGCCTTCTGCTTGGATGCTTTCTACTTTATGGTAGACATTCACAAGCGCTGTACCTCCACCAGATACGATTCCTTCTTCAACAGCTGCACGGGTTGCGTTTAGGGCATCTTCAATGCGAAGTTTGCGCTCTTTCAATTCTGTTTCAGTTGCAGCACCAACTTTGATTAGGGCTACACCGCCAGCTAGTTTTGCTAGGCGCTCTTGTAGTTTTTCTTTATCGAAGTCAGAAGTTGTTTCCTCGATTTGCGCACGGATTTGGCTAACACGTGCACCGATTTCTGCAGAATCGCCACTTCCTTCAACGATTGTTGTGTTTTCTTTTGTCACAACAACTTTAGAAGCACGTCCAAGTGAATCGATCGTTGCAGATTTAAGGTCAAGACCAAGGTCTTCCGTAATTACTTGACCACCTGTTAGGATCGAGATATCTTCAAGCATTGCTTTACGACGGTCACCAAAGCCAGGAGCTTTAACGGCTACAACGTTGAATGTACCGCGGATCTTGTTCAATACAAGTGTTGCAAGGGCTTCCCCTTCAACATCTTCAGCAATCATCAATAGAGGTTTGCCTTGTTGAACAACTTGTTCAAGTACAGGAAGGATTTCTTGGATGTTCGAAATCTTCTTATCTGTAATAAGGATATAAGGATTTTCTAGAACAGCTTCCATTTTGTCAGAATCTGTTACCATGTAAGGAGACGCATAGCCACGGTCAAATTCCATACCTTCTACAACATCAAGCTCTGTTGCGAAGCCTTTAGATTCTTCGATTGTAATGACACCATCTTTACCAACACGTTCCATTGCTTCAGCAATCAATTGACCTACTTCTTCATCACCAGAAGAAATAGAAGCAACTTGTGCGATGGATTCTTTATCATCAATTTGCTTAGAAATAGTACGTAGTTCTTCGATCGCAGCAACAACTGCTTTTTCGATTCCTTTTTTCACGCCAACAGGATTCGCACCCGCTGCAACGTTTTTCAAGCCTTCACGGATCATTGCTTGTGCAAGTACAGTAGCTGTAGTTGTACCGTCCCCTGCTACATCATTTGTTTTGCTTGCTACTTCAGATACTAGTTTGGCACCCATGTTTTCGAACGCATCTTCTAGTTCGATTTCTTTAGCAATAGTCACACCATCATTCGTGATAAGTGGAGAACCGAATTTTTTCTCAAGAACAACATTACGTCCTTTTGGTCCCAAAGTTACTTTTACGGCATCTGCTAATTGGTCAACACCACGAAGCAGCGCACGACGTGCATCTTCTGAAAACTTCATTTCTTTTGCCATAATCGAATGACCTCCCTATTAGATTAAATATTCATTAACCAACGATTGCTAATATGTCAGATTCACGTAGAATCAAGTATTCTGTTCCTTGGTATTTCACTTCTGTTCCAGCATATTTAGAGAAAATAATGCGATCACCTTCAGAGACTTCAAGAGCAACTTGCTCACCGCTATCTAGTACTCGACCTGAACCAACCGCAACGATTTTCCCTTCTTGTGGCTTTTCCTTTGCTGTTTCCGGAAGGACGATACCGCTTGCTGTTTTTTCTTCCGACTCTACTAGTTCAATAATAACGCGATCACCTAATGGTTTTAACAAGTGAAACAACCTCCTTAAGTAAGTATGTAGATTATTATATTTATTGTTAGCACTCTACCTTATCGAGTGCTAACACAGTTATTATCATAATGAATTCAGATATATTTTGCAAGTCCTAAGCTTTCTTTTTCTGAAAAAATCTTTCCCCACCTATCTACATAAACTGTCAAAAGGTTCCAACTCTAAGATTACCCTTCTTTTCCATCTTTTAATACAAATAAAAATATGTAGCTCTCGTTTTATCTAATTTTACGAAAGTCATTTGAATTGAATGGCGCTTCGTTTATTAGTAAAATATAAGTTACGTCTTATAACATACAGAACGACCACTCATACTCATCACTTTCTCACATAAGGGTTATAATAGAGTGGTATTAGTGTTAGAAGAATTTTTTATTGTCACATGCTGGTTCTATCTGAATCATAGAGAAGGGACTTTTTATATGAATAAAAAATACATATATGTTGTCATTGCTTTCTTAGCAATGCACTTATCCGCCTTTATCGGGGTTCCTCTATTATTCTTTTTAGGTGTTCTCGCCTTTGAAGTTCCCCAAGATACGATGATGATTTGGTCTACAAGTATTTGGACAGTGCTAAGTTTTATACTGGGATTGGTTGTGATTCTCCTTATTCTAAGAAAGGCTGAGCCTTCTACGAAAGTAGAGCGTGCTACTCCCCTTCCATTAAGCCTCTCGATTCTTTGGGGAATTGGCGGTGTCTTTATTGCACTGTTTGCGCAAGTTGCCGCAGTCGGAATTGAGTATCTTATCGGTATTGACCCTGGGTCAGAGAATACACAACAGATTATGGAAATGATTGAGAAAATGCCGATTGTCATCATCGCGAGTTCCTTAATCGGACCTATCCTTGAGGAAATTGTTTTTCGTAAAGTCATTTTCGGATCTTTATATAATCGATTCCCTTTCTGGGCAGCGGCACTCATTAGTTCACTTGCCTTTTCGATTGCCCATATAGAACCGACACATTTAATTTTATACGCGGCAATGGGTTTCACTTTTTCCTTCTTATATGTCAAGACAAAGAGAATTATTGTCCCGATTATTTCTCATATGCTTATGAACACATTTGTGACTATTAATACATTTTTGCTTGACCCGGAAGATCTAAATAAAGTTCCCGAGCAAGTGCAAGCGTGGATTGGAGGGATCTTTTAATGCGATCACCATTTTTCTCGGGTTTGATCTATATCGCACTAGGCAGTACCTTTACCGTTTTTGCCATCCAACAAGTGATTAGCAGTGATTGGGGCTTTTTTGTCTATGTTCTATTGATTTTTGCGACCTTTGATTTTGGAGCAGGCTTCCGATTAATCGGACTTCATTTTCGGATAAAAAAGAAAAACAAATAAAAAAACAGGGTCACTTCAAATGAGGTGACCCTGTTTTTTGGGAATAGCTTTTACTCTTTATTCCTCCTGTTCTGCTCTTTGCTTCGCTTTCTGCGCTTTTTTATAACCGATCTTGGAAATCCACACACTTATTTCATAAAGAATAAGTAATGGTACGGTTACCATCATATGAGATAACACATCTGGCGGTGTAATAAAGGCAGCTATAACTAATAGAACAAAATAGGCGTATTTACGAATTTTCGTTAAATACTCGGGCGTAATAATCCCTAGTCTTGTTAAGAATAAGAGCAAGACAGGCAATTGGAAAAGCAATCCAAATGGAATGGTAATTTGAAATAGAAATTGAAAATATTCATTGATTCCTATCGTTGTTTCAATCCCCATACTCCCCGAAAGATTCAACATAAACCGAATAACAAACGGAAATAAGATAAAATAAGAAAAAGAAATCCCTGCCAAAAATAATAGAACAGAAACTGGTATATAGCTCAGGGTAGCTCTTCTTTCCCTGGCTAATAAACCGGGACTAATAAACGCCCAAAGTTGATATAAAATCACAGGCGAAGTGAGAAGGATCCCAATTAAAAAGGTTGTTTGCATATATACCTTAAATGGATCTGTTGGTTTAAAAGCGTTCATCACTAATTCTTGAACAGCGCTCGCTTCCTGTAGGTAACGGATCAATGGCTGTGAAAGAAAAAAGCCAATGATTGAAGCCAATACGAAGAAAACGACGATGATCATCAGCCGTTTTCTTAATTCCTCTATATGCTCGAGAATGCTCATATTATCATTCTGATTCATCACAATTTTTCATCCCATCAACGGTCGGCGTCTTTCTTGTCCTTGTCCTCTTCATCTGCTAGACCCTTTGTAGCGTTTTTAAATTCACGCAAAGTATTACCTGCTGCCTTTCCAAGCTCTGGTAATTTTTTCGGGCCAAATATTAAGACTGCAACAAATGCGATAATGAGTAAACTTCCCCATCCTGCACCCATTTGCGCCCACCTCCTTTTATAGTGCATGTTCAAAAATGAGAATAAAAAGCAACAAAAAGTTCAAAGGAGCCTAACTTCGTCCACAAGGAAAGAATCATTGCGACCGCAACACGTACCTTTTCCAGATGCGGAGAAGCCAGCCTGCTAAGAAATTCATATTGGCATTTTTACTGGACTTTTTGAACATCCTCTTATAGTAATCATTTTAGCCGATTTAACAAAATTTATCTATCCTCTGACTCTTCTTCTTGTGAATTTTCCGTGTCCGGATTTGGATAATTTTTCAGGAAGTAAATGAGCGACTGTAATTCTACAGCAAGATCGATATGATGAACACGAATAGATGGTGGAACCGTCAATCTTGCTGGGGTAAAGTTCAAAATCCCTTTTACGGTCGTTTTAGTCAATCGATCTGTTACTTGTTGGGCTACTTGAGAAGGAACGGTTAATATAATCGCACTTACAGCTTCCTTATTTAATCGGTCTTCAAGCTCAGTTAAATCATAAACAGGCACATCACTAATGGTTGTACCAATTTTCTCGGGATCAACCTCAAAGGCCATGGCAATTTTGGTATTATTATTTTTTAAAAAGTTATAATTCAAAAAGGCGGTACCTAGATTTCCCACACCTACTAGAGCGACCTTAGTTAACTCATCTTGATCTAAGGTTTTTGCGAAGAAATTTAATAAATAGTTGACATTATACCCATACCCTTTTTTTCCAAGCGCACCAAAATAAGAAAAGTCCCGGCGAATAGTAGCCGAATCTACTTTCACGGCTTCACTTAACTGCGCCGAGGAAACACGCTGTTTTCCTGATGCATGCAAATTTTTAATAAAACGATAATAAAGTGGCAAACGTTTAGCCGTCGCCTGAGGAATTTTCATTGATTCATCGTTCATGGTTCACCCTCCTTATAGGAAATGCAGAAAAATCTGCCCATTAATTAACTTAAGAATGTAACGTTCTCTGATGAGAAAAGGTAAAATAGTAAAAAATAAGCCAGTACTAGCTTATCGCAAAGAGAAAACATCATTCGCTAGGTGCTGAAGCTAAACAAGGAATGCGGGAGCATCTTGGGGTTTTTAGTAGAACAGCTAATGTCACTACTTCCTACAGAGACGCCGTTCTGACCCGCATCTTGCGGGCCCTGACAAGTACATGTTCCTAGTAAAAGTTGGCTTTAGACTTTTACTAGCAGATTGTTTTTACCGCGATAAACTGAGAATCTTCTCCAGCTATCTTCTATAGTCGTGCCCTGAAGTTCCACCTGTTTTTTCAACTAGGTAAGTTTTTCCTATAATCAAGCCTTTATCTACAGCTTTACACATATCATACACGGTAAGTGCCGCTACTGAAGCCGCTGTCAGTGCCTCCATCTCTACCCCTGTATGGCCTTTTGTTTTTACTGTAGATTGAATATTTAAAATCCATTTATCTTCTTCTTGTAACCAGTTAAAAGAAAGGTCAATGCCTTTTAGAGGGATTGGATGGCACATTGGAATAATATCCCATGTTTTTTTAGCGGCCATTATTCCCGCCACTTGTGCAACTGCAAGGACATCCCCTTTTTTCATTTGATTATTTGTAATCTGCTCATAGAGTTGTTGACTTACTTCAATACTTGAATGGGCTATTGCTGTACGAGTGGTCTCAGGTTTTTCACTAACATCCACCATCTTTGCTCTGCCCTCTTCATTTAAATGTGTTAATTTTTTCACGCAGTCCACCTCTGTACTATCATACACTATTTTCTTCAAACTGTCTTTTTCTATTTCTTGATAGGAAAAGCGCAAGGCGTCCGTCTATCGGCGACAAGCAAATGTTACTATACCTAGAAAGGATGCAATTTCCCTTAATAGATTCAGGGTTATTTGACCTCCGGCCGATGACGCCCGGGACTAGATCTAGCATAAGCCAATTTCTATACTTTTTTATCTTGCTAGCAAACATTGCTCCATCCCTATTCATTATTGTAAACTATTTATAGGAGTGAATGATGATGATGTTATTGCAGTTACAACAAATTACTAAATATTTTGGTGCAGAACGCATATTATCGGAGATAAAATTAGAAGTAAAAACACGGGATCGTGTAGCACTTGTTGGTCGTAATGGTGCAGGTAAATCTACTCTTTTAAAAATTATTGCTGGGCAGCTCTCCTATGATTCTGGACAAATTGTCCGCCCCAAAGGGGTTACGATTGGTTATTTGGCGCAAAACACCGGATTAGAATCTAGTAGAGTCATTTGGGACGAAATGCTAACGGTGTTCGCAGGAGTTCAAAAAATGGAAAAAGAAATTCGCCAACTGGAATTAAAGATGGCAGATCCAAGCCACTATGAGAATGCCGAACTTGCCGAATCAATTTTTCATGAATATGATCTCTTACAAGAAAAGTTTAAAGCTGCTGGTGGATATCAATATGAATCAGATATTCGCTCAGTTTTACATGGCATGCGCTATTATGAGCAGGATTATCAAACGAAAATATCGACATTAAGTGGCGGACAGAAAACGAGATTAGCTTTAGCCAAGCTTTTACTTACGAAACCAGATATTTTAATATTAGATGAGCCAACGAATCATTTGGATATTGAGACTCTTTCTTGGCTAGAACAGTATTTACAAAGCTATGAAGGTGCAATATTAATTGTTTCCCATGACCGCTATTTTCTTGATAAAGTCGTTGACCAAGTATACGAGCTATCAAGAAATGAAATGACTAAATATCATGGCAACTACAGTCAATATTTAATGAAGAAGGCAGAAATCTATGAGCGTGATTTAAAACGATTTGAAAAACAACAAGATGAAATCGCGAAAATGCAAGATTTTATTCAACGTAATTTAGCGAGAGCCTCGACAACAAAAAGAGCGCAAAGCCGGCGAAAGCAATTAGAAAAAATGCAGGTTCTCGATCGCCCTAGCGGTGGAGAGCAATCAGCGACTTTCCACTTTGATATTGAACGACAAAGTGGCAATGATGTAATGAAAATAAAAGAAGCGATAATTGGATACAATGGACAAGCATTAGCAAAGAATATTGATTTTAATATGGAGCGTAAAGATAGCATCGCCTTAGTTGGACCAAACGGTGTCGGCAAATCCACTTTATTAAAAACGCTTATTAAGAAACTTCCTCTTCTTTCAGGACAGGTTGATTATGGCACGAATGTCACGATTAGTTACTATGACCAAGAGCAAGCTGAATTATCATCCAATAAGACTGTACTCCAGGAGTTATGGGATCATTACCCAGTAAAAGAAGAAAAGGAAATTCGAACCGTGCTTGGGAATTTTCTATTTAGTGGGGATGATGTGCAAAAAATCGTTTCTACTTTAAGTGGAGGAGAGAAAGCTCGGCTTGCACTTGCCATCCTGATGCTTGAAAAGGGGAACGTGCTTATTTTGGATGAGCCCACCAATCATCTCGATTTAGATAGCAAAGAAGTACTAGAAAATGCGCTTGTGGATTATCCCGGCACTTTACTATTTGTCTCCCATGACCGTTATTTTATTAACCGCATTGCCACAAAGGTAATTGAGTTATCCACAGATGGCACAACAGAATATTTAGGTGACTATGATTATTATGTGGATAAAAAGCAAGAAATGATAGAATTAGCGGAATTGGCAGAAAAAGACCGTTCAGAAATGTTACCAAAAGACACGGCTAAAAAACGGTCTTTTCAAGAAGAAAAGGAATTGAAAAAGCTTGAGAGGCAAAGAAAAAGAAGAATAGAAGAAATTGAACAACAATTGCATGAAAAAGAAGAAAAAGTAGCTGAGCTTGAAGAGGAATTATGCCTGCCCAATGTATTCGAAGACCATGAAAAAGTCCTGGAAATCAATGAACAAATGGAAGCCTTGAAGAATGAAATTGAGCAATTATTAGAAGAGTGGACAGAATTAGCTGAACTTCTACAATAACTTAAATAATTTAAACCAAAAAACTAGCAAGCATGATCCCGTTTAAACATACCCTTTACAGGGTATATGTTAATTAGGAATGTGCTTGCTTTTTAATTGTGGGATAGGCTTCTACACGAGACAAATGGATGCAACACTCTCCCTTTCTAACTATTAAATGAAAAAGTTACCCACAGAGTTATGCACACTATCAACATTTATTTCTAGCCGTTTTTCAAAGTTTTGCACATTATCCACAAAACTGTAGAGATTTATCCACTAATCTGATTTAAACCTATTATAATGCGATTTTCTTATCCTCGTAGAAACATTATCCACATTTTTATCCACAGGAAAAAGTTATATGAATTTAGAATGTATACGTTCA
Organism: Lederbergia galactosidilytica; assembly: GCF_017873565.1. Taxonomy (GTDB): domain Bacteria; phylum Bacillota; class Bacilli; order Bacillales; family Bacillaceae_C; genus Lederbergia; species Lederbergia galactosidilytica. Next base: position 8,927 of record NZ_JAGGKH010000032.1, read on the forward strand.
TATACACATCGTGCTTTAAAGCAAGAGTAAACGTGTATTTCTGCTTTTAATATTCTTCCCAATCGACGATTAAACGGTCAACTGCTCCTTGTAACCTTAGATAAGCATGTTCTGTGAGCCACTCTTTTTCTTGTTGTGAACTTAGAAGATTTTTTAATCCTTTTGCATGCTTTACAACCTTCTCTAGCCTTTTAGTATGTTCAAAGTGTTGCAAAGCCGTGAGATGTGTGATGATGTCCCTGGCAGCCTGGGGATTTGTGAATGAGTGCTTGCTTTTCAATTGTTCTACTTCTTTTACTATATCAAGGGCACTGTACACATCTCTTTCATACACTCGCACGTAATCAACTACCATTTGATCTGGGAGGGTTGCATTTTCAATCTTCCCACCCCATTCTCCCACTTCTGCGGAAAGTTGAACAAAGGAAGGGACTTCAGAAATTCCCCCTGCGTTAGTCCTCCAAGTAATTTGATCATCTACATAAAAAATATATTCATCTTTTGTCCATTCCAATGCAAAGGTATGGTAGCCTTCATAAATTCCTGGAACATGTATATCTTGACCAGCACTTTTATGATGTTCTTCATAGCCATCCCAATGAAGAGCATGACTAATCGTATCATTATTCCTATATGCATAAGGGGTTTCAAAAATATCAATTTCGGTTCCATCCCTACCTTCGTTCCCAACTTCATGTGCTCCATCTGTCATCAGCCAAAATGCACTCCAAAAACCTTCCTCTTTTGGTAACTTAGCTCGAATTTCGTAGTAACCATACGCCTGCTCAAACTTATCTCTTGTATTAATGGCACCTGAATAATATTCTCCATCTCGTTCACTGATTTGAATAATGAGGTGGCCCTCTCCATCTAAAAAAGATTCTTCATCTGACCACCATCCATCTTTTCGTTTCCATTCAGGGGATCGTGACCATTTAGTAAAATCTAATTCATCTCCTGAAAAATTGTCTTCAAACGTTAATTTCCATCCCGGCTTGTCAGAATCGGTTGTTTCAATTAGCTGATTATTTTCTTTGTCAGCAGCTAATATTGGATTCGCTGCACCGCCTAGCCCAATTGCTACAGCAAATACCATACATAAGCCGCTATACAAATAGCTTTTCAGCATAGATACCTCCTCCTTAACCTTTTATTGAATTTAAGTATTTAGACATCAGAACTCGCTTAATTGTCAACGTATTATCATTGTAGTAAGTGGGATTATTTTCAGATCGTCCTATCAATATATGTGCATTATTAATCAATTATAACGACACTGGGCTTAACTAAAATGTTCAGAATAAAGGGGACAGATCATATCCAGGCAAATCTTATCGCCAGCCTGCAGTGTGCAAACTAGCGATAAGACAGACTTTTTTAGCAAAGCTTGTTTTTCTGATGCTTTTCATTCACTTATTAGCAAAATCAATCGGCTCATTTAAATGGCTGACCCATTTCGTATTGTTTGAGAATGTTTCTTGGAATATGGACAGGTTTATCCAGAAATTTTAATCTTGCTAACACTTTTTGTTCCATTGCGTGAAATTGCGAATCAAGCAGGATCCAAGATCGATTATGATGTCGATATATTCTATTTTCGGGAAGCCACTTTGCCAATTGAACATCGATAGGTGAGCCATTGGGAAAGTTCTCCAATTTCGCGGAATGAATCTGAACTATTTCATTCATATTGAAACGATACCTTCTTAATGCAGAGAGATTGACTATCGGCCTCTTCTTATTTCTTTCTAAATAAAAAAGCTTCCCAAGCTCATCTTGATAAAGACGAAAGCAGGGCAATCGATTGTCTGGATCGACCTCTTCTCCCTCTTCATATTGAAATAGGAACGGATCTGGGAGTGTCACAATTTTTCTCGGATCATATTTGAATAAGGTTAACATTTCCGGTTGCAGTAGACGCCTCTTTCCTGCTTCTATGACATAGACATCTTTTCCCATCCCTTTTACTATAAGGCCATCTGGAAGTACCATGGGAAGGTTTTGAAACAACGTTTGAACAGACTGTGGTGTTTTGTACGTAATATCTAATACCTTAGATAGAGAATAAAACGGCTGGAAGATATTCAATCGCTGCCAAAATACAGCATCCCCCCTACACCAATGTCTCAGATCATCATCCCAATAACTACCAAACTGCTCCTGCACTTGCTCAACAACCCCTCGTGTATGCATAACCGAGCAATGGTCAACTATATCTGCTGCATGAGTAAGATTCTCTTTTGCTTCTCTTATAAATTCCTTTAAACAAATCATCTGTTCGTTTACCACTTTCACTTGTTGTGATGAATATACGATCTCAACACCTGGATTCTCTTCTATAAAAGCCACCATTTCTTCGAGGCGAGTAGGTACGTAAATCGTATCATCTGTTAAATAAGTGAGATACTGTCCTTTAGACAAAGAAATGGCTTCGTTAATCATTGTTGCATATCTTGTTGTTTGATAACGTTCCTCATCCTTGATCTCGCTATTTCGGTAAAAAATTCGTGGATCCCCTAAATAATGCTGGATCATTTCAACCGTTTCGAAATGAGAGTGATCATCCATAATCCACAGTTCCCATTCCGTCATTGTTTGGTTAAGTACACTTTCAATTGCTTTTTTAAGAAATAGTGGTTTATTATAACTTGTTAGGATGACAGATACTTTAGGTTCTATGCATGGCACCCCCCTTCTTACTATTAAAAGGTTAACTAACGATTAAAAGCTTTGGGAACCTGTCCATAGCAGTCGGTTCCATTAGTTTTTTGACCATGTACTCTTATTGATTCACACTAACGATTAGCTGTTTCCCAATTAAAGCCAATTTCCTTATCATTCCATGGAATTCTTTTTTCGTCCGGATTTTCACGATTATATGATTCCGTTGTAAAGTAAATAATCGTCGCGGGATTTGGGCCAAGAACTCGGTATCCATGTGCGACACCTTTTGGAATAAGAAGGAGAATCGGATTAGTCTCTCCCATATAAAACACATTCGTCTCGCCCTTTGTGCTTGAACCTTTCCGTAAATCGTATAGTACGACTTGTGCATGACCTGATGGGAAAAACCAAAGATCATCTTGCTTTTCATGATAATGGAAAGCCTTAATAACGCCTGGATAACTCATGGACCAAGACGCTTGACCAAATCGTTCCAAAATATGATCATCATCACGGACCAATTCGGCAAAAAAACCACGATCATCGCTATGTTTCACAATTTTTTTAACAACTACACCATCAATCAAATTCATTCTCTTCCTCCTCGTTTTTTAATACATTCACACCTGTTCCACGGCTTAGCATTCCATTCCCTTCAAAACTTTTGGACATCTAGAAACTCTTCAAGCGCGGCCTGCCAATGTCTCATATAGATCCCTTCGTCTTCAATCGATTCCTTGCTTAAGAGCGAAAAAGCTGGCCTTTGTGCGATAACGCCATACTCTTTAGAAGAAATTGGTTTGACGAGATTTTCCTGATAGCCCGCTAATTTTAAAATGGCTTGAGCAAATGTGAACCAGCTGCAGCTTCCAATATTTGATATATGATAAATACCATATTTCTTGCCAATTAGTTGTTTCATAGCTAAAGCCAAGTCTTTCGTATATGTGGGTGAACCAATTTGATCATTCACCACCGTAAATTCCTGTCCTTTTTTAGCTAAACGAAGCATTGTTTTAACGAAGTTATTTCCGGTTTCTCCATATACCCATGAGGTACGTACGATATAAAATTCTTGTAAAACTTGTTGGACAAAACGTTCTCCAAGTAATTTACTTGTTCCGTAAATTGATAAAGGATCTGGTGCATCTGCGATTGTATAGGGTTCCTGCTTTTTCCCATTAAATATAAAATCTGTGCTGATATACATCATGGTAGCTCCTATATTTTTTGAAGCTTTAGCGATATAATATGTTCCAAAACTATTGACTTCAAAAGCTGTTTTCCAATTTGTTTCACAATCGTCTACAGCAGTATAGGCTGCCGCATGAATAACCAAATCAGGTCTGAGCTTTTCTATTACTTCATTGATCAGTGTTTCATTTGTAATATCTAGTTCTGACCGGCTATACGGAAATAGCTCAATAGACGGATCCTTCGAAAAGAGTTTCACTAGGTCAGTTCCTAATTGTCCTGTAGCCCCGGTGATTAAAATTTTCATTTGCCTTCACGCTTATTTTCTTTTATGTTTTCCATATACCATTGGACAGTAAGTTTCAGTCCTTCAGCAAAATCTACTTGGGGCTGCCAATGCAGTTCTGTTTTGATTTTTTCATAATTAATGGAATAGCGACGATCATGTCCTAGTCGATCTTCTACAAATGTAATTAAATTCAGATCCGCACCAAGATAGTCAATAATCTGTTTCACAACGGCTAGATTGGTTTGTTCTTCATCTCCTCCAATATTATAGACAGAGCCGATTCTTCCTCTTTCGAGAACCGCATGGATGGCGCGACAATGATCTTCCACAAATAGCCAATCGCGAATTTGCCCTCCATCACCATAGATTGGAATTTTTTTGCCAGCTAAGGCAGAAGTGATCACTTTAGGTATGAATTTTTCTAAATGTTGAAAAGGTCCATAATTATTGCTACAGCGTGTGATCATAACCGGTACATTGAAGGTATTGTAATAGGAGTGAACAAGTAGATCTGCCCCTGCCTTGCTTGCGGAGTATGGATTATTTGGTGAAAGTGGAGACATTTCGGTAAAAGAGGGCTCCGTTTTCTTCAAACTTCCGTACACCTCATCTGTAGAAACTTGAATCATCTTTTTGGCTTTTCCATCTCGTACAGCATTCAAAAGATTTAGTGTTCCTTTTATATTCGTATCAATAAACGGAGTTGCTGACTGAATACTTCGATCGACATGAGATTCAGCCGCAAAGTGAATAATCGCCTCATATGTCTGATCAAATACTTGCTCTAATTGTTTTTGATTGGTTAGATCACAGTGGAGAAAACGATAATGGGGATTGTCTGAATAAACATGTTGCATAAATGGATGACTGGCATAGGTGAGAGCATCAACATTCGTAACAGCGTAATCCGTATGCTTCATTAAATAGTGGATAAAATTGGCGCCAATAAACCCTGCGCCTCCAGTGACAAGTAACTCTTTTTTCATAGGTCTTTCCTTCCTTTTTTCGCCAATTGCTCATTAACTAATTGATTGGCCATGAAGAGCGATTCATGTGTTCCTGCATCTATCCACCAACCTGATAAACGATCATATTTTAAAATAGATTCCTGTATATATATATTATTCACATCCGTAATCTCTAATTCTCCTCGACCTGAGGGGGACAGTTCTTGAATATAGTCAAACACTTCTGGCCCATACATATAAATACCCGTTACAATATAATTCGATATAAAGCTTGTCGGCTTTTCAACAATAGAATTAATACATTGGTCCGTTTCGTTTAACCTCGCGACTCCAAATCGCTCAGGATCTTTTACCTCTTTGATCAGGACTCTTGCCCCATTCTTCTGCTGTTGAAAAGACTGAATAAAGGGGAGCAATGAATCTTCGAAAATATTATCCCCTAAAAGCAAAATAAACTTATCCCCATCTGCAAAATCCTTAGCATGGGCAAGCCCCGCAGAAATGCCTGATGCTGTTGGCTGGATTTCATAACGCAAAGCAACACCTAATTCAGCCCCATCCTCTAGTAACTTGTGAAATGAACTCATGTACTCTTCATGAGTAATTAGCAGAATCTCATAGACGCCCGCTTCTTTTAATTTCATAATTGACCAGTAAATCATCGGATAAGGACCAACAGGTAAAAGATGCTTATTCGTTATCTTTGTCATCGGTTGTAACCGCGAACCTGTTCCACCAGCTAATATAACTCCTTTCACGAATACACACATCCTTTCCTATAAATAAGCAAGATGTTCCAAATTCTAACTTTCTTTATTGTCCCCTTCAGTTGCAGAAAGGATGTCATTCTTTACTAACATCCTTCTTGAACTTACAAGCTGAGCAATTTTACTCCCTTCATATGTTGACAAAACTCCAAGAATAGGAGCTTTTGCCAACATATAACATCCTATTAAAATGTTCCAACACTTTGTACCTGATTGATCGGTACATACATAGTTCCATCTGTATCAGGGTCTTCAAATGTAACCATATCTGTTCCGACGCTAACAATCTGCAAATTTCTTAGGATCTCGCCTCCAACTAAACGAATTACGGGTACGGGTTGGCCTGATTCTGAAATACTAATTAATTGTTGTTGAAATGTAGATCTTAAAACAGCCATAACATCTCCTCCCTTCTCATTCTCTATTACATTATTAACAAAAAATAAAATAGTGTAGACAACCGTTTACTCTATAAAAAAATGAGATATTGACTTATTCCTTTTGTCTATATATTTAGCAAACGCTATAGTAAAAATGTGGATTTTTTTTATTTTTAGGGTGTTGTCTTAACGATTCAACCTTTTCGACATAAGGTATCATGAGGTAGTATTCAGAGGGCTTTGTAGATCATCTTCCGATTTGGATTACTATGTCTAGTTAATGAGCAAGGCCTTAAATAATATAAATTGAGGTGAAAAAGATGAACTTTGCAGATTATATTTTCAGGCGTTTAATACCTGGAACCACCATCACGGTGACAATGGATTCTGGTAATATTATTGGTCCAGCCATTTTTACAGACTATAATCCCGCTACTGGTATTGCAGTCTTAGAAGAAGAAGGGACGATGTCTCCTCCCACAAATATGATTATTAATATTGGTTCGAGTAAAGTGGAATCTATTATTTATGATGCAACAGAGGAATAATGAACCTAATATATGTTTCATCAATGTATTCCAAAATCTACCAGTATTTAGATAGAAATATAGAGAATGTTCTTCTCCAATTTTGTGATAAGTGTATACTGTTTCAACCCGAACAATCTATCCAGCGATTACAAGCAATCTTAAATGAGCATGATCGGCCACTATGGGCATTGATACTCCTTGGTAACCATTTCCCCAAACAAGCAAGTGATCTATTAAGAAAACACAATGTAAAGCAAGCGGTTTGGCTAACAGAGGATCCCTACTATATGAATAAAACGCTTCAAAATATACATCTTTATGATTACGTTTTTACAATTGACTCAGGATCGTATAATGCCTATCTTTCGGCTGGTTTTTCACATGTCTATCATCTCCCTTTAGGAACAGATCCCTCCATTTTTACAGATCAGGAAGTAGATTCTTCCTATCATAGTGATGTGTTGCTCGTAGGGTATCCCTACCCTTCCCGTGTAAAATTGGTAGAATTCCTTTTGGAAAACGGAACATTCCCTATTACTGTCATTGGAAGGCAGTGGCATAATCAGTTATCCAAGAAATTTCGGAGACATGATCAACTCTGTATGTATGATCAATGGATGGAACCCGAGATCATCGCAAAGTTTTATAATGGAGCTAAAATCGTATTAAATCCTCACCGCCAGGTAAATTTTTTTAAGGGGATCAAGAATGAAACTATAAATAATCGTACATTGGATATTGCCGCCTGTGGAGCTTTTCAATTAATTGAGGATTTAGCTGGATTGAGAAGCTATTTTTCAGAAGATGAAATGATCTCTTACCAAGATCGGGAAGATTGCTTGGAAAAGGTTTCCTTCTATTTGGATAAAAAAGATCTTCGCCAACATATTGCGGACAGTGCACAAAAAAGAGTTTGCCACGAACATACCTTTCGACATAGAGTAGAAACAATATTAGATATAATGAAGCTGCCTTAAAGGGCGGCTTTTTTATGTTTCTCTTCGTACCCTATTCGCTTAGCTATAAGGAAGTCTTGTCAATTTATTGATTGTTCCTGCTTTAATCCTCTCGTCTATTAAGAGACTTACATATTTCCCTAATGAAATGAATTTACTCACTATTGCTGAATTGACAAATGCTTTTATTAAATAATCTCAAGAGTATAACCCCGAGCCAATTTGTGAAAGTTATTCTATTCCAACTGGTTTATCGGATGTGAAAAATCCCACAATCTTGGTATGGCCCGGCATTACCAAACCAATAATGCCTCTGCACATGATCCTAGAGACTAGCTCCTTATTATTGAGAGAAATCGAAGCATGCGTGAGTGGCAGAAATTTTCGCAGTTAGAGGAACGTTATACAGCTAGCTATATGGCTTAAAATCTATGAACCTTCCAAGCTCTGGTACCTTTCTAAATTGCACTTACTACCATTATAACTTTTTCAACTAAGATTATTATGGCTTTCCGCTCGTAAAAAGCCGCCCGCAAGAGCGAACAGCTTTTTAGTGGAACAAATCCCAATTTAGCGGGGTTCCTGCCGATGCATCTTTACCAATTTTTTTACCTAAGAGATGATCGATGTATTTAGGGGCAAGGCCTCCTCCCGGTCGGATGGCTCTCAAATTTTCCTTTGTCAGGGTATCGCCCGCCTTCATGTCTTTCGTAATATAGAGTGATCTGCGAAATTGCAATGATTTTTTCTCATCCGCTGTTGGGCCATACTGAATTTTTCCAATGGCCTGCCATGCTCGTTTCGTTTCTATAACAAGCGACTGAAATTCATCAGGCTCCATAGAGAAAGCTGCATCTACTCCTCCTTCTGCACGTGATAGCGTAAAATGCTTTTCCACTACAGTAGCACCTAACGCGACACTGGCCACCGCAACTCCAGTTCCTAATGTATGATCAGATAAACCAACTTCACAATCAAAAAGTTCTCTCATATGGGGGATCGTGGCGATATTGGAATTGGTTGGTTCCGCAGGATAAGTGCTCGTGCATTTTAATAGAATTAAATCCTTACAACCCGCTTCTCGTGCGGTTTGAACAGCCTCATCCAATTCCGCGATTGAAGCCATTCCCGTTGAAATGATTAATGGCTTTCCCGTGGAAGCCACCTTACGAATCAAGGGAAGGTCGTTATTTTCAAATGAAGCAATTTTATAACAAGGAACAGCCAATGTTTCTAAGAAATCGACTGCTGTTTCATCAAAAGGCGTGCTAAACGGGATCATCCCTAGTTTCTTACAATGATCAAAGATTGGCTTATGCCATTCCCATGGTGTATGGGCTTCTCCATATAACTCATAGAGCGTTTTTCCCGCCCACATATTTTCTTTATCATCAACAAAAAAATCTCCCGTATTTAAATCTAATGTCATCGTATCTGGTGTATATGTCTGTATCTTCAAGCCCCGTGCACCAGCCTTCGCTGCTGCTTCTACAATGGCAAGGGCACGATCTAATGATTGATTATGATTGCCTGACATTTCTGCGATGATAAATGGATGATTCTGCACACCAATAGAAAGGTTTCCAATATGAATGGTCATTTGCTTCCCTCCTTTAAAGCCTTTTTTGTCGCTTCTGGGCCAAGGTTTGCTAACATATCCACAATAGACAGATGGGAGATAAAAGAGGAACTCCCTATCTGTGTATAAGGTTTTGGGTGATATTGATGATAAGCGAGCCCTATATCACTTTCCGAAAATAAACCCTCTTCCTCAATATATACTTTAGATCCCAGGGGACTTATATACGTATCCATATTCAGATAATGACAAATGTTTATTAAATAAGCTGATTTTCTTCCCTTCATTGGTAATTCACTGCTTAAGTGAAAAGTGGGATGAAGATCAAGTTTCTTAGCTATCTTCCGAATGATGCTTATATTCAAATCCCCTAGTAATTTGTGGTCAGAATTGATGCACTCCTCTAATAAAAAAACAATCTCCTTACCATAAGGATGCTTCATATAAGCCTGCTTTAAAGTTTGAATATGTTTTCTTCTCCAAGGTTTCGTATTATCAATTCTTACTTCAGAAATAAGTTGTTTGTCTTTTCCGCCTTTTAAAATAGGCACGGTTAAATATTGTTCTTGATTATTAAACAATATCCGATTTCTCTGTTGCCAAGAACGTCTAGAAAATTGGACATCATCTAAAAAGACAAAGGAGTCAACAGATGATAATAAGGAAAAATAGCCTGCCCATGGAAGGTAAGTCGGTTGCATTATCGCACATTTCATTCTTTCTCACCTTTTCTTTCCTCCCACTCCCTATATAAAATAGAATAACTTAGCTGGTCACGGAAATGCCCATCATTATAATGGGCTTCCCTTTCTACCCCTTCCTTCTGAAAACCAGCTTTTTGATATAGATGAATGGCTGCAGGGTTATCTGGAAAAACATGAAGAGACAAACGATGAACATTTAAGGTTTCGAAGGCATATTTCATCGCAAAAAGTAGAGCTGTATATCCAATTCCCCTTCCCCTTGCTTGTTGTTCTCCAATGTAAAGTTGAAAATAAGCTGAATGGTGTTTTGGATTATAAGTTAAGGACACATTTCCTTGATGAATCTCCTGCTGATCATAAATGGCCCATATATAATAATTCTTCTGTGATTCAATCCATTTTCGGTGTGATTTCATTGTAATGGCATGTGTCAGACCAAATGCTTTGGCAATGCGTGGATCATTTAACCATTGTACGGTCTTGAGATCGTGCTCTTTGCCATAAGGTACGAATTTTATCTCTCTAAATAGTTGTTCAGTCTGGTTCATTCCCCTACTCCTTCCCGCAAATGTTTAAGCACTCGATCGGCGCCTAACCCATCCACACTCTTCACACCCATTTTATATAACTCTACTAATTTCTCCGGATTGTTTATAAAACGGGAAAATTTGTGGATGCATTCTTCTGGTTTAATCGTCCTAGCATCTCCTAAGTAGACACATAAGTTGTTTTGTTCAAGTTTTTCCACAATGGTCTGCTGATTGCTAGCTGTCGTTAAATAGGCAGCGGGTACTCCAATACAGGCACGTTCCCAAGTTGTCATACCTGGTGCCCCAAAGGCGATATCACATGTAGAAAGGGAATAAGCCATATCAGGAATATCTTGCTCCCAAGTGAATCTTCCGGAATCTTTTTCCTCTAATTGTTGGAGCGTCTCTATATATGGATACATTTTTCCCACCACTGCTTTTAATTTTATATAAGGAAAGTGGGTCATTAATAGCTTACTAAAACGGAAGGTATAATTATTAGAATCCACTCCTCCAAAAAAAACATGAACATGTATAAGGCGGTGATTAAATTGGGGTGGCTTATCTTTTTGATACGCTCTAAAACTCTTTCTTAGCAGAGCATATCTCGTTCCCAATAAGGTTTGACAATGTCCCGGGATTAAATGAGAATAGACCGATTCATTTAACCCAAAGGTCTGATCAAGCAAAAGATCACAATCATGCTTTCGATTGGCTAAATCATCAATCACCATAATCTTCTTTGTATAAGGGCGCATTTTACTCTCCCAGAAGGAATCTAAATGATAATGGTCTACAATCAGCCAATCAATTTGACCGATACTTTGTAAAATGGGAACTGTTTCCTTTCGATCCATCTCCGCTGTATGATGGTCTTTTTCTCCAATTAGTATGACATTAAACTCTTTCCCAGATAGATAATCTGCAAGATGTCCATTTACATTTCGACAGATAAAGAATATTTCTATCCCTTTGATTGAGCGTAAATATTCTGCGAGTGTAAGACATCTGATCACATGCCCTGTGCCCAATTCTGTAGAGGCATCAACCCGAAAAACTATCTTCATCCCCCGCTTATTCAAGCTTTGTAGCACGATTAACTTCCTCCACTAATTGTTTGTCATCCCTCCATTTGAGTTGAACATGCTCATTCATTTTCCATATTTCTGGGTGTTTCCGTAAATATTCTTTTAATTCTTTGAAATACAATGGTCTGGAGGTAACATTAAGTCCTTTATAAAGCGCCTCAAACATTTCTAAATCTTTTGCTTCATCAATCGTTAGACGCCATTCTGGATAAACCCATTCAGAGGGTAGTTCTACATTTTGGAAGGTAAATAAGGTAGGATTATTCGTAAAATAAAAAGGTAAATATTCGGTTTGTGTGAGTGGCTTTGGCTGATTAAAAAGGCGCTGAAGAGCCTCTACCTGTATGACGTTTCCTGCTGTTCCGATGCTACTTGTCTTAGCTTGAGTATAATCAACACCACTTGTAAGATGTTTCTGAATTAAATAGCTTGTAATTTCAGGAGATACAGCTGGATTATCACCTGTTACTCTAAAAATGATATCCGCCTTTGTTAAATTTGCTGCCTCAATCGTTCGCGCCACAAGATTTTCAGGATCCCCCCTCACTACTTTAACCTTTCCTCCAAGTGTCACCATTTCAAGTGGATCATCTTGCGGAAGATCAGAGGTAGCTAATACAACTGAATCAGCTTCAGGAACAGCAAGACAATTGATGAGACAACGCTCAATCAATGTTACTCCATTAATCGGTAATAAGGCTTTCCTAGGTAATCTTGTTGACTTAAGTCTACAATTCACGACAATCGCAATCTTAGGACTTTTATTCATTGCGCTCTTTTTCCTCCTTTTTTATTTGAATAATATTGGATTACTTTTTTCACTGCGGTGATTACGTCTTGGGCATCTTTGTCAGACATTTGGGGATATAAGGGTAAAGTAATGATTTCTTGGTACACGTTTTCTGCATCGGGGCAACTGCCAGATTGATAGCCAAGACTTTGATAGAATGGTTGTGTATGGACAGGAATATAGTGGACATTAACACCAATATTTTCTTTCTGTAAAGCCTTATAAATTGCTTTTCTTTCTGCTGTAAGGTGAGAGGTGTTTAATCTTATGACATATAAATGCCAACTTGAATCAACATTAGGCAATATTTGTGGACAAATCACTTCCTCCATTTTGGCAAAAGCTTGATTATAAATTTCAACAATTTGCTTTCTTCTTTCAATAAATTTTGCTAACTTATGAAGTTGTGAGCGTCCCAGTGCAGCCTGGATATCTGTCATTCGATAATTATACCCGAGCATTTGCATTTCATAATACCATGGGCCATGATTCGTTGCGGTTAATTCCTTCGGATTCTTGGTAATACCATGAGTTCGAAATTGTATTAGCTTTTGATAATACTCTTGATTATCCGTTGTGATCATTCCACCTTCACCAGTCGTAATATGTTTGACTGGATGAAGACTAAACATTGTCATATCACTAATAGTACCGACCTTTTTATTCTTAAAAGAGGCCCCTAATGCATGGGCCGCATCTTCAATAACAATTAATTGATTTTCTTTAGCAATCTGATGAATAATATCCAATTGTGCTGGTTGTCCTGCATAATCTACAACAATAATGGCTTTTGTTTTTTGGGTCAATTTTTCTTTAATGGATTGTGGATCGAGATTATACGTAATTGGGTCAATATCCGCAAAAACTGGTTTTCCACCTACATATAAAACACAATTTGCACTTGCTACAAAAGTAAGTGGTGATGTGATTACTTCGTCATCTTGTGAAATACCAGCAACAAAACAAGCGGCATGAAGGGCAGCTGTACCGTTTGCAAATGCAACCGCATATCTGCTTCCAATATAGTCGGCAAAATCTTGCTCAAATTTCCCTACTTCAGGACCTGTTGTTAAAAAATCACTTTTTAATACTTTTACAACAGCTTGAATATCATCATCATCAATCCATTGTCGACCATATGGCAAATATGTTCCTCTAACCGGATTTCCCCCTAAAATCGCTAGCTTCTTCTCCATTTTAAATTCTCCTTTTCGCAAACTCAGATTGAATCCTTTTGGGACTTAATCCATTGCTCCGTTCGTTGTATCCCTTCTTCAAGAGAAACTTTAGGTTTCCAGTTCAACAGCTTTTTTGCCTTTTCATAGTTGCAAAGCAATTTAGGAATTTCACTTTGAGGATGGATATGCTCCACATGTTGGATTTTTCCAGGGTCCTTTGCAATTAGCAATGCTAAATCATTAATGGCAATATCACGCCCCGTCCCAGCGTTAATAATTTCGCCATTTGCTTGGTCAGAATAGCCTGCTGAGACCACAAAGTCGGCACAATCTTCCACATATAATAGATCCCTAGTTTGTGTACCATCTCCATAAATCTTTAATATTTTTCCATCTAGGCGATTATGAATAAAGATGGCCACAACTCCTCCTTCACCACCTGTTTTCTGAAATGGGCCATATGTGTTAAAAGGCCGAACAACGACAACTGGTAAGTCGTACGCATAGTAATATGATAAAACCATGTTTTCCGCTGCTATTTTTGCACCCGCATAAGGAGAAGCTGGTTTGATCGGATCTAATTCAGTAATTCCTTTTTCATTAGAAGCTTGGTCATATACCATGCATGTACTCATAAAAACAAGCTTAGTATGATACTTTTTACATAGTTCTAATAAATGGAAGGTTGCAATTGTGTCATTCTCGAAGGTCGTCTTTGGGTCATCAATGCTATCTTGGACATTAATACTTGCGGCTAAGTGATAACAGATATCAAATTCTCCTTTTTTAAATAACGCCTTCAAAGTTTGCGGTTCTTTAATATCCCCCTCTGTAAATCCTTTAAAATGGTCAAAGTCATTAAATGCTTCGATATTATTTGTCCTGGAATTGGCGAGATTATCGACAATCCATACATCATGCTCATCTTCTAATAATTTCTTTGTCACCCATCTGCCAATAAACCCCGTACCCCCTGTCACTAAAACTTTCATCCTATTGTCTCCTTTCTATAACCCATGTTCAAATTAAATTTTCCTGTAATATAAAGGTTCGAATTTCTTCTATACTAATTGGTTGAGGATCACCAGATTGATAGTTTCCTGGCTTTGCCTTTTTTCCATTTTTGTATTGTGGTTGTGGCTTGAATGGAGATGGGATAATAAACATATCAGGCAGTTCAATCGCATGAAGTGATTCGTCATATGTCATGAGTTCTTCATATTTCTTTTCCCCTGGCCTTAAACCAATTTCCTTTAGGTTGATCTCCTCTTGAGGAATATGATGGCGATTTGCTACCTCTTCTTTTAGAACTTGCACAAGATCTCTCAAAGAAATAACTGGCATTTTTAAAATAAAAGTCTCACCACCATTCGCTAATTTCATTGCTTCAATTGTGAGGCTTGTTGCTTGATCTAATGTCATCATAAATCGACTCATACTTTGATCAGTAACCGTCATTTCTCTCTTCTCAAGAATCTGCTTTTTAAATAATGGAATGACCGAACCTCTTGATCCCATCACATTCCCAAATCGAACACTAGCAAAAATTGTCTTGCTTGACCCTTTTGAATGTTCGGCAGATGTGATCAATTTTTCTGCTGTTAGTTTTGTCGCTCCATAATTGTTTGTCGGTGAAATGGCCTTATCTGTACTTGTAAAAATCACCTTTTTTACTTTTTGAGCAATGGCGGCTTTAATAACATTGTAAGTACCGATGATATTTGTTAAAACCGCTTCAAATGGATTATATTCACAGAAGGATACATGTTTCATCGCTGCGGTATGAAAGACGAAATCCACATCTTCCATCGCACTTGCCACACGGTCATAGCTTCGAACATCTCCAATCAAGAAGCGCAGTCTCGTATCTTCCGCATACTGATTTTGCATAATAAATTGCTTCTGTTCATCCCTACTGAAGACCCGAACTACCCGTGGTTCTTCTTGAAGAATTTTTTGTAATAAGCCTTGCCCGATTGTTCCTGTACCACCAATAATCAATATTTTCTTATCTTGAAAAAACATCGAATCCGTCACACCTCCTTTTTAAAATGCCTGGTTGGATCGAAAGAGACGCTTCCATATTGGAGCATTTCTTATGAATACCGCACCTTTTGAGTAAAACTCTCAGACACCAAATTGCACTAGTGTCACATTAGCAAGAATCTCAAAAGAATTTATAAGTTATTCCCAGAATAAATGACCTATCCCACATACTCCTTTAAAAAATTTTGAAGGGCAGAAATTGAATTTTGGGTGGGATAGTTATTTTGAATAAATTGATTTCTAATTTGGCGAGCATCATTTTGTTGAGTAGGAGAAAATAATAGGGTTCTAATTGTCTCATGTACTAATTTTGGAGTTGATTTCACGAGATTTCCTAATGAATCATAATAAGGGTAATCTCGATTAGCTGTAGGTGATTTATAAATAACTAAGAGCTTGTCGAGTAACATCGCCTCCAAACCGACAGTAGAATTTGCCACCACAACGAGATCGGAAGCTGAAATTAGACTATAAAGAGGAACTTCAGTGGTAACATATTGGATTTGTCGATATTTATTCGCTAAAGCCAAATAAGCCTGTGTTCGATTTTTGGCTTTCTCCCAAGGATGTGGCTTCATGATGATTTGAATATTAGGAAGCTTTACAACAGTGTTGGCCATTTCCGCAAAAAACGAGGAGCTATTTGGCTGGGTAGCCATGAAAACAGTCTTTTTACTTGGATTTAAATTTAAGCTTTCTAAAACCTGCTTTCGATCTACAGGCGACATTGTAAAAATTTCGTCGTAACGTGGATGACCTGCAATGACTATTTGTTTGTCTGGAACGCCTCTACTCTTATACCACTCCTTCTCATACTGACCATAGACTACATAATAAGAAGCAAAAGCTGGCAAATAGGCTTCCTCTCCAAGAATTAGCCCATGTTGCAAACAAAAACTAGGAATACCCAATGTATGACCAATAATCGTTAAAATCCGACTTGTTAATTCCTCTGTTGTTCCGACTAATATCGCTTGAATAGGATTATTTGTCAGGACCGCATAAACCATATCAATTTTTTCAATCATTCGCGGGATATCTCTTAAAAACGCTGTTTGAAAAGCTTCATTGGAAAAAGCGGGATGTTGCTTCTGTGCTGCAAAAATAGCTTTCGCTTTTGCAATAAAGGCTTGGGCTATTCCGGGTGCATTCCTTGTATGATCTAACATGCTAATGACAGGAATGGTATAGAGCTCCTTCATCCTCCATCTCGTTAAAAGCATAGTAGTTTCTGGAGAAAACTTCCGATAATTTTCCTCAGTAAAACGAAGATAATCAAAATTCATTAATAACTTACCTTGTTTGTTTTTCGCACGCAATGGTTTGCGAAGTGGACTCAGCCATTTTTCAAATCGATGCTGTATTTCCTCCTCCTTAAAGGTTTGTGCTGAATATTGACAGAAATCTGCTGATTGCATTTTTTCCTGTAAAGGTTGATCTAAATAATGATAAAAATTACTTAAAAGAGGCAACGGAATATTTTTATATGTTAAAGCTGAAAAAACATCGATGAACTCTAAATTTAATAACCAATAATTCCGTAAATAAACTTCCATAACGGTCACCTCCTTCTTTTTCGTAAATCCTCTCGAAGTTCCTTGCAGTTGCGCTGTGTCGGTAATAAGCGCGTAAACTCATCTTGTTCCGCCGAAAAAAGTTTGTAATGAATCGAACTTGTCGTAATATAATTCTCATCCAACACTTCATTGATAGGATAGAATGGCCATTCTTGGTTCAAGCGCCAAAAAAAGCGAGCATCCCCTATTCGATAAAATTGCGGATCTTCATCCCAATAAGAGCCCCATTTCTCTTTTATGTGCGGCAAGATAGACGCTCTGTGCATAATGGCACAATGATCTAGTGCGCAAGGGGCCATCCAGGTGATCGAAGTGGCCGGGCGCGTTACTTCTTTTGTTTTATGACCGTTCTGATCTAAATAGATCGTTTTAGAACCGGAATAGACAATTTGTGCATGAGCATGCTGATTTAGATATTGGACCATTTTTTTCAAACGATTGGGGTGATACACATTATCATCGGTCGCATACGTAATATATTTTCCCTTAGCCATTTCCAATGCTTGATTAATAAGAACGGCATAACGTGTTTTCTCTACTCGCTCTTGGACAGTTTGGATATCACTTTTGAAAAAGCGAATCCTGTTGTCTATTAAAAAAGGAGCAATGACTTCCTGTGTCTGCTCATCAGAATTATCATCCATTAAAAGTAGTTCAAAATCTCTCTCCGTTTGTCTTAGAATAGCGGATATAGCATCTTTAATATATTCTGGCTTATTGTAACTTGTCATAATAACGGATATCTTTGGCAACAGTATATCTCCCTTCAAACACATACGTTTATTAGGTATCATACGTTGTGATGACTTATCAGTAAGTGCGGTTATACTGGTTTTTGTAAATTGGTTATCCGTAATGTCTTTAATTTCCATTCTCCAACTGAAATTATCACTTATAGCTCGAGACAAAAGAAAAGACTGAACCTAAAATGGGCCCAGTCCTTTCATCCCTATGCCTTTACAGATTTATTTTACTCTCTCCTAATAAAATAATGTCGGTATCCTAAAATAACTGCTCCTATAAAAAGAATTGGTATTAAAATAAATATTTCCAAAAAATGAATAAATCGAGTACTATCTAATGGTGCCTGCAAATTATTTAAGGTAGTAAGACATGGTATAAATAGGATTAAAATAATTCCACAGATACCAAAACACAGCCTTATTTGATGATTCGGATATAGTTTTGAAGTAGTAAGTATGGCTAATAACATAATGAGCAATATAATACCAACGAGTAATAACGCATTTTGTGGCAGGCTACCATTAACCAAAAATACTGTACCGCTTAAAATAAAAGCTGAAATAATAAACATTAACAAGTTCACTAGATTTTTCATCATTTTTCCTCCTAATATGGAATAATCACTCCTGTTCGGACAACTCTAACTGGTTGTTTTTTTGTATATGGCAAAATCTCTTCTACCGTACCAGTCAGAATAACACCAGCAATAGGGATTTCGTTCAGATTCTGGTAATTCATTGTTGCTAAAACGTCTTTCGCGCCAACTAATTTATTGGATTGCCCTTTTAGAAAAAAGAGATATTGCTCAGCTCCTTCCATAAATGGTTTAGTCGGATCTACAGGGAATCCTACTGCATCATCACCGTTTATCTCACTAAAATCCCCTTTAAATGCCGATGAGTTTTTAGATTCTGCGCTTCTTTCAGCTTTTAATTGATCTGACGCTACCCACAACCAACTAGCAGTCGGGAATGTTTGATAAACTTCTTCAAGTGTTAATTCCTCATCAAAGGATAGAGCAACCTCCACACTATAAAAGTCTGGCAGTGACTCTAAATAGTCAACATCATTATGAACCGCTTCTACATTAGGCAGGTGAAATTTCACCATTTTATAATTATTATTATAGGTAGCGTGGTTTACTTCTTGAAAAGTAGATGTATTCAATGTTGACTTCGTTCCAAAAATCGTATGAAATGTACTAGTCGAATGCCAATTAATTATATGGCCATTCACTTCTTTGTATGCCGATACATTGGATGTACTCGCAATAAAAAAATGATCATATGTTCCCCCTCCTGGATACACATTCGCACCAACCATTTGCGTATAATCAGTTGTTTCTTTCACATCTTTATCCATTCTTTCATACATAAAATACTGTCCAACATATAAAAATCCCCATAATAAAATTAACATACCAATCGTGACAAATATGGATATGGTAATACTTCTTTTTAGTGACTTTCGTTTGGCCCTTTTTATTAAGGCGGAAAATGAATCATCTGGCGCAAATATTGATTTATCCTTCATCCACTCACTTCTCCTCTAGTAATCCTATTAGTTTTTTCCTCGCCCTAGCCAATCGTGTTTTTATCGTTTTATCCGTTGTATCAAATAGTTGTGCAATATCTTTTAATGAAAAGTTCGCACTATATTTTAATAAAAGCAACTCTGCTTCTTTTGGCTTCATTGTTTTTAGTGCTCGCTGAACTTTTTCACGTACTTCTTTTTTCAATAAAAAATGTTCTGGCGTTTCATAATTAAATAGCTGATGCATATCAAATGCTAATATGTACGTCTTATGTGTTTTCTTTTTCTTCAATAGATCATAATATTTATGAATCGCTACGCGGTATAGCCATGCCTGTGCAAATTCTACTTCAATCCCTTCCATATACTGAATAAATTGAATGGCTGTTTCTTGTGTAATATCTTCAGCATCTTCTTTACTTGCCCCCATTTTTATTAAAATAAGATAAACTGAACGCAATTTTTCCTGTAACTTTCTCTCGAATGCCTCATCCATACCGCCCCTCCCCTATGTATAACGATTGAGTTAGTAAAAGGTAAACAAAAAAAACGACTTATTCTTCCAAATAAAATAACCCCTAAAATATTTTTAGGGGCTTTTATATTGTAACTTTTTTCAATTCTTGCCATACAGACTTGATTACGCTTTCAAAATAGTTCTATAAAGACTGAGCAATATGCACAATCCTTTGAATAATAGATTGAGTTTCTGCATTGTTTTTAATTACAAAGAGATAATCTGCCTCATCCTCTACTGGGTCTTTTATATCTTCTTTGAGAGAATCAGTCTGCTGACGAATAAGTACTTCTTCAAAATTAGCAGCTGCTCTTAATATATTGGTACTACGCTGGCTTTGTTTGACTCGAGCCTGTAAAACATCATCTGGAATATCAAAATGGACGAGAATACGAACAAATTCACCTTTTGGAAACAATTCTTCTAACAAATATAACCGTCCTTTTCTCCCTCGATTAGAGTTACAAATAATGAAGTGTAAATCAGTATTTTCTTTGGCATAAGCGACAATTTGCCGTGTCAGCTCATATTTCAGCGTATTTGGTCCTTGCTTTGGCCGTAGTTTCTTATAATACTTATTTATAAATTCAGCCTGATTGTCTTGATCCATAACGAAGGAATTATTTAACTTCTTTTCTAAAGCTCTTGCAAATGTTGTCTTCCCACTATGAGTTTTACCAACCGTAATAATAGCTAATCTTTCCATTACTGTCCCCCTATTCTTGAATCTTACTTAGGATTATTTTAATAAAAATTGACTCTTATATAGCCTGTGAGCTGACATTATAGTTTATTTCTCTTTTTTCGCAAATTGCAGAATCAAAAGGTTTATCCAAGTTATGACTGGAATGGCCAATATTAAAATGTAGTTTTCTGAAAGACCCCAACCAAAAATTCTTGCTTCCTCATCCATACTATATAAAATACAAGTTGCACCGATTAATATGAACATATTTAAGGCAAAAGCCGATAACCTACTTACTAATTTATTGTTTTTTCTTTTTAATATTAAAACCGATCCTATAGTTGAAACGAACAAGGATAACAAAATAATTACATAGTGCAACTCTACACCTTCCAATTTTAAGGCATTTTTCTCTCATACCTAACTAATGGCTTCCCTTTTTCCAAATAAAATAGGGATACAAATGCATAGATGATTTGTATCCCTCGATGTTGTAAAGTTTAATATTTCAGTGCAAACTTTCTTTGTCAAAAATTCTCAATATCTAGTCCTGGATAAGCGTTCATATCCATTTTTCCCCGTTTACCTTGTTCAAATAAGACAGACCCGGCTGCAGCAATCATCGCAGCATTGTCCGTACAGAGATTTAGGGGAGGTATAATGAGTTCGATTTCTGATAGCGGCTGAAAAGCTTCCTGTAATGCGGTTCGCAAACCTTGATTAGCCGCAACTCCGCCCGCTAATAACACCTG
Organism: Lederbergia galactosidilytica; assembly: GCF_017873565.1. Classification (GTDB taxonomy): domain Bacteria; phylum Bacillota; class Bacilli; order Bacillales; family Bacillaceae_C; genus Lederbergia; species Lederbergia galactosidilytica. The sequence continues at coordinate 30,398 of NZ_JAGGKH010000032.1, forward strand.
ATGGACATTATATTCCTTAGCGGCACGGACTGTTTTTTCTGTAAGAACTTCTATTACGCTTGCTTGGAAACTAGCAGCTACATCCTCACTGGCAATGACTTCACCGCGTTGTTCTGCATTATGAAGTGTATTAATGACAGCTGATTTGAGACCACTAAAACTAAAATCATATGATCCTTCCTCTAGCCATGCCCTTGGGAGATCAAGAACAGCATTCCCTTTTTGAGCGAGGCGATCAATATGGGGGCCACCTGGATAAGGGAGCTTCAATGTTCTAGCAACCTTATCATATGCCTCACCTGCCGCATCATCTAATGTCTCACCGATTACCTTAAAGGCTCCGTGTTTTTCCATATAGACCAATTCAGTATGTCCTCCTGAGACAACGAGAGCAAGTAAAGGAAACTTTAGTTCGGTGATTAGGCGATTCGCGTAGATATGCCCCGCAATATGGTGAACAGGTACAAGTGGAATATTATGTGCAAAAGCTAAGGCCTTTGCTGCATTGACTCCAACAAGAAGAGCCCCCACTAAACCAGGTCCCTTCGTAACTGCGATTCCATCAATATCTGTCAAAGCGACTTTTGCTTCATTTAAAGCTTCATCAATCACAAGCGTAATTTGCTCAACATGATGTCTGGAAGCAAGTTCTGGTACAACACCGCCAAAACGCTTATGGCTTTCAATTTGCGAGGCTACTACATTGGAAAGGATGTCTTTCCCGTCTTTTATGACAGCTGCAGCCGTTTCATCACAACTTGTTTCAATCCCTAATATTAACAGTTCTTTATCCATTTATAAATTCACCCACATGACTAATGCGTCTTCTTGATTATCTGTATAATATCTTTTACGAATTCCGCCTTCTTGAAATCCTAACTTTTTATAAAGTGATTTGGCTGGAAGATTACTTACCCTTACCTCAAGCGTCATCGTTTTGGCACCAGCTTTCCTAGCAGTCGACATCATTTTTTCCAATAAGTTTTGTCCGAGCTTCCTTCCCCTATACTCGGGAAGTAACGCAATATTAGTGATATGTGCCTCGTCAATGACAATCCAGACACCACAATACCCCGCAACCTTCCCTCCATATTCTAATAATAAATAAAGGGCAAAACGATTTGTAAGGATATCTTGGTAAAAAGCTTCTGCCGGCCAAGGCACAGTAAAAGCTCGATTCTCTATTTCAACAATTTGTTCAACATCCGCTTCTGTTGCTACGCGATATGTGACAGCCTCACGTTCTTGACACGATTCCATTAGTTCTTACGCTCCTGTTTTTCTAACCATTTAGCCTCTGCCTCTACCAGTCGTGCATAATTAGGGGTAAAAGAATGAAGTGCAACCGCCTCAGATGTTAAGCCTAGCTTTCCCAATTCTCCTGGACGAGGATTATGCTCAGTCATTCCTGCAAAATGCGCCTGGTCATGCAAAATAGATCCGAGCAGCTCTTGGTGAAGAGTAATATCATTTCCAATAAATAAAATTGGTCTTTTCAACGTTTGTAATTGTTCAGCCCATTCCTTTGCCAATATATTACGATCATCCCAAACAGTCAATAGCTTTCCGTTCTGATATTCATATAACCCGGTATAGATCAAACCGCGTCTTGCATCAAATAACGGTGAGATATAACCATCAAAATAATGAGCTGTTGCGGCTAGTGTCGCTAGGCTTGAAACACCAACTAAGGGAATTTGTAAAGCCCAAGCCAATGTTTTTGCTACCGTTACACCAATTCGAACTCCGGTATAAGAGCCGGGTCCCTGGGCTACAACAATTTTATCTAGCTCACTCGCTTTTGTTTCACAATCTGCCAATAACTTCTCAATGGCTGGCATAACACGAACACTATGATTTTTTTTCATATTAGTCATATATTCACCAATAACTTGATCTTCATCTAGTAAGGCGATTCCCAATACTTCATTTGATGTATCAATGGCTAAGATTCTCATTCCATAACTCCTCACATAATGCTTCATACCTTTTTCCATTCGGTTGAAATACAATCTTTCTTGCTGTTTGACCTTCATGATATAAGTATATCGTAAGATTTTCCGATGGTAACTGTTCTGTTATTAAATGGGCCCATTCAATAACAGAAACACCTTGATTGTAAAAGTATTCTTCAAGGCCTAAATCTTCAAGTGAGTCTTCCACTCGATATACATCCATATGATATAAAGGCAGTCTCCCTTGGTATTCTTTTATGATCGTAAATGTCGGACTATTCACGGTGCGTTTGATATCCAATCCACTTGCCAACCCTTTTGTAAAAGCCGTCTTTCCCGCCCCAAGATCCCCTTCAAGTAAAATGACATCGTTGGGGCCAAGGAGCTTTCCTAACCTTTTTGCTATTAAATAAGTGTCTTTTGGTTGATTGGATTTTATTTCAAAATTCGCCATTCGTCATTCCCCTTCTAAATCATTCATTACAAGTTTACCCGAAAAAAAAAGAATGAGCAAAAAAGCTTTCTCATTCCTTTATAATCCTAATGATTTAATTTTTAGTAAGGTTTAAAAAATAAATATCTACAACAAAAAAACGAACAAATCTGTTCGCTTGCAATAGTGGCGGTCCGGACGGGACTCGAACCCGCGACCTCCTGCGTGACAGGCAGGCATTCTAACCAACTGAACTACCGGACCTAACGTTCATTATTATTTTATGTATAAAATGATTGCGGGGGCAGGATTTGAACCTGCGACCTCCGGGTTATGAGCCCGACGAGCTACCAGACTGCTCTACCCCGCGACGATAAAAATAAGAAACCTCAAGTAACATACTACATGATTATATTTAGTAAAGCAAATATTAATCGAAAAATGTTTTTATATGAAAGCACGATCTAGGACCGTGCTTTCAAGTTGCCTGGCAACGTCCTGCTCTCACAAGGGGAAGCCCCTTATTACCATCGGCGCTGAAGAGCTTAACTGCCGTGTTCGGGATGGGAACGGGTGTG
>NZ_JAGGKH010000033.1 GCF_017873565.1 Lederbergia galactosidilytica
AGATACCTTAATTATAAACCAAAAACGGAGAGAAACCCCAAAAAAATATGAGTTTCTCTCCGTTTTTGTATAAAGGGACTTTTTCAGTGCCCTCCTTCCTACGGCGTCGGGTGGTTTTCTCTTTTTCTAGAAATGTTTTTTTAAAGAAATGTGCACTAAAGGCACGCACAATCCCTTTTAAAATTCCCTTTAGAAATTCAAGAAATGTTTCCATGATTATCACCTCCCTTCCTCAAACAGGAAAGAAGATTGACAACCAACCACCCAAACAATATTCAGTTGCTAGTTTGATAATATCATACTTTTTCGATAACGGATTCCTAAATTGAAACGTTTATTCTATTACTATTCAAAACAGCTAGTTTTATTGGTTCTCGCGAACGCGGCACCATATTTATGTTCAGAATCTGCTTCTATTATGATTCCAATTCCTTTTCCCTAATGACAAGGCGTTCAATTCCATGCTTCTCAAATTCAATTTCATATTCCTCTTCCAATTGAAAAAGATGCCTTAAGTATTCTTCCTTTGAGCGATACTTCTTCCCGATTTTTTGGATATCCCTCTTCGCCAACCGTAAACTAATCTGATTCCAGAAAACTTCATTATCATTTTCCTCAATATAAGAGTGCATACTTTCTTCATATTCCTTCGTTGGAAAATACTCCCCAAACGATTGATCAAATTCAATAAGATCCTCACAACCAAATGATTTGCTAAAGGAACAGACATATTGAAAAATTTCATCATACTCTTCATTTCGTTCCCCGTGCACTTTTGAGGAATTAGCCGTCCATTCACCAAGATATACAAGATCAAGTAGCTGTCTATACTGCTTTTTCGTAAAGTTTATTTTCACTACGACCACTCCATTTAAAGTTTTTCTTATCTTACCATAAAAGATGCATGGGACAAAGGTAAACCCCGTTCCTTTGTTCAGGGGCTTGACAAAGCGCTGAATTGTTCATAAATCTAGCACCATTATCTAGAAAATGGGTTTCTTTCTATATGAGAAATGGGGGTTCTGCTTGGGATGTGGGGATGTTTCCGCAAGAATGGGTTTCCTGCAATGGGATATGGGGATGGTCCCCGAAGAATGGGTTTCCTGCAATGGGATATGGGGAGGGTTCCCGAAGAATGGGGTTCCTGCAATGGGATATGGGGACTTCCTAAGAATAGGGTTCTCTTAATGAAAAACGGGGATTTTTAACCTCTAGAAAATCCCCATCAAAAGGATGATTTCTCGAACTTTATAAAGACAATTTTTATTATAATCTTTACTTTGCTTGATCTTGTTTAATGATTTTTCATATATTTTTCCCAGGCGTAAAAACTTTCATCCATACTATAGGCAGTAAAGCCGTGTTCCTTCAATTTTTTGGCAGCAATAGCTGATAGTGCACAAAATTTCCCACGACAGTAAGCAATAATCTCCTTGTCCTTAGGTAACTTCTGTAAATATAAATCCAATTCTTCCATAGGGACTGAGATTGCACCTTCTATATGGCCATTCTCAAATTCATCTTCTGCTCTCAAATCCAAAAGCACAATATCCTCTTTAGCTAATTTTCCATATAATTCATCTACAGATAACGTCTCAATTCCATCGAGATTTTTAATAAAATCTCTTTTTATTTGGTTAATATCGGAAATATGGTTTTCACTAATTTTCCATAGCGAATATAAGAAATCTACCACTGACTCATCCGTTAACGAATAAATCACATAGGTTCCCTTTTTTGTGAATTTAACCAATCTAGAGTCGTTCAAAATTTGAAGGTGACGTGAGACATTTGCTACAGACATACCGGAGTCCCTTGCTAGCTTCTCAACTGTTTTAGGTCCATTTGATAACAAATCTAATATTTCTAATCGTTTATCACTAGATAAACTTTTTCCCACTCTTGCAAGTTGTTTATACAATTGATCTTTATAATCCTTCGCAGAAGAAATAAGTTCTTCCATCCTCATCATCCTTTATTCAGCAAACATATAATTTGATGGTACTATTGTGACTTAAACGGTACATAGTAAAGATTTAAAATTAATCCAATACTGCCTTCATATGTTCTTTGCTAATGGCCCAATGGGATGCATTCCAATATCTTGCTCCCTCTTTTAGGTAGATAATTTGTGGTGATTCATGCTTGAGCTCTAGATCTTCAGCAATTTTATTAGATACTTCACGTGATTCAATGACCTTTACTAGAATGTAGTCTATATTAGTATTGGGCGCATCATCTAAATATTGATCAAACTCTTTTAGAGCATTAGCGCTTACTGAGCAAGTTGTACTATGTTTTATAATGACCTGATCTCGTTTTTTAGATTCCGTAAAAACTTCATGCCATTCCTCAAGGGTGGTAATTTCTCTCCACTTCATTTCACTACACTCCTGTCTAGAAAATCATTATTATATTTATAAAAAGGAGAGCGTAAATGGATTCTCTCCTCTGCATAATCTGTCATCCAAACTGATTAGCAGATTAGATTGTATCATCATTCTCCGTTTCACAAGCTTTCCAACTCAGTCACAATTCCTCGTGAAATAGATCACTTTCCAGATATACTTTGGCTTCTAACTTGTCCATCTTCTCATGGATAAAAAGTTCTTTCACAGTTTCAACTGATACGTCTATAAAACGGTTCTTTTGCAAATTCTATTGATCACTTGAAATGTATAATTTCTGCCTAAATATGTCAAGTTACATTCAATAATTTGTTATTCGTTATAAAGCTCATACAGTGAATCTAGTTTTATTTTTAATTCATCAAAATGGACAAAACGAGCTTCCCGCAAATATTCTTTTCCCTCGATAAATAAAAGTAGTGCTGGTACTGTAAAGACCGAAAGTTTAGCTGCTATTTCTTCTAATTGAGAGGCATCTACGAACCCTAAATAAATATCTTTATAATGATCTAACAGCTCTCTAAGTCTTGGAAGTACTGCATGGCACACACCACAGTTTTCCCTTGATACATAGATGAAGCTGAGGTTATGACTATTTATGAATCTGTCTACATCATATATTGTTGTTAAGTTTTCCATATCCTTCATTTTTGCGGCCTCCTTATCATCAAATCTTTTACAAAGTGATGTGGTATAAATAGATGTCTTTGGCATAGCGCCCTAGCCGCAGAGTATGGAGAAGAGAGTAGCTTCTACAGCTTGCATTGCCTAGTTTGAACAGGAAGGGCACTTGTTATAAAATTAAGTAAACCCTAATCATGAAACAATCACCACTTGTCTGGTATAAAACATGGCAAGTGGTGATTCCTTCGTGAAACAAAAATTTTCTTCTGCATTTTCATGATTTCTTTTCTATCATCATATTTTAGACTGATATACTACTCCATACCCTTCTAAATATAAAATTCACAACTGAATTTCTTATAAGGGCAAGGGAAAAATTTTTATTTTTTTCCGACAAAAGACTTCCTCTTCAATTTTGTGCAGGGCATAGCCCAAAAATAAGTGGGAGATGAATGTCGGTTGGCGGTATCCAAAACTCATGTTCGCACGGTACAATATTCCTGTAAATTGTTCTTTGAAAACTGAAGATATGAGGTTGTGACAGGAAAAACGTCTGTCACATAAAATCTTCAACGTTCTATCGCCTCCACGCATTCCGAAGTTGCGAAAACCAAGCTAAAGTAGGGTGCGTGGCGAGTCAACGTACAGGATATATAAAGCTTTCACCGTAGGGACTACGGGTAGAGCCTGCTAAAATAACCGAGGGATGCCTTGATGTTCGCAGGAAGCTCCCACTTCAAATTTCGTTAGAAATTAAGTGGTGAGTAGTTCAATTTAGTAACTGCATAACACGGTTTGGATCAAATCCTAATACCCATTGGCCATTTATTTCAGTTTGGGGAACACCCATTTGACCGGTTGTTTGCACTAGGCGGTTGGCGGCAATGGGATCTTGTTGGACGTTTACCTCTTTAAAAGGAATTTCCTTCTCCTTTAGAAAATTTTTCATCATGTCACAGTAGGGACAAGTACTTGTTGTATAGACTGTAATTTGATTCATAAAACAACTCTCCTTTTCTTAATCATTTTTTGTCATTTAACCTGTATTAGCTAACGAAGATCAATTATTGAATTTTTACGCGTTCCTTTATTTCCTCGACATAATGTTGTACCGCTTGCGCCGCAATACTCCCATCGCCTGTAGCTGTTACAATTTGCCGCAACGTTTTCTCACGAATATCACCTGCAGCGAAAATGCCAGGTACGTTTGTTTCCATTTGCTCATTTGTTTCAATATAGCCATTCCCATTGGTAATACCAAGGCTTTCGAATGGTGTAGACAATGGCAACATTCCTATATAAATAAAAGCCCCATCCGCTTTAAATTCTTTTTCCGTACCGTCATCTGTTGAAACAAGCGTAAGACTCCCGACTTTCCCATCTCTCTCATGAATTTCTTTCACTGTATGGTTCCAAATAAAATCAACCTTTTCATTGGCAAATGCACGATCTTGAAGGATTTTTTGGGCACGGAGTTGATCACGACGATGAACAATCGTTACTTTTGAAGCGAATCTTGTTAAATAAACACCCTCTTCAACAGCAGAATCGCCTCCCCCTACAACGACTAGCTCTTTTCCTTTAAAAAAGGCTCCATCACAAACCGCACAATAAGATACACCACGGCCACCAAGTTCATTTTCACCAGGTATGCCTAGTTTCTTATATTCAGCACCCGTTGCGATAATAACAGAATACGTTTTGTATTCTTTGGTACCGGCCACGACTGTTTTAATGTCTCCATTATCTACAAGACCTTTAATATCACCGTAGGCATACTCAGCACCGAACTTCTTTGCATGTTCAAACATTTTAGTTGATAATTCTGGACCCATGATACTTTCATAGCTGGGATAATTCTCAACTTCTTCTGTATTAGCCATTTGCCCCCCAGGAATCCCACGCTCAATCATTAATGTAGACAAATTGGCACGTGAAGTATAAACAGCCGCTGTCATTCCAGCCGGACCAGCACCAATAATGATCACATCATAAATTTTTTCTCCTGCCATGTTGTTCCTCCTCCTTTACTATTCAATTGATTAATTGAATTATAAGTGATATTTCTCCAAAAGTCAATTGATCAAATCCACTACAGCAGTTATAAAGTTTGGTGAATTTGAAATTTGAATGGCCTATACATGCTTCAATGGAGATGGTTATTGGTATATAGAGTCTATTAAAGTAATTAACTGTTAGTAAGTGTACATTTTCGTGGTTTTATGGATTTTCCACTTGCCAAATACCCCATTATTGCCCGCACATAGAATCGAGAAAGAACCCTCCTACTGAATAGGAAGGTCCTTTTATGGTATCTGATTCTGAACAAATTCTGGATCAGGATTCGCCTTAAATCAAAGATATTTAATCTACCGATGCAAAATTATAAGCATAACGTTGAAATCCAAGTTAAAGACCCTCTTCCACCGAAGAGGGTCTCCTCATTTCACTCCACTTTTAATCCTTATACCAACACTAATGCCTTTTCAGGTGCCAACCATAAGGGATTATAATAGGCCGGGTTTGTAGATAAAGGCAGTACTTCATCATTGAGATCAATCCCAAGTTTCTCTCTGACAAAGGTTTGTCTTGCCTCTATTCTTGCCCATACGTTTGGATGTTTCTCCTTTAATTCCTCCCGTAAGTCTTTATCTGCAATGACGACACTATCTTCACAGTTCAGACCTACACCATGCGGAAGCGGAGTTGGAATGATATCGCATTGGAAGGCCATGCCTGATGCAATCACCTCCCCACTATTTGGGCGTATAGGTGTATGAAGCCACTCATCTGTACTTGTTAGATGCCCTGGGTTCAGAGCTGGTTTTAAGTTCCCTTCTGCCAAAACAGTCCGACATTTTTCAAACAGATCTCCGCCACGTACACCGATTCCTACTTCTTGATACCATGTCGCAATCGCTTTAAAATATGGCTTTGCAAACTTCTCTATAAATTCTTCATTTTCCTTAGCTATGATTCCAGCGCGACAGCTTAGGCCTCCCCAATAGGAGACTACGGTTGTTGCACCATCTCCTAAGGCGATTTTCTTCCCAGATGGGCTACGCAATCCAATCATTTGGTCTTTCCTAGCTGAAAACATAAGATGGGCACTCAAAGGTTCTCCTGCATAATTCATATTTCTGACAGCTTCGAATTCTGACATCCCTACTTCTACACCATTGAGAATGTTTACAACTGCGGCAGAGGCTCTTGACGCTCCCCACTCATATACAGCAATCTGATCAGCTGTATTATAAACTCGTACCCCTTCTGTTGGATGCAACATAACAGGTGTTTTATCTAATAAGGTCGTAAGAAAGATAACTACTTGACCCCTACCTATGCTTCCTTCAATGATACTTGTTTTGAATATGCCCTTATTTCGATTATCTCTGCCCTTGGGCATCCATTTGTCGATTCGATTACGACCCGAAGTTGCTTTGTCTTTACTGAGTAAGGCAAGTGATGAACCCGCTTTCTCTTTCTATTAGCCTTTTCAGCAATGAGTGTTGTCCATTTCCCGTCTATATACGCTTCAATTCTATAATCGCGAACAAGCTCTGGTATAATGTCAAATGGAGTTCGATGGTGATGCAAATTAACTAAGTCTTCATTGACATCATCATTAAAGGTTAGCTGAATTTCTTTTAACGAAACATCTTGGTCCCAATTTAAAGAAATCCATTGCTCTTCTCCATTGGAAAGTTTGTCAGAGACCCACATATTTACACCACCATAAGGGCGCACCAAACCATTAATTACCTTTCTTGGCTCATAAGCCGTCAGAATGGACTTCATTCTAAAACAAAACAGTTTTCGGTGAACAGGCTTCATCGTCCATTCAAGAACTGGGCTAATAAATGTATAGGAATGAAGCTTAGTTTGTTTTACATCCTCTTTCACAAAGGATAATACACCTGTAACGGGTTCATGAGATAAATATAGTTTAATATTTTCATTTGCTTTAATGACTACAAAGGCATCATGATCAAATATGTGATCAGGAGAAAAATTTGTATTAACCCACTGTTTCTCGCCTTTCCTCACTTTAAATTTGCGCGTTTCAACCAGTTTATATGGAATGTAATTTTGAGGTTTTCCTGTATCATAAATCTCTACCTCAAGGTTTGTGGTTGACGTAGCCGCTACTAAAATTTCCAAATTTTTAACACCTGTTTCAGCAGGAAAAATAAACCCTACATCCGTTGTTAGACAATATTCCTCATTCGCTGTTTCAATCTTCAATTGCTTAAGATAACTGGATGCCGTTACCGTCGCTTTTAGGGCAAGATCATTTTTATCCTGATTTTTTATTCCGAGTACTGAAGCATCTTGTCTTAATAACATTTGTTGCATTTCTGCCATATAATCTTGAAATACCTCTCTTGGGCTTTTCTTTTTTTTAACACAAAAAGCTGCTCCGCTTCCGGCCGCTTCCCCTATGACTGCGCAGGTTGCCATTACCCTTGTCGATCCAAACGCTATATGGCTAGCACTAATATTACGTCCAGCGAACAGAAGGTTAGAAACATTTCCTGAATATAGTGATCTAAAAGGAATATGGTACGTTCCATTTGCTTGGAGATGCTGCGCACCACTTTTATCATCATACATTCCTTTTGAGGGATGAAGGTCAATGGACCAACCGCCAAATGCTACTCTATCGTTAAATAGCCTCTGCTCAGTAATATCATTTTGATGCAATATATAGTCACCAACAAAACGGCGATATTCTCTTTTTCCTGGAATAGATCCTACCCATTCTAGAGTTAAATTGTCTGAATCAAATTTCCCAGAGTTTTTAATATAGTCCCACACCCCATAGATTACCGACCAGAGTTCATCTCTTATCTCTTCATTATCATGAACTGTGTCCATTTCCCCTCCATATTCAATCCACCAATAATGACAACCCGAATCACCACTGCGAATAATTCGATTGGATAAGATTGGGGTTTGCGTTATATCCTTAGCAAAAGATGGTGGAATAAACTTTACGGGGTATCCTTCATCTCTTGTATAAAACAAAATCGTACTCCCTAATAAAATGTCATCTGAAATTTCTGGAGCTAAGGATTCTTGGAATTCATATTTAGATTCTCTTCCTATCCTATACTTAGCTCCAGCCATATATCCAATAAGTCCATCACCTGTACAATCAAGATAAACATCACTTTCAAAACAAATTTTCCGCTCAGATCCAGCCATCCACCCGGACACTGTTTTTATAATTCGATTAGTTTTTTCCCCTTCAACCTCTAATTCATGTACATCCGTATTTAAGAATAGTTCAATATTTTCTTCATTCTTCACTTTTTCCAGTATTAAAGCGTCCCATATAAAAGGATTTCCCTCCGGATTTCTGTACTGATTTTCTACAAATAATTCCCCCATTATTCCTGTTTCGCGTGCATAGCGATTAATCCCATGTTTTGTTGCTCCAACTACCCAAACCCTAATCTCACTACTCGAGTTTCCACCTAATACTGGACGATTCTGGATAAGAGTTACCTTATGACCAAGACGGGCTGCAGCAATCGATGCACAAACGCCAGCTAAACCACCACCAATCACCGTAATATCTGATTTAACATGTTCATATTTCAACTTTCCTACCTCCCTATATAATTACTGAAACAATCCCCTCTAACTATCTAAAAATAGCAGACTTTAACATATCTTGTAGGAAGGGGACCCTAAATGATTGAGATAGATTAATAAAATGGAGCACTCATAACATGCGGATAATATATAACTAAATCACGAGTTATATATTATCCGCTTCAATTTGCTTAGATTGTATTGACTATTGACATTCAATTCTTGTTTATTTCTAAGTTATGAGAATTCCCCTTCAATACCTGCTTAATCCCAAAGAAGTGATTCAAATACCTAGGGGCTATTAGGTTATAAACATGATGATCTGTAGAAGTTCTTATCTATAATCAATCCTCATCGCTTCCAATCTATAATTGACAAATCCTCAATTTCCAACTCGCTTGTTTGATAGGCGATTTTGCTTTCAATGTGACTCGAAAAACTTGTTCTCCCCAAACAGAACCTAGTTTTTCGTCTTCAATTATGATTCGCTCTGTTGTTGCAATAAGATTATCTGCATCATAATCTACTTTTATTCCTTTTGAATTGGCATTCTGAATGATGATAGATCCCGCTTGATCTAATTGTGGTTCAAAGGGAATCATCAAGCTTAGACTAACATCCTTGGTAGTCCTTTTAAGTTGAAATTTATCACAAATCTCGATATGCGATGGGTTCCCGCGATGAAACGTAAACTGCCGTTCCCAGTTTCCAATACCAGCCTTCTTGGGATAAGCTGAGTCAAGATTTAAAGAAAAGCGAACATCTTTTCCAATTATTTTCTGCTTTACTTGCGTAGCCTTGAATTGTTCCCCCACCCCTTGTTGAATACCATTTATCGTAGGCAAATTGTGATAAGCCGACTGCATTGTCCATATATCATAACGATTCGGCCCAAAAGTCTTACTGGTATATGTCTCAACACCAACGTCGATGATGAAAGGAGAACCATCAGAATAGACAATAAATTGTCCGATGTCATTATGATTATGACTTTCATCGTTATGACCTCCCTTTGCAGCAAGGTAAAGGCCTTTCGATGATCCTTCTTCTTCTCTAGCTGCCATCACTTGAATATCTTTTAGCCATACATCTCTTACATAGGGAGGTGTAGATGTAGCTGCTAACATCTCTTCAAAATCAAATAAAGCATGAATTTGACGATTTAAAGAATTTAGTCGCTTATCTTTGCCTACTTTACGTTGGAGATGGAATGCACTAGACCCTAATGACATTAACTTTTTATCATCAATACGGCAACCATAGCGGTATACTAGGTTTGAAGATATTTTTACTATTGCACCCCCATCAGCAAAGTTCGTAAAGTATTCGCCATCAATATAGCTTTTGTACAAATATCGGCCAATTTCTTTAATTAATGGCTCAGAATACATATCTATTTTCCCGTTCGATCCACTATATAACAATTCAAGGCAGTCAAATAAAGATCCTCCCGCACGTCCCCAGTACATAGTCCCTTCATCACAGCCACCATCTTCATGGTAGACATTAAGAAAACAGTCTAAACTGTGCAATGCCTTCTCCACTGCTTGTACCCGGCGTTCAAAATCATCTTCCAAAAACAAAAAAGCCATTAAACAATTCGAATTACACCATGGGTTCCAGTTATTCACTTTGCCTTTTGTAGCCAATCCCATCCACCAAAAGTCGTCCCTTGTCAAATAAGGATCTAGAATCCGCCGTTTTACCTCTAACTGAATACGATTACATATCAATGGATCGATTTGATCTAATCTGGACTTAAGAAAATAGTAAGTTAATGATAATAATCCAGCTGTCTCCCCGGCAAATAAATCGATGATTGGTTCAGATACGTTTGGTAATTTATTGTTAAGGTTATTGTGAGCTGGAACACCCCAAAATGATTCCTCACAAATACACCAAATGCCGTTTATAATATCATCCAAAAATCGACCTTCACTTTCTAAACACTCGGCAATTACAAGAGAAGCTAATGCCGACCTCCGTTGAAAAGATGGATTTTCATATCTTGTACGATTTCCATTTCTTACAAAATCCATAAAAAAATTTGCTGGCAATGAAGGCCATGTATAATTTAAATATATTTCAGCTTCTTTCATTTGCTCCATTCTCAAAGGATCAGTAATCGCCTCCCATTTATCTCGTTCCTCCACAGTAGGAAACGGTTTATACTCCTCCAAAGGAATGATCCATTTTCTCAGCTCTTCAACCTTATATTTTGGGCTTAACATAATGAAATTAACCTCCTTTTTAAATCCTTTTTCTGGGGAATATACTCCCTGCAATGAGAGATTAATGTACACCTCAATTCGTATATTTCTCATCTATTAAGATTGTTAAAACTAACTTGGTAAATTTATATCTTTTCGTCATTTCTTTTCATTCTCGTACCACTCATTTACTTCCTCTGTTATTTTTTGACCACCATCTTTTAACCATTTTTCCACGAATTGATCGAATGCATCGAGTGGCAACTCACCGGTTACAATCTTAACAAAATACTCATCCCTCGTTTTCGCAAGATCTGTTCCTTTTTTCAAAAATGTTGGAGAAACATAGGATAATACTGGGTTAGCAATCCCCATATCTGCCACTCTATCTAAATTCTCTTTTTGTAATCTCTGTACCTCTTCAGGAGCATGGAGGACTACATAGGCATATGGATCATAAGAATTGTGTCCAATTAGGTTCCCAACCCCCTCATCTCCATGTTGATCTGTTATCGTTTTTGTACCATCATCATTGACCTTATGATGAATATCTTCTAAACCATATCGTTTTAGTTCTAAAGCTTCTTCAGATGCTTGCCAGTCCAAAATTTCTATTACTTTCTTTACCTTTTCATCAGAACGATCATGTGGAATAACCCATTGTCCAAAAAAACCAGATGTTTGGATAAATCCGGAAGTTCCTGTTGGTCCAATTGGTGGATCAATCATAATTAACTCACCCTCTGGCTCAACCTTTGCCAAATTCTCCACATATCGCGCAAAATCACTTGTTTGCCCCGTGATCATAATGCCACCTTTTCCACCCTCGAGCTTTTCCCAAACTTGTGTATTTTTAAGTACAGGAAAATCCTTATCTATCCCACCTTCAGCATAAAGATCTCGAAACCAGCCTAGAGCTTTTTTTCGTTGTGGCGTAATATCCGCACTCATAAGTGTACCGTCCTCTTGCACACGCCAACCATTCCCTGTGTCAAACGCCATATTAATGCTATCAGCATGGGATACATTTTCCCCCATCACAATACCAAACGTGTCATCCTTCCCATTTCCATCTGGATCATCCGTTGTAAACTTAATTGCCGTTTCATAAAATTCATCAACTGTTTTCGGAATTGGTAAACCTAAATTGTCCAACCAATCCTTGCGAATTATCACCCCTGATCCAACCAAGGCACGTGTTCGAGGAATTCCATAAATTTTCCCGTCGTTTCTAACTGTATCGAATACCTCCTCAGGAGTCTCCATTATATGTGGTGCATCCTCAATATAAGTATCTAAAGCCTGAAATGCTCCCTGCTCTATATACTTATTTAACTCAGCATCAGGAAAAGCAGTCCATACTGCAGCATCTGGCATATCTCCTGACGCAACCATTACTTGAAGCTTTTCTTCATAGTTATTCGATGGAACAGCCATTAAATCTAATTCAACATTAAACTTTTCTTCCATCATCTCCCAAATGTCATTCTTCTTTGGTGGATTCGAATATAAGGGATACATCAAACTTATCTTCATTCGTTCATCTTTACCACCCGTGTTTGATGTTTTTGAACATCCGGATAAGACTAAACTCACAATCATGCTAACAGCAAAAAATATATATAGAATGCTCTTCATTCTTTTAGTACGAAAATGATTTCGCATCTCTCTCTCCCCTTTTTAATCATGGTTATTTTTTCACAGAAAATTCAACCTTTAACAGAACCAAGCATTACCCCTTTAGCAAAGTGTTTCTGTAAAAATGGATAGACAATTAAGATTGGAACTGTAGCTACAACAATGGCTGCCATTTTAATAGTTGTAGGCAACACCTGTATTTCTCCAGCATCTACCGATTGAAACTCTGTCGTTGAGCCAATAATAATCATTTGTCTTAACAGAACTTGAATTGGCCACATATCGGTATCATGTATATAGATAATGGCTGCGAAGAACTGATTCCAATGCGTAACTGAATAGAATAATGTAAAGGTTGCGATCGCAGGCATAGATAAAGGAACGACGATGCGAAATAACACACCAAAGTGGCTACATCCATCTATCCTAGCTGACTCTTCTATTTCGCCTGGAATACTTTGAAAAAAGTTTTTCATAATAATTAGGTTAAATGCACTTATTGCTGTTGGAAGAATCATGGACCAGATAGTATTAATTAATCCCGTCCATTTAACAATCATATACGTCGGGATCATTCCACCGCTAAAAAGCATAGTAAATAAAACCAAAAACATAATGACACTTCGCCCCTTTAACGTCTTTTTCGCCAAAGGGTAAGCCATTAGAGCCGTAAATAGAATATTCGTTGTAGTACCAATAACAGTTAGAAGCACGGTCACCCATAAAGATCGAATAAAACTACTATTAGAAAAAATAGTTTCGTAGGCCGATAATACAAATTCCTTTGGCCAAAGAATTAATCCCCCCTGCAACACCTGGTCCAGCGGCGCAAAAGAGACGGCTACAATATAAATGAATGGAAGTAAGGTAGCCAAGCCACATAAAGTTAAAATAATATAGTTTGCGACATCAAATATTCGACTTCCTAATGTTGCTTTCGTGTGGTACATTCATTTGCCTCCCTCATCTAGCTGTTATTAAAAGATTCCTTCTTCTCCTGACTTCTTAACGATCCAATTGGCACCAAAGACAAGTACTAAGCCAACAATGGATTTGAAAAAACCAATGGCCGTCGTATAGCTGAACTTCCCACCAACTAAACCTTCTCTGTATATATAGGTCTCAAAAACATCTCCAACATTATAGGTCAATGAGTTTACCATTAAGAAAATCTGTTCAAATCCAACATCCAAAGTATCTCCAAGCCGCAAAATAAGCAATATAAAAATCGTACTCTTTATAGCTGGAAGCGTTATATGCCACAATAGTCTCCAGCGATTTGCTCCATCAACGATAGCGGCTTCATATAGTTGTGAATCCACTCCTGACAACGCAGCTAGAAAGATAATCGTTCCCCAACCAGTTTCCTTCCATACACTTTGCGAAACAATTAAAGAACGAAATAAACTATCACTCGTTAAAAAAGGAATTTCTTTTCCCCCAAGGACTCTAATAAACTCATTCACAATTCCATCCTGTGTCCCAAATATCACATAGGTCATTCCGGCCACTACAACCCATGATACAAAATGAGGAAGATAGATTACGGTTTGAATCGTCCGTTTGAAAATTTCCCTTCTAATTTCATTTAATAATAAGGCAATGATAATTGGAGCAGGAAAAAAGAACACCAATTTGTAAAAGCTTATTAAAAGCGTATTTCGCAATAAACTCCAAAATTTTTCTTCAGCAAATAATGTTCTGAAATGCTCAAATCCTACCCATTCACTCCCAAAAATCCCGAGAAAAGAGCTATAATCTTGGAACGCAATCACATATCCCCACATTGGCAAGTACTTATAAATCAAAAAAAATAGAATACCAGGCAGTAACAGACAATAAAGTTCCCAGTCTTTTTTTATTGCCTTCATCAAACTAGCCCTTTTCATCTGCACTTTTCCATTCTTCTGTCCAATAATCTCGGTTTGCAACATCGTACCTCCTTTAAATCGAAATGTAATCTTGCTATGAAAAAGTTATATTTAAGGTAATTTCCAAAAGAAAGACGATACTTCACCAAAAAGTTCCGTTTTCCTGTATTCACAACTCGATGCCCCCATCCTTTAGCGGCATAACTGACTTGTTATACCTAACAAGAAACTCAGTAAAACTTCTTTCCTATTTTGCACAAGAAATCTTCCTGAACCTTTCAATCCAATGGCAGCCCTTCCATTTTGTTAATTCTGATGGAAATGTCCCTTTGTTATAAACGGTTCTTTTCCCATGGTTCTGCAGAGAACACTGTAATCTTTACTAATAGATCTGTCTCTTTAAAAAGATGGTAGCAAATACTTCATATAATATATGGGCATCGTCTTGCTAAATTTGCTTCACTTCTTCTCTGTCACTATATAGGCCCTTTAATTAGAAAATGTCCCCGTATCGTTTTGTTTATCTTAGACTCTAAGAACGCACTTAAAGGTAATTCTGATGGAAAGTTTCCAAAAAGCTTCACTTCCCAACTTACATGTTATCCAGTGTTTGCATAGTTGTTTTTCTCCTCCCTCACTATTCCTTAACAGAAGTCGTTTTCTACTTTAAATAAAACCCATATAACGCATCAACTTACTATGGTATTAACACACATAAGGCTAATTTCCTTTGCAACTAATATTGTGCTAGGATAATATCTTCCTCATAAAAATGTAATATTAATGCTTTAGTTATTGTAAAAACTAAGAAGCAGGTAACTCTGTTGAAAATCTTTAGGGATCCTATTGTTAGAAATTGTTACTTTTACATAAGTATCACCCCTTTCATTCAATTACATATGCCTTAATCTGGGCATTTAAAAGGTAATAAAAATTGGTGGTAAAAGGTATTCTTAAAACTCTTAGGGTGTAATTAGTCAATAGATGTCAACTAAACTAATTATAGGAAGACCAAAATGAAACTTTTGTTGATACTCCTGTTACTAAATTAAGTAGTATTTACCAAGTTATTCTAATTGGAAAAATGCCAATAAAATCGATCTAATTCACAAAATTTTCCATCTAATAAGTCAAACTGTAGATCAAATTTCCAAATTTTATAGGGGGATTATGAGAGTCTAGCTTCTCTCGTTTTTAATATCAAAACTATGAGGGAATTTCATGGTGTCGCTAGATCGGTGTTTTTTCATTATGGGTATGAATTGATTAAACTATTTTCTCTTATAATCCTTCATCTCCTTAACTGCTTATCACTAAATAGCTATGAGATAAATATAGCAAGTAACAAGTATTTGCTAATATCTGGATTGGTTTGCAAACCTAAATACCTAACCTATAGGTAGAAATAAGAGGTTGATATAGTTAAATATTCCTAAAACTCTTATTGTTTCATTTATTATACACAACAAAATGTTGTATGTAAATACACAAAACAATAATTAATTGTATTTAGCGGTTTATCCAACTTCTAATTGTATAATTTTGTAAAAGTATTTGTAGAAGGGGACTAGCTATGCACGTATTAGGCGAACGCTTAAAAGATCTTCGAATAGAAAATGGCTATAAACAAGAAGATTTAGCAAAACTCATTAATGTGACAACTAGTGCCTATGGTTATTACGAACAGGGTCGCAATGAGCCATCATTGGAGTCAATCATAAAAATAGCAAAATTCTATAAAGTTTCTGTTGACTATTTACTTGGATTAATCAATACTCCTAATCATTCCGTGCAATATACAATTACTGAGGATTTATCACTTAATGAATTAGAGTTACATACTTTAAAAAAACTAAAAGATTCGTTTCTTAAGGAAATTAGTGTACATCCAGAGGAAAATGTGGAGAAACTACATAGATATTGGGAATTCATGAAAAATGAACACTAATTAGAAATACGGTACTGGATTAAACGCTTTTGCGGTTATTAATTTCACAAAAATTCTTTTGGCTTAAATAAACCGAAGCTCTCACCTTAAAAAGGCTGAGAGCTTTTTGTTGGATACTTAATAATTCCCTCTAAATTAGGTTTTACCTGTGAGAGTATAATTAAGAATGATCCTTTATGGAAAGATATTCCCGATTCCGTCCTACTACTTTATTACATAGTGAGTATCATCTATACAGGACTGCCGGGCACAATCAGCAGCAATTTCCCCGTATTACTTAACGCTGTACCTCCTGTCTCCAAACCATTCACACCTCCACCACCCCTCTCTCAATATTCTCCCGTATTTTCTCCAAGGTAACGGCCTTGCGCTTTTTGATGGCGGAGAGGGAGAGTTGTTCTTTTTCGGCAATGTCACGGGTGGTCATTTCCTTGTAGAAGGCATCGATGGCCCATTGTTTTTGTTTGTCGGTAAGGCCGATGAAATAGTTTTGCAGGTGTTCTTGTTCCAGCCATTGTTCCTCTACTACCACTGCATTTTCCCAGAACACTTCATCTGGATAAACATTTCGTTCCTCGTTTTGCCTGTGTTTTGTGAGATCTGTCATGATCCGACCTTTTATGTAGGAGTAGGCATAAGAAGAGAATTCTCCTTTTTCTTGGTCAAATCGCTGGTGTGCATCCCATAAGGCAATCAATCCTGTTTGGTAAAATTCATCCTGATTTTTATAGATGAATAAGGAGTTCATCACTTGGTAAATCATCGGTCTAAATTTCTCGGCAATTTCATCAAAACTTTCCATTGGTCGTTCCTTTTGGAAAGCGCGCTTTCTGTGTATTCCTAGGTATCTCTACCTTAGGAAAAAACGATCTTCTATGCGAATGGCCGTTTTTGCAAAATCACTATTTACATTCTGACAAATCCCCCTCCACTTTTTGCCCATTTCATGAAGGTAATTTGACAGAACAAACAAAGAGTCACTTTTACAGAGAAAATAAAGCCAAGATTGCCTTCTATCTGTCACTGCAATACTTACTCTTTGGCCATGGATGATCATTGCCTCTCAATATATAGTATGGAATCATATTATTTGGAATTTTCTATCTTATATAGGATAATGGACATAGGTATTTTATCTTTACTATTAAAAATTCAAACAGAAAGGGAGAGTGAAATTGATCAATCGATTGGGAGATAGCCAAAAAGAAGAGGTGCGTGAGGACTATATCATAAAGTCTTTCACAGCTGGTTTATTGCCATGGATCGATCACTACGGATATTTGGTTACACGAGTCGTTGAAGAAAATGATTTTTTTACAGTACGAAAAAGCCCCTTACACATTATGCAAGAGAGCCTACTTCATTATGGGCATGATTTAGACGGCGCTATCAAAGCAGCCAAACAAGCTTTAGGAAATATTCATATGCCCCCTGTGAAAGTATGCGATAATACATACTGGTTTCCCATCTATTCAAAGGAAAAAGAACATAATATTTGGCTGTCATCCAATCATGGAAATTACTCCATCGCCAAAAATAGAAAAGAAACAAACTTACACATAGGTAACCATATCATTACGTTAGAACTTAGTAAAAGAGCCTACGACAGTAAATTGAGTAAAGCAAGAACGCTTGAAAAAATACATCATCAGCGTTTTCAAGAATTATATGAAGACGCACTCCCCGAGACAGAAGCTCAAATCATCAAAGAGTATCAACACCCTTACTACCGCTATACTCAGTTCCACCAAGAACCAAACAATAAAAAAAGAGAGAGGCAAAAAATGGTCTTTTTAAAGTATTGATCTTATGCCAAATATTCTGAATTTCCTGAAAGGGCTTACCTTGGTGTTGTTAGATCAATCCCTAAATCTATAAATTTTTTCCCTATTATGAGGTATGCTAAAATGGCAGAATAAGTCAGTCATAATAAGGGAGATATTACATGAACATTAACGATAAAGCGCGCGAAGAATTATTCAGTGAAGTAAATGGATTGTCTGATGAAGACATCAATAAAAAGCCTTCTGAAGATCAGTGGTCGATCAAACAAATCATCGAACATTTAATTTTGATGGAAGGGGCCGTCGCACAGATGGTAACGGACCAATTGAAAAATGGGGAAATCGTGAATGCTGATCCCAAGCCGATCGAATCGTCCATCAATCGCGATGTAAAAGTAACGGCTCCAGATTTTGCGACACCAAGTAATGATTTTGCCACGTTAGATGAATTAAAGATTAAGCTGACTACAACCCATCAAGGGCTTATGGGGATTGAGAAAAATGCAGATGAAAAGGAATTGGAAATGAAGGGATTTGCCCATCCGGTATTTGGGCAGATGAGCTTAAAACAATGGATTCCCTTTGTTGGCTATCATGAAAGACGGCATATTTTACAAATTAAAGAAGTGAGAGAGCAGCTAGGAATTTAGGTTTTAGAGTACTAAGGGAAGGATAAAGGGCGTAGTATATGTCCATTCTACACCTCAAAATTAATGAGAACTGTAAGCCGCCAATCCAGCAATCCATATTTTACGAAGCCCCTCCTGGTACGATAAACGTATCCAGAGGGGCTTTTGAGGTTGTAGCGAGTCTCCGGTATGCTTCCTCTCTTCTCGAAACGTTTGTAGAAGAACTGTTCATTAAATAAACTCATTCGTTGCACTGCCCTCTCCATAAGTTTCCAAGACCGGAAACAACGACAGATGCTGACTGTCGATAAACCTATTTTCTTACACTTATTTCAGTATATCCTGAACTATATATATGAACCAGCTTGCAATAATGCTAGGTTATAGATAATTCGTTATCATTATGTTAATTACATTAGAACCTAGCACCTCCCCAGCATTTATGTCTTTTGAATGATGGAATTTCACTTTTCAACTTGAGTAGAACTACTTATTACCAGCTGTAACCGTCAAACAGAATTAAATGATTTGCCCAAATAAAGGTTTCAACATTTTCCCATAATGAAGATTCAGTGTGAACAATGTGAAGAAGAAAAAAGGACCGGGTGTACTTTTTTCTTCTACTTTTGTAAGATATTTGAGTTTATCGCGTCTTATATGTAAGGAGGTGAAATGGTGACACAGCTTGAGGATATTTATAATACATACTTTAAAGATGTATTTTTATATTTGTATAGTTTATCTGGTGATAAGCATATCGCTGAAGATATCACATCGGAAACTTTTATGAAGGCATTAACATCACTAGACAGTTTCAGAGGGGATAGTGATATCCGTGTTTGGTTATGCCAAATTGCCAAAAACAGTTATTACTCTTATTTGCGTAAGAAAAAAAGTTTTGTAGATATAGAGTCACTTCCAGAACCAGCTAGTGAAGACAATGTAGAACAAGAAATAACCTCTTCAGAAGCGTCTATGAAGGTACATGAAATTATCCAGAATTTAAAAGAGCCCTATAAAAAAGTCTTTACGCTCCGTGTCTTTGGAGAACTGTCATTTAAGCAAATTGGCAATTTGTTTGCAAAAAGTGATAACTGGGCTTGTGTTACTTATCACCGTGCTAGAGAAAAGATTAAAGCGCGATTGGGGGATTATCGATGAAAATTAGCTGTAATATGATTAGGGATTTACTGCCGTTATATGCCGAGAATATCGCAAGTCAGGATACTAGAGATATCGTTGAAGAACATATAGCTTCTTGTGAAAACTGCAAAAAACGCCTTGAAGAAATGAGGACGCTTGAAGAACTGCCAATAGATACCGATATAGCTCCCTTAAGAAATATACAAAATACATTACGAAGGGAAAAGCTGCAAACGATTATTCTTTCCGTCATGATAACATTGGTTTTTGCAGTGGTTACAATAGCTTATCTGACAACGCCAGCCTACATTTCTTATAATGAAAATGCAGTTTCAATCATTGAACAGGGTGATGGAACTGTACTTTTAAATTTTAGTGAAGAAGTATCCGGATTCCATGTAGAACAATATCCAGCAGCAGACAATTCAGGTTATGTCTATGATATAACTACATGGGAAACGATTTGGCACCAGAAAATAAGCAAAAACAACCTAGAAAATACTGTCTTAAACCCGAATGGAGAAACGGTCGCTTCAATCTATTATTACAATACCGACGGAAGTGAAAATACTTTAATTTATGGAGATCCAATAACGGATGGTTCTGTCATTACGTTACCTCGGTTAGTTTTAAGCTACTATGTGTTGTTTGCTATAGGATTTTTACTTATTTGTGGAATTGGATTGGCCATATTCCGTAAGAATGAAAAAATAAGAAATGGGCTAGAAAAAATTATTCTATTGCCCATCTCCTACCTGTTTGCTCACTTACTTATAAAAGGTCTTAACTCTACAACTTACCTTGCTAGACGGGACTTTTACGCAATATTACTAGTCACAATTTCTTTATATTTTGCGTTGTTAGCTGGAAGAAATATATTAAAAAAATTATCAATCAAGAAGCCGAAAACCACTTTAAAATAGTTGTTGCTTTCACTTTATAATAGACTCACCAATCAGCGATTCTTTTTTTAGTTTCCGTTCTATTTTACTTGATACAGAAAGGTTTCCTGATGGATTCAGATTTCTAAAACATGGCCAGAAAATATCCTTTGTATTGGTTGAAACCCCAAATTCGACTGATTAGAGGCAAGTTGCAGAAGATGGCCTCATTATTTCTGATTAATGAGGCCATTTTCAACAAACGGGCGCTTTTCTTTAATAAGAAGGCGTCTTTTTGCATGGACAACGCATTTACTTATTGGCAAATGCCAGCCACCTACCCTCTAGAAAATATAATGGTTTATAAACCGATTACGAAACTTCCCTACCGAATCATACTTGGCTAAATAATTGCTAGGGCTGCCCACAATTCCTTGGCAACAGCTATATTTGAGGGAATGCCGTAACTGTCTCATTCAGATCCTAGTAAATTGTGCTAGGCCCCCATTTAATTTAGGATAATCTGTTGAGGACATTAAAAAAATATAGGTTGCGCACGCTGAATGCCGGAATCCAGCCGCTCTTGAGTATTTTAGATAGTATTAGGCCAGCAGAAGTGTGTCGCAACTTGACACCGTATTCAATATCCTTTGCTACACCTTACCAGAGTTAAATAAACTAAAAATGATCGCCTCTACATTTCCTTTATTTTTTAGTTTATTTATGTCATAATGAGAATATAATAAAAAGAGAAGTGCTGCTAACACTTCTCCCGCAACCTCTACCGTCAGGGTGGTGGTTGTCAAAAAACTAAATCTTCTTTTGAGAGCCACCCTTTTGCTTGTGACGGCGTAGGGTGGTTTTCTCTTTTTCTAGAACTGTTCTTTTGAAGATGTGTGCGCTTACTGCTCGCACAATCCCTTTCAGAACCTCTCGTAGAAATTCAAGAAATGTTTCCATGGCGATATCACCTCCTTCCCCATAGATGGAAAGAAGAGTGACAACCAACCACCCAAACAATATCTGGTTGCTAGTTTGATGTTATCATATTTTTATGCAAATTACTATCCGATATAAAAACAAACGTTCCTCTTTATATGTAAATTCAAATGTGCAGAATATCTGAATTTAAATGCGTGAGTATATTGAATTATGTTAGAACCTGCCACCTTATACCATGCTAGCCAGCCACCTAGCCTCTAGAAAATATAATGGTTTATAAACCGATTACGAAACTTCCCTACCGAATCATACTTGGCTAATAATTGCCTGAATGACGGTAATTTCTCATAAAAGGATTGTACCCTTTCTTTGGGCATCGTGAATACTTTTCCCCAGTGTGGACGGGCCTGAAAAGGCGCTAAGGCTGCTTCAATTTGCGGAAGAACTTGTTGAACAGCTTCCCAATTATCTTTCCAAGTAAAATGAAGCCCGATGACATCTTCTTGATAACTTGGGCTTAACCAAAAGTCATCCTTTGCGACACTACGGATTTCATTCACATGAAGGATAGGGGATATCATGGACCGCATCGCCCGAATGACCTGCAAAGCCTCCATCGCATATTGTCGAGGAATCAGATACTCTGATTGCAACTCACTCCCACTACTCGGCATAAAATTAAGACGAAAGTGAGGCAAGCGATCAAACCAAGGACCATCCACTCCCATTTGTTCGGTACAATTAATACTATCTACTCCTAGAATAGGATGTGAGTTGGCTCTGGCTGGTAATGCACCATATAGCTCTGACCTTATGGGTGGTTGTTCACCTGCTAATTGCTTGAACCACACTTGGTTCATCGCCTCCTGGCTCCAATCTGTAAACAAACTAACACTGTAAGCACTTGAGAAGATTTCATCTAAATGCCCTGCAAATTGCGAAAAAGGGAGATGTTCATACACATATTGACGCACTTGATAACTAGGGATCACAGCTAATGTCAACTCAATCATGACACCTAATGCCCCTAAATGAACAGCCGCCCCGTTCCACTCTTCTTTATTCTTACCTTGAGAAAACTCGACGATCTCTCCATTGGCGGTGACCACCTTCATCGCTCTCACACTACTAGACAAACACTGGTTTTGATCACCAGATCCGTGTGTCGCTGTCGCACAGGCACCTGCAACCGAAATATGTGGTAACGAAGCTAAATTAGGTAATGCAAACCCCCGCTCCTCAAGATATGAACTTAACTCCCCATACCTCATCCCTCCTTCGATCGTGACCGTTTGCTTTTCTTGATCAAAAGCCAATACACGATTCAAATTCCCTAATGAGAGAATGGTATCATCCGAATCGGCAATATCATTAAAAGAATGACGAGAGCCTACCACTCGTACATGACTTGCTTCTTTGACAAGCTGTTGGATTTCTTCTACCCTTCTTGGTTCATACCAATGCTTTGCTTGATAAATGAGATTTCCTGCCCAATTTTTTTGTTGATTCATGGTCTCAACTCCTTTGAAATGGATAGAATGATCGATGTATTAATAAAAACTTTATTTCTCCTTGAGAATGGCCAAGTGCTGAATTCCTTTAGAACTGACATCCTATCCAATCACTTATCATTCATCGCATTTACATATTCTAGGAAGTCAGGTATCTGCCATTTTAAGATATTGTAGATTGTATATTCATATCCAGTTGGATCTTTAAAGGTTAAGTCTATAGATTGTCCACTTAGTCCGCTTGTTTTATTTTGAGTGATCGATTGGATCTCCCCATAATAAAATGCTTCCATATCACTACACCCCGGGCCAAAAGTTCTTAGATAGATCACCCTTTTATTTGTAGCCATTAGCTTGCCTAACCTTTTATCCACTTGACCACTTGTAACCTTTTTTACTACTTCCCCATCCTTTAATAGAATAGGTAATAACTCCAACTCACTTTTCGTAAAAGATGTTGAATCGACTCCTTCTAATAATTGTTCCTCAGCTACTCTAACTAATTGTTCTGTAATCTCTTTCAATTTTATTTCCTCCCTATTTGAAATAAGTAAAACCATTCCTTAGTCAATTCTAAAAAAGCGACAATGTACTTCAACCAACAGTTCACTCAACCAAGCAGTTCCTATATGTAACTATCATTTATTATCGAAGCTTCTCCTTAATGAACTGATAATATTGAACAAAAGTATCTGTATACTGTTTGAGTCGATCTTCGAAAGTTTGATTTTCCGTAAAATTTACCTTTGCTATCAGTCGATACCAATCCGTATTCTTTGATCCGATTGTAAGTTCCACTTCACAGTTCAGTGTCTTCCTTAATTCCTCAAGATAATTTTCAGCTATATATTGAATTAAATCTGTTCCTTCTTTCTTATGTGATTCAATAAAGATCGAGCCTGTATCGTCTTTTTTATATGAAAATACGAAATTTAACTTCCTTCCTAATAGACTGTGTCCTTTAAAATATTTGCGTTTGCCACCATATTTGGCCGTATATTCGGTATTAATATTGACAAAATTGGCCACTTCTTGTAGAAACTTCGATATATCATTGTCCACAGTAATTTGCCGATCCCTCGTTACCGCCTTTTTATTGATATAGTAATCTTCTAGTTTATAGGGTGGAATAATAGGATCCGCATCAATAATAACTTGATCACCTAATTTATAAGGCTTAATTGTTATGCATTTAATATCAATCCGATTTTCATAAAGCCAAGTACAAACAGATAGAATTCTTTTATCGATCTCCCTACCCACTATAATAATTCTTTGATTTGTATTAAGAACATTATTTACTTCCTCTTCAGCTTCCACTTCCAAAAATTCTACTAATTCATCTTTTGCATTCAAAGTAGGAGCATGAACATTCAAATACTCCTCAAAAATTTCTAGAATATCATGCGGACTCAATCTCACACAATACGAAGCATACTTAAGTGCTTGGAAATCAACATTGCCGCCTGTCGTATCTCTTTTGACTTCAATTATGACTAAATTGCCCTCCTTATCAACTGCAAGAAGATCCAATCTTTCATTCACTTCGAATTTATCATATTCATGAGCGATAATAAGCAGATCCTCCCCAAGTATCTCTGGACTTTTCCGAATCCATTCCTCTATATGTTGCCGTTCTTTTAAATCATGTTCAAAAAATGTCGTTTCTTGCACTTCTTCTAATTCGTTATTACTAGAATTTAGAATGTACATGATATCCCCTCCAATACTTTCTTAATATTGACAGAATACTTATCCCCTAAAATCCCCCTATTACAATGGTTTGCGAAAGTGGCCTGAATGTTTCTTGTCGACTTTAGTTAATCATAAATTCCTTGTTGGGCTTAGCTCTCACAGAAATCAGATTCTGACTGATTTAGTTAATGTCCGGAAATTTTCAAAACCCCCGTTGATGGACTAGATTCTTTTATTAAAAAGCACAGAAAATTTTTTTAATGTTTTTTTGTGCTATAATAAATAACAGAATGAATATAATATAAAAGACCGTTTGGTGTACCAGCACCGAACGGTCGAGAAGTGCAAGAAAAATCGCTTATAAGCGATCGCAAGTTTGCAAAAATAATCCACTCAACTGCTTGGAGGCTTATGGGCGTCTAGAAAAAGAGCGATGATCGCCACAATCATTGTCGAAAAGCTAATCATTAAAATCATGGCCTCAAAAACACTCATTCGCAGCACCTCCCCTCTACCTGGACTTGCCAAGACTAGAGACAGCGACAGGTGCTGACCGCCGATAAACCTATTCTCTTACACTTATTTTAGTATATCCCAAAGGAACCTTTTATGCATTAACTAGATTGCAATGATACTTATGTGAGAGATAATGGCAGATTCCATAGTATCGAATCTGCCGTCAACTCTAAATTGAGTCAAAATCTGAGGATTGTCCACATTTTCCTAAATAAGAATTCTAAGAATCTCTAAGCCATTCTCAAGTACTTGCTTGGAAACTCTCATCCACTACTAATCAAAATGATCATTTGAAATTCTTAATATCTGATAAGTCTTGCTTCTTCATTTGAATTAATTCAACTAGTTTTTGATACAGGCCAGTTGTGTGGCCAGGTCCACCTCTATGGTCCATATATCCACCTGCAAACTCACTGTAGCAGCCCGTTCTACTTAAGCGGTTGATTAGGCCTGGTACTTCGCCACTATCAATATAAAGATCTGTAGATACCCTTTCCAAAAACTCATTCCAAAAGTTAAGATATTTTTGCATAGAGAATTGACTCTCTACCCTTTCTGCCGATTGTTCAAATTCATAGAGGATATGGAGTATACATATCTCTCTATAGGAGAGTTCATCTAGTATTTTTAGATAATCATCGTATTCGTTGATATCACGCACTTTTTGTTCTAAGTGTCCGTTGCACAAAAGTCTAGAGAAGAAACGAATTTTTTGCCGTTGCCTAGTGTAAAGTGCCGCTTTATAGGTAGAAAAATAGGCATGGAGGAAATCTTCACTTTCAATCACTTCAGGCGTTAACATGAGGTTCCCCTTATTTAACTCCTCGAAAAATGCTATGGAGCGATCAACAAGAATATTCTGATAAGAAGTTGTGACCATCGTATCGATCAATCCCCCAAAAGGGACTAGTTGGATCAATCCCCTCACAACGGTGTTATTCTTATATTCTTCTAATATACTCATCTTCACATTATTTTTCACGAACTTATCGGATTGTGCCAACTCTTTCTTCTCCATAACAAGTCCTCATTTCTATCGGATTATATGTTCCAAAATTTGTAATTAGGTCCTCCTTCTAATAATAAAAGACTAACTATGCTATTAATTCGGAAATATTACGCATGTATGAGGTACAAACATTTTAATTTATGAATGATGAATGAATACCCTAACAGTCTAGTCAATCTGTTAGGGTAATCTAACTTACACTCTATAATAAATACTACCTTATCTTTTCGGAGCTCTATATCCTGCATTCTCTGCCTCTTCTACTGAACAAAACCATTTAGCGACATTTTTAGTTCGTTCGTAATAAGTACTTCCTGGAACATGATAGATGCCAGTTTGACTTCCTTTTATATCACAACTAGCAGGTTCGGCAGGTGGATCAGGAGTTTTTGCCGGTGCTGGTGCAGGTGTCGAAGCTGTGTTTGATTCAGCCTTCGGTTTTGAAGCTGTTTCTGTTTTAGTCTGTGCTTTTGCTTTCGTTTCCTCTTGTACTTTTGGTTTGGATTTAGTGCTTGCTGGCTTCTCTTCTTTAGGCGCCGTCGCCAGCTTTTCGAGATCCTTTTTTGGTGCAGGTGTTGTTGCTACTGATTTATTTTCTTTGCTCTCTTTCTTTGCTTCGCTTGCTACTTTTTCTTGCTTTTGCTCTGGATCTTTAAAGCCATCTTCCTTGGACGTAATTTTTAATACTCCAAATACCAAGTTCTTTCTCTTTCGCTTTGTCTTCAGTCAGCTTGAAATCATCAAGATATTTTGAATTTGTAGAGGAATCCTCTACTTTGGCAAATCCCTTTTCTATTAAAGTTCTATTAAAAAGAACATCTTCAATCCAGACATATGCTAGGAATCTTCCATCTTTATCCTTTTCTTCACTTTCTCGCTCTATTGTAACGGATTTTCCTTCCAAAGTTTTGCTCGTGAATTCAAATGCTTCTGTTCCAAATGGTTGCTCTCCATTTTGTGAATGTTTTGTTGCTGGAACAGCCACTGAACTTAGACTTACCTCTTCTTCCTTCCCATCTATCTCAACCAAGAGTGTAAGGCCATCCATGACTTTTGTTACTTCAGCTTTCACTCCATCCACATCACTTGGCGGTGATCGTTCCGCCGGAATCGTAACATTGGCTGAGACGAATAATTGATGATCATGATCTAATAAAGGACCAGTAAGGAGCTCAGCTTCCTCTCCAATAACCTCTAATACTGAATCAGGCTGCTTATCTGAAAGTGAAATCTTCAGCACCTGTTCACCAGGCTGTAATTCTTCAATTGGAATGGCAGCCATGGAGAAGCTTCCGTCTTTTATTGATACAGCCTTATCAAAACTTTCTTTTTTGTCATTTTGAAGTGTAATCACTAATTCGGTCGCATCTGGAAGATTGGTTGTCCCAGTAACTTCCAATTGATTATCCTTAACCGCACTTTCGATTTGCATTTCCGGTGTGAATGTCTTCACTTCTGGCTCATGTGTGACAATAGTGTAACCGTCAAGTAGTTTTGAACACTTTCCGCTAATTAATTTTGAACACTTTTTGCTTAAAACAGAGACTCTCGATATTTTATTCTATGACTAG
>NZ_JAGGKH010000034.1 GCF_017873565.1 Lederbergia galactosidilytica
CTAGTCATAGAATAAAATATCGAGAGTCTCTGTTTTAAGCAAAAAGTGTTCAAAATTAATTAGCGGAAAGTGTTCAAAACTACTTGACGGTTACAAGTTATCGTCGTATCCTCTTTTTTTCTTTAATATTCACCATCCTAAAGAATCTTTGACGCAAAGGGAATCTGCTTAATTATATAACTTAACAAGAAGCAAAGTGGTATCGTGATCAGAATCATAGCTAGAAACATGAAGGATGGTGGAAAGTGGATGACCTTCAATCCAGCAATAACAATAGCGATAATCGGTATATGAATGATGTAAATCACGAAAGAATGGGCTGACAAGAAGCTCCAACCTTTTCCTTGATGAAAAACTCTTCTCCGAAAGAATATGATTAATCCGAGAATGACGCCAACACAAAATAGAGCTTCCCACAGAGAATAAACCAAAGATGTCCAGTTCCAGCCACCAGAAAACTGTAATCCGTCTACCCCAAATAACAAAACTAAGGGAAGAAGAAGAATCGATGCTCCAATTGCAATTCCAAAACCCGCCCTACCCATAGAATCAGGAATATTTCGAAACCAATTGCGTTGGTAAGCGATGATACCCAAAATGAATAGCCCGACATATTGCGGGAGATCATAGCCACTTGCTGTAAAAAGTCCAACAAATGATTGAACCTTGGGAGATCCACCGGGTAAATCAAGAGCAGGAACCCACAGTCTTATGGTGAAGTATCCTGCTGCTAATATCATGACAAAGACTGTAAACATCCTGTAGGTGGGTGGTGTACTCTGCCGAACTACTGATAGCTTATTTTTACTCATAAACTTCGCCCAGACTGCGTATAAACAAACGAATACGAAAAGTAGTTCGACATACCACATCGGCCCGTAAGTTAAATGTGAAAAATAGGTTTGCCATGTAAATGGCTCTTGGTTAAGTATATAGGCTTCAATTGCTTGAACTTGGCTAAGAATGAAAATATAGAAGATAAATGGGATTAGGAATCGGATAGATCTATCTTTGATAAACCGAGTTGTCCCATTTCGTTCAATAGATAAAGGGACAAAGTAACCAGAAATAAGAAAAAATGTCCCCATAAAGAAAGTCTGGTTAAAAGCAAGGAATAGAAGACCCATTACAACCCCAATAGAACCTTGTGTTAATACCTCGTTATAGATGGAAAAATACACCAAATGATGAAGCACAACCAACACTGTAAGAGCTCCTCTTAGGTTATCAATAAAATATAATCGTTCTTCCTTTTGGGGAGACAAGCTCCCTATATGTCTTAAATTCATAATAATTCTTACGTTCCTCTCTATAAACATTTAAAAATATATTTCAACGGAGCATCCGCCAAACTGGACGGCTATGTATAAACCGTCCTATTTGCTCTATATTTTAATTTTCTCCTTTAGTTGTTCCGCCTATTTTCCAAGAGGCTAAACTTATGACCCCACCAACTACAATAAAAATAATGTCCATAACAATTTCAAATCCCTGAAACGCATTAATATAATTTACCAAAAACCAACTTTTTCCACCATTAGTCAAATGATTGATTAATCCGCCTACTCCCTGTATAACGAAAAGTAGACCAAGTCCACTGATAATTTCTTTCATGATGAACACCTCATTAATAATTTTTTAATTTAATATGCCTCTAAGACCGATGTTGAAAAAAACCGCACCTACGACTCCTATCGCTACCAAGAGTGAGGAAATCGGAGCTTCATTTAATTTTGATCTAATTTTATTTAGAAATTGTTGCAGTCTCTCTTTAAACATAATATTAACCCCTAACAAAAGAAGAGAAGGAAGCACCATTACAAGATTGTAGCCAATTATAATAAAGATAGAAGAGGAAGGCTCAATTGTTAGGTGATTCATTAACAAAATGGAATAAAAGTAAGGCAATGCAGTTACAAATTCAATTAGAAAAACAATGATACCTAACATGATCATCCCTTTCATCGTTGTTTTTTGGGGTATAAATGAAATTAAACGTTTTTTTGTATTTTCATTTGGTTTACAGAAGCTAATTAGAGCCATAACTGCTCCAAAAAGGAGATAAAACCAATTGATAAAGTCAAATTCAGATAATTTTCCGATTCCTTTCAATAGTGAATCTCCACCAAAGTATAGGAATAAGCCTACCAGAAGATAGCCAAACTGCGTAATAAACAAAAAAACAAGCAAGCGAGAAGATAATTGATTAGGCTGTGTCAATAATAAATAGGCTGTTACAGCAAGTACACCAGGACTTAATATATCAATTAATGCGCAAATAGAAATAATTAGCAAAGCTATCGATGTGTCTAATGATGAAGAAGGCATCAATGCTTCAATACTTTCGATCAAATATAGAGTCCCTCCTTTTTATATGTTATAATTTAAATAACACAGTGTGTTAAAAATATAGTAACACACTGTGTTAAGAAAGGGAAGTGATTTTTTATGCCAAGGATGGTTAATCATGAAAAAAAGAGGAAGTCAATTGCTGAGGCCGCTTGGAGTATTATTAAGAAAGAGGGAATCGAAAAAGCATCTATAAGAAGAGTTGCTACTGAGGCAGGCATGTCTGCTGGAGCGTTAAGACATTATTTTTCAACTAAGGATGAAATGTTATTATTTATCATGGATTATTATCTGGAAGAAGGGAAAAAACGTTCTCAAAGTAAAAGTTGGTCAGACACTCCATTGCAGGCGGTTGCGGAAGTTTTATTAGAGCTTATACCAATTGATGAAGAAAAGAAAATCGAAACGAGTGTTTGGTGGATCCTTGCACTTCAGTCACTTACAAGTGATTCTTTAAAAGAAAAAAAAGATGAAATGACTAACGGTATGTATGAATTAGCAAGTTCAATGATCGAGATATTAGTTCTACAAGGGATTTTATCTGATTCAACTAATGTAAAATTAGAAAAGAGTAGGCTAGCGACATTAATTGATGGATTGTCCATTCATGCTCTTTTAAGACCTGATGTCTACACTCCAGAAAAGGTGAAGGAAGTAATCCGTTATCATTTAGAAACACTCTGCGATGAAAGTAAATTGAGTTAATTGATCATGTATCTGAAGTTATAGCCCGTTTGTATTAAAACGAGTTGCACTTCAAAGGGGCATTTTGTTGAACAGTTGCATGAAGTAGGCTTTAGTATATTACAGCTTTTCCTTCCATTACAGGCATAGCCGTCATATTTTTAGTAAAAATACAGTTCACGGATAAGCTTGTAACTAAGTTAAAAATAAATTATTTTAGAATGGCAGTAAATTAGAAATTCACATTTTTAATCATAGGTTTAAAAAATAGTTACTTTTCAATAAAAATCTGATAGGAAGTGTGAAAATATGTTGGATACTATATGTTTTTTCTGCAAAAATAAATTTACGATTAATCATTCTGATTCACAATATTATAAAATCAAAAAAGGAGAAAATAAATATTATATATGTAAAAGTTGCAATAATTCATTTCAACAAGAAGCGATTAATAAAACTGGAATAAGTCCGGATCAAATTGATGATTATGATAAGTTTTTCCGGTATAAATAAAACTCTCTTTAATATCGCGTAAAAGTCAATTTTCTCATCATTCTTACAAAACTTCCTGTAGAATATTCTCAATGAGGTGATCGGAACGAAAGCGATTAATCGTGCGATAGCTTAGTTCGTAACCCTGCACTAGCCACATCATGCGAACACTGTGGAGCAAGTGTTGGTGTTATGGGAGCAGTTGCGGATGCTGTCTTAGATGAAGGTAAACAAGTTATTGGAATTATGCCTAGTTTTTTAGAGCAGAGAGAAATATCGCCTAAAAGATTATCCAAGCTGATAGTTGTCGAATCTATGCATGAGAGAAAGGCTAAAATGGCAGAGCTTGCAGAGGGCTTTGTCGCTTTACCAGGTGGACCAGGAACATTAGAATGTCACTTTAGGAGATATATTGCACACCATTTAAACTCTATTTTGCATTAAGTAAATATAAAAGCCTAATTTCTCAACATTAAAATTGAGAAATTAGGCTCATAGAAGGACATTAAACCCTTTCGATCATGATGCATAATGTCCCAGTTTTTTCTAAACTTCATATTCCTCCTTGCTCTGGTTAAATAAACAAATAATAATTTACTCTAGAAGTTTTAGGTGACTGATTATTCACAAAGTAGCCTGTTTTTTGAACTAAGATCAATAATTAGGACTGTGAGTTTGTGATACCATCCAAACACAGAAATGTTGAATGGTTGTTTTAAGATTCCCTTTTTTTCGTGGACATTACCGTTTTTCTCACCTAACTCGATAAGATGAGACTTGGTCGTTCCAAGAAGTAGTACCAGACATTCCCCAAGAAGTTAAATTGGTGGTAAAGTATTTGTTTGGATAACTTACAAGAGTTAAATAACGACCACCATAATAACGATTTTGATAGAGCCTAATCCAAGAACCAGGAGCTACAGATACAGCAGATATTCTGTTATCCCATGCAGTACTCAGAGAAGTGACCTGAGTTCCAGGATACGCAATTAATGATCTTCCATATCCATGACCCGAAGTATGTTCATATAAATAAGTTGGTCTTGCCATTATACCTATTGACTGACTAGATAATCCCTCTGTAACTTTTTGATGATATGCTTCATATTTTTCTGGAGTTGAGAAGCCGTGTACTTTTTCTCCTTGATCAGTTGCTTCAACTACCATTCCAACAATTTTTTTATGTTTATCTGGTGCATATTTTATTCCATCTACTGTGTCAACTTTTAGATCCTGATCTGGATTCGATGTTAAACTAGCTGCATTTGTTCTACCTTCAAAACTAAAAACTAAAGAGAAAAATCCTACCAGGGCTATTAAAGCTAAAGACAGATTACGTATCATTTTTCTTTTCATCAAAGTTCCTCCTCTTAAATTAATAGTCAATCTATTGTAGTGCAACTTTTTTCAAAACGGTTAAACTTTATTTTAAATCCACAACACGATATTCTGTAACTTTTTCCGCTTTAACCTCACCTTCCTTTTTGTAATAATATGACTTAATTTTCACCTCCTTAATAATTGACTGGCTTTTCTGGTAATATATGATATTTACATAGACCTGCAACTACTTGTCCCATGTTTTTAAAAGTGATTTCAACATATGAATGGCATGTTTCTGCTTTTTAGGATCCAACGGTCTCTGCCATCGAAGTTGCCCTTCTAATAAAAGCATCATTTTCGATTAGTTGTTCCTTCGATGTAAAGTGGTTTTGTATAACGTCATAGTAGCTACATTTGCTTCCTCAATAATTTTCTTTATTCCAACAGCATGAAAACCGTGATAGTTTCGAGCATTCATAAACACTCCTTATTAATAGGAAATCCTTTAATCTCTTTTAATGTATAAAAAAACAGTGGTACCACTGGCTCTAGTCATGCTGTTTGAGAATAGCCATTACTTTTGTCATTTAATTTCTCACCAACTGATATAAAGACGTGAAGGTGTCATAAGTTATCAATATTCTTTAGGTGGAGACAGCCCCATGGATTCATTGACTGGAACAGGGGTAACATGGCACTCTATTTTATTGAGTATGATAAAAATATTAAAAACTTCAATTAAGAAAATATAAAAATCATAGATATACTTAATGAAAATACAGAATCAGGTGAATGGAAAACCTTAGATTTTGCTAGTTTTGGCGCAAGTGGTTTAGAATTATTTGTCTATGGTGATAAGATGTCATTTCTGATTACCATTCTGGTAAGCTCAAAAAAAGACTGATATGGTCGGAAACTTCCTTAGGGTGGGTCAAAGTGATGATGTGATTAGCACCAGGTATACGCACAAAGTTAATATTGGGAATTTCCTTATATAATTGTGCGATTTTAAAGAGATCTTCTGAGTCCTCCTCGCCTATGATAAAAAGTGTCTTCGTTTTAATTTCTCCCAATCTTTCCATCGCTGAATTGGAGGAAACAGTTTCGAATGTTTTCCAATCAAAAGTCTTTTGAATATTGTGTATCATCATTTCGCGCAATAAATCGTATGCTTTTCCGAAAGAAACACTCCAGGAAGGCTCGCTTAATGTTATATTAGTCATTTTCTCGACATCTGGTGCAACTTCAGAAACTCGGCTCTCTAATTCAGCATGTTCGGAAGAAAATTTAAACCCCGACAGGCCTGGAGCGATCAATACCAGTTGTGACACCCTTTTTGGATAGGACAGAGTAAAATCAGTTGCAATTTGTCCACCTAGGGAATGTCCAACGAGGGTACCTTTCTTAATTTTAAGATGATCCAAGAGTTTTCTAAGATCCTCAACATAATCAATGGGTTCATTCGGAATGGGTGACCTCCCTGCACCCCGGACATCAA
Source organism: Lederbergia galactosidilytica (assembly GCF_017873565.1). GTDB lineage: Bacteria > Bacillota > Bacilli > Bacillales > Bacillaceae_C > Lederbergia > Lederbergia galactosidilytica. Next base: position 6,347 of record NZ_JAGGKH010000034.1, read on the forward strand.
GAGTGATTACTTTGAACGACTTTGAAAGATGCGGTGTGATGAATTCCCAGTCACGTGAATCCATAGCTCCACTATGAAGTAGTATAACCGGCTTTCCGTTTCCTTTAATTTCGTAATGAAGATCCATCCATTTCAATCTCCTTTCCTGAAAAAAGTAGGTATTGCTCATGACTATCTTCGTTTCATTTCTAAGATTCCTTCCCTTATCCCCAAACTGTTTATAAAACCATTTAATAAACTTATTCGGTTATAAAGGAAGTTTAATGTACCTTACAAATGATTTAATTGCTCAAGAAGGTCCTATTTCACCACTTTGATAATGCCCATCCTCTTCAATGTTCCAATAAGTGATTCAAGAATTTAAAAACATCCCCCCTTATTTATTTCACACACTGTGATGAAATGATAATAACACAGTGTGTGAAATAAAAGCAAGAGGTGATTTGAGTGCCGAAAATAGTTGATCATGGTCACAAAAGAAAAATGATCGCTGAAACGGCTTGGAAAATTATTGAAACGGAAGGCATTGAAAAAGCATCTATCCGAAGAATTGCATCTGAAGCTGGAATGTCTACCGGAGCAATTGATCAAACCTTTATTCTAAAAAGCTACAGTAAATAAACTAAATCATTTTTACTCGACAATCATCCAATTTGTATCTTTTTCTAACGTGAGTATATATTGCGAATACTGTGTGGCTTTTGTTGCTTCGTCAATATATTTAACAGTAACCCATAACCCTAAACTGTGATTTGCATTTATTGCATTGAAATTGCATAATTTTAATTTTTAATATCATATTATAAGAGTTGATACTTCTTTAAAAACCTTTAACATCAATGATATTGCTCTATATCTAGCAGGGTGAAAGTAGAGTGGGAGTAAGACTACAACTTAATTTGAAGTGGAAATGCCGATTTAACAGTATTTGTCCTAATCTAAAATGGATAAAATAAGAAAAAAACAATATAGTTCCCTGCCAAGGAAAAATTTTGGTAGGGACTATTTTTAGTAGGAATAAATAAGGTGGCTATTAGTTATTGTGGGACGGAGGGACATACTTATTATGTGCTCTTATCTCATCTCCGCTATACTCGTGGAATGATTGTAATATGATGGCGATTCATCTACTCTTGTTGAGAAGGGTGACATATCAATGGTCAGGGAAACTGTTTTAAATTATACGAAAAGAAAATATAATACAGAGCCCGATTATCCATGGGCTAAATTTCCAAACTATGCTGTGCTTAGACACAGTAAAAATAATAAATGGTATGGATTGTTGATGAATGTTGCTAGAAATAAACTGAATATCGAGGGGGATGGGGAAACAGAGATCTTGAATGTCAAATGTGATCCAGAATTAGCCAGTATTGTAAAGAAAGAAAATGCCATTTTACCCGCCTATCTATGAATAAGGAACACTGGATCAGCATTGTATTGGACGGCTCTGTTCCAAAAGAAGAAATCTTTCATCTCATAGATCTAAGTTATGATTTAACAAAATAAGAGAGTTTCTGCAGTAGATAATTATTATTTGTTAGGACCAACTGGTTTGGTAAGCCAACGATTATACAGTAGGTTGTAAAGTTATGAAATCTTTCATGAAGAAGCATAACATTGTACGAAACACACCTAAGGACGAAGCTGTCGTCGTTCTCAAGGAATAAAAAGATCAAGGGAAAATCCGCTCTATCGGTGTTTCCAATTTCTCACTTGATCAATTGAAGGAACAAACCTGGATGGATATGTAGATGTTTTACATGCAGAATATAATTTACTAAAACGAGATGCCGAAAAGGATTATTTCCCTTATACAGCAGAAAAAAATATTACTTTTATTCCTTATTTTCCGTTAGAATCCGGGTTTATTGGCTGGGAAATATGATAAAAATCCGACTTTTTCAGATTTTCGTGCTAAAAATCCTAACTTCCAGGGTTAGTAATTTTTGGAAAATTTTAAAAAACAATCAACTGAAAGAAAATATGATGCAGAAACAGCTCATATTGTTCTGGCCTGGTATTTTACACAACTTCTGTAGATGTTCTTATCCCTGGAGCAAAATGTCCTGACAGGTTCAAAATAATCTACGAGCTGCTGAAATCAACCTTACGAATGAAGATATCCAAAAAATCAGTGCGATCTTTGCTTAAAGAGGATGTTCAAAAAATAAGGATCAAGTGAATGAATAGCTAAGTTCGCGCCGCCGCAACGCTGTTCTGACTATCGTCCTGTGGGCCTAAATCCACGACAATTATCGCCACGCCCTTTCCTTTGTGTCCTTCATCCTGCAGGCACCGGTAAAAATGACACTGTGAAATAAAGGATCTTCGACTAAATGCCTCACGTTCTGTGTCGAACGTCAAAGTCAGCACCCTTAGCCGACTTGGTCCTTTTACCTCTTTTTTGAACACGCACATAAATATTGGTTTGAAAAATGAACAAGGTATTGTCTAAGTATCAATAACCAATGAAGCTACTCTTTCTTTAAGTAAAGGAAAAAGTCGTCTTCTTTTGTTGTTGATATTTCTCCTGAATCTCAAGTAATCGCCGTCTTTTTATGAGTGTTTCTTCATTCCATTCTTCCGGAACCTTGGCCACATTTATATGCTCTCCCTGCTGAAACCAGTCAGGTAATTTTTCTGTCCGAATGATTTTCCGCTTCAGTTTGGTCGGGCTAGCGTTCTGATTGGTTAATAAGATTTTATACGCATATTTCCATGCGAAAATCGCACGTTCGGCTGTTGCTTCTAAAGCTTGTGAGATCTGCGCGAGCGAGAAGGTTTTACAAGCATGGGCTAGTTCTTTTCTCTGTGAGGTTTGAAGTGGGAAAAAGCGCAATTTCTTTAGTTGTTTTTCGACAATGGTTATTTTGTCTTGAATGTTCCCCGTGTCCCTAACTTGTGTATCCTCTTCTGTGATCTTTTCTTGTGCAAAACAATGGCCTCCCTCGTCACTAAGGGCATACCAATTTGTGCGATCATAATGATGTTTCCCGTGTTGTTCTGTAAGGATAAGGCCCTGCTTTTTCAAAGAAGAAAAAGTCCGTTTAATTGTTGTGATTGACCAAAATGGAAAATCTTCTTGCCATTCTTTATACGTACGCTCAATCCACATCTGTCCGTGCAAAGGAGTTCCTTCTTTTTCAATACGTTCGTAAAGTTTCTCCAACACAATACTTTCATTCAAACCAATCGTTTTTGCTAACCCTTTTCCAAATGTGATTTTCTGCATTTTGCATCCCTCCTATCCCTCATATAGATCCGATAGATGCAAAAGGACACTTTATTTAATATTATTTTTATTATGTTTTTTAAAAGCTTTTAAGATCAAGTACTTAAAGAGGAGGGCAATGTGATCTGCTCTAAGGAGGTTGGTACATACTGTCTGAGTGGTTCAATTCGAATTTATCGAAAGATATAAGGGATTCGGAACGAAAAGTCGCTTTAAATACTGTATACAAAGCACGTCAAAAACAAGAAAAATGGGAAGGAATCCATTAATAAGACGGTTCCTTTGTAGATCAGAAATGCACTTGTAAAGGAAAGGATTACAAGTATTCATATGATGAAAACTATATCTCGGGGCGCTAACAATTTCTCCATTCCTCTTGCTATCGAAATATCTCATTTCTTATTTAAAATAAAAATAGCCCCTCCAAATCCCAATACACACCATACCAGTAAGTTTATATAGTTTGCCAGCGTTGCCTCGAAAGTAGAAGCTGCGAGGGATGCGCGCATAATTTCAGCCATTGAATAAATTGGCAGTATTTCATGTAATGTTTGAAGCCATTCGGGAAGGCGGTCCATTGGGAAATTCACCGGTGAAAACATAAGCGCCCCAAAAACAATCACTTGAGATAGAGCAAGTGAAGTTGTTGGTGATAAAAGATAGGAAAAGCCATACCCAACACCAATAGATGTTAATGCGATCATCAGCAAAGCCGGAACTACCGTCCAAGAGATATCGTATCCAGGACTAAACAGGAGATGTGCGACAAGGGAGGAAATCACAATACCTGGTACAGTGATAATTAGCCAAATCGTGGTATCGGCTCCAAGGATGACAGCTCGATTAACAGGCAAGGTACGTAAAAATTCCATATATCCATCTGATTTCGCAGTGCCAACTTGTTGAGGCAAAATAACTAATCCCGTAAAAATTAATATGATTGTGGGGGCACCTGTTGCTAAGAAAAGAATCGTGTTTGTATCTGGTGTCGGAATGAGATAGGTAAAGCCGATTACAATACCGATCGAGATCAAAATTTGAATCAGAATCATAAATATTAAAAAGCCTGCGTTTCTAAGGAATTGTATTTGGAAGACATATTTGTAATGGCTGAAAATGTTCATGATCATCCTGCCACCTTTTTAGAAGTCAATTCAATATAAGCATCCTCAATCGTAGTCGGGGACAAGGAATAGTCCATAATAAGGCCGCTATTCACTTGGCTTTTCGCCCATTTAATTGCTGATGATACTTCATTCGGCTCCAATGAGAAAATGAAGCGAGCTCCATTTTTATGCGAAGAAAGCGCCCAACTAGGAATCTCAATATCTACCTCACTAGCTAAACTAAGTTCCATGCGCATTTGATTACTTACAGAACTTTTAACCCCTGAAGGTGTGCCTTGCGTGAGAATTTTTCCATTATGGAGGATCGCCACACGATCAACCGTCTTTTCCGCTTCAAGCACATTATGTGTAACCAAAATAACCGAAGTACCATCATTTGTCAGGTTACGTATTACATCCCACAGATAACGTCTGCGAACGGGATCGACATCGTTTGTAGGTTCATCTAGTATTACTAGTTTGCCAGGGGCAATAACTGCCATACAAAAAGCAGTTAGGCGTTTCGCACCACCTGATAATTTGTCACCTTCTTTATTTGCCCAGTTGCCCATATCTAATGCTTCAAAAAGCATCTCCACCCGCTTCGGATCAAACCTTTTCCCGGCGCGCATTTTTCCCATCAGTGTCACTGCTTGTTTAGGGGTAAGAAAACCTAGTGGTACTTGAGACTGCGGCTGTACGGAACAAATCGAACGGGCCCGAGCAGGGGATTGAAGTACCGATTCTCCTAATAAATGAATTTCCCCAGAATCTGGAATTAATAACCCTAATATTTGGTTTACCAAAGTCGTTTTCCCAGCTCCATTCTGTCCAAGTAGTCCGAATATTTCACCTTCATTAAGTTGAAGGGAGAGATTATTATTTGCAACCAGCTTGTTTTTCCCCCGACCGTTAAATACCTTTGTTACACCATTTACATCAAGTATCATAATTTTGACCCCCCTTTGAAGTAGCCACACGTTTTATAAAATTAATCACATCATTGTCCATTGGATAAAATGCGATACCTTCCTTAAAGTTTTGGAGGGCTTCCCACATATTCTCTAGTAATTCTTCATTATTCCCAAACATTTTATCTGCTTGGTTCGCCCAGCTTATAACGAGTTGTTCGGCCTCTTCTGAGTTTGGATCAAGATGCAGGTTATCTCTAATATCACCAACGACCTTCAACCATTCCTTGATATCTTCCTCACTCATGTTTCCGACATTCATGTCTAAAACGATCTTCATTTCATCTTCACTTAGATATTCTTTATATGGCTGTAAGGCATCTTCCGGATCATGTTGGTACAGCTGAATAATACTGAAAATGATGGGCCAATTGATTTCTCCTTCATACTTAATGGAATACGATACACCAAGAAGAGCTTGTTCTAACATCTTTAAACGTTCCTGTTCTCGTTTAACCAGCTCAAGCTGTTGCTGTATCGACTCCTGCCAGTTCAACGTGGAATTTTTCAATATATCTTTAATTTGTTCCAGTGAGAATCCCATATATTTCAATGCTAAAACACGTTCTAACTGCATTACATCATCTTCACTATATAAACGATGCCCTCCACCCGTTTTCGAGGAAGGTTTAATCAAACCAATTTCATCATAATAATCTAATGTCCTCACGGTCACGCCTGTGTTCTTTGACAATTTCCCAATTGTATACATTTTCTCACCTCATTTCATTTTCTTCATTATAGAACAGCACGTTACGTGTGGTTCAATAGGAAAATACAAAAAAATATAACTTTTCATACAATAAGTAATGAACAACAAAATATACAAAGCTAAATGATTACTGCTAGTATAGGTATAGAGTTTGTACTACTTTGATATTTTTTGGGGATGTTAGACACTGTATGATATGTGAGGGGGACAAACGAATATGAGGAGTATTCGAAGCTGGATTGTAGAACATTTACTCAAACGACTGAGTAATAAAGATAGCTTTACTGATGAACAATTATACTCTGAATTTTTAAAAGAAAGACAAAAGGAAAATGAGAAACCCTATGTCTTACCAAAATATATTCAAAGGAAATTTCACATTAAAAAGCAGAGTTTTAATGGAATGGATTGTTATATCTTTAATCAAGAAAAAAAGCAATCAGAAAAATCAATACTCTATTTGCATGGAGGAGGATATATTAAACAGCCATCGGTATATCACTGGAGTTTTCTTGGGAAAATAGCAGAAGAAACCGCCGCTAAAATATACATTCCAATTTATCCTAAAGCACCCAATCATCAATATAAAGAGTCTTTTGATAAAGTTCTTCCAGTATATGAGTGGATTTTAGAAACCTCGAACGAGAAAAATATTATTTTGATGGGAGACTCTGCTGGAGGAGGATTTGCCTTAGCGTTAGCACAATTGCTTTTGGAAAAGGGATTATCGCAACCAGGAAAAATCATTTTACTTTCACCTTGGCTTGATATTACGATGAAAAATCCGGATGCCTATGTATTGGAGGATAAAGATCCCATGTTAGGGATTTATGGTTTGATTCAAATGGGAAAAGCATATGCAGGAGATACTAATTTAAATCATTATTTACTCAGTCCAATAAATGGAAAGATAAATGGCTTAGGGAAAATTAGTTTATTCATAGGGACACATGAAGTTTTTTTACCTGATGCAAGAAGATTCAGAGATATTGCTCTTTCACAAGGAGCTAGAATAAACTATTTTGAATATCCGAAAATGAACCATATCTTTGTGCTTTACCCAATTCCAGAGGCCAAAAAAGCGACCAAAGAAATTGTGAATATCATAAGGAATTTCTGAATTCATTACCTCTTTTTATTGGATTATTAGCGACGGATAAATTTAAGGTAAAGGATGAACAAAGGATCAATGGCTAAAAGTGGCCGCTTTTGATAACGCCGTTTTAAGTAACCCCCTGTTGCTTCGTTTTACCACCTGTCGCTCGATAAAAACGCTGGGTTTTATCCTTTCTTATCCTTAATCTAGTCTTACAATGGTTAAGTAAAGTTGCCGACTTAACTATGAATCGAGAGCAAACATAATGTAAAATAGAGTATAGGAAAAATCAGTATGTATAGAGGTGTTTAGGCAGATGGAGGAATGGTACAAACTTGATAATGCAGGGAAAATGTTTCATGCTGTATCGGAACAAGCAAATTCCGCAGTCTTTAGGATTGCTGCAATAATGAAGGAAACAGTACAGCCAGCTAAACTTCAACTTGCGTTGGATGATGTTCTCAAACGCCTCCCAATTTTTGCAGTAAAGCTTCGTAAAGGTGTTTTTTGGGATTTTCTTGTAGATAATAATGAAAAGCTTTTTGTTCAGCCCGAAAGCCAATATCCATGTGCACCCATTGATCCGTTAGAAACGAATGGGTTCTTATTGCGTGTTACTTATTATAAAAAGCGTATTGCAGTGGAATTTTTCCATTCTGTAACAGATGGTACAGGGGCTTTGGAATTTATTAAAGCGCTAATTTATCATTATTTATCACATCTTGGAGAAGACATAGACTATGATAGCACACTAATCGATATTCATAATCAGCCAAGTTATTATGAAAGAGACGATAGTTACCAAAACTATGGGACAGATGAAAAGGCAGAGAAATTTAAAGAAACGCCTTCTTATCAGATCCGTGGCACCAGCATGGACCAAACCATTACTGTCCACGGAAAAATGAGCGCTAGTAAAGTACATCAGCTCGCAAAAGAGTACGGAACAACGATTACCGCATTTGTTACAGCCATTTTAATTGCAGCTATTTATAAAGAGAGATTAAGATATCGAGCTTTTAAAGAGGAGATAAAGATTGCTGTCCCGGTTAATCTACGGAGCTTCTTCCCATCCAATACCTTGCGTAACTTTTTTGGTGTTGTCAATATCGGCATGTCCGTGACAGAGAAGATGACATTGGAAGAAATGATCGAAGAAACATCGAAGCAATTGCGTGAGAAAGTTCAAAAGGAAAGCCTGCAGCAAAGTATTAACGATCGGGTGAAATGGCAAACTAGACTGACTGCACGATTTATTCCACTTCCGCTTAAGTATCATGCCATTCGTTATGGTTACAGAAGCTTTAGTGAGCGTACCAAAGCGATGACCTTAACGAATATGGGAAAAGTGCGCCTGCCTGATTCAATGGAATCGCATATTGCCCATATGGAAATGGTACTGTATCCGACAAAGAAAAGCCCAATCAATGTAGGGATGATTGCAGTGGGGGATGAACTCGTCATCACATTTGCAAGAATGATTCAAGAAGCGGACATTATCCGTACTTTCTTTAGAGAGCTTTCCAAGACATATAATTTGGAGATAGAAGTATACTCCAATGACGGTAGGTGAAAACCATGCAGCATTATTGCTCAAATTGCAATATCTATACAAAACAACAATATTGTCCGTTATGTAAATACAAGCTTTCTGAGAAATTGGAAGATAACACGTATTATCCCGTCTATGAAACCAAAGTCCAACGGCGACGCTTTGCACAAAGACTTGTCTTATTTATTGCGTTTTTCGTTATTAGTACAAGTTTATTGATCAATTTATTAACTGATCCGCATCCATTATGGTTTTTATATGTGCTAGGTCCTGTACTATATACTTTATTACTCATTAATCATACAATCCTCTCTAAAGCACATACTGGTTCTAAAGTCATTTTTCAAGTTATTGCACTATCTATTATGCTTTTTATTTTGGATGCTGCATCTGGAAGTTCAAGATGGTCGATCCATTATGTTATTCCTTTTCTCGTTACGCTTGCTACACTGTTTGTAACAATTATTGTGCTGCGAAAACCAATGAAATGGCGGGAATACATCGGGTATATGACAACAATGGTTATTTTAGGATTTCTTCCTGCCATTCTTTTTCTAAGCTCCTGGTCAACAGTATTATGGCCGAGCGCAGCAACTGCCTTATATGCTCTGCTTACGCTGATTGGAATGATCCTATTTTCAGAAAAAACGATGAAGAACGAAATTGTTCGGAGGTTTCATTTTTAATAATAAAAATACAAAGGTAGTGCCGAGTTTAACCTTTTATCCGTGAATTATTGGTTGATGCGGCATTAGGCAGTGCTAAGAGAGCGGCATAGGCTATCATTCAGGAATCAAATTCCCGTCACCTTGTCACAAAATAAATATTTATCTCGTCTTAATTATATAGTCGTACTTCAGGAGCAGATAAATATGAAACAAAAAACGATTGTGGTCGTTGGTGGCGGATATGCTGGATTGCACACGATAGGTTCACTTCGTAAAGCATAGGGGCGTGAAATTGGCCGAAATATCATACTAGCTATCCACAAGCTAAGAGTTTTGACGCTAAAGAATAATAAACAAATTTACTACGCAGAAAAAACTTTACCACCTGTTCCTTACTAGTAAATTAAGTGGTAATGTTATAATTCTAGGGAAGTTGTTGGAACACCAAGAATAACAATATCTTATTGTAAAGCGGTAGCTTCACCAGTACTCTTAATTATTTGTCATAATTATTAAATATAAGCATGAGTAGAATGGGGCTCAATAAACTCCATTCTATATTTACATCTGACGATATTACTAGAAAATGATTCTATGAATATTAAGCACCTTCATACATATCACGCCTATTATAACCAAGGTAACCTATAACAAAGTACGGGCCTGAACAGCAATTGCTCGTGTTATAGCTTGTCTAATCCACCAAGTTGCATAGGTACTAAATTTAAAGCCTTTACGATAGTCAAATTTATCATGGGAACATATACTATATGTAGAAATAGGGAAGTTAACTTTCATAATATATAAAAATGATCTTTTATTCCGCTATTGATAACAAAGTAAAGTTATTATTTTATTGGTTATACTCAGGAACTTTTAAAATCATTGATAGTTCATTAACTATAGTAGATTTAAATTATAATTTAGCAATAGATTTGTGGTTAATTTGTCGAACGAACTGTCTATTGCTTTTTTAATATAATAATTAACAAATATTGTATTATAGATAAACGGTTGACGTCTAAAGAATTTGATGATAATATAGTCACATCCTCAGCAAACAAAATGTTTATTTAAAATAATGTTTTTTAAAAAAAGTGTTGACGAAACTATTAAATGATGTTATATTAATAAAGTCGCTAACAGCGATAGGGAATTTGATCTTTGAAAACTGAACGAAACGAACGTCAATAAATCATGGATAAATGGTCATAGACCATTGCCAGCAATTGAGAAGGAAAACCATCTCAAATGTTCAAAGGCTAAGATCACCACATCCTGTGATAACGCCTTTGTTTGTACATCCTGTACATCATATGAGAGTTTGATCCTGGCTCAGGACGAACGCTGGCGGCGTGCCTAATACATGCAAGTCGAGC
>NZ_JAGGKH010000035.1 GCF_017873565.1 Lederbergia galactosidilytica
ACGGTGGACACCCTTGCCTTAAGCTAACAGTTCCTACTGCCAAGCCTGTAGTGGACTTTCACCACCAAGTTATAGCCCATGCCGGGCGCACTAAACAAATGGAGCTGCACTCGTTTAGTGCGGCTCCATGTAAATTTTAAGTTAGTTTAAAATTTTTCACTTTATCTTGCAGATTTTCCGTCATTGATTGCATTGTTTCCATAAGAGCAGCGATCTCTTCAATAGCTGCCGTTTGTTCTTCTGTATTATTTGCTATTTCATTTGTGCTATTTCGATTCTCATGTGCTTTTTCTTCTACACTTTTCATCCCATCAACGATTTGCTGCACACTACCATTGATTTGGGTGAATTCGTTATACATATCACTAATTTCAGTCGTTACCGTTGAAATCGATTGGCGGATCCCCTTGAAAGCTTGACCACCACTTTCAATCATTTCTGTTCCAAGCTTCACGCCTTCAACACTTTCGGTTGTAACACTCGCTACATTTTTTGTATCTTCTTGGATTTCATGAATTAAAATACCAATTTGTTGAGCAGATTGTGCTGATTGTTCTGCTAGTTTTCTAATTTCAGCTGCTACAACCGCAAATCCCTTACCATGCTCCCCTGCTCTTGATGCTTCAATCGCCGCATTAAGTGCTAATAAGTTGGTTTGATCAGAGATCATTGTAATTACTGTTAAGATTTGATCAATTTGCTCAGACTTTTTAGAAAGAACTGCCATTGAATCGGTTAATTCTTCCATCCTGTCGTTCATCAATCCCATTTGTAAAATTGCTTTTTGAAGTGTTTGATCACCGTTCTCTGATTGCTCCAGTGTTTGCACAGATTCTTCTGTAAGTGATTGTGCTCTTGCACTTATTTCCTGCGTTCTTGAAGAAATATCATTTAATGTCTCATTTGTTTTTTGCACAATTTCAACTTGAAATTGTGAGCTTGTTTGCACCTTTTGCAGATCAATTGAATTTTGTTCCGCTGACTTGACGATTTCTTCTGTCCCTGCCGTTAATAATAAAGAGGCTTGTGCTACTTCCTCTGAATTATTCGAGACTTGTCCCAATACATCCCGAAAATGAAAGACCAATTGATTAAGATCAGTGGAAAGCTGCCCGATTTCATCCTTCTGCTGAAGGTCAAGTTCCCCTCCCGTTAGGTCCCCATCTGCAACTTTTCTTGCATATACAATAATTTTATTTAATGGATCTGTTGCTCGCTTTATTAAATAAATGGTCGTCCCTCCTAATAAAAGAATCGGGAGAATGGAAAATAATAAACTTCCTTTTACCATTTGCCATGTTCTCTCATGGAGGATACTTGCTTCAAAATCAATAGCACTGATCGCAATCACTTCATTATTAGGATCGTGATCTTTAAAAATTGGAGCATAGCCTGTTAATCTTTTCATTCCAGCAAATGTATATACATCAGAATATGTAGGAGATTTTGTCTCTAACAAATCTTGAATAGCTTTTGCATCTATCGCGAATTGATCCCCTACACTAATCCCCTGTTTTGATACATTTTCATCTACGGCTAATACAATACCATTGGGATCAATTATATATTGGCCTTCAAAAATATGCTTATGCTCTATTGTCCAACCGATATCATCACCTAATTTTGCAGACAATGTAGAGTCACCCGCTAAGATTTTTTCAATCTCGGTTGGATCAACCAACGCCGTTGTAATATTGGCACATCCGTATAATTCAATTCCTGCTGTTTTCTTAATTTCATTATAATTTGTCCGATACATAGATAATGAAATTACAAGGATACAAAATAATAGAATCCCCATAATAATTGTGCCTAGTTTGAGAGTTAAGCGATTTTGATCTTTCATGCTTTGCTTCCTTTCATTTTAAAATACAGTCACATTTAATATCGACCTATCTAAAGGAATATCAAGGGACCTTCTTTTAAAATGAAACGCGCCAAATAACCATCACTGCTAAAGGACAAAAACCTTAGCTAATTACGTAGGAAGATGTTCAAGAAAATTTCTACCCGCGAATCCTTTTACCTCATCTTCAGTATAATATTTCAACAATTCATTAATTAAATTTTGATGTTTAGATGCATCCTCTAAACCAATAATATAGTCATCAATACCATCAAAATCTGAGCCTAATCCTATTTGTTTCACACCACCTAGGGAGCAAAAATGCTCGATATGCCGAATTAAATCTGTGATTGTTGCTTGCCCTGTATTTGCTGTAAAAAGTGGATGGTAAACAACATGAATAAGTCCGTTCTTTTGAAATAATGCCAGAGCCTGCTGATCAGTTAAATTTCTGCGATGGGGACAAATCGCTTTTGAATTCGAATGACTTGCAATCGGATAATTGGCAAGCTCGATCACTTCCCAGAATCCTTTCTCAGCTATATGTGATACATCTGTGAAATTTTTATAACTATTATTTAAGGCAACGATTTCTTTTCCAAAGGAGCTTAATCCAGCTCCTCTTGGTTCTCCCACACCATCTGCAACTAAATTAGCAAAATTCCACGTTAAACCAACTGAACGGATCCCCAATTGATATAGGATTCTTAGCTTCTGTACATCATTCCCGATACAATCTACGCCTTCAAGGGTAAGAATCGCCCCGATTTCATTAGAATTTAATGAATAAATAGAAGCCCAATCTTTGATCTGTTTCATTTCTGGATTTTTCTCAAGTACTTCTGTATGGAAATAGTCTATTTGATCGAGAGCAGCTTGAAATTGCTCCTCCGATTTTATTTCTGGAGGGATAAAAATTGCAAAACACTGAATTTTAACTTTTCCTTTTTTTAACCGCTGCAAATTTGTATCCAATTCCTCACTATCTCGAAATGATAAATCTCCTTTTCTTTCCCAAATTTTTAATAATGCATCACAGTGTAAATCGATAATATTCATTCCATCACTACCTTTTCATCAATCCATTATACAAAGTCTTTCATTTGTTAATCACTTCTTTTTTAATAAAACGAGGCTGAGACAAAGTTTCACCATAGAAAAACTGAACTAATATGATGCACAGCAGAAATATACTCGCCTCACGGTGTCTTATACCTCTTTTCCCGCGGAAGCCTATGTATATTTTCGACCTAAAATAACGCATTTTTGTTATGTCCCAAGGCCTCGTTCAAATTTAAACTATCCTTCTTATAGAACTATCAGAGAAAGAAATTAATATCAACCGTTTACATTCAATAGAACAAGAAGGCTTTTTATTTGGTAATACTTTTCTTAAAGAAACTTTCTTTGGATGTTTCTACCATTATAACTAAATAACACAGAACGTTCTTCCACCACACTTTCCATATGAACGCTTCTTCCCCAAAGTTGATGTATATATGGCAGAACTTTTTCTAAATAATTTAAATCTAACTCTACGTCTTCATACCAATGTTTTAAATACAATTCACCATTCTTTAAATAATCACCATCATTTACCGTAATATAAGGAAAGCCGCCATTTACTCTCATATTGACAAGCTGATCACGAACCTCGGTCCAATCCTTATCAACAACTTTATAATCCCTTCCTCGCTTTTGAAATAAATACATGTCTTCTCGGTGCACTAATTCTTTCGTTAAATAATTACGGATAAAGGAAATATCTGATTCAATCTCACGCACCTCAAAAATTTTCTCACGTCCAGAGTTTTCTTTAACTCCTTGCTCCTTCATCTCCTTATTAGGATGATCCCAACGCTCCTCAATATCTTCAAATATTTTCAACCCTAAATAATATGGGTTAATATTTGTTTTTGAAGGTTGAATCACACTTGCGTTTAATTTTGCAAATTCGATCGCTTCGTCGCTTGTTAAGTCTAATTCTCTTAAAATCCGTTGATGCCAATAAGAAGCCCAGCCTTCATTCATAATTTTTGTTTCTAATTGTGGCCAGAAATAAAGCATTTCTTCCCTTACCATTGTCATAATGTCACGTTGCCAATCTTCTAGTTCACGGCTATATTGTTCAATAAAAAGCATAATATCTTTCTCAGGCTGTGGAGGGAAGGATTTTTTTACTCTTTTTCTTTTTGCCTGTTCTTTGTCCCTTTCATCTAATGACCAAAGATCATCATATTCTGTAGTTTGTATGGATGTTTCCTCCCACTCTGTATCCTCAACTTGCCAATCTAATTTAGGACGGAGCAGAGAGGGATCGATATGCTCTTCAATTGAGAGAACAGCATCAAGAAAATCTTCGACTTCCTTCTTGCCATATTCAATTTCATATTGGCGCACACGCTCAGCCGTTGCAGCCATACTTTCAACCATATCACGTTTTGTATTTTGAAAACGAGCATTGTTTTTAAAAAAATCGCAGTGAGCCAATACATGGGCAACAATTAATTTATTTTGTATTAAGGAATTGGTATCAAGTAGAAAGGCATAACAAGGATTGGAATTAATTACAAGCTCATAAATTTTACTTAAGCCTAGATCATACTGAAGCTTCATTTTAAAAAATTGCTTACCAAAGCTCCAATGTGAAAATCTTGTTGGCATTCCATACGCACCAAATGTATAAATAATTTCCGCCGGACAAATCTCATAACGCATGGGATAAAAGTCAAGGCCAAATCCCTCGGCAATTTCCGTAATTTCACTAATCGCATATTCTAATGCTTTTGCATCTGATTTCATCATGGCTCCCTCCCTTATATAATTGTATGAAAAAAAAGGAAGGTTCATGAAGAGGAAGCAAAATTAAAAAAGTAATTATATAAAGGAAAAGTTAATTGATGAGAGAGGATCCCTTATTTCATTAGCCATCGACAATCACCGCTAAAGCTCGTTCTTTTAGAACAAGTAATTTACCAAGATTCCATTTGCTTGTCCATATTGTAATTGACAACATTTACAATGGAACGCAACTGATTTGATTGCAAATAATATAAGTACTCCAAAAGGAGGGTTTCCTATGGACATGTTGGATTACGATCGAGCTTTGTATTACACCCATCGTTCCGAATGGGACAATTTATTGGTGCTGATGGTTCGAACGAAAGATCAGATCTTGTCCAAAAAGATTGAATACTTTTTGCATGCGTATCAATTTTCTAAAGACTATTCCATTATTGAACGTAAATTATACGCATTGCTGCGTTATATTGATCATGCTAACGAAGTTACGGGAGCTTTATCTCAGCAGAAAAATGAGCTTGTCCTCCCAGTTTAAAGAAAATAGCTGTTCGGCAGAATGTCCGAGCAGCTATTCTCTAGGTACAATCAGGGTATGGCTCATTTTCACATACATATTAAGCTCATCCACCAGTTTTGTTACTAAGTCTCGAGATTCTTCCAATAAAGTTCCATCCTCGTAATCAAAACAATCTGGATCAAGAATAATCTGTTTAGGAATAACATTCGCGTAAAATCCGCGCATCACAGTTCTCATGTTATTTAAACAATTTATCCCCCCTTTTCCCCCGCCTGCTGTAGCTAATAAGGCAACAGGCTTATGATTTAATTCCTCTCTCGTTAAATAATCGAGTGTGTTTTTTAATGCTCCGCTCATTCCACCATGATATTCAGGCGAAATTAAAATAAGACCATCAGCTGCCTTTACCTTCTTTTTAAAAGAAATAACAGCAGGCAACTGCCATTGTTCTTGCTCACCAGTCAATAGTGGCAATTGAATTTCACTAATATTTATATAAGGGAGTCGGTATTCCTTAGCGATAAACTGAGTGAGCAACTCAGTCCTCCCTCCTTTTGGCATCCCACCATTTATAACCAAAATATCCATTGTATTCTCTCCTTCAATTAGAATGCGCAAGCTGCCGTTTAGGGAATGAACGGCTAAACTCGCAACATTCTGAGGCAGATCCAAAATACGGTGCCCTGGCGATTTGTCTGCCCTAGTAGCTGCTTGTTGCTGTTCTTCATCCTTAAGGCTTAACAAAACCACTTTTAACTGCATATAGCGCAGCCTGAGTACGATCGGCGACATCTAGCTTTATAAAAATATTTGATACATGGGTTTTGACTGTTTTTTCCGTAATATTTAAATAAGCGCCTATTTCTTTATTACTTTTTCCTTTTGCTATTTCTGTTAATACTTGTTTTTCGCGAATCGTTAATCCGGATATGGGATTATTTATTTGATTAACTTGATTCATACGATTCATCAGTAAGTTAGTTGCTTTAGGATGAAGTGTGTTCTCTCCATCCATTAACTTACGTATAGAATAGACCAATTCATCAGGCTCAATATCCTTTAATTGATAACCTGACGCACCTGCTTCAATAGCGGGAATCACATGGTCCTGATCTGCAAAACTTGTGAGAATTAAAATTTCCGTCTCAGGCATGCTTTCCTTTATTTTGGCTGTCGCATCAATACCATCCATTACTGGCATAACAAGATCCATTAAGACAACATTCGGTTTAAGCTCCATTGTAAGCTCAACAGCCTCTTTTCCGTTTTTCGCTTCCCCTACTATTTGGATATCTTTTTGTGTCTGGAGAAAGAAGACCAGGCCCCTTCTCACGACATGATGATCATCAGCAATTAAAATCCGAATCGTCACTACTCTCTCCCCCTTAATAAATACACGTTCAAAAAGGAGGATAAAAAAGACTAGCCGAAGATCGGAGCTGACATCAATCAAACGTTAATATCCAACATCCGCACGTATAGCGCTTCGAAAGTGCAAATATTTCTAGTTTAGAAATAAAACAAGGTTCTACGAAAACCACAACGCTTACCAGAAAGGAGGTTTTCATGCTATGGGCGGGCAAAGCGATTTCTTCAACAACGCTATTGCCATGACATTTTTCATAGGTAAACCTTGCTTTAAATCCAAGTACAGGGGCTTAAACAAGCAGACTAGAAACATCGAAGTGTCACTTTTATCAGACTTTTTGAACATCTGTTAATACGTTAATTCTACAATAATTGTGGTCCCTTTACCTGGTGCAGTTTCTAGCTTAAACAATCCTCCGAGTGACTCAACACGGTCTTGCATACTTTCGATTCCTAAAGATGGAAGTGATTGCTCCCCTTCAAAAATAAAACCGCATCCATTATCCTGAATAGTCAAGCAAACACGACATTGTGCAACTATTATTGAGATAAACACCTGATCTTGGCCCGAGTGACGTTTACAATTATTAAGGGCTTCTTGACTCACCCTCCACACAGCCTCTTCCACGCGAGCTGGTAGAGAGATAACCCCTGACAGTTTTATATCAATTTCTAATCCCAACATCTCACCATAGCTCTTAATTGCCTGAACAAGTCCCTTTTCCAATCCATTTGGTCTTAACTGCCAGATAAGAGCGCGCATTTCAGTCTGTGCTTGTTGTGAGAGATTTTGAATATGCCGAAAAGTATCTTTTGTTGCTGGATCTTCTGTCATTTCAATCCCGCCTCGTGCTGTAAGTGAGAGCGAAAATAAAATTTGATTTACTGAATCATGCAAATCGCGGGCAAGGCGGTTTCGTTCTTCGATAAGAGCTATTTCCTGCTCCTTCTTCGTCAGTCTAATTCGCTTAATCGCTGAACCAATTTGCAGGGCAACAGATTCTAAAAGTGCTAATTCATCACGGCTGAATTCTTTTTTTCCCGGTGCAGCGACATTTAATAATCCAAACATTTCATCTCCCAATTGTAGCGGAATGGTCGCATGGTAAGCAATTCCATGGGTTTCACCTTGTTGACGTTTGACCGCTGTTTCGATCCTACGGCATTCGATAATATTTGAAGCTTTTGTTAAAGTCCCTTTTTTAAAACCATCAAGACACCAACAGTTACCCTTTTCAAGGGGAGCACAATCATTTTTTAATAACGCAGGTGGCAAGTGTTCGGCTGCTTCTACTGTGTGTCGTCCATCCTTATCTATAAGAAAGATCCATCCTGTTGTTACACCAGTTACTTTTAGCAGTTTTTGTAATACGCCTGACAAAAGCGGTGAGATTTCCGTTCCTTCATTTAATAATTCGGCAATTTCTTTTAAAATGCGTAAATTGGAGTGATGATCGAATTGTTTTGACAAAATAATTCCCCCATTTATCCTGAACCAACTACAGGCAATTTCCGATTCGTTCAGACCTATAGAGCGTAGACTATAAGGGCATTGAACAGGATAATGTGGACTTAGCCTTGATCCTTCTTATTTAACATGGGAATAGTCCCGTAGTGATTAGTTTCACTCTATTATATTATATAAATATGACTGTTGAACATTCATTCACTATTCGTATGATGAAATACTACAACTTTAGGCTGAAATTATTCGTACACCACTGAAACAATAATAAAAAAGCCATCCTCTTTTGTACGAAAAGATTCGTATTGAAGACATGGCCTTTTTGTTTAAATTAAAAATTGATTGGCTGGCTTTGCATAAACACTACATACATCATTAAGATTCGTTTCAGTTAAATTTGAAAAGTTTTGATAGGTGAAAGGAAAAAACAAACCAGATTGAGTTAAAATATCAACATTTTTCTTAAATAAATCATGATGCTTGGATGTGCTCTCTTCATATGGCAATATATCTAATATGGATATAATCACCTCTAAACTTGTAATTGCTCGAAAAGCAACCTCCAATGTATAAAGAGGATGTTCTTTCTCTTCAGGAAAATGAAGAACTTTCCATTCTATGTATTGAGCAATTTCATGATCCGTAAAATAACGAGGAAATGCAGAATGATAAATATAATGAATTAACTCATTCAGTTTATTCACTTGTTCTTCTGTGGATGCCATTACTACTTTCATTATTATTAAACCCGCCTTTTGTGATCTTTTTCTTAAAATGCTTGTTCAGAAAGGAAGTTAAAAAGCCCGAAAATTTTGAGGGCGAATAGCTTTCATGCTTTGTTTGCTTTCGCATCGCACGCAATTTTCAGGAAACAAGGTACTGAGCTTGCATATGTGCGTTGACTTCAATCTAAGTCAAAAAATGTTGGGATTAAGTCAAAGTTTCTCCATCTCGTAGTCAATTTTTATCTGACCTTCAGAACATTGCTAAAATTATTATGGAATAGAAAGAAATAAGTTCATGTAATAAGGAAGAATCTCATTCTCCTTATACCTTCTATATAGAATAACATATAAAAAGAGCTTTAAAGCTTGGAAAAATCAAGTAACTTGAAAGGGGAAACATAATGTTAGATGCGCCAATTCAAATTTCCATCCATGACAATTGGGATGGAATTACCGCACAAACTCTATTTAAAGACATTTGGCAAACTCCAAAGAAACAACTCCATCAATGGCGAATGGAAAAAACTGTTTGCAAAAATGAAGAAATAATCAATTGGCTAGAGCCATTGCGGAGTGGAGATATAATAACAATTAAAATTAATCATGAACAAGAAACTAATGTACAACCAAATTCAATTCCATGCGAGATTCTTTATGAAGATGAGCATTTATTGATTGTTAATAAACCAGCTGGTCTCCTTGTCCATCCGAATCACGATGAAAGAAATACACTAGCCAATAGCATTGCAGCATATTTACAAAGTAAGAATGATCAAAGAAAAGTACGTCATATTCATCGACTTGATCAAAATACGAGCGGAGCTATCCTATATGCTAAGCATGTATTGAGCCATACCATTCTTAATAAAATGTTAGAAAACAGATCCATTCAACGAACATATTGGGCTCTCGCAGATGGAATTTTAACTAGTAATGGACAAATAAATAAACCAATTGGCAGGGATCGGCATCATCCTACAAGAAGAAGGGTTTCGAAAACAGGACAGGCTGCTATTACAAATTACCAGGTTTTAGAGTGCTTCCCCCATGATCAATTAACATTCGTTCAATGCTCCTTAGCTACTGGTAGAACCCATCAAATTCGAGTACATATGCAAGCATTAGGACATCCATTAGCAGGGGATCTCCTTTACGGGGGAAGCCCTCGTTTTTCGCGACAGGCTTTACATGCACGTCTTCTTGAATTTACACATCCATTTACATTAGAGAGGATTAAGGTTACAGCCCCTTTTCATGATGATCCACCTATTTTCGACCTCACTCGTTATTCCTAAAAGTGTTCGGATTATCGTGTGAAAATGTGAACCACCTAGAGGATAAATCTGAAAAGGCTGGGACAAAAGAGTTTTCACCAAAAAACAATCATGAAAGAAATTTCACGACCTAAGCTTGGAAAATGAAAGCTTGTTCCCTTGTACAGTCCCAGCCTTTATACTTTATAAAGATGCGAGCCCATTTTTAATCCATTTTGCTATTTGTATAATCCGCTTTGTTTGGTGCCTCACCGCTGCTTGAACATCCTCTTGCATATTCCCTTCTGAATCAACTGATACACTTGTTCCATAAGGGTTCCCACCAGCCGCAAAGATCGATTCGTCTGTATACCCTGTTGGGACGATAATAGCACCAAAATGCATCATCGATGTATAAAGGGCATGGATTGTTTGTTCTTGACCACCATGCGGGTTTTGCGCAGAAGACATCGCACTAACAACTTTATTAATCGTTTTCCCTTGAGCCCATAACCCACCTAGCAAATCTAAGTATTGTTTCATTTGTGAGGGCAAATTGCCGAATCGTGTTGGGATACTGAAGATTAGTGCATCCGCCCAATCCACATCCTCAAGCTTAGCGACTGGGACCTCTTTTGTCGCTTCATGATGTTTTTTCCACGCCTTGTTTGATTCTATAGCAGCTGGTGGTGCCAGTTCTTCTACTTTTAAAAGTTTCACTTCTACTCCTACTTCTTCTGCTGCTTCCTTTGCCCAGTTCGAAAGTTGATAATTTGTTCCGGTTGAGCTGTAATAAATTATCGCTAATTTAAGATCTTCCATAAGGTTTACGCCCCTTTTCTCAGAATAACCTCATAAAACCATTCTAGATTCAAACATTTGGGAAACAATATTTCAAAGAGCTTGTTATTCTATTTCACTTTTACAGAAGATGTAAACACTTGCAGAAGAATCTGTTACAAATTATGACAAATCCTTTTATCTTTTTCCTTTTTTACGCTAAAATAAAATAGTTTGGACATAATCTAAATCTGGAGGGTAATATTATGGTATTTAGAAATAAAAAAGACAAGTTTGCAACTTTACTTGAAAAAATTGCTACAAATTTGCAAGAAAGCTCACATTATTTTGCCGAATTTAAACTAGAGACGATTGAAGATACGGAAGTATTTTCCGCTAAAATGAAGGAATATGAGTCCATCGGGGACAACTTTGTTCACGAGATCATAACAGAGTTAAATAATTCCTTTATTACCCCAATTGAAAGAGAAGATATTTTAGCATTGTCTATGATTATGGATGATGTGCTTGATGGAATGGAAAATACCGCAGCGTTGTTTCATATGTACAATATCATTCATGCCGATGATTATATGTATAAATTCGTTGAAGCTATTGTCAAATGTGTCGATGAAATCGAATTATGCATTGGTCTAATATTTAGTAAAAAATTGCCTGAAGTTCGCCCTCATGCCATTAAAATCAAAGATTATGAATCAAAATGTGATGATGTACTACGTGAAAGTATTAAACACTTATTTACCGTAGAATCAGATCCAATCCGCCTAATTAAACTAAAGGAAATATATGAAAATCTAGAGCTAATTACAGATAGCTGTCAAGGTGTTGCCAATACACTTGAAAGTATTGTAATGAAAAATGCTTAAGGGAGTCTTTAGCAATGATTGATTCAGTTTTTCTTATTACAGCATTAATCGTCACTCTAGCGTTGGTGTTCGATTTTATAAATGGATTTCATGATACCGCAAATGCCATTGCCACCTCTGTATCGACAAAGGCACTCTCTCCAAGAATAGCGATTGCGATGGCTGCGATAATGAATTTTCTTGGTGCCTTAACGTTTACAGGGGTTGCTCAAACAATCACGAAAGATATCGTTGATCCTTTTACACTTGATAATGGCTCTCTAGTTTTAATGGCCGCTCTGCTTTCCGCAATTGTATGGAATTTAATTACATGGTATTTTGGTATTCCAAGTAGTTCCTCACATGCATTAATCGGATCGATTGCTGGAGCGACAATTATTTCCGCTGGTTTCCAAGCTCTTAAATATGGCGGGTTTCTTAAAATTATTGAAGCATTGATTTTATCACCTGTTATTGCCTTCGCTATCGGTTATATTATTTATTCTATCTTTAAAATTGTTTTTAAGAATTTGAATTTACCTAAAACGAATAAACGTTTTCGTTATTTCCAAATCTTCACAGCAGCCCTTCAATCGTATACACATGGAACAAATGATGCACAAAAATCTATGGGTATTATCACAATGGCTTTAATTGCCAATAATTTTCATACTTCAACTGATATTCCTTTTTGGGTCCAATTATCATGTGCTACAGCAATGGGCTTAGGAACTTCGATTGGTGGATGGAAGATCATTAAAACAGTTGGTGGTAAAATAATGAAAATCCGCCCAGTTAACGGAGTTGCAGCCGATTTAAGTTCAGCACTTATTATTTTTGGCGCCACTTATATTCATTTACCTGTTAGTACAACTCATGTCATTTCCTCGTCCATATTAGGTGTAGGATCTGCCCACAGAGTAAGGGGAGTAAAATGGGATACAGCAAAACGCATGGTAATTACATGGGTAATCACTTTACCAATCAGTGCGCTTTTAGCTGCATTTATTTATTTTATTTTGGATTTATTTACTTAATTTCTTATATAATAGAGGAAACCCAAACAGACAATGAGGGGGATCTTTATGAGTGCGATTATTCTTTTTGATGGTGAATGCAATCTATGTAATAATAGTGTCCAATTCATTATAAAACATGATCCTTATGCTTATTTTCGCTTTTCTTCCTTACAGGGAAAAGAGGGAGAAAAATTATTAAATCAATACGGGCAAACAAATGATTTAAATAGTATGATTTTGATCGAAAAAGGAAATTTATATAGTAAGAGCACAGCTGTCTTACGTATTTGTAGACATTTAACTGGTTTCTGGAAGCTGGCCTACTTTCTAATCATTATTCCTGCTCCTATTCGTAATCTTTTTTATAATTTAATAGCACATCATCGTTATAATTGGTTTGGAAAAAGGCAAGCATGTATGCTTCCTTCCCCAGAACTGCAAAGGCGATTTTTGTGATCCATATGAAGAGGCTTTTGAAAAGCTTCTTTATTTTTTGTTAAAAAGTTTCAACCACTTGTTTTTCTATTCAAAAACGAATATTATAATGAATGTAACATTCATTGTTCGTTTTTGTGGAGGGGTTTTATGTTTAAATTAAAAGAGAATCAAACAAATGTTAAAACAGAGTTAATTGCTGGGTTCACGACCTTCATGACGATGGTATATATTATCGTTGTGAATCCAATTATTTTAAAAGACGCTGGTGTCCCATTTGATCAGGTATTTACAGCAACCATAATCGCAACCGTGATTGGAACTTTATGGATGGCTTTGGCGGCTAATTATCCGATCGCCATTGCACCTGGTATGGGAATGAATGCTTATTTTGCCTATTCGGTTGTAGGCTCCCATGGTGGAATTACATACCAAACGGCTTTTTCTGCTGTTTTTGTGGCAGGTATTATCTTTTTTATCCTTTCGTTAACATCCTTTCGCAAGGTTTTAATTGAAGCAATCCCTGCCAACTTAAAGCATGGAATTACGGCAGGAATCGGCTTATTTATTGCTTTTATTGGACTTAGACAAACAAATATTATCGTGGCTCATCCTGATAATCTTGTTCAACTTGGGGACCTACATTCTCCGCAAACTTTACTTGCTCTACTAGGACTAGCTATTACACTAATTTTAATGGCTATGCGGGTACATGGTGCCTTTTTTCTTGGGATGATCATCACTGGGATTATTGCCTTTTTCACCGGGCATTTATCCTTTGACCAAGGTTTTGTTCAGTGGCCGAGCTTACCAGAAGGGCTGATCATTTCAAACCCAATAACTGCTTTTACTGATGTGATTGAGCACAGTTTATATGCTGTCATTTTTTCATTCCTTCTAGTGACGATCTTTGATACAACAGGAACAATGATTGGGGTGGCCGAACAGGCCGGCTTAATGAAAGGCAATCATATGCCACGAGCTCGCCAGGCTTTGTTAGCTGATTCTGTTGCTGCCTCCGCAGGTGCAATGTTAGGTACAACGCCTACAAGTGCTTATATTGAATCCACTTCAGGTGTTGCTGCAGGTGGAAGAACGGGACTTACAACACTCACCGTATCGGCATTATTTATTATTGCTGCTTTTTTCGGACCGCTCGTAAGCGCAGTATCAGGTCTTTCCGCGATCACTGCCCCTGCACTTATTATTGTTGGAAGCTTAATGATTGGGGCAGTTGCCGATATTGAATGGGGAAAAATGGATGAAGCTTTTCCTGCCTTTCTAATTATTCTTAGCATGCCATTAACTTCTAGTATTGCCACAGGGATTGCATTAGGATTTGTTTCCTATCCCCTATTGAAAATTGCAACTGGGAAATGGCGTGAAGTCCATCCAATCGTATATGTTTTCGGTGTTTTGTTCTTTTGCCAACTCGCTTTCTTACCGCATTAAAGAAGAAAAGTAAGGAGATCGGTCAAGCATTATTCTAGAATCTGAAAGAATGTTCTTTTCCTTTCAACATTTCAGGTTATTTGATCTAGTCGGACGCCATTCTTTTCGAGCAGATCAAAAGCTAACAGTATGGACAACAAAATCGAGTAGGAGGCTAATCATTAATTGATTAGCCGACCTCTCACACCACCGTACATACGGTTCTCGTATACGGCGGTTCAATAACTTAAGTATCGACGCTCATACAGGTGGCTCAGGTCTTTCAGACCCC
>NZ_JAGGKH010000036.1 GCF_017873565.1 Lederbergia galactosidilytica
AGATACCTTAATTATAAACCAAAAACGGAGAGAAACCCCAAAAAAATATGAGTTTCTCTCCGTTTTTGTATAAAGGGACTTTTTCAGTGCCCTCCGTACGAAGCAAAAGGGTGGATCCTCAGAATAACAAAGATTTTTGACAACCATCACCCTGACGGTAGAGTTTGCAGGGGAGAGGCGCTCCAACGCTTCTCCTTTTTATTATATATTCTTATTGTATATCAAATAAACTAAAAAATAAAGGGAATGTACTGGAGGAAAGCCCTCTATAACGATAATTAGTGTAGGATGTAATCCTATTTGATATAGCAGAGAAAAGCTAAGGAAAGGAATAAGAACTATGGAACAAGGAATACTGGAGTCATTGAATAAAATTTATTCATTGAATTTCATGAAAATTGAATCAGTGACAGATGAGATGTATCGATGTACGGCGGTAGAAGGAGAATTTTATGCGCGAATAACGAATTACAAAACATATGATGAACAGTTAGAGGAGGTTCAGTATACAAATTTTCTATATAATGAAGGATTTGGTGCAACGCCAGCAATATCTTCCTTAAACGGTAATATAGTGGAAAAGATAACCCTTAATGAGGAGGTTCTGACTGTCTTATATCGAGCGGCTCCTGGAATACACTTACCAAGAAATCAATGGCAACCGAATGTCTTAAAAGAAGTAGGGCGGCAAATTGGCAGGTTGCATCGTTTATCGAAGAAATTTGAAAATATCAAGCCGCTTCAATATATCAATGACTGGTATGAGAATGAGGAATATGCGTTTCTCAAATATATCCCTAAGGAAGAAACGGCTATTAGGGAAAGGGCAGATGAAGTTTTATCGACCATAAAAAATTTGCCGAAAAGTGACTCAACATATGGATTGCTGCACGGGGATTTATGGTTAGAAAATATAGTAGTTGATCGTGATTTACAATTGACGATGATCGATTTTCAAGATTGTGAGAAACATTTTTATATATTTGACTTAGCTGTTCCTATTTATAGTGCGTTAGAGTATTCGTTTGTAGGTGATGGAAACATCGTCGATTATGGACGAGCAATCACAAAAGCAATCATTGACGGATATCAAGAAGAAAATGATCTATCGCAGGAAATGTTAGTAAAGCTTCCTCTATTTATTAAATTGAAGGAAATATTCGAGTATAGCTTAATGCATATGTACTGGAATAAAGAGCAGTTAACAGAGGAACAAATCCGAATCATGAATCATTTTAGAATGAGGATTGAGCATAACTTTTCTTTACTAAAATGTAGCAAAGTGAATGCACTCTCTTGATTTTATGATTTAGTGAATTTCCTGAAATTTATAAGAGAGATGGAGATTTGTTGCATTATGAGAGGGGGTATTTTTGAATAGCGGTGGCTTTCCTTCTGAATGAAGAACAAGAAGTTTTGTTCCTTCAAAAAAGGCCAAAGGATTCTTTTTTAGCTGGACATTTAGTTCCAATTGGTGGACATATTGACGGTGATGAAATTAATGATCCTAAAAAAGCGTGTATCAGAGAGATAAAGGAAGAAACAGTGAAAAGAAGTGATTGTATAGAAGATTAACACTTAGATACGTTATTCTAAGATTGAAAGACAATCAAGAAATTCGAATACAATATGTTTTTTTCGGAAATATCTAAAAAAATTCCCTTTTAACTGAAAGGGAGGAAGGTTTATTAGAATGGCTAGATTGTATGGAAATATCAAATCGCAATGTTTCAGCGACTACCATTGAAATTGTAAAACATTACATGGAATTAGGAACATCGACTGAAAAGATATACGTAGGCTCAATGAAATCATTAAATGGAAACCCAGAGATTGCTTGGGCACTGTTAGAAGATTGGGAACCATCCTTTTTCAATCTTTAGAAAAGCAAAAGGTGGGATAGAGATGATCTCTTATTCACATCAACCTGAAGCATACGAATGCCCGTTTTGTCGGATTATGTCAGGAAATGAAAGACCAAATAAAGGGACGAAACAAAGGGATATTATCTATCAGAATAAACATGTTACGGCATTTATCGCAAGCAAGTGGTGGCCGAATAACAAGGGGCATGTTCTCGTGATTCCAAATGAACACTATGAAAATATATATGCCCTACCAGCAGAACTGGCTGCAGAAATTCATCGTGCGGCCCAATTGACAGCACTTGCAATGAAACGTACATATGGATGTGATGGTATTTCTACTCGACAACATAATGAGCCTGCTGGAAATCAAGATGTGTGGCATTATCATCTTCACGTTTATCCAAGGTATGAAAACGATACACTCTACTTAACCAGAGGGTATGAATCTGAACCAGATGAACGTCCTTTCTATGCAGAAAAATTGCGTTTATGGATTCAGGAAAACAATTAGTTTCTTATGACTGATGCTTAAATTCGGATCAAATAAAGGGCAGGAGGAAGTTGATGGTGCCAAAACCATTTCATCACTTAGCAAGGGGGTCTATTTCATCATGATAATAAAATATTGCTTGCAAAAGCAAAGGGGCAGACAAATACCTTTTTGCCCGGTGGTCATATTGAGTTCGGTGAAAGTGCTAAGGATGCATTAATACGAGAAATTAGAGAAGAGTTAGGTATAGATTGTACAGCGGGACGTTTTCTAGGTGTTGTTGAACATAAATGGGAACAAGATCAAGTTGTACATTGCGAAATCAATCAAGTATTTGAAATTAATAGCAGTGAACTGCCCTACGGTATCAATCCAACTTCTATAGAACCACATCTTGAATTCTACTGGTGTCATAAGGAAGAAATTGAAAAACAAAATTTACAACCATATCCCTTTAGACATTTAATCCTCCGTTACTTGAATGGGAATAAGCGGGTTTGGTGGGAAAGCACAGTTAACGTAAATTTGGATGATTCAAATCGAAATAAATTCTTTTAAGGAGAAGGTTGCCATTACAAATTTTGATTTATTTCTATTACGAGTAAAAAAGAAATCGTAATAGAATAGTGGGAAATTAGGGAGGGGAGGTATTTATTTGGTACTATTTTCCTTATTATAATCGTGATTATCATGCTTAGTATCGAAATCCAATTGAGAAAAGCGAATAAACAGAATGAGGAGATAATTGATCTATTAAAGAAAGCGAATGAGGAAAAATAACAGTTTATTCTGAGCTTGGAGAATTATTTTTTGTTTATAAAAAAGTAAGGGGTGATCCTATAAAAATGATTGGCGTATTTCTTGATCGGGATGGCACAATTGGTGGCGAGGGTGGGGGAATTCATCCATTTGAATTTACCCTCTATGATTTTTCAGCTAAGGCGATAAAACTCTTAAATGCTCATGGAATAAAAGTATATCTGTTTACAAACCAAAGTTGGATTGGGATGGGAAGTTTTCAGAGCGAATATTTTTGGAAGGTACTAATAGAATGTTGGAAGTATTGACGGCGAAAAAGGCTTTTATTGACGGGGTTTATTATTGCCCTCATACGTTGGAAGAGAATTGTGCATGCCGTAAGCCTCAACCGGAGTTATTGCAAAGGGCTCAAAGGGAACATCATTTGAATTTGAAAAAATGTTATGTTGTTGGGGATCGATGGAGTGATATGGTATCAGCAGCTAATGTTGGTGCGAAGAAAATATTAGTTAAGACTGGGAGAGGTTTGAAGACCTTACAAGATTCTACTAGCGGTCATTTAGAAAAAGTGAAAATGGAGTATATTGCGGAAGATGTACTCGATGCAGTTGAATGGATACTAAAAGATTTACATATAGAAAAAGAGTCAGAAAAGTTACCAGTCATTTAAATTCTCCCTTAATAATATCCGCTTCCCTTCCTTGTCTTGTATGTGTAACAGTAGCTTTGTAATGATTTCCCATTCTACGGAGATATGATCAGGCAGTTTAGTTTTTGTAATATATTTATGATCATATTTGATTCGGAGAGTAGGATTAGGAAACTCATTTAGCTTAACAATCTTCATATTGTTGATGTGATTCGGGGAATGGCTAATCTTAAGTTGAGTTTCTCGGGGCATGACTTAACAAAATGACTCCTAAAAAACAACCTATTTAGTTAAGTGTTTCGTTTTTTTTTCTTGGTCTACGATGTGATCGTCATCCCATTCCATTTTATTTTTATGAAGCATTCGACAGATCCTCCTTGAAATGACCTGCATAGACTAGCCTGCTTATAGATTAACAAATACACTTCGAAGGAAACAGTTTTCTGAAGAAGATGGATTATTACGTTCCGCCCCATTGGAAGATAGTGAGGACAGTCGCTCGACTGTCATTCGCGAACAGAAGAAAGAAAAACAGGGTCTTGTTTAGGTGATTAATCGATGATAAGTTTCAAGCAAAATGGTTAATGCAGAATGGAGAGTTGAATCGATATGACGATTTATCTTGTACGGCATGGGAAAGATGAAGAGGGATTCCGCGGTGGATGGAGTAAAAGGGGGCTGATAGAGGAAGGATTCCAGCAGTCGAAGAAATTAGGGGATTATCTTAAAGAACATGAACTGGAATTTAACATAAAGCGAATTATTTCTAGTGACCTAAGAAGGGCGATGGAAACAGCCAAACCCATTGCTAATCGTCTGCAACTTCCACTTGAACAATCTAAAGATTGGCGGGAAACAAATAATGGTGTCCTAGCTGGAATGCCAGAATATGAGGCTTGAGAAAAATATCCAGGCTTATTTTTCAACAGTTTGAGAATGGATGAAAGATATCCTGGGGGAGAGAGCCCGATTGAAAATTACACACGCATAAGCAACACATTTGCTAGAATATGTAAGGAACAAATTGAAGAAAATCACCAAGAAAACATTTTGATCGTTACCCACGGTGGAGTCATCAACATGATCTATCATATTCTAAAGGAACAGGAATGGACCAATACAAATAAACCATATCCTATTGCTAATACAAGTATTCATAAAATCGAATGGAACGAAAGTGAATGGAGAATTACCGAAGAAAATAAAATAGAACATTTAAACTGAAGACGGACTTTTTCTCCTTTTATTCAATTGCATCCTTAGATAATCGAAAGCATCAATTAAAAAGCGAATTTGCTTGCTGATAATGAATAGTTTCCAGTTTACAGTAAAAAATAATGAAACAGTTCATTATGGAAGGAGTACGTAAATAGTGGAGCCGATTAAACCGACAAAAATAAAAACGAGAAAATCAAATGAAAGAATAGATGAACCATTAACAGCGGCTGAAATGGGCAAGCTTTGGGTTACTTATACAGGTAATACGATGGCTAATTGTGTTCTCGAATATTTTCTCCAGCATGTAGAAGACAGCGAGATCAAGAAGATACTAGCAAATGCTTTGACTTTAAGTCAATCTCTTGTGTCGACCATTAAAAATATATTTGAAGAAGAAAACTTCCCACTCCCAATAGGCTTCTCAAAAGAAGATGTCAATTTAGGTGCGCCAAGGCTATTCTCTGATGAGTTCTATCTTCACTATTTAAAATATACGAGTAAAGCGGGATTAAGTATTTATTCAATTGCTATACCGCTCATGATTAGAAAAGATATAAAAGACTTTTTTATACACACTCTTGACTCCACAGTGCAGCTTATCACCCAAATTAATGAAGTGGCTAATCAAAAAGGCTTTTATGTAAAACCACCAGTCCTTCCTATACCTAAAAAAGTTGATTTCGTTAAAAAGCAAAATTATTTACGTGGATTTTTCGGTCCTATTCGGCCTGCCCATTCATTGGAAGTTGCCCACCTATTTGATAATATCGAAAATAATGTAACAAGTAAGGCATTGCTTCTAGCCTTTAGTCAAGTAGCTAAAACAGATAAGGTGAAAAAGTTTTTACTAAGAGGCAAAGAATTAACAAATAAGCATATTGAAGCTTGTTCTAAGCATCTTCATAAAAGTAATTTGCCATCACCACCTTTATTAGACAATTTAGTTAGTGAATCGACCTTCTCACCATTTTCAGATAAATTAATGCTATGGCATAAAATTGATATGTTTTCTATGAAAATTCGATCATATGCGAATGGTGGCTCCCTTAATGGCAGACGTGATATTGGTGCGATGTACGGCAAGTTACTAATGGATGTCACCCTTTTTGTAGAAGATGGAGCAAATATTATGATTGATCATGGATGGATGGAACAACCACCAGAAGCGATCAATCGAAACGAATTAGCACAATCGAAACGCAATCATGAATAAAGTGAAACTTATGACTTGCATAATATCAGAGGTTGTCCTGGAAATCTTGATGAAATACCCAGGACAACCTCTGTTTTTATGCAAAAGTAGTTACAGATTACGAAATCTGGGGTTGGTTAATTCTTTAAAAATAGAGGGTATAGTATTCATAAAATTCGAGAATAGGAGGACCGATATGATTAAGACATATCTAGATAAGAAAAAGCCTGAAATGATCGAACTTTTGGAACTACTCGTTAACATAGATAGTGGCTCCTATGATAAAGAAGGCGTCGATGTTATAGGGACGATTCTAAAAGAGAGTTTCGAGAAGGCAGGTATGCATGTAAAAGTACATCGGGAAAAAGAGTTAGGCAACCATTTGGAAATAAAAGCTAGTGAAGAATCTGAACCGAAAATTATTATTATCGCTCATATGGATACAGTCTTTCCAAAAGGAGAAGCGAAAGAACGTCCTTTTAAAATTATAGGGGAGAGAGCTTTCGGTCCAGGTGTAAATGATGAAAAAGCAAGCCATGTCCAAGTTTTATATGCTTTGAAGGCATTGAAAGCAAGTGGATCAGAAGCATATAAAAATGTACATGTGATTTTCAACAGTGATGAAGAAGTCGGTTCACCAAGTTCAAAGTCATTAATTAAACAAGCGGCAGAAAATAAGGATTATTCATTAGTAGTGGAATGTGCTCGTCCCAATGGAGGAATCGTTACCGAGCGGAAAGGAGTGGGGAATTTCTCCCTTAGTGTGAAGGGAAAGAGCGCTCATGCAGGGGTGGAACCTCAAAGGGGGAAAAGTGCAATTGAAGAGATTTCCCATAAAATACTTCAATTACAACAACTAAATCAATATGAAGAAGGATTGAGTGTGAATGTCGGATTAGTCAATGGTGGGACCTCGAGTAACACTGTCCCGCCAAACGCTGAAGCGGAAATTGATGTTCGGATTAAAGGAGAGGAACAAGCGGCAGAGGTGACAAAAGAAATATCAAAAATTGCCCAAGAAGAATATGTAGCGGGAACAACGACAGAACTTAAAGGGAGTATTAGTCGCCCACCAATGGTAAAAACGGAAGCAACAGAAGAGCTAGTAAAGGTTAT
The DNA here is from genome assembly GCF_017873565.1 of Lederbergia galactosidilytica. Lineage (GTDB taxonomy): Bacteria > Bacillota > Bacilli > Bacillales > Bacillaceae_C > Lederbergia > Lederbergia galactosidilytica. The sequence goes on from NZ_JAGGKH010000036.1 coordinate 7,293, forward strand.
TCAGGAAGCGGGTGACGAATTAGGCATGTCGATTCAACAATTGAGTACAGGTGGAGGATCGGACGCTTCTTTTACAGCGGTGGAAGGTATTCCAACCGTCGATGGAATGGGGCCGATGGGGGAATTCTCCCACAGTGAAACGGATGAATATACAGATTTAAAGACTTTTCCACAACATACAGCGTTATTAGCAAAAACAATTGAAAAGTTAAGTAAATAACAGAGCTTCTGGAGCTCTCCTATCTCCTCCCGCTGTCACATAAAAATCAAACAAATATTAATTGAAAAACAAGGAGGAAGCTGATTTGGACATACAAGAGATTTATCAACAGCAAAAAACATCAGAGATAAATAAGGGGGAGCAAAGGGCCATTGGTGACTTCGGAATGACAGCCAGTGCGACCAAAGAATCATCGGAAATCGGTGCCCGAATATTAAGGGATGGAGGGAACGCAGTAGATGCCATCGTTGCGATGCAGTTTGCTTTATCTGTAACAGAGCCTTTTAATACTGGACTAGGGGCAAGTGGATTTTTACTTGTTTACAATCAAGAGGCAGGTACAACAAGAGTAATTAATGGCCATTCAAAAGCACCTAGGAATATGTCTCCTGATATGTGTTTAGATGAAAAGGGAGATTTGATCCCTTTTCCGAAACGGACTTTAAACGCCAATTTTATTGGAATTCCAGGAATTTTAAAAGCAATGGAAAAGGCGATTACCACATACGGCACAATTCCAATGGAACAATTAATCGAGCCAGCTATTCAATTAGCGGATCAAGGAATTAAGGTGAATTGGTTATGGGAAAAGGCACTGGAAATGTATGGAGATAGAGTCGGGAAGACGGCCAGATCTTTGTTCTATCCTAATGGCATTCCCTTAGTAAAGGGGGAAATTGTGAAAAACAAAGAACTAGCGTATGCATTAAAGGTTATCCAAGAAAGAGGGATTGATGCCTTCTATCATGGAGAAATCGGCGAAGCTGTCATTAAATTAATCCATGAGGCAAAAGGGTGTATGACAATAGAAGATTTGCGGAATTATGAGGCTGAAATACAGAAACCTATTGTAGGAGACTATAGAGATTTTCAATTAGCGACTCCGAGTCCCCCGAATGGAGCAGGGGTTTCTCTACTTCAGCTCTTAAAAATTCTTGAGGAAGTGAAAATTGAACAATACGATAAAAATTCATGGGAGAAACACTTCTTACTAGCCGAAGCCATGAGAATCGTATTTTCTGACAAACTTACTTATATGGGGGATCCTGACTTTTTTAATATTCCGGTGGATGGTTTGCTACATCCAGAATATATAGCCGAACGAGTAAAATTAATTCATTTTGATCGTATGAACCAAGGGGTTGACTTTGGGAATCCTTGGAAATATGAGGAGAATGAGAACAGCTTCCACCAAGAATTACAGGGCGGTGAGACGACCCATTTTACTGCTGTCGATCGGTGGGGAAATATCGCCGCCTGTACATCCTCACTTGAGCACTATTTTGGCTCAGGGATTATGGTACCAGGATATGGTTTTCTTTTAAATAACGATCTAACTGATTTTTATCCAACAGAGGAAAGTCTTAATGACCTGCAAGCCAATAAATATCCTGTAAGCACAAAATGTCCAACGATTATCTTTCATAAGGGGAAACCTATAATGACCCTTGGTTCTCCAGGTGGTCCAACGATTGTTGCTTCGGTAGCACAAGTGATTATTAATGTATTAGACTATAAGATGGATTTGAAAGCAGCGATTGAACTACCCCGTATTTATAATAGTACGGCTCCGAAAGTCTTATGTGATGATCGCTTGAGCGGGAAAGTAAAGGATAAATTAAAGAGTTTGGGTTTTGAGATTCTTAACACAGATATTGCCATTGGGAATGTACAAGCTGTTCTGTTGAACCATGAGAAAAATATGATGTATGGAGCAGCTGACTCATCTCGTCCCGGCGCAGCGATTGGAGTTTGGAAAGAGAGCTTTTAATGGTAAGAAGAAGGGCTATCTAAAAGGGAGGTGACAACCTTTTTGGAAGCTCTTCTTTTGATTGATGAATTAGACCCTCGTCAGAACTCAATTTCTTTGTTATCTTCTTTTTAAGACCGCTACTTTTAGGATGTGTTGTTTTGAAAAAATTGCCTGTTAATCCAAGCACAATGATAAAGTCACTTCCTTGTTCACTACTAGCAGCTATCTCTTTAAGTATGATTACATTACTTTTTGTTCCCACCTATTTTTCGATTATCGGTATTTTTTTCTACACATTGATTTACTTTTCCGTGTATTTAATTTTTATTATGCCTATCCAAATACTACTAAATCGAAAACCGAGAAAGTTTCATCCTCTTTATTTTTTGATCTATATTTCTGGCTCTTTCTTTGCTTCAGCCTTGGTGCTGTTGATGTATGAAAGAAATCCATTTGTAAATCTTCATTATTATGTATTGGCCTTTTTGGCTGCACTGATTATTTGGATATTTGATTCACTTATTTTACAAGAGCGAATTTGGTGAAAATTGCCTATTCTTACATCAATCTGAAAGATATCTTTGCTTCTAAGTTGATAAAAAATTATGATGGTACTAGGTTTATCGATTCGTTAGGACAACCCTTAGATGAGAAAGGAGATTTCTATTGAATTATAATGAATCCGTAAGGAATGGGTTATTTACTGAAGCTTTCACGCAAGATCCGTATGAGACATATGCAAATTTAAGAGAAACAGATCCAGTATACCGTATGCTCTTTCCAAACGGGCAATATGTTGGATGATTACTAGATATGATGATGCGCTTGAGGCTTTAAAGGATTCAAGATTTATTAAAGATGTTTCTAAATTAACTGGTGGAAACTTAGAAGATCAAAGTGTTTTTACTCATAATATGCTATTTTCAGATATGCCTGAGCATAAAAGGCTGCGGGGTCTTGTTCAAAAGGCGTTTACACCAAAAATGATTACGGGAATGAGAGAACGCATTCAAGAAATAACGGATCAGTTGCTTGAAAAAGCTGCTGGAAAAGATGAAATGAATTTAATTGATGATTTCGCTTTTCCATTACCGATTATTGTGATTTGTGAAATATTAGGTGTGCCAGCAGAGGACAGAGATAAGTTTCGAATTTGGTCTAATGCATTGATTGAGGGATCTAGTGGGGAACATGCACAGGATATAGTTATTCATATGCAAGAATTCATCCACTATCTTGGAGAACGCTTTGCGAAAATGCGGAAAAAACCTGGGCAGGACTTAATCAGCCAATTAATTGCTGCAGAAGAGGAAGGGGATACATTAACGGAAAAGGAATTGTATGGAGTTGTATCGCTACTCATTATTGCAGGACATGAAACAACTGTTAATTTGATTGGGAATAGTATTCTTTCGTTATTGGAACATCCTGAACAGATGAAACTCCTGCAAGAACAGCCAGAAATGATCCAAACAGCGATTGAAGAATCACTTCGCTACAATGGTCCAGTCGAATTTAGCACGTCTAGATGGGCTGGTGAAAATTTTGAATTTAGAGGGAAGGCATTCAATAAGGGAGACTTGGTCATTATCGCTCTTAATTCTGCGAACCATGACCCTAATAAATTCACAGACCCAGATGTTTTTGACATTACCCGTGAGAAAAGTCAGCACTTGGCATTTGGAAAGGAGTCCATTTTTGTCTTGGAGCTCCACTTGCCCGTTTGGAGGGCGAGATTGCGATCTCCACGCTTTTACGGAAATTCCCCGATATTCAATTAAAAGTGGACAAGAGTGAATTGGAATGGCGACCAGGAATGGTAGTAAGAGGGGTAAAAGAAATTCCTCTATCATTATAAGATTTCTTCTTTTTTTACTAAAACAAGTGTATCTTTATGAAAAAGATGATACACTTGTTTTATAAAAATGATCGGTGGATTCTCTAAACGAAACTTTGACATTTTTGTAGGTGTTGACATTGAGTTTGTTTCATTATATAATTATCTCGAATTCGAGATAATAAAGAGGAATGATAACATGAGTAAAGATCATCATGATGAAGAACTATCGTTAAAGTTATTTGTCGTTTTGACAAGAGCTTTAGATTCGATTAAAAAACGTGTTGAAGAAGATATTAAATGTTTAGGACTGAATCCAACCGAATTTGCTGTTTTGGAATTGATCTATAATAAAGGCGATCAACCGATCCAAAAAATTGGCGAAAAAGTTCTTATTGCTAGTAGTAGTATTACGTATGTTGTTGATAAATTGGAAAAGAAAAAATTGTTAGAGAGAAAACCTTGTCCAAAAGATCGACGAATTACGTTTGCTGCCATAACCGCAGGGGGAAAAGAATTAATGGATGAAGTTTTCCCGAAACATAAATTAGCAATTCAAGAAATTTTAGCTGGGCTAAATGTAGATGAGAAAAAGCAACTGATAGAACAATTGAAAAAATTAGGGTTTCATGCCCAAAACTTATAATTTTTTTAAATAGTTATCTCGAATTCATAATATATTATTTTGAGGTAATTTTAATTAATAAATGTTTATATAAATGAGTCCATTTCCTAATTGCTTATTAATGATCAATACGCGAACGTTATTGTTAAAGGAGATTGAAATGTTAGTCCATGTATTTCCTTAACTTAGTTGATTGGAGCGGAAGGTGGCGACTCTTGGGGGATTAGCGTGATAGGTGAGATCCCGCAGCTCACACATAGCGACGAGGAAGCTCAGCGCACGCCCCCGGAAACCGTCCACCTGAAGCGGAAATCAACGTTGTTCGGATTTGAATGCTAAAATCTCTATTATGAAATTGATTCAAATCATTTTAAATATACTAGTTTGGGATCGATTGAATGAGGAGGACTGAAAGATGTCTGATTTTATCCAGCTATTAAAAGAAAGAAGATCAGCAAGTAATTTTCTGCCTAACCATCCGATAACGGAACAACAATTAAATGATATTTTTGAGTTAGTTAAATTAGGGCCATCAGCTTTTAATTTGCAACATACAAACTATATGGTTGTCTTAGATGTTGAAACAAAAGAGAGGTTACAAAAGGCTGCTAATGGGCAATATAAAGTATTTAGTTCCTCCGCTGTCATCATTGTTACAGGTGATAAAAACGCCTATCAACATACTGCGGAAATCTATCAGGGTTTAAAAATGTTAGGAATCGTTAATAAGCAGGAATATGATCATATGGTCAATGATACAGTTTCGTTTTATCAATCAAGAGGAGAAGAATTTCAAAAAGATGAAGCAATCAGAAATGCTTCGTTATCCGCTATGTTGTTTATGTTAGCGGCGAAAGAGAAAGGCTGGGATAGTTGTCCTATGATTGGATTTGATCCCCAGGAAGTGAAAGAAATATTGAATATAGATGATCAGAATGAGGTAGTGATGATGATTACCTTAGGCAAGGAAAAGGTAGAAAGTAGAAGACCACGTGGTTATCGTAAACCAGTTAGTGAATTTGTCACTTACATTTAGTAAAAATTGTGTGAAATCCTAAAATAGGAGTGAAATGAAATGAGAAAACAGACGAGCGGGATCCACCATATTACAGCCATTGTCGGACATCCCCAAGAAAATGTAGATTTCTATGCAGGAGTTCTTGGGTTGCGTTTAGTAAAAAAGACGGTTAATTTTGATGACCCAGGCACTTACCATCTCTATTTTGGTGATGAAGGAGGAAAGCCAGGTACGATTATCACATTTTTCCCTTGGGCTGGAGCTAGGCAAGGAAAGATTGGGGATGGGCAAGTAGGTGTTACTTCTTATGTTGTCCCTAAAGGTGCGTTTCCGTTCTGGGAGCAACGATTACAGGCATTTCAAATTCCTTATCAAAAAGTGGAACGTTTTGGTGAGACATATATACAATTTGATGATCCCCATGGGTTGCACCTAGAATTAGTTGAACGAGAAGCAGGAGAAGTCAATGCTTGGACTTTTGGAGGTATTACATCAGAAGTGGCCATTAAAGGATTTGGAGGAGCTACACTTTATTCTGCACGACCAACTCAAACAGCAGAGGCACTCGAAAAAGTCATGGGCTTTGAACGTGTGGGAGAAGAGGGCGAATGGATCCGTTTCCGTTCATCTGCTGATATCGGCAATATCATTGACTTAAAGAACACCTCATCTGAAAGAGGAAGCATGGGGGTTGGAACAGTTCATCATATTGCTTTTCGGGCAATTGATGATCAAGACCAATTAGAGTGGCAGGAATATGTTTCAGGCCATGGTTATGGTGTCACCGCTGTGCGGGACCGGAATTATTTTAATGCCATATACTTTCGGGAGCATGGAGAAATCCTTTTTGAAATTGCAACAGATCCTCCTGGTTTTGCTCATGACGAACCTAAAGAAACAATGGGAGAGCAATTAAAACTACCTGAACAATATGAACAATATCGGGAACAACTTAACCGACGTTTAATCCCGATTGTAGTAAGAGAACTAGATTAAAATTTAGGAGGAATACTCTTAATGCGATCCATTGATCCTCAGACAAACACGGAAAGAGACAATTATAAATTTTTAACCGGGAGTATCATTCCTAGGCCAATTGCCTTTGTGACGACATTATCTGAAGCGGGTGTACTTAATGGAGCACCTTTCAGTTACTTTAATATTGTTTCATCCAATCCGCCGCTGATCTCTTTATCGATCCAACGTTCTGAAGGAAAGCTAAAGGATACAGCTAGAAACATCCTAGGAAAAAAAGAATTTGTCGTCCATATTGTGGATGAACAAAATGTTGAAAAGGTGAATCAGACAGCGGCTAGTCTCCCTTCTCATAAGAGTGAAATTGATTTAGCGGGGCTTACACCTGTCAAAAGTTCTAAGCTCTCTGTTCCAGGTGTTCTACAAGCGAAAATTCGCATGGAATGTCAATTGGAGCAAGCTTTGGAACTGGGAGGTGGAGATTCACCTGGATGCGATTTAATCATTGGAAAGGTTATGCAATTCCATATTGAAGATGAAATTTATCAAGATGGAAGGATTGATCCCCTAGGTTTAGCTGCTGTCAGCCGTTTGGCTGGTGCGAATTATGCCAAACTTGGTTCAACATTCGAAATTGAACGACCAAAATAAATTAAAACAACTTAAATTTTTAGGAGCATTCCTGTAATTAAAGAAATTTGAGGGTTGAACAAAAAAGAGCCCCCTTGGTATGATACGAGGTGTCCAAAGCTGATCAGCAAAAAG
>NZ_JAGGKH010000037.1 GCF_017873565.1 Lederbergia galactosidilytica
TACGTAAATATTTTAACTGATTGAGAGTTATTTTGGCAGAAAGTGTTCAATTCTATCGAGCAGAATCTGTCCACTTTAGTCTAGCAGTTACAAATGGATACGAATTTGAATTTACGTATATCGAAGGGACTAAAAGAGAGTTTCCAACAGATCGCAAAGGAAAATAATAAAGATGCTTCTTCGCTAGTGCGGGATTGGATTTCTAACTATGTAGCTGAACACCAGAAATCAGATGAAGATCTTGCTACTGAATTGTATAGGGCAGGCTATCAGTTGCAACAAGCACTTGGTGGAAGGGAAAAAGTTAGTAAACAGTTAGTAAAGGAATTGCAGGAAAGTGCTTTAACGAATCAGAAAGATTTTACACAGCAAATTTTAAACACCTACTTGGATTATGGTTTGACAATTCCATCAGTTGTTTCAAAAATTTACAATAATTATGCTTTCTCTCAAATGTTCTTGTTTGGCTTAATTGGAGATAAGCCCAAGGAGTAATCCGAAAATAAACAAGTTTTCTGTCCTAAAAGCTACTTAATTTAAAAAGTCCTGCCCAACTTTTCTAGTTGGGCAGCATCTTAATCTTCTTTCCTACCAGCTATGCCATAAAAGAACAGCTTGGTAAGATCCTCTGCTATTGGAAGTGTCATTATGACAACATCTTCACGCTGCAAATATTCTTGAAACATCTTTAAATAGAATAAAATAGCTTCATCTGATATCTCAGAGTCAATATATCCTTGTTCTCTACCTTCATTAAAAAGTTTAATGAAGAGTGGAAGGGCTTCCTTTTGATATACTTCTTCAACATAACTCTGCCCACTTGCATAATCTTTCATAAAGTCTTGAAAAAATCGTTCGCTTATTTGATTAGCGGCAATACCTTTTTCAAATATAATCTTTTTAATCTTCTCATTAAATGGAAGGTCATTAACTAATAGACGTTTTTGTTCATCCCATATCTCATCAACATAAAACTTAAAAACTAAACGAACTAGATTATCTTTACTTTCAAAGTAATTATATATGGTGACTTGCGATACATTGGCCTTTTTAGCTATTTCTGTAATGGATACCTTTTGTATTCCATACTCCATAAATAAGGCTAATGCGGCTTCTAATATGTCTCTTTTCTTTAGCTCCCTACGTTTTTCAAACCCATCCATTTTCTTCACCTCATTGATAGTTTAATAAAAAATATGTAATAAAACAATATAAATAGTTCAAAAACTATTGCAAGAACCAGTAATTTTATATATTATGAACTAAATGGATAAAAATATTTCATAACTAAAAAGGAGATTGAAATATGAGTATATTAAAAGTAACCAATTTGAAGAAAAGGTTTGGTAAGTTTACGGCATTAGATGGTGTGAATATGGAAGTGAAAAAAGGGGAAGTGTTTGGTTTCATTGGTCCAAATGGAGCGGGGAAATCAACGACCATTCGAATATTACTTGGTATGTTAAAGGCTACACAGGGAGAGGCTAGAGTTTTTGGTAAGGATGTTTGGGCCGATGCGGTTGACATTCATAAACGTATAGCATATGTACCTGGCGATGTGAATCTATGGCCAAATCTAACTGGTGGGGAAGTAATTGATCTTTTTATGAAGATGAATGGAAGTACAAATCTAACAAAAAGAGAGGAACTAATAAAGAAATTTAATTTTGATCCAACGAAAAAGAGCCGGACGTATTCGAAAGGGAATAGACAAAAGGTTGCATTAATAGCTGGGTTTGCATCTGATGCCGATCTATATATTTTAGATGAGCCGACGTCAGGACTTGATCCGTTGATGGAAAATATTTTCCAGGAATGTGTTCTTGATGCAAAAAGAGCGGGTAAAAGTGTTCTGCTATCGAGTCATATTTTATCAGAGGTAGAAAAATTATGTGATCGGGTAGGGATTATCCGTCAAGGGAAGATTATTGAAACAGGAACATTAGATGAACTAAGACACTTAACCCGTACTCATTTAACGATTAAAACAAAAGAACATATAACTTCTCTAAACGAACTAAAAGGAATTCATAATTTGGAAGAAAAAGATTCAGAGCTTACTCTTCAAGTAGATGCAGAGGAAATGGATACAGTTATTCGGTATATAGCTGAGTTTGGGATTTTAAAATTAGAAAGTTCCCCACCAACATTAGAGGACTTGTTTATGCGTCATTATCAAGGCGAAGAATACTCTAACTCTAAGATGGAGGGGTCGTTATAATGGTTGCGAGATATTTTAAAGGGACGAATCAATTAACAGCATTCTATTTTAAACAACAACGATTTAAAATCCTCGTTTGGTTGATTGGTTTGATAGGAATCACCTTGTCTGTTGCTTCTGCTTACCCAAGTATTTATAACGATGAAGAATCGAGGCAAGCTGCTTCACTGACAATGGATAATCCGGTTATGGTGGCGATGCTTGGAACAGGTTATGAAATGGAGGAATATGTAAATTCTGTAGGTGCCGTGTTTGCCAATGAAATGTTGCTCTTTACGGCTATTGCAGTAGCTATCATGAGTATATTACTTGTAGGGCGGGCTACACGTGGGGATGAAGAAGAGGGTCGTATTGAAATGGTTCGGGCTCTTTCTGTGGGTCGCTTATCATCTGTAAGTGCGATAATGATTGTTATCGTATCAACAAATATTTTACTAGCTATTTTAACAGGGATTGGCTTGGCTTCCCTTGGGATAGAGGGTGTGGATTTAGAAGGGTCTTTATTATATGGTTCCATTTTAGGTGCAACGGGGCTTCTATTTGCTAGCTTCACAGCAGTTTTTGCTCAGGTTACAGAAACATCAAGAGGAACTACTATGTTTTCTTTTATGTTATTAATACTAGCTTATCTTATTCGAGCCATAGGAGATGTGAGTAGTGAGGAACTGTCGTGGATATCGCCACTTGGCTGGACAGTTAAAACTGGCGTATTTGTGGAAAATGATTGGTGGCCGGTTGTATTATCATGTATCGTTGCTATTATGTTTGGAGTTATTGCTTTTTATTTACACTCTATACGTGATTTGGGGGCTGGATTTATAGCAGCAAGAAAAGGTAAGACACACGCTTCCCCATTTTTACAAACATCATTGGGACTTGCTTTAAGGTTACAGCGTACGAATATAATTGCTTGGGCTATTGGACTGTTTATTTTAAGTAGCTCTTTTGGGGCAATTTTAGGAGATTTAGAAACCTATTTTGCTGAAAATGAGTTTATGCAAGCATTTATTGTGATCGATTCAGATTATACGATGACGGAGCAATTTATTACATTGCTAATGGCAATCATGTCATTGATCAGCCTTGTTCCTGCAGTGATGGTAATATTAAAGGTAAAAGGTGAAGAGACGAGGAATCTTACAGAAAACTATTATACTCGTGCAATATCACGAACTCGTGTACTAGGTAGTCACTTTCTCTTAGCGGTTGTTGTCAGTTTTATCATGCAATCCCTTGTTGCTCTGGGGTTATGGTCGGTAGGTGAAGTAGTGATGGATGAAGCGATATCGTTTGATACAACTTTTGCTTCGGCTTATGTTTATTTACCAGCGATATGGGTAGTAATTAGCCTTGTAATAGGATTGGTTGGGGTAGTTCCAAAGCTAACTGGATTGATTTGGCTTTATGTTGTCTTTTGTTTTGTTGTTGTCTATCTTGGAGACTTGTTTGACTTCCCGGAATGGATGAATAACTTGTCAGTCTTTGATTATATCCCGCAAATTCCGATAGATAACGTGAATTTTATGGCGATGGTGGTATTAATACTGATTTCTTTTGTACTATCTATAATTGGTTTTAGTGGATATAATAGACGGGATATTTCTGGGTGATTTCTTTGAGTAGTCTAAATTTTGTAGAATAGCTTTCAGATCGTACTGTTAAGCTAACCATTGATAAATAAACATCTTTAGAGGAGGATTACTATGCTAGGAAACTTGCCAGAAATTAAAACGGTAAAACTTAAACTAAATGATATAGATGTCAACTGCTACATGGCTGGGGAATCTGGTTCTCCAGTGATACTTTTGCATGGAGCAGGAGTTGATTCAGCAAAAATTTCTTGGAGTGAGGTAATAGGTCTTTTATCAAAAAAACACCGTGTATTTGCCCCTGACCTTCCTGGGTATGGAGAAAGTGATAAACCTAATGTAGAATATTCACTTTCCTTTTACATTGATATTTTGAAACAAATAATGGATAGTCTTCACCTGGAAAAGGCTAACTTGATTGGACTATCTTTAGGTGGAGGAATTTCTCTTGGATTTACGCTCGAACATTCAGCTAGAGTAGAAAAGCTAGTATTAGTAGGTGCATGGGGGCTATTTAGTAAACTTCCTTACCATCTTTTATCATATTGGTATACAAAATCATTCCTAAATGAGATTTCGTATAAATGGTCAAGTAAAAGCAGAAGATTTGTGAAGTGGACTCTGCTAAATAGTTTGTTTGGAAATCCTAATAATGTATCAGAAGAACTTGTAGATGAAATTTATGCCTTTTTACAAGAACCACATGCTGGTAAAGCATTTATGTCATTTCAGAGAAGTGAGATTACACGAACGGGACTTAGAACGAAGTTGGCAGAAAGTTTATCTGAAATTAAGAAACGAACATTAATCGTTCATGGTTCAAAAGATGCGACAGTTCCTATAAAACATGCGATAGAAGCACATGAGGCTATTAAGGACTCCGAAATGTATGTAATGGAAGGGTGTAAACATTGGCCGCAGAAAGAGAGACCTGAAGAGTTTACCCGAGTTATTACAACATTTCTAGGGAAAGAGTAAAGTGAAAATTTGTATTCGAACAGGAGCTATAAGAAAATGAACATAATAATTAAACAAGAACAGGTTAAGGACTATAAAATAACTGAAAAAGTAGTAAAATGTGCATTTGCTAATGCAGAACATAGTGATAAAAATGAGCATAATTTGGTGTGTCGAATTAGAAACTCAAATGTCTTTATTCCGAAATTATCTTTAGTGGCGATGGATAATGATGATAATCGAATAGTGGGACATATTCTATTATCCAAGATCAGAATTAAGAATGACGTTCAAGTTGTAGAGTCACTCGCTCTTGCACCTGTATCTGTATTACCGGAATATCAAAATCAAGGCGTAGGTAAGTTATTAATTAGTGAAGCATTGAAAAAAGCAAAAGAGCTAAGATTTCATTCAGTTGTTGTCTTGGGGCATCCAGAGTATTATCCGAAGTTCGGGTTCAAAAAAGCATCTACTTGGGGTATAAAAGCTCCTTTTGAAGTACCGGATGAGGCATTCATGGCAATTGAATTAGGTGAAAATACACTCGATAAAGTTTCAGGAGTTGTTGAATATCCTAGTGTGTTTTTTGAATAAATGTAAATTGAAATCAAGAATATGACTATTAATTATATCTTTTTTGAAAAATATAACTCGCTGCCTCGGCCCGTGTAAAATAATGCGTTGTGATTAAATTAGTAAGTCATCTTTAAACAATGAAATAAAGGAGTGAGTTTATGTCTGCTAAAAATTTTCCTGGACCAAATCCACAAACGCCATTTCCATTAGAAGGAAATAAAAATGTTCAATTTATTAAGCCAACTATAACAAGAAAAAATGTTTCCGTTGGTGACTATTCGTACTACGATAGTAAACATGGAGAGTCATTTGAAGAACAAGTTCTATATCACTATGAAGTAATAGGTGATGAACTGATTATAGGAAAGTTTTGTTCGATAGGTCCAGGATCAACATTTATTATGAATGGAGCGAACCATCAAATGGATGGCTCAACGTATCCTTTCCATTTGTTTGGCAGTGGGTGGAAAATGCATGTACCTTCCCTAGACGACCTGCCGATTAAAGGAGATACTGAAGTCGGAAATGATGTATGGATAGGAAGAGATGTAACAATTATGCCTGGAGTCAAAATTGGAGATGGAGCAATTATTGCTGCACAATCTGTTGTTACAAAAAATGTAGCCCCTTATACGGTTGTTGGAGGAAATCCTGCAAAAATTATAAAAAAACGTTATTCAGATAAAGTAATAGAGGAATGGCTAACCATAAAGTGGTGGGATTGGGATTCTAAGAAAATTAGTGATAATCTCGAATTCATAATAGGTGGACATATAGATAAATTGAAAATGAACAATTAAAATAATATCGAACTGGATGCTATAACAGGTTCGGTCTGATTCTATATTCTAAAATAATTCACTTCTTAAAGGTAGTGTGGATGATAACTTACTTGGTGGGTTTTGTACCAAAAGGTTAAGAAAGTAATTTAAGTAGCAAATCTATTTTCTTGTATCTAAAACTCTTCATTCTACTATGTAGATCAATAATAAACACTTGACTGTCAAAATAAACTCTTGCTAACTTCACCACCAATTCTGTCATAATAAACAATTGCTTTTTCAGAAATAATCCAATAAATTCTCGGGCTTTCCTAATCAGGATCCCGAGTTTTTTCATATCTTTTTCAATATCTTTTCAATAAGGTTATGTACCTAAACCATTGATATTACTGGGTTTCTTCAATATCTCATTCAATATAATTTCAATAACAATTCAATACTCATCCTATATTATTCTCTTTATTCTAGACCTCTTATCTCCATTATCTTTGTTTTGTTAGCAAAACTCTATTATAACTCCGAAAAAACCATGAAAAAACAGCCGAAAAAGGCCCGAAAAACGATCATTTTTGAACCGAAAAACCTTCAAAATAGGGGTTCCGTAGCAAATCTTTATTATGACTGAAACGGTGGAATGCGGGTTGGAGAGGTGGAAAAAAGAAGGGGTTTATTATGGTTGTACAGGAATTGTAGATCAATATTAAACAATTTCTTGTCATAATAAACTCTTGCTAACATCACCACCATTTCTGTAATAATAAATGTTTGCTTTTTTCAATACAGATCAATAAAAACTCGGATAACAGATGAAAGGGAGGAGAGAAAAGAGATCTTTTTCTTCCCTATTCTTTTTGTTTTAATCCTTGCTCTTATTCGGTTTATCCAATATCGCACTCAATTACAAATCAATATCTTTTCAATATTTTTCTCTTTATTCTTTACCTCTTATCTCAACCATTTTCTTTCCTCTATTAAGCTCTTTGTTTTTTATTCAAGTATCAGTCATTCTCTCAAATTACTGAGTTAGGGTGTTGTAACCACTATATGTTGTATACGGGAATTGAAACTGAAACTATCATATAGACAATACCGTATTAGAGGTTATTATTAAATTACAGAGTGATGAAATCTACTAGGATAGCAATTAATTATCAACATAAATGAGGGTTATAAAATGACGTATTACTATTATTTAGCATCAGATCAAAAAATGGGATTAGGTACTGGAACACTAGATTTAACAGTGGCGGATGATATTATTCCAGGTTTCGATTATCCAGTTCAATTAGAAATAATGAATGGAATTGAAAAAGAATGGGAGTTACGTGAACTATTACAGTATATTCGTAACCATACTGCTTCATATAAAGTCTGTACTGTACAAATAGCTAATTTATTAAATTCGAACAAAGTTGAAATGAAGGTACGGGAAAAATCAAAAATATTGTTACATGAGATTAGTGACCCAAAACAAATATTGCTGTCAGAAGGACAATTGTTGACGATTAAGAAAGTACCAGTTTTTATATGAAATGGAACAAACAGAGGAGTAAAAAGGATGATACATATTCTATCAAGTGCATCAGCTTCAGGTAGTTTGCAGTTTGCTTTAAAAAAGATGGGTCTTGATAAGAAGGAAAGGATAATTTTCTTTAATGATATATTTTCGGTAGGCCCAGTCTGGAAGTTAAGTGAAGAGATTGGCGTAAAATCAAGAGATGAGTGGATGAAACAATCCATGAGCGATAAGTTCTTTGAATACAATGGTTACAGGGAACGTTTCGAAATGGTAATGAATCAAATTAACCTTATACCTGATGGCGAGCATGTGACTATTTGGGTTTCTGATAACGCTCATGAACAAACAGGAATGCGGTATATTGTACATCTTTTAAAGGAGAAAAACATTGATATTACGATGATTAATACGACAGCAGCATATAAAGAGCTTTTTCAGGTAAAAAAGGTAAAATACAAGGTACTTCATACAGGTGAAATACCTTCCGAGAAGTTGCAATTTATTTATGAACAGGATTTTGGTCAGTTTTTAACATTAATTACGGACCATGATCGAGAAGAGTTAGAAAGGGAATGGCTTTCTCTTGGTGAAAGTCATGAAACGTTAAGAGTATGGCGGAATGGGAGGCTTCAAAGTATCACTGAAGATTACTATGATGATTTTATTGTGAAAAAGGCAAAAAGGCTGTTCGGTAAACAAAATGAATTTATAAGTGTAGCTAGAGTAATTGGAGAAGTGCTAGGGCATCTGGATCAATATTTAGGGGATGCTTTTCTCGAATATCGAATAAGGAAGTTAATTAATTCTGGAGTATTTGAACTAGAAGGTGATCTGAGGTCAAGATGTTTTTATAGTTTGAAGCTAAATAGAAATGAAAGCGATTAGTATTGCTAGGAAGGAATGGAAATGCTGGACGTTTCGGAGAATGTTAAGGGGAAACGCTATAAACAATTGATAGACTTATTATCGAAACATTGCAATCGTTTTGCTTTTGTTGAAAATAGACAAATGATGGAGATTGAAGAAGAACGTCTAGCTTATGTTGATATATTGATAGCAGATTGAAGAACATCTGATTAAAAGGAAAATTCAACGAGAATGGGAAACTACCAGACTTGGCGAAGGAACAGCATATGTTTATTGTTTTCAACTCAATAATGCGACAAGAGAATTTTTAAAAGAACGCAGTCATTCCCTTTTTGGCTGGAATGGTTTGGAACTGCCAGAAGACCTCATGTTTTATCAAGATGATCAATGTATATTGGCTGGGTGTTCACACGAGGGGTACTTTATGGTTGATGAAGCAATTTGGAACAACTTTTTATTGAAGTAGCAAAGGGCATTTGTTGACGATTAAGGGAGTATCCACTTTTAATTAAAAATGGAGGTTGTCATCCTTGAACTGTTGTTGTGCTAGCGGTGAAACAAATGATTTAAAAATTGAAGGAGATGTTGGGGCAGATCCAATTTGGTGCAATAGATGTGGATGTAATCTTGACATAGGAGATGTTCCGATTTCAGCTAGTTTACAAGAGGAATTATCGTCTTGGGCAGTAAAGTATGGGAACTGGTTAGATTGGGAACGAGATAAATTGCTTCCTAACGGGATCAAGCTGGAAGATAAATTTAATCGAATTGGGCTCAATTTAACAGAAAAGGTAAAGCAGGAAATAGGAATAAACTACAATATAAAATTCATACCATCTACCAGTGCGAGATTCTATGCAAAAGTACAAAATGGCTTTTTATAATATACGAATTGGAGCGGATTGCATGAATAAGCAAATGTATTTTGATTCGGAAAACTATACGGGATATCATTTACATGTAGGAAACTGGAAGGATGAACTCAACCCATTAATTGAGGGAATAGCATGGGTAAGGCAGGATGGTTCCATGGATTTATTCTTTGAGGATTTTAAAACGGATTGTGAAAGGAAAGAGCTTTTTATTGATAAGGGATATTTTTGCGAAAAGTTTTTGGGAGGGTATATTGGTACTGTGAAAACGGATGAAGAGGCGTATGTCATGTTCCAAAAATGGGTTGATGAAGTATTGTATCCATATCGAAATAAGGGTAAAACTTCTTGTGAGGGAACAGAATGAAACTAATCAGGCTGTTGAATTGGTCATTTGAAGTTGATGTAGGTAAAACAAGACAATTCTATGAAAAAGATATTGAACTCTGCAATTGTTTGTACTGTAAAAATTATATGGAAGCAGTTAGGCATTTAGATCAATCCATAATAGAGGTATTTACTGCGTTAGGAATTAATCCTACTAAGCCAAACCATTTATCTGAGTTTGGTGAAACGGAAGATAGACTATGCTTATATATTGGGAGCTATCATATAGTTGGTAGATTAGTAGAGGGACAGTATTGTACAGATTCTGATTGGAATGATATCAATACAGCGGTAATTGAGAACTTTACGTTTGGGTTGGGGAAAGAGTTAGTGTTTGTACATGACGAGTTGCCACGCCCTGTTTTGCAATTAGATTTCGAAGCTCTTATTCCTTGGGTTTTGAATGAAAAAACAGAGGATTAAAATACTTATCAAGCTAAACAGATTGTACTAGATCGGGGACAATAAAGAATGGAATTAAATGAATATATAAACATTACCTTCCCTGGACTTGTTTTGAAGCCAAGTCTTTATTATCAATGCAATAAAAGTATTAATTTTGTTTTAGCCAAGGGACTGTATCAATTTAAAGTGGAGACCGATGAGCTAAATCCTGATTATTTTAATACCGTCTATGATCAAGCCACTTCCCTTTTCAATGAACTTTTCTCAGATGAAGATAAAATTCTTTTGGTTACGAATGTTTATCAATATAAGGATTATAGAAGAAGCAGTAAAAAGAAAATCAAGGTCTATAGCCATTATATAAAAAACAAAGATGTTCGCTTTCACTTAAAACAGGAAACGTTACCCTATATGTTTGATGAAGAAGAAGCTGATGAAATGTGTACCAATCAGCTCTCGTTAGAATGTCGTAAACAAGATATTCATTATCCTTTGCTAATAAAGGCGATTTGCAACCAGGACTTCCCGCCCTTAAAGCCAAGGTTACACAATCCTTATGGTTTATACTTTCCAGATGTATATTTTATTAATGTCACTAACAATGTGATTCTTTACATTTATGATGATCGAGGATGCGAAGTTATCGCAAGTGATATAGAAACGATACGCCCGTTATATGAGAAATATGCTGATTGGATGGATGAATATTGTCGTGAAGAGATAGAACAACGTTTTAGTGAATCTTGAAATGGTCTGTATGAAGGAGAGTTAATTATTGAATTCTTGGAGAATAACAAAATATGATCCAGTAAAAAGGGATGCTGATGGAAGTTATCTCGACCTTGAAGAATGGACTTGTTTTTCAGAGGTTGGGACAAAGGTTAGTATAGAGGAATATCAAATTACGGAGGAAAGTACCTCAATGCCATCACTACATTTATGGCTGAAATGGGTTTGAATAGGGTTTATGTAACTGCCTTGGAGCAATGGCATGACGAGGTTAGAAATCAAAAGGCTAATGAATTCCTCTCAAAGATTTGGATAGGGAAAGCGGTGACTGAACAGGAAGTTCAAGATTTAGCCAGGTTGACATTTACGGAATGCGATTTGGTGTAAATTAGGCTTTAAGAAGCAATTCTTTGTTCACTTTGGGGACGATTATTATATGTATATTGGTGCAAGTAGAGAGTGTGCGAAAGCTAAAGAAGTTGTTAAGGAAACGGGATTATTTATCGAGGACTTCCAATCTCCTTATCTAACGAATTAATAAAAAGTGAAGGGAATTAATATTGGAGGGCTATTATGAGAAAAGTAAGCATTGGAATGGCATTATTTACGGGAATATTTGTTGGAATAATGGTTTTTTTATCGGAGTATTTAATCCCTAACACAAGCCTTATTACTTCTGTGATAATTGCTGGATTATCTGCCTTAATCGGAGGGCTGATAGGGAATAAGCTGTTTCCAAATAAATCGTGAATAAAATGGGGTGTGGTGAATGGAAGAGAACAGAAAAAAATAGAAGAATTCCTTAATAAGGAAAATATTAAGACAAAAGCATTTGGACGGGAACATTAAGAAAAAAGAGAATATAAGGGGATTTAGATGGATAAGAGAATAGAAGAATTGATTAACTTTACAAGAGAAAAATACTGCTTACACGAATACTATTTACATACATTTGATATTTACCGAAGTACGACAATTTTCAAAGAAACGGTTTATAGCCTAAGCATGGAATGGTTTCCAAATCATATTAATAATTGGGATGATGAAACCTATAACCCAGAAGGGACAGTAAGTATTGAGATAGACATCCATTCAAGAAAGACAAAACATGTGATTTTTAGTCAGGGAATATCAACTGTTAATGGTATGACGTTTGATTTGAATAACAGGGATGAAATTATCAAGTGGATTGAAAAGGAAACGGGTTTGAATTATGGAAGGCAGTTTGAGTTCTGGAAGGAGGAAGAAAGAGAGCTTCATTTCAAGGAATGTATAGATGGGATTGTAGTTTCTCCGTCTGGTTATATTGAATTTAAACTAGATAAAGAAGGGAGGCTCACCTTATTTTCTGTATATGGACAGTTTCCCTCTGAAAAACTTGTGAAAAAAGAAAAGTATATACTATCTCTTGAACAAGTAGAAGAGTTAGCAAAGGAACAATTGAAGCTAATTGAGTTTCCAGTCATTGAACAAAAGAAGCTCGTTCCTGCATTTGCAATAGAGGAGATTTATGTTAAAAATGATGGTTCTTCTACTTTGCCCTATGAATTCTTTGTAGATGATAAGTTTCCTTTGCAAATGGACAAAGTGATAGAATGGGATGATCAAATTCAAAAACCTTTCCAAGGTAAAATAATATCACTCATTGAAAATGTTACACCTGATCAAGCATTTCAGTGTGAACCACACCCGGATTTGCGGCCAATCACAGAGGAAGATGTTAAAAAGTGTATCCATACCATTCGCAAATTTTTAAGTCAAGAATACACGAATGATTCGGGAAAATGGACATTAAAGTCGTTATATCGAGATAAGGGATACATCCATGCAACTTTAAAGGCAAAGGAACAGAAAGAGCGTGTCTTTAGAAGGAAAATGAAGCTATTCATTGACTCGGAGACTTATGAAGTATTGAATTACATGGATAATAAGCCGTTTTTAAAAGAGTATATGGAGTTAAAAGAAGCAGAGGAAATAAAGGTTACAAAAGAGGAAGCGTTTGAAAAAATAAAAGAATTTATTGAGCTGACACCATATTATGTTTATGATTTTGGGCAAGGTTACTATGTATTATGTGGAAAGTTAGATTGTCAATATGCAGTAAAGGCGAATAACGGGGAAGTTGTTGAATTGAGTGAATTGTAGTAAAAGCAGAACTCTCAACAAGTATCTCTTTTACCAGCTTAAAATAAACTAAGTTATTTTTCTTGGAGGCGAGAATTTGAAGCGAATGGCATTTGAACCACCAACGGATCACTATGATGAACAGATAGAATCAATAGATGAAGAAATATGTCATTTAATTAAGCAACGAAAGGATCTTTCGAACAATAATCCGGGTTTTCCAACTAAACATCTTATTGCAAGTTGGTCAAAAAAATATAACTTTTATGAGGATTTCCTCGACAGCATCTTTTCAGATTTTCTACACGAAGAAATATATATAAACCAATTGTAGAGCCAAAAGGATTTCTTAAAAATGTACCGATATTAAAGTCATTTGAAAAAGATGATACATTTTACTCGGTAACTTTTATACGACAGTTTGGAAATGCAAGTGTTGTTCATTTGAATATTGACAGCAACTCTACTGATGATGTATCTGAGTGGCATCAGCGAGAACATACCCATTTTGAACTGTCAATAGAAGGAGAAAATACACATTATGATTGTCGAAATGATGGCGGTGGAGGATCGATGGGACATGAAACCTTTACTTTCATTGTATCGCCTGCATTACCCGACAATACCTCTAAGTTTAAATTTGTCTTTAAAGAGTATAAAGTTCCATTTCAAAAACCGACGGGTTTCGAATTTGTTATATAGAGGGAAAATTTATTTAGGTTTATTTAGTTAATCTAAGAACTCTATTCTCGCTAAACTTATGGGCTTTGATGGAAAAAGGAAGGGACCTATACTAATTAGTTAACTTACCGTGGAGAAAACATCAAATCACTTAAAGAATTAGTATATGGTCTTGGATCATCTTTAGCAACCGTTTTAACACTTGTTTTACAGTAAGCCCCCCAATTAAACAACGCATATATTTACGCAGCACCTCCTAGTATGATCAATGTATCAACTGAAGGAGGTGCTTTCTTGATGCCGAAAAAACCATTAACTATTGTCCCCGTCACATTGCATCCCGAGTCAGACGCCAGCCTTCCAATTGTTTCTGCCCATACCTCCGGCCTTTG
>NZ_JAGGKH010000038.1 GCF_017873565.1 Lederbergia galactosidilytica
AACCTTAAAATTCAGGGGGTGGCAAGTTTTTTGCATTCATTCCCCTATAAATCAAGGGGTTATTAACTTTTTACTATAGATTATTTGACAATACGGAATTTTAGCCGGGGGGATAAAAATGTCCTTTTTTAAACGAAAAATAAAACTAACCGAGCAGAAAGTGCGAGAGATTGTTCAGAAAGTGGAAAAAACTTATACAGAAAAGGATTTGGAGGAGTTAACCAATTTATTTCATCCAGATCATCGCAAGATCTCCTTTTTAAACCATTTTAGTTTAATGATGGCATTTCAAATTTATAATATTTATTCCGAGATCATCAAGTTAGAAATCCTTGATCTTACGGAGCAGAAAGCGATCTTCACATATACAAGGAAACATTTATATACTTGTATCAATGAGCAAGATGAGAATGGTGAAAATCTCAATAACATTTCCAGTTTCTATGTTCATATTCAAGTAGAAGATAGGCAGATATGGATTACTAAGTACGATAAGTACAGTGAGTTATTTCTCAATCGTGACGGAGAACTATTACCGAATGAGCAAGCTGTTGTTCCTCAAAACGCCCAATTTTTTGGAAATATGAAACGGTTTATTGAACCATTCCAACTGGATGATTTTCAGCCTGCTACGTATCTGCTTTATGAAGATAGCGAGCTGCTAGGATACTACCCTAAAGGGGAACAATATTCCTTTAAAACGACAGAAAAATTTACGATTGACTACTTTACTAAAATGGAGGCAGATTCGATTGCAGATCATACAGAAACATACATAACTGGTAACAGTCTAGAGTATAGTGAAATTGTGGAAATAGATGAAAACCACTCCATTGTAGAAACGAAAATAATGGACGGTTCCAACTTATTACACGAACTTGTGCTAAGTATAATTGCATCAGATGGGTTTTATATGATCCGTTATTTGAAAAATAAGAATAGCCCAATTACAGAAGGAATGAGGGAAAGTTGGATCAAACAAATGAAAACATCGGCAACACGAATTTAGCTTCCTAATTAGAGCTGCTCGATCGAGGATTTTTTATTATTAAAACGGATATCTCAAGTAAACCTCCATTCCAAGGAACTTAGATGAAAAAACTTGAAGAATATTCATAAGAAATGCTGATTATGGGAACATCTAAGGATAGAATACCAAGGAGGAATTCATTAATGAAGCAAGAAAAAGGCAAAAGAAAAAAGAAAAAATACAGAGTACATAAAGACGATATTACGGTTATTGATGCGGATATAGCGAAAAAGGCTGTGGTCGCAACGGCATTAGGCAATGCCATGGAATGGTTTGATTTTGGGATTTATTCATATTTGGTCGTCATTATTGGGCAAGTATTTTACTCAGGTGTAAGTGATTCTGCACAGTTAGTGTTTAGTTTTGGAACATTTGCCGTTGCTTTTCTCGTTCGCCCCATTGGTGGGATGTTCTTTGGCATGTTAGGTGATCGCTTGGGACGAAAGAAAATTCTAGCAGTCACATTGATTATCATGTCCATTGCTACACTTAGTATTGGACTAATCCCCTCATATGCCACATTGGGAATCACTGCACCGATCCTATTACTATGTGCAAGATTGGTTCAAGGATTTTCGGCAGGTGGTGAATATGCTGGTGCTATGACGTTTATCGCAGAATCCACTCCAGATAATAGGCGTGGGTTTATGGCGAGTGGTTTAGAAGTAGGAACTTTAGTAGGGTATATTGCTGGTGCGGGACTAGTGACACTATTAACCTTTATTCTTGGATCAGATAAGATGCTTGATTGGGGCTGGAGAGTCCCATTTTTAATCGCTGCTCCGATCGGAATCATCGGATTGTACTTACGAAACCATCTTGAAGAATCTCCTGCTTTTGCCGCAATGGAAGAAAAGAAGGAAGAGGAAGCAGAGAAGAAACCCCATGTTTCTTTGAAAGAATTGTTTTTGTATCATCGTCGTTCACTTTTGATGTGCTTGGTCTTAGTGTTCTTTTATAATGTGATTGATTATACCGTTTTGACTTATATGCCATCCCACCTAACAGCGGTTTTAGGTTATGGAGAAACAAAAGGATTATTGTTTATTGTCATTGTTATGTTTATTATGATTCCAATCGTATTGGCGATAGGATATTTTGGTGACCGAATTGGTAATAAGCGAATCATTCAAGTAAGTTTGATCGGCATTATCCTATTATCCATTCCTTCCTTTTTATTAATTGGTAGTGGCAATAACTGGTTGGTCTTTTTAGGATTGCTTATATTAGGTGCTTTCTTGGCAGCAATAAAAGCAACGATGACCTCGCAATTACCTTCCCTGTTTTTCACTGAGGTGAGGTATGGAGGTTTGGCTTTTACTTATAATATTTCCGCATCGCTATTTGGGGGTACAGCTCCTTTACTAATTGCCTGGTTAATTAATCTTACGGCAAATCAACTAGTGCCAGCCTTCTATTTAATCTTGGCCTCATTAATTGGGATTGTAGTTGTCACATTATTTCTTAAAAATACTTCAGGAAAGCCACTTCGTGGTTCCCCACCTGCTGTTACTGAAGATCATGATATTAAACAGGTTGTAGAGGACTTAGATGAGGAACTTTGGTGGGGAGAGGAAAAGCAGAAAATCGATAAGAAGATTGAAGAAACGAATACAGAAAAGTGAAGAGAATTTATGCTTGCTGATTAATAAGAATGAGAAGAGGTTGGAATATAACTAAACAATGAATACCCTAAGGTCAAGTATATTTTTGAGCAGGTTATTATGTCGTTTTTTACTGATTGTCCTGCCTCTTCATTTTTCCCAATTCTTATTTATATTTTAATTTGATTAGTTAATTTTCTAATCTCCTTTGGTGGCGGTAATCTCTAGGAGCTAGGTTTGATATCTTTTTGAACATTTTGCCAAAATGAGAAAAGTTATTAAGACCGACTTGAGCAGAAATATCCGTGACACTCAAATCTGTCTTAGTTAGTAATCAGGGTCTTCATTAAAAAGATGATAAAGACAAGGTAGCATAATATGGCCTTTTTACATTGAAGTATCTTGAGAGAATAGAATCTTGATGGTATAGTAATGAAAAGTTCTGTAAACAGACCAAATTGCTGTTCACTGGGGGAATGTGTAATGCCAAAAGTTATTTTTGTTAGTGGAGTTGCTGGAACAGGTAAAACAACTGTTTCAAAATATTTACATAAGTATTTTCCTGCTGTTTATCTTGATAAAGATACAGTTGGCGGGAAATTTAGTGAAAACTTTTTGAAAGCAACAGGTTATGATCCCCAAGATCGGGATTCTAAATATTATAAGCAATATTGCCGTGACCTGGAGTATGATGTAACGATGGATCTGGCAATGGAACACGCAACACTTGGTCTTAATTCGATTCTAATTGGACCATTTACAAAAGAAATTGAAACAGCAGAATGGTTAAACCAGAAGTTAGCTGAATTCGGTCTTTCGCGAGAAGATGTTACAGTCAAGATTCTCTTTGTAACACTGAAGGACACGGATTTGCAAAAAGAACGGATCATTGAGCGTGGAGCAATGGATCGCGATCAGTGGAAGATTGATAACTGGGATGAGTATGAACAAAGTTTAGATCTGCCGATTGTTGCGTGGGGAATCCCTGAATCTGATATTATGGTTTTTGATAATTCAGGGGAATTAACAGAAGAAAAAATAAAAGACGTTGTAGCTTTTATTGAAAGATAAAGTGCCAATATGAACGAAGGACTGAACAAATTAAAGTGGTTTGTTCAGTCTTTTTCAATAGTCCGTGTTAGACTTTTAGTTAAGATTCAAAAGGAGGGATTTGTTGTGGGAAAATTACATGGAAAAGTTGCTATTGTCACAGGGGCTAGTAGTGGTATTGGAGCAGGCATTGCCCGAGAGCTTGCGAGTGAAGGGGCTAATGTGGTTTTAACCGCCCGCCGGCTGGATTTGCTAAAAGAATTAGAAAATGAGATTCACGAACAGGGAAAGGGGAAAGCCCTTGCCATTGAAGCAGATTTGGCCAATAGGGCCGATGTGGAAGAATTGGCAAACAAGGCGAAAAACACCTTTGGAGATGTTGATATTTTTGTGAACAATGCAGGGCAGATGCTTACAGGTACAGTAAGATCTGGGGAAGTAGAAGAATGGGAAAGAATGATTGATGTTAATATCAAAGGAGTTCTATACGGAATTCATTCGGTCTTGCCATCCATGCTTGAGCGATCTACGGGACATATTATTAACATTGCCTCTGTCTCTGGCTTTGAAGTGACGAAGACAAGCACTGTTTATAGTGCAACTAAATTTGCTGTTCGCGCAATTTCGATGGGATTAGAAAAAGAATTAGCGAGAACAGGGGTGAGAGTGACGAATATCTCTCCAGGAATGGTTGCGACACGTTTAAGCAATTCTGCTGGAACAGATCGGAAAAAACTAGAAGTACAAGATATTGCCAAAGCAGTTGTATATGCAGTTACCCAGCCAGATTATGTCAATGTCAATGAAATCACGATCCGGCCAGTGTGATTGAAATAAATAGGAAAACCCCCGGTCATCATTAAGAGTGATTGGGGGTTCTCTTCATTCTAGAAGATTGATTTCTTTCAATAGGCAAAGTAATTTTAAAGCGTGCCAAACTGAACAAAATTCAAAGTTCTATCTAATTCGATTGATCGATTCCGAATGCTGCCATTGTGCAGGAATTTTCAAAGAGACAACTGCACATATAAAGGCAATAACGACTACAATGGAGCCTACCGTAGTAGTACGAGTGACGGATCCCGTGTATTCCATAACTAAGCCGCCAATTCCTGAACCTAGGGCTATTCCGATTTGTAAGGCAGAGTTATTAAAGCTCTGGTGAATATCAGATGTATCTGGATCTGAACGAATAATATAATCTTGTTGGGCGGGATTAATACTCCAACTTAAAGCACCCCAAATCATCATTAATACCAAAAATACGGGGAAGGAAAAGGTAGAATAGGGAAGAATAAGTAGAACAATGGCAAAAGCACCAATGATAAGTAAAATGCTTTTCTGTGATCCAATTCGATCAGCAAGCCCCCCACCTAAAGCTCCGCCACCAACGGCTGCAAGTCCAAAAAGAAAGTAACAAATGCTTACCCAATATTGATTCAAATGCAAAGTTGTTTCCAAAAAAGGAGTAAAATAAGCATATATCGTGTAATGTCCCGCTAACATAAACAGAGTGGCCAAATGGGCGCCAGCAATTTTTTTATTGGCTAATGCTTTAAATTGTACGGACAAAGGCTGGGTATTCTCGGGAGGAATTTTCTCTAAAAATATATAAATAAGTATAAGAGATCCAATGGTGAGAGTAGCAATTCCAAGAAAAACGCTCCTCCAGCCTAGAGCATTTGTAAGGACAATTCCAAGTGGTACGCCTAATACTAATGAAGAACTAATCCCCATATAAATAATCCCTAGTGCTTTTGCTCGATGCTCGGGTTCCACAATCTTTGAGGTAATGGTTAAGGAAAGAACGATGACTAGGGCAGCACTCATAGCTGTAATCACTCTTGCAATCATAATAAATGTAAAGTTAGGGCTGAAATAGGTAATGATATTTCCTATAAAAAATATGAACAATGTTATTAGATACAATTTTTTACGTTCTATTTTCGCTGTTAACGATAAAAGCACTGGGCCAGCAATGGCATATACAAGTGCATAAATAGTAATTAGTTGTCCTGCCGTACCAATCGTTATATGTAAATCATCGGCCATAACAGGTAAGATTCCACCAACAATTAATTCGACCAACCCAACAATAATGGTCGATATGGCAAGAATATATACTTTAAAATTCATAGCAAATCCTCCAAAATCCTTTCTTAAATAGAAAATTGTTAAATGAGTCGGCTGTAAAATACCGTCTTGTGCCATTTTTTGCTTGTGAAGCAGAAAAAATCCCGACTACAAAATGAAATATTTGTAATCAGGATTTAATTGGTTCCTGGTAGAGACCCTCAAACCATATTATTGAGGTTATACACTTAGTTTATTCGAATTTTCCCATTTAGCAATATAACATGTTCATGACTAATTTTCAAGTTTTAAGAAAGTGGCAATTTTGTGTCTGTAAAGAAATCCGCTTGCATATTTAGAGAAAACATAGTATATTAAGAATGTAGAAAGTTAGTGAAATTATTCACAAAGCAAAACAAAAACTTCAGTACAGAGCACTTATATTTTTTTAAAATAACATGTGAATATTTTCACAATATAATAAATGGAGTGATAATCATGAGAAGATGGTATGAAAATCGTTGGGTAGCCATAGTTTGGGCAACATTAAGAATTTGGTTAGGGGTTCAGTGGTTAGAAGCTGGTTGGCATAAATTAGGTGCCTTTGATGCAGGAGGATTTTTACAAGGGGCGTTAGCGAAAGCAGGAGGAGAAGCACCAGTTGTGCAGGGATGGTATGCAGCATTTCTTGAACATATCGCTCTTCCTAATGTGAAGATTATCAATATTGTCATCCCAGCAGGGGAAATTCTCGTTGGTCTTGGATTAATTGTCGGTGCTTTAACCATTCCAGCCTTAATCGCAGGAGCTTTCATGAACTTGAACTTCTTGCTAGCAGGCACGATTAGCACAAATCCAATCTTACTCGCTGTAGCCATTGTTCTCTTATTTGTTATCAACGGAACTGTATATTACGGAGTTGACCGCTTCTTAGTTCCAGCTACAATCAAAAATATGAAGGACAAAAATATCTTTAAAAAATTCCGTGGCATCGCTACACAGTAATAAAAAAGGGGAAAGCTAATAAAAAGCTTTCCCCTCAGAGTGTAGACAAAAGGGTTGGAAATCGCTTTGATTACCAACCCTTTTGCTATTCATACAGGATCATTCTATGAAAAAGAGCCATAAATGCTCTCCTTATGGTTTCTATTACGCCATGGTTGGCGTTTTCCATGTCCAGCTGGCCAGCTTCTTAAGATGTAAGGCAGCAAAAGTCAGCATCGCCTGCATGGACATTTTTTAAAGTCCCCCTGAGGTTGTCCATCGTAATAGGTCTGTATCTGCAAATCGAAGCACATAGTTTTTTCCGAACGTGGAAGATGCCAAAGGTATACTGAATGAATGTCATTCTGATCAGTACGACAAGATCTATGCTGGGTCTCCCAATGGTTGAGTAAAGATCTTCGACTAATGGATAGATAAAGGAGGAATCAATAGCCGCATCCAGTTTGCGCACCAGATGGTCTAGAGGAACCAACTACTCTATTGTCAGTATTTCCAGCTGTTCGCGTTCATTAATTTGATTCTTCGTCATCATATCCATCATTTCATTCAGTTAATAGGAAACACCGTTGATTGGAGCGGAGAGCGGCGACTCCAGCGGGAACAGCGCGAGCTGAAGACCCTGGACTGAGCGCAGGGAGGGAAGCGGCTGAAGCCGTGCCCGCGGAAAGCGTCCGCTCGCAGCGGAAATCAACCTTTCTAGCTTTATCTCTATTTTAAAAGAAAAAAACTGTAGGCAAACACCAAAATTCATGGTGTTTGTCTACAGTCTGGGGGGAAAGCTAATTTTTTGGTTATGGGGATTATTTCATTTCTTTTGTCGGGCCCATTACTCCAGGAACTGGTAATCCGGCTTGACGAAGTAACACTGTCATCTGACCACGATGATGTGTTTGGTGGTCAATAAGAGAGCGCAGTAATTTTCCACGTAACACAGGTCCAACAAAACTATTTACTTCCTCAAGTAAAGATTCGTCTGTTAATTTAGGTCCCTCTATTTTATAAGATTGAATGACTTTTTCATAGGCCTCTACAATTTCAGCTACATCCTTAGGCACCGGTTGATCATGTTGCGGAGCTTCAATTTTTAAGCCAGCAAAATGCCCAAATGCCCCAGCAGCACCAACTAGATGCCAGGCTAACCAACCGAGAGTACTATGATCTTCCACAATGGATTGTTCTAACTTATCGTTCGTCATAGCTTTGAATACGGCTAATGTGCCTTCTGCTGAAGCAGACCAGTCTTCGATAAAATCTTCAACTTTTCGATACATTGGAACACAACCTTCCTAATTCACTATAATTATGTTTATTATAGCGAACTAGAGAGGTTGTGTTCAAATAAGAGAGCCTCAAAGGATAGAAATTATCTTCTATATTCCTTTCCATTTAACAAAATTATAATGACATCATTCATTCGATCTTGTATTGCTGAAGAGGAAGACTTTGAAAATCGCGTGAAGTATAGATACACACTTACATAGTAAACGGCACCAATTGCCAACATAGTCAATCGAAATTGCAAAATACGCAAGGGAGTTGTGATATAACCAAAGATCACAGACAGAAGGAATAGACTAATGATGACAGCAATCCCCAGCAAATATAATCTTATCTCTTTAAAAGACATTTCATCATGTTGTTTATTCATGTTGCCACTCCTTATAAAAGGATGTATGGATCTCTCTAATAAAAAATATGTGTCATTTTAGAAAAAAGAACAATGACGAATTGTCCTATTTTCTAGGGAATAAAAAAGTGTAAAATTTTTAGAGATAAGTAAAGAAATTCTACACTTCAGGTGTTGCTAAGTGATATCCGACTTTAATTAGAAAGCTACTTGTCGCAATAAAGGGACGGCATGTTTTAATTTGCAGAAAAGGTAAGAATGCTCGTCATTTGAACAGGAGAACTCATAAGAAATAACGGTTCGTTTTATATAGAAATAGAAATTGAGTCCCATTTTCTTAAAATTTCCCTATTTAGTTTATGATTCATGAAACTTTTCTTCGACAAGGCCCGTAATTAAACGTATACTTAGATTATTATTTTTTTGCATAGGGAAGTGAGAATTTGACGAAGAAGCTATGGTTCCAGGTTGGGGTCGGCTTGTTATTGGCTATACTGATCATTAAATATTTTATGGAAATTAGCTTTATCTTTTCACCTGTCGTGATTATTGTTAAAGCGATTATTTTGCCATTATTGCTTGGTGGAGTATTGTATTACATGACTGAACCAGTCCAGCGTTTTTTGGAAAAACGGAAAGTTCCACGCTGGGGAAGTATTATCATTATTTTGGTCGGTCTTGTCTTACTAATTTGGCTTTTCCTAGCAATCGTAGGCCCGCCGATTACAAAACAGGTCAATCTTTTAGTCGATAATGCGCCAACGATTACAAAAGAATTAGATGACGTAAAAGATAAGCTGTTGCAGGAAAAAAACAATTTGCCAGATAACTTACAAGAATCGATTAATAGTGCTGCGAATTCCCTTCAGTCAGTAGCGATGAAATTTGGGAAATGGATTGTTCAATTTTTACAATCTTTCTTCCAGGCTATGTTCCTGCTTATACTAGTTCCGTTTTTCTTTATATTCATGTTGAAAGATCATGAAAAATTTGCACCGATTATTTATAATTTCTTTTCTGGAGAAAGACGTATTTGGATTAAAAAGACGATGGGTGACATCGACAATGTGCTACGTTCTTATATACAAGGCCAGCTCTTGATTAGCATTATCTTAGCAACATTGATCTGGATTGGCTACATGGTTTTAGGAGTACAGTATTCCTTACTACTAGCTATCTTCGCCTTATTCATGAATCTAATTCCTTTCGTTGGACCGTGGATTGCTGTAACACCTGCTTTGATCATTGCTTATTTACAGGATCCAAAGCTAGTCATTGGGGTAGCAATTGTCACTTTAGTAGCACAGCAAATTGACAGTAACCTCATCACCCCAAATGTAATGGGGAAAACACTTGATATTCACCCGTTGACTGTGATCACGATTATTTTGGCTGCAGGAAATATTGCTGGATTTCTTGGTATCATTGTCGCCATCCCTGTTTATGCCGTAGCTAAAGTAGTGATCCGGAATGTTTATGAACAACGAAAACAAATAAAAAGCGCAGCAACCAAAGATGTATAAAGTTTGGATGAACCGGGGTTTTTATAACGCAGGGTAAAAATAGCTGATTTCTATATGATAATCCGAATGCCTAAATTTTAAGGGCAATCATGTTTGAAAAAATCCGAATGGGATATGAAAAACTAAGGAGGAATTCATATGTCATGGACAAAGAATGATTACCCAGCAGCTTTTAAAAACGAAACATCTAAGGTACGCAATAAAGCGATTGAAATTGCCAATGCTCTTTTACGAGAGAATTATGATGAAGGGCGAGCAATTTCGATTGGCCTGACCCAAGCGCGTGAATATTATGAAGATGATGCTAAAAATCGGACTCATTATAAAGTGAAAAATGAGAATGATCATTGGAAACTCATCCAATCAGGTAAAAAACAAGCTATTTTCAAAGAAAATAATAAAAAAGATCTCCTTGATAAAGCAAAACCATATGTAACGGATCATGATGGCATTCTCTTTATTTACCATGTAGATGGTTCATTAGAAGATACTTTGTACAAGTGATTTAGCAGCTATGCGAAACCTCTCTACGAATTAGAAATAGTAGAGAGGTTTTAATTATGTACATAACGGATGCCAAATGTTATTTTTTCTATTGTAAAATGGAAGGAAAGTAGCTAATTTGATATAAAAAGATAAAAACTTCGCTTGTTTCCTAAAAAGGGGTGGCTTTTATGGGAAAAGATTATGAAAAAAAGTTTGATAGTCCGGATCATCATTTAATGGAAGATATGGATGAGGAAGAAATGGCCGAACTAGTTCTAGAGGCGCAAAAAGAAGCGCTTTTAAAAGAGCAACAGGAAGAAATAGATCCGCCTCGGAAAAGACGTCTACATAAATGGATTCTTATGCTCATTGTTACCGTTTTTCTCTTAAGTACTTTTTCTCTTTTTATTCAAACCTATTCCATCCCAGCGATAGAATTTTTGCGAGTTTCAGCAAGATTATCACAGGATGAAGATATTAAAATATATAAAAAGTCAGTTGTCACAGTTACAACTGAAGAGAGTAAAGGAACGGGATTTTCCATTTCAAGTGATGGGAAGATCCTTACTAATTATCATGTTATTGAAGGGAATAAAGAAGTGACGATTGCTTTTCCGGAAAATGGCATCTATCGTGCGCAAGTAACAGAAACTTACCCAGAAATGGATTTAGCCCTATTGAAAATAGAGACAGAATCACTGCCATATTTAAAATTAGCTAAACATGCAAAATGGTATAAGGACGATCTAATTACTTTCATTGGGAACCCTCTCCGTCTTCATGGGATTGTTAACGAGGGAACGATTATAGATTCGATAAAATTAACAGATTGGAAAGATGATGTTGTAATGATCAAGGCACCTGTTTATCGGGGAAATAGTGGTAGTCCAGTTCTTAATCAGGACGGAGAAGTGGTAGGAGTAATCTTTGCAACAATGGAGCTACCTGAATATGGAAAAGTAGGACTATTTATCCCGATCGCATTGTATCACGGTATTGCCGAGTAAAAAGTAATAAATGCTTTTCGTTTAAGTATTAGGGAGTAAGAATGCCAACTTAAATTCATTGCCTAACAACTTTTGTATTATCTCTACTAGTTACGTAGCCAATATAGTATTCTTCTAAGATCTGTTAGCTACTTGCAGTAGCGGCAAAAATAACAAAAACTAATTTCAGTATAATGATGTTATGAAGCGACTCTAGCTAAGAAAGGAAAGTTAAACAAAAATATAAACAGATTTATACTCAAAAAAGCAGAAATAAACGGTAGTATTTTACAAACTTCATAGTATAATAATGAGAAGTATTTATTTTTATAGAAGAGGAGGAAAGAGAAAATGACGCTTTAAGAAATCAGATTTTTCATTAAAATCTAATTTCAATTTCGTTTCTTAAGACCTGGCAATCTATTACATATAAGGTGGTTAGATCATGGAGAGAAGCTTGTCGATTGAGTTGGTTCGAGTAACAGAGGCGGCAGCTTTAGCCTCAGCGCGTTGGATGGGAAGAGGAAAAAAAGATGAAGCAGATGATGCAGCAACAACAGCGATGAGGGATGTATTTGACACAATCCCAATGAAAGGGACGGTTGTCATTGGCGAAGGGGAGATGGATGAAGCCCCTATGCTTTATATTGGGGAGAAACTTGGCAATGGATACGGACCACGTGTAGATGTGGCGGTCGATCCGTTAGAAGGAACAGATATTATTTCAATCGGTGGATGGAATGCCCTCTCAGTTATCGCCATTGCGGATCATGGAAATTTACTACATGCGCCAGATATGTATATGAATAAAATTGCTGTTGGCCCCGAAGCTGTTGGGTTGATCGATATTGATGCACCTTTGATTGATAATATTAAGGCTGTGGCAAAAGCGAAGAACAAGGATATTGAAGATGTTGTAGTCACTGTCTTAAATAGACCTAAGCATGAAAAGCTAATTGAAGAATTACGGGACATAAAAGTACGCATTAAGCTTATCAATGATGGTGATGTAGCGGGTGCGATTAATACAGCCTTTGATCATACTGGCGTTGATTTATTGTTAGGGGAAGGTGGTGCCCCTGAAGGCGTTCTTGCCGCAGTCGCATTAAAATGTTTAGGGGGAGAAATTCAAGGGAAGCTATTACCCTCCAATGACCAAGAACTTAGCCGCTGCCAAGGCATGGGCTTGGATGTACAAAGGGTTCTAAGAATGGATGATTTGGTTAAAGGAGATGATGCGATTTTTGCTGCTACTGGCGTTACAGATGGGGAATTATTAAAGGGTGTTCAATTTAAAGGAGACATTGGTACAACGCAATCCTTAGTATTACGATCGAAATCTGGGACTGTTCGGTTTATAGATGGTCGGCATAGTTTAGTCAAAAAGCCTAATCTAGTCATGAAATAAGCGATATTGCATAACCCATTCTGAAGAGGTTCAGATGGGTTATTTTTTAGTGCGCCCGGCATGGGCTATAACTTGGTGGTGAAAGTCCACTAAGGCTTGGCAGTAGGAACTGTTAGCTTAAGGCAAGGGTGTCCACCGTGAGGTGGAATCTGAAGGAAGCCGGCGGCAAAATCCCGAACCGACGGAGAGAAACTGCATATAAGGCT
>NZ_JAGGKH010000039.1 GCF_017873565.1 Lederbergia galactosidilytica
TTTAATTTCGGGGTCATGATCATGACACCCTGTACTATACCAAGAGGGCTCTTTTTTGTTCAATCCTCAAATTTCTTCATTACAGGAATGCTCCTTGTATAGTAAAATATGGTTCTATCATCTAAACTTTTTATAATTCAATCACTTGTTGTGTGGCAGATGATTGGTAAGCAGCCAAAGCTATTTCGACGGCTTTAAGACCATCCAATCCAGATATAGACGGCTCACGCTCTACCCTAATGCATTGAATGAAATCCTCGATCAAGCCCCTATTCATATTTTCTCCCCAAAAGTTTCTAGCGACCCCCATTTTTTCAGAATAGACTTGAATGTTTTGCTTATAGGCATCCACTTGCAAAATACCATCTGTTCCCACTATTTCTAATGTGATATCACCTCCTTTTGGATAGAATGCACTTTTAGACCAACTACAATCAATGGTCGCAAAAACACCATTTGTAAATTCCAATGTCACAATTCCAGCGTCATCAATCGGCACATCAGAAAATAATTGACCGGCTTCCGCAAACACTTCCTTCACTTCAGCCCCCATAAACCAACGCATTATATCTAATAAATGCACGGTATGATCCATCACAGCACCGCCGCCAGATAGAACAGGATCAACAAACCATCCCCCTGGATTACGACCTCGGTTTGTTCCTTTGATTGCAAGAATTCTACCAATTTTGCCAGCTTCAATTTGTTGTTTCGCCTGAGCGATCGATGCATGGAAACGAACTGGAAAGGCTGTTTGCAGTTTGACACGATTTTCCTCACAAGCCCTAATCATTTCCCAAGCATCTTCAACTGTTGTCGCTAGTGGCTTTTCACACAGAATGTGTTTTTTTGCTTGAGCTGCCGCCAATACTTGCTCATGATGATGAGCATTTTCTGAAGTAATCACGACGGCATCTATATCTTGCGCTAATAACTTCTCATATGTTCCATAAAAAGTAGTTCCATATTGAGTGGCAGCTTTTCTTCCACGTTCAGAATCATCATCCGCAACCCCAGCAATGACTACGTTTTCTATTTCCTCTAAAGCATTGGCATAACTAAAACCATGCCCATGCGCAAAACTAATGATTCCTACTTTAAGCTCCTTCACGATTTTCCCTCCCCACGTCATACCCCAATTATTCAACCTTCTTCCATTATTTTTCTAATTTATTCTAACAACTATTATTTAACTCCCAATGAATGGTATGTAAAGATCCTATGAATCTAGTTATAAAATGCTCTCTTCCGACTCTTTGAAAGCCCTTGCAAAAATTAAAGTATAATAGCTTGTTTTGTTTCTATTGAATGCAGTGCTGCTAATGCTACTTTTAATGCCTCATAAGCATCCTCCACAGTTATGTTTGGTTGGATGTCTTTTTCAATACATTCCATAAAGTGAGCTAATTGCCGTTCATAAGGATTATCATGCAAGGGATTTTGACCAATAGTTCGTTCTTTTTCTATAATGTTTATGGAATAATCCCTACTATCATATTCAAAATTCCCTTCATCCCCTGCAAACTCGAACTTTCGATAAAAAGAATCATGAGACCAGCTTCCTTCTACATGCGCTATGATACCGCTATCAAATCTTAAAGTCACAAGGGCATACTCTCTTTTGCTAAATTCCCTTCCAGCCAGACTTTTTGCATACACTCGTTTCACTTTGCCAAAACACCAACAAAGAAAATCAAAGTCATGGATAAGTAAATCTAAAATAACCCCACCACTGTTTTGGACATTTTCATACCAATGGTTCCACCCAGTTGGAAATCTGCCGTTTCTTGTAGTACGAATCATCCCTGGATTACCAATTGCCTTAGTATCGATTAATTTTTTTGCACGCTCATATTCTGGAAAAAAACGAGTGACATGCCCAATAAAGAGCTTTATATTGTTCTGTTGGCAAATCTTCTTGATCTCTTCTGCTTCTTCCATGTTTCTTGCAAGTGGTTTTTCACAAATTATATTCTTTACAAATAGAGCTGCTTTTTGAATATACATTTGATGAAGGTAAGTCGGTAAACAGATATCCAGCACATCAACTTGCTTTATTGCCCTTATCGCCTCTTCTACAGTAGAAAAGAAAGCGATATCATTTTTTTCAAGCTCTAAAGTTCCTTGACCACGAATATCTACAATCCCAACAACCTTCACATTTTTCATTTTTTTATAGGCACGTAAATGAGTTTTCCCCATCGTTCCCGCACCAATCAATAAGATCGTTTGCATAGTATCACTTCCAATCTTTTTTAAAAAAGATTTATTAATTGGAGAATTTTTTGTTAATAATTGTTTTCTTGAAAACTATTGTAGTTGATCTCATTTTCAATGTTTGTCTTGCAAATGTCAATATATTTTTTTATATTTATCAATATAAAACCGAAATTATATTTCAAATACAAGTAATACAATACTATAAGGATTATGGAGGCTGGGACATAACTAAAATACTAAGCCTCAAAAGCGAATATTGCATTACCTTAGCGGAGGAAATATACGTAGACTCCTGCGGGAAGTAAGAGTTCGACAAGACCCCGGAAGGCGAAGCCTGAGGAGGCTTGACACTCGCCCGCGGAAAGCGAAGTATATTTCCGGAGTTGGTTATTTTCACGCTAATAGTTCGGACTTTACTCAAGCGTTAACACTTTTGTCCTAGCCTCCCTTCGTAAAATTGATTTCTGTCACAATGGGAAGGTGATCAGATCCTTCTCCTTGAAGAACGTAGGATTGTTTAGTTTGTAATCCCTTCATAAAAATATAATCGATTCGGCTAGTAGGAGCATCAGCTGGAAATGTTTGATTTTGTTCTATCCCAGCAAAACAATCTGTTAAATTTGTTTGTGTTAATAAAGTTTTTATTTCTTCATTATTCACTTCAGCATTAAAATCACCCATTAATATCACTGGACTTTTTGCAGTTGATATTAGTTCTATTAATCTTTGGATTTGTAGTTGTTGACTCTCCTTATCTAACGACAGATGAGTATTCATTACACAGACCGAAACACCATGAACATCAAGCAGTGCCTTTATTACCCCACGCGGTTCTGGATCCAATGTGGGCAGTGAAATATTTTCCACTTCTACTATCGGATATTTACTTAAAAGAGCATTTCCATATTGCCGATTTTCAGTATGTCCGCTTAGGGGAGGTTCATTAATATTCGCTCCATATGTGAAATGAAAATCTAATTGTTTAGCTAATTCCAATCCTTGGTCCTGAAACTGGCTTCTTTCCCCAAAAAAACGGTCAACCTCTTGAAGGCCAATAATGGTCGCTTCAGCATCTTTAATTAGATTTGCGATTCTACCAAGAGATAATTTTTCATCCAACCCAACACCATGATGAATATTGTAGGACAAACATTTCATACTTATTCACTTCACCTTCTATTTTAGATACCTTTCAGTTAATAAAATTCACTGAAAGGAACATTAAAGAAATAATTCATAACCAAACCTGCGGCTGATTTTGATTCATTCGGTGTTTCAGGTAATACAATCATTTTAACGTTTTGACAAGACTCAGGTATTAGTTCCAAAATATCTTTTTTTAATGCTGGAATCATACGGTCACCAATTTTATCCATAAACCTACCAGTAAACAAAATATATTCTGGATTAAATAATGTAATTATATTTGCAATTGCTTTTGCGATCGAAGCTTCTATCTTATCAAAAAGCTCTGTGGCTTCTGGCTCATGTTCCCGCAAGGCTTTATAAAATTCCTCCAATGTAAAGCCTGCATTTCGTTTCAATCCACTTATTGAAGCAAAGGTCGTCAAACAGCCTTGCGCTCCACAATGGCAGGAAATCGCATCTTCTCCAGTAAATGCCTTATAATGTCCTAATTCCCCAGCTACAAAATTTGCTCCGTGTAGTAATTGTTTATTAATGACCATTGCACTACCAATACCATAGTCAAATTTAAAAATCATACTTTGCTCTGAGCTAGCAAGCTCTCCATTTAAACTTTCAACAATTGCGAGTAAATTAGCGTCATTTTCTAGATAAATAGGAAGACCATATCGTTCCTCTAACTTTTCTCGTAATGGAAAATCTCTCCATCTTAATCCTGGAGAATAGATAACTGTCCCTTTATTCGAATCGACCAAACCTTGAATACTAAAGCCGATTCCCTTTAATCCTTCCTTTTCTGGAACCTGTTCGAGTAACTGATCAATGACTTTATATATATATTCCATTGGGTGTTCTTCATTTTCATATCGAGGAACAAATTCGGTTACTTCTTTTAAAGTATTATTGTGAAAATCCATTAAGCTTCCACGCACATACTTAATGGCCAGCTCGATTCCAATAGCGTACATGTTTGTACTATTAATAATGAGAGGGATAGGCCTTCTTCTTCCTCCATTTGCTACTGGAGTTGTTTCTAAAATTAAATTTTCACTAAGTAAACGATTGACAATATTTGTGATCGTTTGTTGGGTGAGACCCGTTTTTCCAGCTAGATCAACCCGCGCAATAGGGCCTTCCGTATAAATTAGACGTAACACCTTCTGTTGATTAATTTCTTTAATCATTTGACTATTTGATACTTTTCCAAGCTTCATCTCTCTGAGTCCTTTCCTTTAAGAACGTTTTCAACATTCCGATATATGACTTAATTTTATTTTATCTGCATTTTTTTCTAAAGCTCATACATTAATCAAATCGATTGATTTAATCATAGGCGATAGATTATCGGAATGCAAGATCTAATTCGGAATAGGAGAGAACCTTAGGGACCAGCTTGTAGCTGAGGAAGAAAAAGAGAACCCGAAAACTAGTGATTAAAGATAATCACTTGGATTTCAGGTTCTCTTCATCTCTACCTAGTCTATTAATTTGTTAGTTTGCCAACATTTCTTAGATGTTCAATTGATGTTTTCATAACTATAGCAAGGTTCGCTATATTTTGTCAAAATTGAATTATTACGTTCTATTCTCCACAAATTTTTTAGTAATTTATCCATTCCCCGCTCAACTGAAATTTCTAGCTTAATGATCAAGAGTAGATTGATATTGCGGTATTCTCTATCTTTTTCACCAATGCGTTAGTATGAAATGAGCTTGTAAATCTACTAATAGCTCCTGTCTAGTTAAGCTATTTTTTGACAAAAAAATAGAGGGATTTGTTTAACTCAATAGAAGCTGGGTAAACTTAAAATGCGCGCAGCATTAAAACAATTTTTCGATAAGGAGAGGATTTTAATGGCTGATAAAAACAAAATGAGTAGAGAAGAAGCAGGACGTAAAGGCGGAGAAACAACAAGCAAGCAACATGATAAAGGATTCTACCAAGAGATTGGCGAAAAAGGTGGAGAAGCTACTGCCAAGAATCATGATAAAGAATTCTATCAAGAAATCGGACAAAAAGGTGGAGAAGCTACTGCCGAGAATCATGATAAAGAATTCTATCAAGAAATCGGACAAAAAGGTGGAGAAGCCACTGCCGAGAATCATGATAAAGAATTCTATCAAGAAATCGGACAAAAAGGTGGAGAAGCTACTGCCAAGAATCATGATAAAGAATTCTATCAAGAAATCGGACAAAAAGGTGGAGAAGCCACTGCCGAGAATCATGATAAAGAATTCTACCAAGAAATTGGCGAAAAAGGTGGAGAAGCCACTGCCAAGAATCATGATAAAGAATTCTACCGCGATATCGGACATAAAGGCGGGGAAGCTCGCCATGACAACGATAAATAATAATCCTACACACCTCCAGACTCTAACACCTTAGGTCTGGAGGTTCTTTATATATATTTACAATACTGTAGATTCTAGAAAATCTTGCTCACTTTTATAAAATATATTTTTAAGGTTCTCACTTCCACCCATTTTTTCATACCAATTTCGAACCCGTGCTATATGCGCGTGGTCTTCTCTAACTTTGTCCTCAATCATTTTAAAGTCCTCCAAACTATCATATTCCCATATTGCCATTATTTCTACTTCATTTTCTCTTTCCTTAGCCATCCATCTTCCTACCAATCTTGCGCCATACTTTAACTGTGTTGGTAATAATGTCTGATTGAAATGTCGATTGAATTCTTCTACAATCTGTGGATTAACTTTATACCTCTTTCTCCGATAAATCATAAAGCCATTTCTCCTTAATATGATTCAGAGGCTGGTACAAGTTATGTATCAGCCTCTGAATATCTTTATTAAAAGCTAAAATATTCTTTCGCATTCTGATAGGAAATACCTTGGACAATTTTCCCTAAGAACTCAGGATCATTCGGAACTTCTCCCTTTTCCACCCATTGGCCGATAAAGTTACAAACGATCCTTCTAAAATATTCATGTCTTGTATAAGAGAGGAAGCTTCGTGAATCGGTAAGCATTCCGATAAAACGGCTAAACACCCCCATATCCGCTAAAATTTGCATTTGATTCAGCATTCCTGCTTTTGTATCATTAAACCACCAAGCTGTTCCAAATTGGATTTTTCCAGGTATTCCTCCCCCCTGAAAACTTCCAATCATCGCAGCAATCGTTGGAAAGTCATTTGGATTTAGAGAATATAAAATCGTCCTAGGTAATGCCTTTTCTTTTTCCAATGCATTCAATAGCCCTACTAACGGTTTAGCAATCCCTTCATCATTAATTGAGTCAAAACCTGTATCTGGTCCAAGCTCTTCTAGCATTCTTGTATTATTATTTCTCAATGCATTAATATGATATTGCATCGCCCAATCATATTTCGCATATAATTTCCCGAGAAATTGTAGGGTATATGTTTTATATTTTTTCTCACCATCTAAAGAAACTTTATTCCCATCCAAAGCTTCTTTAAAAAAGATCGACGCTTCTTCTTTTGTTGTTCTTGCATACATCATTGAGTCAAGCGCATGATCTGAAACTTTGCAGCCTACTGCCTGGAAAAATTCCACTCGTTCTTCAAGCGCTTGCAAAAAGTCATCATAGGAGTTAATTTCCATTCCCGAAGTTTCTTCTAGTTTTTTCACCCATTCCTGAAATCCATCCCGGTTAATTTCCAATCCTTTATCAGGACGAAAGCTTGGTAGAACAGCTACTTCGAAACTTGAATCTTCTTTTATTTTCTGATGATATTCTAGAGTATCGACAGGATCATCTGTTGTACAGACTACTTTTACATTCGACTTTATAATAAAATCACGCGCACCGAATCCTTCACTGTTTAACTGTCTATTCACTTTTTCCCAAATATCCGGTGCTGTCTCTTCATTTAAAAGATCATAAATACCGAAAAATCTTTGTAATTCTAGATGTGTCCAATGATATAAAGGGTTTCCTATTAACATTGGAACTGTTTTTGCCCAAGCAAGGAATTTATCATAATCGCTTGCATCCCCTGTGATATACTTTTCCTCAACACCATTTGCTCGCATTGTTCGCCATTTATAATGATCCCCATATAACCAGATATCGGTAATGTTTTTAAATTGCTTATTTTCATAGATTTCTTGTGGGCTTAAATGGCAATGATAATCAATAATCGGCATATCCTTTGCATATTCATGATACAGTTGGGCGGCTACTTCATTTTCTAATAAAAAGTTTTCATTCATAAACTCTTTCATTCTTACACCAACTTTCTTTCATTTTTCCTTTAACACTTTTCCAGATTACAATCCTAGTAAATCAACATGCTTTCCAATATGTTTTACAAGAGCTTCACGATATACATCTTCTTGTTGATTTAACGTAGCAAAAAACTCGTCTTTAAATAAAAACTCGCCGTTTTCATCTTTTGCTGTTAGCAGAATCCCATAAGTCACATGGAATAACTGGCGGGCAGCATCATCATTCATATAATCAGCAAGCTTTTCATCTTCCACCTGATCAAGTGGTATCACACTATCTAAATCTGGTGTCACATGATAGTATGCCAATGCCTCCTCAAAATGTTGTAAAGCATACGTATGCATGCGACGATAAAGGGATGGATTCGTATTGGCAATCACCCTTACTGCCTCTAACCAATTCGTTCCTGCCGTCTTAATATGAAGTACCCCTTTTGTAT
This sequence comes from Lederbergia galactosidilytica, assembly GCF_017873565.1. Taxonomy (GTDB): domain Bacteria; phylum Bacillota; class Bacilli; order Bacillales; family Bacillaceae_C; genus Lederbergia; species Lederbergia galactosidilytica. The sequence continues at coordinate 8,024 of NZ_JAGGKH010000039.1, forward strand.
ATTTAGCAATAATCGGGAATACCTTAAATTTATCACTGCCTGAATGAATACTTAGCTTATAACCAAAAAACTCCGCAATTAAAGCATGTTCTCTTAATTCATGCTCAAATTGATCAATATCCCCAATATAATCGATCCCTTTTTGGAATTCCCCACAAAATCTTGGCGCCAAACTCGTCACACTAACTCCACGACGTTGCAATTCATTGGCTACAAAAAAATGTGCCTGTGGTGATGTGATCGTTTCGGTTTCATCAATAGAAATCTCAAAATCAATGGGACGAGGGGATTCACTAATATAAGTATCAAAAACATGTGCTATAAAGTTTAAAGATTTAGCATATTGTAAAACATTTTTCATAACGTTTGTTTCATCAAATTGAATCGAGAGACCATTTACAGAGAATGTTTTATTTACATATTCATTTTTAAAATAGGCTTTTGTCTCCTCATCTAACTGATTAAATTGTTCTACCAACTCTTGCGGTGATAAGGATTCAATTTGTTTGGGAATATGATCGGAACAATCCAAGGTTAACATGGAAACACCTAGTGACAAGGCGTATTCAATATCCTTCTCTTCTTTAATATGATCGCCATCTGCGCCAAACCCGTCCTTATATCCCTCTTGAAACACAGCAAAGCTCGCCGCATCAAGCATATCTTTCATCGTTCTATTTAAAAGCGTTAATTCACGAATACTTTGTTGGGCGAGAATTGGTTTGACCGCACGATTGCGAACGGTTTCAATATGACCTGGTGAAGCCAAGCCCAAACGATCCCCTAATCCCATTGTAGCCGTTTTCGTACCAAATGCACGTGGAACAGTATAATCAAAATAATGATTTAGCACTAAGCGATTTTCATGTGAAAGTGGACAAACTTTTTTATCATTCGTTAGGGTTGTTCCTTCTAGATCATTAAAAATGACGCCTTCCCCAACCGCAAGTAACCACTTTCCCTCTTGATCGTGAACCATTAATAACTTTGTACCGTCCTGCTCCGTATAGGATTGTTCATAAATTTTTGCAGAAGAAGATGTAGGAACTTTCCCATTTTCTAAGTCATTCATCATCTTTAATAAGTGTTCCTTTTGATCTAGTAAATGTGCCATTTAATCAAGCTCCTTTCAAAATATGAAAACAAATTTGATAACGATTACAAAATCATGTAAACTCTATAACAACGTTGTTATTATTATACTAAATCATTTTCCTTTCTAGAACAACCTATTTCGATCATTTTCTGTAAAAAAGAATCGACTAAATGTGGAAAAGTATGAAGCACTTTCCTTATATATAAGGCGGTGGAAGAGAAGCCATTTCATTTCATGACTGTAATATTTATTATATTATGAATAAAAATCCGCTAGCACAGCTCCGCCCCTTTTCCGGAAAAGAGCATAACTGCCTCAAATTGTGGGAATCATTAATTGGCAATTTTTTTGGGGATCAGGAGTAAGGGAAGTTTTGCCTTTTAGCGGCTAGCAATTCGTCTTGAGTTACTTGGGGGTAAGGGCCGGGGTAAGCTTATAATGCTAACTTTATTTGCGGAGAAAATAAAATATATCTTTTAAAAGAAAATGTAAAGGCCATGAAACTATGTTACATTAATAAAAATAAGACTTTCAGGTGATGTTATGAGTATAACGATCAAGGATATCGCTCAATTAGCCGGTGTTAGTTATTCAACGGTTTCAAAAGCATTGAACAATAGTCCTTTAGTAAAAAAAACTACGAAAGATAAAATAATCGCAATCGCCAAAGATATGGGATATGAACCGAATTTTGCTGCCCAGCGACTTGTTTCTAAACGGACAAAATTGGTCGGTTTAATTTGGCCAACTATTGAAAGGGTCGTCCTAGCAACTTTAGTGACCAAAATTAGTGATGAAATTCGTAAAACCTCGTATTCCATGATCCTATCAGTTGATCCGATTGAGGCTTCACTTGAAACTTTTCGCAAGTTTCAAGTAGATGGGATTATTTTATTTGAAGAAGAGAGCGATAGAATGGTTGAAACCCATCCAATTCCTTTACTTTCTTATGGAGTATCTGGAAAAACAGCTTCCCCTTTTCCAATCATTGATGCGAATCATGGGCAAGCAATGCATGATGCGATCCAGTATTTATATGAACTAGGCCATAGAAAAATTGCTTATATTGGGGATATCTCTTCAAACGATCCCATGCAAAAAGCTAAATATAATGGCTTCATTCAAGCTGTCAAAAAGTATGAACTTACGATCGATCCCACTTATCTTGTAAATACGGAAGGATTAGATTGGTATAATGGCTACTCGGCAGTGAAAAAGCTGATTAGCTACTCTCCCCTTCCCACTGCAATCGTTGGCGGAAGTTATGATATTAGTAGTGGTATTATCCGGGGATTGAAAGAAAACCAGCTCGATATCCCAAATGATATTTCTATTATCAGCTATGACAATATCCCGCAAATGGCTAATCTGGAAATCCCGTTAACCGCGATTGGTGTGCCAGTTGACCAATTAGCAAAAGAAATTGTTCATACGATGATTCAACAAATTGAAGAGCAAGACAGCGAACCAAACGTTAAAAAATTGCAACCACTCTTGCACGAAAGAGCCTCCTGCACAGCGGTTAAACTTTGATTTGAGGTGGAGAAAGATTTTGTCTTTCCCCCTTGAATTCAATCTGTAAATTCTCTACTATTAAACTATGCTTGCTAATGAAAGGAATGATTTAATGCACGACAAACCAAGAAAATCTAAGGAATTACTCGTTTTACAATCGTTACATCCTCGCATGAATCTATCATTGGAAGAAAAACAGCATTTCGAGAACCTTGAAAAGGGGTACCAAGGAGAAATAACATTTTATCACCAACTGAAAGAATATCCTTTCAAACATCAATTGATCCTCTATGATTTATTACTCATAAGCAATAAAACGGAATTTCAAGTAGACAGCCTTTTGGTCAGGAAAAATAAGATCTATCTTTTGGAAATTAAAAATTTTGAAGGTGACTTTTACATTCAACAAGACAAATGGTATGTCGCCTCCAACGGAAAAGAAATTAGGAATCCCCTCTTGCAACTAAAAAGAAGCGAATTTTTACTCCAACATCTCCTCCAGCAATGGGGATACAATGTTTCCATAGAACCTTATATCATCTTCATCAATCCAGAATTCACCTTGTATCAAGCCCCTCTGCATCAGCCCTTTATCTTCCGAAGCCAACTAAATCGATTTTTCAAGAAATTACAAGCTTCCGACTTAGCCACTACGCAAAAGGAGAAAGCATTAACCGCGAAATTGGTTGCAAATCATCGGGAACATTCATCAAATGAACGATTGCCTCAGTATGAATACGAGCAATTGGAAAAGGGAATGGTTTGTTCATGCTGTTCAGGGATGCTCACATATTTAAATTACAAAATGACATTATGTAAAAAATGTGGGCGTCAAGAAAACTTAGAAGCTGCCTTGATGCGAAACGTAAGGGAATTTCATTTACTTTTTCCCGAAAGAAAAATTACATTGAACGCCATATACGACTGGTGTAAAATCATATCCTCAAAAAAAACAGTTCGCAGAATCTTAAAAAACAATTTAACCCTTATTCCGAGGAAGAAATATTCCTACTACCTTTGGAAAAAATAAAATATCTAATTAGTGAACATCAATTTTACGTAAGTGAGACTCATTTCATTTGTTTGTTATAAATGAGGCTATATATAACCGCTTTTTAAGCTAGCAACCCATTACGGGAACTATGAACCGCACTTTGGGACCGCTTTTCTGAATTGCAACGCTTTATGGGTTCTATGAAACCTGCTATGTTTCCGCTTTCGAAGCTTACAACCCACTACGGGAACTATGAACCGCACTATGCGACCGCTTTTCTGAATTGCAACGCTTTATGGGTTCTATGAGCCCAGCTATATTACCACTTTTGAAGATTACAACCCACTACGGGAACTATGAACCGCACTATGCGACCGCTTTTCTGAATTGCAACGCTTTATGGGTTCTATGAGCCCAGCTATATTACCACTTTTGAAGATTACAACCCACTACGGGAACTATGAACCGCACTATGCGACCGCTTTTCTGAATTACAACGCTTTATGGGTTCTATGAAACCTGCTATGTTTCCGCTTTCGAAGCTTACAACCCATTACGGGAACTATGAACCGCACTATGCGACCGCTTTTCTGAATTGCAACGCTTTATGGGTTCTATGAAACCTGCTATGTTTCCGCTTTCGAAGATTACAACCCATTACGGGAACTATGAACCGCACTATGCGACCGCTTTTCTGAATTGCAACGCTTTATGGGTTCTATGAGCCCAGCTATATTACCACTTTTGAAGATTACAACCCA
>NZ_JAGGKH010000040.1 GCF_017873565.1 Lederbergia galactosidilytica
TTTCTGAATTCCAACGCTTTATGGGTTCTATGAGCCCAGCTATATTACCACTTTTGAAGATTACAACCCATTACGGGAACTATGAACCGCACTATATGACCGTTTTTCTGAATTCCAACGCTTTATGGGTTCTATGAGCCCAGCTATATTACCACTTTTGAAGATTACAACCCATTACGGGAACTATGAACCGCACTATGCGACCGCTTTTCTGAATTGCAACGCTTTATGGGTTCTATGAAACCTGCTATATTACCACTTTCGAAGATTACAACCCATTACGGGAACTATGAACCGCACTATGGGACCGCTTTTCTGAATTCCAACGCTTTATGGGTTCTATGAAACCTGCTATGTTTCCGCTTTCGAAGATTACAACCCATTACGGGAACTATGAACCGCACTTTGGGACCGCTTTTCTTAGTTTCAACATATCAAGGGCACAAAAGCTTGAGAATCCACTGGACTCTCAAGCTTTTTTTGTAATCTAATCTGTTTAATTTAAGAAGTACATATAGATTTCTTTATCTGGAAACCATTCAAAGCCTAACCCTTCATATAATTGACGGGCCATTCTATTATTTGTCCCCGTGTTAAGTTGAAGCCTGTTTGCTTGATGGAATTCTGCCCATACTTTCACCTTATTAATAAGAGCTGTTGCTACACCTTTTTTTCTGTGTTCGGGGCGGACATTCAGGTCCTGTATCCGCAAAAACGTTTTTCCTGTCCTCGTTGAAAAACTCCAATTAACAGCTATAAAAATCTAATAAACGGGCTAAATTATTCCTGCAACCCTTGAGCTGTTCTTTTCCCTGTTCATCGCTGGAATATATATAATCCGCTAAAGGATGACTTGCTTCAGTGAGTAAAGTTGAGTTCAACTTGATTATTTCTATTTCGAGCATCTCAACACCTCCTAAAAACAGCTTAGTCCCTCGTCCATCACCATTCGATCAATCAACACCGCATTATAAGCACCACCAAAGCCGTTATCAATATTGACGACACTGATTCCAGAAGCACATGAGTTGAGCATTGTTAATAAGGCCGAAAGCCCGCCGAAATTGGCGCCATAGCCGATGCTGGTTGGGACCGCCAAAACGGGATGCGCAACGAGGCCGCCAACTACGCTTGGTAATGCTCCCTCCATCCCGGCAACGACAATCGAAACTGTTGCAGATTGAATGTCTTCGATTTGATCAAATAGGCGGTGGATCCCAGCGACACCAACATCATAAATCCGTTTGACATTACTTCCTAATACTTCTGCAGTGACTGCCGCTTCCTCTGCCACAGGAAGGTCTGAAGTTCCTGCACAAATTACAGATATATAACCAGATCTCGGTTTACTTGGTTCATGTTGATAGGATAAAATCCGGGCTAGCTCATGATACATCAGCTTTGGATATTTTTGTAAAATCACTTCCGCCTTTTCTTTGGAAATGCGAGTAATTAAAACATCTTCTTTTTTAGCTAAAATGGCTTTCATAATGGCAAGGATTTGCTCTGTGGTTTTTCCTTCTCCATAGATAATTTCAGGAAATCCTTGGCGCTTTTTTCGATGATGATCTACCTTCGCAAACCCTAAATTTTCATAAGTCGCTAATTGGGATTTCGCTTCTGCTACCGTCAGTTGTCCATCCCGTACTTGTTGTAAAATTTTTTCCATTGCTGCACACACCTTCAAATAAAATAAGCCGCTAAATCCTTTCCGAAACGCTCATATCGTTTAAAAATCCGTTGATATTGTTCATGTTGGGAAGGGTTAGGATAAATGACCTTTCCCGCTGGTAAATTATCTTTAATTTCTTCAAAGGAGTCCACTTTTTCTACCCCAACTAAAGCTGTCCATGCAGCTCCCCAGGCAGCACTGTAAGGTGTGTCTGACAGATGAATCTCTTGTCCGAACACATCCGCTAAAATCTGCACCCATAAAGGGGATTTAGTTAATCCACCATTTACACAAATTTTTTTAGGCGGCCCAGCTAATTTCTCTAGGGACTGTCCTATTTGGTAAAGATTTAAGACAATTCCTTCTAAAACAGCACGCACTAAATGTCCACGTGTATGCCCAATCGTCAATCCATAAAAATTTCCTTTGGCACGTTGATTCCATAATGGAGCTCTTTCTCCATTAATATATGGGTGAAAAATAAGCCCTTCTGCCCCAAGCTCAATCGCTTCAGCTTCAAGTAATAGATCCTCCATAGATCCTTGATAATCGAGTAGATCTTTTAACCATTGTAAAGTAATCCCACCGTTATTCGTTGCCCCGCCAATAATAGAACTATCTTTCGTAAATAGATATGTAAAGGTTTCTTCTGTTTCGTTTACTGCGGCTCCACTGATAAATTGACGAATTGCCCCACTTGTGCCAGCTGATATCGCTACTTCTCCTGGAGCAATGGCACCATCTCCAAGATTGGCCAATTGTCCATCTGCCGCCCCAATCACAAATGGTAAGTCTTCAGAAACACCGATCTCCTGCGCAATTTCTTGTTTGAGATGAGGCAAGCGTGTTGTCGGTGAGACAATTTTAGAAAGCTGTTCTTTGCGGATTCCCGCTAACTCCAGTGCTTCCTCTTCCCAGTCTACTTTTTCAATATTTAATAAGCCTGTTGCCGAAGCCATGGAATAATCAATGATCTGCTCTCCGAACCACTTTTGAATAAGATATTCCTGCATGGAGATATAATAAGTCGCCTTTTCATAGACCTCTTCTTTCATTTCCTTCATCCATAATAATTTTAAGAAGGGGGTCATCGGATGTATTGGTGCACCTGTTTTTAAAAAAATTTCTTTTCCTTTTCCCTGTTTTAATTGTTCCGCCTGCTGACTGCTTCGTCCGTCAGACCAGATCACCATTTTGGATAACGGCTGATACTGCATGTCAACGCAAATTAATGAATGCATCGCACAGGAAAAACCAACCGCAACTAAATGATTTTGGTCAATCTTTCCTTTCTCGATCACTTCTTTGAGCGCCATTCGGGCAGATTTTTCAATTTCCTCGGGATCCTGTTCAGCCCATTCAGGACTTGGATAGTAAAAAGTATTCAATTTTTCTGCTTCAGCAATAAATTGCCCCTTTGTATCAAATAATACGGCTTTCACACTTGTTGTCCCAAGATCTAAGCCAATTACATATTCTGTTTGCATATTTTCACATCCCCTCAAACCTCTTTCTAAAAAATCTAAATAGAGGAGACTTTTTCATCTCCCCCTCTATCACTAAATTTAAACGCTACCATTGATAATCAGCGCTTGCTAAATTAATACTTTGTTCATGCTGCCGCTTTTGTAGCCATTTAAATCCATAGTAATATATTTATAGCCAAATTCTTGCAGTTTCTTTGCGATTTTAACATGATGGGTTAATAGAATTTGCATGTCTTCTGGCTCTACTTCTATTCTAGCAATCTCTTCATGTGTTCGAACACGCACCTGACGAATACCTAAGCTTTGAATATAGGCTTCCGATTTTTCGACCTTTGTTAACTTTGCTTGTGTAATCGTTTCGCCGTAAGAAATACGCGAAGATAAACAAGCAAAAGATGGTTTATCCCAAGTTGGGAGTCCCAGTTCCTTCGAAATTGTTCTTATTTCTTCTTTGAATAAGTTCGCTTCTTGCAGTGGACCCCGAACTCCTTTTTCTTTCGCTGCTCTCATGCCTGGCCTGAATTCATTCATATCATCCGCGATTACACCATAGATCACATTTTGAAATCCTTTTTCTTCCATAATCGGAATCAAATGTTCAAATAAGCTGTTTTTACAAAAGTAGCAACGATTGCGGTCATTCTCGGTATAACCAGGAATGGCTAGTTCCGAAGTTTCTACAACGGTATGACGGGCTCCGATCCATTTAGCCAATTCTTTCGCTTCTAGCAATTCCTTCGTCGGGTAAGTTTCTGAATCTGCGGTTACTGCCAAAACATGCTCTTTTCCTAAAGTATCCACAGCCAGTTTTAATAGAAAAGTACTGTCAACACCGCCAGAAAAAGCGACGACGACTTTATTCATTTCCCGGAGAATAGATGTCAGTTTTTCAACCTTTTCCTCTAGCAAAATACGATCTCCTTTCACAACCATATTAGATGGTCATACTGCCAAAACCGCCATCCACTCGGATAAATGTTCCAGTCACAAATCCAGAAGCTCGATCAGATGCTAAGTAGACAGCTGCTCCTTTTAACTCATCTGGTTCACCAAAACGGTTCATTGGCGTATGGCCCATAATCGATTGTATTCGTTTTTCACTTAAGATTTTGCGATTTTGTTCCGCTGGAAAGAATCCTGGAATGATCGCATTAACCCGAATACCATGGGGTGCAAATTCTCTTGCTAAAAATTGCGTTACACTATTTACTCCCGATTTGGAAGCAGAGTATGTAAATACCTTCGATAGCGGAGGACCAGATGAAACAGAGGAAATATTGATAATGCTTCCTTTCCTTTCCTGGTCAATCATTCGCTTGGCAAAATGTTGAATCGTGAATACTAGTCCTTTCAAGTTTACATCCATAATATCGTCCCATTCATCTTTCTCTAATTCAAAGAAAGGTGTGGGGCTATTTTTACCAGGGGCATTTAATAAAATATCATAACCGCCTGCCCATTCTTCGATTTCATCAGCTGCTTTTTTCACTGTATCTAATTCACTCACATCAGCCTGAAAAGCTTTTGCTTCCCCACCATTTGCGATAATTTCCTGAACAACCTTCTCAGCTGATTCCATATTTCTGCCCACAACCGCAACCTTGGCTCCATGTTCAGCTAAACCTTTAGCAATCGAACCGCCGAGAACACTATTCCCACCAATCGCGACAGCTACCTTACCAGTTAGATCAAACAACGAACTCATCTTGTTCCCTCCATATACCTAAAATAAGTTTCCGTTATCATCAAACTCCCATTCATAAAGATCAGATGTCTTTTCCATTTGATCATGATTATGAACGATATCAAGTAAAGCTTCTGATACTTCAATTTCGCCAATTTCCAAAGTGTTTTTAATGCGTACCATTTTCACTTTTGTAAAATCTAATATATTACAAGTCTTAATTGCCGCTTGAATTGCGAATTGATCATTTGCTAGAGCAGTCGAGATATGGGTAGGGCCCACTACCGTCGAAGTCAAACCGTTCGCATAAGTGACATCCCGATTCATTTTATCTACTAATCTTTGTGTTGTAAAATCAGCTGTTCCCACACCATTAGCATTACCTTCTGTTTCATCCGTCAAATCAAGAACAACCATTTTTGATACCTCCGGACCACCATAGGCATAAGGCGTTGGATATCTTCCTGTAATATTCGGGTCCATCCCATCACCACTAATGTTTTTTCCAATTTTATCAATTACCAAGACATCAATCTGGTCAAAATAAAGTTTTGGCAGCTGTTTCTTTGCTAATTCTAGTAATTGAATCTCTTTTTCTTCTATTTCATTCGGTTCAAGGACAGCAACTGTATGCACCTTATCAAACGCATTTTCAACCGTAGCTACAGCAAATAAAATTGGCATTTTAGCAAGTGTAATTTTCGCCATAGCGGGGACATGTTCTGCCATATGTTTGAATCCAAGCTGATGGCAAGCCTCTGCTCCCTTTTGCTTCCCTAACCCGATACTAATCATCTTCATAATACCGCTTTCAATCGGGCCACGAAATGCTGTATGCGGTTTAACTCGGTTAATGACAACAATACCATCTGCTTCTGAAGCGAGTTTATCAATATAAACTGGCAAACCATTAGATAGTTCTCCTAAGCAAATCACTTCCATAGAGGAACGAATTTCTGCTTTTACACTTTCTTCCGTAACTCCCAGATGTTCCAAAACAGCTTGCTGCCCTTCAGCAGTCGCCCCTCCATGACTTCCCATACAAGGAACGATAAAGGGCTTTGCCCCAAGCTCTTTTAAAAATTGCACCGTTACAGCTGTCATCTCAGGCAAACGATCTAATCCTCTGCTCCCAACAGCAACTGCAATTTCCATTCCCGGTTTCACTTTACTTCTAATCTCTTCACGTCCCAATAATGGTTGTAATGCAGCTGTTAAATCATCAATTTGGGTAGAATCAAATTGTTGTTTGACTTTAGCTAATTTCGGAATTGGGATATCCTTCACTAATTCTTTAATGATACTCATGGATATTCACTCCATTTATAAGTATGATCTTGAAAATTTCAAATATTTCTTATCTCTTTAATAATAGATCAGGCAAACCTTTTTGTAAACATTTTCACAGATACCTTTCTCTTATTAAAATTACACTTATCCTTTTACAGAGCCTAATAACGCCCCTTTAGCGAAGTACTTTTGCAGAAATGGATAACATAATAAAACAGGTACAGTTGCAACAACAATTGTCGCCATTTTAACGGTTACCTCAGGTGGTGGAACATCTGTATAGGCAGCCCCATCATAGTTCATCCCACTTGCTAGTACCACGATTTGTCTTAGAAGGACTTGGACAGGCCATTTCGCTGAATCACTCAAATACAGGATTGCGTGCATATATGTGTTCCAGTATGTGACTGCATAAAATAAAGAAATTGTCGCAATTGCCGGTAAGGAAATAGGGATCACAATTCGAAAGAGAATGCTAAAGTCATTAGCTCCATCAATTTTCGCAGATTCTTCCAAACCTACAGGCAAATTCATGAAAAAGCTTCTTAGAATAATCATATTGAACGCATTAATGGACACCGGAATAATCAGAGACCATAACGAATTGAGCAGTCCTGTTTGCTGAACAACGAGGAAAGTTGGAATCATTCCTCCATTAAACAGAAGAGTGAAAACGATAATAAAATTAATAAATCTTCGTCCGACTAAATCTCTCCTTGATAACCCATATGCCGTTAAGATGGACAATAACATACTCCATACTGTTCCACCGACTGTCACGATGATCGAAACGAATAAGGCTTTAAAAATCGTATCCGTCGAAAAAATATAACGATATGCATCTAAACTAAATTTAGTCGGGAATAATAGAAATTTACTACTTGCGATTTCTGCACTTGTCGCAAATGAACTTCCCACCACATGAATAAATGGCAAAAATGTAATCAAAGCAATAAGAAATAATAAGGTATTATTCACCGTATCAAAAATTCGGCTTCCCGCTGATACTTCATTTGGTTTACGTTTCTTTTTTATTTTCATAAGTATAAGCTCCTTTCTAGTTGTTGCTCAAAAAAGTTATAAATCACATTCAAAGGTAAGGTCTTCAAGTAATCTTGGCTCTGACATGTAGTCAACTTTTGGAAGTTAGCTATGGATCACAGTACCTACGCACTTCAGCCTTTTGAACAGACATATTTACTAATAGATTCCTTCTTCTCCAAATCTTTTCGCCAAGCGATTAGCAAAAATAACCATCACTAACCCAACGGCTCCTTTAAAGAAACCAACAGCTGTACTATAACTAAATTGCCCTTGTTGTAACCCGGCCACATAAACGTACGTATCAAAGATCTCGGCCACTTCACGATTCGAAGCATTTAAAAGAAGATAGACATGTTCAAAACCAAGTTCAAGGACATCGCCAATTTTCAAGATTAATAGAACAATAATGACACTGCGAATCGCAGGCAATGTAATATGCCACATTTGTCGGAAACGATTAGCCCCGTCCATTTTCGCAGCTTCATATAATTGCGGATCCACCGCTGTAATCGCGGCAAGAAAAATAATTGTTCCCCAACCCGCTTCTCTCCAAATTACTTGAAGAATATACATCGGACGAAACCATTCAGAGCTCAACAGGAAATTAATTTTATTAAATCCTAAGCTTTCTAGTACAGAATTAATAATGCCTCCATCAAGTGTTAACATTACATAACTTATGGAAACGATTACAACCCATGACATAAAATGGGGAATATAAATAATCGTTTGTACCCCTCTTTTGAAAAAGGCATTTTTTACTTCATTCAGCATTAAGGAAATAATAATTGGAATCGGAAAATAAACGAGAATTTGTAAAGCAAATAAAACAAGTGTGTTTTTAAAGATCATCCAAAAATCTGAACTTGTAAACAATCTTTCAAAGTGAGCAAATCCTACCCATTCACTACCAGTGATTCCTAAGTATGGTTTATAATCCTGGAAGGAAATAATCAATCCATACATCGGGATATACTTATAAATAATAAAGTAAATAATACCCGGTAATATCATTAAATAAATGAGTTTATTTTTTTTAATCCGCTTGAGCGTTTCCGCTCTTTTCACCTTTTTCACATTTTCAATCGGTTGATTTTCTACTAAAGCCGTTTTCATTTTCAACTCCCTTTCTAAAAGTGCGTATTGTCAAATAATCTATAGTAAAAAGTTAATAACCCCTTGATTTATAGGGGAATGAATGCAAAAAACTTGCCACCCCCTGAATTTTAAGGT
>NZ_JAGGKH010000041.1 GCF_017873565.1 Lederbergia galactosidilytica
CCTTAAAATTCAGGGGGTGGCAAGTTTTTTGCATTCATTCCCCTATAAATCAAGGGGTTATTAACTTTTTACTATAGATTATTTGACAATACGCAGGATAGTTGGAGGGTGCATCAATGAATAAGATGAAAGATTATACACGAACATTTAAGGAAACTGGGATGTATATTCCGATTAAAACAAATGAAGCACCAACAAAACAGGCAAAGGTGTCTTTTGGAAAAGTAACGGAATCCATTGCAACGAAAAAAGTTCGTGAGAGAAATGAGCGAATAATTGAATGGCTTCAACTTAATAAAAATGGAAGATATGGGTTGCTCCACCTTTTTGGTCGATGCCAAGGATAACTAAAGGGGTGGAAGCATTAACGTTTATTTAGAAGGGGAGTGTCGATGATGCAAGAAATGCTACTGTGCCATTTATTAATAAATTATTTTGGGGAAGAAAAACACTTGTAGAATTCAGTTCTGCAAGTGTTTTTTTGTGGTCTTTTGACTATAGGAAATGGAAATAAACAAGGAATAATTTTATTAAAAGGATGAGTGATGATATGGAAAAGAAAATTTTAATGAGGGTTTTAGATGAAGAAGATGTAGTTAAGGAAAAAGAATTCGGTAGATACATAAGGGAAAAAAGATTAAAAAGAGGTTTTACCCTTTCCCAAGTGGCAGTCAGGTTAGAAATTTCTACTAATTATGTCTCGCAAATTGAAAGAGGTGTTAGGGAGGTAACGGATGACTTAGTAGTGGGTTTTGCAGCACTTTATAACGTAGAACTGGATAAGTTATTTTGGATGTCAGGGAAAATTCCTGTGGATGTGAGAAAGTTAATCATGAAAGATAAGGACTTGCAAAATGCCCTTTCCTACATTCATAAATTTGGACTATCTACGGAACGGAAGGAAAGGTTAACGAAAGAATTTCTGAAGTTAATAAAAACTGAAATAAAAAATAACCATGAATTTATATAAAGGGGGGAGTTGGATTTTGAAAATACTTGCTGGAAGAGCTGGATTTAATTTTGTAAGTTTTACAGGGGAAAGGTATCAATCAATATCACGATTTAAGGATGGGAAAATCACTGCGGAAATCCGATTAAAAAAAGAGAATAAGAAAATAGTCGTTGCCCTTTCGAAGATACCTTTTGTTCGTTCTTTTGCCATGATATTTGATTTAATGATTGAATTTTGGAGGAGGTTTTTATTTGCGATAATAGTCTTGTTTTTAATGGAGATTTTAATCATAAGTAAATTAAATTATCACTTTATATTTACTATCCCAATAATTAATTTTCCAACGATGATGTTTGGCTTTTTAGTTATTGCTAGTCTTATCATAAAAAACACTTCTATCGGGAGGTATCACGCTGCAGAGCATATGGTCGCAAACGCTTATGGGAAAGGTCATAATTTAACGTTGGAGAAGGTAAAGAAGCAACCGAGAACGCATAATGATTGCGGTACAAATCTAGTGGTTTCCGTTTTCATCTGTTTCTATTTACTATCTATGATACTTGGTGACACATTTTGGTTATTCCTGGTTTCATGGAGTATTGGGTTCGAACTTTGGAGAAGTGAACCAAAGGGAATATGGAACTTGGTCCGATTAGTTGGAAAAGCGACACAATACCTTCTCTTTACCTCAATGCCTAGAGAAAAGCATTTAATTGTAGCAATAGAGGCAATTAGAAAGTTAGAAGAGAAAGAGTTAGCAAACAATCAGAACCATTAATTAATGGAAGCAGCAAGGACCATCATCGCAAATATTCAGGAGGAAATAGATGGATAAGCTAAAGCAGAATGCGGGGGATGTGCAAATGGATTTTAATAAAATATTAGAGTCAAATCAATTGTTTGATATTGACTTAAATATAAATAAACACAACGTTAATAATGAGGTGCTTGGTGCTAACTTATTATTTTGGCATGTTTATTTAGATAATTTGCTAATAGTTAAAAAGTTATTAGAAAAGGGTGCTGATCCAAATCAAACGGATATACATGGTAGAATCCCACTCGAAGTTGGAGCATATTATGGGCTATTTGAGATATGCAAAGTACTATTAGAAAACGGGGCTAAAATAGATGAGTACTGTATTCGATGAGCAAAACATGGATGGAATGAGAAATGTCAAATTGAAGTACTTAAATTATTGGAGGAATGGCAGAATAAATAAAATGTATTTGGCAAGTAAAAAATGTATGAAATGGCATTTAAAAATGCATGCCACTTGTCGCCTCCAATTATTGCTGTATTAATGATTCTTTATAACGAAAACTCTCACCGTTAAAAAGTAGTAAATGTGAATGATGAATAAGTCGATCAATCACAGCCTCTGTTAATATTGGATCCCCAAAAACATGATTCCATTGTCCAAATTGAAGGTTGGTAGTAATCACCAAGCTTTTGTTTTCATAACACATAGATATCACCTGAAACAATAACTCTGCACCTTCTTTGTGAAGAGGAATATAGCCTAGTTCATCTAATATAAGTAAATCCAGTCTTTCAAGCTGTTTAATCAGCCTGGGGAGGGAACCATTTTGGTTCGCCTCTATTAATTTATTTGCTAAAGATGCCAACGTAAAGAACTTCACTTTGGTGCCATACCTATGTATGGCATTTAAGCTAATTAATGTTGCCAAATAAGTTTTCCCTGTGCCGACTCCACCATATAAAATCAGATTTTCCTTTTCATGAATAAATTCCCCTTGGAGGATCTTATCACGATCAATCCCTTGAGGGATTTGAATATGTTCCCATTGAAAAGGTTGGTCGCCTGTCTTTGGTAATTGTGCTTGCTTTAGTAATAAGTTCACTTTTCTTTCCTCTCTATTTTCAACCTCCCTTTCAAATAATTGAAGAAGATAGTCATAATTATTTTCAGCTTTAATTTCATGGTAATGCTCTCTTATCCAACTTAACTTCAAGCGTTTGGCATGTGCTTCAATTTGCTCTTTCATCAAGATACACCTCCGCTTTGAAGTAAAGAATCATAATGAGAAAGCCCTCTGGTTGCCGCAGGCATAGTTGGTAGATTAATAGCTGGACTTATCTCTTTATATGTATTGCTTTGATTTATTACAGTGTAAAAACAATGCTTGATTTGATCCGTACTTGGATGGCCATGAGATGAAGCCATCGTAAGAGCTTCATTGAGTAATGAAAAATCATCATTCTTTAAAAGTTCTCCTAATAGGCGTAAAGCATTTTTTTGTTCTTCTTCTGTACAGTTCTTTAAATAGTCCGTCCAAATAGATGGAAACTGGTTGTAAATACTTGAATATTTTATAGCTCTTGGTCGTTTGGACAATAAATCTAGATAAGGCTGCCAAATCATAGATTTCCGCCTTACACCATAGAGTCTGGTGTGTTTGGCAATCACTTCGTTATCTTCGTTCAAAATGGCAATTTCGTTATAAGTAATACGGACTCTAATTTTTTGTTGCGCAAACCTTGGAGATGTCGAATATTGTTTTGTATCTACATTGACGATTCCATATTTGTCTGATTTCAATTCCTCATATCGAGCACATTCAAATCCCTTTTCAGGCAACTTAAGAAAGCTATTTAAATCCTCTTCAAACAATTTTGACTGAAGGATCTTTTTATCGTAATGTAGTCGATCACGATCTTTTTCTGCCATTTCCCATAATGTTTCATTGAAATGATCAACGTTTATAATCCTATTTTCCGGTAATAAAAAGTTGTTTCTTACATATTTCACCATGGCTTCTACATGGCCTTTTTCATTGCCTTTACCTGGATTACAAAACTCATACTGAAAACCAAAGTGTAATACAAAGCGTTCAAATGTATCTGTTAATTCACGTTCCCCTTTAGAAAATATTTTGTTCACTGCAGGGGATAAATTATCAAATCGTATCGTCTTCGGAACCCCGCCCATATGTTGAAACATCCGTTGTAAACCTTCCAATAAGCATTCTGTATTTTCCGAAGGAAAAACTTGAAAATAAAAGCTATTACTATACGGAAACGACATCACTAAGTACGGTAAATCGATCGTTTCTGAATCATAGTTAAATGGCCCAGTTCCAAAGTCAACTTGAGCTGTACCTGGTATAGATTCAAGAGGTAAGGCTACTTCTGTCATCGATTCCTTTAATTCCTTTATTCTTTTGGATACATAATCGCGTACAGTGCGGTCTGACCCTGTAAAGCTATGAAAATCTCTTAATTGCTCATACATTTTTTTAGCTGTTCTCTGATACTTCTTTTTCTTCTTTAAATCTTCTTTAATCCACTTATCTATAATGGGCTTAACTGGCTCCATTACCCGTGCTTTTCGTTTTTGCTTTTTCTTTCTTTTGAACTCTTCCTGATTTGCATACTTACTAACTGTACGTGGGTCAACTTCCATTCTCCTTGCCACATCGGCATAGGATTCACCTTTTTGATTTACCTCATGTCTGATATAATCAATTTGTGCCACTGCTAACATCTCCTAATAACCTCCTGTCGAACGTTGTTGGTCCAACGAGGAGTTTAAAGTTATTTGGAGGAGTTGGCAAGTGGCGTATTTAATTTATGTATGCCCTACGGGCCATACATAAATTAAATGCCAATCCCTACATTATTAGTTTGCCATAAACAACAATCTTAATCGCCTCGAATTATTCCATACGGATCGGGGCAGTGAGTTTAAAAACAAGCTTATCGATGAGGCTCTTAAAGTCTTTGGCATTGAG
>NZ_JAGGKH010000042.1 GCF_017873565.1 Lederbergia galactosidilytica
CATGTGTCACCACACTTCTACCTCGGACCTATCAACCTGATCATCTTTCAGGGGTCTTAGGCTATAAAGCCAGGGAAATCTCATCTTGAGGGGGGCTTCATGCTTAGATGCTTTCAGCACTTATCCCTTCCGCACATAGCTACCCAGCTATGCCTCTGGCGAGACAACTGGTACACCAGCGGTGCGTCCATCCCGGTCCTCTCGTACTAAGGACAGCTCCTCTCAAATTTCCTGCGCCCGCGACGGATAGGGACCGAACTGTCTCACGACGTTCTGAACCCAGCTCGCGTACCGCTTTAATGGGCGAACAGCCCAACCCTTGGGACCGACTACAGCCCCAGGATGCGATGAGCCGACATCGAGGTGCCAAACCTCCCCGTCGATGTGAACTCTTGGGGGAGATAAGCCTGTTATCCCCGGGGTAGCTTTTATCCGTTGAGCGATGGCCCTTCCATGCGGAACCACCGGATCACTAAGCCCGACTTTCGTCCCTGCTCGACTTGTAGGTCTCGCAGTCAAGCTCCCTTGTGCCTTTACACTCTGCGAATGATTTCCAACCATTCTGAGGGAACCTTTGGGCGCCTCCGTTACCTTTTAGGAGGCGACCGCCCCAGTCAAACTGCCTGCCAGACACTGTCTCCCACCCGGATTACGGGCGTGGGTTAGAAGGTCAGTACAGCAAGGGTAGTATCCCACCGATGCCTCCACAGAAGCTGGCGCTCCTGTTTCCACGGCTCCTACCTATCCTGTACAAGCTGCACCGACATTCAATATCAGGCTGCAGTAAAGCTCCACGGGGTCTTTCCGTCCTGTCGCGGGTAACCTGCATCTTCACAGGTACTATAATTTCACCGAGTCTCTCGTTGAGACAGTGCCCAGATCGTTGCGCCTTTCGTGCGGGTCGGAACTTACCCGACAAGGAATTTCGCTACCTTAGGACCGTTATAGTTACGGCCGCCGTTTACTGGGGCTTCAATTCGTACCTTCAGGCCAAAGCCTTAAGCACTCCTCTTAACCTTCCAGCACCGGGCAGGCGTCAGCCCCTATACTTCGCCTTGCGGCTTTGCAGAGACCTGTGTTTTTGCTAAACAGTCGCCTGGGCCTATTCACTGCGGCTCTCTTGGGCTTTCACCCATAAGAGCACCCCTTCTCCCGAAGTTACGGGGTCATTTTGCCGAGTTCCTTAACGAGAGTTCTCTCGATCACCTTAGGATTCTCTCCTCGCCTACCTGTGTCGGTTTGCGGTACGGGCACCTCCCGCCTCGCTAGAGGCTTTTCTTGGCAGTGTGGAATCAGGAACTTCAGTACTATAATTTCCCTCGCCATAACCGCTCCGCTTTAAAGAGAAGGATTTGCCTCCTCTTCAGCCTAACGGCTTGGACACAGTAATCCAAAACTGTGCTTACCCTATCCTCCTGCGTCCCCCCATTACTCAAACGGCGGGGAGGTGGTACAGGAATATCGACCTGTTATCCATCGCCTACGCTTTTCAGCCTCGGCTTAGGTCCCGACTAACCCTGAGCGGACGAGCCTTCCTCAGGAAACCTTAGGCATTCGGTGGAAGGGATTCTCACCCTTCTTTCGCTACTCATACCGGCATTCTCACTTCCAAGCGCTCCACTAGTCCTTACGGTCTAGCTTCACAGCCCTTGGAACGCTCTCCTACCACTGACACCGATGGTGTCAATCCGCAGTTTCGGTGATCCGTTTAGCCCCGGTACATTTTCGGCGCAGAGTCACTCGACCAGTGAGCTATTACGCACTCTTTCAATGGTGGCTGCTTCTAAGCCAACATCCTGGTTGTCTAAGCAACTCCACATCCTTTTCCACTTAACGGATACTTGGGGACCTTAACTGGCGGTCTGGGCTGTTTCCCTCTCGACTACGGATCTTATCACTCGCAGTCTGACTCCTGAAGAACAAGTCTTTGGCATTCGGAGTTTGTCTGAATTCGGTAACCCGGTGAGGGCCCCTCGTCCAAACAGTGCTCTACCTCCAAGACTCTACTTCAAGGCTAGCCCTAAAGCTATTTCGGAGAGAACCAGCTATCTCCAGGTTCGATTGGAATTTCACCGCTACCCACACCTCATCCCCGCACTTTTCAACGTACGTGGGTTCGGGCCTCCAGTAAGTGTTACCTTACCTTCACCCTGGACATGGGTAGATCACCTGGTTTCGGGTCTGCGACCTCATACTTATACGCCCTATTCAGACTCGCTTTCGCTACGGCTCCGTCTCTTCAACTTAACCTTGCATGAAATCGCAACTCGCCGGTTCATTCTACAAAAGGCACGCCATCACACATAATTGTGCTTTGACTACTTGTAGGCACACGGTTTCAGGGTCTATTTCACTCCCCTTCCGGGGTGCTTTTCACCTTTCCCTCACGGTACTGGTTCACTATCGGTCACTAGGGAGTATTTAGCCTTGGGAGATGGTCCTCCCAGCTTCCGACGGGATTTCACGTGTCCCGCCGTACTCAGGATCCACTCGGGAGGGAACGAAGTTTCAATTACAGGGCTGTTACCTTCTCTGGCAGGCCTTTCCAGACCGCTTCGTCTACCCCGTTCCTTTGTAACTCCATATCGAGTGTCCTACAACCCCAAGAGGCAAGCCTCTTGGTTTGGGCTTTTCCCATTTCGCTCGCCGCTACTTAGGGAATCGATTTTTCTTTCTCTTCCTCCGGGTACTGAGATGTTTCAGTTCCCCGGGTATGCCTTCCAATTCCTATGTATTCAGAATTGGATCCTACCCCATTAAAGGTAGGGGGTTCCCCCATTCGGAAATCTTCGGATCTAAGCTTGCTTACAGCTCCCCGAAGCATATCGGTGTTAGTCCCGTCCTTCATCGGCTCCTAGTGCCAAGGCATCCACCGTGCGCCCTTAACAACTTAATCTCTTGGTCAATAATAAGCTTCGAATCTCTGCGTCAGCT
>NZ_JAGGKH010000043.1 GCF_017873565.1 Lederbergia galactosidilytica
TTGTCAAGAGCGATTGCGGTAGCTTACCACCACATTTAGACCGTAGAGCTACGTTTAGGCTTTTGTTTTCATAGAATTTTTGACACTACCTAAAATTCTATGATTACTCATATTTAAAGAAAAGCCAACTCATCACACATAATAAAACTCCTATTGCAGAAAATTTGTTAGAAAATATCACAATTTTTCTGTAATAGGAGTTTTCCTTGCCATTACTTTAATTTATAGATATCTTCATTGGGCTCTTTTAATTGCATTTGTTGTAATTCAAGTTTTAGTTTTTCCGTTTCTAATAAGTAATTTTCATGCTTCAATTTTTCTAACTCCAACTGGTCTTGAATAAATTGCCCTTTAATCTTTGCACTCTTTTGAATATGATCCGTAATAATACCGACAATTGGCACAGAAAAAATCATAATTCCTACAACCCACCACAAAAGAATCACCTCGTTTTGTGTTATTTTCATTAAGTGTAATATATTATGGAATAGACTTATATAGGTTTTGTACGTTTAAGTAAAGATTAAAGTTTCACAAACAATTTATTTTCTTCCCTAATAGTAAACAACCACTAGCTCACCCATTACTAAAAGAGCAACATGAGGGACAAAAGCCCTCTTCCACCATAGATTGGAGGAAAAAACATCTAACAAATTCAAAAATACAACTATGGGAGATGTCTCACAACCTAAGCATGAGAAAAGATAAAGCAGGTTTCCTTTATACATGAGGCAGTATGAGCGAAGCCACTTAGGGTTCATACTCCCCTTCTATTCACTCATATGGAATGAATAAAAATCCTTTAACATAACTCCGCCACTTTGCCACAAAAATGACAAGTTATCTTCTCTATCCTTGCCTATTGTCAGCGTTAAATTGGACTTGGATCAACATTAATTGATCCTCTATTTTTCAGTGAATCTTCGCTTCCAATGCTACTTCCACATTGCCTTTAATCGCTTTAGAGATCATGCAGGTTTGCTCAGCCCTATGAACAAGCCTCTCAAGAAGTTCATAGGCTTTTTCTCCCGCATTTTCAGACAAGGTAACCGATGGTCGATGAATAATTTTTTTATAGGTGAAAACACCATTCGTCACATCGACAATTCCTTCTGATTCTAAAGCCATTTCCTTCAATGGTAAATCCGCCCGTTCGATCATCGCGGCTAATGTGATTAAATAACAAGTAGCAGCAGCTCCTAATAGCATTTCGTCAGGGTTTGTACCGCTTCCTGGTCCATCCATTTCGGCTGGAATGGATATTTTCGTTTTCAAATTGCCTGCATCAATATAACCTTCACTATTTCTCCCACCAGGCCACTGCGCCTGTAAATGAAAATGATGCTCCGCCATATGATCACCTCCACCTCATTGTAACAGATAAACGATATTTCGAAGTATGTTTCTAGCTTTTAGTTCATCCATTTAGATTCGATTTAAAAGTTCTAGTGATTTCAAAGCATATTTCAAAAAGCTCCCGATGTCTTCCATATGTTCTTCTGTTAACTTGGGCTTAAATTTAACCTCAATCCTGTTGATATACCCTGACTTTTGACCGTATTCAAAACTTAATGTTTGTGTTATCTGAACATCTTCTTCCCAAATCGAGGATAGTATTTGTTTTATTTGTTCACATTGTTCTTCCAGTTCGCTTACTGGTTTTGTAAATCGTAAAAGTAGAGAGCATCCAGGCTGAGCTTCAGGGATTTCCAAGATCTCCCCTGCCAAATCATCTAGTAAAGTCTCTAATTGTAATACCGCCGCGACATTAGGTTGGTCTCTCAATCTGAATTCAAGGGATAAACATCTTGCCAAAGTCGCGAAATCCATACGATCTTCTCTATTCTGTATCAGGATCTTCTTATCAATATTATCCAAATCATAAAGGTGATTTTCAAATGCCACTTTTAAATTTTCAAATATGGTTGGATCAAACATATAATGACCTCCGTTCATTCTTTCAACATCCTCTATTGTGAATGACCCCTCCTTAACACCCTTTCGGGTTGTTTGAAGAAGGGGCTTCCTGTTTCATGAACCATTGCATACTGGGGTTGTGCCAATATGTCTTACACAGTCTCCACAGGCGTAG
>NZ_JAGGKH010000044.1 GCF_017873565.1 Lederbergia galactosidilytica
CCTCCCTCTATATAATTAAAATATCTTCAAAATGCTCTTGTTTTCTTAGAATTTCTTAAACATCCAATTTGGGTTTGGATAGTGGGGGTGGAGTGATAGCCAGAATACAGAATATTTTAACGTACCCCTATCCATCCTAACGACCAAATTGGTAGTATTTGGTTAAAAATAGTATAACCATGCTTGATAACTCCACACTTCTTATGGTCGCTCACCCTCCCATATATCACGGGATTGGTATCCATACATTCCCTCGTCCTGCGTATCCACAAGGTGGAGGTCGGAATAAGCTCCTCGGCTGGGTCTGGTGCCCGAATGGAAAAAATAAGCTCCGACTCTGCATTAGTGGTGTTTGTGTTTTCTAAATTCACAAGTGCATCTATTGCTATTTCTTTCTCATACAGCTTAAGCTACCTGTAATGTATTTATCTGAGGTAAACCTTTCAATAACTTACTTCCATCAAATACACATTGTCTTTTGCCAATGACAAACAAGACACGTAATAACTTGCCACACAACGCAATTAGTGATTGTTGTTTCTTTAAAGGCTTTTCCGGGCGGGTCGTATAATACCTATGCAAAGCTTGAAACGTTGGATTGTTGGCTACGAGCGGGCGTATAGCTAAATAAATCGCCTTTCGCAGTTTCTTCCTTCCACGTTTCGTTATTTTTGTTTCCCCTTTGAATTTCCCGGAACTATGCTCCCGCAACGATAACCCTGCCATATTCACAAGTTGTTGAGGATGATGATAGTTAGATAAATCGCCTACTTCGGCAAAAAAAGTAGCTACAGTTGTTACACCCAGTCCTTTAATGGCCAACATTTCTTTTGCTCCCGGAATATCTCCCAAGAGGTTTTCTATTTCCCAGTTCAGTTCTTCCAATTGAGCTTCATACAGCTCATATTGGTCTAATAAACTGTGCAGCTCTTTCTTGGCAAAGCGTAAGCCGATTTCAATTCCAACACTTTTCTTCGCTTTATCTACCAGTTTGGTTGCACGCTTGATGCCAACACCACGCTTTACAACGGGTTTCCATTCCGCCAGTACATCTTCAGGGGTTTTATCACGAATGTCAGATGGAAATGGGAATGCACGCAACGTATATAATGCGGCCTTTCCATCCCATTGTTTAAATACATCCTGAAACTCTGGGAAATAACGCTGCAAGTTATTTTGAATGCGTCCTTCTGTGACAGTCTGTTGTTTGATGAGTTGATCTCGTAATTTGATCGCTTCTCTTAACTCGGCATAAATGCCATCGAGAAGATTTGGTACGGAGTATCTCCCATCCTTCACCAGCTGCGCAATCACACGGGCATCCTTTGTGTCATTTTTCGTTGGCGAGTTGTCATCCAGTTCTTTCGACTTCTTGACATGCATCGGGTTAACCAATACAAAGTCATAATCTTTGCTCGTCAGATAATAACCTAAGCTCATCCAATAGTGACCTGTTGGCTCAGCTCCAATAATGACATGGCTTTTATCATGTTTTTTTTGAAGCTTGAAAATCCATTCTAGTAGTAGTTCAAAGCCGTGTATTCGATTCTCAAAGATCAACCTTTTCCCAAATTCATAGCCTCTATCGTCCTGTGCTCGTGCCACATGTTTGTCTTTAGCAATATCTACTCCTATTACAAGTGTAGACGGTGTGATTTGCGATATTTTGTGATTTTGATTATAATTCATTGGTGAGTCCTCCTTGGTATTTATTTAATTTCGGGGTCATGATCATGACACCCTGTACTATACCAAGAGGGCTCTTTTTTGTTCAATCCTCAAATTTCTTCATTACAGGAATGCTCCT
>NZ_JAGGKH010000045.1 GCF_017873565.1 Lederbergia galactosidilytica
TCCTCCTTCAATAAACTTAAGTTTTCTCTCGAATACTCTCTCATTCTCAAAATTTCATAGATGTTTAATTTACGCCCAATAGCTGTCACACCTTAAAATAGATATATACAGAATTTTCTTACAGGGTGTGGTCCATCCTAACGACCGAACTGGATAAGTTTGGTAAATAATTGTTATAACCGTGCGTAAGATCTCCACACGACTCACGGTCGCTCACCCTCCTATATCTCTCGGGATCTAGGGTCCATACATTCCTTCGTCCTGCGTATCCATGAGGTGGAGGCCGGATATGCTCCTAAACTAGGTCTTATGCCCGAATGGAATAAATAAGCTCCGACTCTGCACTATTGGTGTTTGTTTTGAAAATGAAATAGGTGACTAAAAATCTTACTTTACGTTATTTTTAAGCTGCCTGTACTGTTTCTATTTGAGGTAAGCCTTGCAATAATTTGGAACCATCAAATTCACATTGTTTGTTGCCGATGACAAATAAGACACGTAATAACTTACAACACAGGGCTATGAGGGACTGTTGTTTCTTTAAAGGGCGGTCAGGACGTTTGGTATAATAATGATGCAGAGCTTTAAAGGTTGAATTGTGTGCAACCAGCGGGCGAACGGCTAAGTATATGGCTCTTCTGAGCCTGCTTCTCCCTCGCTTTGTTATTCTTGTTTGCCCCTTAAATTTTCCTGAACTATGTTCGCGCAATGACAGCCCTGCTAAGTTTACAAGTTGCTGGGGATGATTGTACTTCGTGATATCACCCACCTCAGCGAAAAATAATGCAACGGTTGTTGTGCCTAAGCCTTTGATGGCCTTCATTTCCTTTGCCCCTGGTATATTTTCGACCAGGGATTCCAGTTCTTGATCCAATTGTTTCAATTGCTCAGTGTAAAGTTCATACTGCTCAAGCAGACAATCCATTTCACGCTTGGCAAACTGGATGCCAATTTGAATACCAATACTTTTTTTGGCTGTCTCTACAAGCTTTGTTGCCTTTTTAATACCGACGCCCCTTTGCACAAAGGGCTTCCATTTCGCAAAGACTTCTTCCGGTGTCATTTTCTTAATATCTGAAGGGAATGGGAATATTTTCAAAGTACAAAGGGCTGCTTTTCCTTCCCAATTTTTGAAGACATCGAAAAACTCCGGAAAGTAACGTTGGACAACATTTTGAATTCGACCTTCTGTGATCATAAGCTGGTCGATGAGCTGATCTCTTACTTTGACGCCTTCTCTCAATTCCGCATAAATGCCGTCTAAGAGATTGGGTACAGAGTATCGGCCATCTTTAATGAGCTGTGAAATCACTCTGGCATCCTTTGTATCGTTTTTCGTTGGAGAATTGTCATCCAACTCTTTGCTTTTCTTTACATGCATGGGATTAACCAATACGAAGTCAAAACCCTTAGCAGTTAGAAAATAGGCTAGGTTTAACCAGTAATGCCCTGTTGGCTCAACGCCAAAGATTACATGATCTTTATCATTCGCTTTTTGATGGCGTTCCACCCACTTTAAAAGGGTTTGGAAGCCATGGATTCGATTTTCAAAGATCAGGCGTTTACCAAACTCAATGCCTCGATCATCCTGTGCACGCGCGACATGTTTGTCTTTGGCAATATCAATGCCAATAATTAAAGTTGATGGTGTAATTTGCGAGATTTTGTGATTTTGCGTATAATTCATTTTGAGTCCTCCTTGGGTATCAATTAAGGGTCCTTTTTGCTGATCAGCTTTGGACACCTCGTATCATACCAAGGGGGCTCTTTTTTGTT
>NZ_JAGGKH010000046.1 GCF_017873565.1 Lederbergia galactosidilytica
GGAGGGCACTGAAAAAGTCCCTTTATACAAAAACGGAGAGAAACTCATATTTTTTTGGGGTTTCTCTCCGTTTTTGGTTTATAATTAAGGTATCTAATTTAAGTGGGTGGTTCCGGTGATATCAAATCAACAATCATTGAAGTTTAGTCCCTATATGGATCTTTATAATCTAATCGTCCCGGAGGATAACATGTTACGCAGGATCAATGATCTTGTGGACTTTTCCTTTGTCTACGATGAACTCGTGAATAATTATTGTCTTGATAATGGCCGGAATGCCGTTGACCCAATTCGTATGTTTAAATATTTGTTGTTAAAGACCATCCATGACCTTTCCGATGTGGATGTTGTGGAGCGTTCAAAATATGACATGTCATTCAAATATTTTCTGGATATGACTCCTGAGGAGGCTGTGATTGATCCAAGTTCTCTGACCAAGTTCCGTAAACTGCGGCTTAAAGACATTAATCTACTTGACCTACTGATCAATAAAACGGTAGAGATTGCGATTGAGAAAGAGATTATCAAGAGTAAATCTATTATTGTGGATGCAACACATACTAAAGCTCGCTATAACCAGATGACACCTAAAGAGATACTTATGGACCGTTCCAAAAAGCTAAGAAAGGCAGCATATCAGGTTAATGACACTATGAAGGGAAAGTTCCCAGCCAAGACAAAGACGGATGTGTTGGAAGACGAAATCGCCTATTCTCAAGAGTTAATCCATGTAATAGAGAAAGAAGAAACTCTTCTTCAGTATCCAAAGGTGAAGGAACAGCTGAATCTTCTAAGAGAAACTGTTGAAGATGATATAGAACATCTTCAAAGTGTGAAAGATCAGGATGCCAAGGTTGGTCATAAAACTGCGGACTCTTCTTTCTTTGGGTATAAGTCACATTTGGCAATGAGTGAAGAAAGAATTATTACGGCAGCCGTCATTACTTCTGGAGAAAAAAATGACGGAAAACAACTCCAAACACTCATTGAAAAAAGTAAGAGTGCAGGCGTAAAAGTTGAAACAGTTATTGGTGATGCCGCTTATTCAGAAAAGGATAATATTATTTACACGACTGGAAGTAATATCAAATTGGTAGCCAAATTAAATCCAAATGTCACCCAAGGAAGACGACAAAAGGAAAATGAATTTGATTTTAATAAAGATGCGGGTATGTATGTTTGTAAGGCAGGACATATGGCAATCCGCAAAGCAAAAAATAAAAGATCAAATGAAAAGAAAAATCCACGTGAAACCTATTATTTTGATATCGAAAAATGTAAAATATGCTCTTTTAGAGATGGATGTTATAAAGATGGTGCCAAAAGTAAAACATATAACGTAACGATTAAATCAGATGAGCATCAGGATCAAGCAAACTTTCAGGAAAGTGATTATTTCAATGAAAAATCAAGGGAACGATATAAAATAGAAGCTAAAAATAGCGAATTAAAACACAGACACGGGTATGATGTTGCTTCATCCACGGGTCTAATTGGCATGGAATTACAAGGTGCCATGTCCATATTTACTGTAAACCTAAAAAGAATACTGAGGCTCCTAGGGTAAGAATAAAGAACTTTCGCTGGTGAATAAAGAAAAAAACTGACTTTTCTCTCCAAAATTATGGAAGGATGGGTCGGTTTTATTTGTTGGGCAGTAAAAAAATCAAAAAATCGGCAGATTTTCAGTGCCCTCC
>NZ_JAGGKH010000048.1 GCF_017873565.1 Lederbergia galactosidilytica
GCCTAAACGTAGCTCTACGGTCTAAATGTGGTGGTAAGCTACCGCAATCGCTCTTGACAAACACGCCAATGGTTTGAATTACAAGTAACAAGGGCGAAGAGGACAAAAAGAAGGCAAACCAAATAAGCCCTTGGTTTTTCCTATTTTAAACCATTGGCAAGTTCGGTTTGTCAAGAGTTCGCTCCGCCGATTGCTGAATTGCCCAATA
This sequence comes from Lederbergia galactosidilytica, assembly GCF_017873565.1. GTDB lineage: Bacteria > Bacillota > Bacilli > Bacillales > Bacillaceae_C > Lederbergia > Lederbergia galactosidilytica. The sequence goes on from NZ_JAGGKH010000048.1 coordinate 209, forward strand.
AAAATCAAGGGGCTCAGCTAAACAAAAAGTTAGGCTAACCGTTGTTTTACAATCCATTGTTGGGCTAACTCAATCAGTTTTGTCCACCGTGCGGGCATTGTCGGAAGACCAGACAGTTCTGGATTCATGACAGGTACCTTTCCCTCTAAAGAGGCATGTGGTCGCAGAAAATTAAAGTAAGCGACAAACAAGGTGACATAGGAAACAGAACCATGTTCTGAACCAAAGCCATGGGTGGAACGATAGTTTCCCTTAAATGTACGATTCAGTCGCTCAATGACTTGTTTGAGGGGCCTGAATTCAGTTGAAACAGGGTCATCATTTGTTAGACCAATCACCTGTTTGACATCAAACTGGATGTCGTGTTGGGCGAAAAAGTGTTGAGCTAGAAGATAGATGGGATTTCCATCGACAACCAAAGTGAGATCTTCCGGAATCTCCTTCATCTTCACTAATACTTCATCAATGGCGCGAATAGCCGTGACCGTATCTCGATTGGGAGACACGGGATAAGAGAGAATGATCTTCTTGACCGCGTCAAAAAAGAAAAACAAATAGTGCCATTTTCCATTCACGCGGATATAGGTTTCATCGCCACAAAATTGATCTGAAAGCTCGTAAGGATAAGAATCCACATAAGGCTTTAGGAGCAGAGCGACACTATTCTCGTAATTCAATATCGTTTGATGAGAAATAGCGACACCGTGAACATCTTGCATAATCGCAGCTGTTTTGCGGGCTGATAGCCCGTAATTCACATGATAAGTCAAGATTAAACCCAATGTATGCGGTGAAGCATGGATCTTAGACAAATTTACTCTTGGTAACTCGGGTGATTGTTTAGACAAAGGTAGAAAATCAACGTGAAACTGACGAAAGATATATCGTACTTTAAATGCCTGAGGATCCTTCTTAAACCGTTTTTTCTCTTTTTTAGACATGGCTTTTAGCTTCTTTTGGTAATAGGAACAATCATTGTTTTTACACTTGAAGACGGAGAAATCTTTCCTTTCTTTGACTTTTTCTAGTGTTTTGGCACAGTGAGGGCACCTTAAAATCGCCTCTTTAGAAAACCGATTCTTATCATGGAAAAGACACGAACAGATCTTACACAGAAACTGCCCTTTGTTTCCATTATTCGCATAAAGATAATCTGATGGAGCACCACACTTGGGACAGTTCATTGTCTTTGGAACAGTCATTATTGAACGAGCATGCCTTTTAACAGGTTTAAGAGGCTTTCCATGTTCCATCGAATAGTTTTC
>NZ_JAGGKH010000049.1 GCF_017873565.1 Lederbergia galactosidilytica
TCAGGGAGCAAGCTCCCATCAAATTCGCTCGACTTGCATGTATTAGGCACGCCGCCAGCGTTCGTCCTGAGCCAGGATCAAACTCTCATATAATAAAAGAAGTTTGTTTTCCTTCTCAATTGCTGGCAATGGTCTATGACCATTTATCCATGATTTATTGACGTTCGTTTCGTTCAGTTTTCAAAGATCAAACTTCGTTGCCCTCATTGGCGACTTTTCTATAATACCAAATCTCTTTTCCAATGTCAACAACTTTTTAAAAATTATTTTTGGTGGAGCCTAGCGGGATCGAACCGCTGACCTCCTGCGTGCAAGGCAGGCGCTCTCCCAGCTGAGCTAAGGCCCCAAAAAATGGTCGGGAAGACAGGATTCGAACCTGCGACCCCTTGGTCCCAAACCAAGTGCTCTACCAAGCTGAGCTACTTCCCGATATGATAATTAAGTATATTAACCGATTTTTGTTCCTGTATTAAAGTAAATTCAGTATTTATCACAATTCAAAGCGGAAGACGGGATTCGAACCCGCGACCCCCACCTTGGCAAGGTGATGTTCTACCACTGAACTACTTCCGCAAAGACATGGAAACATTCATCAGATGCGGGTGAAGGGAGTCGAACCCCCACGCCTTGCGGCACTAGATCCTAAGTCTAGCGTGTCTGCCAATTCCACCACACCCGCTTAAAACTATCAAACAAAAAAATGGTGAGCCATGCAGGATTCGAACCTGCGACCCTCTGATTAAAAGTCAGATGCTCTACCGACTGAGCTAATGGCTCGTTCATGGTGCCGGCCAGAGGACTTGAACCCCCAACCTACTGATTACAAGTCAGTTGCTCTACCAATTGAGCTAGGCCGGCAAAATAATGGTGGAGGATGACGGGCTCGAACCGCCGACCCTCTGCTTGTAAGGCAGATGCTCTCCCAGCTGAGCTAATCCTCCACAATAGCCTGGCAACGTCCTGCTCTCACAAGGGGAAGCCCCTTATTACCATCGGCGCTGAAGAGCTTAACTGCCGTGTTCGGGATGGGAACGGGTGTGAC